>NZ_SLVX01000012.1 GCF_004341885.1 Shinella granuli | reverse complement strand
GGGCACGGATGATCATCACCCTCGAGCCGAAACTGCGGTGCACGCGGTGCGGCAACCGGGAGGCCAATGATTTCGTGCTGGCTAAGGTGGGGCGGTGAGGCTGTTACAAATTCGCCTTGCGGCAATATCTCTTCACCTCTAGATTGAGTTAGTGCTATCTGATGGGGTGAGATGATGCGCAGTCTCCTGTTGGTGCTTCTTTTCGCCTCCGCATGTCCTACCGTTGGGCAGGCGACGATAGACCCCTACGATGTCGTGGTTTCGACAACGACGTCGTCAGGCGATCAAAACACAATCAGGGACTTTGAATCCGTTCAGGTTGCCCAGTTCATCTTGGGTCAGATCAAGGTGGAGCACAAGGATGTCAATCTCCTGTGCTCTAAGCGGTGGCCCGGCGTGATCGCTTATTACAATCAGACCTTCTTCACGATCAACGAGCGTGCGGCGCGTGACTTAGCTGCCGGAAAACTCCAACTGCTGGGCGAAGACCAAGAGGCAGTACCGTTCGATAGTGCTAGCAGCCCGTTCTCAGCAGACCCGAAAAGCGTGCAGCGATTGGCGGACCGTGCAGCACGGCAATGCGGGCATTCAACGGAATCGGAACAGAACATAGCCAGTGAGAAAAAGGCCGTTATCGTAGCCAAAGCGAAGCCACGCAATTCCAAACAGGAAAACGTACTGAACCACATTGCCGAAGTAATGGTCATCGACGAACTATGCGATATGCTAGAGATCAATACTGTATTTTTGAGCATGGCTGCGACATACAATGGAGTCAGCGGAAGGGATATTGCAAGCGGCGGAAAATATCACGACAAACTGGTCGCCCTTGTGCGCATCAAGAGATCAGAAATGCTCAACATTGGCGCGGATGAAGATTTGGTTTGCGCATCTGGAGAGCTCTTGTACGGCCCGTCCGGGATAAACGTTAAGGGCCTCCTAACGTCCTCGTATTAGCGTCAGCCACCATGAAACTAATCATCGCCACAATCACCACACTGGTAGTTTTCACATCTGCCGCCGGACACGCGCAAAGCTGTAAGGCCGCAAAGACCTGCGCAGAAGCCGTCGAGATGTGGTGTGAAGGCTACTCCGGCGCAGACAGGGACGACGACGGAATACCCTGCGAGAATGTGTGCAAGTCAAAAAAGCGCGTGGATGCGCTCAAGAAAGAGATTGAGGCGTGTGAATGACAGGGGAACAGGCTTGTCGAACGTGCCAGGAGCATCATATCCCCGCCTTTTCCAATGCCTCTTCTCCGCCCTCGCAGAGCTCGCCCCACTTCTCGTCACGGCGAATCCGTCGATATGCCGACCTGGCAGAATTCACGAAATCGAACCATAGGTGATCCGGCACCTGAACGGCCCGTCGACGATCCCGAAGCGCCGGTGGCAGCGCCGCGAGATTGCCGTCGGGGCGCTCGACAATGACGCACTCGCGGACCGTCCAGCCGTCAATCTCGACATCGAATATCGCTTTGGTGCCGCCCGGTCCGGGGCGCATGTTTGTGATGTTAATCATGTTCTTTTTTCCTCATGATGGGCGATGGCCACTCGCTCGAGTTCGGCCAGTTGTGTTGGGCTAAGAGGTGCCGGCCGGGTCTCCCCAGGCGCACCAATCCGCGGCACGGACAGGGAATACCCATCGCCTCGGCGGATCAGGGCGCAGCCCGGCAGGACGAGACCGCCGATCTCTGCGGTGAAGGTGCAGCAAATGCGTCCCGAGGACGGATTCATCTGAGTTATCTTGATCATTGGACTTCCGTATTCACTGGTAACGTTCGCGCAAGCGAAGATGGAGATGGTGCGCGCCCACGAGGCGATGCAGGAGATACGACATGGATGAACCCACAAGTGTCTTCCGGTCCACCACGGAGCGGACAGCATGGTCGATCGCCGCCCGGCACCTGGCCGCAGGCCAGAAAGACCCGGTTCCAATGATCGTGGATGCCATAGAAGAAGAGCGGCAACGGTGCATCGATCTGTTCGTCGCGGCGACGGGCGACCGGTCAGCCGTCCCCGTCTTCATGGTCGATCCGGACCACGAGTGGTAGGCCCCCCAGGACGGGTCCCTTTTCCGCCAAAAAACAGCCATTGCGGGTCGGACGTCCCGGCGCTCGGCCAGGCACAGCGCGGCAACCTCAGCAACCCGTTGCCGCCGTTGCTGAGCAAGGAAGCGACATTAAAGGGTGTTGATGCCCACGAGGCTAAGGAGCCAAATCGAGGTGGGCTCGCCCAGCTGTGCGAGACCGTAGACTAGCAATGCGGCACACGGGTAGAGTAGAAGGGAAGAGATCAGCCTAAGCGTGTTCATGGAGACCTCATGTCGAACGATGAAAATAACGGCATGCCGAAGACGAACGCATGGGACGCCGTGGCATTTCTTGCGCGAAGTGGTTTAGGGGCGGTTCCAGTCGCTGGAGCGTTTCTTTCTGAAGTCGTCAGCACGCTGATTCCGAACCAAAGATCAGCGCGAGTGGAGGCTTATATCAAGGCGCTCTCGGAACGTCTCGATGCCGTCATAGATAACGAGGCTATGAGAGATCTAGCTAATCCATGGAAGATCGACCTTTTCGAGGAAGGTGCCTTCCAAGCAGCGCGGGCTGTGACGGATCAGCGTAGAGAATACATCGTATCCGTCGTAAGCCGCGGACTGACCGGAGATGACCTGGCCGCTGCCGATGCTAGAACGATATTGAGCATCATCAAAGAATTGGATGAACGCCAAATCCTCATTCTTGCGAGATATCTTCCGCAGTACGGATGGGGCAGTGATTACTACAAACAACACGCTGCCGTTCTAGACATATCAGAACCTCTCACCATGGGGTCTTCACAGCAGACTCTTACGAAGCGCGCTTATTACGATCACGCGGTAAGCAAGCTGGTAGCGCTGAATCTCCTGAAGGAAAGCTTTAGGACGGGAGAATACCAACTACCGAAGCTCGATCACAACGGACGGCCAGAGGTCAGCAACCGCACTTTAGCGAGGCTTGGTGCTCAGGTGCTTGAGCACCTTGGCTTTGAGGTTAATATTGAAAGCTACTACTAGCAGGCCTAACCCCTAATTCTCGTCCGTGCGCCCATACCGGCGAGTCTTAGCCCATTCCGCAGGCGTTGCCGGCGTGCCGTCCGGCGCGTCTGAACGCGGCGCTGAAGGCCGTTGAAGCCGAAGCCGAGCGCCTCGAAGGCGAACGACCCAAGCATCATTGGTGTTGGTCCGGACATGGGGGCTCCTTGCGCGACGGGGAGCGGCGCGCTATGGTTGTGAAAAATGCGAAGACCGTCGGGAGGGGCGTCCGTTGGACCTGCTGTTTTTCTTTATTCCGCAGATCATTGTCGTGTTGGTTATAGCGGCTTCGCTATATCGCTATAGCAAAGGAACGTTGACGCAGGCGGCGCTAGTCAAGAATATCTTAATAAATATTGCGATCGGGACGGCAATTCTATGCTACACAATGTATACGACGAACGCTGAGGCGAAGCAGTCAAGCAAAGAAACTATCGATCGAATCCTGACCGAAAATCAAGCTGTTTCAAACCTGCGGGTGAAGCACTTACAGGCGCCATTCTTTTCCACAATGCCGTTCAGCAGCGACGGCGAATACAGTGGTTTCTTCACGATTCAAAACGAAAGGAAGCCACTGAATTCTGATTGCGAAATCGAGACCTTTGATTACAGGTGGCGATCAATTGATGGCCAGCGGTATGTTATCAACATCGAGGGGGCGACGCTGGCTCGAATGATTGCCTGCAACGGCTAACAACTAGCCTTCCGCTTGGCCCGCTTCGCCCTCACCTCGCATGGTTGCTCAAACGCGCCGCGCCAGATCCCCACCTTTGCCACCTCGGCCTCAGCCTGGGCTTCAGCGAACTCTCCGTCGCTATAGCGCGGCCAGTCCAGCGCCCAGCCATTGCGGACCAGCCAAGTGGCCACAGACAAGCCGTCAGCGCGAAAGCAATTACCGACCATCCGGCCGTAGCGATCTCGCTCGACGAACTCGCACCGCGTCGGGCGTGATTTCGCGAGCCACTCATCAAGTGCGAAAGCCGCTTCCTTGCCGCACCGGTACTCGTCTCCGATCGCGTCCTTGCAGCGCTGCCAGCTTTCCGGCGCGTCAACGCCGTTAAACCGAATGCGCTCTCCTGAAATGTCGATCGTGTCGCCGTCGATCACGGAGGCGCGCCCCTCCACGGTTTGCGCCATGGCGGGTGATGCCAGAATCAAAAAGAGGGCTAAGCCGATGCGGATCATGCTTCCTTCGTGCACTTTTTTGAGGATGGTGGATTGCCACACGCTTTCCGGAGGTTCTTGTGGCTGGCACACTTGCCGGTGGACTTGATACGCCAGCCCGGTCCGCCTCGCGAGCCGCAACCGCTTGCCGCGATCTCATAAGGACCTTCTGCTGCAAGAGACAGCGTCGGCGGGAACAGAAGACATAGTGCGATCATGGCGGCGTTGATTTTCATGAGCCCCTCCCCAGTTCGCAATATATTGCGATGTACCTGGAAAGATTTCAACCTTTGATAATCGCTTAAATTGGCTCACAACTAAGTTGTGCTATGGCGCCGCCGCGGCCCGCGCGAGGGCGGGCAATAGTTGGGATGAAGTGCCGCTGGTTAGCGCTCGTGGAACAAAGTGCGGCTTCCGGAATTCGAGCTCAGATTTCCTTTTTGGGAGGCTGAGATGCTCGAATTTGGGAAGCGCCTACGCGAGAACGACAAAACACTCGTGGCCGCCGCGGCGCTGATCGTCGCCGGGGTGATGGCGATCGGGGTGCCGCCGCTGGTGCTCTTCGGTGGTTGATGCGGGTTGAGTTCAAACGGCCGACAGGTCAGCCAAGGCCGCGACGACAGCCTCGTCGATTAGCGCCTTGATTTCCGAAGCGGACGTCATGCCGACTAGTTTGGGGGTAACTTCAGCTCCAATGGAACGGCACCGCTGACGGACGATGCCGAATTCATCGACGATGTGCCCGGCTGCGTCGTCGATGGTGACGAAACGGGCGCTTTCTCGCTCGAATTCGAGCTGCTTCAGACGGGCGGAGAAGTTCTCTTTGACGGTTTCGGCGTCGGCCCGCGACCAGAGCAGTTCGCCGTCGATCGCCGTCACTTGTGTCAACTCGGTGTCCGCAACTTGACGAATTCCGTGATCGGCCAGGCGCTGATCGGTGGCGAGGAAATCCACCTTGCCGTCGTCGGCATAAGCAAGAATTCCTTTTTGTTTCCAGTCGGTTACAGTTTGTCTTGAGACGCCCTTGTAGGCGGCAAAAAGGGCCTGATTTCCCGTTTGGGCGGGTGCATTTGTCAAGTTGTCAACCTGTTTTAGAGCAGCCTAATTTGTCAGGGCCGAGGCCTGCGTGCCCGATAGCGGTCCGGGCGGCGGGTACGGTCCCTAAGGTAGGGGCTACCGGTGGCGCGCGTTCATCTCGGCGACGACCTTGGCCCACCCACTGAGCTCCGCGGGCTTCTCTTCGGTGGCGACGGCGCCGTTGCGCTTGTTGAACTCCGACACCACCTTGTCCCAGCCGTGTTGGAGGCGGCTGGGGTCCTTGACCTCCTTCCCGTTCAGGCGGGCAACCACCCGCGCCATGGTCGCCTTCGTCTCTGCCGCCTCTGCGGCCTCCCGTTCAGCACGGCGTCTGGCTGCTTCCTTCACGAGAACGTCATTGCGCGCCTGGGCTGGCGCAGGCGCCGATGCGACCGGAGCGGCGTGCCGTTCGGGCGGCTGATATCCGTAGCGCGCCTTGGCAATGGCGATGTTACGCTGGGCCATAGCCACGGCCGCGGCGGCCACCATTTGTTTCCGATGATCATCATCAGACATTGGCGGTCTCCTTGGGTGCGAGGCTGTATTCATATTCAGGGCTGCGCTCGGCGCGCTTCGGTGCGGGCTTCAGCTCGGCCGCAGCCTGCGATGCGGCATCTCGCTGATCATGGGCAGGGCTCCAGAACGGTGTGGCGTCGGCGTCGAGCGGCGGGAGCACGATTTCGCTGGCGAGCGAACCGATGTGACGGCCACCCTGGTCGGGAAGGAATTTCCTACGGCGGAAGCGCTTCAGAACAACCTCAAGCGTCCCGTGTTCGGTCTGAACCACTCCGTAGGTCATCGGATTTTCGTCAGTATCAGAGCGGTCACGCATCTGGCCGCGGCACCCTTTCTCGCGGGTGCGGACGTGGCGCTGAAGTGCAGAATCGATGGGCGAAGCGCTATCGATCGTGGCCCAGAGATCGACCACGTCCTCAGTCAGAACCTCCTGATACAGATTGGCCTGCGAACGCGAGTGCTCTGGACCTGCGAGGGCCGGCGCACCGTCCGGAAGGTCCGCATTGGCCTCGCGTACGGCGATGGAAGCCGCAGCGACTTCGGCGAGAAGTTCGCGGATGGCTAGTGCGGCGCGGGGGTACTCCTTGCGCAACCGCTTTTCAGCAGCTTCGGATGCGGCCTTAGCTTCGTCGTAACGGCGTTGGCGCTGGTCAGCGGCTTCGGCCTCAAGGGCGTCAGCATGCTGGCGTTCCAGTTTTGCAATCTTGGCGCGGCAGATGTCGACGGTGATGACTGCATCGGTTTTTGCGTCCGCCAAGCGCCGGAGCGCTGCAGCATCTTCGGACAGCAAACTGCCCTGATACTTTTCGTCCGCGGCAACCACTGCGGCTTCCGCAGCCTCCAGTTCGGCCTTGGCTTTTTCGAGCGCGACCGCAAGATCGCCGGACGACTGGCGGCCAAGACCGAAGAATTTTGTGACTTTAGACATTAGGGTTCCTTTCGGAGATCGGCACGCAGTGCCGCGATGGTGTGGGCGTCGACGAATCTGGCCGAGATAGCCCCACTGGCGGGCTCATCCGCGCCGAAGACGACAACCTGGCCGGCGATTGCGATGGTGGCTGCCGGCGGGTCGATGTGGACCGCGATGTCGGACGGGGGAACATCCTCGCGGAATAGGAGGTCCGCAACTGCCTGATCGAACCGCGTGCCTTCGCCGTCGGCCAATGCGGCGAAGGTCGACGTAGTTGTCGCGGCTGCGCCGAGGCTCGTTTCGGTGATGGCCGCGACAAACAAAATGACGATCTCGTCGTGGCTGATGTCGTCCGGATATCGCCGGCTACCCTCGGTTTTCGAAAGAAGCCCGGCATCCTGCAGGCGGGCGGCTATGGTCTGTATGCGGCCAGGGCCGCGGCGAAGATGATGCGTGATGAGTTGCGCGGCTTCGTGAAGGCGCATTGTTGCTCCTGAATATTTGAAGGTTGGGGAATGGACCGGTAAAAAAAAGACCGCTCTGCCTGCGGCCAAGTGCGGGCAGAGCGGTCAGATGATCGCGGCCTGTCTGAGAAACCGCGATCCACGGAGATCGGCCCGGTGCGCGGTGACGCGCACACGGGGAGATCGCGCCGGGGAGAAGAGGCCCGGCGCGATTGGAATAAGAAGGGCCGCTGGGGGCGGCAAAGAGCTCGAGGGCTTGGCGCCTGCTGTGTCCGTGTGGAGGCTGCGCGTTCTGCCCTCTACCTGTATTGCCGCCCAGATGCATTTTGGGGACTAGGCGGCAGCAAGTTTTTTAAGATTGTCGTTGGCGGCCTTCAAGATGCGCTTGCCGAACCGTTCGGCCGTCTTCTCTTTCTTGCCGAACACCTCCCCGACTTCCTGCAGATTCGCCGCAGTGGTGGCGAGGTTTAGAGCCTTCCGCTCGTTCGCCGGAAGGGCTGCTGCCCAGCGCTTGAATTCGCCCTGCCGAGCCAACTCGTCGGAGATGTCCTCCCAACGTTCGGCTGGTTGCTTGCCTTTCGGGTTGGAAATCCATCCGCCAACGAAGGAGGCACTGATGTCCTCTGACCCGAGAGGCAGGCCGTCCGGGTAGCGCGTGACCGGCGGTCGCGGACCAGCCAGAAGTACGGCATGGTCCTCTGCCGTGAATCGAACCTTCCGGCGCATCTTGCCGCGCGGGAGGAATCGTAATTTCTCGCTGCCGTCTTCGCCGGTCTCGACCACGGACGAACGGTCGACCTTGTAAAGAGATGACCAGTACGACGCAGCGCGCACCTTCTCGGCGGGGTTCGGCTCAGGGCCTAGCATCTCGCCAAACTTGTCGTCCTGCCACAGGATGGTTCCGGCCTCGGCGCGCACCATCTTGATTTTAGTCTTGCCCGCCTCGATGCTCTTAGTTTGAATTTTAGTGTTGCCGTTTGCAATCCTGAGCTTGCCGGCACGCACGACGGTTCGGTGGAGCTTGCCGGCATCGTCCGGCACCGTTTGCATGGTGACGTCGGTCGGCTCGACCTCCCAGGCGCCCCCACCGCCGAGGCGAGCGTGCTTCCGAACTCCCAACGGCCCGGCCTTCTCGATGTAAGATTTCAATTCGGCATCGCTGGAGCCGGGGCGCATTCGCCGCTGAAGATTCGAAGCAGGCCGGTCTTCACCTTCGGCGTAGTTGTCGTTGTCGTGCCGCATCCAGTTAGTGCCGTCGAGATCGAGGGGCTTCCGCATCCTGGCCCACGTCAACAGCATGCCTAAGTCACTCGCGAGGTGGCCGTTCTTCGGCTTTTCCGTCGAAGCAGCGCGGTCGAAGATATCGGAATCGTTTGCCGGCAGGGTGGCCCAAATAGCCATAGCGCGAGCGAGCCATGCGGTTGTCGGCCCGTCGTTCTCCATGGGCACGGGGGAGCCTTGAAGGCGAACGTACCGTGAAGGCACTATGAGGCCGTCGCGGATGGCAGTAAAATGGAGGGCGATGCCGAAAAGGCGGCGCAGGCGTTCGGATATGGAAACATACCGACCGGACTCGGCGACGTTGTCTCCGTCGACGAGCAGGTCCAAAAATCGCTCTGGAATCCATGGCGCGTTCTCGGCTTCCGGGGAGAGTGGAAGCGGCTTTTCAAGTTTGGCAAGAGGCTGCTTGCCGGCCAGCCAAAGAGCTGTGGCGCGGTCGCTGTAAAGGCGTTGCCCCGGAAGAATATGGTCGCGACGGTTCCAGCGGTCCGCGGCAGTGCCGCGGGCGGTCGAAGATGTCATATGGATTTTCCCCAGTGTGCCCAAACGGGCGAAGTTGGCCTCAAGGCCATGGTGACGCGCCGCCGGTTCTCGGTCTTGCGCAATGCCGTCGAAGCGGCGAGCTTGATGTGGAATCGCGGCCATCAAACCGCTATTCTAAATGTAGTACCGTTTTACAAATTTGTCAAGATTTTTCTATTGACATCTGCGGAAAAGTATGATCGCGATCATCGGTCGATGCTTTGGAACCAAAATCACAACAAGACGTTTTCGGCCGCGGAGGTGCCCATGGACAACAGGGAAGATCGAATTCGACGTCGCGCGTACGAGCTGTGGCAAGCCGCAGGATCGCCCCGAGGAGATGGCGAGGAGTTTTGGCTCCAAGCTGAAGCGGAGGTCGCGCAAACCGATCCGATTATAGATCAGAATGCCCCGGACGCCGCTGCACGCCGCGAGATCGAGCGCGAGAAGCCGGAGACGGTGGTGAAGGTTGGCGATGGCAAGCGGAAGGTGGGTGGGCGATGATGCGGGTGTAGGCGAGGAGGTCCAGCCACTATCCGACCGCTCAAAGGCGGAGCTAGTCTTTATCTTTTCGGACTACTTTGTTGGATATGTAAACCTGCTGACCTCGTTCCGTCAGGGTGAGAAATTCTGCCATCTTGCCGTCTGTCGTCTTTGAGACTCGCGCGGAGATTAAGCCCAGCGCAATGAATTGAATCTTGATCGTCGCCCTATCTGTTGAATTTATTCGAAACGGAGTCCGCTCCCCCTTTTGTTCTGTCGCCATCGTCAAAGCATCGAGTATGATTCCCTCAGTGCGCGGCGTCGAGAGATTGCTGGCGAGACCTAAGAACAATTCTCTCCAGGTAAATTTCGCATTAGTATCAGGATACCGAATGCCTGAAGAGCTCTTATATTTGTAAGAATATCTGATCACTACCTCATCATCTAAGTCCGCTATGTCCGGAAATCTCTCTGTCGGTTCTGCTCTCATTTTTGCCAGTTCAGCTCTGAGACGGACGTTCTCCTGGAGAGCGGCGTTGGCCTGTTCCAGAGTTTCTTGATTGGCTGCGGCATTACCACGGATCCAGCCAGTTTGCGGATATGCGGTGAACGAATGCATGAGGGATTTGAGTACGGCGAGCTGCAAATCCTGCCGGTTGGTCCACTGACGAACTAGCCGTCCGCTCATCACCTTCTCCCTGAACGCGTTCAGGGAAGCGGCGAGCTTGGGCTTCACATCACTATTCTGGACCGAAATCGCACCAGGTTCGCCATGCACAAACGCGATGACAAACTTGCCCGTTTCGACTGCGTAGTCGTATTCTCTTTCCGTAAAGCTGATGCCCTCGGCATCAAGTGAGCCATATCTTCCACCCACGATAAGCAAGTAATAGTCACATTCATCGATAACTTTCTTGATGTACGTAAGTTGCTCGACGTCAGCG
The DNA here is from genome assembly GCF_004341885.1 of Shinella granuli. Classification (GTDB taxonomy): domain Bacteria; phylum Pseudomonadota; class Alphaproteobacteria; order Rhizobiales; family Rhizobiaceae; genus Shinella; species Shinella granuli. Next base: position 167,285 of record NZ_SLVX01000012.1, on the reverse strand, counting down.
GCCGGAAACAGCTCCATTCCCGCGGGGATATGGTTTAGGTCGAGAATGTTCCTGATTGTATCCTGCCGCTCCTCAACGAGATCCCGGAACGTCGACGAGACGAAAACCTGATACTTCTTGTCAACCATGTCCAACCCTGCATTGCGTGAAATGCGATGTAAACTCGCGAGCACAGATGATGCAAGTCAGGGCGTGGAATTCCACCCCGGTCCCAGCCGGGGGTGGGTGTTCCACCCCCCAGGGGGTTATAGGGGGTGGAAGGAACAGGGGGGTGGTATAGGGGTGGTAGTAGGGTGGAACAGGGGGTGGTAGACTACGCGGCATGCCTATCGGAACCGAAGTCTTCCGATGCCAGTACGAGCCGCTGACGTGACTTCGAAGGCGGACCTTCCATCACGACCTTTACCTCACCGGACGAAAGCATCGCGTGCATGGCGGCTTCGAGCGCTTTCACAGTTACGCCGGCGCCCTCTGGCCGCGCTGCGATAATCTTTGGCGCATAGTTCACTCCCTTGGTTCGGGCAACGCGGTCGCCGGTCCGATTGATGGCGGAGAGAGCGTCGCGAAACACGCGTTCAGCTTGCGCTTGAACCATCACCGACGCCGCCGTTGGTTTCCCGTCATCCAACACGAATGCCCCATCCTTCCAGCGCAGCTTGATCTCGCCGCCCTTCCGGCCATAGTTTGCCTTCATCGTGGACAGGACGCGGAGGTCCGGGTCGTCCTTGTCGGCCGTGAGGTAGAGGCGGCTGCGGACACTGTTGTTCCACGCCGTCGATCCCGATGACCCCGTGCCAGATTGCATCCCCTGAAGCGACGGGTGAGCCAGAAGCACCACGGCGCAATCAAACCCAATTGCGATCTGCCGAAGGGCGCTGATGAACTGCCGGACCTGGCCGCGTTTGATTTCGTCGCCGCCGTAAAGGTCGGCCGCCGTGTCGAGCACGATGAGCCGCGGCCGGAAGTCGGCGGCGGCCTCGATGACTTTCTCCATCAACGGCGTCGGCTTCATATTGCCCGCCCGGTCCGGAACGAAGAGAAGCGCATCACGATCGGCAAGCGGAACGAGTCGAAATTCGGACAGGTCTCGAAGGCTTCTGCCGTGGGCCACGGTGATGTCCTCGAGCCGGCGCCAGAACTCCTCTTCCTCGTCTTCCGCGCCGACATAGAGCACGCGGCCGGCAACTGGACCTATGTCGAGCGTATCGACACCCATTGAACCAGCCGCCGCAATCTGAAGCGACAAAAGCGATTTCCCGACGCCGCCGTCCCCATTGACAATCGTGACTTGGCGGCTCGGGATGAGGTCCTCAGCGTACCATTCCCGTGTCGGAACGGGGCGGCCGAACCAGTCGGCGGGGTTGACCAGACGGAGCGCGCCCGGCACGTTGTCATTCGCCGGGATGGGCGGGAATAGTTCTTCCCGCAGCTTAGCCATCGATTCCGACAACGGCGTGGGTGCGCTTGCGATTGCGGGCGCGGCGCCGATATCGCGGCCGATGATGCGCATGGCGATGTCACCGTCGACCTCTGGGCCTGCGATCTGCTCCATGAAGGGATCCCCGAAGTCGCTGAAGAATACCAGCATGGACGTTGCTGGATCGCAGCCGTCGATTTCGTCAACTACGATACTGACGCGCTTCGCGTCCTGCGGATTGTCTGGCCAGATGTCGCCCGGCAGCATCTCCAGATTGGTGGGGTCGGCGTGTCCAAAGTCCGGTGATCCGTCCGGCAGCGCCGGCGCCAGAACGACGTTCACCGTAGCATGGCCGTGGTCGAGCAGACGGTCATAAACGCCGAAAACAATCTTCTCATGGCTGTCTGGGGCCGGGTTACTAAGCGGGGGAGGCATTCCCCGCAGTTCTTCGATGTTGGTATCAAGCTGCTTGGTAATTGGTGCCATTACGGTCTAACTCTCCCATGGCCAGCGCGATCAGCGCCGCTGATGTTTCGTGGGTGAAGGTAGCGACGGCGCTACCAAACGCGGACGGCGCGAACACACGCAGGCCGCAACCGGTCTGTTTCAGGGAGAGATTGTAGAGCCGCAGGCCGTCCATCTGGACATCTAGGCGAGCGACAAGCTTCCCGCTGCCTGGCGGCGCGGGTCTGAGCGATAAGATTTTCATGATGGTCCTTGTGTTAGGCGGCTTCGGAGCGCAACAACGAAACCCGGTCGCGCAGTCGTTCGAGCTTTGCGGTCGCTTGAAGTTGAGCCTCATTCAGGTATGCGTCAGGCGAGCCATCCGGATCGAGGCCGATCCGGCGCCACAGCTCTGCCTCGAAGGCGTCGAGGTCGGCTTCGGCTTGCACAAGTTCTTCTGTCATTTCTTCCTCCTAGATTGCGCACGAGGGCGCTACCGCCGAATGGGGCGGTGGGGGCGGTGGTGGTGATAGGGCGGGGTTAGATGGATGGTTAGGCGGCTTCCGGCTCGTCGGTCTTTATCTGCGCGATGCGCTTCAAGATGGAGGTGACGTCGTGCTCAGGCCTGTGCCGACGTAGTGGTCCCCGCTTCTCCTCGGGGAACATCTCTATCATTTCATCCTCTAACAGAAGAGCGGCCTCCAGCTCTGCCGTCCCGTACCCGCCCGACAAAACGCTCGCGAGGGCCTCGTCAAAGTGCCTTGCCGCCTTCGCCCTTCTTGTCAGAAACTCCAGCGCACCACGGATACCTCCGAAACCCGACACCGCGGACGGTTTCAACCCGGACGCCGAAAGCTTCATCAACCGCTGTGCCTTACGCTCGCCGACACCAGCGCGCTTAAGAAAAGGAAGCCATTCGCCGTGGCGGCATTCGGCTTTCGCGGCGATCAGCAGATGGCCGGCTTCGAGCGCTTTCTCGATGGACTGGCTGGCGAGGAGATCGGAGGCCTCGACAAGCTCGCGGACGGATTCGGCGGAGACGGATAGGGCGTTTGATGCGAGCTGGGTCATGCCACCGCCCTCGCGCCGGCTTCTTGCTCATCCAGCCACCGAGCAAGCGTTGACCGCCGGGCGGCGACGGTGCCCCCCAACTTGAAGTGTGGCAGCCCACATTCGTACACCAGCCGATACGCCTGGCGCTGCGTCACGCCGAGGTAGGTAGCGATGGCTTTTGCCCCCATCAGGATTGTCGGGTCATTATCGTTATCGTGCTTCATGTCGTCCCTCCATTTGGCGTGGGGAACCGCTCCCCACATTGAATATGTGCTACCATTAATCCACCTTTTATACATTAAACTTCTCTAATCTAATGGTACTCGCATGTTTCCATTAGCGAAATTAATTTGCGAGGCTTTCCTTGTTTTTCATCATGCTCCACGATATGGTGTGCGCCATATTATCAGTATAGAGTCAGGGCGATGGCGACAATCACTAAAAGGCGATGGACCACCAGCAAGGGAGAGGAGCGTGAGGCTTGGACACTGGCGTATACCGACCGGTCCGGAAAGCGACACAAAGAGCAGTTCCCCAAGAAGCGCGAAGCCGAAGCACGGCGCGTCGAGGTCGAGGGACAGATCAGCACTGGGGCGTTCCGCGCAGAAGCGGCAACCAAGACTGTCAAGGAGGCGATTGACGCCTACGTCATCCACCTCGAGAAGCGCCATGGTCGGGGCGAGCAGGTTACGACGATGTACCTGCGCAACACGAAGGGGCAGTTACGCACGCACGTCGAAACCGAGATCGGCGACACCAAGCTGGCCGAACTGACGGCCCGTACCGTCACCGATCTCGTCGACAGGTTGAAGGACAATGGCGTCGGTCTTCCGACGGTGCGCCGGGTTATCGGTGCACTGTCCCGTACCCTTCAGTTCGCCGTTGGGCAGGATCTCGTCGCATCAAACGTTGCAAAAGGTGTGCGCGTACTCGGCAAGCGTGGCGAGGGGTCTGAGAAGGTCGTCCCGCCATCCAAAGCCGTGCTTGCGAAGGTAATCAAAGCGGCAGCCGAGTACATGCCAGACGCCCCCAGAGGTTTTGGGCCGGAGGCCGAAGCGCGGTTTAGGAAGCGCGCGGCCGAGGCAAACGACTATGCTCTCCGCATAAAGTTCGCGGCGGCAACCGGCCTGCGGGCGAGCGAGCAATGGGCGCTTCGATGGAAGCATCTCGATCTGTCTGGCCGATCCGTGACCGTAGAAACCCGCCTCGACGCATTCGGGGAGTTCGACACTACCAAGTCTGGTGCCGGGCGGCGAACCGTCCCCCTCAGCCAAGCATTGTCCGATGAACTTGCGGCCCGTCGTAAGGTATCAAAATTCAACGGGGATGACGATTTTGTCTTTCCGGATTCCAACGGCGGCTTCACGCGGCATACGCAGTTCATGACGCGTCGCTTCAAGCCGATCCTTGCAAAGGCAGAAGCCCCTGCCCTCGGGTGGCACGCGCTGAGGCACTTCGCGGTTTCAACCTGGATCGAAGCTGGCCTGCAGCCCAAGGCCGTGCAGACACTTGCTGGACACGCGACATTCCAAATCACTATGTCGCGATACGGGCACATGTTTCCGTCCGATGATCACGGCGCGGCCATGGACAAGATCGCGTCACAGCTTTACGGCATTTGACAGGTCTTACGAGAATTCAATGGCGCATAAATGGCGCATGAAGCAATAAAGCGACTGATATTCCGGCATTCTCATAAAGCCTTTTAATCAGTAGGTCCAGGGTTCGAATCCCTGCGCGCTCACCACAGACGTCTCAATAAATTCGATGCGGTAAGCTGTAATACCAGGGACACGTTACCTGAATTTGCCGTCGCTTGCCGCGTTTTTGCGAGCATTTGCGGCACATGGCGCACGCATGAGAAACCGCCTGCCCCTCAAGTCAGGCGGTTTGATATTTCCTGTCCTCCGGTTGCGGTTCAATGCGTCGGATTCGCCGCAGCGGCCAAGCCGACCACCCCTGCCTGATCCCGACTCGCGGCTTCCGCCTCTTCTTCCTGGATTTCCCGTTCCGCCTGAAGCCAATGGCCCAGTGTGCGCCCGTCAGGCGACCCTTCCTGCTGCCATAGCTCGAAGGCGCGCGCCTTGATCCGCCTTTCGCGTTCGTCGTTCATGGCCGCTTACCTCAAGCCGAAGAAGGACAGGACGATCAGGACGATGACGACTAGTCCGACGATATAGATGATCCGGTTCATGGGAGCTCTCCTTTGCTGGGAGCGGAACTCTCACTGAAAACAGATGTTCCAACCGGATGCCGCCCACTCGGACCCTGAAGGCTAGAAATCCTCTGTTCCATCCATTGGGCTAGTGGGCCGGATCGGTCGGATCAAAGCGTCCGCACCAGATGCACGATGGTGATGCCGGCGCAGTATGCGGAAAACAGAACCACTTTTCATCAGATCACGACATGCGAGCCGAGTTCCACCACGCGGTTGGTCGGCAGGCGGAAATAGTCGGAGGGGTCGGTCGCGAGATTGGCGAGCCCGATGAACAGCCGGTCCTGCCACATGGGCATGCCCGACTGCGCATCGGGCACCAGCTTGCGGCGGCCGAGATAGAAGGAGGTGGACATGATGTCGAACTTGTGCCCCGCCTTGCGCATCAGGCCGAGCGCCTGGGAGACGTTCTGCATCTCCATGAAGCCGAAGCGCATCTCGATGCAGGAAAAGCGCTCCGAGATCTTCTCGACCGAGAAGCGCTCGGCCGGCATGACCCTCGGCGTGTTGGCGGTCCGCACCGTCAGGATGAAGTTCCGCTCGTGAAGCACATGATTGTGCTTGATGTTGTGCAGCAGCGCGGCGGGGGCGAAGTCCGGATCGCTGGTCAGGAAGATCGCGGTGCCGGATACCTGCACGGGCGCATGCGCCCCCTGCTTCTCCACGGATTTCACGAAGGCCGGCAGCGGCACTTCGATACGGCGCGTCTTCTCGCGCAGGATGCGCGTGCCGCGCGTCCAGGTCCACATGACGAGGACGACGGCGGCTGCGATCGCCACCGGCACATAGCCGCCGTCATGCACCTTCAGGAGGTTCGCGCCGAGGAAGGTGAGCTCCAGAAGGAAGAGCGGCAGCAGCACGGCGCCGGCGGCAAGCGGCGTCCAGCGCCAGCGCATGCGCAGGAACTCGAAGGCGAGCACGGTCGTCACCACCATCGCGCCCGTGACGGAAATGCCGTAGGCGGTCGCCAGCGCCTCCGAGGAGCCGAACAGGAAGACCAGCAGCATCACGCCGAAGAGCAGCACCGTGTTGACGGCCGGCAGATAGATCTGCCCGGTCTGGGTTTCCGACGTGTGATAGATCTCCATGCGCGGCAGGAAGCCGAGATGGATCGCCTGGCGCGTCAGCGAGAAGGCGCCGGTGATGACGGCCTGGCTGGCGATGATCGTCGCGGCGGTGGCAAGGATGACGACCGGCAGCAGCGCCCATTTCGGGAACATCAGGAAGAACGGATTGCCGATCGTCTCCGGATGGGCGAGCACCAGCGCGCCCTGGCCGAGATAGTTCAGCGTCAGCGCCGGAAAGACCAGGCAGAACCAGGCCCACTGGATCGGCCGGCGGCCGAAATGGCCGAGGTCGGCGTAAAGCGCCTCCGCGCCGGTGACCGTCAGGAAAACCGCGCCCAGCACGACGAGGCCGAGATAGCCCTCGTTATACATGAACATGATGGCGTAGTAGGGATTGAAGGCGGCGAGGATGCCGAGGTCGTCGCTGATATGGTTGAGGCCGGCAAGGCCCATGACGATGAACCAGATGGCGGTGATCGGTCCGAAGAACTTCGACACCGCTGCCGTGCCCCAGGACTGCACGGCAAACATCGCGACGAGGATGACGACGGAGATCGGCACCACGTAGTCGGCGAGTGTCGGCGTCACCAGCTTGGCACCCTCGACGGCCGAAAGCACCGAGAGCGCAGGCGTGATCATCGCATCGCCGATGAAGAGCGCGGCCCCGGCCGCCCCCAGGAAGAACAAGAGCGCCGTGCGGCCTTTCGTGGCTTTTGTCAGCAGGGCGAGGAGCGAGAGCGTGCCGCCCTCACCGTGGTTATCGGCGCGCAGCAGGAAGAGGACGTATTTGATCGTCACGATGACCGTCAGCGTCCAGATCATCAGCGAGATGAGGCCGACAACCTCCGTGCGCACGAGGCCGTTCTGCGAGATGGGGCGCAGCGCCTCGCGAAAAGCATAGAGCGGGCTCGTGCCGATGTCGCCATAGACGACGCCGACGGATCCGAGGGCGAGAAGGAACAGCGTGCGCGACCTGCTGCGGGAATGCGAGGCACTTGCGGCATGTGCTTGCATGGGCGTTCGGGCTCTAAAGCCAGCCTTTCAGCGGAAAAAGAAGAACGGGAGGATTGCCGACATCACGACAGCCCCCAGCGTGCGGGGGTGAGCGCAGGCGTTCTGCAGGACTCGAGCATCGACAGGCCCGGCAGGAAGTGCGCAAGCGCGAATGCGACATGAGGCTGTCGCAGGTCCTGGCGAGGAAAAACGGTGATCACCGGCGAATGGCTCCGCGGCGGACCATCGCTGACACTCCTGTTGGACGCCGCCCTTGAGCGGCCGGCCGCGCATATTGCGCGCCGCAACATAAAAAGCAAGGACCAGCTCTCCTTGTCCGCCATGGAAATGGAGACAGGACGCTCGTGGAAGCCGCCGGCAACCGGGGTGCCGTCTCAGCCGAAAGCGTCGATGACGACTTGAACATGGACAATCCGCCCCCCCCGAGCCGGGGTCTTTGCCCATGTACCGCTTCAGCGTGATTGAACAGACGTCGGCCGCGGCAGCGATGCCGTCGAGCGACTCCCGCCTGGCGAGCGCCTCTGGACAACCAGGTCTAGCGGTGAGAAGTTATTGCAATCAGAGGGAGGAAGAAATGTCGAACTACGTGGACGATATCGAGAGGGCGCTGGATCGCCTTGTTGAGGTACGACGCACACTCATTCCAAAGCTCGGAGACGACAAGGACGCATATGCCGAGCTGGCCGCCATCCAAAGTAGCCTGGTCCATTTGGTCAAGGCGCGTGACCAAGAGCGGAGCATCGCGAAGGGTTCGTCCGTGGCGCAGTCCATCGGGGTCGTGGCTTAGAAGCGGCGCCCGACGACATCGCCAGTCCGCACGCATTGCTGCGGGGTTGGATCGACTATGGTCGAAGAGCGCAACGAGGCCGTCATGGACAGGGAACGGTTCATTCTTCTGGTTCCGGTTGTCGCTTTCGCACGCGGCGCAGGCCTCGTGATCGGCGGCGCTGTCAGTAGACCGCGTATTTCAAAAGCCCGAGCGACCAGTTGACGCTGCGGTTTTCCGTGTCGCGGGTCCAGGTCTGCTGCAAGGTGCCGGCGATGTCCGCGATGGTGGTGCGGGCGTCGAGTTCCTTGGTCAGGCCGTAGTCGTTGGGGGCGACCTTGGTGAGGTCGACGTCGTCGGCGATGACGATGGCGACCAGCACGTTTTCGCTCGGGCCTTCCGCCTCGAAATCGAAGCCGTAATAATCGTCCGGAATGGTGAGCGGGGCATTGGCGGAGAGCGGCGTGATCTTGCGGGCCGCTTCGTTCGGGAAGATCTGGGTTGCCTTGCCCTCCTTGTCGACGTCGTAGAGGATGAGGTGCCCGCCCGTGCTGCTGGTCACGGTGATGCGGAAGACGTCGCCGGTCTTCAGGTACCCGGAGGAGAGCGCCACCTTGACGTCGCCGGTCTCGGCCTTGCCGAGGATATCGCCGACGGCATCCACCGGGTCGGCGGCGACATAGGCGGTCTGCTGGGTGTTCTCGACCTTCACCTCCTCGACCTTGCCGTAGTCGGGCGTCTGCTGCTGGGTGTCGCCGCCCGTCTGCGGCTGCTGGTATTGCTGGGCGTCGGCGGTCGGGGTGACGGCGCTGGCGCCGAGCAGGGCGTAGTTAACCTCCAGTTGCGGGTCGAGAGCCTGGCACTGGGTCTGCGCGGCGCAATAGGTCTGCGACTGCTTCTTCACATATTCGAGCAGTTCGGCATTGGAGACGATGCCGTTGCCGTTGCTGTCGCCCGCGGTGATCTCGTGGCCGTTCACATAGGAAAGCGTGAAGACGCCGTGGCGCTCGTCCGGCGGCAGGCGCGTGTCGTCCCAGGCGACCTGGTAGGAGGAGGCGGCGCTCCAGGCCTCCACCCCGTTCTGCTTGGCGATTTCGGGCTTGTCGACCACCGCGACGTCGATGCGCAGGCCGCGCGTCTTGACCGCCTCCACCGGCTTGGCGAAGGGGCGCGGCAGGAAGCGCGCGCTTTCCAGCACTTCGCCGACCTTGGGCGAGAGCGAGCGCGAGATCGTGCCCGAATGGCAGGCATCGATGACGATGGAGACGGCGCGGTCCTTGAGCTTGGCGAGCATCGCGTCGATCTCGTCGTCGAGGATGACATTGGTCCAGTCGCCGTCGCCGGCGGCGATGTCGAAGGTGGAGAGCGCCTCGTCCAGCCCGTCCTCCTCGTCGCCGCTCTGGTCCTTCACCTGCAGACCATGGCCGGAGAAGTAGAAGTAGACGCGGTCGCCGGGCTGGGTTCCGGCGATCAGCCATTCGTCGATGCTGGCGAGAATGGCGGCCCGGGTCGCATCCGCGTCACGCAGGATGCGGATCGATTCGGGGGCGAAACCCTGCTTCTCCTTGAGCAGCTTCTCGATCAGCGGCACGTCGTTCTTCGGGCCTTCGAGGAACATCTTCTCGGGCAGCGTGGCATAGGTGCCGATGCCGATCAGAAGCGCCCGGTCGGCCGCCTTGGCGCCGGAAACGAGGCAGAGCGAGAGGAGAAGAGCGGCGGCATAACGGATCATCAGAGCGTTTCCCGCGTATAGAGGGGCTGGATGGCGACGCTCGCCTCCTTGCCGTCGAGCCGGGTCAGGAGCGCCTTCAGCAGGGTTTCGGATGTCACGGCCTTGTCGGCGAGCACCGCGCCGATCGCGTCGACCGGTTCCGCGGTCCAGATCGTGATCAGGTGATCGGCGCCGAAGGGCTTGACCACCTCGACATCGGTCAGCTTGAACTGCGCGCTGGCGGTGCCGGCCACCTGCATGTCGAGGAACTGCACCTCGCCCGTATTGGCAAGGTTGAAGACCAGCATGTTGGGATAGCGGCCGGGCGGAGCGTCGAAGCGCAGGCGGTTTCCGGCAGCGTAGATGTCTTTCACCGGCGTCAGCGAGACGGAGCCGGGGTTCTGGCTGGCGAGCGCCTTCAGGAAGTCGAGCAGGACATATTTGTCGACCACCGCCTGGATGCGGTCCGCCCCGACATTTTCCGCCGCCACGTCGCCGTTCGGGGTGTAGAAGACGCCGCTCGCCACATCCCAGCGATAGGGCGTGCCGGCGCCGTCCGCGTTCTTCGGCCTGTCGGCGGTGCCGTCGATCTGGAGCGCGATGCTGCCCGTCCAGCCGAGGTCCTTGGCCGGCTTGATGGTTTTCTGCGTGACGGTTGCGGTGCTGCCGGTATCGGTGGTTGTGTCGGTCGTGTTGGCCGCAACGGGAATGCCGCGTGTCAGGGTGACGACGACCTCGCTCTCCGAGCGGGCGACCTGCGGCATGAAGTTCGGCACCTGCAGGGCTTCCGAGCGGTTCTTCACGTTGGAGAAGATGTAGTCCTCCAGCTCGATGCGGGTGATGACGCCGTTGCCGTCGCGGTCGGCGCTGCCTTCCACGGCGCGGGCGAAACTCCAGCTTAGCGCGCCGCGTGGCTCGCCGTCGATGATGACCTCCGGCGTCGGCTGGCTTTCCAGCGAGGCGGCCAGCACCGTTACCTGCTTGAAATCGATCTCCTTGAGGTTGGCGCCGGCCAGCGCCTCCTGCGAGGGCGGCGCGAGCTTGACCGTGACGGCGGGCGCAAGCCGGCTCTTGCCGGTGACGGAACGGCTCATGCCGCCGGAAAAGCAACTGTCGGACACGAAGAGCACATGCACGCCCTTGCTTTCCGCCTCGCCGAACCAGGCGTTCATCTCGTTGTCGACGATGATCTCGTTCGAGGTCTCCGCATAACGGTTGCGATCGAAGCCCGGCAGCTGGAGGAATTCGTCGAGCCCGTCGGCCTCGTCGCCGGCGACGAGCTCGGGCATCTGCGCGCCGTGGCCGGCATAGGTGAAGATGATCGTATCACCCGCCGCCGCCGCCGCGACCATATCGATCCAGGCCTTGCGGATATCGTCCTTGCGCGCCTCGGCATTGGTGAATTTCCGGACGGTGAAGCCCGCCGCGCTCATCGCGCGAGAGACGTCCTCCGCATCGCGCACCGCGCCGTCGAGGCTGACATCGTTGGGATACTGGTCGACCCCGACGACGAGCGCGTGGGTCTGCGCGGCAAAGGCCGGCACCGGCAGCGCGGCGGCAAGGGAAAGCGCAAAGGCGGCTCCGGCAAGGATGCAGCGCGGTCTTGCGCCCGGCCATGCGGGGAGCCGGGCGGTCAAGGCGCTCTCGCTCTTCGAGGAAAAGCGGGCATGCTCCGGCAGGGGAGGCAGCATCCTCATCACTCCACGTCCACTTCCACCCGGCGGTGCAACTGGTTCAGCGTTTCCGTGTCATAGGCACTGGCGTCGTCCGGCGTGAAGGGCTGGTCCTCGCCCTTGCCCACCACGGTGATCGCGCCGGCATAGCCGTTGCTGGAAAGATAGCCCTTCAGCGTCTCGGCGCGGGCGACGGACAGCCTGTAGTTGGCCTCCGCCGAGCCGACGGAGTCGGTATGGCCGATCAGCGTGATCGATGCGGGCTTGACCGCCTTCAGGCATTCCGCGAGGTCCTTCGCGGCCTCGACACCCTCCGGCGTGAAATCCGCCGTGCCGAAGACATAGCGCACGGGCGTCGACTTCTTCTTGATCTTCACGCCGCGGAAGGAGACCTTGCAGCCGCCGCGCATGGCAAGCTGCACGGGCCGCGGCGCGGCAAGGCGCATTTCGCTGGCGAGCTTGTCGAGGCGCAGGATGTACTGCTCGTCCGGCGCCATCCAGTCCGGCGTCATCGTCTCGTTCGAGCCGTCCTCCAAAGCGAGTTGGTAGAAGCGGGCGGCCTGTTCGTAATCCTTGCGCTCGCGCGCGAGATCGCCCAGCGCATCCAACACCTGCCAGGGACCGCCATACTGGCGCTGCAGCTCTTCCAGCGCCTGCTGGTGGTCGGAAAGCTTTCCGCCGGCGCCGACAGCGGCGACGATGCGGTTGAAGGTGACGAGCGACGCGACGCGGCCGGTGAGCGCGCGCTCGTTGGCGCTGCAATTGGCCGTGCTGGCCGTTTCGGCGAGCGCATGCGCCTTCTGTTCGTCCCCTGCATTGAGCGCCTCGACCACGCCGGTAAAGGAGTCGCAGGCCGCGGCAGCCGGAGCCGCTCCGGCCAGTACGAAAAGTGTCGCTGCAAGGGATCGCTTCAGCATTGTCGGTCCAGCCCTCATGTCCTCATGGAAGAAACGGACAGGGGCCCGAAGGCCCCTGCCCCATGCATCATTTGATCTCGAACGTCACCATCTGGACGCCGCTTGCCCCGTTGTCCTTCTCGGCCTGCTTGGCGAGATTGATGGCAAGACCCCGCGTCACCGGCTGCTTCGTGCTTGCGGCCAGTTCCTTGGCCTTCTCGGCCGTCAGCTTCTGGTCGCCAAGGCCGCCGATGCGGCAATAGGCGATCATCGTTTCGCCGGGCGACGGCGAATCGAAGGTGAGGTTGCCCGTGCCCGGCTGCGGGATCAGGCGGCGTTCCCCGGCATTCAGCGTCGTATTGCCGATCATCACGTCCGGAATGATCTCCACGTTGCCGGTATCCTCCACATACATCACCTGCAGCTCGCAGGCATGGTTGGTGCTCAGTTCGAAGGCAAGGTAATCCCCAACCTTCGCACTTGTCGATGCCACATGCACGGCAAGCTTCACCTTCTCGGCCTGCGCCTTGTCGTCCTGCTTGTAGGCCGGGACATAGGCCTTCTCCTCGGGCTTGGCATACTGGTCGCCGCCCGCAGCCTGGTCGGCCGGCTTCTGCTGGTAGTCGGTGCCGGAGGCCTGTTCCTGCTTCTGTTCCGGCTGCTGCTGGTAGGCATCGTTGCCGGCCGCCTGCTCCTGCTTCTGCTCCGGCTGCTGGTAGCCGGACTGCTGCTGTTGCTGCTGGTAGGCCGAATTGTCGGCCGACTGCTGGCCGGCATAGGCATCCGAATTGACGCCGCGCTTCAGCGGTTCGAGCTGGAGCAGCGGCTGCAGCATGTAGGCATATTGCTCTTCCACCTCGACGCGCGGGATGGTGGCGCCTGCTTCAAGCGTCGCGACCCAGTCGAGGCCGATGCGCAGCGCATTGACGTCGGTGAGGCGGCGGATGTCAGACGAGAACTCCTCCGGCGTCATGTCGAACTCGGCTGCAAGCTGCTCGAAATTCAGCTCGTCCTCGTACTTGTCGGCGAAGTAGGTGAAGATCTCCGCGCCGCCGGGGGCCTTCAGGCTGGTCTTGCCGCCGCCGGCCGTCGGTTCCGTGATGCCGAGGCGGTCGAGCGCGGCGACGAAGCGATCCGTGTCGCGCTTGTAGACCTCGTTCAGCTCCTCCTGCGGCACGTAGACGGCGAGCAGCTCGTCCTGCTGGTCCTTGGAGAACAGCGTCGACGTCTCGATATGCTCACGGATCTGATCCCGCTTGGAGAGAATGCCGTCGAAATGGCAGTCGAAGCACGAGCGCGCATTGATGATCTCGACGCCCTTGCCGATCGGCCGCTTGCGGAAGGAGACGATCGACGTCGGACCGACATCGAGCTGGTCGCCCTTGTTGGTCGACAGGTAGTAGCCCTGCATGCCGTTCGGGAGCGAGAAGATCATTTCGCCGCCGTCATGCTCGAAGGCCTGGAGGCCGGCCTTGAGGCGAACACCCTCCGGTCCTGCCGGGAAGCGCTTCAGCACCTGCCGGCCGACATCGCCGGCGAAGTCGTAGGACTTCCAGTAATAGCCGCCGAAGGGCATGTCGTGCCGTTCCAGCATGCGGTTGTGGTCGGAAACGCCGGACGAACCGTCGGCAAAGCCGGCGCGGACGATGCGGCGGCGCTCGATGTTCTGCTCGACGGGCACGCCGAAGCGCTTTTCCAGCTCGGCAATGTTCGTCGGCAGCTTCATGAGGCGGTTATAGACCTTCGGCCGGGCGCCGTTGCTCATGAACCAGTCGACGCGCATGATCGGCAGTTGCGTCTGCGTCGCCTTGGCAAGCGAGTGCAACTGGGCGTCGCTCACCGGATCGACGCCGTAGAAATACTCGTTGATCAGGAAGTCGTAGTCCTCCTGGCTCCATTCGAGATCGCGCAGGTCGACGCGCACGAGCAGGCCATCGGAGCCTGCCACCTCTTCCGGAAGCACCAGGTCCGGCCCGTAGGAGAGCGAGTTGAGCAGCTTCTTGAAACCGCCTGCCAGCACCCTCATGCGCTTCAGGAAGGTCTCGTGGCTCTCGCAGCTCATCATGCCGTTGTACTGGTCGCGATAGCTGAAGTAACGCATGAAGGGCTGGTCGTGCTCGTCGACCTTGGAGATGTCGCGCAGCGCCAGCTCGACGAAATCGAGATATTTCAGCATCGGCCGCGAGCGCTCGGTCTTCGTGGCGGAGACGGCCGTCGGGATGGCTTCCTTGTTCAGCGAGTTGATCCAGTTGGCAAGGCTCTGCACCTCCGCATCGTCCGGGCGCTTGCCGAGCGGCATGCGCCCGCTCGTGACGCTGGTGTAGAGCAGCGACTTGGCGGCATCGCCCGGCGTCACGAAGGCCGGATTGGCGGCGATCGAGGCAAGGTCACCCGCCGGGAACGAGCCCTGCGAGCTTTCGCCCGGGCCATGGCAGTTGCGGCAATATTTGCCGATGAAGGCATCGGCCGCCGAGGCGAATTCGGCGCTGCCGCCGCCGGCGGTCAGGGCGCTTTCGGCGGTCGCTTCACTGCAGACCGGCGCGGTGCTGGTCTCGACCGGCGTCACCTTCACCTCGCGGTCGGCGAGGAAGGCGTACATCGCTTGCTTGTCCTCGTCGGAGAGCGTCGAAAGGCCCTGCGCGATGCGGCGCATGACCGGGTCGGACAGCGGCGAACCGGAGAGCTTCTTGCCCTCGTTGATCAGGCCCCTGGTAAAGACCTCATGCGAGGCAAGGCCGCTCATGCGCGCCTTGGTGATATCGGGTGCGACGGCGCCGGTCAGGCCCTTCTCGCCCTCATAGGCGCGGGCGAGATCGAGGCCGTAGGTCGTGGTGCGCGGCGTGTGGCAATCGCCGCAGCCGCCGACATTCTCGATCAGGTAGCGGCCGCGCTCCATCTGCGTCTCCTCGCGCGGCTGGTAGGCCGGCACGGTGAAATGGCTGCGCTTCCAGAGCGTGATCGTCGTCTGGCGGCTGAACGGGAAGGCGATCTCGTGTTCCTTCGAGGCGGCGTCGGATTGCGGCAGCGTCTCGATATAGGCCTTGATATCCAGCACGTCCTCCGGCTTCATGCCGCCATAGGACGTGTAGGGCATGACCGGGTAGAGATTGTCGCCGTTCCTCTTGAGGCCGACCATCACGGCATTCAGGAAGTCCGCATTCGACCAGCCGCCGATGCCGTTCGGATGGGCGGAAATGTTCGGCGCGAAGAACTTGCCGATCGCCGTCTGCATCTCCATGCCGCCGGAGAGCAGCTCGATATTGTCGCCCGAGCCGTGGCAGGCGCCGCAGCCGGCGGCGTTGAACAGGAGCTTGCCGTTTTCCGCATCCGCCTTGTAGGTGCCGAAGGCATCCGGCGCGAACTGGTCGACGGCGAGCGCCCCGGTCGGACAGAATGCCGCCACGGCAAGGCCGAAGGCAGCGGCAAGCCGGGCGCCGGGGCTGAAGAATGATGTCCTGAACATGCGCATGGCTTGTTCCTTTCGCTCCATGGAGCCGGCGCACCGGCTGGAAATGCAATCCTTGAGACACAATTCCGAATGAGAAACCGCCTTGCAGTTTCCTCGGAAACTGTCCTAGCGAAATTCGAAACGCTCGAACTCGACACGGCGCGGTGCCTTGCCGAGTTCCTTCAAACCCTTTTCGATCGCCAGCCTGAGCGGCGGCGGACCGCAGAACCACAGATCGGCCTCGGCCGGGTTCATGCTGGTGCCGGAGACGAGCTTGGTCGCGTCGAAGCGCCCGTCCGTCGCCGAATTGTGCAGCACGAAGTTGAAGTTCTCGAGCTTTTCCGCCTGCGCCCGGAACGTGTCGAGGCCGATCGCCTCGGCCCCGTCGCGCACGCAGTAGACCATGTGGATGTCCTGCCCCTCGTCGCCCTTCAGCCGGCTCGCCATGGCGAGGAACGGCGTGACGCCGATGCCGCCGGCAAGCCAGATCTGCTTTTTGCCGCCGCGCCTGTGGTTGAAATGCCCGTAGCCGCCCTCCAGCGTCAGCGCATCGCCGATCGCCACCGCCTCGCGCAGCGCCTTGGTGTAGTCGCCGAGCGGCTTGATGGCGAAGCGCACCGAACCGTCGTCCTCGATGCCGGCGATGGTGAAGGGATGCGGCTCGCGCAGGCCCGGCTTGTCGACGCGGAAGAAACCGAACTGGCCGGGCATGGCCCTGAGCTTGCGGCCCGTCGGCTTCGCCGAGATGATCGTCGCCCCGTCATGGCGCTCGACATTCACCACCTCGTATTTGCGCGTGCGCAGCCAGGGCAGGAGCTGGGTATAGGCGTAGCTGAGGATGCCGAGCGCGGCGAAGAGGTTGAGATAGACCGCCAGCAGCACCGTGCCGTCATAGGGACGCTTGATGAGCATCTGGTGGAAGGCGACGAGCACGAAGAGCAGGCCGATGAAGCGGTGCGTGATGCGCCAGTACTGGTAGGGGATCTGGAAGCGCGTCTTGGGAATCACCTTCACCAGGCTGAGGACGAGCAGGAAGACGAAGCCGTAAAAGGCCCATTCGCCCGCCGTCCTGGCGAGCACGTTGAGGCCGCTCGTCACCGACAGGCCCTGGAAATCCGGCGCCACGAAATAGTGCACGAGGATGAGACAGAGCACCGCGATGCCGATCTTGCGATGGAACTGGTAGATGCGGTCGAGCCCGCCGAACAGCCTTTCGATGAAGGGCGGACGCGTCGCCATGAACTGCGCGATGCCCATGGCGACGAAGGCCATGGAGGAGGCCATCAGGGAGAAGGTGGTTCCCGCATTGGTATGGCTGACGGCCGGCACGGCCAGCAGCCCGGCAAAAATGATCAAGATCGTCGCGACGATGGAACCCGCAGTCAACGTATGCCCCCACAAATTCAACTGGCCCGGTCCGAAATCCAGGGGCATGCTGGCAAGGCCCATGACGTTCGTCAACCGCATTCCTCCTATCGACGGGCGGGCGCACGGCTTTATTCGGGATGGTTTATTAGGAAGGGGAAACATCTGGAAAGGGCGCATGGCGAATGCGCAAAGGGCGCCTTGCGGCGCCCCTTTTTCGGTCGGTCTTGCCGGTGCGGCTACCGGGCGATCCCTTTGATCTCCTCGCGCGCCCGGTCGGCAAGCGGATGGTCGGGATGGCGCCCGATGAACAGTTCCAGCGCCTCGCGCGTGCCCTTCGACTTCAGGTTTTCATATTCCGCCTGTACGGCCTTCTCGGGGTCCGAGGGTCTCGCCATGATGCCGCCGGTGCCCGCGGGCGCTTCGCCGGCCGCTGCCAGGACAAGACTTATGGTCGCCACCATGGATATCTTTGACAACAATTTTAACCTCCGGTCGAGTAGCATTCGGCAACAATCCATCCTGCGCCACGGGGCTTTCATTGCATCACGGAATGCGGACATGTTTCAAGCATTCACAGAATCAACCTGAATTGCGGTCTATCCAAGGCACGCATCCAAGACATCCAGCATACGAGGACAATGCGACATGACAGGCATCGGCAAGACCACCAAGACGATCAGCAAGACGGGCATAGCGATGATTGACGGCGTCCTGTCGGGAACCGCCTGGTCGGGTGCGGTGACCTATGCGTTTCCCACCTCCTCATCCGCCTACACCTATGCAGGCGAAAAGGACAACGGCTTCGGCACGATCTCCTCGATGCAGCAATCGGCCGCCCGCTTCGCGCTCGACACGAGCTTCGGCAACAAGGCCAATGACGGCTTTTCGGTGGAAGGCTTCACCGGCCTTTCCATTTCGCAGGGAAGCACCACGAGCGCCAACCTGCGCTTTGCCGAATCGAACGATCCGGACACGGCCTGGGCCTATTATCCCGGAAGGACCGACGGCGACGGCGACCTCTGGTTCGGCCGCGAGTACGACTACCGTTCTCCCGTCGCCGGCAACTATGCCTGGACGACCATGCTGCACGAGATCGGCCACGCGCTCGGCCTCAAGCACGGCCATGAATCCGAAAACGGCTTCTCCAGCCTGCCGGGCAACAAGGATTCGATGGAATATTCCCTCATGACCTACCGCTCAGAGGTGGGCGGCTCGGCGAGCGACGGCTACATGAACGGCGAGTTCGACTATGCCCAGAGCTTCATGATGGCCGATATCGCCGCCCTGCAGCGCATGTATGGCGCCGACTTCTCGACCAATTCCGGCAACACCGTCTACAAATGGACGCCGGGCAGCGGCGATACGCTCGTCAACGGCAAGGTCGCCATCGATGCCGGCGGCAACCGCATCTTCGCCACCATCTGGGACGGCGGCGGGAAGGACACCTATGACCTCTCCGCCTACAAGACCGGCGTCAGCGTCGACCTTCGCCCCGGACAGCATTCGAAATTCAGCGACGTCCAGCTTGCCCTCCTGAACTACGAGACGGACGCCTATGCCCGCGGCAACATCTTCAACGCGCTCCTCTTCAAGGGCGATGTGCGCTCGCTGATCGAGAACGCCAAGGGCGGCAGCGGCAACGACCTGCTGCGCGGCAACCAGGCGAACAACACGCTGCAGGGCAATGCCGGCAACGACAAGCTCTTCGGCATGGCCGGTAACGACAAGCTCGATGGCGGCGCTGGCAACGACGTGCTCACCGGTGGCGCGGGCGCTGACGACTTCGTCTTCAAGAAGGGCTACGGCCACGACACGATCACCGACTTCAAGGACAATGTCGACGATATCGACCTGCGCTCCTACAATTTCTCCACGGTGAGCAGCGTGCTCGGCAAGGCCTCGCAGGTCGGCGACGATGTGCATATCAAGCTCTCGGCCACCGACATCCTGATCCTCGACGACTTCAGGCTGAAGGATCTCGACGCGCGCGACTTCCTGCTCTGATTGCCAGCAGAATCCACGGACAGCACAGGCCGGAACCCCGGGTTCCGGCCTTTTTCATGTCATCTCCTCGCCCGTGCCATTCCTGATATATCAGGATAATGGACAAGCGCATCATGGCGTGCCACGGTGTGATATATCAATCAGGGACCTGACATGACGGAAAGCGCGGCCTCGCAAGCCCACCTCGCCTATCTCGCCCTCGAAGGGCTGATCGTCACGCTCAAGCTGAAGCCCGGTTCGCTCGTCACGGAACGCCAGCTCATCGCGCTTGCCGGCCATGGCCGCACGCCGGTGCGCGAGGCGATCCAGAAGCTGGAATGGCAGGGCCTGATCGCCGTGCGCCCGCGCGCCGGCCTGCAGATCACCGCGATCAGGCCCGAGGACCATGCCGAGGTGATGGCAACGCGCCGCCAGCTCGAACCGCTTGCCGCCGATCTCGTCGCCCGCCATGCCGGCGGGGCGCATCGCGAACAGCTCGTCGCCTGCGCGCAGGCGATGACCGCCTGCTCGATCCATTCCGACATGGAAGGCTTCCTGGCCGCCGACAAGGCATTCGACGAGATCATGGAGGCAGCCTGCCCTAACCGCTTCCTGACGGCCGCCCTCGCCCCGCTGCAGACCCATGCCCGCCGCCTCTGGTTCGCGCGCGCCGACAACCGGCAGATGGACCGCTCGGTGGACCTGCATGTGAAGGTGATCCGCGCCATCCGCAACGCCGACGGCCCGGCCGCCGCCGCAGCCATGGCGACCCTCATCGACGACCTCACCGGCTGAAACGAAAAGGGCGGCCCTGGGGCCGCCCGTCAATCCTCAAGGAACCGTTCGCTCAATCGACGAAGGCGCGCTCGATGACGAATTCGCCGGGCTTGTTGTTCGCGCCCTCGATGAGGCCTGCCTCTTCCAGCAGCGCCTTGGTTTCCTTCAGCATCGCCGATGAGCCGCAGATCATGCCGCGGTCGACCGCCGGGTCGAAATGCGGCACGCCGAGATCGGAAAACATCTTGCCGTTGCGGATGAGGTCGGTGATGCGGCCCTGGAACGGATAGTCCTCGCGCGTCACGGTCGCATAATGGCGCAGCTTGTTGCCGACGACTTCCGCCAGGAACTCGTGGTTGCGGATCTCCTCGACGAGGTCGAAGCCGTATTTCAGCTCGGCGACCTCGCGGCAGGTATGCGTCAGGATGACCTCGTCGAACTTCTCGTAGGTTTCCGGATCGCGGATGAGGCTGGCGAAGGGCGCGATGCCCGTGCCGGTCGAGAACATGTAGAGCCGCTTGCCCGGCGTCAGCGCGTCGAGCACCAGCGTGCCGGTCGGCTTCTTGCGCATCAGCACCGTGTCGCCCGGCTTGATCTGCTGGAGATGGGAGGTCAGCGGACCGTCCGGCACCTTGATCGAGAAGAACTCCAGTTCCTCGTCCCAGGAGGGGCTGGCGATCGAATAGGCGCGGTAGACGGGCTTGTCGCCGACCATCAGGCCGATCATCGCGAACTCGCCCGAGCGGAAGCGGAAGCTTTCCGGACGCGTCATGCGGAAGCGGAACAGGCGATCCGTATAGTGCTGCACGCTCGTCACCGTCTCGGCGAAAACGCCGGCGGGGATTGCGGAAGCGACAAAATCTTCGGTCTTGGCAGGTGCGTTCATTTCGGGATCGGTCCTGGCTTCGCGTCGAGAAAATTTGACGATAGGCAGATATTACAAGTCGAGCGGCAAAGGAAGGTATTCCGTTCCAATGCGCTGATTGGCCGCGCAATAGTTTGCCGTTCGCGCCGATTTTGCGCAAGGCCGGCCGCCCGGCCTTGATCTTGCGCAAACCTGCCACGAAATTGCGGCTATTCGCCGACCGGTCCCTGCCTTCAGGCCCGGCGGCGCCAGCTATAGGAGCCGACGTCCTCGGAAGGACGGGCGGTCGGCTGGTAGTGGTTGTCGATGCCCGGCAGGCGGTTTTCCGCAAGCCGCTTCAGCGCCGTCGCATTGGTGACGGCAAAGCTGTCGATGCCACAGCGCAGCATGAGCGGGATCTGGTCGATCAGCACGTCGCCGACCGCCCTCACCTCGCCCTTGAAGCCGAGGCGCGCGCGCAGCAGCGAGGCATGGCTGAAGGCCCGCCCGTCGTTGAAGGCCGGGAAGGCGACCGCGACCAGCGCGATGCGGCCCTGATGGCCTTCGAGCTTGCGCACGTCGTCCGCCGGATTGATCAGCACGCCGAGGCCGGTCTCGTCGGTCTCGGAGACCTTGGCAAGGAAGTCGCCGAGGCCGAGGATCGCCTTCTCGTTCGAGCCCGCCTTGGTCTCTTCGCTTTCGATCACCCAGGGATCGTCGGTCACGAAACCGGTTTCGTTCCAGATTTTCGTCATCACCGGTCTCCTCAGGCTGCCGCGGCGGTCTTGTCGCCGTAGAGCGCATCCTTGAACGGCTGCGGCCCGACGCGGCGATAGGCCGTCAGGAAGGTCTCGGAGGGATCGAGGCGGAGGCCGAGATAGGTATCGACAATCACCTCGATCGCGTCCGTCACCTTCTCCGGCTCGAAGCCGCGGCCGATGATCTCGCCGATCGACGTGTTCTCGTCGCCGGAGCCGCCGAGGGTGATCTGGTAAAGCTCCTCGCCCTTCTTCTCCACGCCGAGCAGGCCGATATGGCCGACATGATGGTGGCCGCAGGCATTGATGCAGCCGGAGATCTTGATCTTCAGCTCGCCGATCTCGGCCTGGCGCTCGGGCGAGCCGAAGCGGGTGGAGATCTCCTGCGCGACCGGGATCGAGCGGGCATTGGCCAGCGCGCAGTAGTCCAGCCCCGGACAGGCGATGATATCCGTGATGAGGCCGGCATTGGCGGTTTCGAGCCCGGCGGCGACGAGGCCGCGATAGATCGGTTCGAGGTCGGCCAGCGCCACATGCGGCAGGATGAGGTTCTGCTCGTGGCTGACGCGGATCTCGTCGAAGGCGTATTCCTCCGCGATATCGGCGACGGCCTCCATCTGCGCATCCGTCGCATCGCCCGGAATGCCGCCGATCGGCTTCAGCGAGATCGTCACGCTGGCATAGTCGGGGTGCTTGTGCGGATGCACGTTGTGCTGCACCCAGCGGGCGAAGTCGGCATCGGCCTTCTTCCACTGCGCAAGGCTCGCCCAGCCTTCGGCGCGGGCGGCAAGCGCCGGCGGCGCGAAATAGGCGGTGATGGCGGCGATGTCCTTTTCCGGCAGCTTCAGCTCGGTGTTCCTGAGCTCGGCGAACTCGACCTCCACCTGCCGCGCAAGTTCCTCCGCGCCCGTCTCGTGCACGAGGATCTTGATGCGCGCCTTGTACTTGTTGTCGCGCCGGCCGTGCAGGTTATACACGCGCATGATCGCGGTCGTGTAGGACAAGAGGTCCTCTTCCGGCAGGAAGTCGCGGATCTTCTTGGCGACCATCGGCGTGCGGCCCTGCCCGCCGCCGACATAGACGGCAAAGCCGATCTCGCCGTTGTCGTTCTTCTTCAGATGCAGGCCGATGTCGTGCACCTGGATCGCCGCGCGGTCGCGCTCGGCGCCGGTGACGGCGATCTTGAACTTGCGCGGCAGGAAGGAGAATTCCGGATGCACGGAGGACCACTGGCGCAGGATTTCCGCATAGGGACGCGGATCGGCGACCTCATCGGCCGCAGCGCCGGCGAAGTGGTCGGCCGTGACGTTGCGGATGCAGTTGCCCGAGGTCTGCAGCGCATGCATCTCGACCGTCGCGAGATCGGCCAGCGCGTCCGGCAGTTCCGACAGCTTCGGCCAGTTGTACTGGATGTTCTGGCGCGTGGTGAAATGGCCGTAGCCGCGATCGTACTTGCGGGCGATATAGGCGAGCATGCGCATCTGGCGCGCATTCAGCGTGCCATAGGGAATGGCGACGCGCAGCATGTAGGCATGAAGCTGCAGATAGACGCCGTTCATCAGGCGCAGCGGCTTGAAGGCATCCTCGGCCAGCTCGCCGGAGAGGCGACGGCCGACCTGATCGCGGAACTGCTCCACCCGGCTGGAAACAAAGGCGTGATCGAATTCGTCGTAGCGATACATAAGCGTTCCTCAGGCGGCCGGTACGGCCGTCGCAGTCAGGCCGGCATAACCGGCGGCATAGGCAATGGTCGGGCCGGCGGCGCGGATGCGCTCGCGCATGCGCAGCGGCCGCAGCACGCCATCCACTTCTTCGACGTCGACGACGTTGACGTCAACCACCTTGTTGTCGGCAAAAGCCTGCTTGCCGGTGGCTTCCAACGCGTCGACGGCTTCCTTGTGGCGCGCGACGAAGGCGGCCTGGAGGGATTCGTTCCAGTTGCCGGCGGCGTCCAGCCAGACGGAGATGCCGTCGGAAAGGCGGTTGGCTGTCAGAACCTTGTCGGCCATGTCATGCTCCCAATGCTGCTGTGTCGCGAACCGGCTCGTGCACGGCGAGCGGTTCGGAATGTTCGAAATTGGCGCCGGCGACGGCATCGCCGATGATCACCATGACGGGACCGGTCAGTTCGTCGCGATGCTCCAGGCCCGGCAGGTCCTTCAGCGTGCCGTGCAGCAGCCGCTTTTCCCGCCGGCTGGCATTCTCCACGACGGCCACCGTCGTCTCGGCCGGCAGGCCCGCCTCCATCAGCCCGGCGGCGACGGAGGCCGCGACCGTGCGCCCCATATAGACGGCGACGGTGGCGCCGGAAATCGCAAGCCGCGCCCAATCCGGCAGGACCGAGCCCGTCAGGTCGTGGCCCGTCGTGAAGACGAGCGAGGAGGCGACGCCGCGCAGCGTCAGCGGCAGTTCGAAATCGGCGGCCGCGGCGAAGGCGGAGGTGATGCCGGGCACGACCTCGTAGGTGACGCCCGCCTGGCGGAGCGCCGCCATTTCCTCGCCGGCGCGGCCGTAGACCAAGGGATCGCCGGATTTCAGGCGCACGACGCGCTTTCCCGCCTTGCCGAGTTCGACGATGAGGTCGTTGATCTCTTCCTGCGACTTGGAGTGACAGCCCTTGCGCTTGCCGACGGAAAGGCGCTCGGCATCGCGGCGCCCCATGTCGACGATGGCCTGCGGCACGAGCGCATCGAAGACGATGACATCGGCTTCCATCATCACGCGCTGGGCGCGCAGCGTCAGGAGATCCTCCGCGCCCGGGCCGGCGCCGACCAGCCAGACATGGCCGGCGGCCCTGCCCTGCGAGGTCAGGAGCGAATCGGCGGTGCGGTGCGCGAGATCGATATCGCCATTGTTGACGGCATCGGCCACGGCGCCCTGGAAGAAGCGGCGCCAGAAGACGCGGCGCGTCACGCCGCGCGGCAGGAGGCGATCGACGGCCTCGCGGTAGCCGTTGGCAAGGCTGGCGAGCCGGCCGAGCGAGGGCGAAAGGATCTGGTCGACCTGCGCGCGGATCATCTGCGCCAGAACGGGGCCTGCGCCCTCCGTGCCGATGGCGACGGCGACGGGCGCCCGGTTGACGAGCGCCGGCGTGAAGAAATCGCAATGGTCCGGCTGGTCGACGGCATTGACCGGAATGCGCAGCGCCCGGGCCGCGGCGGAGATCGCACGGTCGGCGGCGGCATCCCCCGTCGCGGCGAAGACGAGCGCCGCATCGGCGATGGCATCGCTGGAAAAGGGCGCACGCACCAGCTCCAGCCCCTTGTCAGCGATGAAGCGGGCGAAATCGGCCTCCGGCGCCTCGGCGAGCACGACGATCCGGGCATCCGTGTTGAACAGCAGCCGGGCCTTGGCGAAAGCCTCGTCGCCCTCGCCCACGACAACGACCGTCCGGCCGCTGACGCGGAAGAACGCCGGGAATGTCGAAAGCTTCTGGTTTGCTGCGGTCATGGTGTGGTCCGGTTGAAGTGTGCGCACTATCGCGAAAAATAGCCAGGAACAAAAGAAACAGAAATTCCAATGGCTCCGGGGGCGCGTATTGTTTTGCTCGCACCTCCCGCATTTTGAGCATAAGTCACCGGCCGCCCTTGCCTGCCCACCGCGGCGACCGCTAAGGAGGCATCATCACGCCAAAGGGGATTCCCATCATGGACCAGTCCGCCCTCGCAAAGCGCCTCCTCGACGTCATCGAAGCCGATATCCTGCCGCTGACGCGCGACGGCGTCGCCGCCGGCAACAAGGTTTTCGGCGCGGCGATCCTCAACAAGTCCGACCTTTCGCTGGTCCTCGCCGAAACGAACAACGAGACGGAAAACCCGCTCTGGCACGGCGAGGTGCACACGCTGAAACGCCTCTACGAACGCATCGAGAAGCCGGATACCAGGGATTACGTCTTCCTCTCCACGCACGAGCCCTGCTCCATGTGCCTTTCGGCCATCACCTGGGCCGGCTTCGACAACTTCTACTACTTGTTCAGCCACGAGGATTCGCGCGACAGTTTCGCGATCCCGCACGATCTGCGCATCCTCAAGGAGGTCTTCCGGCTCGATCCGGGCGGCTATGCCAGGACGAACGCCTTCTGGCACTCCGCCGCCATCGCCGATCTGATCGCCACGTCCGACGAACCCGCGAAGGCGACATTGAGGGCGCAGGACACGAGGATCCGCGCCGCCTATGACGACCTGTCGGGCGCCTACCAGTCCGGCAAGACCGGCAACAACATCCCGCTCAACTGAGAACCGCGATGGAACCGAGCCGCGACATCGAACGCCTGATCGAGATCATGGCCGCCCTGCGCCAGCCCGAGACCGGCTGCCCCTGGGACGTCGTCCAGACCTTCGAGACGATCAAGCCCTACACGATCGAGGAAGCCTACGAGGTCGCCGACGCCATCGAGCGCAACGACATGGACGACCTGTGCGAGGAGCTGGGCGACCTCCTCCTCCAGGTGGTCTTCCATGCCCGCATGGCGCAGGAGCGCGGCGAATTCGACTTCGGCAACGTGGTCGAAGCCGTCACGCGCAAGATGATCCGCCGCCATCCGCATGTCTTCGCCCGCTCGGATGCGGAAACGCCCGAGGCGGTGAAGCTGCAATGGGATGCGATCAAGCAGGCGGAAAAGCGCGAGCGCAAGGAGCGCCGCGCCAGGCGCGGCCTGCCGGAGGATCCGCTCCGCGGCCATCTCGGCTCCGTGCAGCGCTCCTTCCCGGCCCTCGTCGAGGCGCTGAAGCTCCAGGAACGCGCCGCCAAGGTGGGCTTCGACTGGTCCGAGCCGGCGCCGATCCTCGACAAGATCGAGGAGGAGGTCGGCGAGCTGCGCGAGGCGCTGCGCAACGACGACCAAAAGGCCGTCGCCGACGAGCTCGGCGACCTCATCTTCGCGCTGGTCAATATCGGCCGCCATGTCGGCGCCGACCCGGAAATGGCCCTGCGCGGCACGAATACGAAATTCCGCAACCGATTCTTGCATATCGAGGACAGCCTTGCCGCGAATGGCGAAAGCCTCGAAGGGGCAACGCTGGAGCGCATGGAGGCGCTTTGGCAGGCGGCAAAGCGGATCGAGCGGCAGCTGGAGACGTAAAGGGTCTCAAAGCCCCTCATCCCGCTGCCGCGACCTTCTCCCCGCAAGCGGGGAGAAGGGGCAAGACGAAAGGCCTTCTCTTCATCCGAGACGTTTCCGTTTGGGGAAACCGGCGCTGCATCCCCTTCGTCCCGCTTGCGGGGAGAAGGTGCCGGCAGGCGGATGAGGGGCTTTTCTGCAGACTTGCCGCCCCTTACCGCTCCCAATCCTCCCGCACCGCCTTCTGCCCGATGCCGAGCCGGCGGTCGAGTTCGGCGGCTTCCGTTTCGGTCAGCCGCAGGTCCAGCCGCACGGTGCCGTCCTCCAGGTCCTCGCGTCCATCGACGATCGAATGGTCGTAGACCCAGGGCAGAAGCTGCAGCAGCGTGACCGGCAGAATGACGTCGCGGTCGACCAGCACACCGGAAAGCCGCTGGTTGATCTCGGAAAGCAGCCTGTCGACGCCCTCGCCGGAGATGGCGGAGACGGCGATGACGTTCGGCTGGCCCTCGGCCTTCTGCACCAGCGCCGCGCGCGCTTCGGGCTCCAGCCGGTCGATCTTGTTCCAGACCTCGAGGATGCGCTCGGCGCCGTCCTTCTCGTCGATGCCGAGATCGGCGAGGATGCGCAGAACGTCCGAGGACTGCGCGCCGTTGTCAGGGTCTGACATGTCGCGCACATGCAGGATCAGGTCCGCCTCCAGCACCTCTTCCAGCGTCGCGCGGAAGGCGGCGACGAGGTGGGTCGGCAGGTCCGAGATGAAGCCCACGGTGTCGGACAGGATGACGGTGCGGCCCTGCGGCAGCTTCATGCGGCGCAGCGTCGGGTCGAGCGTGGCGAAGAGCATGTCCTCGGCCAGAACCCCTGCCCCGGTGATGCGGTTGAACAGCGTCGACTTGCCGGCGTTCGTATAGCCGACGAGCGCAACGATCGGATGCGGCACCTTCTTGCGCTTGGAGCGGTGCAACTGGCGGGTGCGGCGCACCTGCTCCAGCTCGCGCTCCAGCTTGACGATCTTGTCCTGCAGGAGCCGGCGGTCGGCCTCGATCTGCGTTTCGCCCGGGCCGCCCATGAAGCCGGCGCCGCCGCGCTGGCGCTCGAGGTGGGTCCAGCTGCGGACCAGCCGGCCCTTCTGGTAGTTGAGATGGGCGAGCTCGACCTGCAGCGTGCCTTCCTTGGTGGAGGCGCGCCGGCCGAAGATTTCGAGGATGAGGCCCGTGCGGTCGATGACCTTGGCGCCCCACTCCCTTTCGAGGTTGCGCTGCTGCACCGGCGTCAGCGGATGATCGACGATGACGAGGCCGGCATCGTGTTCGTCGAGCGCCGCCTTGATCTCCGCGATCTTGCCGGTGCCGAGCAGCGTGCCGGGCTTCGGCTGGCTGACGGGCACGATGGCCGAATGGGCGACGGTGAGGTCGATGGCGCGCGCAAGGCCGACGGCCTCTTCCAGCCGCGCCTCGTCGGACCGCGTGGTCACCGTCGGATCGGGTTTTCCGCGCGCGGCCTTCAGGACCGGCACGATGACGACGGCACGCATATCGTCCCGGTGCTTTTCAGCCTCCGGAACGATGGAATCCTTGCTTGTATCGGATTTTTTAATGATCTTGGGTCCTGTCAGGAGCCGCTTTCCTCGGTCTCGAACATCTGCAACGGCTGGCCGGGCATGATGGTCGAGATCGCGTGCTTGTACACGAGCTGCGAATGACCGTCGCGACGGAGCAGCACGCAGAAATTGTCGAAGGAGGTGACAACCCCGGTCAGTTTGACCCCGTTGATGAGAAAGATCGTCAGGGAAATCTTTTGCTTGCGAACGGTATTAAGAAAAAGATCCTGCAGGTTCTGAGAACGTTCCGCCATCGCGCCGCTTCTTTCTGATTGCCGGCCCTTGAGACCGGTTGACTAAAATAAAATGTCCCCATGCCCGACACGACGTGGCGGACCGTCGATTTTGGTATCAAATCGCGGTCTTCTCCGCAACGGCGAAAAAGGCCTCGCGGATTTTCTGTGCCGTCATGCCGGGATGGCCGTTGGCGATCGTGTGCCCGTCGATGGCGACGACCGGCAGGCAGATCGTCGTCGCCCCGGTCACGAACACTTCCCGCGCGTCCAGCATCTCCGCCACGGAAAACCGGCGCTCCTCGACGGCAAGCCCGAGCGTTCCGGCGACATCCATCAGCGTCGTGCGGGTGATGCCGTTGAGGATGCCGTGGTCGGCCGGCCGCGTGACGAGCGTTCCCGCCCTGTCGACGATCCAGAGATTCGTCGCGCCGCCCTCCGTGACATTGCCCTCCGCATCCACAAAAATCGCCTCCTGCGCGCCGGCCTCCTTCGCCTGCTGGCGGGCCAGGACGTTCGGCAGCAGGCCGACGGTCTTGATGTCCACCCGCCCCCAGCGGTTGTCGGCGACCGTGACCGCCTTGACGCCCGTCGCATACTTGGCGGCGTTCACCGCGGGGTCCAGGCTTTTCGCCGTGACGACCAGCGTGGGGCGCACCTCCGGCGAGGGAAAGACATGATCCCGCTTGGCGACGCCGCGCGTCACCTGAAGATAGACCATGCCGTTGGTCACGCGGTTGCGGCGCAGCACCTGCCGCAGGATGCCGGTCAGCGCCGCGCGCGGCATTGGCGGGCGGATGCGGATTTCCGCAAGCGACCGGTCGAGCCGGTCGAGATGACGCGACAGATCGACGATATGACCCTGCTGGACCTGGCAGACCTCGTAGACCGCATCGGCAAAGACGAAACCGCGATCCAGGATAGGCACCGCCGCATCGGCATGGCGGACATAACGGCCGTTGACATAGGCGATGCGCGGCATGGGGTTTCCTAGAAATACTGGATGCTGACGCGGAAGAGCTGCTCGACATGGCGTACGGCCGCGGCGGCGGCGAACAGCACGACGCGATCCTTCGCCTTGATCTTCGTGCTGCCGTCCGGCCGGATCACCGCCTTGTCGCGGTAGATCGCGCCGATGCGGATGCCGGGCGGCAGCTCGATCTCGCGCAGCGGCCGGCCGACGAGCGGCGAGGTCTCCAGCGCCTCCGCCTCGATCACCTCGGCAGAGCCCTTCTGCACCGCATAGACCGAGCGGATGCGGCCCTTGCGGACGTGCTGCAGGATGCCCGATATCGTCACCGCGCGCGGATTGATATGCGCGTCGATGCCGAGCGTCTTGGTGAAATCCTGGTACATCGGATCGTTGATCAGCACGAGGTTCTGCTTGCAGCCGAGACGCTTGGCCATCACGCTGCCTAGAATGTTGATCTGGTCGTTGTTGGTCAGCGCGACGATCAGGTCCGCATCCTGGATATCCGCCTGCAGCAGCATCTTCTGGTCGAGCGCCGAGCCGTGCAGCACGACGGTATTGCGCAGCTTGTCGGCGATCGCCACGGCGCGCTCGCGGTCGCTCTCGATGATCTTCAGACGCGTCTTCGCCTGGTAGTCCTCGATCGCCTTGGCGACGAAATAGCCGATATTGCCACCGCCGGCGATGACGATGCGCGCCGCCTCCTGCTCCTCATGGCCGAACAGCGCCAGCGTGCGCCGGACATGCTCCTTGTCGCAGACCACATAGGCAAGATCGCCCGAATGCAGCTGGTCGGTGGAGTTCGGCACGAACAGTTTTCCATTGGAAAAGATGCCGGTGACGGTGGCGTTGAGGTCCGGAAAGAGTTCGCTGAGCTGCTTCAGCGGCGTCTCGACGACCGGGCAATCCTCCATGCATTCGATCGCCACCATGACGATGCGGTCATCGGCAAAGCGCACCACGTCGGTCGCGCCCGGGAAG
The DNA here is from genome assembly GCF_004341885.1 of Shinella granuli. Lineage (GTDB taxonomy): Bacteria > Pseudomonadota > Alphaproteobacteria > Rhizobiales > Rhizobiaceae > Shinella > Shinella granuli. The sequence continues at coordinate 137,005 of NZ_SLVX01000012.1, read as the reverse complement.
GAAATGCGCCGCAGCACCATCTTGCCCACCTCGATTTCCGGCGAGATGGTGACGTCGATCGGCATGTCGTCGCGGGAATAGAGGTCGGAATATTCCGGTGCGAGGTAGCTCTGCGAGCGGATGCGGGCGATCTTCGTCGGCACGTTGAACAGCGAATGGGCCACCTGACAGGCGACCATGTTGATCTCGTCGAACAGCGTGACGGCGATCAGCATGTCCGCCTGGTCGGCGCCGGCCTTGGCCAGCACCTCGGGATGCGCGCCATGGCCGACAATACCGCTGACATCGAGCGTCTCGGTGATGGCCGATATCAGCGAGGGCTGCGTGTCGATCACCGAAACATCGTTGCCCTCTTGCGAGAGCCGTTCCGCAATCCCGTAGCCGACGCGTCCCGCACCGCAGATGATGACCTTCATGCCCCAGAATCCCTCACGTCGCTCGGCGCCTTATACGCCAAGCGACTTCAGTTTGCGATGGAGCGCGGAGCGCTCCATGCCGACGAATTCGGCCGTGCGGGAAATGTTGCCGCCGAAGCGGTTGATCTGGGCGATGAGATAGTCCCGCTCGAACATTTCGCGCGCCTCGCGCAGCGGCAGCGTCATGATGTGCTGGTCGCCCTGCGTGGAGATCTTCGGCAGCATGTCGCCCACTTCCGTCGGAAGCATGTCGGCACTGATCGGCGTGTCCGGGCCGTCACTGCGGGCGAGGATCATCAGACGCTCGATATTGTTGCGCAACTGGCGGATATTGCCCGGCCAGTCGTGCGCCTGCAGCACCGCCAGCGCGTCGTCGCCGATCTTGCGGGAGCGGATGCCCGCCTGCTCGCTGATCTGGCGCATGAACATGTCGACGAGGAAGGGAATGTCCTCGCGCCGCTCGGCAAGCGGCGGCACGCGCACGGGCACGACCGCGAGCCGATGATAGAGGTCCTCGCGAAAACCGCCCTCGGCGATCAGGCTTTCGAGATTGTAGGCGGTGGAGGAAATGATGCGCACATCCACCTTCACCCGCTTGGAGCCGCCGACGCGCTCGAACTGCTGGTCGACGAGCACGCGCAGGATCTTGTTCTGCGTCTCGCGCGGCATTTCGCCGATCTCGTCGAGATAGAGGATGCCGCCATGCGCCTCTTCCAGCGCCCCGGTCTTGCGCGGCTGGCCGGGCGTGCCCTCCGTGCCGAACAGCGCGATCTCCATGCGCTCGGGCGTGATCGCCGCCGCGTTCAGCACGACGAACGGGCCGTTCGCGCGGCTCGACTTGCGGTGGATCATGCGCGCCACCAGCTCCTTGCCGGAACCGGAGGGGCCAAGGATCATGATGCGGCTGTTGGTCGGCGAGACCTTCTCGATGTTCTGGCGCAACTGCGAGACGGCGACGGAGGTGCCGATCAGCTCCACCGGATCGCCGGAGCGCTTCTTCAGCTCCGTCACCTCGCGGCGCAGCTTGGAATTCTCCAGCGCCCGCTCGGCGATGAGGATCAGCCGGTCCGCCTTGAACGGCTTCTCGATGAAATCATAGGCGCCGCGGCGGATGGCCGAGACGGCCGTCTCGATATTGCCGTGGCCGGAGATCATCACGACAGGCAGGTCCGGATGGCGGCTCTTGATCTCGTCGAGCAGCGCAAGGCCGTCGAGCTTGCTGCCCTGCATCCAGATGTCGAGGAAGACGAGGCGCGGCACGCGGTCGCTGATGGCGGCGAGCGCGCTGTCGCTGTCATAGGCGGTGCGCGTCTCGTGCCCCTCGTCCGAAAGAATGCCGGAGACGATCTCGCGGATGTCCTCTTCGTCATCCACCACAAGAATATCAGACGCCATGGCTCACTTCCTTGCTCTTCTTGTCCGCATCGACGGCCGCCGTTTCCTCGTAGGGCAGGATCACGCGGATCATCGCCCCCTGGCCGTTGTCGAAATCCGCGGGGGCGTCATGCAGTTCCAGTTGCCCACCGTGGTCCTCGATGATCTTCTTCACAATGGCGAGGCCGAGCCCCGTGCCCTTCTCGCGCATCGTCATGTAGGGTTCGAGAATCCGGTGCCGGTTCTCCGTCGGCAAACCCCTGCCGTTGTCAATCACGTCAACGACGAACCGCCGTCCTGCGTCATCGGGCGTCGCCCGCACGAGGATCTTCCGCTCCTCGCGCGCCACGTCCGGAGGAAGCGCCTCGATGGCCTCCACCGCATTCTTGATGAGATTGCCGAAGGCCTGGCCGAGCATGCGCGTGTCGAACAGCCCCTCCAGCGGCACCTCGCCGAGATCCTTGCGGAAATCGACATGGGTATTGCCCATCTCGCGCAGGAAGACCGCGTCCTTCAGGATGTTGCGCAGGTCCGAACGCTCCTTCGTCGGCTTCGGCATGCGCGCGAAGGCGGAGAATTCGTCGACCATGCGGCCGATGTCCTCGACCTGTCGCACGATCGTGTCCGTACACTGGTCGAAGACCGCGCGATCCTCGGGATCGATCTGCTTGCCGTAGCGACGGCGGATGCGTTCGGCGGAAAGCTGGATCGGCGTCAGCGGGTTCTTGATCTCGTGGGCGATGCGCCGCGCCACGTCCGCCCAGGCGGTGGAGCGCTGCGCGATGACGAGATCGGTGATGTCGTCGATGGTGACGACATAGGATTCCTTTGCATCCTTCGCCTCCTCGCGCGTCACCTGCACGTTCAGCGTCCGCTCCTTCCCGCCGTGCATGATGTTGATCTGCTTGCGGTAATTGTTGCGGTGGCGGGTGGAGCCCTCGGCCAGCACCGCCGCAATCTCCGGCGCCACCTCGGTCAACGGCTTGCCGATCAGCTCACTCGCGTTGCGCCCGAGCAGGATCTCGGCCGAAAGATTGGCGATGGTCACGCGCCCGTCCTCTTCCACGCCAATGACCGCCGCCGTCACGCCCGACAGCACCGCCTCGATGAAACGACGGCGGTGATCGACCTCGTCCTTCGCATCGAGGATCTGCTCCTGCTGCGCGCGGATTTCCGCGATCATCTTGTTGAAGGTGCGCGAGAGGTTGCCGACGTCGCCATCGACCGTGCGCACCGGCACGCTGACGTCGAGATTGCCCGAGGCGACACTGTCGGCCGCGCCGATGAGCTGGCGGATCGGCCGGACGATGCGGTCGGCGACGGCGATCGCCGTCCAGATCGCGGCGAGCAGCACGATGAGGGCAAAACCGAGATAGAGCACGCCGAAGGCGATCTGCAGCGTCGTGCGCCCCGCCTCCAGCGCCCGGTACTCCGCCGTGTTCTCCTCCATCAGTCGCATGGAGCGCATGACCTCGGGGTCGACGGTGCGGATCGTATAGAGGAAGGCGTCGGAAATGTTGTCGAGCTTGATGATGGCGCCGACGAGATTCGTCGTGCCCGGCGGTATCAGCGTCGGCTGGCCGGCGGCAGAGGCCTTTAGCGCATCCTCCGGCACGGCCGGCAGCGGGTTCTCGATCTGGATATTGGCCTGCAGGATGGTCGAGCCGTCGGCACGCAGGAGGAAGGCGCCGAGCATGCCGCGCCCGCGCGCCTGCCGCGTCATCAGGTCGACGAAACCGGTGCGGTCGAGGCTGTAGAGCTGGCGGTTGCGGTCGAGGTCATTCGCCATCGAGGCGGTCTGGCCCTGCAGGTAGCTCGCATTCTCCAGCACATAGGCCTGCGCCACGTTGAGCGAGGAACTGACGATCGACTGGGTGCGGATGGAGAACCAGCGATCGAGGCCGACATCGAGCGTGATGGAGGCGAAGATGGCGACGAGTACCGCCGGGGTGATCGCGACGATGGAGAACAGCGCCACGATGCGCACATGCAGGCGCGCGGCGGCGCGGCCGCGGCGACGGGCGCGCAACAGGCGCAGGATCTCGCGGCCGATCAGGAACACAAGGCCGACGATGAAGACCGCATTGATCGCCGCCGAGGCGATGACGACATTGGCCTCCGGCTTGATCGGCGTCAGGCCGAGCAGGATGAAAAGCGAGATCGTCGCGGCGACGAGGGCGCCGCCGGCCAGCACCAGGCCGGGCAAGGCGAAGGAAGCGCGCCGGTCGCCGCCCGCTCCCCTTCCATTTTCGCTCGAAAGCAGGCTCACGCCGTCCGTCATCTGCCGCATCGCTTCCCCGGCCGGGCATCCCGAAAGGCGCCGGCGTTCTTCTCGTGTTTTCCGGAGTAGCGCCGACCGCGCGAGGGACCGGCCGCATTCGCACCCGCATCCATGACGATCGGGCACGCGGACCTATTCGGCCGCAAACCCCTCTGTTACCCTCAAGCAACAGATTGTGGCCAAAATGCAACGCCTGCGGCCATCAAGTCAAGCGGAGCGCGAACTTCTGTATACGGACACACCCAGTTCGCGAATTTTCTTGCGCAGCGTGTTGCGGTTGAGGCCGAGCAGGTCGGCCGCCTTGATCTGGTTGCCGCGGGTGGCAGTGAGCGCGGCGAGAATCAGCGGATATTCCACCTCGGCGAGCACGCGGTCGTAAAGCCCGGTCGGCGGCAGGCCGTCGCCGAAGCTGGCGAAATACTGCCGCATGTTCTCCTCCACCGCCTGGGAGATGGACAGAGAGCCGCTGCGCACCACGGTCTTCTCGATCGGGCTGTCCGGGATATCGGCGCGCAGCTCCGTCTCGATGATCTCGCGGGTGATGACGTCCTGCGGATAGAGCGCGGTGAGGCGGCGCACGACGTTTTCCAGCTCGCGCACATTGCCCGGCCAGGGATGCGCCTTCATCAGCTCCAGCGCCTCCTGGTCGAAGCGCTTGGCGTCGAGCCCTTCCTTTTCCGCCTGCTGCACGAAATGGCGCACGAGGTCCGGAATGTCCTCCGCCCGGTCGCGCAGCGGCGGCAGGCGCAGCGGCACGACGTTAAGGCGATAGTAGAGGTCTTCCCGGAAAAGCCCTTGATTTATCGACTGTTTCAGATCCTTGTTGGTCGCCGCGACAATGCGCACGTCGGTGCGGATCGGCGTGCGGCCGCCGACGGTGGTATATTCCCCCTGCTGGAGCACGCGCAGAAGCCGGGTCTGCGCATCCATCGGCATGTCGCCGATCTCGTCGAGGAACAGCGTGCCGCCCTCGGCCTGCTCGAAGCGGCCGGTCGAGCGGTTCTGCGCGCCGGTGAAGGCGCCCTTCTCATGGCCGAACAGTTCGGATTCGATGAGGTCGCGCGGAATGGCCGCCATGTTGATGGCGACGAAGGGGCCGTTGCGGCGCTTGCCGTAGTCGTGCAGCGCGCGGGCCACCAGCTCTTTGCCGGTGCCCGATTCGCCGGTGATCATCAGCGTCAGGTCCGTCTGCATCAGCCGGGCGAGCACGCGGTAGATCTCCTGCATCGCCGCCGATCGGCCGACCAGCGGCATGCCGTCCTGCGTGTCGTCGTCGAGCCGCGCGGGCTTGCGCTTCGGCTCGGACAGCGCCCGGCCGATGATCGCGATCAGTTCGGTGAGGTCGAAGGGTTTCGGCAGGTAGTCGTAGGCGCCCTTCTCCGAGGCCTTGATCGCCGTCATGAAGGTGTTCTGCGCGCTCATCACGAGCACTGGCAGGTCCGGCCGCGCCTTCTTGATGCGCGGCAGGAGGTCGAAGGCGTTCTCGTCCGGCATCACCACGTCGGTGACGACGATGTCGCCCTCGCCGGCGGCGATCCAGCGCCACAGCGTCGCCGCATTGGAGGTGATGCGCACGTCATAACCCGCGCGGCTGAGAGCCTGGTTGAGAACCGTGCGGATCGCGGCATCGTCATCGGCAACGAGGACTGTGGCGCCTGTCATCAATCATGTCCTTTGGTCTTGGGAAAGTCGTCGTCTTCGCTGACGCCGCGCGAGGCCGGCATCAGCACGCGGAAGGTGGTCCGGGATCCCTGGCTGTCGCATTCGACGATGCCGCCATGCCCGCCGATGATCTTCGCCACCAGCGCGAGGCCGAGGCCCGAGCCGTTGGTCTTGGTGGTGATGAAGGGATCGAAAAGATGCGGCAGGAGGTCCGCCGGCACGCCCGGCCCGTTGTCGTGCACGCAGAATTCCAGCGGCAGCGAAATCTTCTCCCGCGTGCCGGCGACGGAGAGGCGGATGCCCGGGCGGTAGGCGGTCGTCAGCTGGATTTCGCCGTCCGGCCGGTCGCCGATCGCCTCGGAGGCGTTCTTGATGAGGTTGAGGAACACCTGCACCAGTTGGTCGCGATTGGCGAAGACCGGCGGCAGCGACGGGTCGTAGAGCTCGGTGATCTTGATGTTGCGCGCAAAACCCGCCTTGGCGACGATCTTCACATGGTCGAGCACGGAGTGGATGTTGAGCGGCACGCGGTCGACCGGCCGCTCGTCGGAAAACACCTCCATGCGATCGACCAGCGAGACGATGCGGTCCGTCTCGTCGCAGATGAGCCGCGTCAGCGCCCGGTCCTCGTCGCCGACGGACGTTTCGAGAAGCTGCGCGGCGCCGCGGATGCCGGAGAGCGGATTCTTGATCTCGTGCGCCAGCATGGAGGCAAGCCCCGTCACCGAGCGGGCCGCACCGCGATGGGTGAGCTGCCGGTCGATCTTGTCCGCCATCGAGCGCTCCTGGATGACGACCACCACCGACCCCGGCTCGGTCGTCACGGGCGCGACATAGATATCGACGAGCTTTTCCGCGCCGAGCCGCGGCGAACTCAAGTCCACGCGGTATTCACTGACCGGCGCCTTGCGCTCGCGCACCTGGTCGATCAGCGTCAGGAGCGGGCTGCCGAAGGGAATGAAGGTGGAAATGTCGTGCCGGGCGAGATAGCCGGCGCTCGCCCCGAAGAAGGATTCCGCCTCCCAGTTGGCAAAGGCGATCAGCCCGCCCGCATCGACGAGGATGACCGGGTTCTGGATGGCGTTGAGCACGGCGAGCGCCAGGTCCGGCGCCTTCGCGGCATTGGGGTCGACCGGCTTGCCTGTCATGCCGCTTCTCCGAGTGCCGGCGCCGCGCCGGCGAGCAGCGCCTCGGCCAATCTGTCAGCGACGAAATCGCTGTCGCGCGCCGTCATGAGCTCGGCCTTGGCCGGGCCGGTGAAGCCGGGGGCGAAGCGCTCCAGATACCAGCCGAGATGTTTTCGCGCATGGCGCAGCCCCGCCTCGGCGCCGTAGAAATCGAGCATCATGCGATAGTGCTCCACCGCAAGGACGGCGATCTCCGCCGTCGAGGGATGCGTGCAGGCGCCGGCCAGCACCGCCGGATGCCACGGCCGGCCCTGCGCCGAGCGCCCGACCATCACCGCATCGGCGCCGGAACGCCGCAGGATGTCTTCGGCATCCTGCGCGGTATCGACATCGCCGTTGGCCACCAGCGGAATGGAGAGCACGTCGCGCACCGCGCGGATCGCGTCCCAATCGGCCCTGCCCTCGTAGAACTGCATGCGCGTGCGCCCGTGCACGGTGATCATCGCCGCTCCCGCCACCTCGGCGCGGGCCGCGATATGCGGCGCATTGATCGAATCGTGATCCCAGCCGAGCCGCATCTTCACCGTCACCGGCACCTTCACCGCCTTGACGGTCGCCTCGATCAGGCCGAGCGCATGGTCGGGATCGCGCATCAGCGCCGAGCCGGAATAGCCGCCGATCACCTTCTTGGCGGGGCAGCCCATATTGATGTCGATGATGTCGGCGCCTTCGCCTTCGGCGATCCTCGCCGCCTCGGCCATCCAGTGCGCCTCGCGGCCGGCAAGCTGCACCATGTGCGGGCGGATGCCGCAATTGCGGATGCGCGACCAGCTTTCCCGCGCGTTCAGCGCCAGTTCCCGGCTCGCCACCATCTCGGTGACCACCAGCCCCGCGCCAAAACGCCAGGCGAGATCGCGGAACGGCAGGTCCGTGACGCCGGACATCGGCGCCAGAACCACCCGGTTGCGAAGGCTCCGGCCGCCGACATCGAGCGGCGCTGACAGGGAGGGGATCGTCAAATGCTCATCTTTCAAGCAAGTCATGTCTGTGCACTATTTTTAGCCATTCTTGTCGTTCTTGCCAAGCCGCAATCACATGCCGCCGCAATTTTCCAAAGGACGCTGGAATTGCGCCATCCTTCCGGCTAAACCACCTCAAAACGCTTTGAACCGGGAGGTGCGAGACCGAAATGCTGGCGGAAAATGCGCTATCCTGCGGTGTGGTGATCGTCGCCGCCGGGCGAGGCGAACGGGCCGGCAGCCATGCCGAAGGCCCCAAGCAGTACCGGCGCATCGGCGGAAGGCCGGTCATCTCCCATACGCTCGATCTCTTTGTCAATTGGCCGCACGCCCGGCATATCGTGGTCGTGATACACCCCGATGACGCGGCCCTGTTCGAAACGGCCCGCGCCGCCGCCCTTCCCGCCGGGGAGCGCCTCACCGTCGTCCATGGCGGCCCGACGCGCCAGCAGTCCGTGCTTGCCGGCCTGGAGGCCCTTCCGGCGGGCGAGGTCAGCCACGTCCTCATCCAGGATGCGGTGCGCCCCTTCGTCGAGCCCGCCATCCTGGAGCGTACCCTCACCGCCTTCCAGCACGGCGCCCGTGCCGTGCTGCCGGCCGTCGCGGTGGCCGACACGCTGAAGCGGGCGGACGCCAACGGCAATGTCGCCGAGACCGTCTCACGTTCCGGCCTCTTCGCCGCCCAGACGCCGCAATCCTTCCACCTCGCCACCATCCTGGAGGCCCACCGCCGCGCCAGCGCCTCCGGCCGCACCGATTTCACCGACGACGCCTCGATCGCCGAATGGGCGGGCGTTCGCGTGCATCTCGTCGAGGGCAGCGCCGGCAACGTCAAGCTCACCTTGCAGAAGGATATCGCCATGGCCGACCAGCGCCTTTCCCACGGCCTGCCGGACGTTCGCACCGGCAACGGCTATGACGTGCACCAGCTCGTGGAAGGCGACGGCGTCACGCTCTGCGGCCTCTTCATTGCGCACGACCAGAAGCTCTCCGGCCATTCCGACGCCGACGTCGCGCTGCATGCGCTGACGGACGCGCTGCTCGCCACCTGCGGGGCGGGCGATATCGGCGATCATTTCCCGCCCTCCGATCCGCAATGGAAGGGCGCGGCCTCGCGCATCTTCCTCGAACATGCCGCCGGCATCGTGCGCGCGAAGGGCGGCACGATCATGAACGCCGACGTCTCGCTGATCGCCGAGGCGCCCAAGGTCGGCCCGCACCGCGAGGCGATGCGCCGCAACCTTGCCGATTTCCTCGGCATCTCCATCGACCGTTGCTCGGTCAAGGCGACGACCAACGAGAAGATCGGCTTCATCGGCCGCCGCGAGGGCATCGCCGCCATCGCCACCGCCACCGTCGTCTACGGGGGAACCGACGCATGAGCCTCTGGTCAAGGGACATCGAAGACATCGCGCGAAAAATCGTCGCCGATTTCACGGAGCGCGGCCTGTTGATCGCCACCGCCGAATCCTGCACCGCCGGCCTCATCGCCGGCGCAATCACCGAGATATCGGGCTCGTCGAACGTCTTCGACCGCGGCTTCGTGACCTATTCCAACGAAGCGAAGCGGGAGATGATCGGCGTCGCCAATGCCACGCTGAAGGCGCACGGCGCCGTCTCCCGCCCGACCGCCATCGAGATGGCCGAAGGCGCCATCGGCAATTCCGCCGCGAACATCTCGGTTGCCGTGACCGGCATCGCCGGCCCCGGCGGCGGTTCGGAGGAAAAGCCGGTCGGCCTCGTCCACCTCGCCGCCGCCCGCAGGGGGCATGAAACGCTGCACCGGGAAATGCGCTACGGCGATATCGGCCGCAGCGCCGTGCGCCTTGCAACGGTGCGAACGGCGCTCGAAATGCTGATAGAATTGTCGGAAGCGGACTGAGCTATTTCGCCGCTCCCGGCAGACAGAGCCCGGTAACGTTGAGCAAGGCCTCCATGCGGACCGCCGCGTCGTCCTGCTCCCACCAGGGAACGCCCGTCGCCAGGTATTCCTTGGCCATCCAGGCATCGTTCGTCTCATGCTCGCGGCGAACGGCGTCCTGATATTCCTTGCCGGCGCGCTTCTCCGCCATGCATGTGGCGTAGTCGTCGCCCGCAAGCACGCGGCTGGCATAGATGCCCTCGAAATCCCCCGTGCTGCCGGCCTTGCCGGTCTCGATGTCGACGACGCGCGCCGCCTGCTCGCGGGAAATGTCGAGGTCGAGGGTCTCGATATAGACCCGTCGTCCCCAGTCCATCTCCTTGTTCGCCGGATCCACCGGCGCGATCTCGTAGATCCGGCTGAGGAGCTTTGCACCGGCCATCGCCTCGGAGATGACAGCGACGGTGGTGAGCCTGTAGGTGAGGCTTCGCGCCTCGGCCTTTCCCGCCAGTTGCCCCATCGGCTCGAACCTGCGCGTCACCGTCGCCGTCTCGCCGACGGGCACGGCCCTGATGTCCGGCGTCACGGTCTCCTTCCCGTTGAGGAACAGATACATGTTGGCAACGCGGCCGGGCGGAAAATCCTGGTCGCTGTAGACAAGCGGCTCGGGATAGGATCCGGGATTGCGCGACCGCGTGCTCACCTTCAGCCCTTCGGAGAGCCAGTAATTGCCGGCGATCGGGCGTTTGTCGGCATCGAGCAGCAGCACGTAGCTTCCCGGCTTGCGCAGGAGCGCGAGGTCCGGCTCGGCGGAGGCGCCATGAGCCGCGCATATCGAAGACGCCAATAGAAAACAGCGCAAACGTCCCATCGCCCGCCTCCCGGCCGTTGACCTTCGGGTGGATGACGGATGACCGGGGCTTTTTGTTCAGCCGCCGTAGATCGTCGAGGCGCGTTTCTCGAAGGCGTCGGTGAACATGCGGAAGGCACGGTCGAACATCGAGCCCATCAGCGCGCCGAGAATGCGGCTCTTGAACTCGTAGTCGATGAAGAAATGCACCGAGCAGCCGCCGTCGGGCAGCGCCTCGAAGCGCCAGCGGTTGTCGAGATAGCGGAACGGCCCGTCGATATATTTGACGTCGATCGCCCGCTCGGCGCGGTTGAGCAGGACCTGGGTGGTGAAGGTCTCGCGGATCGCCTTGTAGCCGACGGTCATGTCGGCGACCAGGAGCTCCTTGCCGTCGCGCTCCTTGCGCGAACGAACGGTCAGCGCCTCGCAGAGCGGCAGGAATTCCGGATAGCGCTCGACATCGGCGACGAGGTCGTACATCTGTTCTGGCGTGTGGGGAACCGGACGGCGGGTTTCGAACTGGGGCATGGCCGAGAGCTAATATTGCCGCGCGAGGATGGCAAGTAGCCGGCGGTTCTCCGCCTTGGATTTCAACACGCAAACCGGCACATCAGGGCCATATGCCGCAAGGTTCTCCTCGATTTCCGGGCTCTGCGTCTTCTCGAAGTTCCAGATATAGGTGAGGAATTCGCGCGTCATCCGCTCCGGGCAGCCATCGGCCATTTCCGGCCGCGACCGGCCGCGGAATTTCAGCCAGCGCGAGAGCACGCCGTAAAGCGACGTCCAGCGCGGCGGGCGAAGCCAGAGGACGAGATGCGTGCGCGGCAGGCGCAGTTCGAGCGTGCCGGGGCTGGTGCCGTCGATGATCCAGCGCTCCTCCGCCAGGATCGCCCGCAGGCGCGCCAGGGCTTCCGCACGCGGACGCACCGTCCAGCCCGGCAGCCAGAAGATCTCGCGGTCCATCGAGACATAGGGCAGGCCCAGCCGCGCGCCGAGCTTTCGCGCCAGCGTCGACTTACCGCTGCCCGAGCACCCGATGACCAGCACGCGCTGCGCGGTCTTCAGCCGTTCGGCCGCGTCCTCCATCGTGATCGAAACCGTCATCGCCGTCCCCGAAACGAAAAACCCCGCCGTCGGGCAGGACGGCGGGGCTTAAAGGAAGGCGGCGAAAAAGTCTATTCCGCGGCAGCAAGAAGTTTGCGCTCGCGCGCCGCCCGAAGCCGGGCGAAGTCATCGCCGGCATGGTGCGAGGAGCGCGTCAGCGGGCTGGAGGAGACCATCAGGAAGCCCTTGCTGTAGGCGACCGTCTCATAGGACTTGAACTCGTCCGGCGTCACGAAGCGGTCGACCTTGTGATGTTTGCGGGTCGGCTGGAGATACTGGCCGATGGTCAGGAAGTCGACATCGGCGGTCCTGAGGTCGTCCATCAACTGAAGCACTTCGTTGCGCTCTTCGCCGAGGCCCACCATGATGCCCGACTTGGTGAACATGGTCGGATCCAGCTCCTTCACGCGCTGCAAGAGGCGCACGGAGTGGAAGTAGCGCGCGCCAGGGCGCACCGTGAGATAGTTGCCCGGCACGGTCTCCATGTTGTGGTTGAAGACGTCCGGCTTGGCCGCGACGACGCGCTCCAATGCCCCCGGCTTCTTCAAAAAGTCCGGCGTCAGGATCTCGATCGTCGTCGAGGGCGAAGCCGCGCGGATCGCCCAGATCACCTTTTCGAAGTGCTCCGCGCCGCCATCGGCAAGGTCGTCGCGGTCGACGGAGGTGATGACGACATGCGACAGGCCCATCTGCCTGACGGCCTTGGCGACGTTTTCCGGCTCGTCCTGGTCCAGTGCATTCGGCTTGCCCGTCGCCACATTGCAGAAGGCGCAGGCGCGCGTACAGATCTCGCCCATGATCATGAAGGTCGCGTGCTTCTTGTCCCAGCACTCGCCGATATTCGGGCAGCCCGCCTCCTCGCACACCGTCACCAGCTTGTGCGAGCGCACGAGGTCGCGCGTTTCCTGATAGCCCTTGGAAACCGGCGCCTTGACGCGGATCCATTCCGGCTTGCGCAGCACTTCCGTGTCCGGCCGATGGGCCTTTTCCGGATGGCGCACCCGCGGAGCGTTGGGATCGAGATTGGTGCGGTCGAGAATGGTGACCATGTCGTTTCCACTTTCCTGGCGGGCGGCGTCGCGCCCATCCTGCGGACCGAAAATAGGAGCCCGCCTCATGTGGAGGCGGGCTTTAGCACGTTCAAGCGTTCAGTGCACGCCCATAGGCATCGAGCACGCTTTCCTTCAGCGTTTCCGAAATGGTCGGGTGCGGGAAGATCGTGTGCATCAGCTCTTCCTCGGTCGTCTCGAGGTTCATGGCGATGACGAAGCCCTGGATAAGCTCGGTCACTTCCGCCCCGACGAGGTGCGCGCCCAGAAGTTCGCCCGTCTTCTTGTCGAAGATCGTCTTGACGAGGCCCTGGTCCTCGCCGAGCGCGATGGCCTTGCCGTTGGCGACGAAGGGGAAGCGGCCGACGCGGATGTCGCGGCCCTGCTCCTTGGCCTTGGCTTCCGTCAGGCCGACGGAGGCGACCTGCGGGTGGCAATAGGTGCAGCCCGGGATCTTCGCCTTGTCCATCGGATGCACGTTCGGCAGGCCGGCGATCTTCTCGATGCAGATGACGGCCTCGTGCTCGGCCTTGTGGGCGAGCATCGGGGGACCTGCGACGTCGCCGATCGCGTAGATGCCCGGCACGTTCGTCTTGCCGTAGCCGTCGATGGCGATGAAGCCGCGGTCGGTCTTCACGCCGATGGCTTCAAGGCCGATATTCTCGATGTTCGCCTGCACGCCGACGGCCGAGATCATGCGGTCGGCGGTGATCTTCTCGACCTTGCCGTCCTTCATCTCGACATGGGCGGTGATGGAGTTGGCGCCCTTCTCCACCTTGGCGACCTTGGCCTCCAGATGGATCTTCATGCCCTGCTTCTCGAACTGCTTCTTGGCGAGCGCCGAGATTTCCGCATCCTCGACCGGCATCACCGTCTTCATCACCTCGACAACGGTCACATCGACACCGAGCGTGCGGTAGAAGGAGGCGAACTCGATGCCGATGGCGCCCGAGCCCATGACGAGCAGCGACTTCGGCATTTCCTCCGGCTTCATCGCTTCAAAGTAGGTCCAGATCAGCTTGCCGTCCGGCTCGATGCCCGGCAGCGCGCGCGGACGGGCGCCGGTGGCAATCACGATGTGCTTGGCCTTGTAGGTGCCCTCCGGCAGGACGTTCTTCGGCAGCGGCGCCTGCGGCTGCTGGATCGCCTTGGTCGTCTTGGAGACGACGATCTCGCCGGGCTTGGTGAGCTTGGCTTCGCCCCAGATGATGTCGACCTTGTTCTTCTTCATCAGGAAGCCGACGCCGCCGTTCATGCGGCTTGCGATGCCGCGCGAGCGGGCGACGATCGCCTTCAGGTCCGGCGTCACCGTGCCCTCGATCTTCACGCCGTAATCACCCGGATGCTGGGCATAGTGGAAGATCTCGGCCGAGCGCAGCAGCGCCTTGGTCGGGATGCAGCCCCAGTTGGAGCAGATGCCGGCGAGATGCTCGCGCTCGACGATGGCCGTCTTCAGGCCCAATTGCGCGGCGCGGATCGCGGCGATGTAGCCGCCCGGACCCGAACCGATAACGATGACGTCGTAGGCATTCGACATGAGCGCTTCCACTCCTCTGTTGTTCTTCTGCGCCCGCGGTCGACTGGCGCCGCCGCGGCCTTGACGAGGAGCGGAAGCACTCCGCCCCTCAGGGAAGCTCGTCGACCTTTTCCGGCCGCGTCAGCATCCCGTAGATTTCATCCTTGAGCCGCATCCTTTCTTTCCGCATGTCGGCCATGTGGAAGTCATCGACCGGCTCGATATCCGTCTCGGCGCGGTGGATCGCGAGATTCACCGCCTGGTATTCCTCGGAAATCCGGTGGAAGTGGCCATCGATCTCGCGCAGGTGGCGGATCTTGGCCAGATGCTCCGGAAATTCCTCTGCCAGTTGGTGCGGGGTGTTCGGCATGTCCATCTCCTTCTTCTGATGATGGTGACAGCCTAGCGCGCCCGCGCCTTCCCTCCTTGATCCCGGTCAAAGCCCGAGCATCATGCGCACGACCGGCTCCAGCCCCTTGCCGATCGCCCGCGTGTTCCGCGCGTCGAGATGCACGCCGTCGAGCGGCGTCGTCTCGGCCACCGAGCCCGCATCGAAAAAGCCGCAGCCGCGCTCGTCCGCCAGGTCCGCATAGAGCGTCGCCAGCATCGCCGATTGCTCCACGCCGCCGGCGAACATGGCCGCGAAGGCGGTGTTCGCCGTTTCGCAGAGCGGCGGCGGCGAGACGATCAGCACCTCCGGCCCTTCCGCCGCGTCGAACGACCAGGCGTGGTGGCGCACCAGCTCCACCAGCCGCTCCATGCCCTGCACCGCGCCGAAGGCCGTGCCGCAGATGGCGGGCTTCATGTCGTTGGCGCCGAGGAACAGGATGACGAGGTCGATCGGGTCGTGGCTGTGCAGGATCGTCGGCAGGATGCGCGCACCGTTGCGGTCGCAATCCGCCAGATGGTCGTCATAGGCGGTGGTGCGGCCGTTGAGGCCCTCCGCGATCACGGTGACGCCGGGCCCGAGGGCCTTGGCGAGCACGCTCGGCCAGCGATCCTCGAAGGCGTGCCGGTCGAGCGTTTCCGCATTGTAGCCCCAGGTCAGGCTGTCGCCGTAGCAGAGAATGGTTTTCACAGCATCCCCCCGGGATATTCCCCTCCCCCTTGCGGGGAGGGGTCAGGGGTGGGGGTGGTTCCGCGGAGTTCCATGGCGATCCTTCTGAGGACAGACGTCATATCCAGCATCACTTCGCGGTTCTGGAAACGAATGACGCGAAAATTCTGTTCACGAAGATAAGCCTCCCGCTCGACATCTCGTCTTTTCCGTCCCGCATCGGCATGGATTTCACCGTCGACCTCGATAACGAGCCTCCTGCCCAGACATACGAAATCCGCGACGTAACGACCGATTGGCACTTGTCGACGGAAATGAGTTCCCGGAATGCCCGGCAATTCCTTGCGAAGCGCGGCCCAAAGGCGGCGTTCCGCATCCGTCATCGAGCGGCGAAGGCGCGGCGCATTCATCGCCGCTTCACGACTGGGCGGATTCGATTTTTCGCGATTCCAGACCATGTTCACCGTTCCTGCCCCAATCGGCACCCCCACCCGTCCGCTGCGCGGACACCCTCCCCGCAAGGGGGAGGGAAAGCGTCTCAGACGAGCATCCCCATCGGGTTCTCGATATAGCGCTTGAAGGCCCCGAGCAGCTCGGCGCCGAGCGCCCCATCGACGCAGCGGTGGTCGGTGGAGAGCGTGACCGTCATCGCGTTGACGATGACCATCTCCCCCTTCTTGACCACGACCCGCTCCGTGCCCGCGCCGACCGCCAGGATCGTCGCATGCGGCGGGTTGACGACGGCGGCGAAGTTCGAGACGCCCATCATGCCCATGTTGGAGACCGCGGTCGTGCCGCCCTGGTACTCCTCGGGCTTCAGCTTGCGTTCCTTGGCGCGCTTGCCGAGGTCCTTCATCTCGTTGGAGATGGCCGACAGGGTCTTCAGCTCCGCCTTGCGGATGATCGGTGTGATCAGGCCGCCCGGAATGGAGACGGCGACGCCGACATCCGCATGCTTGTGCTTGACCATGTTCGTATCGGTCCAGGAGACGTTGGCGTCCGGCACGTCGCGCAGCGCGAGCGCCATGGCCTTGATCACCATGTCGTTGACCGAAAGCTTGTAGGCCGGCTTGTCTTCCTTGCGCGGCGACGAATCGTTGAGCTGGGCGCGCAGCGCCAGCAGCGCGTCAAGCTCCACGTCGACCGACACGTAGAAGTGCGGGATCGTCTGCTTGGATTCCTGCAGGCGCTTGGCGATGGTCTTGCGCATGCCGTCATGCGGCACGAGCTCGTAGGAGCCCTCGTCGAAGAGCTTCAGCACGGCATCGTCCGACATGCCCTTCGGCGCGGCGGCCGGGGCGGCGGCTGCGGCAGCAGCCGGCGCTGCGGCGGCAGCGGGCTTGGCACCGCCGGAGGCCGCTGCCTTCTCGACGTCGCTCTTGACCACGCGGCCGTGCGGGCCGGATCCGGAAACCGCCGAAATGTCGATGCCGGCTTCCTTGGCGAGGCGGCGGGCAAGCGGCGAGGAGAACACGCGGTTGCCATCCTTGGCCGGAGCCGGACCTGCGGATGCGGTGGCAGCCGGGGCCGCAGCAGCCGGCTTTTCCGCGTCCTTCGGCGCTTCGGCCTTGGCCTCGACCGGCTTGGCTTCGGCGGGCTTGGCATCCGCCTTGGGCGCCGAACCGCCGCCGGCAGCGGCGGCGCTCACATCCTCGCCATCGGCGGCGAGGATGGCGATCAGGCTGTTGACCTTCACGCCTTCCGTGCCGGCGGGAACGACGATCTTGGCGACCGTGCCCTCGTCGACGGCCTCGACCTCCATCGTCGCCTTGTCGGTCTCGATCTCGGCGATGACGTCACCGGATTTCACGGTGTCGCCTTCCTTGACCAGCCACTTGGCGAGGTTGCCCTCTTCCATGGTGGGCGAGAGGGCGGGCATCGTAATGTTGATCGGCATTTCGGCGCCCTCCCCTTATTTGTAGCAGACGGTTTTGACCGCCTGGACGACTTCGCCGACATTCGGCAGCGCCAGCTTTTCGAGATTGGCGGCATAGGGCATCGGAACGTCCTTGCCGGCGATCGTCAGGATCGGCGCATCGAGATAGTCGAAGGCCTGCTGCATGACGCGGGTCGCGATCTCGGTGCCGACGGAGGACTGCGGATAGCCCTCTTCGACGACGACGAGGCGGCCGGTCTTCCTGACGGATTCGATGATCGTCGGCAGGTCCATCGGGCGGATGGTGCGAAGGTCGATCAATTCGACGTCGATGCCGTCCTTCTCCAGTTCCGCGATCGCCTTGATGGCATAGGTCATGCCGATGCCGAAGGAGACGACGGTGGCGTCGTTGCCCTTCTTGTGCACGCGCGCCTTGCCGATCGGCAGCACGAAATCGTCCATCTTCGGCACGTCGAAGCTCTGGCCGTAGAGGATTTCGTTTTCGAGGAAGATGACCGGGTTCGGATCGCGGATGGCCGCCTTCAGGAGGCCCTTCGCATCGGCCGCCGTGTAGGGCATGACCACCTTGAGGCCCGGAATATGGCTGTACCAGGCGGCATAGCACTGCGAGTGCTGGGCAGCGACGCGCGCCGCCGCGCCGTTCGGGCCGCGGAAGACGATCGGCGCGCCCATCTGGCCGCCCGACATGTAGAGCGTCTTGGCGGCGGAGTTGATGATCTGGTCGATCGCCTGCATGGCGAAGTTGAAGGTCATGAACTCGACGATCGGCTTGAGGCCCGTCATCGCCGCGCCGACGCCGACGCCGGCAAAGCCGTGTTCGGTGATCGGGGTGTCGATGACGCGGCGGGCGCCGAATTCCTGCAGCAGCCCTTGCGTGATCTTGTAGGCGCCCTGGTATTCGGCGACTTCCTCGCCCATGACGAAGACGTCGTCGTCGCGGCGCATCTCTTCCGCCATGGCGTCGCGCAGCGCTTCGCGCACCGTCGTCGGGACCATTTCGGTGCCGGCCGGGATATCCGGGTCGGCGGCGATTTCACCCTTCGGCGCTGCCGGAACGGGGGCGGAAGCAGAACCCTGTTCGGTCGGCTTTTCCGCCTCCTCGACCTTCGGCGCGGCGGCTTCGGCCTGCTTTTCGGCGGCCTTCGGCGCAGCCATCGCATCGGCGCTCTCGCCGTCCTGCAACAGCACGGCGATCGCCGTGTTGACCTTGACGCCTTCCGTGCCGGCCGGGATCAGGATCTTGCCGATCACGCCTTCGTCGACGGCCTCGACTTCCATCGTCGCCTTGTCGGTTTCGATTTCGGCGATCACGTCGCCAGACTTGACGGTGTCACCCTCGTTCTTGACCCATTTGGAGAGCGTGCCCTCTTCCATGGTCGGAGACAGGGCGGGCATGAGAATCTCGATTGGCATTGGTGTCCCTCCCCGGATTACAGCAGGATGTCGGTGTAGAGTTCGGATGCATCCGGCTCCGGATCGGCCTGCGCGAAATCGGCGCTGTCGGCGACGATGTCACGGACGTCCTTGTCGATCTGCTTGAGATCGTCCTCGCTTGCCCATTTGTTTTCCAGAAGGCGGGCGCGCACCTGCTCGATCGGGTCGTGCTCGGACCGCATCTTCTGCACCTCGTCCTTCGAGCGGTACTTCGCCGGGTCGGACATGGAGTGGCCGCGGTAGCGGTAGGTCTGCATTTCGAGGATGATCGGCCCCTTGCCGGAGCGGCAGTGCTCGACGGCCTCGTCGGCAGCGGCCTTGACCGCGCGCACATCCATGCCGTCGACCTGGAAGCCCGGGATGTTGAAGGAGGCGCCGCGCTGGGAGAAGTCCGTCTGGGCCGAGGCGCGCGAGACGGCGGTGCCCATGGCGTAGCGGTTGTTCTCGATGATGTAGATGACCGGCAGCTTCCAGAGCGCGGCCATGTTGAAGCTTTCGTAGACCTGGCCCTGGTTGGCCGCGCCGTCGCCGAAATAGGCGAGCGAGACATTGTCGTTGCCGCGGTACTTGTTGGCGAAGGCGAGGCCCGTGCCGAGCGAGACCTGGGCACCGACGATGCCGTGGCCGCCGTAGAAATGCTTCTCCTTGGAGAACATGTGCATGGAGCCGCCCTTGCCCTTGGAAAGGCCGCCGCGACGTCCGGTCAGTTCCGCCATCACGCCGCGCGCGCTCATGCCGCAAGCGAGCATGTGGCCGTGGTCGCGGTAACCGGTGATGACCTGGTCACCTTCCTTCAGCGCCAGTTGCATGCCGACGACGACCGCTTCCTGGCCGATATAGAGGTGACAGAAGCCGCCGATAAAGCCCATGCCGTAGAGCTGGCCGGCCTTTTCCTCGAAACGCCGGATCAGCAGCATCTCGCGATAGGCCTTCAGGTCGTCTTCCTTGGAGAAATCGGCGATGGTGCCGCCGGTGAAGTCTTTCTTTGCAGGCTTTGCCGCCGTTTTGCGGCTGGACGTGGACGCGGTTTTACGCGGAGCCATTCGTTCCTCCCTATGTTTGCCTCTTGGGGGAAACCATAGGGGAGAAAGTCCGCCTCAGCAATGCCATAAATGCATGGCTTATATTCTTCGCAAGCCCCTGATTAGTAAGGCATATTTACGATTAACCAGATTTCGGTTAATCCACTCTCTCAATGGAAAATCACGATTTCGTCGGCTCTGGACATGTTGAGATAGGAGCGTGCTTTTTCGTCGAGCATGTCGCGCTCGAGCGAGCCATCGCTCATCAGGGCCACCTCTTTTTCCAGGATCTGGCGCTGCCGCACGAGGACGTCCAGGCGCGCCTGGCGCGTCACTCTCTGCCGTTCGAACTCCTCCATCCCCCTGAGACCGAAGTCGCCATGGACGGAATGATAGCCGAAGTAGGACAGGAATGCGACTGTAATTACCGGCAACGTCAGCCGGCCGAATTTCCGCTTCTTATGGTGTTTGGTCCACATGCAAGGTCGCCCCGATACGCAATACGGGTTCGACACTAGCGGCAAGCGGTTAACCGACCATTGACCATGATCGACGGGCAAGGAAAAACCGCACCTGCCGATACGTTCAGCTTGATGACAAACTCACTCCCAATACTCCGTCATCCTCGAGCTTGCCCCGAGGATCCATTCTTTTCAACGGTTGTGGATGGTCGGGTCAAGCCCGACCATGACGAAGGAAAGGTTTGCGGACGTTGTCAGCGGCTTGGCCGCATCCGCCCCGACGCGGTCTTCATTTTCCTTGCGTGGCGGCGGTGCCGTCGTGCGCTCTGCCCCCGGGGCGTACGGCGAGCGGGAAGGCGTTCAGGCGTCGAGCATTTCCCGCACGGCCTCGGCGAGCTGCTTCAGCGAGAACGGCTTGGGCAGGAAACCGAACTTGGCGTCCGCCGGCAGGTTGCGGGCGAAGGCGTCCTCGGCGTAACCGGAGACGAAGATGAACTTGAGGTCCGGATAGGACTTGCGCAGCTCGCGCAGCAGCGACGGGCCGTCCATCTCGGGCATGACCACGTCGGAGACGACGATGTCGACGGCGCCGTTCAGCTCTTCCATGATGTCGAGCGCCTCGACGCCGGAACCGGCCTCGTGCACGGTATAGCCGCGGGTCTCCAGCATGCGCTTGCCGCCGCGCCGCACGGCCTCCTCGTCCTCGACGAGCAGCACCACGGCCGAACCGCCGGTAAGGTCGCGCGGCTCCTTGTCCGCCGCCTGCGTCGCCGCAGACTGGCCGCCGGCCTGCGGCAGCGCATGTGCCGTGCCCGTCGCCTCCGCCGGCACCGCCTCTTCGGTGTGGCGCGGCATGAGGATGCGGAAGGTCGTGCCCCGGCCGACCTCGGAATCGAGATAGATGTAGCCGCCGGACTGCTTGACGATGCCGTAGACCATGGAGAGGCCAAGCCCGGTGCCCTTGCCGACCTCCTTCGTGGTGAAGAAGGGCTCGAAGATCTTGTCGATGATCTCGGGCGGAATGCCGGTGCCCTGGTCGGCCACTTCCACTTCCACATAGTCGCCCGGCGGCAGGTCGCGCAGGTTCCGCGCCGCCGCCTCCTCGGCCTCCACATTGCGGGTGCGGAAGGTGATCGTTCCCCCTTCCGGCATGGCGTCGCGCGCGTTCACCGCAAGGTTGATCAGCACCTGCTCGAACTGGCCGAGATCGGTCTTCACCGGCCAGAGGTCGCGGCCGTATTCGACGTCGATCTTGACGTTCGTTCCGGTCATGCGGTCGACGAGCATGCGCAGGTCGCCGATGACGTCGGTGAGGTTCAGGACGGTCGGGCGCATCGTCTGCTTGCGCGAGAAGGCGAGAAGCTGGCGCACCAGCACGGCCGCCCGGTTGGCATTGCGCTTGATCTCCATGAGATCGGCAAAGCTCGCATCGGACGGGCGGGCGGACAGAAGCAGGTGGTCGGAGGAGAGCAGGATCGCCGTCAGCACGTTGTTGAAATCGTGCGCGATGCCGCCGGCGAGCGTGCCGACCGCGTTCATCTTCTGCGTCTGCGCCATCTGCGTCTCGAGCGCCTTCTGCTCGGTGATCTCGACGGCATAGACGATGGCCGCCTCCTCCGGCGCCTCGTCGCTCTGGTCGATGACGGCGTTCACATAGAAGCGGAAATGCCGGCCGTCATCGGCCGGATGCAGCGAATCGAGCGGCGCGATGTCGCCCTGCCGGTCCTTCGCCGCGTCGAGCGCCGATTGCAGGCGCAGGCGGTCCGTCTCGTGCACGATGGTCTCGAGCTTGGCGCCGCGATCGATATCGTCGCGCGAGACGACGCCCGAAAAGAGTTTCAGGAACGGCGCATTGGTGCGCAGGATCCGGCCGTCGCCGTCGACGGAAGCGATCGCCATCGGCGTGTTGTTGAAGAAGCGCGTGAAGCGCATGGAGGCGATCGAGGCGGACTGGTCGTTCGTGCTGCCCTCCTCGCGCGCGAGAACAATGGTGCGGCTTTCGCCCGGCGCCCCGTCGCGCGTCGTGGAGACGCGGTGCACGATGCGCACCGGCAGGCTCTGGCCGTTGGTCTTGCGCAGGTCGAGGTCGAGCATTTCCGTGCGCTTCAGGCCGGGCTCGGCCTGCACGGACTGGATGAGGGCCAGCCCCTCGCCCGCCACCACCTCGGCGATCGACAGCGAGCCGGGATGGAATTTTGCAAGGTCGATGCCGAGCCATTCGGCGAGCGTCGCGTTCAGGTAGACGATCTCGCCCTTGCGGCCGGCGGAGAAGAAGCCGGCCGGCGCGTGGTCGAGATAGTCGATGGCGTTCTGCAATTCCTTGAAGAAGCGCTCCTGGTCGTCCCGCTCGGAGGTGATGTTGGAGATCTGCCAGATGTAGAGCGGCTGCTTCGGCTTGTCGCGGTTCGGCAGGATGCGCGCCTTGAGGCGGTACCACTGCGCGCCGGAACCGCCCGCGGCAGCCGGGTTGAGCGATTTCTGGACGCGGAACTCCTCCGCCCCCTCCTTGCCCTCGTGCAGGCCGTTCGTCAGGCGGTAGACGGCTTCGGTCGCGTCGCGATTGCGCGACAGCAGGGTTTCGAGCGTCTGCACCTCGGCAGCGCCGTTCGCCCCGGTCAGCGCGCCATAGGCGGCATTGGCATAGACGATGCGGCCCTTGCGGTCGGTGACGACCGTGCCGTCCGGATGGGAATCGAGAAAGGCGCGCGCCAGCTCGTCCGAGCGCGCCGCCTGCGGCATGACCTCGATGAAGCCGATCAGCGCGGAGACGACGAAGAAGATGCCGGCCATGGCGAGGACGCCGAGAACGCCGAGCACGAGCTCGTTGTCGAGCTGGTTCTTGAAGACGATGAACGCCCCGGCCGAAGCCGCCAGCACGATCGCGAGCAGCACGACGCGCAGCGCCACCGCCGGCCGCACCCCGCGGTCCACGATCGGCACATTATCCCCGTCCGGCCGCTTCATCGTCGTCATCAATCCCTCGTCTGCAACAGTCAGGGCCTTGCGCTGGACCCGAACCCGATGCCAGAATCATGTTTATCCGCACGAGGGAAGCGCAAAAAGCCGTCGAGGGGAAGCAAGGCCGCGAATTCACAGGGAATATTCCCGGCTCATACATCGCAATTTCCCTAACCTGCCATACTTACGCGACGATGACGACGGCAATACACGCTGGACAACCGGTGCGCCGCGCTTGTAGGACCCCGGGGAAAGCCGTCAAATGCAGCCAGTCGGCCCGAGAGGCCAAGCTGCCGAGCCAAACTGCTGAGAAGGAGTGACCGCGCCATGTTCCAGGAGATTCTCGCAGAGAACGGCACGAAGTTCGTCATCGCCGCGGTGGTGGTGCTGCTCGGCCTTCTCTGCCTCGCGCTGGTGCTCTGGATCATCCGGGGCCGTCCCTCCTCGCCCTTCATCCGCGGCGGCCGCAACCGCGCGCCGCGCCTTGCCGTGCTCGATGCCGCCGCGATCGACACGCGCCGCCGGCTCGTGCTGGTGCGCCGGGACGACGTGGAACACCTCCTGATGATCGGCGGCCCGACCGACATCGTCATCGAGACGCGCATCGCCCCCGCATCGGCCGAAAGTGCCCAGCCCGCCACGACTGCCCAACCGGCTGAAAGGGCCGTCCACAAGACCGAGCGCGCCGAACCTGCGCCGATGCTGCAGGAAACACCGGTGAAGGCGGCAGAGACCGCGGTCGCGGCCCGCACCGCCGCCTCGGCCGGCGCGGTCGCGGCGACCAGCGGCACCGCGGAACGCCGGCCCGCAGCAACGCCGGAGGGCGTCTCGGCCATGGCCAAGGTGCTCTATGCCGGAGACGAAGACGCCGCCCCCCGCACCACACCCGTGCAGACCGTCGCCCAGCCGGTCCAGACGACCCAGCAGGTGCAGACGGGAACGCAGCAGCGCACGCCGGAGCGTCGTATCGAAGACGTCCTCGAACAGAACCGCCAGCGCGTCCTGCCCCAATCCACGGCGACGACCACCGCGCAAGCGACCGCCGGCCAGCCGGTGCAGCGCCCGATGGCCACCCCGATGCTCGCCAAGCCGACGCCCCAGCTCGCCGACAATCCGGCCCTGGTCAGCGAATTCGAAAAGATCCTGGAAGCCGAAATGGCCAGCAATGCCGCAGCCGGCACCAACGCCCGCACGGCCGGCCAGCCGACGCTCAACCCGACGCAGACCGCCGCAACGATCGGCCACGGGCAGCCCGTCGCGAAAAGCCGCGAGGAAACGGAAGCGGAAATGGCGCGCCTGCTCGGTGAAATCGCCGCCAGCCGCAAGGCATAAGATAGCCTCACCCGAACCGGACAAGAAAAAAGCCGCTGGAAACGCGCGGGTTTCCAGCGGCTTAATTTTGGTCTTGCCAGTACCGGGCAGCACGAAACCTGCCAGCACCGGAAACATCCGGTGTTCGATCACCGCGAACCCTGCCTCGGACCTCCTCGGATCCGCGGAAAGGCCTACTCGTCGCGATACACCTTTTCCCGACGCTCATGGCGCTCCTGCGCCTCGATCGAAAGCGTGGCGATCGGACGGGCGTCGAGACGCTTGAGGCCGATCGGTTCGCCCGTTTCCTCGCAGTAGCCGTAGGTGCCTTCGTCGAGACGCTGCAGCGCCGCATCGATCTTGGAGATCAGCTTGCGCTGGCGGTCGCGTGCCCGAAGTTCGATGGCACGGTCGGTTTCCGAAGACGCCCGGTCCGCAAGATCCGGATGGTTGGCGCTTTCTTCTGCCAGGTGGTCGAGGGTTTCGCGCGCTTCGCGCAGGATGTCGTTTTTCCAGGCGTTCAGCTTCGCTCGAAAGTAAGCCCGCTGGTTTGCATTCATGAATTCATCGTCCTCGTCGAGGACGAAATTGCTAAGATCGATCTTCTCACTCAACGCGATTCTCCTGAAGAACATCTCAAGGCGCGCTGTATATCCCCACGGGTAACGTGTTTCAAGCCTGCAGAAACTTACCCACGGTTTTTCGCGCTTGCCTCTAATTTGAACCTTGCCTGACTAATATTTCATCAAGATTACAACGAGATGGCAAAACCGACCGCCGGATCGCCGGCCGTATCGCCCGCCTGCCGCTCCGTCCTGCCCCCAATATAGGTACGGACTCGCGATTGAGGATGGATGATAGGACGATTTTCTTTCGCGAACCTGTTGCGCCCGTGGATTCAGACTTATTTTAGCAACTCATGCTTCTCTCTTTCCGCAAGGGCAGGAGCACGCGCATCGATGTTCAGCAGGACGAAGGCCATTCTTTCGATCGAATCCGGCAATCCGGAGCTCGTCCAGGCGCAGCTTGCCGCCTTTACCAAGCAGGTGCCGCTGCTCTACTTCATGCTCGTGACGAATACTGTCGCCCTCACCATCACCCATTTCGGCGCGGCCCCCGCCTATCTCACCCTTTACGTTCCCGGCGCCCTCTATGCCGTCAGCCTGTTTCGCCTCGTGCACTGGTGGTTCAGCCGCAACCGGCGTTACACCCATGAGGAAGCGATCGGCCGGCTGCGCTCGACCTATCGCCTGACCGCTCTGCTCGGCGCCGGCTTCTGCGCCTGGTCGCTCAGCCTCTATCCCTACGGCGACGCCTACCAGCAGTCCCATGTCGCCTTCTACATTGCCAACACGGTCGTCGGCTGCATCTTCTGCCTGATGCACCTGCGCGCCGCCGCGCTGGCGCTGACGGCCATCGTGCTCGGGCCGTTCACGATCTTCTTCGGCACCTCGGGCAACCCGGTCTTCACCGCGCTCGCCCTCAACGTCGCGCTCGTCACCGTCGCCATGGTGTTCATCCTCTTCACCTACTACCGGGATTTCGGCGCCCTCATCCGGTCGCAGAAGGAGCTGACGGCGCGCCAGGCGGAAACCCAGCGCCTCAGCGACGAGAACCATCGCCTTGCCAATCTCGACAGCCTGACCAACCTGCCCAACCGCCGCCAGTTCCGCGCCGAGCTCGAAACACGGATCGCACGGGCGGAGAAAAACGGCACCGGCCTTGCCCTCGGCCTCATCGACCTCGACGGTTTCAAGCCGGTCAACGACACGTTCGGCCACGGCATCGGCGACAAGCTGCTCATGGAGGTCGGCGAACGGCTCACCGCCTTTGCCGGCCAGGGCCTGTTTCCAGCCCGCCTCGGCGGCGACGAATTCGGCATCCTCTTCGAGGCAGGCGCCTGTGCGGAGCGGCTCCATGCGCTCGGCGAGGAGATCTGCGCCGCGCTCCAGGAGCCCTATGTCTTCAACGGCCAGACGGCGCGGGTCTCTGGTTCGCTCGGCATCTCCATCCTCGGCGAGGCCGGCACCACGGCCGACCGGCTGTTCGACCGCGCCGACTTCGCCCTCTACCTCGCCAAGCAGAATTTTCGCGGCACGGCGGTCGTCTTCTCCGCCGAGCACGAGGCCGAGATCAACGAACAGGGCCGCATCCAGCAGGCATTGCGCGCCGCCGACTTCGAGAAGGAGATGCACCTCGTCTTCCAGCCGATGGTCGATGCGGACACGAACGGCATTTTCGCCTACGAGGCGCTGGCCCGCTGGGAAAGCCCGGTCCTCGGCAACGTGTCGCCCGGCGTCTTCATCCGTGCTGCCGAGCGGACGGGCATCATCGGCCGCCTGACCGAGACCCTGATGCAGAAGGCGCTGGAGGCCGCGCAGAGCTGGCCGGATCACATCCGCCTCTCCGTCAACCTGTCGACCCGCGACGTCGTCTCCAACAGGACGGTCGATGCGCTGCTCGAGATCATCGCGCGAAGCGGCATAGATCCCGCCCGTCTCGACATCGAGGTGACGGAGACGGCCGTCATGCGCAATTTCGCGCTCGCCGCGGACAATATCCGCCGTCTGGCCGAACGCGGCATCGGCATCGCGCTCGACGATTTCGGCACGGGCCATTCCAGCCTCAGCTATGTGCACAGGCTGCCGCTCACCAAGATCAAGATCGACCGCAGCTTCATCGTCGATATCGCCACGAACGAACTCAGCCGCAGCATCGTCAAGACGATCGTCGACCTTTCCCGCAACATCGGCTGCGTCTGCATCGTCGAGGGCATGGAGACCCATGAGCAGGTGGCGGCGCTGCGCGGCCTCGGCTGCCGCATGATGCAGGGCTACTATTTCGCAAGGCCCGAGCGGCTGGAGGACACGCTGGCCTACCGGGCGCCATCCGACACGATCGTGAACGTGCCCGCGCGCAAAACCGGTTGATCTTTCCGGCAAGGACAGACATGAAGTCGGAACGCGGCTCGGATCGCTTGCCGCAGGTGGATGGAGGACACACTTGGCATCTCTCGGCACGCCGGCCTTCCGGCTCTACATCCTTCGTCACGCCCGCGCCGCCTGGGCCGAGCCCGGCCAGTCGGATTTCGACCGCGCGCTCGACGACGACGGCTTTGCCGAAGCCGAGGTGATCGCCGAGGAGGCGGCCGACCAGGGCTACCGGCCGGACCTCATCATCTCCTCCACCGCCACGCGCTGCCGCCAGACGGCCGAGCCCTTCCACCGCTCGGTCAGCGAGGACCTGACGATCGACTATGTCGATTCCCTCTATTCCGGCTCGGTCGATACCTATGCCGAACTCGCCTTCGCGGAGCGGCAGGAGAGCGCCGTGATGATCGTCGGCCACAATCCGATGATCGAGGAATTCTTCCATCGCCTCGTCGGCAAGGAGATCGCCGAGACCGCTGCGCCCTTCGGCTATCCGACGGCCGGCCTCGCCATCCTCGATTTTGACGAACGCCCGACCGAGGACGATTATCGCGGCGCCTGCCTTGCCGGCTTCATGACGCCGCGCCCGGCGCACTGACGCGCATCGCGATCTTCCAGGCGGGCACCTTGATTTTCCGCATCGCATTGGCGCAAAACCGCTGCAGACGTGCGCGCGACATGATTTGAGCGAAAGGGCCGGCCTCTTTTTCCGCCGGATTTCGTTTCCTATATCGCCTTCGATGCTGGAAAGAGACCTTGCCCCCTAGCCTGACCACCCTGACCGACGAAGCCCTGCTCGCGCTCGACGCGCTGACCGGCCGCGCCACCAATCTCGTCAACCCGTCGATCCGCCTTGGCGTGACGGGCCTGTCGCGCGCCGGCAAGACGGTGTTCATCTCCTCGCTCGTGCACAATCTCCTCAACGGCGGCCGCCTGCCGCTGTTCGAGGCGGGGCGCTCGGGGCGCGTGTCAAAAATCCGGCTGGAGCCGCAGCCGGACGACGCCGTGCCGCGCTTCCAGTACGAGGACCATATCCGCGCGCTGGTCGCCGACCGCCTCTGGCCGGATTCGACCCGCGCCATCTCGCAATTGCGCCTGACGCTCGACTATGAGAGCGCCTCCGGCTGGGGCCGCCTCTTCTCGCCCGGACGGCTGTCGATCGACATCGTCGACTATCCCGGCGAATGGCTGCTCGACCTGCCGCTGCTCGCGCAGGATTTCCGCGCCTTCAGCGCGAACACCGTGGCGCTGGCGCAGTCCGGCATCCGCGCGGAGCTGGCGCGCGACTGGCTGGCGCTGTCGGCCACCATGGATCCTGCCGCCGAAGCCGAGGAAGCGACGGCGCGCACGCTGGCGGAAGCGTTCACCGCCTATCTGAAGGCCTGCAAGTCCGACGAGCGCTCGCTCTCCACCCTGCCGCCCGGCCGTTTCCTGATGCCCGGCGATCTCGAAGGCTCGCCCGCCCTCACCTTCGCGCCGCTGCCGAACCTTCAGGAAGGCCGCCCCGCCAGGGGATCGCTGCATGCCATGATGGAGCGCCGCTACGAGGCCTACAAGACGCATGTGGTGCGCCCGTTCTTCCGCGAGCACTTCGCCCGGCTCGACCGGCAGATCGTGCTGATCGACGCCCTGCAGGCAATCAACCGCGGCGCCGAGGCCGTGCACGACCTGGAGCGCGCGCTGGGCGACGTACTCGATTGCTTCCGCGCCGGAACGAACAGCTTCCTCTCCTCCTTCGTGACGCGCCGCATCGACCGCATCGTGATTGCCGCCACCAAGGCCGACCACCTGCACCACGAGAGCCATGCGCGGCTCGAAGCCGTCACCCGCCGCCTTGTCGAGCG
Organism: Shinella granuli; assembly: GCF_004341885.1. Lineage (GTDB taxonomy): Bacteria > Pseudomonadota > Alphaproteobacteria > Rhizobiales > Rhizobiaceae > Shinella > Shinella granuli. The sequence goes on along the minus strand of NZ_SLVX01000012.1, from coordinate 107,832 downwards.
CGCCATCGAGCGCATCGGCATGAGCGGCGCCGGCATCGAGGTGATGGCGCTCGCCTCCGTGCGCGCCACCCGCGAGGCGACCGTCAAGCACGACGGCGAGGAGCTGCCGGTCATCGTCGGCGTGCCCATGGCCGGTGAGCGGATCAATGGCGAGGTCTTCGACGGCGAACGGAAAACAGCCATATTTCCCGGGGACTTGCCGAAGGATCCGGATTCGCTTTTCAAGGAACTTGAATCCTTGCCTCAAGGCGAGGCGCCGCATCTCTTGAACTTCGTGCGCTTCCGCCCGCCGCATATCGAGGAGACGGGCGGCGGCCTGAAGCTTTCCGTGCCGCACATCCGCCTCGACCGCGCGCTGCAATACCTGATCGGAGACCGGCTCGCATGAACGACCGCCCGCGCAAGCCCGCCGCCTTCTCGCTGCCCGGCGGCTCCCCGCAGCCGCCCGAGCGCACGAGGCCCCGTGCTCCCGCCGCCTTCGACGACGCCGTCACGTTGACGCCGGATGCCGAGGATCCCTTCATCGCCACCACCGCCGACCTGCCGGACCTGGCGCCGCCGGTCGCAACCCCGCGCAAGCGCCGCCTGACGCTCGGCCGCATCGCCCTCGGCGCGCTCGGGCTCCTCGTCTCGCTCGCCATCGGCCTCTGGGTCGATGCGCTGATCCGCGACCTCTTCAGCCGCAACGACTGGCTGGGCTATCTCGCGGTCGCCGCCGCCGCCATCGCCGTTCTCGCCGTGCTCGGCCTCGTCGTGCGCGAGCTGATCGGCCTGCGCCGCCTCGCCGCCGTGCAGGACCTCAAGCGCGACGTCGCCGAGGCCGCCCTCTCGCCGAGCCCGTCGGTCGGCCGCGCCATCCTCGCCCGCCTCGTGCATCTCGCCGCCGCCCGGCCGCAGACGGCGCGCGGGCGCGCACGCCTTGCCGAGACCGAAGGCGAGATCATCGACGCGGCCCACCTCGTCGACCTTGCCGAGCGCGAGCTGATGACCCCGCTCGACCGCGAGGCGCGCGCGCTGATCCTCGGCGCCGCCAAGCGGGTCTCCATCGTCACCGCCGTCAGCCCGCGCGCGCTGGTCGATCTCGGCTATGTCATCTACGAGAGCAGCCGGCTGGTGCGCGGCATGGCGGAGCTCTACGGCGGGCGCCCCGGCAAGATCGGCATGCTGCGGCTGATGCGCGACGTCATCGCCCATCTCGCCGTCACCGGCTCCATCGCCATGGGCGACAGCCTGGTGCAGCAGGTGCTGGGCCATGGGCTCGCCTCGAAACTCTCCGCCCGGCTCGGCGAAGGCGTCATCAACGGCCTGATGACGGCGCGAATCGGCATCGCCGCCATGGACCTCTGCCGGCCCATGCCCTTCCGCGCGCTGAAACGGCCCGGCATCGGCGATTTCATCGGGGACCTGACACCGAACATGGCGGGCGGCCGGCGCGAGGAGGCGTGACCTGCCGCGCCACGGTTCAATCACGACGCGCAAAGGACGCTGCAGAACTGTGGACTCGTTGCAACACCCCGGTTTTCCGGGCCTGCACCGCAGGTAAATGACGAAGGGCAAGACGGGCGGAAACCGTCCATTAACCATTTTCGCGCAAATCTCGTCGCACACAAGCAGGCCGGATGGCCGTCGCCCATCAAGGATCGTTCATGTACTCGCGCACTTCTTTGATCGCCCGCGTCTCCGTAGCGGCCTTCCTCGCAGCCACCGCCGTCGCCCTTCCGGCCTCCGCCGGCTCGCGCGACAAGGCCTTCTTCGAGCAGGTCACCGGCAGTTGGCAGGGCAAGGGCGAGATCGTCGCCGGCAAGTACAAGGGCACCAAGTTCGCCTGCGACCTGACGGGCGATACCGCGCCGGCCAAGGGCGCCGGCATCCAGCTCGACGGCTTCTGCCGCGTCGGCGTCTTCAAGCAGCCGATGTCCGCCCTCATCACCCGGTCGGGCAGCACCTACAAGGGCAAGTTCCTCGACGGCGCCGCCGGCAAGGGGCTCGACATCACCTCCGGCCAGGTCAACGGCAACAAGGTGGTCGTCGGCATCAACCGGCAGAAGCTGAACGGCGCGATGATCGCGCGCCTGGACGGCGACAACAAGATGAACATCACCATCTCGGTGAAGGTCGAGGACAAGATGGTGCCGGTCATCGGCGTCTCGCTCGACCGCAATCTCGACGACATCGCCGTCGGCTCGATCAAGTAGCCTTCCACCATTCCGGGCCGGCGCTCGCCGGCTCGATGCCCGAGACATCCGCATCCTCCAGCCACGAGGCCACCGTGCGTCCCTCGACCGCGAGGTCGGGCGCCACGTCCGCGAGCGGCATCAGCACGAAGCCGCGCCCCGTCATGCGCGGATGCGGCAGCTCCAGCCGCCCGCCGGATTGCGCCACGCCCTCATAGGTCAGGACATCGATGTCGATGGTGCGCGGCCCCCAGCGCTCCTTGCGCTCGCGCTTCATGTCGCGCTCGATGGCAAGACAGGTGTCGAGCAACGGCTCGGGCGCGAGCGTCGTCTCCACCAGCGCACAGGCGTTGAAGAACCAGTCCTGGTCGGTCTTTCCCCAGGGCGGCGTGCGGTAGAGCCGCGAGACGGCCGTCACGCGGCAATCGTTCCGCGCGTCCAGCGCCCGCAGCGCCTCGGCCATGGCGCGCACGGGATCGCCGATATTGCCGCCGAGGCCGAGCGCGGCCTGGCGGAAGGGCTCAAACGGCATGATCGACCGTCACCTGCACATGGTCCAGCACACCGGGCACCGGCGCATTCGGCTTGCGCACCGTGATGCGCGCGCGCGAAATCTGCGGGAAGCGGGCACAGAGCACGGTGGCGATCTCCTGCGCCAGCGCCTCGATGAGATAGCGGCGCTGGCCGGTGACGATCTTCTCGATTTCCTGGAAGGCGACGCCGTAATCGACGGTCGATTCGATCGCATCGTCGGAGAGCGGGCGCAGCGGCTTGACCTCCAGCTCCGCGTCGACGAAGAACCGCTGGCCGAGGAATTCCTCGGCATCGTGCAGGCCGTGGCGGGCGAAGAAGGCGCAGTTCTTGAGCGTGATCGTGTAGGTGGTGGTCATGGTCTTTCCTGTCTGGCTGCCTGTCAGGTGCGCGCCTCGCGCGCCGTCACCTTGCGCCCCGCGGCGAGCATAGCATCCGCCATCGCCAGCGCATCCCTGTTGATTGCGACATCGTGCACCCTGAAGACCGCCGCGCCGGCGGCCCGCAGCAGCGCGGTGGTGGCGGCCGTGCCGGCATCGCGGCCTTCCGCCTCGCGCCCCGTGACGGCGCCGACGAAGCGCTTGCGCGAGGTGCCGGCCAGGATGGGCAGTTCGAAGCCGTAAAGCTCGCCGAAACGCGCCATCAGTTCGAGGTTTTCGTCCGTATCCTTGGCAAAGCCGAAGCCGGGATCGAGCACCATCGCCTCGCGCGCGACGCCCGCCGTCCGGGCGATCTCCAGCGAGCGGCCGAGGAAGAGATACTGGTCCTCCACCACATCCGGCCGCTTCTGGCGGTCGCGGCCGGTATGCATGATGCAGAGCCCCGCCCCGGTCCCGGCGGCAACGCCGGCAATGTCGGGTTCGCGCTGCAGGCCGTGCACGTCGTTGACGATATGGGCGCCGGCCGCAACGGCAAGCCGCGCCGTCTCGGCCCGGTAGGTATCGACCGAGATGAGCGCGTCCGTCGTGCCCGCAAGCGCCTCGATGACCGGCAGGATGCGGTCCTGCTCCTCCGCCGCCGACACGGGAGCCGCGCCGGGGCGCGTCGATTCCCCGCCGATATCGACGATCTCCGCCCCCTCTTCGAGACAGAGGACGGCCTGCGCCACCGCCTTGTCCGCGCTGTCGAACCGGCCGCCGTCGGAAAAGGAATCCGGCGTGACGTTGACGATCGCCATCAGGATGCCGCGGGGGCCCAGCTCCAGCGACCGGCCATGGGCGAGCGCCCAGCGAAAAGGTTCGAATGGCGAGAACATGGCGGTTTCCTTCCGCAGTCAGCGACGGCGCCGCACGCCAGGGACGCTATGACGATACTTTGAATCTTCTCGGCACCCTTAGCTTTAAATCAACGGGTTTGAAGCTAAGGGTACTAAGCGGCGTCCCGCAAAGGGTGTTGCGCTCGCCGAGCCTATGCCCCAAGCTTGGGGGAAGTTCAACCGGCGCCTTCAGCCGGCCTGTGTATCGGATCATCCGGTGGCGAAAGGAAAGCTGACTGAATGACGACCATCGCCCGCCTGATGGCCCTTGCCGCCCTCGCCTGCCTCGCGCTCCAGCCGGCCCGCGCCGAGACCATCACCTCCAAGACCTTCGCCTATTTTTCCGTCGGCGGGCGCACGGCGGCCGAACTCGACGAGGAGCTGTCGAAGCGCGGCCCGGTCATGAAACACAGCGGCGCGCGCCATCCCGGCGCCACCCGGATCAAATGGGGCGGCTCGGTGACCTATGTGCGCCGCGGCAACCGCTGCGCGGTCGGCGAGGCGCGGGTGACGCTCTCCACCGAGATCATCCTGCCGCGCTGGAAGCACCGCAAGCGCGCCACCCCGTCGCTCGCGCTCATCTGGGACACGCTTTCGAGCGACATCAAGCGCCACGAGGAACGCCACGCCGAAATCGCCCGCACCCACGCCCGCAACCTGGAACGCACGCTGAAGACGCTGCGCCCCGAGGCCGACTGCGAGCGCATGCAGGCGCGCGTCGACCGGGCGACGGCCGATGCCGTGTCGAAGCACGACGCCGACCAGGCACGCTTCGACCGCATCGAATCGAAGAACTTCAACGACCGGATGATGCGCCTGCTCGTACACCGGCTGAAGAGCCGCGCCGAGTAGACACGCCACCCCGGCAGGTATTTCTTGAAAGAGCTTTAATGGAACGGGACCGGGCCAAGGCCCGCGCGCATTCCCATGCATGAAATGACTGGTTAGTTTTAGCGATAGCGCAATTCCGCAAATCACCGTATTTTCATACCAACAGTGAACGGGAAGACGATTTTCCTTCCCGAAGTTGCATGAAACGGTTTGTAACAGGTTCTCCTGGCGCGTCCCAATCAAAGCAGCAGGTGTCTCCTCCCTCTCCTGTCTGCGATGCGCCCTCCTGGCCTCGCTCGTCCTGACCGACCGGCGAGGCTCTTTTTTTGTTCTTCTATTCTTCCGATCCCGCAGAACTTCGCGATCTCTTCTTCATGCGGAAAGAAGAGACGACAAGGCCGAAACCGGATCGGGTTCGGCCAGCGCTTCAGTCAGTCTGAAGGAAAAGATGTCAGGCCTGGCGTTCGGGAACGTGGACCACGAGCCCGTCGAGCGCATCCGACATCTTGATCTGACAGGAGAGCCGCGAGGTGGGACGCACCTCGTAGGCGAAGTCCAGCATGTCCTCTTCCATCGCTTCCGGCGGCCCGACGATCGCGCTCCAGGCGTCGTCGACATAGACATGACAGGTCGCGCAGGCGCAGGCGCCGCCGCACTCGGCCTCGATGCCGGGCACGGAGTTGCGCACGGCGTTTTCCATGACCGTGGAGCCGTTGGCGACATCCAGTTCGTGGCGCGTGCCGTCGAAGGCGACGATGGTGAGTTTGCTCATGATGGCTTCCGGATCCTCAAGACTGCCCGGGCGGGCGAACGAACGGCCGGCGGAAGGATGGTCGAACGCGCCGGTTTTCCGCGGACGTTTCCAACAAAACCCCTCCCCAGTCAACATCGCGCGCCCGGCGGGTTCCGGATGGTCCGGGCGCGGCGTCGGCTTTTCCCGCCGCGCCAGGGAAGACACGGCGGGGCCTGCGGCGATCAGCGGCAGAGCTTCAGGATGAAGTTTTCCGCCTCGACCACGGCGGCGGCAACGCCGGCAAGGGCGATGGCGTCGCCCGGATTGTCCTCGAGCGCGGCGGCCGTCCTGCTGACGGCGGTGGCGCCGACGGACTGGGCGGAACCCTTGAGGCGATGGGCGACGGCAGCGCGGGCGGCGCCCTCGCAGGTCGCCAGTTCCTTCATGCTTGCGCGCGCCTGGCGCGCGAACATCTGCAGCACGTCCAGTTCCAGCCCCTTGTCGCCCATGGTCTGGCGGGCAAGGTGTACCAGATCGATCGGCTTTTCCCCGGAATGGGACATGCCGCCTGCATTGTCGGGCGCCTCGAATGCGATGTTGAGCGCTGCCATTTGCCAATATCCTTATAGACGCGATGTACGCTTGTTTCCTTGTGGTGCACGCAGATGTCTGTGCGGCACGGATGTATCCGTCGTTCCGCACAGGGACATGGGACCGTCATTCTGCGCGGCCGGCGCGCCTATCCGATTAAAAGACGGCGCAAAATGGGCATGAATCGCAAACTATGGTTAACGGCTGAAAAATAGCCATTTTCGCAGGTTTTCCATCGCGATACAGAATCGCCCGATATTAACTTCCTGTTAAGTTTCGGGCGAAGGGAGATGGCAATGAATTGTGTGATACAGGCTAATGTGTCACTACGATACGGCCGGATAGTCCCGGTGGATAAGCCGTGGGCGGAGATACACCGCTTCGCCTTTTCGGTCTATCGAGCGAATTTGGAATGAACGGCGGCCCGGACGCTGCATGCCATGAGGGTATGCAGCAAGACCGGCCACCAACCGGACCGGTTCGAATGCGCCTGAGCAGCGGCAGCGCGCATGAAGCCCGATCCCGGACATGGTAACGAGGCGTATCCGCATGGCGACGAACAAGCCCACCGAGTCGATCGACGACAAGGCCTTCCAGGCCCTGGAAGAAGCACTGAAGATCGACTTTGATGATCTGGCGCCGGAGACGCCCTCGAAGAAGGACGCTTCGGAGGCCCATGTGTCTGAACCAGCAAGCCGCGCTCCCAACAAGACGCAGGAAAAACCTGCCAATCGCCCTGCATCCGGCGAAGCCGCACGCGGCCTCAGCCCCGAGCAGGCGCCGAAAACCCCGGCCTTCACGCCCGCCAATGACGGCTCGCGCAAGACGCCCGCCGCGATCCTGAAGTCGCTCGACGTGCGCTCCGGCCGCGCCTCGATCCGCATGGCCATCCTGATGTCCGTTCTCTGGGTCATCGGCGGGCTCGGTGTCGCCAATCTGCTCTATGCGCCCGAGATCTGGCAGATCCGCTCGGTCGCCGACCTCGTGGCGCTGCCCGGCGCCATCGGCATGGTCGTCGCCATCGTCATGCCGATCATGCTGTTCTTCGCCTTCGCGATCATGATTTCCCGCGCCCAGGAACTGCGCAGCGCCGCCCGTTCCATGGCGGAAGTCGCGCTCCGCCTTTCCGAGCCGGAAACCGTCGCCAGCGACCGCATCATGACCGTCGGCCAGGCCGTGCGCCGCGAAGTCTCCGCGATGAACGAGGGCATCGAGCGCACCATCGCCCGCGCCACCGAGCTCGAAACACTCGTGCATTCGGAAGTCAACGCCCTCGAGCGCAGCTATTCCGACAACGAGATGCGCGTGCGCACCCTCGTCCAGGAGCTCGGTGCCGAGCGTGAAGCCATCGTCAGCCACGCCGAGCGCATCCGCTCGTCGATCTCGGGCGCGCACGAGCAACTGAAGGACGAGCTGGCCAGCGCCGGCGACAACATCACCCAGCGCCTCGCCACGTCGGGCGAAGCCTTCGCCTCCATGCTCGACACCCGCGCCGCCATGCTGATGGAAAAATCCGACAGCGCGACGCAGACGATCGGCGCCATGCTGTCGGCCCGCACCGACAGCCTGCTGTCGACGCTGAGCTCGTCGGGCCTGGCCCTCGCCAACGAGTTCGACAGCCGCCTCGACCATCTCACCAAGACCCTCGATTCGCGCGGCCGTGACCTCTTGCAGCAATTCGAGACCCGCGCCACCTCGCTCGACACGAACACCGAAAAGCTGAATGCCGCGCTGAACGAGCGCGCCAAGCAGCTCAACGAGACGCTGATCGCCCGCACCCGCGAGATCAGCGAAAGCCTGTCGATCGGCCAGCAGGCCGTCACCGGCGGCCTCGACCACGTTCTCCAGTCGATGAACGCCGCGCTCGACGAGAAGGGCGCGCAGTTCCGCCAGAGCCTCAAGAACGCCGCCGACGACACGGTCATGGACCTCGACCTGCGCACCGGCTTCTTCGACGAGCGCATGCAGGCGACCGTCGGCCAGATCGCCAGCGCCTTCGACCACCGCGTCGAGGAATTCGCACAGGCCTTCGACCAGCGCGCCGGCTCGCTCGACAGCAAGCTGATGGAGAGCCTCGCCCGCATCAACGAAACGGTCGCCAGCGGCCGCGACGCGATGGACGGCATCCTCACCTCCAGCATCGATCGCCTCGGCAGCACGCTCACCGACCAGTCCTTCGCCCTGGCGACGACGCTCGCCACCAGCCAGGAGGTCATCGAAAGCGCCGTCTCCGGCCATGCCGACGCCATCTCCAATGCCGTCAGCGGTGCGCATGAGCGCATGGGCGCGGTCCTCTCGGAAAAGTCCGCCGCGCTTCTCGGCGGCCTCGCCGAGGTGCAGAACCGCATCGAAAGCGGCTTCGGCACCCGTGCGGATGCGCTGGCGGAAAGCATTTCGAGCAGCGAACGCCGCCTGACGGACGCGCTCGATTCCCGCGGCTCGGCCATCGCCACCGATATCGAGGCCGCGCAGGCCCGCATGGAAGAGGCGCTCGGCGCCCGCGCCAGCGCGCTGGTGGAAAGCATCTCCGGCAGCGAACGCCGCCTGACGGAGGCACTCGATTCCCGCGGCACCTCGATCGCCAGCGGCATCGAGGCCGCCCAGGCCCGCATGGAAGAGGCGCTCGGCACCCGCGCCGACGAGATCGCATCGACGATCGCCGCCAGCCACAACCGCATCGACAGCGCGCTTTCCGAGCGCACCGCCGCCCTCTCCTCCATGCTGAACGAGACGGGCAGCCAGCTCGAACAGTCCGTCGGCACCGCCGCCAGCCGTGTCGAGAACGCCCTGACGGGCGCCGCCCGCCAGATCGACGACGCCATCACGGGCCGCACGGCCAACCTCGCCTCGGTCCTGTCCAACAGCGCCGGCGCCATGCAGTCCGCCATCGATGCGGCGGCAGAGCGCGTCGAGACGGTCCTGTCCGAAGGCAACCAGCAGCTCACGGGCGTCCTGCACGGCCAGGCCGCCGAGTTCGCCGAAGCCTTCTCCGGCCGCGCCGCCACCATTGCCGAGCAGCTTTCGGGCCGCGCCTCGGAACTCGCCGGCTCGCTCGTCTCTACCCATGAGCAGATCCGCGCGACGCTCGACGACCGCATCGACGCGATCAACCTCGCCATCACCGAGGGCCGCAACCAGCTCACCGAGACGCTGAACGACCAGGTCACCTCCATCGGCACCTCGATCGCCACCAGCACCGGCATGCTGGAACTGTCGATGGAACAGCTCTCGGACCGCGCCTCCGCGCTCACCGGCTCGCTCGTCACCACCCATGACGAGATCCGCGCGACGCTCGACGACCGCATCAATGCGATCAACCTCGCCATCACCGAGGGCCGCAACCATCTCACCGAGACGCTGAACGACCAGGTGACCACGATCGGCACCTCGATCGCCACCAGCGCCGGCATGCTGGAACTGTCCATGGAGCAGCACGAGGAAGCGCTGCGCCGCACCATCGACGGCAGCGGCGCCCTGCTCGACCAGCGCGTGCGCGAAAGCGTCGGCGCCGTCGCCGAACGCCTCGTCGAAACCTCGGCGAAGATCGTCCAGGCGGCCGATACCTTCGGCAACCGCATGGAGCAGACGGTCGACAGCGTCGCCAATCGCTTCGACACGACCGGCAGCCGCCTGGAGGAAAACCTCGGCAAGCTCGAATCCCGCATCGAGTACAGCGTCGACCACGTCTCCGGCCTCGTCGACACGGCCGCCTCGCGCATTTCCGACACGCTGTCGGAACGCCTCACCGATCTCGACCGCGTGGGCGGCGACGTATCGCTGCGCGTGTCCGAAGCCCTCTCCCGGCCGATGGCCGAGGTCGAGCGCATCGGCGACGAGACGACGGCGCGCATCGCGGCCGCCCTTGCCGGCCGCGTCACCGACATCGAGCGCCTCGGCGCCAGCGCGGCCGAGCGCATCGAAGGCGCCCTTTCCGGCCGCCTCACCGATATCGAGCGCGTCACCGGCGAAGCCGCCGAGCGCATCGACGGTACGCTGGCAAGCCGTGCCGACCAGATCGCCCGCATTGCCGGGGAAGCGGCGGACCGCATCGACGACACGCTGATTGCCCGCGCCACCCAGATCGAGATGACCGTCGGCAACGTCGCCGAGCGCATCGACGACACGCTGCTGGCCCGCGCAACGCAGATCGAACTGACGGTCGACAATGCTGCCGAGCGCATCGACGGCGCCCTTGTCGGCCGTGTCGACGAGATCAGCCGCACCGTCGGCGAGGCCGCCGAACGCCTCGACGGCACGCTCCTCAACCGGGCAAGCCAGATCGAGCGGTCCGTCGGCAATGCCGCCGAACGCATCGATGGCGCCCTCGTCAATCGCGCCGACGAGATCAGCCGCGCCGTCGGCGAGGCCGCCGAGCGCATCGACGGCACGCTGGCAAGCCGCGCCAGCGACATCGCCCGCATTGCCGGGGAAGCCGCCGAACGCATCGACGGCACGCTCACGGCCCGCACCGGCGACATCGAACGCATCACGGGCGAAGCCGCCGAGCGCATCGCCGGCACGATCGACGAGAAGACCGGCCGCATCGAGGAACGCCTCGGCACGATGGACCGGGCCCTGACCATCGGTCTCGACAGCGTCAACCGCACGATCGACGGCAAGGCCGCCGGCCTCGCCGCAACCCTGCGCGAAGCGGTTTCGCAGGCCGCCCAGGACATGGACGCCGAAGCGATCCGCTCCGCCCAGTCGCTCGCCAAGACCGGCGAGGAATTCGCCAGCCTCAGCTCGTCGCTGCGCGGCGCGGTTTCCCGCGCGGCCCAGGAAATGGGGGCCGAAGCCCAGCGCGCCGCCGAAAACATCGCCCGCACGGGCGAGGAATTCGCCGGCAATCTTTCGGCCCGCAACGAAGCCTTCACCCGCGCCGTCGAGGAGACCACCGCGACCGCTGTTGCCCGCTTCGCCGAGACGGAAAACCGCCTCGCCGACCAGGCCCAGTCGCTGCGCGCCGGCCTCGGCGACGTCGAGAAGGCCCTGGAAGCCCGTGGCGCCTCCATCCGCTCGACGCTCGACGAGCGCACCCGCGAGCTCAACTCCATGCTGGCAAGCCGCACGGAAGAGCTTGCCCGCCTGATCGACGAGGAGGCCCGTCCGGTCATCGACAGCTATGCCGCCGTCGGCCGCGAGGCTGCCGAGGGCATCGGGGGTGTCGCCCGTGACGCTGCCGAGCGCATCAGCGGCGTCGCCCGCGAAAGCGCCGAACGCCTGCGCAACGAGAACGCCGCGCTCATCAACGCGATCTCCGCCCGCACGGCCGACACGCTCGCCGCCATCACCAGCCGCACGGAAGAAGCCGCCGGCACGATGCGCGAGATCGAAAGCGGCCTTGCGGCCAATGTCGAAAGCCTGATCGCCCGCCTTTCGGAAAGCAACGGCGCGATTGCCGGCATCGTCGATGCGGCCAGCCAGACGCTCGGCGCCATCGACAGCCGTCTGATGAGCACGGCCGAGCGCTTCTCCACCTCCGCCGAGCGCGCCTCCGACATGGTGTCCACCACGTCGCGCCTGCTCGAGGGCAAGGTGGACCGCCTGTCCGACATCTCGTCCGGCACGCTGTCGCAGATCGGCGGCATCGTCGGGCGCTTCGAGGACCACTCGAAGATCCTGTCGCAGGCCTCCGACCTGCTCGCCGCCGCCCAGTCGAACCTCGTCTCGACGCTGGAAGAGCGCCAGGACGCGCTACGTTCGCTCTCCGTCGGCCTCGTGCAGCGCTCGGAGGAGATCGAGAAGACCATGCAGTCGCTCGAAGGCATGGTCGAGGGCGTCTTCAGCCGCGCCGAGGAGCGTTCGAACCTCATCGCCGGCAACCTGCGCGGCGGCATCCAGACCTCCTTCGCCGAAGTCGGCCGCATTCTCGGCGAGACCGAGAAACGCGCCGAGGCCGCGGCCAATATGTTGCGCGAGCAACTGGTCAAGGCCGGCGAGGAAGCGGGCCAGTCGGTCGAGGGCTCCTTCGCCCGTGCCGAGGAGCGGACCAGGGAAGTGGCGAACCGCCTGCGCGGCAGCGTCGGCGCCTCGCTTTCCGATGTCGATCGCATGCTTGCCGAAAGCGGCAAGAAGTCCGAGGCCGCCACGACCGTCATGCGCGAAACGCTGCGCGAAGCCGTCGAGGAAGCCGTCGGCAAGTTCTCCGGCGCGACCGAGGAAATCCGCCGCGCCGCCGCCGATATCCGCAAGGAGCTCGACCAGACCCGCGGCGAGCTGAAGCGCGGCGCCTTCGACCTGCCGGAAGAAGCCAAGGAAAGCGCCGCCCAGATGCGCCGCGCCGTCAGCGAGCAGATCAAGGCCCTGCAGGACCTGTCCGACATCATCGGCAAGTCCTCCTCGGCGCTGGAAGTCTCCCGCCCGGCCGTGGTCCAGGCCAGGGTCGTCCAGCAGGCACAGCCGGTGCAGGAAACCCGCGCCGAGCCCCGCCGCGAGGAACCGGCCCAACTGCGCGGCAGCCTCGGCCTGGAGCGTGCCGCGACGGCCACCGTGCCGCAGCGCGCACAGCCCCTGCCCGCGGAAGCCGAAGCCAGGACCACCGGTGGCGAAGGCGGCTGGATGCGGGATCTTCTGCGCGGCGCCGTCTCGCGCGAGGAGGCCCAGTTCGGCCAGCCGCGCACCGACGGCCAGGCCGCCCGCCCGGACAACCGCAACCCGCGCCATGTCGTCGAATCGCTGAACTCGCTTTCGGTCGACATCGCCCGCGCGATCGACCACGATGCCTCGGTCGACCTGTGGCGCCGCTACCAGCGCGGCGAGCGCGACGTCTTCACGCGCCGCCTCTACACGCTGAAGGGCCAGCAGACCTTCGACGAGATCAAGCGCAAGTACGAGCGCGAGCCGGAATTCCGCACCGCGGTCGACCGCTACATCTCGGACTTCGAGAAGCTGCTCGCCGATGTGGCCCGCAACGACCGCGACAAGGTGATGACGCAGACCTACCTCACCTCGGACACCGGCAAGGTCTACACCATGCTGGCCCATGCCGCGGGCCGCTTCAGCTAAGCGAACCGGACAGAAGGGATCGAACGGCCGCCCGCAAGGCGGCCGTTCTGCGTTGAGGCTTCTGGCTGAAGCGCCGATAACGCACCTTTGATGACGCCGACCGTCCCGGCCCGCCGATTTCCGGCCGCATAACCTTAAAATCCGGGCCGCCAGCCGCTATATGCGGTCCGTCGCGCCACAAGGCGCATGGGAAGAGAGACGGAAATGATCTTTATACAAGGCTTTGGACGCATTCTGGCGACGCTTGCGGTCGCGGTGATGGTGATGATGACGGTGGTGGACGTGGCGGAGGCCCGCCGTGCCGGCGGCGGTTTCGGCAGCCGCGGCAGCCGCACCTTCTCGACGCCCTCGACGACGCGCACCGCACCGACGGATGCCCAGCCGATCGACCGCACCATGACGCGCCAGCAGTCGGCCCAGCCCTCCGCCGGCCGCAACGCCACGGCCACCAATCCGCGCCCCGGCCTCTTCGGCGGATTCGGCGGCACGCTGCTCGGCGGCCTGATGCTCGGCGGCCTCGTCGGCATGCTGCTCGGCCAGGGCCTCGGCGGCGGCATCGGCTTCCTCGGCCTGATCCTGCAGATGCTGCTGATCGCCGGCCTCTTCCTGTTCCTGCGCCGCATGTTCGCGCAGAAGAACGCGCCCGCCTATGCCGGCGCCGCCCATGCCCGCAACGCCGCACCGAACAGCGGCCCGGACTTCAAGATCCCGAGCATCGGCGGCGGCAGCCGCCAGGCCGCGCCGCAGCCGAAGGGCGGCGACGAGATCGGCATCAAGCAGGCCGATCTCGAGCAGTTCGAGAGCATGCTGAAGGAGCTGCAGGCGGCCTATGCGGCAGAGGATTTCCGCACGCTGCGCCAGATCACCACGCCGGAGGCGATGTCCTATCTCGCCGAGGAGCTCGGCGACAACGCCACCCAGGGCCTGAAGAACGAGGTGCGCGACATCCATCTCGTGCAGGGCGACATTGCCGAAGCCTGGCGCGAAGGCGCCGACGAATACGCCACCGTCGCCATGCGCTACGAAAGCATCGACGTGATGCGCGACCGCGCGACCGGCGCGCTCGTTTCCGGCGATCCGGACAACCTGACGGAAGCCGTCGAGATCTGGACCTTCGTGCGCCGCAACGGCAGCGACTGGAAGGTCTCGGCCATCCAGGGCGTCGAGAACGCCTGACGGGACGGGCTGCGCGTCGACGTGCGGCCCCTCATCCGTCTGCCGGCACCTTCTCCCCGCAAGCGGGGCGAAGGGGGAGCGCCCTGTGGGTTTCCCCAAACAAATGACGTCGCGCTGATTTGGAAAGCCATGCCACTTGCCCCTTCTCCCCGCCTGCGGGGAGAAGGTCGCGGCAGCGGGATGAGGGGCTTTAGCACCCCCCCCGCATCACCAACTGAACGCAATCAAGAAAATCAGATCGTGCCGAGCGTCCAGCCGACGATATCGGCCGTGACCGCGGCGAAGGCCGCGTCGAGCGCCTTCACGAAGGCCGGGTTGCCGGTTCCGCCGACCGGAACCGTCGCGCGAAACACCTTCTGCGCCCGCACCGTGCCGTTGCGGTCGTTGAGCAGCTTTGCGGAGATCTCCACCACCGCCGCATCGGCGCCGGCCGTCTGCACCTCGAAGGCACGTATGTCGGTGACGATCTGGTAGTCGATCGCGAGGCCCTGCCCCGGCATGCCGACGCCGCCGAGGCGGCCGGTGTTCTCGAAGGCCTGCACGAGCTTGGCCTGCACCATCTTGCTCAGGCTGTCGCTCCACTGGGCGCCCGCGAGATACTGGATTTCGGAGGCGGACGGGCGGATGACGATCTGCTCGCCGTCGAGCGCCTTCAGCGCCGAGGGCTGCGGCACGAGGATCTGCCGGCTCCTGACCGAAGGACCGTCGGCGGTGGCGACGGAGGTGAGCGCGAACGTATCGTTCCTGGCCTGCGTGCTGCCGCAGGCGGCGAGCATTGTCGCCAGAACGGCAACGAGCGCGGCGCGCGCCGCAGTCCCGTTCCGCAACAAACCCATACCCGAACCCGTCATGTCGTCCTCAAACCCGTGTACCGGCCTGTGTAGCAGCGGTACGGCATGCTGTCACCGCCGCGCGGACGGACAAATCTGCCATGAACCACCAGCGGCTGGCGGTTGTGGGGATAGGGCCACACCTTGCGGCCGGATCAGCGCCGGTTGCGGCCGTCATACTGCTTGACCGTCTCCCCGCCGAAGAGCAGGCGCTGCGGGTTGCGCTCGAAACCGGAGATCGCGCTGTCGAGATTCTGGATCGTGCGGCGCGTGTCGAGCACCAGCGCCTCGACGTCGCGCAGGCCCGAGCCGGAGAATCGCTGCAGCCCGTCGGCGATCGGCCCGATCCGGCCGTTCAGCGTGTCAGCCGCCTGCTTGATCGATTGCAGCGTCGCCTTGGCCTCGGCGAAGAGCGATTCGGAATCCCCCTCGCCGAGGAAGCCGTCGAGCTTGGCGAGCACGCCGTCGACGCGCGTGGAGGCCGCGTTCAGCTTGTTGCTCATCTGCTGCACGTCGGTGATGATCTGGTCGATATCCTCCTCCCGCGCGCCGATGCGGTTGGCGACGCCGGTGACGGAGGCGATGGCCTTGCGGGCATCGGCGGTCGCGACCGAAATGTCGTCGATCGCGCCGCCGACCTTCTGCGTATCGACCGCGGCGACGAGGCTGTCGACCTTGTCGAGCGTCACCGTCGCCTGCTTGCCGAAGGTATCGAAGGTCTCCGCCGTCTTGCGGAAGCCTTCGACGGTCGCCTTGATGTCGCCGGAGGCATCGGCGATATCCCTGCTGACCTTGTCGACATTGCCGACGAAATCCTCGACCTTCTTCGGATCGACCGCCTTGATCAGCGCGTCGACCGAGGCGAGCGTCGAATCGAGCTGGCCGGAAAGATTGCGGAAGGTCTCCGAAAGCCCCCCAACGCTCTGCAGGAATTGATCCACCTTCTCGCCGTTGCGGGCGAGCGCGCCGGAGAACTGCTCGGCATTCTGGATCGTCGTCGTCAGCGGGCCGCGCGCATCGGCGACGAAGCCCTGGATGTCGGTGATCGCGGCATCGGCGCGCTTCAGGATCTTGTCGGCGGTGGACAGGATGTTCGTCACGCTCGACTGTTCCGCCTGCAGCACGGCCGGAACCTCGTTGTCGACGGCCTGGCGCAGGATGTTCGGATCGCCCGCGCTGCCGCCGGAAAGCTCGATATAGGCCGCCCCCGTCAGGCCCTGCACTTCAAGGACCGCGGTCGTGCTCTGCTTGACCGGCGCGCTGGTCGAGACCTCCGTCATGGCGACGGAGAAGCGCGGGTCGTCGGCATCGATGGCAAGGCTGCGCACGGAGCCGACCGGAATGCCGTTGAAGCGCACGGGCGAGCCGATGCTGAGGCCGTTCGCCGAACCGGGAATGCGGATCGCCAGCTGCGCCATCTCGCCGCCACGGCCATATTGCGACATCCAGTAGACGAAGACGAAGGCGGCAGCCATGACGAGGACGGTGAAGAAACCGACGAGGGCGTAATTGGCTTTGGTTTCCATGCTTCGGGCTATCCTGCTCGCAGTTCCATCCGCCAGGGCCTGCCGGCCCCGGACACGTCCTCACGTTTTCCGCACGATCGATCGCGCGCGCTTGCCCCGGAAATAGGACTGCACCCAGGGATCGTCAAAGGCCAGCATGTCCTCGATCGTGCCTTCGACCATGACCTTCTTCTGCCCGAGAACGGCGATGCGATCGCAAACCGAAAACAGGCTGTCGAGGTCGTGAGTCACCATATACACGGTCAATCCGAGGGTGTCGCGCAGTTTGGCGATCAGCTCGTCGAATTCCGCCGCACCGATGGGGTCGAGGCCCGAGGTCGGCTCGTCGAGGAAGACGAGGGCCGGGTCGAGCGCCAGCGCGCGGGCCAGCGCCGCGCGCTTGATCATGCCGCCCGAAAGCTCGGACGGGTATTTGTTCGCCGCCTCCGGGGCAAGGCCCACCAGCTCGATCTTCAGCCGCGCCAGCTCGTCCATCATCGCCTGCGGCAGGTCGAGATATTCGCGCATCGGCACCTGGATGTTCTCCTTGACCGTCAGCGAGGAGAACAGCGCGCCATGCTGGAAGAGCACGCCGAGCTTCATGTCGAGCGCCAGGCGCTCCGCCTCGCTCGCCTTGTCGAAATCCAAGCCGAAGATGCGGATCGTACCCGAGCGGCGGCGCAAGAGGCGCAGCACCGTGCGCATCAGCACCGACTTGCCCGTGCCGGAGGCGCCGACGAAGCCGAGGATCTCGCCGCGGTAGATGTCAAGATTGAGCTTGTCGAGCACGATGTTGCTGCCGAAGCCGACGGTCAGGTCCTTGACCGAAAGCATCACGTCATCCGCCTTTGCCGAAACCTGCTCCATGGATGTCCTCAGAAATCGATCGCGGCGTAGAACATGGCGAAGAGCCCATCGACGAGAATGACGACGAAGATGGACTTCACCACGGCGGCGGTGACGTGGCGGCCGAGCGATTCGGCGCTGCCGCCCACCTTCAGCCCCTCGACCGAGGCAACGATGCCGATGATCAGCGCCATGAACGGCGCCTTGATCATGCCGGACACCACGGTCGACAGGTCGATCGCCTCGCGAAGGCGCGACAGGAAGGTATCGAAGGTGATGCCGGAATAGGACCAGGCGACGAAGGCGGCCCCGCCGAGGGCGGCAAAGTTGGCGATGATGGTGAGCAGCGGCAGCGCGACCGTCAGCGCCACGAGCCGCGGGAAGACGAGCACGCCGATGGGGCTGAGGCCCATGACCTTCAGCGCATCGATCTCCTCGCGCATCTTCATCGAGCCGATCTCGGCCGTGATCGCGCTGCCCGATCGGCCGGCGATCATGATGGCGGTGAGCAGCACGCCGACCTCGCGCAACTGAAGGATGCCGACGAGGTCGACGACGAAGACCTCGGCGCCGAAGTAACGTAGCTGGAAGGCGCCCTGCTGGGCGATGATCGCGCCGATGAGGAAGGACATCAGCAGGATGATCGGCACGGCGCGCACGCCCATATGGTCGATCTGGTGCACGATCGCCGAGGGCGACACGCCGCTGCGGCGGCCAAGCTTCAACTGGGCCCCGCGCACCGCCGAGCCGAGGATGAACATGGCGGCGACCGCATCGTCCCAGATATCCACCACGGTGCGGCCGACGGGCTCGAAGATGCGCTCGAACAGCGTGCCTTTCCCGCCGCCCTCATCGCGCGGCTCGGCAAGCTTTTCCGGCAATGCCGAAATCAGGTCGGCATAGTGCGTACCCTCGCGGTCGGTGAGGCTCACCGCGCCGCCGCCGCCCTGCCGTTCGGTGATGGCCCGGCGCAGCAGCCAGGCCCCGGCGGTATCCATGGCTGTAACGCCGCCGAGGTCGATTTCCAGCACGCCGCCCTGCCCGCGGCCGATATCCGCAAGCCGCTTGCTCGCGGCAACCGCGGTCGTGTTCACCCATTCGCCGGAAAGGCGCCAGACCTCCCCGTCCTTGCCGGGCAGCTTTTCGATCGCGATGTCGAGGGGGGAACGGGCGCCGGTCAAGTCTCTTGCATCTTCCCGTGCTTGGGACAACATGCGCCTGTCTTACCGGCTCGCCGCCCGTCTGTCACCGAACGAACCCGCAAAAGCCCCTTCCCGCCACGATTTTTTCAAGCCTGCCAGGATCAGTCCCATGCGCCGCACAATGCTCGCCACCGCCGAAAGCTTCCCGATTGCCGGCACCTTCACCATTTCCCGCGGCGCCAAGACGACGGCCGAGGTGGTGACCTGCACGATCGGCGGTTCCGGCCTTTCCGGACGCGGCGAATGCGTTCCCTATGCGCGCTACGGCGAATCGGTCGCCGGCGTGCTTGCCGCCATCGAGGACATGCGCGGCGCCGTAGAGGATGGCATGGGCCGCGAGGAACTGGCGCGGATCATGCCCGCGGGCGCGGCGCGCAACGCCATCGACTGCGCGCTGTGGGACCTCGAAGCGAAGCTGTCCGGCGTGCCGACCTGGCAGGTGATCAACGCCGCGCCGCCGCAGGAGCTCGTCACCGCCTACACGCTCTCCCTCGGCGAGCCCGAGGCGATGCAGCGGCAGGCGGCGCAGGAGGCGGGCCGGCCCCTGCTCAAGGTCAAGGTCGGCACGGCGGACGATGCCGCCCGCATCCGCGCGGTGCGCGCCGGCGCGCCGGAAAGCGCCATCATCCTCGATGCCAACGAGGGCTGGACGCCGGAAAACCTCGCCCATCACCTCGCCCTGTGCGCCGAGGCGCGCATCGCCCTCGTCGAGCAGCCGCTTCCGGCCGGAAACGATTCGGCGCTGCGCGACCTTGCCCGCCCCGTCCCGATCTGCGCCGACGAGAGCGTGCACCGCACGCAGGACGTCAAGAGCCTCATCGACCGCTATGACGCGATCAACATCAAGCTCGACAAGGCCGGCGGGCTGACGGAGGCGCTGGCGCTGCGCGAGGCGGCGAAGGAGCACGGGCTGAAGATCATGGTGGGCTGCATGGTCGGCACGTCGCTCGGCATGGCGCCGGCCGTGCTGCTCGCGCAGGGCGCCGATTTCGTCGATCTCGACGGCCCGCTGCTGCTTGCCCGCGACCGCGAGCCGGGCCTCCGCTACGAAGGCTCGACCGTCTATCCGCCGGACGCCGCGCTCTGGGGCTGAGCGCGCGGCGCGACGACGCGCCCGGCAATGACCGAGAGGAGGCCGGCCGCGGCGACGAGCGACATCAGGTAGAAGCCCTGGACGCCGTACCAGCTATAAGCATAGCCCGAAACGAAGGTGGCGAGCGCGGTGAAGACGCCTGTATAGAAGAAATAGAGCCCCTGCGCGGCCGCCTCCTGCTCCTCCGCCACGCGCTCCACGAGCCGGCTCTGCGCGCTCATATGGATGAGCGCATAGGTGAAGGCGTGCAGACATTGCAGCGCGAAATAGCCGGCGAAGGACATGTCCATCGGAAAGAGAACCCAGCGGCCGACCGCCACGGCGCCGCCGACCATCATCATGGACCAGAGATCGAAGCGCCGCCGCAACTGGACGGCGAAGAGGAAGAAGACCACCTCGGCCAGCACGCCGGCGCTCCACAGGATGCCGACGTCCACGCCGCTGAACCCCATCTTCTGCCAGTAGATCGCCGAGAAGGCGAACAGCATGGCGTGGCTCGCATTGACGAGCGAGACGCCGATCAGCATGAGCTGCACATCCGCCTGCCGCAGCGTGCTCTTCGTCGGCATGGTGGCGATCGCAGCGATCGGCGACGGGCGGCGCGGCTTGCCGATCCGCGGCGCGATCACCGCGCCGAGCACGGTCAGAACGAAGGCGGCGGCCATGGCCGGCAGCACCATGTCGCCGCCGTAGAGGCCGGCAAGCCAACCGCCGATCATGGTCGCGACGATGAAGGCGAGCGAGCCCCAGAGACGCATCTTGCCATAGTCGAAATTCCAGCGCCGCACGCCGGACAGCATGATCGCCTCGGTGATCGGCACATAGGGCGAATAGACCGCGCCCTGCAGCGTATAGAGCAGCAGCACCGGCCAGAAGGACCCGGTCGCAAAGAGCGCGAGCGCCGTCAGAAGCGACAGCAGCGCCGACCAGAGCAGCACGATGGAACGCTCGCCGATCCGGTCCGCGATGATGCCGGCCACCGGCGCCGTGAAGACGCGCACGAACATCGGCACGGCGAGGACGATGCCGATCTGGAAATCGCTCATTGACAGCGTTTCCAGCCAGACCGGAAAGAACGGCAGGGCAATGCCGTTGACCATCATCGGCGCGCAGAAGACGAGAGCGATGCGCGCAGCAAAGAACGGCGGCGCGCCGGCGGTCACGGTAAAACCGGAGGGGGCATTCATTGGCGGGGAACCTGCATTGGAACGCCATCCGCTCTATCATGCCGATGTACGTACGCCAATCCGCTATTTCTGCCCGCCGGCGGGAATGCCGGATTTGTGAAAGCCGGCTAAGCGCATAGCTTCGCATCTTGCGCGCCGGCTCCCTGCCTGTGCCCATGTCGTTGCCGCAAAACCGCCATGCACTCTGCGCGGCAGGCTCAGGCGGCCTCCGGCTCCCGGGTCTCGATCGCCAGCATCCGGCGCGAGACCGGAACCACCTCGGCGGGATTGGCCGCGAGCTTCTGCCAGGTGATCAGTTCCATCTCGCCGTCATGGTGCTCGGCGATCGCCGTGCAGCTTTCCACCCAGTCGCCGCTGTTGATGTAGCGGATGCCGTCGATCTCGGTGATGACGGCATGGTGGATGTGGCCGCAGATCACGCCGTCGGCATCATGGCGCCGCGCCTCGTCGACGACGACCTTCTGGAACTCGCCGATGAAGTTCACCGCCGTCTTCACCTGCTGCTTGGCCCAGGAGGAGAAGGACCAGTACGGCAGGCCGAGCCGGCGGCGGATGGCGGCGAAGACGACGTTGATGGCGATGGCCGCGTCATAGGCCCAGTCGCCGAGATAGGCGACGACGCGGGCATGGCGCACGACGACGTCGAACTCGTCGCCATGCAGCACGAGGTAGCGCTTGCCGTCGGCCGCCTCGTGGATGATGCGGTCGGCCACTTCCACGCCGCCGAAATGGGTGCCGGGAAAGTCGCGCAGGAATTCGTCG
Source organism: Shinella granuli (assembly GCF_004341885.1). Classification (GTDB taxonomy): domain Bacteria; phylum Pseudomonadota; class Alphaproteobacteria; order Rhizobiales; family Rhizobiaceae; genus Shinella; species Shinella granuli. The sequence continues at coordinate 86,111 of NZ_SLVX01000012.1, read as the reverse complement.
TGGTTGCCGGGAATGTAGATGATGCGCGTGCCCTTGCGCGCCTTGCGCAGGAGCTTCTGCGTGACGTCGTTGAAGGCCTGCGGCCAATACCAGTTGCGCTTCAGGCGCCAGCCGTCGACGATGTCGCCGACGAGCACGATCGTCTCGGCTTCATGATGCCGCAGGAAGTCGATCAGGAAGTCCGCCTTGGCCGCCTTCGATCCCAGATGCACGTCCGAGATGAACAGCGTGCGGAAGTGGCGGACATTGGGGTCGGCAAGGGTCGCAGTCATGCGTCTTTCTCCGGGTGGCCGGCCGCCGCGGTGGTCGTCGGAAAGGGCGGCTTTCATCCCGTTGAAAACCAGACTCCTGTTTCAGATTGATGACACACCTATGCCTTTTTCGACGGCAAATAGGCATTGCACAGGCCGCTGATTGCGGCTTTATGGAAGACTCGGAAAACCTCACGTCGCGGCGTTTCGCAGAGCGAAGGGCCGCAACGAAAACAGCATATGGCAGGGAGCATCATGAGCACGGGTGACAAATCGCGGACGCAGGACGGTCCGGCAAGCGGCGACATCGACCAGCAGGCCCTCTTCTTCCACCGCCACCCCCGCCCCGGCAAGCTCGAGATCAACCCGACCAAGCCGCTCGGCAACCAGCGCGACCTGGCGCTCGCCTATTCGCCGGGTGTCGCCGCCCCCTGCATCGCCATCCGCGACGATCCACAGACCGCCGCCGACTACACGGCCCGCGCCAACCTCGTCGCCGTCGTCTCCAACGGCACGGCCGTGCTCGGCCTCGGCAATATCGGCCCGCTCGCCTCCAAGCCCGTGATGGAGGGCAAGGCGGTGCTCTTCAAGAAGTTCGCCGGCATCGACGTCTTCGACATCGAGATCGACGCCCCGACCGTCGGCGAGATGGTGAATGTCGTCTCCGCGCTGGAGCCGACCTTCGGCGGCATCAACCTCGAAGACATCAAGGCGCCGGAATGTTTCGAGGTGGAGCGCCAGTTGCGCGAGAAGATGGACATCCCCGTCTTCCACGACGACCAGCACGGCACGGCGATCATCGTCGCCGCCGCGGTCCTCAACGGACTGGAGCTCGCCGGCAAGGCGCTGTCGGACGCCAAGATCGTCGCCTCGGGCGCGGGCGCGGCCGCGCTCGCCTGCCTCAACCAGCTCGTCTCGCTCGGCGCGAAGGTCGAGAACATCTGGGTGCACGACATCGAAGGCGTGGTCTACAAGGGCCGCGAGGCCCTGATGGACCAGTGGAAGAGCGTCTATGCGCAGGAGACGGACAAGCGCCAGCTCTCCGAGACCATCGACGGCGCCGACGTCTTCCTCGGCCTTTCGGCCGCCGGCGTCCTGAAACCGGAGCTGCTCGCCCGCATGGCGGAAAAGCCGCTGATCATGGCGCTTGCCAACCCGACGCCGGAGATCATGCCCGAGGAGGCGCGCGCCGCCCGCCCGGACGCGATGATCTGCACCGGCCGCTCCGACTTCCCCAACCAGGTCAACAACGTCCTCTGCTTCCCCTACATCTTCCGCGGCGCGCTCGATTGCGGCGCGCGCACGATCAACGAGGAGATGAAGATGGCCGCCGTGCGCGCCATCGCCTCCCTCGCCCGCGAGGAAGTGTCCGACGTCGCCGCCCGCGCCTATTCCGGCGAAACGCCGAGCTTCGGGCCGAACTACCTCATCCCCTCGCCCTTCGACCAGCGCCTCATCCTGCGCATCGCGCCGGCCGTCGCGCGCGCGGCGGCGGAAACCAGCGTGGCGACGCGCCCGATCACCGATTTCGACGCCTATCTCGACCAGCTCAACCGCTTCGTCTGGCGCTCTGGCTTCATCATGAAGCCGATCTTCGCCGCCGCGAAGAACGCCGCCAAGAAGCGCGTGATCTTTGCCGAAGGCGAGGACGAGCGCGTGCTGCGCGCCGCCCAGGTGCTGCTGGAGGAGGACATCGCCAAGCCGATCCTCATCGGCCGCCCGCAGATCATCGAAACGCGCCTCAAGCGCTACGGCCTGCGCATCCGCCCGCAGGCGGACTTCGAGGTGGTGAACCCCGAGGACGATCCGCGCTACCGCGACTATGTCGACGACTATTTCCGCATCGTCGGCCGCCGCGGCGTCATTCCGGAAGCCGCGCGCACCATCGTGCGCACCAACCAGACCGTCATCGGCGCGCTCGCCCTCAAGCGTGGCGAGGCCGATGCGCTGATCTGCGGCGTCGAGGGGCGTTATGCCAAGCACCTGCGCGATGTCAGCCAGATCATCGGCAAGAAGGAGGGCGTGCTCGATTTCTCCGCGCTCAGCCTGCTGATCTCGCAGCGCGGCGCCACCTTCTTCACCGACACCTATGTCACCTTCGACCCGACGGCCGAGGAAGTGGCGCAGATGACGGTGATGGCCGCGCAGGAGATCCGCCGCTTCGGCATCACGCCCCGCGCCGCCCTCGTCTCCCATTCGAACTTCGGCTCGCGCGATTCCGACAGCGCCTTCAAGATGCGCCGCGCCATGGAGATGGTGCACGAGATGGACCCGACGCTGGAGGCGGACGGCGAAATGCACGGCGACGCCGCGATTTCCGAGGCCCTGCGCCAGCGCGTCATGCCGAATTCGACGCTGTCCGGCGAAGCCAACCTCCTGGTCTTCCCCAATCTCGATGCCGCCAACATCACGCTCGGCGTCGTCAAGACCATGACGGACAGCCTGCATGTCGGCCCGATCCTGCTCGGCGCCGCCATGCCCGCCCATATCCTCTCGCCATCGGTCACCTCGCGCGGCGTGGTGAACATGGCCGCGCTTGCCGTGGTGGAAGCCTCCAACCCGGCCTGACCGGTCCCTAGAGCAATTCCAGCAAAAGTGCGTAGCGGTTTTGCGTCCGGAATTGCGTAAAAACAAACAGATAGAGCGTTTTCGCGATTCGAAGGAAAGCGGAAATGCTCTAGCCTTACGAAACGGCCGCCGCCTCGGCGGCCGTCTTCATTTGCGGCGCCGGGCGCCTGGCATCCCGCGCCTCCCACCAGTCGCCGAGCGCATCGACCAGCGGCAGCAGCGTCAGGCCGGATGGCGTGAGGTCGTATTCGACCCGCAGCGGATAGCCGTCGAACACCGTCCGCCGCACGATGCCGGCCTTTTCCAGCTTGCGCAGTTCCAGCGTCAGGATGCGGTGCGAGACGGTCGGGTTGTCGCGCCTGAGGTCGCTGAAGCGCTTCGTGCCGTCCTTCAGGTAGTAGATCAGCAGGGTCGGCCAGCGGCCGCTCAGCACCTGCATGACCTCCTCGATCGGGCAGCGGGAAACGAGATCCTTCATGGCGGGCTCCGGCGTGGTGACAAAAATGTGCGTAATTTACATGGGGGCCGGCAAGGCTTAGGTCCAGTGTCGCTGCGCAGCGTGGTCAACAGAAATCACGGAGAAGAACATTGGAACCGATCCTCATCTACGGCTTCCCCGCCGGAAGCTCCATGGGCCTCGTCGCCGCGCTGGAATGGCTGGGAAAGCCCTACCGCCTCTGCCGCGTCGACATGCTGGGCGAAATGCGCGACCCTTCCTATGCCCGCATCAACGCCCGGCACGAAACGCCCGCCCTCGTCACCGATGACGGCCGGGTGATCACCGAGACCATGGCCATCGCCCACTGGATCGCCGCGCGCGACACGGAACGGCGCGTCAGCTTCGATCCCGCAACGCCGGAGGCCGACCGCATGGTCCAGCTCATGGCCTATCTCAACACCGGCTTCACCGGCGCCTTCAGCCCCCTCTGGGCGGCGCTCGAACTGGAGACGCCGGACCCGGTGCTGGAGGATTCGCTCCGCCGCTGGGGCCGCAAGGGCGTCATCGAGCGGCACGACAAGCTGGAGGCGATGCTCGGCGACACGCCTTACCTTGCCGGCGACCGCCCGACGCTGGCGGACGGCGTGCTCATCGGCGTCGCCCGCTGGCTCGATTACCACGCGGTCGCCCCGGCGAGCCGCTGGCCCCGCATCGCGGCCATCCGCGGCCGGCTGGAGGCCGACCCCGCCGTCGTGTTCGCCACCGCGGTGGAAAGCGGCGAGACGCCGGCCGGCTCCGGCGCCTTCAAGGGCCACGTGCCGCTTGCCGATGTCATCGCGCGCTACGGCAAGGCTTGAAGACGAAAGGCCGGGCGGCAAGCCCGGCCTCCCTATTGTCCCGCCGAAAGCGCCAGCCGGCGCGTCATGCCGATCGCCGCAAGAAACGCCTCGTCGTGGCTGACGACGAGGAGCGCGCCGTCATAGGCCCGCAGCCCCGCCTCCACCGCCTCGATCGAATCGATGTCCAGATGGTTCGTCGGCTCGTCGAGGATCAGCAGCGCCGGCGGCGTGGCTCCGCCGAGCACGCAGGCAAGGCCGGCGCGCAGGAGCTGCCCGCCCGAAAGGCTGCCGGTGACCTGCAGGGCGGCATCCGCGCGGAACATGAACCGCGCCAGCGCCGCCCGGCAGGCATTCTCGCCGGCCTCGGGATTGATCCGGCGAAAATTGTCGCGGATCGACAGGGCCGGGTCGAGCAGGCTCACCTTCTGGTCGAGCATGGCGGCGTCCGCAAGGAGGCGCACGCTGCCCTGCCAGGGGGCGAGCGCGCCGGTGACGAGCGCCAGCAAGGTCGTCTTGCCCGAACCGTTCGGCCCCGTCACGGCCACCCGCTCCGGCCCGGTCATTGTGAAGGACAGGTCGCGGATGACCGGTCGCTCTGGCCGGTAGCCGGCGGTGACGCCGTCGATCCGGAGCACCGTCCTGCCGGCGGCCAGATGCGTCGGCGGCACGGCGACGGTCAGCGGCTGGAGGATCTCGATGCGCTCGCGCGCCGCCGCCACCGCCTCGCCCGCCTGCGCCTGCCGGTTTTCCGCCAGCCGCGCATTGGCGCCGCCCGTCAGCTCGCTGCGCTCCTTCATGGCGCCCAGCATGATGCGCGGAATGTCGCCGCGCGCCTTCTTGCGGCGGCCGGCGCTGTCCTTGCGCGCCTTGCGCTCGGCGACGACCTGCATGGTGCGCGCCACCTCGGCGGCATGTTTTTCCGCATCCGCAAGGTCGCGATGGGCGGCGGCAAGCTCCAGCGCCTTGCGTTCGCGATAGGCGCTCCAGTTGCCGCCATAGCGGGTCGCGCCGAGCGTCGTCAGCTCGACGATGGCATCCATGGTCTCCAGCAGCGCGCGGTCGTGGCTGACGACGATCGCCCCCGCCCGCCAGCCGGCGAGCAGGTCGATGACCGCCTGCCGCCCGTCCCGGTCGAGATTGTTCGTCGGCTCGTCGAGCAGCAGGAAGTCGGGCTCGCGGAAGATGAGGGCGGCGAGCGCCGCGCGGGTGCGCTGTCCGCCGGAAAGCGCGGCAAGCGGCGTCTGCGGCTCCGCCTCCAGCCCGACGCGGGCAAGCGCGGCGGCAAGCCGCGCCTCCAGCGTCCAGTCCGCATCGGCAAGGGCGTCGGCATCCGCCTCCCCGCGCGCGGCGCGGGAAAGCAGGTCGAGCGCCTCGACGATGCCGAACAGGCTGGCAACGGTTTCCTGCGGGGTAACCTGCACGCTCTGGCGCAGGAGCCCGAGCGTGCCGTTCACGGTGACGCTGCCGGTCTGCGGCACCAGCGCGCCGGTGACGAGCTTCAGCAGCGTCGTCTTGCCGACGCCGTTGCGGCCGATGAGGCCGGCGCGCTCGGCGCCGAAGGTCAGGTCGAGATCGGAAAGGAGAGTGTGGCCGTCAGGCGTGGACCACCGGATTTTCGAAAGGGTAATGGAATGCGGCATGGATACGGATTTCCCCGAGGACAAAACGAAGTCGGTTTGCGGTCGGGTTGAAATCCATGGTGCACCATCCGGTCGGCATTGCGTTGCCGGAAATCTAGGGACGAACCGGCCGCGTTGCAAGGGCGGCGACCGGTTCATCCTGTCTTGAGGCTCAGGCCGAGGGCTGTTTCAGCCGCTTCGACCACTCATCGGCCTTGCCCCTGCCGGCATCCTTCCAGGGCGAGCCCTTGAGGCCGAGTTTGCCGCGCAGGCCCATGGCCGAGATGATCAGCCGGTTCATGCCGGAGGCGATGAAGGGCAGCGAGGCGATGTGCAGGCCGGTGAACGGCAGGAAGGGATTGCGACGCAGCGAGCCGTAGATCTCGATGCGCGTCGTCGTCTTGTAGCTCGGGCTGCGGGCATGGAAGCCGTGCGTGTCGGCGACGATCAAGGTGTTCGCCTTCACCGTCATCTTGACCGGCTGGCCGTAGCCCAGCGCCGTCAGCTCGTCCGGCATGATGCGCAGCGAACCGCGCGCGGAATACTTGTTCTCGATCGCATCGGCATTCTCGCTGATGCGGCGCTCCCAGGCGAGGCGCTGCGGCGTCATCTCGTGCGAGCCCGGCACATAGGCGAACGGACCGTCCTCTTCGCCGACATCGCGCAGGAAGAGCCACGCCTTGGCCGTCGGCTGGAACGTGTCGCTGTGCAGCGCGGTCTGCGGATCGGTCGAGCCCTGCGTGACGACGGACGGCAGCGCCATCACCACCTGCACGACGAGCAGCGGCTGGCCGGCATGGGACGAGACGTAGCGCAGGAGGTTTGTGATGCGCGGATCGTTGCGCGCCGCCTTGAAGCCCGGCAGGCTTTCGAGGTCGCTGTCATCGATGATCGCGCGGCGCGTGACGGTATCGCCCTGCAGCATGTCGTAGCGCTCGAAATCCCGCTCGGCGATCTCGCGGGTGACCGCCTCGAAGATCTCCGGCGACAGGAAGTTCTCGATCTTCACGAAGCCGTTCTCGGCATATTGCCGGCGGTATTCCGGGGCGACGAGGTTCTCCAGCTTCCTGCGGCGCCAGGCGGCCATGCGCATGGCGAGCGAGACGCGCTTTTCGTGCAGGCCCTTCCGGTTCAGCCATTTGCTGCCGATGATGGGATTGTCCGCGAAGGACTTTGCGCCGGACGCGAGCTGGAGCGCGTACCAGGGGCTGAGCAAGATGGAGGAAATCCGCATGAGTACCTGCCTGCAAGGGCCGGTTCCGCCCGGGGCGGTGCGCGGCAAGGGCGCAGACCGGCTGTTGAGTTTGCCGAGAGTGCTACACCAAGGCCCAGGGGAGATCAATTGCGGGGCACGGCCAAAAAGATGAATACGCAACTCATATTTTGTGCCCGGCGTTAATCACAAATCCGGGAGCACGTTGCGCTTCCCCCGCCACGGCCTATGATATGGGCTGAACATGCGGCCGGATCGCGGCCCATCCACATTCACGGGATCGATGATTTGAAAGGGCCTGTCCGCCTCCTCCTTGCCATTGCGACCGGGCTGACGCTCACGTTTTCGGGCGGCACGGCGGCGGCGGGCGTGTGCGAGCGGCTGCAGGCGGAGCTTGCCAACCTGCCCAAGGTGGTTGTCGATACCGCAAGCGCCCGCAAATATGCCGGCGCCATCGCCCGCCAGAACATCCAGCTTCGCAAGGCCCGGAGCGACCAGCGCCGCCTCGGCTGCTCGAGCGGCAGCATCCTCGTCATCGGCGGCGCGAATGCCGAGGCCTGCGACACGCTCGCCACGGTCATAGGCAAGATGGAGCGCAACCTCGACATCCTCGACAGGAAGCGGCGCGAATTTGCCGGCGGCACGTCCTCGCAGGGCAAGCGCAACCGCCTCACCGCCCTGCTCAAGAACAACGGCTGCGGCGACGAGGCGAGGGTCATGCCGGTCGCGGCGACCGAGACGCTGCGCGCGCTCGACGAAAAGCGCACCCTGCCGCTCGGCACCACGCCGGAAGGCAGCGAGCGGCTGCAATTGCGCTCACTCGGCGGCAGCAACGGCCATGGCAACCTGCGCACCGTCTGCGTGCGCACCTGCGACGGCGGCTTCTTCCCCATCTCGTCGGGCGCGACGCCGCTCGACTTCCGGCGCGACCAGAAGGTCTGCGCGATGATGTGCCCGCAGACCGAGACGGAACTGTTCTACCAGTCGATGACCAGCGGCCAGGAAACCGAGCAGATGACCTCCACCGTCACCGGCCGGCCCTATTACGAGATGCCGAACGCCTTCTCCTACCGCACGCGCGACCTCTCCAAGCCCGGCACCTGCGGCTGCAATCTTACGGCCTATTACCAGGAGATGATCAAGCGCGAGAAGGCACTGAAGGGCGAGGGCGAAACGGCGCGCGCCGGCGCGGGAGACGACGCGGAGACCGGCTCGATCACCACCATCCGCACCCTGCCGAAGAAGGAAGAGACCCCGGTCAAGCTGCCGGCGAAGGTCGAGGAACGGGACTACGACCCGGCCAGCAGCAAGGTGCGCACGGTCGGCCCGGTCTTCCTGCCGGCCAACGAATCCGCCATCGACCTCGGCCGCCCGGTGGATGCCGGCGTCAACTGACGCCCTCCCCCGACCAGCGCTCCTCGAACACCAGCTCTTCCAGCGGCAGGCGCTGCCGCCATCCCTTCACCGCCAGTTCCGGCTCGCCATAGAGCCGGTCGACGAAGCCGACGCAGAGCCAGGCGACGATCTCGACATGCCCGGGGATGCCGAGGATCGAACGGATGTCGCTGTCGTGGAAGATGCTGACCCAGCCGACGCCCACGCCTTCCGCCCGCGCCGCCAGCCACAGGTTCTGCACGGCGCAGACCGTGGAATAGACGTCCATGCGCGGATTGTGCGTGCGCCCGAGCACCACGCCGCCGCCGCGGGTCGGATCGCAGGTGACGCAGATCGACAGCGGCGCCTTCAGGATGCCCTCGAGCTTCAGCGCGCGATACTGCGCCTGCCGCTCGCCTTCGAACATCGCCACCGCCTCGGCATTGGCCTTCAGGAAGGCCGCATGCACCGCCCGCCGTGTCTCTACGCCGCGCACCAGCAGGAAGTTCCACGGCTGCATGAAGCCGACGGACGGGGCGTTGTGGGCGGCCTGTAGCAGGCGGCCGACGAGATCGTCCGGCAGCGGATCGGGCAGGAACTGGTCGCGCACGTCGCGGCGCGTTTCGATGGCACGGTAGACGGCCTGCCTTTCCTCACGGGAAAAGGCGCCCGCCCGGACCAGAGGGTCCAAGGGTTCGCTTCGCATCGTCATCTCCCCAACAATGCGTCACAACCTGCCGCCGTCCGCGCGGTTCGGTCTATCGTGCCAGGCCGGTCTTCTGACTTCGGGTCACGCGGCCTGCACCTGCCTTCCCGGTTGAAAAACCAGTGGCAAAAGCCTGAATCGATTCAGGCTTTCATGGCGCAGACCATCCCCGTCACAGCGTTGGGCACGTTCCGGACCTGGGCCTTCCGCCCGCACCGGATTCCCGATTCTCCCGCCGAAGCGGGCACCTGACGCGAAGGATATGCGCACGACGCGCGGGCGCGATCAAGCCCGCCCGCGCCACACGTCGCCGCATTTGCGCCTCAGAGCGGTGCCTCCCGGATGGGGCGAACCATCATAGGCACCCAAAGACCGGCCTTGCCGGAAAGCCTATGGAAACAGGGCGCTGGGGAATTTCGGCACAGGCGGGTGCGAGCGGCCTCAAGCGGCGCGCGCCGCGCCGGCCTCGGCAACCGCCTCGCTGCCCATGTCGCCGGCATGGACGGCGCGGTTGCGACCGCCATTCTTGGCCGCATAGAGCGCCGCATCCGCCATCACCATCACGTCATGCAGGCTGCCGCCGTGGTCGGGGAACTGGGCGATGCCCGCGCTGCCGCCGATGGCCAGCAACTGCCCGTCATGGGCGATCGGCACTTGCGCATCGCGCACGAGGCCCTCGGCGAGTTCGAGGAGCGCCTCCCGGCTGAAGGCGCCGGTGAGCAGCACGGAAAACTCGTCGCCGCCGAGACGCGCGACCGAGCCGAGCGTGCCGATGCGCTCGGAAAAGCGCCGGGCGACGGCCTGCAGCACCGCATCGCCTGCCGCATGGCCGTGCCGGTCGTTGACGGCCTTGAACCGGTCGAGGTCGAGCGCGAGGATCGAGAAGGGCTGGCTCTCGCCCTTGCGGACGGCGCGGCGCACCTCCTCGTCGAAACCGCTGCGGTTCTTCAGCCCCGTCAGCGGATCGTGCCGCGCGAGGAAGGCGTTCTGCGCCTCGCTGCGCTGCAGCGCCTTGACGAGCGCGGAAAAGCGCAGCGTGACGAAGAGCATGACGCCGGCGAAGACCAGCACGAACATCGCGATCTGCGGCAGCGCCGATTTCCACACGAAGGTGCCTGGCATGTTCGGCCGCCAGGAGGCGACCATCGGATTGTAGCTGTCCGCGCCGACCGGCGTCATCACCAGCCCCGGCTCCTGCGTCACGATGGGCGTGAAGCCGAGATCGTGCACGCCGAGCCGCCGCTCGGTATTGGCCAGCATCTTCTGCGAAACGGGCTTGACGGTGATCAGCAGCGTCGGCTGCATCCGGCTGGCGGGAACGTAGAGCGACTTCGGAATGACGGCCTGCACGACGACGATGCTCATGACCCGGTCGATGAGGCGCATGCCCGAGACATGGATTTCCGGCAGCGCCGGCGTCAGGAGATCGGGATCCTCCTTGGCGCCCTTGACCTGCCAGCCGCCGCGATCGGGCGACAGCGCCTCGCGGTAGGCGCGCTCGGCCTTGAGGGTAAGGTCGCTCACCCAATGCAGCTTTTCGCGCGCCTTGCGTTCGGAGACCTTCTCGCCGCGATGGACGCCGAGCACCTTCTCGCCGCCCGGCGTGGTGAAGATCATCCAGGAGAAACCGAAATCGGCCCACATCCAGTCGCGGATATGGTCCCTTACGAAGGCATCGCCCGGCATGCCGTCCTTCAGTTCGGCGAAGGTCTTGTCCCAGAAGGACAACTGGCTCTGATACTGCACCACCTGGTCGATCTGGTGGCTGAACTCGTTGCGCACCAGCGTGCGCTCGGTCTCGGCGACAAAACTGTCGGCCCGCTCGATCGCATAGTCGAGGACGAGATAATTCGCGACGCCGAACAGGAGGACGATCATCACCGCCGCCGTCCGGATCGCCAAACCAACCCCGCGTCGCCGCCTCGCGCGGCCCCCTTGTGCCTTGCCCGTCATCGTTTCCCTGCCTGTCCCCCGCCGGTTTTCCCGGCTTTGTTGAACGAAGGCTAGTTGAGAGACGGCAAAATTCGCTTAAGCGGGCTGGTGAGCGAAAACTTAACTCCGGCTGGCCGGATCTGGGAAGCCCGCCGGCTCCGTCTCCTCGCCCGCCGAGAGTTTCCGGCAGATCGACTGCATCAGCACGAGATCGCGCTGGTCACGCCAGGTGGTGACGAAACCCCAGGCGAGGAGGAGCAGGATGCAGAGGAAGGCGACGCCGAGGACGACGAAGCCGCCGGTGGCAAGGCCGTAGAGGCCGAAAACCGCCGGCGTCGCGAAATAGGCGATCTGCGCCGAAAGCTGCCGTCCGGCCGAAAGGTCGCTCAGCGACCACAGCCGGATCAGCCGCATTTCCTCCTCGGTGAAGGCCGGGCGCGCGCCCGGCGCGTCGGCAGGCCCGTCCACGCCCTACCCCCGGTCGCGATAGCGGTTGGTGATCGGGTAGCGCCGGTCGCGGCCGAAATTCTTCCTGGTGATCTTCACGCCCGGGGCGGACTGGCGGCGCTTGTATTCGGCGATGTAGAGCAGGTGCTCGACCCGGTGCACCGTCGCCGCGTCGTGCCCGCGGGCGACGATCTCCTCGGTGCTCATCTCCAGCTCCACCAGGCATTCGAGGATGTCGTCGAGCACCGGATAGGGCGGCAGCGAATCCTGGTCGGTCTGGTTGGGGCGCAGCTCCGCGGACGGCGCCTTGTCGATGATGTTCTGCGGGATCACCTCCCCCGTCGGCCCGAGCGCGCCCGGCGGCACATGCGCGTTGCGCCAGCGCGAAATGGCGTAGACCTGCATCTTGTAGAGGTCCTTGATCGGGTTGAAGCCGCCGTTCATGTCGCCGTAGAGCGTCGCATAGCCGACCGACATTTCCGACTTGTTGCCGGTCGTGACGACCATCGAGCCAAACTTGTTGGAGACCGCCATGAGGATGGTTCCGCGCGCGCGGCTCTGGAGGTTCTCCTCGGTGATGCCTTCCTCTGTGCCTTCGAAGAGCTCCGAAAGCGAGGAGAGGAAGCCGGTCACCGGCGCCTCGATCGGCACGATGTCGTAGCGGCAGCCGAGTAGCCGGGCGCAATCGGCCGCGTCCTTCAGCGAATCCTTCGACGTATAGCGGTAGGGCATCATGATGCAGCGCACCCGCTCCTCGCCGAGCGCGTCGACGGCGATCGCCGCGCAGATCGCCGAATCGATGCCGCCGGACAGGCCGAGCACGACGTTCTTGAAGCCGTTCTTGTTGACGTAGTCGCGGAAGCCGAGCAGGCAGGCGCGGTAGTCCGCCTCCTCCTTCTCGGGAATGCGCGACGTCGGCCCGCTGTCGCAGATCCAGCCGTCCGCACGCTTCTTCCAGGTGGTGAGCGCGACCGTCTCCTCGAACTGGCTCATCTGGAAGGCGAGCGACTTGTCCGCGTTGAAGGCGAAGCTGGCGCCGTCGAAGACCAGCTCGTCCTGGCCGCCGAGCTGGTTGGCGTAGAGCAGCGGCAGGCCGGTCTCGATGACCTGCTTCAGGGCGACCTGGTGGCGGATGTCGACCTTGCCGCGATAATAGGGCGAGCCGTTCGGCGACAGCAGGATTTCCGCGCCGCTCTCGGCCAGCGTTTCGCAGACGCCGAGCTCGCCCCAGATGTCCTCGCAGATCGGGATGCCGAGGCGAACGCCGCGGAAATTGACGGGACCGGGCATCGCGCCCTGGTCGAAGACACGCTTTTCGTCGAATTCGCCATAGTTCGGCAGGTCCACCTTGTCGCGCACCGCGATCACCTTGCCGCCGTCGATGACGGCGACGGCGTTGTAGCGCCCCGTCTCGTCCTGCCGTGGAAAGCCGACGATGACGCCGGGACCGCCCCCGGCGGTGTCGGCGGCGAGATCGTCGACGGCGCGCCGGCAGGCCTTCAGGAAGGCCGGCTTCAGCACGAGGTCTTCCGGCGGATAGCCGGAGATGAAGAGTTCGGTCAGCAGCAAAAGGTCGGCGCCCTGCCGGGCGGCGTCCTCGCGGGCGGCGCGCGCCTTGGCGAGGTTGCCGGCGACGTCGCCGACGGTCGGGTTCAATTGCGCAACCGCGATGCGCAGCGTCGCCCTGCCCTGATCGGAGGTCATGTCTTGATCGGAAGTCATGTCTGCGGACCCATCTCCTGCTGGTGTCCGAGCCTGCGGCCGCGCGTCGCTGTCGCACTCTCGAACGGTCGACAAGCTCTTTAGAGCATGACGGGCGCTTTGGGAATGAAGGGCGGAACCTTTGCCGGCGCTTTCGGCGGAAATGTCCGGTTTTCAAGGGGTTCGACGCGCCACCGCGGCCCTGCGGCGCAGGAACCAAAACAGGGGAAGAACGTTGCAGAAAACGTTCATCTCCTGTTCAAGATGACAACCGTATGACAGATACACGAAACTTTCATGAAATCTGGAGACGGCCTTGGCCCTGCTCACCTCCGCCACCGTGGCGATCAATGCAAGCGAAGAGATCGCCGTCGAGGCAGGCTTCTTCGCGCGCCACGCCAAGGCGCTCGCCGTCCTGCGTTCGCTTGCCGTTTCCGGGCTTCTCGCGCTCCTCACCGTCGTCGTCGTCGAACTCGTCACGCGCGGCTCGCTCGACCAGACTTGGATCTATTTCACCAGCCTCGGCCGGCCGGCCTGGACCACGACCGGCGTCTTCTTCCTGCTCTATCTCGCCATCGACGCCCTGATCGGCCGCCAGCACAAGGCCGTCCTGCTCGTCTCGCCGCTCGTCGTGCTGATGGGCGTGATCTCCCAGCAGAAGCAGGTCTTCCTCACCGACCCGCTCTATCCGACGGACCTGCTCTTCGGCCGCCAGATCCTGGAGCTGATGCCCGTTCTCGTGCAGGACCGCCCGTGGACGGCCGCCCTCATGGCGGTCGCCGTGCTCGCCTCCGTCGTCGGCCTCGTCAGCCTCTGGGTCTTCGCCTGGCGCCGTTTCCGGCCGCTGACGAAGAAGGAACGCCTGACGCGGCTTGCCATCGCGCTGCCGCTTCTCGCCGGCTTCGTGTCCATCATGGACTACAACCAGTTCTCCTGGGTCCGCGACCGGCTGAAGATCTTCCCGATCATGTGGGACCAGGCGGAGAACTATCGTCACAACGGCTTCGTCATGGCCTTCGCCATCAACCTGCCGATGGCCAATGTACAGACGCCCGCCGGCTACATGATCGACGCGATCGACAAGATCCCCTCCAAGCCCGTGCCGGCCGGCACGAGCCATCGCAGCAAGCCCGATGTCATCGTCGTCATGAGCGAATCGCTGTGGGATCCGACACGCCTCGAAACCGTGAAGCTCTCGGCCGACCCGATGCCCGTCATCCGCGAGAACCAGGGCGGCAGCGTCTTCTCCCCGGAATTCGGCGGCCTCACCGCCAATGTCGAGTTCGAGGCGCTGACGGGCTTTTCCAACGCCTTCCTGCCGACGGGCTCGATCCCCTACCAGCAATATGTGCGCAAGCCGATCCCCTCGCTCGCCACCTTCTTCCGGGCGGAAGGCTATACGGCACGCGCCATCCACCCGTTCTCCGGCTGGTTCTGGAACCGCACGAGCGTCTACAAGGCCTTCGGCTTCGAGACCTTCAAGGACGTCGAGAAGATGCCGCCGCTGGCAAAGCGCGGCAACTTCACCTCGGACGAGGCGCTGACGCGGGAGCTCATCCGCCAGGCGGACATGCAGGAGGACCCGTTCTTCTTCTTCACCGTCACGCTGCAGGGTCACGGCCCCTATGACGATGGTCGCTACGCCAAGACCGACATCGATGTCGACGGCCAGCTCGACGCCCGCAGCAACCGCATGCTGGCGAGCTACGCCCAGGGCGTGAAGGAAGCCGACAGCAGCCTGAAGATGCTGATGGACTGGGCGAAGACGCGCGACCGCGAGACGATCATCGTCGTCTTCGGCGACCACCTTCCGCCGCTCAACACGGTCTACAAGAATTCCGGCTACATGAAGGGGGTCACCGCCTCGCGCAAGGGCTCTCCCGAGCAGATGAAGAAGGAGCACGAGACCCCGCTCGTCATCTGGTCGAACAAGTCCGGCGCGCAAAAGGAGATCGGCACGATCAGCCCGGCGTTCCTCTCCTACTACGTCCTCAAGGAAGCCGGCTTCGAGCATCCCTATTACACCGGCTTCCTCGGCGCGGTGCACGACAGGCTGCGCGTCATCGACCGCTACATGCTGATCGACGCCAAGGGCAACGGCACGGCCGACTGGGCGCGCAAGAAGACGATCGATCCGCTGGTGCGCGACTTCCGCTTCCTGCAGCACGACATCATGTTCGGCAAGCAGTACGGCCTGGAACGCTTCTTCAATTCCCATGCGGAACTGATGGCCGCGGGCTCCTGATTTTTCCGAAGCGACAGCACGCCCGAGTTCCGGCTCCCCTGCCGGAGCCTGTCGAGCCGATGGCGCAACGCCGGAGGAAATGACAACCGGGCAAAGATCAGAGGTTGCATGTTTTCAAGAAAATCAATCTATAGAAGAAATTAAGACTCTGGGCGCACGATAAAGCTGCATCCATCGGGATGCACAACAGCCTTGTCGTCGGACAATCCCAAGAAGGAGATGTCATGTACGCCCTGTCCCGTCTGTCGAAGGATCGCGCCGGCACGTCGGCGCTGGAATTCGCGATCATCGCCCCTCTCTTCTTCCTCATCCTCTTCACGCTGATCGCCTACGGCATCTATCTCAGCGTCACCCATGCCGTGCAGCAGGTGGCCGCGGATGCCGCCCGCACGGCGGTCGCCGGCCTCAACCAGACCGAGCGCGTCTCGCTGGTCAACCGCTATCTCGACGCCTCGCGGTTCGACTATGCCTTCCTCAACCGGACGAAGATGCGGGTCGTCGTTACCGACGATCCGGCCAATCCGGAACAATTCACCGTCACGATCACCTATGATTCGGGCGATCTGCCGATCTGGAACCTCTTCACCTTTGCCCTGCCGAGCCCGACGATCGAACGGTATTCCACCGTGCGCGTGGGAGGGCTGTGAGCATGAAACGCCCCCGCAGCCTTCTTCGCGAGCGCGACGGCAATATCGGCACGCTCGCCGCCATCAGCCTGCCGCTGCTCATCTTCTCGCTCGCCCTCGGCGTCGACTACGGCTACCTCACCGTGCAGCAGCGCGCGTTGCAGGCCGCGGCCGACCTTGCCGCCATCGCCGCCGCTGCCAATGTCGGAGAAGCGGAGAAATCCGCCGCCGGCTATTTCGCGCTGAACAACCTGCCCGTCACGGTGACGGGCAAGAACGGCACCACCATCCCGGCCGTGATCACGGCGGTCAATTCCAGGGTGACGCCGGCGACCGCCCTCGTCGAGCGTGGGCGCTACACCGCCGATCCGGACATCGCACCGGAAGAACGCTTCAAACCGGCGAGCGCCGATGCGGACGCCGCTCGGGTGACGCTCTCCCGCACCTCGGACCTCTTCGTCGCCGCCCTCTTCACGCCCAGATCGCCGCTTCTCTCGGCGACCGGCGCGGCCGCCCGCTCCAAGACGGCGGCCTTTTCCATCGGCACGCGCCTCGCCAGCCTCAACGACGGCATCCTGAATGCGCTTCTGGGCAAGCTGCTCGGCACCAACCTCTCGCTCAACGTCATGGACTACCGGGCGCTGGTCGATACCGACATCTCCGTTCAGCCGTTCCTGAAGGCGGTCGCCACGAAGCTCGACCTGACGGCGGGCACCTACGAGGACGTGCTGAATGCCGGCATCACCATGCCCCAGCTCCTCGCCTCCATGCGTGCCGTCGAAGGCCTTTCCGGCCCCGTGCGCTCGGCGCTCCATCTCATCGAGCAGGCAACCGCCGCCAGCAAGGCGAAGCTGCCGCTCTCGCGCATCCTCAACCTCGACCCGAAGAAGGGCCTTGCGGTGGCGACCGGCGGCGACTGGAAGATGTCGATCAACGCGCTGCAGATGATCACGTCCGCGGCGGCGCTCGCCAACGGCGCGAACCAGGTGGCGCTCGATGTCGGCGCCGTCGTGCCCGGCCTTGCCGCGGTGAAGGTGAACCTTGCGATCGGCGAACCGCCGGTGGAAACGCCGGCACATCGGCTCGGCGCGCCGGGCAGCGCGGTGCGCAGCGCCCAGACGCGGCTTTCCGTGGAACTGGGCATCGACGGCCTTGCCGCGCTCGCCGGCCTGCGCATCAAGCTGCCGCTCTATGTCGAGGTCGCGGCCTCGGAGGCGAAGCTCAGCGATATCCGCTGCTTCGGCGGCTCGCCAGTGAACGCCAATGTGGTGATCGAGGCGGTTCCCGGCGTCGCCGAGGTCGCCGTCGGCAAGGTCGACCCGTCCGTCCTCTCGGATTTTTCCGACAAGGCGCGCGTGCAGAAGGCCCGGATCGTCGATTCCGCCCTTCTCAGCATCGACGCCATCGCCCATGCCGAGGTGAAGAATCTCGGCCGGACCCGCCTCACCTATACGCCGACGGAGATCGCCGCCGGAACGACGAAATCCGTCTCGACGCGGGACACGCTCACCTCCACGGTCCGCACCCTCTTCGGCAATCTCGACGTCGACATCAACGTCAAGCTGCTCGGCCTGTCGATCGGCATCCCGGGCATCACGTCGGCACTCGGCAGCACGCTCGGCGCCGTAACGCCCGCCATCGACGAACTGCTCTACAACCTCCTGATCCTCGCGGGCGTCCGGGTCGGCGAGGCGGATATCCGCGTCACGGGTGTGCGCTGCCAGCGCCCGGCATTGGTTCAGTAGAGCGGGAAAAGCGGCAAGACAGGAAAAAAGCGCGCCTCAATGGCCCTGCGCATATTGCGGCGCGCCGTCCTCGATCTCGTAATAGTCGCCCTTGTCGGCGCAGAAGATGTGCTTGCCGATAACCAGTCCGGTCGGCTGGTCGAAGATGCCGGCCATGATCGAGGTATAATCCGTATTGTCGCCCTTCCAAAACAGGGCCGAACCGCAGATGCGGCAGAACCCCCGCCCCGCCGTGTCGCTCGCCCGGTACCAGGTGACATTCTCCCCGCCCTCGACCGCCATCGCATCGTCGCGCACATTGGTCGCGGCATAGAAATGCCCGGTCTGGCGCCGGCACTGGCTGCAATGGCAGGCGATCACCTCGCGCAGCGGCCCGCGGGTGCGAAAGCGCACCGCGCCGCAAAGGCAATGCCCCGTATGCTCTTCACTCATGCATTCCCCCAAACGAAAACCGGGCCAGCTTTGCGAGCCGGCCCGGTCCTGTCAAATTCACATTCCTGAATGTTTGCATCAGTTCCGCTAATCTACGGGACCGAAGCATGAACGGATGGCGATCAGCCGTTCACAACCATACGTTTTTCATCACGGCCGCCCTTCATGCGCTCGGCAAGAAGGAAGGCGAGCTCCAGCGCCTGGTCGGCATTGAGGCGCGGGTCGCAGTGCGTGTGGTAGCGGTCGGCGAGGTCGTCGCCCGACAGCGCCCGCGCGCCACCCGTGCATTCCGTCACGTCGTTGCCGGTCATCTCGACATGGATTCCGCCCGGATGCGTGCCTTCCGCGCGGTGGATCTGGAAGAAGCTTTCCACTTCCGACAGGATCCGCTCGAACGGGCGGGTCTTGTAGTTGTTGAGCGTGATCGTGTTGCCATGCATCGGATCGCAGGACCAGACGACCTTCTTGCCTTCCCGCTCGACGGCGCGGATGAGCTTCGGCAGGTTCTCGGCCACCTTGTCATGGCCGAAGCGGCAGATCAGCGTCAGGCGGCCCGCCTCGTTCTGCGGGTTGAGCAGGTCGATCAGTTCCAGCAGGTTGTCGGCGGTCAGCGACGGGCCGCACTTGAGGCCGAGCGGGTTCTTGATGCCGCGGCAATATTCGACATGCGCATGGTCGGCCTGGCGCGTGCGGTCGCCGATCCAGATCATGTGGCCGGAGGTCGCGTACCAGTCGCCCGAGGTCGAATCGACGCGGGTCAGCGCCTGCTCGTAGCCGAGCAGCAGCGCCTCATGGCTGGTGAAGAAATCGGTCTCGCGCAGGCCCGGATGGTTTTCCGCGCTGATGCCGATCGCCTTCATGAAATCCATGGTCTCGGAAATCCGGTCGGCGAGCTTGCGGTAGCGCTCGGCCTGCGGCGAGTCCTTGACGAAGCCGAGCATCCACTGGTGCACGTTCTCCAGGTTGGCATAGCCGCCCATCGCGAAGGCGCGCAGGAGGTTCAGCGTCGCGGCAGACTGG
The DNA here is from genome assembly GCF_004341885.1 of Shinella granuli. Taxonomy (GTDB): domain Bacteria; phylum Pseudomonadota; class Alphaproteobacteria; order Rhizobiales; family Rhizobiaceae; genus Shinella; species Shinella granuli. The sequence goes on along the minus strand of NZ_SLVX01000012.1, from coordinate 66,954 downwards.
CGATAGGCCATGATCTGGCGTTCCGGGCTCGGCACGCGGGCCTCTTCCGTGAACTCGATGCCGTTGATGATGTCGCCGCGGTAGGACGGCAGCGTCACGTCGCCCTGCTTCTCGATGCCCGAGGAGCGCGGCTTGGCGAACTGGCCGGCGATGCGGCCGACCTTCACGACGGGCTGCTGGGCGCCGAAGGTCAGCACAACGGCCATCTGGAGGAAGGCGCGGAAGAAGTCGCGGATCGTGTCGGCACCGTGTTCGGCGAAGCTTTCGGCACAGTCGCCGCCCTGCAGCAGGAAGCCGTTGCCTTCCGCCACGCTGGCGAGCGAAGCCTTCAGGCGCCGTGCTTCGCCGGCGAAGACGAGCGGCGGAAACTTCGAAAGGCGCTCTTCTGTCGCCGCCAATGCGGCGAGATCGGGATAGTCCGGAACCTGCTGGATGGGCTTGTGCCGCCAGCTACTCGGGGTCCAATTCTCTGCCATGATGCTCACCTGTCCTGATGCGCCCGCAATGACCGGGGGCGCCACGTCCGTTTGAAGATGCGGGCTTATAAACCGTTAGATGGGTCTTGCATAGCCGCAGTTCCAGCAGCAAAGACGCATTTGCGACGGTTGCGCCCTCCGCTCCGGGACAGGCTGTAGAGTACCGGGGGCGACGGGTCTGGCCTAGAAGCGACGCAGGATTGCACGCGAGGCAACGCCCCGGTCCGGCAGGACCCGTCGCCTGCCCCTTGGCTCCGGTCGGCCGCGACCGTTGAGGAGACGCGAAAGAAGCGCGCTCACCGCCTCCAGACCCCGCCAGGCTTCCGCTTCCAGCGGATCGGACAAGGGATCCATCCGGCGCCTTCGCATATCCGTCTCCGCCCTGTCGAGGGCGATCATCCATTCCGGGCTCATGATGGCCTCCTGTTTCGGTATCCTTCCCGAGATAGCGACCGCTTCGCGGTAAGCGTAGAGGCGGAAATGAAACGCCCGTTTCACGGATGAGCGATGCCGGCCGGCGGCTTTTTGCGCTAGAAAGGAGCATTCAACGGGAGCGATGCATGTCGGAAGTCGACTGGAGCGATCTGCAGCTTTTCTTCCATGTCGCGGCGGAGGGCGGGCTTGCCGGCGCCGCGGCGATCACGGGCGCCAGCGCGCCGACGATCGGCCGGCGCATGCTGGCGCTGGAGCGGGCCATGGGCCGCACGCTCTTCATCCGCAGCCAGCAGGGCTACCGGCTGGCGCCGGACGGCATGGTGCTGTTCGAGCATGTCCAGACGATCCGCCGCACGACCGCCGACATCACCCGCTGGCACGGCGACGCCTTCGCGCTGCCCATCGTCGCCATTGCCGGCGATATCTGGCTCATGGGATTCGTTGCAGAGAACACGAGCGAGTTGCGCGGCCCCGCCGACAGCTTCCGCCTCTGCTGCAAGCAATTGCCGGCGGGCGGGGACCTGACCTATCGCCACGGCATGATCGCCCTCTTCCACAGCGCGCCCAAGTCCGGCAATGTCGCCGTGCGCAAGTCGGTGACCGTTGCCTATGCGGTCTATCGCGCCGCGAACCTCGCCTTCGAGGCGGACCTGCCCTGGGTCTCGATCGGCACGGAGGTCGCCGTTTCCGATGCGGAAAAATGGGTCTTCCGCAACCACGAGCCGCAGATCCACACCTGGACGAACGCGCCGGCCGTGCTCGCCCGGCTGATCGCAAGCGGCGCCGGGCGCGGCGTGCTGCCGACCTTCGTGGGCGATGCCATGCCGACGCTCGTGCGCGAAGGCGAACCGATCGAGGCGCTCGCCCATCCGCTCTGGCTCGCCGTCAACGACGACGACCGCCACCGGCCGGAAATGCGGCTTGTCCTCGATCGCCTCGCAAGCCTCTTCAAGCGCCACGAGGATCGCTTCGCCGGCCGGCTGGCCGACGAGAAAGAACCGTCCGTCAGACCCGCTGTCCGTTCCTGACCCGGTAGCTCGGCTGGTACATGGTCACTAGCTCCTCCGATGCCGTCGGGTGCACCGCCATGGTGCGGTCGAAATCGTCCTTGGTGACGCCGGCCTTCAGCGAGATGCCGAGGAGCTGCGCCATCTCGCCGGCCTCGTGGCCGAGAATATGGGCACCCACCACCCTGCGGTCGGCCGCATTGACGATGAGCTTCATGATCGTCTTCTCCTGCCGGCCGGAAAGCGTCGCCTTCATCGGTCGGAACTCGGCGCGATAGACCTCCAGTTCATCGAAGGCTTTTGCCGCCGCCTCCTCGCTGAGGCCGACGGTGCCGATCTCCGGCTGGGAGAAGACCGCGGTGGCGATGAGGTCGTGGTCCGGCGAAACGGGGTTGCCGCGGAACTCCGTCTCGATGAAGCACATCGCCTCGTGGATCGCGACGGGGGTGAGCTGCACGCGGTCCGTCACATCGCCGAGCGCGAAGATGCCCGGCACGTTGGTGCGGGAATAGGCGTCGACGACGACCGCTCCCCGCTCGTCCATCGCCACGCCCGCCGTCTCCAGGCCGAGGCTGCCGGTGTTCGGCACCCGGCCGAGCGCCAGCATCACCTGGTCGACGGCAAGCGTCTCGCCCGCCTTGGTCGTGACGGTGCGCCCGCCGCCCGCCGCCTCGCTCACGCTGGTGATGATGTCCTCGCAGAGGATGCGGATGCCCTTGGCGATCATCGCCGCCTGCACGCCCTGGCGCATGTCCTGGTCGAACCGCGACAGGATCTGCCTGCCGCGGTAGATCAGCGTGGTCTCGACGCCGAGGCCATGGAAAATGTTGGCGAACTCGACGGCGATATAGCCGCCGCCGGAAATCAGGATGGATTTCGGCAGCTCCGGCAGGTCGAAGGCCTCGTTGGAGCTGATGCAGAGCTCATGGCCGGGAAGGTCGGCATGCGGCGTCGGATGGCCGCCGACGGCGATCAGGATGCGTTCGGCCGTCACCAGCTCGTCCGTCGCCGTCAGGCGCAGGGTGTTCGGCCCGACGAGCACGGCACGGGTCGCAAGGATCGTCGCCCCGGCATTGTCGAGGCCCTTGCGGTAGAGGCCCTCCAGGCGGGTGATCTCCTTCTCCTTGGCGGCAACGAGCGTCTGCCAGTCGAAGCGCGTCTCGCCGACCTGCCAGCCGAAGCCGGCGGCATCCTCGAAATGCTCGGGGAACTGCGAGGCATAGACGTAGAGCTTCTTCGGCACGCAGCCGCGGATCACGCAGGTGCCGCCGAAGCGGAATTCCTCGGCGATACCCACCTTCTTGCCCATGCTGGCGGCAAGACGCGCGCTGCGCACGCCGCCGGAGCCTCCGCCGATGACGAAGAGGTCGTAGTCGAATGTCGGCATGGTGATCTCCTGCGGGCAAGCCTGGCCGGACGGCCGTCTGACGGGGGCCGGCGCTCGCGAATCCGTCGCCGGGCGCTACACATATAGGAACAGCCGGGCCAAAAGGGAAAGACCACGTCGCCGCAGCCCGGCATGCCGGCTTTCCCTCCCCTTCGCGTCGCCAGAAGCGCGGCTCGGGCGCGACCGGCAGGAGATCGCTCAGCGCCGGAGACGGGGCGGCACAACGGAAAAGGGCGGCTTGCGCCGCCCTTTCGTCATTCGATCACTGCTGCGCAGGCTGCGCTTCGCCGCCCTCGGCCGGCGCGGCGGCGCCGAGGATCGGGTTGAGCTTCTTGGCGCTTTCGGCGCGCAGGTCGCGGTCGACGCCGACGGCCCAGATCTCGGCGGCCTTCATGACTTCGCGCGTGGCGATCGGGCCGTCCGAGAGCAGCTTCTTGCCGACGGGCGAGCTGTAGAAGTCGGCGATCGCCTTCAGCTCTTCCTGGGTGAAGGTCTTGGCATAGATCGTCGCGGCCTCCCGCTCCAGGTCGGCGCGGCGCGGCGCGAGCGCGAGCGCCTGCTCGTCGACGGTGGCGTTGATTTCCGTTTCGTGGTTCGGCGAGGCCTGGACGAGCGTCGCCTTGATGCGAACGGCAAGGCCCGGCAGGATGTTGTCGAAACCGTTCGTCGCGCCGATCGCGTCGATGGCGGCGCGGGCGGCCTTGACCTGCTCGTCGGTGACGTCCTGCGCCTTGGCGGCGCCGGCAAGCGCTGCCGAAACGATGAGGGTCGCCGCGAGGGTCCGGCCGAAACCAGCAAATTTGATCATGTCGGTCTGTGCTCCTGTCTAGTCTTTTGCCGTCAGCGTGCGCGCACCCGCGGGTCCCGCGATGATGGCCAGCGACGCCATGTTGATGAAGAGTCCGTGTTCGACGACACCGGGAATGTCATTGAGGCTGCTTGCGAGCGCATCTGCATCAGGAATGCGGCCAAAAGATGCGTCGAGAATGTAGTGTCCGCCATCGGTCATGAAGGTGCCGTCGCCCGAGGCGCGCAGCGCGATCGCCCCGGAAAGCCCGAGGCGGGCCGCCGTCTTCTCGATGGCGATGCGGGTGGCGGTGAGGCCGAAGGGATTGACCTCGATCGGCAGCTTGAAGGCGCCGAGCGTCTCGACCACCTTGCTCTCGTCGGCAATGACGATCATGCGCGTCGAGGCGCTGGCGACGATCTTCTCGCGCAGCAGCGCGCCGCCACCGCCCTTGATGAGGCGCAACCTGCCGTCGACTTCGTCGGCGCCGTCGATGGTGAGATCGAGTTCCGGCAATTCGTCGAGCGATTTCAGCGGCACGCCGAGCTCGACGCAGAGCCGCGCCGTGCGCTCGGAGGTGGGCACGCCCTCGACCTTCAGGCCGTCGGCGACCTTCTCGGCGAGGAGCCGCACGAATTCCTCGGCGGTCGATCCGGTGCCGATACCGAGGCGCATGCCGTCCTCGACATGGGTGAGCGCGACCTCTGCGGCCTTGATCTTCATTTCCCGGGCGTCCATGGCCCAAAACTCCTTGAATGGTCGTAGGCCGGCGCCGAAGCGGCCGGATTTCCGGTGAGACACTTACACGCCCCCGCCGGCAAACGAAAGCCAAAATCGCCGCCCGTCCCGCGCCGGCCGGGGCGGAGAAGGCGATTGCAAATGCCGCCGCCATCGCATACCGGAAGGGCCTGCCCGCCTCCTCCCCATACAAGGTTTTCCCATGTCCGCTTCTCTCGTAGTCTTCGATCTCGACGGTACGCTCATCGATACGGCGCACGATCTCGTGGCAAGCCTCAACCACACGATCGGCCTCGAAGGCCTCGATCCCGTCGGTTACGGCGACCTTACCTATCTCGTCGGCCATGGCGGCCAGGTGATGATCAAGCGTGCCTTCGCGCTGCGCGGGCGGGAAATCTCGAATGAGGAGCTGCAGCGCATGCTTGCCGCCTTCGTCGAGCACTATTCCGAAGCCATGCCCGGCGTCTCCGTGCCCTATCCGGGCCTTGTCGACGCCATGGACCGCCTTGCCGGCGCCGGCTACCGCCTCGCCGTCTGCACCAACAAGCTGGAAGGCCTCGCCCGGCGCCTGCTCGACGGCCTCGCCCTCACCCCGCGCTTTGCCGCGATCACCGGCGGCGACACCTTTGCCGTGCGCAAGCCCGATGCCGAGCACCTGCTGGGCACCGTCCGTCTCGCCGAGGCCGACCCGAAACGCACGGTGATGATCGGCGACAGCCTCAACGACATGCTCGTCGCGCGCAATGCCGGCGTGCCCTCGATCGGCGTGCCCTTCGGCTATTCGGACGTGCCCGTCGCCGCGCTTGAGCCGAACCACGTCATCAGCCATTTCGACGAACTGACGCCCGACCTGATCGAGCGTCTCATCGCCCGCTGAAACGGCGAAGGCGACGCATCCAGAGGATACGTCGCCTTTTTTCCGGCCGGCTTACGCGGGATCGAAAACCCTCAGCCCTCGATCTGCCGCGCCTTCTGCGTGGCGGCAAAGGCCTTGCGCATGTAGCTGTCGCGATCATAGACGTCGTCGAAATACTCGACCACGCCGTCCTTGTTCGGCCAGGCGGTGAAGTAGGCGATGTAGATCGGGATATCGGCCTTGACGTTCAGCGCCTTGTTCTTGCCGGCGGCGATTTCCCTGCCGACCTCCTCCTCGCTGATGCCCAGCACGGCGGCCGCCATCTTGCGCGGCTCGGCAAGGCGCACGCAGCCATGGCTCAGCGCCCGCATGTCCTTCTTGAAGAAGCTCTTCGACGGCGTGTCGTGCATGTAGATGGCATGGCTGTTCGGGAACAGGATCTTCAGTTCCCCCAGCGCATTGTCGCCGCTCGGCGGCTGGCGCACGGAGACGCCCGCGGTCGAGCCGTACCAGTTGACCGAGGAGGACGCCACCGCGCGACCGCCGACGGCGACCTCGTAGCCCATGCGGTCGAGATAGGACGGGTCGTTCCTCAGCTTCGGCAGCATCTCGTTGATGATGATCGACTGCGGCACGCCCCAATAGGGATTCACCTCGACGGTCTGCACCTTGTCCTCGAAGAAATAGGTCTGGTTCGACTTCGAGCCGACCACCGTGCGCATCGAGAACTTTTCCGCACCGTCCTCGTAGTAATAGACCTGGAAGGCCGGCTGGTTGATGAAGACGTGGCGCGCGCCGAGATCGACCGGCAGCCAGCGCGCCTGTTCCAGCGCCACTTCCAGCTTGGCGATCTTGTCGGCGACCGAATCGCCGCCCGTGAGCTTGCGGATCGACGCCTTGCCGACGACGCCGTCCGGCTTCAGCCCGTTCTCCTTCTGGAAGGCTTCGACCAGCGCGACCAGCTCGGGCGTGTATTCCGGCGTGTCCTTGTAGGTGGCAATGGCAAGCGAATGATCGGTCTTCAGCGCATCCGAGCCGTGCTTGACGATGCCCTTGACGACATTGGCAAGCTCCGGATTGCTCTGGCCCGGCTTCAGCAGCGTGTCCTCGGCGATGACGACGCGGTCATCGCCCGTCGTCTCGGCCTTCAGCTTGGCGAGCTCCGCCTTCAGCGCCTGGAAATCGGCGCTCGCCGGCGAGCGGCTTTCGAGATAGCCCCTGACATTGCTGCTCATCGCCACGTTCTTCAGCGCCGCGACGAGGTTGACGTCCTTGCGCTTGAAATCGTGGTAGCCGGAAATCCGGTTCGGATCGATGCGGCCGCGCACGGCGTCCTGCACATAGGTGGCAACGGCGGCGGAAAGGCCGACCTCGAAGGCGGCAAGCTCGCTGTAGCGCGCGCTCATGTCGGCGCCGTCGAAGCTTTCCGCCGGAATCTTGACCGCATAGTCCCAGGGGTCGAGGCCGACGGAGGCCGCGTCGGCCAGCACGGCGATGGCGGTCTTCGCCTTGTCGTTGATGCCGGTACCGTCGATCCAGACGAATTTCTTCTGCGTGCCGTAGAAGGTCTCGACCGCCTTGGCGGCATCAGGCGTCGCACGCACGTCGATGCTGGAGAAGGCGGCGCGCACGCCGGCATCGCCGGCCGGCGCGACATCGGCCGAGATGGAGCTGGTGACGACCGGGTCGGCCAGCTTGTCGACGGCGACGCGCTTCAGGGCGTCCGCCTTGTAGGTGTAGTAGCGCGGGCCGGTGACGCGCGGCAGCGGCTTGGCCTCCTGCTTCACCTCGGCGCCGGGCAGTGCAATGCCGGTCGTGACGCCCGGAAGCGGCTCGGACTTCTGCTTCTTCTTGCCGTTCAGCCATTCCATCACGGTCAGGGCGTTGGCGGGTGTCGCATGGAGCGAAACGGCGGCGCAGGAAAGAGCCAGCGTGGCGGCCAGCACGGCAGTCTTGGTAAGCTTCATCTATATTCCATTCCCCGAATGAACCGTACGTCACGGTCTCTGGCGGCGCCCGAACCAGCAGGCCGGTAAGTTATAGGAAAGGATGGTTGATGAAAAGGAAACGCCCCTTCCCGCAGCCCCCGCAAAACCTCACGAATCCGTGACGCCAGCCCCTGGCAAGCCAGACGGACGAGGCCCCGTAAAAATTTGAATTGCCGTCGATTTTTTCTGCAGGAAACGCAAATCGGGAAAATTCCGCCTGGCAGGCGTGAAAAAACAAGCGGACGATTGTGATGGAAAAGGCACAGCGTCGAAAGCCCGGCCGGACCGTCGGCGGCCATGCGCCGGCCTAATCGATTTTAACCGAAAGTCTCGTCCCGCAGGATCATTCCGCCCCTTGCAACCCCGTCGCAGATGGGCCAGAGATTTGCGCGATTTTTTCGCGCCAGCGCGCAGCCCCGGGGGGCACGCGCGTTCCCGGCCTGCCGCCTCCCATGCGGCGGCATCGCCGGCGGCTCACCGAAGCGCATGGGTATTTAGCGGGAAGCACAATGACATCGACGCGCACGGAAACGGATACATTCGGCCCCATCGAGGTGGACAACAGCCGCTATTGGGGCGCGCAGGCCCAGCGCTCGCTCGGCAACTTCAAGATCGGCTGGGAAAAGCAGCCGCTGTCGGTCGTGCGCGCGCTCGGCATCGTCAAGCAGGCCGCCGCCCGCGCCAACATGGAGCTGAACCGCCTCGACCCCGAGATCGGCAAGGCGATCACGGAAGCCGCCCAGGAAGTCATCGACGGCAAGCTGAACGATCACTTCCCGCTCGTCGTCTGGCAGACGGGCTCGGGCACCCAGTCGAACATGAACGCCAACGAGGTGATCTCCAACCGCGCGATCGAGATGCTCGGCGGCGTCATGGGCTCGAAGAAGCCGGTGCACCCGAACGACCACGTCAACATGAGCCAGTCGTCGAACGACACCTACCCGACGGCCATGCACATCGCCTGCGCCGAGCGCATCGTCCATGACCTCCTGCCGGCGCTGAAGCACCTGCATGCGGCCCTGGAAGCGAAGGTCAAGGCCTTCGACCACATCATCAAGATCGGCCGCACGCACACGCAGGACGCCACCCCGCTGACGCTCGGCCAGGAATTCTCCGGCTACGCCGCGCAGGTCGCCTCCTCCATCAAGCGCATCGAACTGACGCTGCCGGGCCTGTGCGAGCTCGCCCAGGGCGGCACGGCCGTCGGCACGGGCCTCAATGCCCCGGTCGGCTTCGCCGAAAAGGTCGCCGAGCACATCGCCACGATCACCGGCATCGCCTTCAAGACCGCGCCGAACAAGTTCGAGGCGCTGGCCGCCCACGATTCCATGGTCTTCTCGCATGGCGCGATCAACGCGGCCGCCGCCGCGCTGTTCAAGATCGCCAACGACATTCGCTTCCTCGGCTCCGGCCCGCGCTCGGGCCTCGGCGAGCTGGCGCTGCCGGAAAACGAGCCCGGCTCGTCCATCATGCCCGGCAAGGTCAACCCGACCCAGTGCGAGGCGCTGACCCAGGTCTGCGCCCAGGTCTTCGGCAACCATGCCTCCCTCACCTTCGCCGGCAGCCAGGGCCATTTCGAGCTGAACGTCTTCAACCCGCTGATGGCCTACAACTTCCTGCAATCCGTCCAGCTCCTCTCCGACGCCGCGATCTCCTTCACCGACAATTGCGTCACCGGCATCGAGGCCCGCGAGGACAACATCAAGGCGGCGCTCGACCGCTCGCTGATGCTCGTCACTGCGCTCGCCCCGAAGATCGGCTACGACAACGCCGCCAAGATCGCCAAGACCGCCCACAAGAACGGCACGACGCTGCGCGAGGAAGCCGTCGGCGGCGGCTACGTCACCAACGAGGAATTCGACGCGGTTGTGCGTCCGGAAAAAATGATTATGCCGGGTTGAGGCAGAATTTTCGAACATTCTTCTACACGGGCCGCAGATCATTGAATCTGCGGCCTTTTTTACTGCCTGCTTTCCCCTGCGGCATCTACAACCGTTAATAATTCCCAAAGCATTTTAGTCTTATTTTGCGGGTCGGGAGCCAACGAAGGAAATCAGGAGCAGCCGACATGAACACGGCCGTTGCGCAAAAGGTCCAGGTGCCGGATATCGCCGCGCAAGTGACCTATGCGATGCGCATAATGGGTGTTTCGCCCATTCCGCGAAACTACGAGCTGTTCTATGAGGCCTATATCGGCTCCAATCCCAAGCTGACGCGGGAACTGGCGGCGCTCGGCAGCAAGGCCTCCCAGGAGGAACTGGACGAGATCGGCGCGCAATATTTCGGCCACCACCACGGGGCCAACGCCATCGACGGCGCGCATACCCGGATCGTCGGCGAGCTCGAAGGCCTGCTGCGCCTCCTCAAGCAGGAGCAGACCTCGCTCGAAAGCTACAACAAGCTGCTCGACGAGACCTTCGTGCGCATCACCGGCAAGAACGCCACCAGCGTCGACATCATCAAGAGCGTCATCGGCGTTCTGACGGAAGCGACCGGCGACACCATCAACCAGGGCAAGGAGATGGTGCAGAACGTCGCGCAGAAATCGATCGAGATGGACAATGTGCGCAAGGAGCTCGACGAGTACAAGCGCATCGCCAACACAGATTCGCTGACGCAGCTTTCCAACCGCCGCGCCTTCGACGACAAGCTCTCCGCCATCTACAATTCGACGATGTCGCGCAACGTGACCGCGCTGATCCTCGCCGACATCGATCATTTCAAGAAGATCAACGACACCTACGGCCACCCGGTCGGCGACAAGATCCTCGCCTCCGTCGGCAGCCTGATCCGCGCGAACGTGCGCAAGGACATCCTCGTCGCCCGCACCGGCGGCGAGGAATTCGCCATGATCGTCGAGGGCAATACCGAGGAAGAGGCGATGGCCATCGCCGAGCGCATCCGCGTCGCGCTGGAGCACACGCCCTTCAAGAATTCCAAGACCGGCGTCAATTACGGCCCGATCACCATCTCGCTCGGCTTCTGCATGGCCTCCTGGGCGGACGGCCCGGGCGAACTCTACTCCAAGGCCGACATCGCCCTTTATTGCGCCAAGAACGGCGGGCGCAACCGCACCATGCCGTTCGAGGACGGCATGAAGAAGGATTTCACGAAGAGCTGGCTGATCTACCGCAAGTAAGCGGGCCTGTTCCCCTCGAAAACGGCGCCTGCGGGCGCCGTTCTGCATTTTGCCTCCGGCGGGAACCATGATGGCGCCCGCGCGTTCCGGGCGTGGGAGGATCGTGCCATGCAAACCGGATTTTTCGAACTGACGATGATCGCCGCGCTGATGCTGAGCAGCCTCGTCTGGATCCAGCCGTTCTGACGAACCTGTTCCCGCCGGAACATCGTGGCCGGCAGCGCTGTCCTACAACGTCCCTATCAGAACAAGGCGCCGGGCATGAAGCTACGGCCGACGACAGGGACCAGGACAATGAAAACGCTCGCCATCGCATTTATCGCAGGCCTCCTTTCCACCGCAGGCGCCGCCGTCGCCGCCGACAAGGCGGTCGATCCGGTCGAGGTCGCCTCGCTCTCCTCCTCCGCCCACAAGACGGGCTGGCTGCAGGTGCTCTCGGGCGGCACGCCGGTCAAGTCGGAGAAGAAGATCGCCGCCGTCTCCCGCGCGCCGATCGCCCGCGAACTCGTCGCCTTCAACGAGAAGGTCGCGCCGGGCACGATCATCGTCGACAATTCTGAACGCCGCCTCTACCACGTCCTCGGCTCCGGCCTTGCCATGAAATACGCCGTCAGCGTCGGCCGCGAAGGCTTCCTGTGGACCGGCACGGAAAAGGTGACGCGCAAGAGCGAATGGCCGACCTGGACGCCGCCGGAGGACATGCGCGCCCGCGAGGCCAAGAAGGGCAAGATCCTGCCGGTCTCGATGAAGGGCGGCCTCGAAAACCCGCTCGGCTCGCGCGCCATCTATCTCGGCTCCACCATCTACCGCATCCACGGCACCAACCAGCCCTCCTCGCTCGGCAAGGCCCAGTCGTCCGGCTGCATCCGCATGGCGAACGAGGACGTCGAACACCTCTATGCCCAGGTCACGACGGGCGTGACGGTCATCGTCCGCGATTGATTTTCCGGAAGAGGCGGGTGGCCCCACGATCCAATCAGCGGCAGGCGGAAGCGCCTGCCGCCTTTGCGATCGCGATGAGGTCCGGGCGGTACTCGAAATGCATCGTATCGTAGTGATACCAGCGCCCGCCCCAGACGAAGCCGTGCCGCTCGAAGATCTCGACGATTTCGAGCGGATATTTGTTGGCGTATGTCGGCACCCTGCCGGGCTTGCCGCCGGACCAGACCCAGTAGTCCGCGAACTTCGTGTTGAGATCGAGCGCCGCGCCGAAGCTGTGCACCGACATGTTCTTCGCGCCGGAGACCTTGCGCCAGTTGAACACGCCGGCCGAGGGCGAGAGGTAGCGCTTCAGCTCCGGCCTGACGGCAAGTTCGTCGCGCACCTTCTCCAAGGCCGCGGCCGCGCCCTGCCGCTTCGTCACGCGCAGCGTCTCGCCGAACCATTTGACCGGCACGAGATCGGCCGAGACCGCCTTCGCCGAGGCCCCGTAGAGCCGCATCATCAGCGCGTCGCTGCGGATGCGGCCGGGGTCGAAATCGACCTCCGGCGTCCTCTCGCAGGCCCCCAGCGGATAGATCTGCCGCAGGCTGTCCTCGACATCGCCGGCGGCGAGCGCCGCCTGGTGGTCCTTCGTCCTGCCGTCGTCGATCTGAAGCGGCGGCCCGCCGTCCTTGAAGAGGAGCGTGTTGCCCTCGATACCGGCAAGGCTTTCCGGATAGGCGGCCACCAGCAGCTCCAGGCGGGCCGCAAGATCGGGCTCCGCCGCACCGGCCGGGGACGCGGCCAGCAGGAGCACGGCCGCAACGAGGCGGCGGCTAGTTGACCGAGATGTTGATATAATCGCCTCCCGCCCCGCGCCAGATTTCGACGTAGATCTGCACGTCGCCATCGAGCAGCCGGCGGGCGGCGCTGCGCTCGATGCGGCCGGCGCGGATCATGCGCTCGGCAAGCTCGCGGTTGCGCGGGGAAGCGAAGAAGCTGTCGAGATCGTCGCCGGGCTGGCGCACGCCGAAGCGGTGCACGTTGGCGCGATCCTGGCGGATGACCTGCCAGGGCTGCGTCAGGCGCTCGTTGCTGGAATTGTAGAGATCGTCCTGGCCGATATAGGCGCCGTAGCTCTCGATCAGCTCGTCCGCCCTGGCCGCCCCGGTCGAAACTGCAAGCACAGCGGTAAAAGCCGCCGCAAAAAGTCCTTTTCGCATTCCCTGCTCCACTTTCCGGCCAAGGCCGATCATCATCGAGAACAAGACGGGCGACGGCGGCGGGATATTCGCCGGCGCTCACCACATGGACTTGGCGGCGCGGCCCGGCCATTCCCGGTCATAGGCAGCGCCGTCAAACCCCTTCCTGGCCGAGGCGAGCATCTGCCCGACCGTCGGCAGGCACGCCGTATCGCGGAACTTTTCCGGATTCCAGAGGTCGGCGCGCAGCACGGCGCGGGCGCATTGCGAATAGACCTCCTCGATGGTGATGACGACCACCGAGCGCGGATGTTTCCCGTCCATCACGAAGCGCCCGGTGATCTCGGCATCGATACGCACCACAGCGCGGCCGTTGAGGCGCATGGTCGTGTTGGAGCCGGGAATGAGGAACATCAGCGCGACGCGCGGATCGCGCACGATGTTGGAGAGCGAATCGATGCGGTTGTTGCCGCGCCAGTCGGGCAGCATCAAGGTGCGCTCGTCCTCGACATGGATGACGGCGCCGGCATCGCCGCGCGGCGAACAATCGAGCCCTTCCGGCCCGACGGTGGCGAGCGCCATGAAGGGCGAGGCCTCGATCATCGTGCGGTATTCCGGCAGCAGGTAGTCCGTCACCTTGACGAGCGAGGCCTCGCCCGGGACCCCGTAAAGCGCGTTCAGTTCCTCGACCGAAGTGACGATGCTCATGCCTGTCTCCCGTGCTGTGCGACCGCTGCGGCGCATCGCACCCTTGCATGACAGGCGCGTGACGAAAAGTCCGTCAGGCGGCGATGCGCGCCGCATCCTCCGCAAGGAATTGCACGATGCGGTCGATCACCGGCTCGGCGGAGACGATGCGGCGATGGCCGAAACCGTTCGCCCATTCGAGCGTGACATTCGGGCCGGCGGCGGCGTAGCGCCGGGCGTGCAGCGCCGGCACCTCCTTGTCGTCCTGTGCATGGAGCACCAGCATGGGGGATTTCAGCCGCCCTGCCCCGTTGGCCGCGTCGAAGGCCGAAAGCGGCGCGCCGGCGATGCGCTCCACATGGTTCTCCAGCGCGACCTGCGCCTTCGGCCCGAGCTTGAGGAAACGGCCGAGGTCCTTGAACAGCCAGGTCATCTCGCTCGGCGAGCCGATGGTGACCAGCCGGCGCGGCCGGTGCGCCGGCACCGACGGCACGAGGCCGCTCGCCGCACAGGCGAGCGAGGCGCCGCCGAAGGAATGGCCGCAGAAATAGTCGAAGCCGCCGAAGCGCTGCCAGGCCGCATCGATCGCCCGGACGGCCATCGGCAGCGTCAGCGTGCGCCCGCCCGAGGCGCCATGCCCCGGCAGGTCGAGCGCCACGACCTCGTGGCCGGCGGCGACGAGCGCTTCCGTCAGCGCCGTGAGATAGGCCGCGCGCGAACCCCAGCCGTGCACCACGAGCACCCGGCCGGAAAAGCTCTGGCACGGGCGGGCGGCGAAGCGATGCGCGACCGCCCTGCCGCCGGCAAAGGCGAGCGGCACGCGCTCCGCCTGCCGCATCCACCCCTCGGAACGCGCGAAAAGCTCCTTCTCCTTCGCCGTGCGCGGCCGGCGGCCGGGCGTCGTCGCGAAGAGGCGGAAGGCGGCGCGGCCGGCCGCATCGGGGGAAATCCTGGCCACGCCGGACAGCGCCAGCCGGATGACCTTCAAGCCAAAGGATGCCATAGTGGGATTCCAGAAAAATGTTCAATATTGAACAATAAAGTACAACGATGAACAAAAATCAAGCCTTCCCCTGGGATCATCCGCGCTTTCGCAGTTGGATCGGCGTGGGACGCGCCTGCCAGCTCATGCAGCAGGCGATGGGCCGGGCGATCGCCGACCTCGGCATCAAGCCGCCGCATCTCGACATCCTGATCAACCTCTACCGCTTCGACGGCATCTCCCAGCAGGACCTCGCCCGCAAGCTGCTCGTCGGCCGCTCCAACATGAGCATGCTGCTGCCGCAGCTCGAAAAGCGCGGCCTGATCGAGCGCCGGGCCGACGCCAAGGACAAGCGTGTGCTCCGCCTGTCGCTGACCGGGACGGGTCGCAGCCTGACCGAGGAGGCGATGGCCATCCAGACCGGCCTGATCGACCGCACCCTCTCGCAAGCGCCGGCCGAGCGCTGCCTCGCGGTCGCCGAGGCGATGGAGGACATCATCCGCATTCTCCAGACGATGGAGAGCGACGAACCCGACGATTCCCTCCTGGCGAAAACCCGGTGAACCGGAGACGGGTGCACGCCGACGCGCACCTGCGGGATTTCACAGGCGCCGGCGGCAAAGCAAGATCGCCGTCGCACCTATTGGGCAGGAGGCAAGGCGCGTTCCCATCGCCTCGGCGGATCTGGCGGCCTCAGCTCGCCTCTTCCTGTTCGCGGCGGTGCCGCTCCTCCTCCGCCGCCCGCTCGCGGGCGGTGCGCGCCGCGACGATGTCGGCCGGCTGGGCGTTGCCGCGGATGAGCTGGCGGCCGGCATAGATGCCGCCGACCATTTCCAGCTCCAGCCGCTCGCGGTCGACGTCGCGGAATTCCTCCACCACCTCGGCGGCAAGATCCTCGTCCTCGCCCAGCGCCTTCAGCGTCTCGCGGCTGAACACCATCGCCGATTCGAAGGTCTCGCGGATCTGGAAGTCGACGCCGGCATGGACGAGGTCGACGGCATGGCCGCGATCATAGGCGCGCGCCAGGATCGGCACGAGCGGGAACTCCTCGCGCACGATCTCGGCGATCTTCACCGCCGCCGCCTCGTCGTCGAGGCAGATGAGGATCGCCTTGGCGGTCGAGGCGCCGGCGGCATGCAGGATGTCGATGCGCGCGCCGTCGCCGTAATAGACCTTGAAGCCGAAATCGGCGGCATCGCGCACGAACTCGGCATCCTTGTCGATCAGCGAGAGCGTGTAGCCGCGGGCGAGCAGCGGCTGGCTGACGATCTGGCCGAAACGGCCGAAGCCGATCATCAGCACCGTGCCCTCGACGTTTTCCGGCAGGGTCAGCCCCTCGGTGGACGGCTGCTGCTTCGGCACGATGCGGTCGTGCAGGATGACCATCAGCGGCGTCAGCACCATCGAGATGATGATCGTCGCCGTCAGGATGGCGTTCTCCTCGCCGTTGAGGATGCCGGCGGCAACGGCCGCGGCATAGAGCACGAAGGCGAATTCGCCGCCCTGCGCCATCAGCACGGCGCGCTCCAGGCTTTCGGCATGGCAGGTGCCGAGAAGACGCGCGACCACGTAGATCAGGAGAAGCTTCGCGATCATGTAGCCGACGACGCTCGCCACCACGAGCTGCCAGTTGGCGGCGATCACCCCAAGGTCGATCGCCATGCCGACGCCGAGGAAGAAGAGGCCGAGCAGGATGCCGCGGAACGGCTCGATGTCGGCCTCGAGCTGGTGGCGGAAGCTCGATTCGGAGAGCAGCACCCCGGCAAGGAACGCGCCCATGGCCATGGAGAGGCCGGAGACCTGCATGGCGAGCGCCGATCCGAGCACCACGAGCAGCGCCGCCGCCGTCATCACCTCGCGCGCGCCGGAGGCCGCCAGCACCCGGAAGAGCGGGTTGAGCAGGTAGCGCCCCGCCAGCACCAGCGCCACGATGGCGCCGATGGCGATGCCGATGGAAAGCCAGCGGTCGGAGGCATCCGTCGCCGCCGCCCCCGTGCCGAGCAGCGTGACGATCGCCAGCAGCGGCACGATGGCGAGATCCTCGAAGAGCAGGATCGCGATGATGCGCTGGCCCTTCAGCGTCGACATCGTGCCGCGCTCCTGCAGCATCTGCATGACGATGGCGGTGGAGGTGAGGACGAAGCCGGTGCCGGCGACGAAGGAGGGAATGAGCGGAAAGCCCATCGACACGCCGATACCCGTCAGCGCCGCCATGGCACCCATGACCTGGATCGCGCCGAGCCCGAAAATGTCCTTGCGCATGCCCCAGAGCCGGGAGGGCTGCATCTCCAGCCCGATGATGAAGAGGAACATCACCACGCCGAGCTCGGCGACATGGATGATCGCCTGCGGATCGGCGAAGAAGCCGAGCCCGAAGGGACCGATCACCAGCCCGGCGGCGAGATAGCCGAGCACCGAGCCGAGGCCGATCTTCTTGAAGACCGGCACGGCCGCCACGCCCGCCGCCAGGAGCACGACGACCTGGGTGAGATCATTTGCATTCGCTTCGCCTGCCAAGGGGCATCTCCCGTTCGTTTGTGGGTGGACGCTACCTTCGTCAGGCAGTCCGACATGTTACCGCGGTTTCTCCGAAATATCGCGGCTCATGCCTTTCTCCGCAAGCTCGCGCTCATAGGCGGCGAAGAGTTCCGCGCCTTTTTCCCCGAGTTCCCGGAGATAGGACCACGTATAGATGCCGGTATCGTGAAGGTCGTCGAAGCCGATGCGCACGGCATAGTTGCCGGTCGGCGTCATCGAGATGATCGCGACATTGCGCTTTCCCGGCACCGTCACCTTCTGGCCCGGCCCGTGGCCCTGCACTTCCGCCGAGGGCGAGAGCACGCGCAGGAGTTCGGCGGAAAGATCGAAGCGCGCGCCGTCGTTGAAGGTCACGACGAGGCGCTGGCGGTCCTTCGTCACGCGCAGTTCGGTCGGCCAGAGATCGCTCATCCCGTTTCCTTTCCCGTCTGTTGTCGCGAAGGACTATGCGCCAGATCGAGGATGCGCAAGGCGCAAAATGCTGTCATAATCGCCGCACCGGCTTGACGCTGCGCCCCGGGCACACGACATGTCGGCAATGGAGGACGTGTTTTGAATTCGTATGCAGGCCCGCTGGGTGGCGCGAACCCGATCGCGCAGTCCGACGCACCGATGATCGACCCCCTCGGGCGCGCCATCACCTATCTGCGCGTGTCGGTGACCGACCGCTGTGATTTCCGCTGCACCTATTGCATGGCGGAGAACATGACCTTCCTGCCGAAGAAGGACCTGCTGACGCTGGAAGAGCTGAACCGGCTCTGTTCCACCTTCATCGCCAAGGGCGTGCGCAAGCTCCGGCTGACCGGCGGCGAGCCGCTGGTGCGCAAGAACATCATGCATCTCGTGCGCGAACTCGGCCGCCAGGTGCACGACGGGCGCCTCGACGAACTGACGCTGACGACCAACGGCTCGCAGCTCGCCCGGCACGCGGCCGAGCTTGCCGATTGCGGCGTGCGCCGCATCAACGTCTCCCTCGACACGCTCGACGCGCAGAAGTTCCGGACCATCACCCGCTGGGGCGACCTCTCCAAGGTTCTGGAAGGCATCGACGCCGCGCAGGCCGCCGGCCTCCACATCAAGATCAACGCCGTGGCGCTGAAGGATTTCAACGACCGCGAGATCCCCGATCTGATGCGCTGGGCGCATGGCCGCGGCATGGACCTCACCCTCATCGAGACCATGCCGATGGGCGAGATCGAGGAAGACCGCACCGACCGCTACATGCCGCTGTCGGAGATGCGCGCCCGCCTCGAAGACGACTTCACCCTGACGGAGAACGCCTATCGCACCGGCGGCCCGGCGCGCTACGTCACGGTCGCCGAGACCGGCGGCCGTCTCGGTTTCATCACGCCGATGACGCACAATTTCTGCGAAAGCTGCAATCGCGTGCGCCTCACCTGCACCGGCACGCTCTACATGTGCCTCGGCCAGAACGATGCGGCGGACCTGCGCCTGCCGCTGCGGGCCTCCGACGACGACGCCCTGCTCTCGCAGGCGATCGACGAGGCGATCACCCGCAAGCCGAAGGGCCACGATTTCGTCATCGACCGCCGCAACCGCCCGGCCGTCGCCCGCCACATGAGCGTCACCGGCGGCTGACCCCGCCGAAAGCGAGGTTTTGGTGAACGTCCTTCCGGCCATCCTCCCCGCCCTCCTTGTCGCCGCCCTTCCTTCCCTCGGCCTTGCCGCCGAGCGGCCGGAGGGCATCGCCGCCGCCGAGGCGGTCGCCAGGGCCGCCCTCGGCGCGGATTGCGACATGAACGGCATGGAGGACGTGCCGATGGTCGGTCCCGAGGCGGAAGGATTCGGCCACGCCCTCTACCGCTTCGCCTACAAGCCCGGCTACGATCCGAACGGTCCCGACATCGAGGCCGAGCTCTACCAGTTGTTCTGCGGCTCGGGCGCCTACAATATCCGCAATGCCTTCGTCCTGAAGACCGGCGACAGCGACACGCCGAAACTCATCGCCTTCGCCACGCCGGACCTTGCCTATGAATATGCGAACGAGGAGAACAGCCGGCTGACCGCCGAGCCGAAGATCCGCGGCTTCCGCGCCACCGCGCTGCTGGTCAATGCGAGCTTCGACGAGAAGACCCGCACCATCACCAGCCACACCGCCTGGCGCGGCATCGGTGACGCCTGGGACAGCGGCGAATGGGTCTTCCGCAACGGCGATTTCACGCTGACCCGCTTCGAGTTCGACCCGACCTACGGCGACCCGGACCCCGCGGTGCCGGAGAGCTACGTGGTCTACGAGGCCGGCAAGTAGGGGAACGGCGCAAACGAAAACGGCCGGGCGTCCGCCCGGCCGTTTTCGTTGATGGCAGGCGCATCACGCCGCGTGGTGCTGCCCGTAATAACCGCCCTCGCGCGTATCGAGGTCGCGCGTCTTGAAGTGGTCGATCTTCTGGTTGAGGACTTCGACGCGATGGCGCAGGCCGTGGATCTCGGCCGTGTTCTCCTCCACCATCGCCGCGTTCTGCTGCGTGATGAGCTCGACCTGGTGCACCGCCTGGTTCACCTCGTTGATGCCGTCATACTGCGCGGCGGCCGCCGCCTCGATCTGGCCGACCAGCGCATGGATCGAGGAGATGTGCTCGTTGATGACGGTCAGCGCCTCGCCGGTCTCGGTGACGAGCGCAACGCCGTTCCGGACCTGCGCCGAACTGTCGGAGATCAGGCCCTTGATCTCGCGGGCGGCACCGGCGCAGCGCTGGGCAAGCTCGCGAACCTCCTGCGCGACGACGGCAAAGCCGCGGCCCGCCTCGCCGGCTCGCGCCGCCTCGACGCCGGCATTGAGCGCGAGCAGGTTGGTCTGGAAGGCGATCTCGTCGATGACGCCGATGATCGTGCTGATCTTCTCCGACGACCGGTTGATCTCGCCCATGGCGTCCACCGCCTTGGCCACGACCTCGCCGGAGCGTTTCGCATAGCTGTGCGTCTCGTCGACGGACACCGCCGTCTTCTGGGCGCTTTCGGCCGTCGAACGCACGATGTCGGTGAGCTGGCGCAGCGCCCGCGAGCTTTCCTCCAGCGCCGCCGCCTGCTGTTCGGTGCGGCGGGCGAGATCGTCGGCGGAGGTGGCGAGGTTGCCCGTGCCGCCATTGATCTCCATCGTCGTCGCGCGCACGTCCGACAGGGTGACGCGCAGGGCCTCGACCGCGTTGTTGTAGGTGCGCGCCATCGCGACATATTCGGCGGCCAGCGCCTCCGTCATGCTTTCCTCCAGGTTGCCGGCGGCAAGCTGGCCGAGCACATCCGACAGGGCCGTCAGCGCCTCGGTCTGCTCCGCCTCGATGCGGGCCTGCTCGCTGGCGCGGCGCGCCTGCTCCTCGGCCGTCATCTGGCGCTGGGCCTCGGCCTCCTGCTCCAGGCGGATGTTTTCCCGCGCCGCATCGCGGAAGACGGCGACCGAGCGCACCATGTCGCCGATCTCGTCGCCGCGGTTGCGGCCGTCGATGCTGATGTCGAGGTCGCCGCTCGCCAGCCGCGACATGGCTTCCGTCACCCGCTTCAGCGGGCCGCGCAGCGTTTCGACGAGCATCAGGCCGCCGATGATGGCGAGCAGCGTGCCGGCGACCATGGCGATGATCGAGACGTTGGCCGAGCGCTGGCTGTCCTTCTTGCCCGCCTCCTGGGCGCTGGAGACGAACTGCTCCAGCGTCTGGCTGGCATCGGCGACGGAGGCATAGGCGGCGGCGCGCGCGGCCTGCCACTTCTCGCCGACGGAGATGAGGTCCTGGGTGCCCTGCTCGATCCTGGCGAGCGACGGGGCGAGCTTCTGCGAGAGATCACGCAGGGCGGCGTTCTTCGTGCCCAGCTTGGCAAGCTCGGCAGCGCTGCCGGCGACGGCCTTCACGTCGGCCAGCACGGCGTCGCGGCTCGGCTGGTCGAGCTTGCGGTGCAGTTCGCTGATATGCAGGCGCGTCTCGTCGATGCCCTTGAACGTGTCGCCCATCAGCGTGATCAGCGTCTTCAGGAGCGCGATCTCGGCATCCATGCCGACGAAGCGCTTTGCCGCCGTGTCGGAATTCTTGCCGGCCTCCTTGAGGAAGTCGGCGTCGAACTTGGAAAGCTTGGTCAGAACGGGCACGAACTTCGTCTTCTTGGCTTCCGCATCGTCGCTGCCGGCCAGGATGTCCTTGACCTTGGCGAGTTCGGCCTCGAAGGGCTTGATCTGCTCCAGCGCCTTCGGCGAGGCGATCGCCCGGGATTCGTCGAGCTGCTTGAGGAGCTGCGGCAGGTAGGTCTCGGCCGCCTTGACCTTGTCCTCCGCCTTCATGGCGAGCGCCACCGGCTTGCGGAACTTGCCGATGCGTTCGGCAAGGCCCTGATAGGCGGCGGCATCGAACAGTAGCGCCTTGGCGAAGGCTTCCTTCTCGCCCGATTCGTTGCGGATGACACCGATCTGCTTTTCGGCGAAGGCACCGTCCTTGGCCATCGTCGCCAGCGCCTCTTCCAGCCCCGCCGTCACGGCGTTGCGCTCCTGGTCGATCGACCAGAGCGTTTCGCTCTGCTCGCGCATGGTCCCGGCCAGCGCCACGACCGAGGCGATCTTCGCCTTCTCGGCCGCATCGGGCAGGAGGGCATCGAGATCGTTGATGCCGGCCTCCTGCTCGTCGATGCGCGCGCCGAGCGCCGCCCGCGTCGCCTCGCCGGGCCTGTCGACGAAGTCCTGCAAGCCGGTGCGGAGATTCTGGAAATGCGACAGACTGTTGATCGTCTCGCGCGTCACCGTCATGTGGCCGTTCAGCGTGCTCGCGGTGAAGTAACCGACAAGGCCGATGCCCGCGATCAGCGCGACGAGAGGAATGACGAACAGCAGCACCTTGGTAACGATGCGGCGCTGCTGGAGCAGGCGGTCGATGAAGGACATGGGTTCCCCGACGTTTTTATGACGACCAAGATCCCGTCGGGTGTTCCTCAAAGCCGAAACGGCCGCTCAGGCTCGTCATCGGAGCGCGGCCGGTGCTGATTCAAGGCTTCGGCCGATCTTGCATCAGGCGGCCCGCCCTCACCCGTCGCATCATGCGATCGCTCATTGGGATGACGCAACGATAGGTGGGGAAGCTTAATGAATTCCTTCGGCAAAGCGGCAGGAATTCAAGCCTTTGCGCCCAAATCATCATACTTTTCTGCACGGATTTCGCGCAACTGCCGCTCCGTGCGGCAATCACCCCGTTTGTTCCAGCCGCAAGGATGATGGCATACGGCGGGCATTGTGCCTAAGAAGGGCGAAGACTCGCCTGGAATCACCTGCATGACCACCACCGCCAACGCCAAGGGCGCCCTGTTCATGGCCATCGCCATGATCGGCTTCACCTGCAACGACGCGCTCGTCAAGTCCGTCACCGGCGACATGAACACCGGCCAGATCCTCTTCGTGCGCGGGCTGATGACCACGGTGCTCGTCGTCGCCATCGCCCGGTGGATGGGCGCGCTCGGCTCCTGGCGGATCGTGCTGCAGCCGGCCGTGGCGCTGCGCATCGCCGCCGAAATCCTCGCCTCGCTCGCCTATGTCTCGGCGCTCGGCGCCATGCCGCTCGCCAACACGGCCTCGATCCTCCAGGCCCTGCCGCTCGCCGTCACGCTCGGCGCGGCGCTCTTCCTCAACGAGAAGGTCGGCTGGCGGCGGTGGCTGGCCATCATCGCCGGCTTTGCCGGCGTGCTGATCGTCATCCGCCCCGGCCCGGAGGGCTTTTCGCTCGCCGCCGTCTATGTCATCGCCTCGGTCGTCGGCGCGGCGGCGCGGGATCTGTGTACCCGCCGCATCGACCGGTCCGTGCCGTCGCTGTTCATCAGCGTCATCACCGCGGCGTCGATCACCGTCACCGGCGCGGTGATGATCGTGCCGATGGGCGGCTGGCAGCCGGTCTCCGGCGAAGCCTTCGTCCGCCTCGCCGCCGCCAGCGTGCTGCTGCTCGTCGGCTACCAGACCATCGTCATCGCCATGCGCACCGGCGAGATCTCCTTCATCGCGCCCTTCCGCTATACAAGCCTCATCTGGGCGATCGCCATCGGCTTCCTGTTCTTCGGCGAGGTGCCGGATTTCTGGATGACCGTCGGCGTTGGCATCATCGTCGCCTCCGGCCTCTACACCTTCTACCGGGAAAACCGCCGCCGGGACGTGGAGGCCGTGGCACAGGAATCGAAACCGGAATCGCCCTGACAGGGTTGCGCGCCGCCGCTGCCGCTCCATCTGTCTTCAGAGCATGCCCGCGCAAAAACGCGCAGCGGTTTTGCGATGACGACAAGGGCAAGGTGATTACGCTCGGCCGCAAAATGCTCTAGACGAAAACGGCGAAACCTGCCGATGGGAGCGAAATGACAGCGACGCATGCGATAGTGGGCGTGATCCTGGCCGGCGGCCTCTCCTCCCGCATGGGGCAGGACAAGGCACGCATCCGCCTCGGCGGCGCGGCCCTCATCGACCGTGCGGCGCGACGCCTCAAGCCGCAGGTCTCGGCCGTCGCCGTCAATGCCAACGGCCCGGTCCTCTTCGAGCGCGGCGAGGAACTGCCGGTCTTCGCCGACCTGGATGCCGCCCGCGCCGGCCCGCTCGGCGGCGTGCTCGCCGCCCTCGACTATGCGCGGCGCCACCATCCCGAGGCGAGCCACGTCGCCACCGTTCCGACGGACAGCCCCTTCTTCCCGACTGATCTCGTCGCTCGCCTGTCGCGCGTCGTCGACACGCCGGAGCGTATCGCGGTGGCACGCTCGGTCAGCGGCCTCCACCCCGTCTTCGCCCTCTGGCCCGTCACCCTCGCCACGGATCTCGCCGAATGGCTGGCAGGCGGCGGGGCGCTGCGCGTGCGCAGCTATCTCGAGCGCCACCAGGCCCGCGAAATCACCTTCCCGCTGATCGAGACCTCGCGCGGCGAGTTCGATCCCTTCTTCAACATCAACACGCCGGACGATCTCGACGAGGCGGAAAACTGGCTCTGGGTGCTGGAACGATGACACGACCGAAGATCTTCGGAATTGCCGGATGGAAGAATTCCGGCAAGACGGGCCTTGCCGTGCGCCTGGTGAGCGAACTCGTCGCCCGCGGCTACCGCGTCTCCACCATCAAGCATGCCCACCACGACTTCGACATCGACAAGGTCGGCGCCGACAGCTATCGCCACCGCCAGGCCGGCGCCCACGAGGTCACCATCGTCTCCGGCACGCGCTATGCCATCATGCACGAGCTGCGCGGCGCCCCGGAGCCGAGCTTCGAGGAAATCCTCGCGCGCCTGGCGCCCTGCGACCTCGTGCTCATCGAAGGCTACAAGCGCGAGCCGATCCCCAAGATCGAGGCTCGGCGGCTGGAGGCCGCCAACCGGACGCCGCTCGCCCCCGAAGATCCCCACATCACCGCCATCGCCGCCGACCACCCCGTCCCGGACGCGGGCCTGCCCGTCTTCGACCTCGACGACACGGCGACGATCGCCGACTTCGTCGTGGCGGTGACGGGATTGAAGACCCCGGAACACTGAGCCGCGACGAAAAAGGCCGCGGGCAAAACCCGCGGCCTTGCGTACGTCAGGGCCGACCGGTCACTCGGCCATCGCCACCGGCTTCACCAGCGGGGTGACGCGGCGGATGGTGACGCGACGGTTGAGCTGTTCGGCGGCGTCCGTGGCGATCTTCAGGAAGCGCTCGCCGTAGCCCTGGGTGGCCAGGTTCTCCGGCGGGATGTCGTAGACGTCGGTCAGGATGTTGGCGACGGCCTCGGCGCGCTCGTCGGAGAGCACGAGGTTCGATTCGTCCGACCCGACGGCATCCGTGTGGCCCTCGATCAGGAAGGTCTCGCCGGGATCCTTGTCGAGGATCTCGTTCATCGCCTCGGCCACCCTGCGCAGCGTCGCGGCCTGGTTCATCGAGATCTCCGCCGAGCCCGTGGCGAAGGTGATCGTGTCGAGGTCGATGCGGCGCACCTTGTCGCGGATACGGGCCGAATATTTCACCTCGTCGAGCGAATAGACACGCTCGACCGGCTCGACCGGGGGCCGTCCCAGGAAGTCGCGGTAGTCGATGCTTCCTTCCGCGGACGTGTCGACGATATAGTCATCGACCGGGATCGTCAGGCGCATCGGCGGCAGCCGCTCGCCGGGATCGACGAAGGTCGGCCGGCTGTCGCGGTCGATCTCCGGCGCGTAGAACATCACATATTCCCGGCCGCGGCCGTCGATGCGCGAGCGCTGGATGATCTCGCCGTAGCGGTTGCGGATGGTGACGACGCGGTCGCCGTTCGGCCGTTCGATCACCTCGCGCACCCGGCCGTTCGGCAGGTCCTCGTAATAGGTCTCCGTGGCGCGGCGCGACAGGCGTCGCCCGTCGTCAGAGCGCACGATGATGCGGTCGCCGAAATTGATCACGAAGCGGTTGTCGACCTCGCGCTGGACGCGCCAGCCGTCGCGTTCCTCGTAGCGCGGCCGGCGGTCGCGCCGCTCGCCGCGCTCCCGGTCGCCCGATTCGTAGCGGATGCGGTCACGCCCTTCCCAGCCGACCTGCGCATCGCGGTCGGATTCAGGGACGCGCACGCGCACGTCGCGGCGCTTTTCCTCGCGTTCGCGGCGCAGTTCCTCGCGCGAGCGGTCGCGGCGGTTGTCCCAGTCCTTGTCGCTGTCGAGAACGGCGGCGCCGTCGATGAACGGCAGCTCGATCGTTCCGGTCGTGCGCGACGGGTCGCGGGCGATGCGCTCGCGCTCCTTGTCCCGCTCGCGGCGCGGACGCCCCGCCGTCTCGTCCGGGCGCTTGCGCTCGCGCTCGGCCTCGCGCCTGCGTTCCTCGCGGTTGCGCTGCTGCTCCTCGCCCTGGCGCTGCTCTTCGCGCGCCGCATCGCGCTGCTTCTTGCTGCGCTCCTCATGCGCCTTCTGCTGCTCGTCCTGCCGGCGCTGTTCTTCCCGCTCGGCGTCACGCTGCTTCTTGCGGCGCTCCTCGCGGTTGCCTTGCTGGGTCTCTTCCTGGCGCTTGCGGTCACGTTCCGCATCGCGCTGGCGGCGCTCCTCGCGTGCCTTCTGCTGGTCATCCTGGCGGCGCTGTTCCTCCCGCTCGGCGTCACGCTGCTTCTTGCTGCGCTCCTCGCGGTTGCGCTGCTGATTCTCTTCCTTGCGCTGCCGGTCGCGGTCCGCGTCGCGCTGGCGGCGCTCCTCGCGCGCCTTCTGCTGGTCGTCCTGCTGGCGCTGTTCCTCGCGCTGCCTCTTGCTGCGCTCCTGCTGGCGGCGCTCCTCGCGCTGACGGTCGAGCTGTTCCTTGGCCTCGCGGTTGTTCTTGCCGCCGCCTTCGTCCTCGCGATTGCGCTTGCGGTCCTGCCGGCCCTCGTTGCCGTTGCCCTGGTCCTCGCGGTTGCGGCGCTTCGGGATGAGCAGGTCGTCGCCGAACTGGCCTTCCCCGGCCTGCACCGTCGTCACGTCGGATTTTTCGACCAGCGGCAGCACCGGCCGCATCACGGCGGCCTCGACCGGCTGCCAGATAAACGACAGCGAAGCGATGGGCAGGGCCACCGTTGCCAGAAGTCTCGTTCTTTTAAGCATTGGCGTTTCCTCGTTTGCCAGCATTCCACGCTATTGCATCGGGGTTTGGGGCGAATTTGTGTTTGTACGCAAGACGCTAATCCATGGCAGATGAATCCGCGCTGAATGCACAGGGGCCGCCGGCAGCTTGCCGGCGGCCCCGTCGTAAACGCATCAAGATGCGATCAGTTCGCCCGCGCCATGGGACGCACCAGCGTGGTGACGCGGCGGATGGTGACGCGGCGGTTCTGCTGCTCGGCGATCTGCGTCTTCACCTTCAGGAAGCGCTCGCCATAGCCCTGGGTCTGCAGGTTTTCCGGCGGAATGCCGTAGACGTCCGTCAGGAGGCTGGCGACCGATTCGGCCCGCTCGTCCGAGAGGACGAGGTTGGACGTGTCGGATCCCACGGCATCCGTATGCCCCTCGATCAGGAAGGTCTCGCCCGGATCCCTGTCCAGAACCTTCTGCATGGCCTCGGCGACGGAGCGCAGCGTGCGGGCCTGCGACATCGGCACGTCGGCGCTGCCGGTGGCGAAGGTGATCGTGTCGAGGTCGATGCGGCGCACCTTGTCGCGCAGGCGCGCCGAATGCTTCACCTCGTCGATCGTATAGACCCGCTCGACGCGCTCGACCGGCGGCTCGGCGAGGAAGTCGTAGTAATCCCGGTCCGGATTGCTCGACGTGTCGATGATGTAGTCGCTGACGGGGATGCGCAGGCGCATCGGCGGCAGTTCATAGCCGATATCGACGAGGCCCGGGCGCGGCGAATCGTCCTCCAGCTCCGGCGCATAGACGAGGATGTATTCCCGCCCGTCGCGGCCGACGCGCGAACGCTGGATGATGTCGCCGTAGCGGTTGTAGATCGTCACGATCCGGACGCCGCCGGGCCGCACGATCGTCTCGCGCACGCGGCCGCGGGCGAGGTTGTCGTAATAGACCTCTTCCGAATCACGGCGCAGGCGCGGACGGTCGTCGCCGCGCACGATCAGCCGGTCGCCGACCTCCAGCACCGTGCGGTTCTCGAAGCGCTCGACGATGTTCACCTTGGTGGTGCTGTTGTCGATCGTCGTGCTGTTGACGGTGTTGTTGTTGATGACCGTGTTGTTGATCACGGTGTTGTTGATGATGTTGGTCGTCTCCGGCACCGCGAAGTCAGGCGCCGCGTCCACGCGCTGGCCCTCTTCCCTGATCGCGGCCTCGATCCTGCCGGGCACGGCCTCGCGCACCTCTTCGGAGATCGTCGCCTGGGCCGCGTCGTCGGTGTCGGGAACCGGCACCTCCTCTTCCTGCGCGCGCAGTTCCTCGCGCTTCCTACGGCGGTCCTCGCGGCTGGTCTGGCCGCCGGCATTGTCGGCGTCCTTGTCGCTGTCGAGCACGGCGGCCCCGTTCTCGACCGGCAGCACGACCGTCTCGTCCGTCCTGGCCGGGTCCTCGGCGATCTCCTGCTTTTCTTCCTCGCTCATCGTGTCGACGATGTCGGGCACCGGCTCGGCCGCCGGCGTCTCGCCGGTCTCGGCCGTGGCAGGCTGGTCCGTGCCGGTTTCGGCCGGCGTTTCGACAATTGCCGGCTGTTCATCTTCGTCCGCGGCCGGCTGCTCGCCCGCCGTCGTTTGCGAAGCGCCGCCATCCGGCTGCTGCGCAGGCTGCTCGGCCTGCTGCTCTTCGGCCGGCGTCTGCTCCTCCTGTGCGTTCTGCTCCTCGGCGGCCTGCCGCTGCTGCTCTGCCTCGGCGGCGGCGCGCTGCGCTTCTTCCTCGGCCGCCCTCTGCTCGGCCGCGGCCTTCTCCGCCTCTTCGGCAGCCTGCTGCTCTTCGGCCTGGCGCTGCTCTTCTTCCGCGGCAGCGCGCTGCGCCTCGTCTTCGGCAGCCTTCTCCTCGGCTGCAGCCCTCTCGGCTTCTTCAGCCGCCTTCTGCTCCTCCGCCGCCGCGCGCTGGGCCTCCTCTTCCGCTGCCTTCTCCTCGGCGGCGGCGCGTTCCGCCTCCGCGGCGGCCTTCTGTTCCTCGGCTAGGCGCTGCTTTTCTTCCTCGGCGGCGCGCTCAGCCTCGTCCTGCTGCTGTTGCTGCTGGAGCAGCAGCTCCTCCTCGCTCGGCTGGCTCTCGCCGGTGCTTTCCTGGGCAACCTCGAACGGCTTCATCAGGGCATCGGCCAGCGCCGGCGTCGCGATCAGCGCGGTCGACAGGACCGGGAGCGCCACGGTTGCAAAAAGTCTGGAGCGGAAAGTCATCGTTTTGTCCTCACGGTGTCCCGTCTTGTTCTCAAGAGAAGGGCCGCCCGGCTCTTCCGGCCGTTGACGTGCCCGTCACAATCCTTCCAAGGCCTGGCATTCGCCGCCTTAACCCCGCCTGAACGACGCCTGGTGAGACGCGAGATAGGCCGCGCCCGCCGCCCGGCCAGAGGGGGCGCATGAAATTGTCGGGGAAACCGGGCGGAAAGACGGCGCGAATCCAGTTGATTTTTGGGCGAAAACCGGTCGATTATCGCGCCAAGCGGGCAACCCTTGCCCGCTTCACTTCAAGGCCCGGACAACAAGAAAAACCCGAGCGCCTTCAACAGAGAGGATCAACATGCGTATTTCCAAACGTTTCACGCTCGCAGCCTCGGCTGCGGTCATCGCCCTCTTCGCGTCTTCCGCGATGGCTGAAGGCGAGAAGATCGTGATCGGCACGGAAGGCGCCTACCCGCCCTTCAACAACCTCGAATCCGACGGCACGCTGACCGGCTTCGACATCGACATCGCCAAGGCGCTGTGCGAGGAAATGAAGGCCGAGTGCACCTTCGTCACGCAGGACTGGGACGGCATCATTCCGGCGCTCATCGCCAAGAAGTTCGACGCGATCATCGCCTCCATGTCGATCACCGCCGAGCGCAAGGAGAAGGTCGACTTCTCCAAGAAGTACTACAACACGCCGCCGGCCATCGTCGTGCCGAAGGATAGCGAGATCACGGAAGCCACCCCGGAGGCCCTCGCCGGCAAGACGCTCGGCGCGCAGGGCTCGACGACCCACTCCAACTATGCCGAAGCGCATATGAAGGATGCCGAGGTCAAGCTGTATCCGACAGCCGACGAGTACAAGCTCGACATCGCCAACGGCCGCATCGACGCCGTCGTCGACGACGTGGTGGTGCTCTCCGAATGGCTGAAGTCCGATGACGGTGCCTGCTGCAAGCTGCTCGGCACGCTGCCGGTCGACCCGGTCATCAACGGCGAAGGCGCCGGCATCGCGGTGCGCAAGGGCGAAACGGAGCTGGCCGACAAGTTCACCGCGGCGATCGCGGCGATCCGTGCCAGCGGCAAGTACCAGGAAATCAACGCCAAGTACTTCCCCTTCGACGTCTACGGCGACTGATCCGCGGCACGTCCGTGTCATGCGGGTTTTTTCTGACCCCATCACGAGAATGCACGGGCGGGAGGGCTTGCTCTCCCGCTCCTTTTGTTTGAGAACTTGCACATAAGAAAAGGCGGGTGCATCACGCGCCCGGACAAGAAGCGCAAGGCGCATCGGGGGTTCTTCTGGCATGAGCGGGTTCTTCACCGCCATCGTCGAGGCGGTATCCGCAATTCTCGGGATCATCGATCCCCTCTGCGGACCGATCGGCATCTTCAATCTCTTTGCGGGCGGCACGCTGCTCGCCTGCGGCAATGCCGGATGGGGCGACGAGATCGCCTTCGGCTTCCTGGTGACGGCAAGCCTTGCCATCGCCACCCTGCCCGTCGGCCTCGT
The DNA here is from genome assembly GCF_004341885.1 of Shinella granuli. Lineage (GTDB taxonomy): Bacteria > Pseudomonadota > Alphaproteobacteria > Rhizobiales > Rhizobiaceae > Shinella > Shinella granuli. The sequence goes on along the minus strand of NZ_SLVX01000012.1, from coordinate 36,594 downwards.
CGCCGGCTTCTTCATCGCGCTGGCCAAGCAGTCGGAAGAAAAGTCGCTGCGGCTGTCGGCCAATATCTACACGACGCTCTTCCGCGGCCTGCCGGAGCTCCTGACGCTCTTCATCGTCTATTACGGCCTGCAGATCCTGGTGCAGAACCTGGCGGCCGCGCTCGGCTATGGCGGCGCGGTCGAGATCAACGCCTTCTTCGCCGGCATGATCGCGCTCGGCGTCGTCTTCTCCGCCTATTGCTCGGAAGTGCTGCTGTCGGCCTTCAAGGCCATCCCGCGCGGCCAGTACGAGGCAGGCTATGCGCTCGGCCTGCACCATGGCCGCACCATGCGCCTCATCGTGCTGCCGCAGCTCATCCGCGTCGCCCTGCCCGGCCTCGGCAATCTGTGGATGGCGCTCCTGAAGGACACCGCGCTCGTCTCGGTCATCGGCCTGCCGGACATCCTGCGCCAGACCGGCGTCGCCGCGCGCGTGACGAAGGAAGCCTTCCAGTTCTACGCCATCGCCTGCCTGCTCTTCCTCGTCCTCGCCTTCCTCTCCTCGCTGGTCTTCTCCGCGATCGAAGGCTGGGCAAAACGTTCGGAGGTCGCCCGATGAGCGTCGTCACCACCCTCATCCCGCCGCAGGCCCCGCCGGAAGCCCCGCCAAAGCCCTTCACCGCCAGCCGCTTCTTCGGCAACATCTTCATGGGCGTGTGGCTGGCGCTCACCGTCGGCGTCTTCCTGATGATCGTCGGCGGCTGGGATCCGGAAAAATTCACCCGGTACGGACCGAGCTACCTCTCCGGCCTCGGCGTGACGCTGCTGCTCGTCGGCCTCTCCGTCGTGCTCGGCGGCCTCATCTCGCTACCGCTCGCCTTCGCGCGCATGTCGAAGAACCCGGTCTTCTCCTGGCTCGCCTACGGCTATGTCTACTTCTTCCGCGGCACGCCGCTGCTGACGCAGCTCTTTCTCGTCTATTACGGCCTCGGCAGCTTCTCCGCCGAGTTGAAGGCCTGGGGCCTGTGGTGGTTCTTCCGCGACGCCTGGAACTGCGCGCTCTTGACCTTCACGCTCAACACCGCCGCCTACCAGGCAGAGATCCTGCGCGGCGCCATCGAGAGCGTGCCGCGCGGCCAGCACGAGGGCGCCGACGCGCTCGGCCTGCCCAAGAAGGTCGCCTTCTTCAAGGTCATCCTGCCGCAGGCGCTCATCGTCGCGCTGCGCCCCTATGGCAACGAAATCATCCTGATGATCAAGGGCTCGGCCATCGTCGCCATCGTCACGGTCTTCGACCTGATGGGCGAGACCCGCCGCGCCTTCTCGCGCACCTTCGACTACCAGGCCTATCTGTGGGCCGCGCTGCTCTATCTCCTCATGGTGGAGCTCCTGCGCAACCTCTGGGCCTGGCTGGAACTGCGCCTGACGCGCCACCTGAAGCGCTGACATCCCTTGGCAGCACTCGCATGAACGTGCTGCCAAGCACCTGATTTCACAGAAATATTCCCGTTCCGGATCGAAATTAAACTTTTCATTAACCTTGCAGGCGCTCAATCATAGGGACCATCATTCATCACGCAATGAGGTCCCTATGACGAACGACATGGCAATGCAGCTCAAGGGCTACGGCATGACCACGGCCCAGATCCTCTACCGCATGCCGGATCACCCCCAGCTCCTGCAGACCTATATCTGGCAACACTATGATCTCGCCCCGGACTTCCCGGAGATGAAGAGCTTCCTGAAGTTCTGGCAGGAGAAGCTGGACGGACCGCTGCACTCGGTGCGCTACGTCCACCGCCGGCTGATCTCGGCGACGGAATGGCGGGCGCTGAAGGGCGAGTTCATCCTCAACTGAGGCACCGCAACGGTCAGACGTGCACCGAGCCGTGCGACAGCTCGCTGTCGGACATGTCCACCTTCAGCGAGAAATAGAGGACGGCGGCATAGAAGAGCAGCACGAGCGCGATCACCACGCCGCCGGGCACCGGCCCGAGCGCCGCATTGGCGACCACGTGCTCGAAGGCGAGCGTCATGTCCTTGCCCGCCGTCGCCGGCCTCTGCATCATCGAGGACGAGATCTTCAGCGCCCAGGCGAGCAGCAGGATGAGGTAGAGCCAGCAGTAGTTGCGCCGCAGCCGCCGGCAGGCCGCATCCCGGTAGCTGATCAGGAATTCCGGCTTGCGCAGGCTCTTGGCGATCGGCGCGGCCCAGTCGCGGTCCAGCGTGGCGCGCGGATTGAGGATCTCGGCGAAATAGAAGCGCTCGAGCTGGCGCACCCGCGCCCGGTAGACGTCGAAGAACCGGTAGCGCCGCGCCTCGATCATCAGAAGCAGCGAGACGAGCAATATCGCGAAGAGCAGCACGCCGTGATGCGAGGTCGGCGTGGAGAGCGAGACGGACAACAGCGCCGCCACCACCGTGATCGCCCAGTTCGAGGTGCGGTCGATGCGGTCGCGCCAGCCGGCCATGCGCCCGAGCTCGCCGCGATAGTAGTGCACCATCGTGTTGATCGTCTCCACGGGCGTTGCCGGCAGTGCCGGACTGCCGGTCCGTTTCGTGTCGGTGGAGAGCGGGAAAGGGGGCGTATCGGCGGGCATGTCATTCCTCCCAATGGTCTTTTTGGTTTTGGGAAGACGATCATGCGCCTCTTTCGGCAATTGATAAATGCCTATTTGCGCCCGAAGGGCGCCATTGCCAAAGCCCTGGCCGGGCCGTAAGACACGCCCATGAAGAAGATCGACGAAGACGCGCTCGCGGAAGCCTACAACCGCGCCCTTTCGCTGGAAAAATCCGGCGATTTCGATGCCGCCGCCAAGGCCTATGCCGAGGTTCTGGCGCTCGATCCGGACGACCATGGCGGCGCCGCCGTGCGCCTTGCCGCGATGGGCCGCGGCGACACGCCGGAAAAGGCGCCCGACGCCTATGTCACCACCCTCTTCGACCAGCATGCCGAGGTCTTCGACAACGTGCTCGTCGACCAGCTCGGCTATTGCGTGCCGCTCACCGTGCGCCAGCGCTTCCAGGCGCTGGGGATGGGCCCGTTCAAGCGCGTGCTCGACCTCGGCTGCGGCACGGGGCTGACCGGCGGCGCGCTGCGCGACATGGCGGAGGACATCACCGGCATCGACCTCTCGGAGAACATGGTCGAGATCGCCCATGACAAGGATCTCTACGAGACGCTCTACGTCGCCGAGGCCGTCGATTTCCTCGACGACAACGAAGAGGAGCCCTTCGACCTCATCACCGCGACGGACGTGCTGCCCTATCTCGGCGCGCTCGAACCGCTGTTCTTCGGCGCGGCCGAAAACCTCGTGCCCGGCGGCCATTTCATCTTCTCCTCCGAAACCCTGCCCGACGAGACCTTCGCCGGCCGCCCCTTCATGGTCGGCCCGCACCAGCGCTTCGCCCACGCTGCCGCCTATGTCCGCCAGCGCCTCGAGGAAACGGGCTTCGACATCGTCGAGATCACCGACATCACCGTGCGCCTCGAAGAAGGCGAACCCATCCCCGGCCATCTCGTGCTGGCGAAATACCGCGGCTGACGCTGGATACTCGGGCCAGCCCGGGGACGACGAAAGGAGAGAGGTTGCGGCGAAGGCGACGCACCGCGCGCCGCATACCACTCCTTAACCCGGCCATGCAGGCTGGTGGCCGAAAGACGCGGGCTGGCCTGCCCGAAACCGCTCAGATGAACTTCGACGCCACCACATAGCCGGCATAGACGGCATTGGCGATGATCAGGCAGAAGACGGCGAAGGAGCCGAGGTCCTTGGAGTGCTTGCCCATCTCCGAGATTTCCGGCGAGACGCGGTCGACGATCTCCTCGATCGCCGTGTTGAGCGCCTCGAAGGCGATCATCAGCAGGAAGAGGATCGCCATGGCGACATACTGGAAAAACGAGGCGCCGACGACGGTGAACAGCACCATGGCGACACCGAAGGCGATCAGCTCGTGGCGGAAGGCGGATTCGCCGAGCAGCCGCCGCGCGCCGGCCGCCGAATAGGTCGCGGCCGCGAACAGATGGCTGATGCCGGTCTTCTTCTCGATTGGTGCCTGGCCCATTCCCGCAATCCCGTTGTCGCCGCTCTCATGGAACACGCCCGTGTGACGGGCGTGTTTCGAGGTCTCAATCCTGCCATTGAGGCTTTTTGCCGGCCGCCTGTTACGTCCGGTTGCTGACGCCCGCCTGAACGAAGGTCGCCATGCCCGAATGGCAGGCCGCCGCCGCCTTGACGATGCCGGCGGCAAGCGCCGCGCCGGTGCCCTCGCCGAGCCGCATGCCGAGCGCCAGCAGCGGCGTCTTGCCGAGCTTCTCGATCGACTTCAGGTGCCCCGGCTCGGCCGAGACATGGCCGATCAGGCAATGGTCGAGCGCTGCCGGATTGGCCGCACGCAGGATCGCGCCGGCCGCCGTCGCCACATAGCCGTCGAGGATGACGGGGATCTTCTGCATGCGCGCGGCGAGGATGGCGCCGGCCATCGCCGCGATCTCGCGGCCGCCGAGGCGGCGCAGCACTTCGAGCGGGTCGGAAAGATGCGCGCGGTGCAAGTCGACGGCCTTCTTCACCGCCGCCACCTTGCGCTCCAGCACCGCGCCTTCCGAACCGGTGCCGGGCCCGACCCATTCCTCCGCCGTGCCGCCATAGAGCGCCAGGTTGATCGCCGCGGCGATCGTCGTGTTGCCGATGCCCATCTCGCCGATGCACAGGAGGTCCGTGCCGCCGGCGACGGCCTCCATGCCGAAGGCCATGGTGGCGGCGCAGTCGCGCTCGGAGAGCGCCGCCTCTTCCGTGATGTCGGCGGTCGGATAGTCGAGCGCGAGGTCGAAGACCTTGAGGCCGAGATCGTGCGTCACGCAGATCTGGTTGATCGCCGCCCCCCCGGCCGCGAAATTCTCCACCATCTGCGCGGTGACGGAGGACGGATAGGGCGTGATGCCCTGCTTTGTGACGCCGTGGTTGCCGGCGAAGATGGCGACCAGCGGGCGCGTCACGGCCGGCGGACGGCCGGTCCAGGCGGCGAGCCAGAAGGCGATCTCCTCCAGCCGGCCGAGCGCGCCCGGCGGCTTGGTGAGCTGCCTGTCGCGTTCGCGCGCCGCCACCAGCGCGGCCGAATCGGGACCGGGCAGGTTGCGCAGCAATTCACGAAAATCATCGAACGGCAGGCCGCTGGCACTCATCTTGGGGAATTCCTTAAGTTTCGGCTTTCAAAGGCGGGTGTTTGGTGTCTCCTAATAGAGGCAGGGCGCGAATCCGACAACCGCATTTGCGGCGGCCGGCGGCGCGTTTTGCGGATGGGACGTCTGGCGGCGTGCCGTGCGGGTGGATCCTCGGGTCAAGCCCGAGGATGACGGAGTGTGGGGAAGTGCCAGGACGGCCCGGAGACTTGTGCAGGCACGCGCAGGAACGGGCAAGGCTGGCGGCAGGGGTGAGCGCGGTCCAGATGGTCCGTAAGCGGTCAGAAAGCGCACAAGCGCCCGACGCAGCCTCGCAGCGGTCGCGGCATCGCTTTTGTCGCCGACCGCTCCCCCTCCTCCGTCATCCTCGGGCTTGACCCGAGGATCCACCCGCACGGCACCCTCTTTTCCATTAACGGGGACTCACTTGGCCATTCAGGACTATATCGACGACACCGCCCGCTCGGTCGCCTTCCTCTCGCGCGTGCCGGTGCCGCAGCGTCATTTCATCGGCCATGACGGGCGGCTGTCGCGCGCCGTGCGCGCCTTTCCGCTCGCCGGCGTCCTGATCGTGCTGCCCGCCGCGGCCCTTGCCGCCCTGCTCTCGGCCTTCCATGCGCCGCCGCTGCTCGTCGCCTTCGCCACGCTCGCCGTGCAGGTCCTCGTCACCGGCGCGCTGCACGAGGACGGGCTCTCCGACAGCGCCGACGGCATCGGCGGCGGGCGGGACCGCGAGAGCGCGCTCGCCATCATGAAGGACAGCCGCATCGGCTCCTATGGCGCCGTCGCGCTGATTCTCTCCTTCGGGCTGCGCGCCGCGGCCATCGCCGCCCTTGCCGCCGCCCTCAGCCCGTCCGGCCTCGGCATGGCGCTGCTCGCCGTCGCCGCGGCCAGCCGCACCGCCATGGTCTGGCACTGGTCGCTGCTGCCGCCCGCCCGGCAGGGCGGCGTCGCTGCCTCGGTCGGCGAGCCGGACGGCGGCGCAACCATCGTCGCACTCGCAAGCGGCATCCTCCTCGCCGCCGCCCTCCTGCTGCCGCACGGCAGCGTGCTTGCCCTCGTTCTGGCGCTCGTCCTTGCCGTCGCGGCCGTCATCGCCTTCAACCGCCTCGCCCTCGGCAAGATCGGCGGGCATACGGGCGATACGATCGGCGCCACGCAGCAGCTCGCGGAAATGTCAGTGCTCTTCGCCCTTGCCTTGGCGCTCTGAGCTGCCGATATAGGAAAAGACAATTTTCAGGAGCCGCGATGGAATCGCCCTGCATCCTCGTCTGTTCGATCGACATGGTGACCGGCTACTGCTTCGGCTGCGGCCGCACGCGCGATGAAATCGGCGCCTGGACGCTCTATTCGTCCGATCAGCGCCGCGCCATCATGGCCGAGCTGCCGGCCCGCCTTGCCACCGTCGAGCGCAAGCCGCGGCGCGAGACCCGCCGCGCCCGCATGGCCCGGGAGCGCGACGAAGCATGAGGCTCTACGTCCTTCTCGGCATCCTCGCCGTCGGCCTCGGCGCCCTGGTCCTCAATCACGACAGCGGCCGCACCATGGGCATGGACAACAACGACTTCGGCCGCCTCGTCACCCTGTCGGCGATCGCCACCATGATGGCGGCCGGGGTCCTCGCCGGGCGGCGGCAATGGGGCGAAAGCATCCGCCAGGCCGGCATCTGGCTGGTGATCATCCTCCTGCTCGCCACCGGCTACCTCTACCGCTTCGACCTGCAGGAAGTCGGCAACCGCCTTACCGCCGGCCTCATCCCCGGCCGCGCCGTGGTGACGACCAGCGCCAGCGGCGAACAGATCCTCGTCATCCACAAGGGTGTTTCCGGCCATTACGAGGCCGACGTGACGATCGACGGCACGCCGCTACGCATGCTGGTCGATACCGGCGCAAGCTCCGTCGTGCTCTCCTACGAGGACGCCATGCGCCTCGGTATCAACCCGGACAATCTCGTCTTCTCCATCGACGTGTCCACCGCCAACGGCCGGGCGCTCGCCGCCCCCGTCACGCTGCGCCAGGTCGCCATCGGCCCCATCCTGCGCGGTACCATCCGCGGCATGGTCACCGAACGCGGCCGGCTGGAGCAGAGCCTGCTCGGCATGAGCTTCCTCGAAACGCTCGGCTCGATCGAGATCACGCGCGACGAATTGCGGCTGAAGGACTAGTTCTTCAGCTTGTAGCCGGTCTTGAAGATCCAGGCCGTGATCGTCAGGCACACCGCCAGGAAGCCGAGCACCGTCGCGAGGCTGACGACCGGGCTCACGTCGGCGATCTCGTAGAAGCTCCAGCGGAAGCCGGAGACGAGGTAGAGCACCGGGTTGAAGTGGCTCACCGCCTGCCAGAAGGGCGGCAGCATGTCGATCGAATAGAAGCTGCCGCCGAGGAAGACGAGCGGCGGGATGATCAGCATCGGGAAGAGGTTGAGCTGCTCGAAGTCCTTCGCCCAGATGCCGATCATGAAGCCGAACAGGCTGAAGCTGACGGCCGTCAGCACAAAGAACAGCACCATCATGAACGGATGCTTGATCGAGATGTCGACGAAGAGCGAGGCGGTGACGAGGATGATCGTGCCGACGATCAGCCCCTTGGTCGCCGCCGCGCCGACATAGCCGATGACGATCTCGATCATCGAGATGGGCGAGGAGAGGATCTCGTAGATCGTGCCGGTGAATTTCGGGAAGTAGATGCCGAAGGAGCCGTTGCCGATGCACTGGTTGAGCAGCGTCAGCATGATGAGGCCGGGCGCGATGAAGGCGCCGTAGGAGACGCCCTGCACCTCCTGCATGCGCGAGCCGATCGCCGCGCCGAAGACGATGAAATAGAGCGAGGTGGTGATGACGGGCGACACGATGCTCTGCAGCAGCGTGCGGCGCGTGCGCGCCATCTCGAATGCGTAGATAGACTTGATCGCCTCGATGTTCATCGGCCCTCTCCCACCAGTTCCACGAAAATGTCTTCCAGCGAACTCTGCTCGGTGGAGATGTCCCTGACCCGAAGTCCCGCCTGCGACAGCGCGGAGAGGAGCGAGGATATGCCGGTGCGCTCGCCGGCGGCATCGAACTCGTAGACGAGCCGTCCGCCGCCCTCGGCCAGCGTCACCCCGTAGGACGACAGCGCGTCGGGCACGGCCGTCAGCGGCTCGGCCAGTTCCACGGTCATCTGCTTGCGCCCGAGCTTCGCCATCAGCGCCTTCTTGTCCTCGACCAGCAGGATCTGCCCGTGGTTGATGACGCCGATGCGGTCGGCGATCTCCTCGGCCTCCTCGATATAGTGCGTCGTCAGGATGATGGTGACGCCGGAGGCGCGCAGGCGCTCGACGAGCTGCCACATGTCCTTGCGCAGCGAAACGTCGACGCCCGCCGTCGGCTCGTCGAGGAACAGCACCTTGGGTTCATAGGACAGCGCCTTGGCGATCAGCACGCGTCGCCGCATGCCGCCCGAGAGGTGGCGCAGCATCGTGTCCTTCTTGTCGTAAAGCGAGAGGTCGCGCAGGATGCGCTCGATCAGCGCCGGGTTCGGCGAACAGCCGTGCAGGCCGCGCGAGAAGGCGACCGTGTTCCACACCGTCTCGAAGGCGTCGAGCGTCAGCTCCTGCGGCACGAGGCCGATGATCGCGCGGGTCTTGCGATAGTCGGTGAGGATGTCGCTGCCGGCGACCGTGACCGTGCCGCCGCTCGGCGTGACGATGCCGCAGATGATCGATATCATCGTCGTCTTGCCGGCGCCGTTCGGCCCGAGCAGCGCGAGGATCTCGCCCTCCTCGATGTCGAGGTCGACGCCCTTGAGCGCCTGGAACCCCGATGCGTAGCTCTTGGTGAGATTGCGAATGGAAACGATGGGCGCCATGGGAGGGTCCGGAGAGAGGGATTTCATGCGGAAGGACACCCTATATGGCGTGCCCTTCGCCGATTTTCACCCTGAGAGCGCAAAAAACTCGCTCAGCCGTAGATGCTGGCGAGAAAGCGCAGCGAGACCAGGATGAGGAAGATGCCGAAGCCGATCTCGAGCTGCCGCTTGCTCATCGAATGCGCCAGCCGCACGCCCCAGGGCGTGACGACGAGCGCGATCGGCACGATGAGCGCGACGGCGACCCAGTTGATGAAGCCGGTGGAGAACGGCGGCAGGCCCGGTTCGCCCCAGCCGGCCCAGATATAGCCGACGATGCCGGGAATGGAGATCAGCACGCCGACGCCGGAGGAGGTCGCCACCGCCTGGTGGATCGGCCGGCCGAAGGAGGTCATGTAGGTGTTGTTCAGCACCCCGCCGCCGATGCCCATCAGGCCGGAGAGCGTGCCGATGACGACGCCCGCCACCTGGTTGCCGATGCCCGTCGGCAATGCGTTGCCGACCCGCCAGGTATCGCGGTTGAACAGCATGCGCAGCGCGACCAGCAGCGCGATGGCGACGAAGACGAGGCGGAGGCCGACGCTGGAGATTACCGCCGCGATGACCGAGGCGAGGATCGCGCCGAGAGGCAGCGCGACGATCCAGCTCTTCAGGAGGTCCGTGTCGACCGCACCGCGCAGCCGGTGCGAGGTGAAGGAGCGGAGCGAGGTCGGCACGATGATGGCGATGGAGGTGCCGATGGACAGGTGCATGCGCACCGCCTCCGGCACGTCGAGATAGCCGAACACCTGGTAGAAGACCGGCACGAGGATCGCCCCGCCGCCGATGCCGAAGATGCCGGCGAGCAGGCCGGACACGACACCCGCCGCGGCAAGCGCGAGGGCAAAAAGGGCAAGATCGATGAGGGGCGGCATGGCATACTCCTGGGGATCCGCCAGGGCGGCGGCGACTCGCGGAAATTTCGCATTTGCGAAATGCGCACTGTCATCAAACCGTGACCCATTTCAACCATTGTCTGCCGCAAGGCCGGCGGGAACGACCTGCACCCCGCTCACCCAACGTTCCCACTGCCCCGCGCAGCGGCCTTGCTCCCGGACCCTGAGGGAGCCTTCGGCGGCCCCATCCGCCCGCTTCCCTTGCGGAAGCACGCCTGGCATCTTCGCCGGTCCGCGCCGGCGCCGATGATGGAATGTGACGTTCCAGGCAGCCGCACCCTACGCGCTGCCACCCCTTTTCGACCGGCGCCCCGCCGGTCTTTTTTTGCCCCGGGATCAGGTCGCTACAGGCTGCAATGCCGGTAGCCGGATTTGCGCGCCCTGAGGTCGAAGTGGAAATGGTCCTTGTGGTAGCGGTCGCTGCCGGGGCCGAGCACGGTGGAGAAATACTTGCAGCTATCGCCGCGCACCGACTTCAGGAGGCCCTTCTCGCGGAAGGCGAAGAAACCCTTCTTCTCGATGGCGATCGCCTTGCCGTTCTTCAGCACGATCTTGCCGACGTCGATGGCGTTGCCCTTGGCGTGTTCCGACATGGCGGCGCCGCGCTGCGAGTTCATGGTGCGGCAGGAATAGGAGGACATCTGGTGGATGGCCGAAACGCCCGAGAGGTAGCGCGTGCGGCTGGAGGGAACGAGCTCGTTCTTCACCCAGCGCGCGAAGGCCTCGGTGATCTGGCAGTTGACCTGCGCGGCCGGCTTGATCTGGATGCCGCCGGAAAGGCCGGACAGCTCGATCGGCCAGGCGATGCCGCAGGAGCGCCCGCGGGAAATGCGCGGCACGTCGCGGAACGTGACGCCGAGCTTTAGCAGGCGTTGCCGGCAGGCCTTTTCCGAGGCCGGCATGCCGCCCATGGTTTCCGGCATCTGCATCGGGTTGCTGAGGCGCGGCAGGAAAGCGACCTGCTCGCCCTCGCTTGTCTGCCGGCGGCGGGTCGTCGCCTTGTCCGGCACCTGGAGATAGCCGTCGCCGTCTGGCGCCTCGCCGAGCTCGACGCCGGCCTCCGACATCGGGATCGTCGCCGGCTGGCCGATCTGCTGCGGCGTGTCCGAGCCGATGCCGTCGACGACGACCTGCGTGGCGTTGCCTTCCGCGATCTCGCCCGCCTGCGCCTCCGCCAGCCCCTCGACGCGCCCGACGCCGAGCCCCGCATCCATGTTGACGCCGTCTTCCGGCACGGTCAGCACACCGGAGGCCTGGACGGGCTGGGCGATGCCCATCGCCTCGTCGCTGTCGATCATCGGCAGGCGCTTCTTCTCGGCGGGCGTGACCATCGCCGTGTCGGCCTCGACCGGATAGTCCGCAAGATCCCCGCCCGTATCGCCCATGTCGGCGGCGGGACGCTGCGAGACCTCCGCCGACGGCCGGATGGCGCCGACGATGTCGTCGGGCGGGGTCATGCCCCCGGAACAGGCCGCCAGCATCGCCGGGACGAGGACCAGCCCGAGCGGCCGGCGCAGACGAGAAACAAACGCGATACCCATTGTCACTTCCGCCAGCCCTGCCCCCGCCCTGCGGGGTCCCGGTTGCGCACATTGTTGTCCGGTCATGGTGCAGGTCGCTTTTGTCCGCATTCGGACGGGAAAAGCCCGAAACCGGACGCGAAAAGCGATCGTCCTGCATTTCCAGAGGATTTTCGCGCAACAGGGTAAAGGAACCGTTCCCAGGCGCCCCGCGAGATTAACGGGGGCGAAACCGCTCCGTGGCCCCCCTCTGCCCTGCCGGGCATCTCCCCCTTGAGGGCAGGCGAATTGCATATGGAATGAGGCGGTGCGTCTTGCCCCTTCTCCCCCGCGGGGAGAAGAAGAAAGCAGCAGCGTGCTGTTATATGCAATTCGCCATTGCTCTTATGGGGGAGACACAGGCCTTCCGGCTGACCTTCCCACTACAATTGCGCACGCCCCAACGAAAAACCCCGGCGCCTGGGGCACCGGGGCAAGAGTGTCCGGAGATCGTCTTTTGCGTTATGCCGCGCGGCGCCGGTGGTCCGCCGTTCCGGCTGCGGTCAGCCGGAAATTCCCGAGCAGGGCCTTGAGCTGCTCGCTTTCCTGGGTCAGCGTCTGGCCGGCCGCGTTGGTTTCCTCCACCATGGCGGCGTTCTGCTGGGTCATCTGGTCCATCTGGTTGACGGCCGTGTTCACCTCGGCAAGGCCGGTCGCCTGCTCGCGCGCGGCGGTGGCGATGGAGTTCACCTGGTCGTTCACCTTGTTGACCAGCGCCTCGATCTCGGTCAGCGCATCGCCCGTCGAGCGCACCAGCGCCACGCCGGTGCCGACCTCGGTCGCCGAATTGCTGATCAGCCCCTTGATCTCCTTGGCCGCGTTGGCCGAGCGCTGGGCAAGCTCGCGCACCTCCTGCGCCACGACCGCAAAGCCCCGGCCGGCCTCCCCTGCCCGCGCCGCCTCGACGCCGGCATTGAGGGCGAGAAGGTTGGTCTGGAAGGCGATCTCGTCGATGACGCCGATGATCTGGCTGATGCGGCTGGACGCGTCCTCGATGCGGCTCATCGCGGCGACGGCGTCGCGCACGATCGTGCCGGAGCGGCCGGTCGACTGCTTGGTCTCGGCCACCATGCGACTCGCCTCGGCGGCGCGGTCGGAGGCGTTGCGCACCGTCGCGGTGATCTCGTCGAGCGCGGCGGCGGTCTCCTCCAGCGAGGCCGCCTGCTGCTCCGTGCGGTGCGACAGATTGTTGGCCGCCTCCGCGATGCCGCCGGCGCTGCCGTGCACGATGTCGGTGGAGCGGGCAATGGCGGTGATGACGCTGGAGAGCGCATCGACGGCGCGGTTGAAGTCGTCGCGCAGCTTGGCATATTCCGGCGCGATCGCCTGGATCGAGACCGTCAGGTCGCCATTGGCAAGGCGCTCCAGCGCCTGGCCGACCGTGTTCATGGCGTCCGCCTGGCTCTGGCTGACGGCCCGCTGGCGGCGCTCGCCCTCGCTGCGCTCCTCGTCGAGGCGAAGCTGCTGCTCGCCCTCGCGCAGGCGAAGCTCGGCGCGCTCGGCGACCGACTGGCGCAGGATCGACACCACCTTGGCCATCTCGCCGATCTCGTCCCTCCGGTCGGTCTCCGGCACGTCGCCGGAGACGTCCTCCTCGGCGATCGCCTGCATCGAGGCCTTCAGGCGCGAGACGGGACCGGTCACGCTCTTCACGATGCCGTAGGCGGCAAGGATGATGGCGAGGCCCCCGAGGGCGAGGATGACCGCCGTTTCGATGGCGTTGCGGCGGAACATGGCGGCAAGGTCGTCCGCATAGACGCCCGTGCCGACGATCCAGCCCCAGGGGGCAAAGCCCGCGACATGCGAATATTTCAGCACCGGCTGCTCGAAGCCCGGCTTCGGCCACAGGTAGTCGACGAAATCCTGGCCGGTCGGGCTCCCCTTCACGGCCTTCACGAATTCGATGAAGATCCTCTTGCCGGTCGGGTCGGCCATGCCGGACTGGTCCGTGCCGTCGAGCTCCGGCTTGATCGGATGCATGACGATCACGGCGTTCATGTCATTGATCCAGAAATAGCCGCTGTCCTCGTAGCGCAGCGCCCGCACCGCGTCCTTCGCCCGCGTCTGCGCCTCTTCGCGGGTCAGCGTGCCGGCGGTCTCGAGCGCGTGGTAGTGCTGGAAGAGCGTCAGCATGCTCTCGTCCATCGCCGCCAGCTTCGACTTGCGCTCGGCCACCATCGCTTCCTGGTAATGATAGAGGCTGTAGACGAGCGCCGCGACGATGATGGTCAAGGCAAGACCGACCAGCAATGACAGGCGTGTGGATATTCTGAAATTCTTCACCGGGCTCTCCTCGACACGAATGCACGCAGCACTCCAATCTGTCCGAAAGTCCCGGAAACCCTTTAAGATCGCCTAAAATTGCAATCATCAATTTTTAGAGCTTGAAAATACTCGAAAATACCGATCGTCGGTTCCGGGCCGGCCGCGACTTGCCCTCTTCCGCCGTCGCACGCATTCCGCTAGACCGGTCTCAGCCAAGGAGAGGACGCGCATGACCGACACCAGCACGCCGAACGGACAACTCACCCTTCGCACGCTTGCCATGCCGGGCGATGCCAATGCCGCGGGCGATATTTTCGGCGGCTGGGTCATGGCGCAGATGGACCTTGCCTCGGGCATCCGCGCCGCCGAGCGCGCGCAGGGCCGCGTCGTCACCGCCGCCGTCAAGGAAATGGCCTTCGACCTGCCGGTGAAGATCGGCGACACGCTCAGCATCTACACGGATATCGTGCGCGTCGGCCGCACCTCGATCACGCTCTCCGTCGAGGCCTGGGCACAGCGCTATCTTACCACCACGCTGGAAAAGGTCACGGGCGCCACCTTCGTCATGGTCGCGCTCGACAAGGACGGCCACCCGACCCCCGTCCCGCTCGAATAGCGGCCGGGAGGCGTCGCGCGCTTCATCCGACATCCCGGCAGGCCGAGGGCCTATCCCTTGAAGACGAAGGCCGCGCCGGCGGCGATCAGCAGGAAGCCGATGGCGTGGTTCCAGGTCAGGCTCTCCTTCAGCCAGAACACCGAGAAGCCGGCGAAGACGAGAAGGGTGATCACCTCCTGGATCGTCTTCAACTGGGCCGCCGAATAGACCTCGTGGCCGATGCGGTTGGCCGGCACCGCCAGGCAATATTCGAAGAAGGCGATGCCCCAGCTGGCGAGGATCGCGACGAAGAGCGGCGCGGACTTGAACTTGAGATGCCCGTACCAGGCGAAGGTCATGAAGACGTTGGAGAGGCAGAGCAGCACGATCGGCCAGACGGCCGCGGGCGAAAGGCTGGTAGGCATCGCGAATCCTGATTCCGGAAAAGGTCGGACAAGGGCATACCCGACCCGCCGGCCCCGTCAAGACCGCGGCCGCGCGCCTGCCGTCAGCCCTGCATCAACCCGTCCCGCACCGCCCGCAGATAGGTCCGGCCGACCTTGATCTCGGTCTCGTCGCGCAGCACGACGTGCAGCACGTTCAGCGGCCCGCGCTTCACCCGCGCCACCTGGTCGCGCCGCACGATCGCGCTGCGGCTGATGCGCAGGAAATCCTCCCTCGGCAGGCGGCGCTCCAGCGCCGAGAGGCTCTCGTTGTAGAGAAAGCTGCCCTGATCGGCATGCAGTTGCACATAGTCGCCGTCCGCCTGGAAGCGCAGCACCCTTTCGGCGGGGATGCGGATCGTCTCCCGGCGCGACTTCACCCAGAACTGCGTCGGCCGCGTGGCCTGCTCGCGCAGCGCCTTGCGCAGCGCGGCGACGGTCTCGCGCAGTTCCGCCACCGTGTCCCGGTTCTCGCGGGCGACGATCATGTCGCGCGCCCGGTCGAGCGCCTGCCGCAGCCGCTCGGGCGTCACCGGCTTCGTCAGGTAGTCCACCGCATTGCACTCGAAGGCGCGGATGGCGTGATGGTCGAAAGCGGTGACGAAGATCGGCAGCGGCGCATGCGGGCCAGCCTGCTCCAGCACGTCGAAGCCGCTGCCGCCGGGCATCTGGATATCGAGCAGCAGCACGGAGGGCGCAAGGGCGGCGATCTTTTCGAGCGCCTGCGGCACGTCGCCGGCCTCGCCGGCAACGCTCACGCCCTCGACGGCCGCGAGCATGCGCACCATGCGACGGCGGGCGATGGGTTCGTCATCGATGATAAGGACGGAAATTTCGGTCATGCGGTCATGCGGTCCTGATGGGCATGGTCAGGGTCACGCGGAACCGGCCGTCGCTGGTCCGGCCGTAGTGAAACCCGCTTGCGTCGGGAAAGCGCCGCGACAGGCGTTCGCCGACATTTCTGAGGCCGATGCCGAAGCTCGCCCCGCCGGGCAGCCGGTCGGCAGGCGCCATGTCGTTTTCGACGACGAGCCACAGGCGTCCCGCCTCCTGCCGGGCGCGGATGGCGATGGTCACGCCCCCCGTCTTGCGGCAGGCGCCGTGCTTGACGGCGTTCTCGACGAGCGGCTGAAGGATGAGACTCGGCACCGGCACCTTGCGCAGGTCCTCCGGCAGGTCGATCTCCACCGCCATGCGGTCGGAGAAGCGGCGCTGCTCGATGGTCAGATAGCCGGCCTGCAAGGCGACTTCATCTTCCAGGGGCAGGTCCTGCAAGGGATCGAGCGCCAGGGTCGTGCGCAGATAGGCCGAGAGGGAGAACACCATGTCGCGCGCGTCGTCGCGCTCGCCCTCCTCGATCAGCCCGGCCATCGAATTGAGCGTGTTGAACAGGAAATGCGGGTTGAGCTGGTAGCGCAGCGCGCGCATCTGCGCCGCCATCGCCTCCTCGCGCATCTGCGCCAGCCGCCGCTCGCGATCGCGCAGGTCGAAGCTGTAGGACAAGGCGAGGAACAGGCAGCTCCAGCCGAAATAGAGCGACGTCCCGTAGATCACGTTGTAGGCGATGTTCGTCATGTCGATGACCGGCGCCTCGGGATAGACGCAGATCGTGTAGATCGCATGGTCGATGCCGCAATAGAGCACCCCGCCGACCAGCGACAGCACGAAGCAGAGCGCGGCCTTGGCCGGCAGCGGCAGCGCCTTCAGCCGGACCAGCAGCATCGTCAGGATCGCCGCCAGCAGCGCGGCCCCCGACAGGAGAAAGACCTTGCCGATCGCCGAATCGATCGGGTCCGTGCCCGCCAGCCCCCACAGCAGGCTGGAGCTCAGGAAAACGGCGACGAGATACAGCCCGCCGAAGCGCAACGTGGCCCGTTGCAACTGCGATTCGCTCTGGTCAGCGTGAAAAACAAATGGCAGACTCGAAACAGTGCTCATTTCGCGAATAATCGTTTTTTCCCGGAAAACTGTCGAGTGCCGTTCACCGACGAAAATCAGCCGTTCGTCGAAAGTGCGACCGTTCGGCTGGTGCTTTGCGCCCCTTCGCCGCCCTCGCGCTTCACAAGCCGGGCGGCCCGCGAGCATTCATGCGCACCGGCTGGCTGAAAGGCCGCCGGCGTTTCATGATTCCGGAGATATTCTATGGCTACCCTCAAAGGTGACAACAAGAACAACTTCCTGATGGCGGACCCGATGAACGGCGATTCCGTCTACAATATCTATGGCTACGGCGGCAACGACCGGATTTTCGGCCATTCCAGCGCGCATAACAAGATCTACGGCGGCGACGGCAACGACATCATCTACGGCGGTGACTTCAAGAACACGATCGAGGGCGGCAAGGGCAACGACCAGATCCACGGCGGCGACGGCCGCGACGTCATCTATGGCGGCGCCGGTGTCGACAAGATGTGGGGCGGCGACGGCGGGGACCGCTTCGTCTTCAAGAGCATCTCGGAGATCGGCAAGGCGGAAGGCCGCCGCGACGTGATCGAGCAGTTCAAGTCGAACACGTTCGACGGCCGCGACAAGATCGACCTGTCCGCCATCGACGCCATCGCCGGCACGAAGAAGAACGACGCCTTCACCTGGGTGGCCAAGGAAGGCGCGGCCTTCAGCGGCAAGAAGGGCGAGCTGACCTGGACGGAAACCAAGCTCGGCAACGGCCACTACACCAAGCTCGTCATGGGCGACGTCAACGGCGACAAGAAGGCCGACTTCATCCTGGAAGTCGATTCCTTCGGCGACCTCTACAAGGGTGACTTCATCCTCTGATCGCTCCTCCCAGGCGACGCGAAGCGCCGGCCTCGCCGGCGTTTTGTGCTCCTAGCCTATCTTGCGCACGAGCTGCGCCGTCGCCAGCAGCGTGACGAGGTCGCGGATCATCGGCTTGATGTACCGGTCGAAATCGATGGGCGTGTCGACCGGCGGCAGCTCGAAGAAATCCTTCTTCGCCGGCACCAGCAGGTAGCATTCCCGGTCCTTGAGGGCGAGCCGGACCACGTCGTCCCGCCACACGCTCGCGAGGTAGTCCAGCGCCTTCGCGAGCGTGCCCTGCACGATGGGCGTCGCCGCCTCGGCCCGGTCGGTGCGGAATTCGTGCAAGGCGTCCACCTCCGGATTGCCGCTGGTGACCAGCGCCAGCGCCCCGCCGCCGAAGAGGTCGCGCATGAAGCGCTGCACCGCATTCGGCTTGCGCGCGGCGATCAGAAGGCCGGGAAACTCCTCCTCCCGCAGGAAATGGAAAATCACGCCCTTGAACGTGGTCTGCCGGCTCTTGCCGCTG
This sequence comes from Shinella granuli, assembly GCF_004341885.1. Lineage (GTDB taxonomy): Bacteria > Pseudomonadota > Alphaproteobacteria > Rhizobiales > Rhizobiaceae > Shinella > Shinella granuli. The sequence continues at coordinate 18,507 of NZ_SLVX01000012.1, read as the reverse complement.
CCCGTGCTGAGCTCCGTCTCCGAGAGTGTGAAGACCAGCCCTTCGTGTATCCCGGCGATCATGTCGCCATGCTGGGCGCGGTCGCGCGGCACGAATTCCTTGCCCGGCATGCCCGACAGGAAGCGCGGCGTCGCGCCGTGCACATACTGCACCTCGTCGACGAAGCCGAAGACCAGCGGCAGCAGGCGGTCGCGCAGGCCCTGCTGGAAGCGTTTCGCCGGCGCCACGGCGAATTTCCAGGCGAAGGTCGCCCCCGCGATCAGGATGAACAGCGTGAAGAAGGTCCAGTCCTCCTCGATCTGCGTCGCGACCAGATAGAGCACCAGCGCCGAAAAGAGCAGGTAGACGCCGAGCACCAGCGTGACGGTCAGATACATGTCGCGTGCCACCTTGGGCCGCGCCGCATTGTAGGCCTCGACCGCCGCCCGCACCTCTTCCAGCGCCGCATTGTCAGGCGTCAGCGCCGCTTCGTCCACCATCACGTCCATGACCGCCCCCTTTTCCGAAGCATAACGGCCCGGCCCGCCCGCAAATTCGTTTCCCTTTTGTACTCTTCACCCCTTTCCTTTCGGCATGACTCTCGCCATATTCCCCGCATGGCCAGATCACCGAAGAAATCCTCGCCCTCGAACCCCGGTTTCGAGGAAGCCCCGCAATCGCCTTTCACCGGGACGCCCTTCGAGTGGAACGAGAAGGACAAGCGAGTCCCGGAAGAAAAGAGCGAGCCGCTTTCCGGCAGCGTCTCCGACTGGGTGAAGCAGCTCGAAGCCGAGGCGGAGGCCGCGAGCGTCGAAAGCCGCCGCGAGGTCGCCTCCAAGGCGGGCAAACACCGCAAGACGGTGGAGAACGCCGCCCGCCGCCATACCGAGCAGGTCACGGTCTCCAAGACGTCCCGCGGCGTCTCCATCGGCGGCTCGTCCGACCCGAAGACCCGCGCCGCCGCCGGCCTGATGCCCGTCTCCGGCCTCGACGTCTCGCTGGAGGACGCCGCCGCGCTGGAGAAGGGCTCCGGCGTCACCGCCACCGTGGAGGCCCTGTCGAAGCTCATCGAGAGCGGCAACCCGCTCTTCAAGGACGGCAAGCTCTGGACGCCGCACCGCCCCGCCCGGCCGGAAAAGTCGGAAGGCGGCATCCCGATCCGTATGATCAGCGACTACAAGCCCGCCGGCGACCAGCCGACCGCCATCAGGGACCTCGTCGACGGCCTTTCCGACGGCGAGCGCAGCCAGGTCCTGCTCGGCGTCACCGGCTCGGGCAAGACCTTCACCATGGCCAAGGTGATCGAGGAGACGCAGCGCCCCGCCGTCATCCTCGCCCCGAACAAGACGCTCGCCGCCCAGCTCTACAGCGAGTTCAAGAACTTCTTCCCGGAAAACGCGGTCGAATACTTCGTCTCCTACTACGACTATTACCAGCCGGAGGCCTATGTCCCGCGCTCGGACACCTATATCGAGAAGGAATCGTCGATCAACGAGCAGATCGACCGCATGCGCCACTCTGCGACGCGCTCGCTGCTGGAGCGCGACGACTGCATCATCATCGCCTCGGTCTCCTGCATCTACGGTATCGGCTCGGTCGAGACCTACACCGCCATGACCTTCCAGATGGAGGTCGGCGAGCGGCTCGACCAGCGCCAGCTCCTGGCCGACCTCGTCGCCCAGCAGTACAAGCGCCGCGAGATGGATTTCCAGCGCGGCTCCTTCCGCGTGCGCGGCGACACCATCGAAATCTTCCCCGCCCACCTTGAAGATGCCGCCTGGCGCATCTCGATGTTCGGCGACGAGATCGACGCGATCACCGAGTTCGACCCGCTGACCGGCCAGAAGACCGGCGACCTGAAATCGGTGAAGATCTACGCCAACAGCCACTACGTCACCCCCCGCCCGACGCTGAACGGCGCCATCAAGGCCATCCGCGAGGAGCTGAAGCACCGCCTCGTCGAGCTGGAAAAGGCCGGCCGCCTCCTGGAGGCGCAGCGCCTCGAACAGCGCACGCGCTACGACCTCGAAATGCTGGAGGCCACCGGCTCCTGCGCCGGGATCGAGAACTATTCGCGCTACCTGACGGGCCGCCGCCCCGGCGAGCCGCCGCCGACCCTCTTCGAATACGTGCCGGACAACGCGCTGATCTTCATCGACGAGAGCCACGTCACCATCCCGCAGATCGGCGCCATGTACCGCGGCGACTTCCGCCGCAAGGCGACGCTGGCCGAATACGGCTTCCGCCTGCCCTCCTGCATGGACAACCGGCCGCTCCGCTTCGAGGAATGGGACGCCATGCGGCCGGACACCATCGCCGTCTCGGCGACGCCCGGCGGCTGGGAGCTGGAGCAGTCCGGCGGCGTCTTCGCCGAGCAGGTCATCCGCCCGACCGGCCTCATCGACCCGCCCGTCGAGGTGCGCCCGGCGAAGAGCCAGGTCGACGACGTCCTGGGCGAGATCCGCGAGACCGCGCAGGCCGGCTACCGCACGCTCGTCACCGTGCTCACCAAGCGCATGGCCGAGGACCTCACCGAATACCTGCACGAACAGGGCGTTCGCGTGCGCTACATGCACTCGGACATCGACACGCTGGAGCGCATCGAGATCATCCGCGACCTGCGTCTCGGCGCCTTCGACGTGCTGGTCGGCATCAACCTCTTGCGCGAGGGCCTCGACATTCCCGAATGCGGCTTCGTCGCCATCCTCGACGCCGACAAGGAAGGCTTCTTGCGCTCGGAGACGTCCCTTATCCAGACCATCGGGCGCGCGGCGCGAAACGTCGACGGCAAGGTCATCCTTTATGCCGACACGATCACCGGCTCCATGCAGCGCGCCATGGACGAGACGAGCCGCCGCCGCGAAAAGCAGGTGGCCTACAACGAGGCCAACGGCATCACCCCGGAATCGGTGAAGGCGAAGATCTCCGACATCCTCGACTCCGTCTACGAGCGCGACCACGTCCGCGCCGACATCTCGGGCGTCTCCGGCAAGGGTTTCGCCGATGCCGGCCACCTCGTCGGCAACAACCTGAAGGCCCATCTCGAAGCGCTCGAAAAGCAGATGCGCGACGCCGCCGCCGACCTCGACTTCGAAGCCGCCGCCCGCATCCGCGACGAGATCAAGCGCCTCAAGGCCGCCGAACTCGCCGTCATGGACGACCCGATGGCGCGGGACGAGGTAAAGGCGCAGGAAGGTGGAGCAAAGAGTGGGAAACCCCGCCGCGAGTCGATCTCCCCCCTTGAGGGGGAGATGTCCGGCAGGACAGAGGGGGGTGCCGCTTCTGGCAAGACCGCCTCAAAATCCCTCTTCCAGAAACCCTCGCTCGACGACATGGGCCCGGGCACCGACACCGAGCGCCCCCTCTTCCGCAAGCCGCACCTGGACGAGATGGGCCGCGACGTCGCGACCCCGGCGGGCAGATCCCTCTTCCGCAAGAACACGCTCGACGAAATGACCGTCGGCCGCACCGAAAAGCCCGTCATCGGCGCCCCGCCGGACCGCCCCCCGGAAACCATCGGCACCAAGAAGCGCCAAGCCCCCCTCCTCGAAGGCCAGCCCGACCGCGCCGCCAGCGCCGAGGACGCCAAGCCAGTGAGACGGGGGAAAATCGGCGTCGGGAGCTATGAGGACCCGACGGAGGTAAAGCGCAAGGGGCGCACGAAGGGGAAAACGGGGCGGCCGGGGCGGTGATAAATGAGTTCCGCTGAAGATAGGATCATTCCTTCTAATCTTTCGCTATTTTCTCCAGAACGCTGGCCATGCCGAGGGGCTTACGGCTAAGCTCAGCCATTCTGTTGACAACTAAATTTCGAAATAGGTTATAGTTGGCGGAAATACCGCAACTTGAAAAATATCTCTTAAGTATTTCACGCCCCGGAATTTTACTTCTCCATGAATTATCAGAGAAAATACCGTCAAAATCTTTTGAAATCCTTTCCTGCTCCTCCTTTATCCTATCTAGTGTCGCTTCACTCGAAACAACACGTGATATTTTTTCTGAGCTCATCTGTATTATTTCATAAAAAGCTTCAGATATATCAAAAATTTTTGGATCAAAAGAAAGATTTATTGACCGAATCAACAACCCTCCGAGATGAACGCGAAGGCGATGAGTTATCACTCCCGGAAGAACTTCTGCTGCAGATTTTTTTAGCTCATTCAGTACATGCTCAACAGAAAATTTTGGCTTATCAAGCATAGAATTAACTACATAAGAGATAACCTCTTCATCCAATAGATAATTTTCTATATGGTAAACGTCCCAAGAAAACTTTCCGACACCTTCCGCTTGAATATCGACTTCGTCGCTATCCATATCAGTTATGGCGTAAAATTTTGTCGATAGACTTCCCTCTCTATAAGCTCTGCCAAGTATCTCATGCAAAGACGTGACCTTATTTTTATTACTTCCCGAAACAAGGTTGATTCCGCGCAACTCATCAGGAAATAATCTTTGCAACAAGGTCTTATCAAAGTCGGTGTCCCCGCCACCTTCTAAGATTACACATTTTCCACCCGGTCTATAGGCAGCAAGATCACCTACTAAGTCAGCTAGCGCCAACTCCAAATCGCCAGTCGCGCTCATAGATTTAAGTTGAGATTGCTCCACATTCTCGGCGGTTGAAGGCAACATGTGGAAAATGTTGAACCCAGCCTTTCCCATAGCTTCACGAATCAGGCTGTCTGAATGTGTAACAAGCCAAAGCTGATTACTCAGGGTCTCCCCTAAATGCTCCCGGTAGAATTCGGGAAGACCCCGAATTAACCTTGGATTAAGATGAAGCTCCGGTTCATCTAACAAGATTATTGAGTTTGCTGGGGCAGAACTTCTTATTCTTAGATATCCATATAGAATCTCCTTCTCACCGGAACTCAGCTCATCAAGGTCATGAATGCTACCCGACGCCGTTCGAACAGGAAATGAGAGACTCCCATCAGCCGTTGGCTGAGGACCAAGAAACTCTTTGTCTGGGAAGAACGTAGAAAACAGATTTTTTAGAGCCTCTGTCAATGTGTGATCTTGACTACATTTTTCGCTTGAGGCTTTTTCGGAAAGCAATTCCTTTATGTAGTTTCCGGCCATTTCACTTTTAACATTTGCATACTTATTATTGTAATTATAAAGTGCATGCTGGCTGTAATTTTGATTTTGCTGATCCAAATTAAGGTTAATTCCCTGTACTAATTCTCGGCCGTAATGTCTCTGAGCTCCATGAAAATCTACCACCCCGATATGGCGTGGGCGGTAGTTACTGAATGCTAGCTCCAAAAGTATCGAGGGCATCACATCAACGTGTCCACTTTCATCGATACGAATTCCTCCGGTCACAAAACTGCTCTCAACTTCCCTAAGTAGCTCAGGAAGCTTTTCTTCCATCTTCTCGTCAACTTCTGGCTGTCTGTCCCGGAACTGGGTTGAAAAACTCGCCTTTCGATAACCTCCCCACTGAAATGCCTCAGGTAATACCCCATGCCATATAGTTTCCTCCAAAAGTTCTCGGCAATTTTCTAATATATATTCACGCTCTCTATTTCTGAGTTGAAAATCACATTCTATTTCTATTCTTTTATTTGGATTATTAAATAGTCCTTTCAAATTTTTTGCCGGACCATGAAGTTGTATTTGAAACTCCCCAAAAAAATTGCTGCCATTCATTATATTGATAACCCCCGTAAGAGGACTTAAGAAGCCTTATCGCATCAAATATACAAGACTTACCGGAACCATTTTGGCCTGCAATAATAATAGTATCGCCCAGACCATTCATTTTAAGGAGATTTATCCCACGAAAATTTTTTATATCTAGCCGACTTATTCTCACAACTGCCTCCCAGAAAAATATGAAATAATCTCAAATTAATATAACTAGCGCGCGATAGCGCAACCCAAGAGTGAGGAAAGTTACAACCATTTTTCTACAAGCGACTATAACGTTCGTTTTTTGAAGTGCGGCGGCGTGGCGGGGACCCCAATTTTCCCCACCCCCACCCACCCATGCCATACTCCCCTCATCCCGCCGCGGATACACCGCAAGGCGTTGCGGCGAGGCGGGGGCGGCGCTTTTGGCGGGGGACGGACGTAAGCCGTCGCCAAGGGGGCTCGCGGAAAATGGTCTCCCTCCGGCGACACGGGGGAAGCGGCGGGGCGTCGGACCGGCCCTGTCGTTTCAGCCCCGGACGGCGCGTCGGGCGTGCCTGTGCGGCACACAAGGAGGCCGGGCGTGACGGATGCGTCGGCATCGTCCGCCGGAGCGGCGTTTTCCCGGGAAAGGCGTAAAAAACCTTTCCGTCCGGACCGGGCTCAAGGCGAGCCCGCCCGGCGCGCAAAACCGGACAGAACCCGCCCCGGAAACCGGCGGCCAACATTCCTGCGCCCGGCCTTTGCAGAGAGACCCAAGTCGCGGGCAAAAACCGCCGAACGGGGCGCTGAAAGGCGTCATATACAGATTTCTGACCCGGCGACTTCCAGCGCCCCGTCCGAAACCCGATGCGCAGACCCCGGCGTGACCCTTTTCCACGCGCGGCGATGCGGACCTGTGTCCACACGACTTCAAGGCCGGAGCGAGCGCCGGACGCGGCGTCTTTGCGCCCCCGGGCCCGCCTCCCCCATCTCAGAGGAGCCCCGATGCCCAGGACGTACCAGCTTCCCCCGCCCGACCGTCACCTGCTCGCCCGCGCGGCCGAGATGCTGGCCCTGCCGCAGCGCGTCTGCCGCATCCGCGCCTGCCGCCGCCAGGGGCGCTGCGCCTGGTTCTTCCACGACACGCAGGAGCCCTGCTGCCTCGCCAATCTCGACGCGGCGCAGCGCCGCCTGTTCGACGACTTCGTCGCGGTGGCGCGCGATATCAGGGATCTCGGCAATTCCCGGGGCAAGCTCTCCTTCGCCTCGCCCTACCGCGAGACCCGCGCCCTTCAGGATGCCGCGGTGGAGGTCGCCCGCCCGCTCCTAGCGCTCGCCGAGTTCCGCGCCTTCGCCGCCGCGCGGGCGAAAAAGCCGCCGGTGCGATACGAGGGCGGCGAGCCGCCGCTGACGGTTTGAGATGCGCGGCCGGCCTATTCCGCCGCCTCGCCCTTCACCGCGACGGAAAGGGGTTCGAGCGCGACGGCCAGTTCGTAGGAATAGCCTTCCAGCATGGAATAGGCCTGCTCGATGGCCTGGATCTGCCCCTCCGCATTGCGGATCGCCTCGGTGATCGACTGCGAGCGGGCGCGCAGCATGGAGCCGAGAAAATCCGTGCCGGCCTTGCGGCCGAGCCGGTCGATATGCTGGCGCACGCGGTTGCGGTGGCGCTCCAGCTCGAGGATGTGGAAGCGGCTCTTGACGATGTCGTCGGAGAGCTTTCGCCGCATCGCCGCCAGCGGATCGAAGCTGCCGGGCTCGCGCTCGTCGAGGATCACGTCGTTGACCAGCGGCTCGAGCAGCATCAGGCCCTTGAGGTCGCGCGGATCGGCGAGCTGCGGGTCGAAGCCGGTGTCGTCGAAGACCTTGCGGCGCACAGGGTCGCGCAGGAGGTCGTAGCAGGTCTGCAGGCGGGCGAACTGGTCCGCGTCGCCGCCGGAATCGGGGTGCATGCCCTTGGCGGCCTTGCGGTAGGCCGCCTTCACCTGGTTGTCGTCGGCATCGCGCTCTAGTCCGAGCATGGCGTAGGGATCGATCACGCGGCCACCTGTCCGTCTTTAGTACTGCGTCGTCTGTCTAGCAAAGTCTCCGACCCCGAGGGGACGAAATTGTGGTCAGGCCAAGGCGATGCACAGAAAGCGCTACTCCGCCGCCGCGGCCGTCTCGGCTCGCGCCGACAGCACCGCCGCGAAGGCCGCGGCGATCACCTCCGGCCCCGCCCCCGGCTTCGTCGCGTCGGTCGAAAGGACCTGCCGGTATTTTCGCGCGCCTGGAAAACCCTGGAAGAGCCCGATCATGTGCCGCGTCACATGCGCCACCCGGCCGCCCCGGGCGATCACCCCGCCTGCATAGGCCATCATCGCATCCCGCACCGCCTCCCAGTCGTCGGCGGAAAGCGCCTGCGGACGGGCGACAGGACCGGACGGCTCATCGCCTGCCCGAAGCGGATGCGGAAAAAGATCGTCCACGCCCGTCAGGATGCCGCTATCCTGATACGCAGCCCGTCCGAGCATGACGCCGTCCAGCCCCGTCATCTCTTCGAGCGCCTGGTCCAAAGTGTGGAGCCCGCCATTGAGCCCGACGAAAAGGTTGGGGTTCTCCGCCTTCAGCCGGCGCACGAGGCCGTAGTCGAGCGGCGGGATGTCCCGGTTCTCCTTCGGCGAGAGCCCCTGCAGCCAGGCCTTGCGCGCATGGACCCAGACGGCGTCCGTCCCGGCGCGCGTCACGCGCGAGACGAGGTCGCGCAGCGCCACCTCGGGGTCCTGGTCGTCGACGCCGATGCGGCACTTGACGGTGACGGGAATGGCGACCGCCGCCTTCATCGCCGCCACGCAGTCCGCCACGAGCTGCGGCTCGCGCATCAGGCAGGCGCCGAACGTGCCGGATTGCACCCGGTCCGAGGGGCAGCCGACATTGAGGTTGATCTCGGCATAGCCGAACCCCTCGCCGATCCGCGCCGCCTCGGCGAGCTTTGCCGGATCGTTGCCGCCGAGCTGCAGCACGACGGGCTGTTCCACCGCGTCGAAGCCGAGCAGCCGGTCGCGATCGCCGCGCAGGATCGCATCGGCGACGATCATCTCGGTGAAGAGCAGCGCGTTCTTCGTGAGCTGCCGCGCGAAGACACGATAATGCCGGTCGGACCAGTCGATCATCGGCGCGGTGGCGAACACCGGGGTGCTTGATTTTACGGCTTTTTCGTAGAAATTCAAAATCTTAGCGGCCTGAGAATGTTTCCAGTTTTGTCAGCGTTTTTCCGCGTGTTGCACCATTTTTCACTGTCAGGTACAACAATGTCGTACCGATCAGAGGAATGTTGTACCGACATGGGCACGATAAACGCACGGAAACGCAAAGACGGTTCACTTGGTTATACCGCGCAGATCATACGGAAGAAAGACGGGAAGACCGTTTTGCGGGAAGCAAAGACCTTCGATCGGAGACGCGAGGCTGAGGCTTGGATCCGATTTCGCGAGGGCGAGCTCGACAAACCCGGCGCCCTTGAACGCCTTGCCCTCCCCTCGTTCACGCTAGCTCAAGCGATCGACCGGTATGTGCAGGAGAAGAAGGACATCGGTCGGACGAAGGCACAATGTTTGCGATCCGTGAAGCAGTACAACATCGCTGCGATGGAGTGCTCGACAATCAAGGCCAGCGACATCTCCGCGTTCGCGCGGGAGCTTCTCGACGGCGGCAGGCAGCCACAAACAGTCGGCAACTATATCTCTCATGTCTCGGCCGTCTTTAAGGACGCGAAGACGCTATGGGACATACCGCTGGACTATCAGGCGATGCAGGCGGCGAAGTCTGCGCTGTCGCGACAAGAAACGATTTCCAAGTCGGCAAAGCGCGACAGGCGGCCCACCCTTGCCGAGTTGGATGCTCTCATGAGCTTCTTCGTCGAAAGGCAGTCGAGAGCGCACAATTCTGCGCCGATGCACAAGATCATCGCCTTCGCGCTGTTCTCGACACGCCGCCAAGAGGAGATAACTCGTATAAAGTGGGCTGACCTGGATGAGCAGCATAGCCGTGTGCTGGTGCGCGACATGAAGCATCCGGGCCAGAAGAAGGGCAATGACGTTTGGGTGGAGCTTCCGCCGGAAGCACTCCGCATCGCCCTGTCTATGCCGCGGGAGAAGGATCGAATTTTCCCGTACGGCACCGACGCAATCTCGGGCGGCTTTACTCGAGCGTGCCAGTTCCTTGACATCAAGGATCTGCATTTCCACGACCTGAGACACGAGGGCGTGTCGCGCCTCTTTGAGATGGGGCGCACGATCCCCCTCGCCGCCAGCGTCTCCGGCCATCGTTCATGGAATTCCCTGCAGCGCTACACGCACCTCCGCCAGACGGGCGACAAGTATGACAACTGGCCGTGGCTGGATGTGGCGTCTGAAAAAAAATGAAAAAGCCGCTTAGCACTTGACCGAATTCGCCAGCACTAAGTTGATAGAGGGTTGCACGGAAAAAACTGGCTCTCAGTACTACATTAGAGTTGCAGGACACATGACGGAGGGAGAATGACACAGCTTATGACGACCGCGATTGCGGCAGAATATATTAGCAAATCGGCATCATGGCTCAACAAGACGCGGATGACGGGCTCCGGTCCAGTCTACCTGAAGATTGGCGGAGCCGTACGCTACACGAAAGATGAACTCGACCGTTGGCTTTCTGGGACGCGCCGAACTGCGGTCTACGATTTCGCCAATGACAACAATCGTGCCGGTGCGAGGGCTTCCGCATGAACACGGTGAATATGAATGAGCAGTCACTGCACTTCGGCGTTTTCGCAGGTGTCGTTAATTCGGTGATGGACGGGCGGCTTCTCGCATCGGCAGAGTACCACGATCTGCTCAACACGTTAGCTAGTCGGCCGCTATCAGAAACGAAAGTAGCGCGACGTGAGGAAATTCTGGCTGAGGTCGCGTCAAGGTCAACCCCAATGATGTCTGAACTAATGCAGATACTTGTTGCGGATTGGGCAGATCAGGACGCGCATTATGAGAAGTACAGGAACCGTCCTCGTGACCGTTTTGCCACCGTGAGACGCCTGCGTAAGAAAATTGCCGCGAGGGCCGCGTCGCGAGGCACGACTTAACCGCCTAACCACAGGGACCACCATGAAAATCTTATCGCTCCGCCCGGTCCCGCCGGGCGGCAACACTGTTGCGCGCTTCGATCTGGAGACAGACGACGGCATGCGCATTCGTGACCTCAAGCTGGTCGAAGGCCAAGGTGGCTGGCGGGTCTACGGGCCGAAGCACCACGGCCAATCCATAGTTACCTTTCCGCCGGTCGTTGTCGACCGCATCGCATTGGAGGCCCTGCGCCATGTCCGAACCGCAACTTAACCTCGCCGCCCGCCTGCTTTCCAGGGAGCACGTCACGGACACGCTCGAGGCCCGCATCGCCACATACTTGCGTCGCCGCTCCGGCGTAACGCTGTTCGAGATGGCGCGCGATATTCCCGGTTTCTCCGGCAGCGCGCAGTGGGGCAAGTCAGACCAGAACATCATCATCTGGGCCGACATGTCGGAAGCGGCCGTTGCTGCTATGGGCCGCCTTGTCGACTCCGAAGACATCGTGCCGACACCGACAAACTGGCTTGTATACTCGTTTGACGGCGGCGTTCTCGATATGCCGATCGCAGAGGACATTACGCGCCGGTATGCCAAGCCGCACTGGCTTCCGCTGGTCTTCGCAGGCAACCGAGAGGCGGTGTAATGGCTTCATTGAAATCACCGAGGCCGCGTCGTGTTGAGCTCTCTGACTTGGTTATGGAGTTCCAGAGCGCCCTTATCGACCTCGAACGTGGCGGCGGCGAGAAGGTCGACTATGCCGCTGGGATTGCCGCCGCGGCCACTCGGCTCGAAGGCGGGATACAAGATCACGTGGAGCGCCGTGTCGCCTATCGGCTCCGCTTCACCGAGCCGGCAAATGACAACAAGCAGTACCCCGGCATCATCTCCAGCGCGGCCTTCGTCAAGGATTTCGTGCCGCCGGACTATGCTCTCGACGGCGTGTTCCAGTCTCGCTTCTTCTATAGCCTGACTGGTACTACCGGCACGGGAAAGACGGCTGTGCTTTTGTTGCTGGCCGCCGCTACCGCGTTGGGCATGCCAGTCGGCGGCAGGGACGTGAAGCCCGGCCGCGTCTGCTATCTGGCGGGCGAAAATCCCGACGATGTTCAAATGCGCTGGATCGCGGCAGGTCATCATCTTGGCTTCGACCCGGAAGACATCGACGTTCACTTTATGAAAGGCACCACAGATGTTGCGGAAACGATCGAGCTCATCCGCAAGGACGTGGAAGCTCTAGGCGGTGCCAGCCTTGTCATTGTCGATACCAGCGCCGCGTTCTTCTTCGGCGATGACGAGAACTCCAACACAGACGCCGGCCGTCATGCTCGGAACCTACGACAATTGACGACGCTGCCCGGCGAGCCAGCCGTACTGGTTGCCACCCATCCGACCAAGAACGCCAGCAACGACAGCCTGCTACCCCGCGGTGGTGGCGCATTCATTGCCGAGGTGGACGGCAACCTCACGCTGACGAAGTCCGACGGGCTGGTGAAGCTTCATTGGCAAGGCAAACACCGCGGGCCGGATTTCGAGCCGGTGGTTTTCAAGCTGGAATCGGTGACGGCGCCCGCCCTTGTCGATAGCCGCGGCAGACTCGTGCCGACCGTCCTTGCCAAGGACATGTCAGAGAAAGAAGTCGGCGTGGCGAAGCGGCAAGCATTCAGCGACATGGATGCCGTGCTGCTCGAGTTCGATCGCGATGCCACCCAATCTGTTTCAGGAATTGCCGACCGTCTCGGCTGGCGGAACAAGGAGGGCGAGCCAGATCGCAGGCGCGTGCAGACGGCGACGGACAAGCTGAAAACACAGAAGCTCCTGAAGTTCGAAGCGCGGAAATGGAAGCTCACCGATGCAGGTCAGGAAGCGGCTGTCGATGCCAAAGCACGCCGGCACGCAGAGCAGCAAGCGGCCGAATTCGTCGAGCGGATGAGGCGAAAAACCGGCTAAATCGAACTGTACGGTTCGACGGTACAGCACCTTGGTCTCACAAGCCGCCTTCTGGGTGCTGTACCGATTACTGTACCGGCTGTACCGAACCGCGAAAAAAACGCAGAAAACTAAATGAAATCAACCTGTACCGCCGGTACAGGTTTCATTCAAAAACAGTCTTTGTGTGTGGGGGGATTTATCCCCTCACACACTGTACGTACCGATCATATCTTTAGGGCGGTACAGCGGTACAGCGAGACGTTGAAACAACTGAAGAGGACCGCCGCATGATCGCACAGGCCAAGAAGAACCTCCGCCAGGCCATCCCCTCCGCCGCGTTCGGCTCACCGGGATGGGAGGCGATGCAAGCCGCGGTCGGCTGGGTCGACAAGCAGGACGTCGGGGTCTCCAACATCCTCGACCAACTCGGCCTGCTCACAATCGCCCAGCGTTGCCTTGTGGCGGGCGAGACGCTGGAAGAGGTAGGTGCGGAAGGTCCGTACGGCACAACCGCACAGAGGCGCGCGTGGGCGGCTGGTAGGCTAGAGGCGGCGTGCCGGGCTATGCTCTTCGCCGATCAGGTCGTCGAGTTGCAGACCAAGGCAGCGGCAAGGATCGTCTACCTCGAGAAGAAGGTCGAGCTCCTGCGTGCCGAGACAAGGGCGGCGGCAAGGTTCAACACGATCAACGTGCCTTTCCGGGAGAAAGCGCCGGTGCGGGTGGACTGGGCGGGGGAGTGAGCTCCGCAAATTTGCGGAGGTGGCCGATGGAAAGGTGGATATTTATCCACCTTTCTCCCGATCAAGATGCAAATTTGCCTATCCTCGAAATCATTGAGCTTTCCGGCACGGCGTTGATGAAGCGGCGCTTTTGCGTCGGCCACGGGGCCTCAGGTTCCTAATGGGTGAGAGGTACTGCGTTTAAAACGCAGCCTGAAATTGCGCTTTTCGCATTGTTTCATACAGTAGTATGGGGACGGGCTGGCGAATTGTTGAAGCAGATCGAGCCGCAGCAGGGCGCGCACTGGGAGAGTAAGAGGGAGGGCACCCAACCTTCTATTTCCAGAGCAGAGGCGGCCACCGCGGCTGGTATGTCGGAGCGATAACTACCTGATAGAAAAGAGGAAAATTGCGTGAGTGCCACTAACGCGCACTGAACATGGCAACAGGTGAAGACCGAAATTTCGGCACGCTCCAATTCATTGAACAATTCGCCGCCGCGTTAATATTTTCCGGCGAAATGTGCACTTTCCGGCTTTTCGTTCCCCTTATTTATGAGAGGGGCGAACAACCGGCAAATTTGCCTACTTCCGAATTCATTGAGTTTTTCGCCTCGGCGTTAATGTTTTCCGGCGGAATAGCCGCAAAACGCGATCTCGCGGGGAGTATCTATGAGAGGGTAGCAAACGTTCCCATAGTGAACGGCTTCCCCCTCCTCTGATTTCCTTGCCCTTTCCGGCGCGGCGTTCATGAAACGCGCGTTTTGCATCCTCGATTGCCCTCAGGATGGGTGAGAGTGGAGAGAACACCTAGCAATTCCCCAATCGACGCCGCTGTCTTCATCCTTCGGCGCGATCAGCCGTGTGCGCGGTGTCTCGCAGCACCGGCCAGTTTCCAAGCATTGCGGCCGCCCAGCATCGGCTGCGATCGGCTCGGCGCGCCGCGCTCCATCGGCGGCGTCGGGCACCCATCCAGACCACGGCCTTCGGGCCGTGGTCTTTTCTTAGCCCATCATCTTTCAACAACTAACCGACTGGAGGCTGCTATGGCCAACCCTTCACCGCCTTCTGGCGGTTGCTTCACCGTTCCTGCGTGGTGGACGAAGCCCACGTTCAACCTTTCCGAGGTGTCGCAATTCCTCGGGATGCCGATCAGCACCGTCAGCTACTGGCTGACCCTGGCTCGCGCGGCTGGCCTCGAGGTCGGCGATCACAGCGGCAATCGCACAAGCTACTCTTGCCATACCGTGTTCGCCCTGTCGCTTCTGGCGAAGCTGCGTATCCGGCGCGTTCGGATCAATGCCGATGTCGTCGTCGCCGCGTTCGGCTTTGCGGGCCTTCCCGGTCCAAGGCCGGTTCCCTGCAATGGTGACTGGGTGGTCTTCGATGACGATGCCAGCCTGACCGTGCCAGCCTGGCTTTGCTGGACGGCAGTGAGGGCATGGGCAACTAAGACGCATGGTACTGCTCATGCTTAACCGCCTTCGCAATCTCTTCTCCGGCACGCGCTCCTTTGACGGCGCGTCTACCGGCCGCCGAGGTACGGCCTTCGGCCGCATGCCCTCACAACCGAAAGCCCAGCTTGCAAGCCGGTTCGAACTTGCCGCCCGCGCTAGGTACATTGCCAGCAACAATGCCGTGGCGGCTGCTGCGGTTGACGCATGGGTGAGCGCCTTGGTGGGCAGCGGCGTGAAGCCTCAGAGCAAGCACAAGTCGGTGCGCATTCGCGGGCGGCTCAACCTTGGCTTTGAGGCGTGGACGGACCGCGCCGACGCGGATCAGCTTTCGGACCTCTATGGCTTGCAGGTCGTCATGGCCAAGCGGACCGTGATTGACGGCGAAGCGTTCTGCCTCTTCCTCAACGAAGGCAATGACCTGACGGTCAGGCTCCTGGACCCGGAGCAAATCGCTTCGGACATGACGCGGGACCTGCCGGAAGGCGGGCGCATTGTTTCGGGCATTGAGTTCGACTCGCGCGGCAGGAGGGTTGCCTACCACGTCCGGCGGGAGACGGTGACCACCACCTTTCAATACAAGGTGGACCGCATCCCGGCGAGCGACATTTGCCACATGTTCAGGGTTGACACGCCCGGTCAGGTAAGGGGCATCACATGGTTCGCCCCGGTCCTATCCCGCATCGCCCACCTTGATACGTGGATTGACGCCCAACTCACCAAGCAGGCCGCCGCCGCAATGCTGGTCGGGGTGGTTACCCCCGGTGAGCATGCCGACAAGGAATGGGAGGGCGAGGCTCTTGGCGACAGCTTAGAACCCGGCACAGTCAAGGTTGCCCCCGTCGGTTCGGACGGCATCACCTTCAGCAATCCCCCGTCCGTTGGTATGGACGCCATTGAATTCGGGCGAATTGTCGAGCGTGAAATCGCCGCCGGCATGGGGCTTCCCGCCTGGCAGGTAACGCAAGACCTTTCGGCGGCAAACTATGGAAGTCAGAGGGGTTCGCTCATTGAGTTCCGCCGCCGCGTTGAGCAGCTTCAGCACGGCATGGTTGTCTTCATGTTCCTCCGCCCGCTGTGGAACCGGTGGGTTGCCACCGAAATCATGACGGGCCGGATCAAAGGCGACCAGACCGAGCTTTCCGCCGCCAAATGGATCACCCCCAAGACGGCGTGGATCGATCCGAAGAAGGACGCGGAAGCCGAACTTTTGGCAATCGCTGGCGGCATCATGAGCCGGCGCGAAGCCGTGACCTCAAGAGGGGTAGATATTGAAGCCCTTGATGAGGAAATCGCCGCGGACAACGAAAGGGCGGCCCGGCTCGGCCTGACCTTCCAGACCGTCGCGGCCAACAACAACCAGCAGCCCGAAGCCGCCGAAGCGGCATAACACCAGGAGGCAACATGCCGAAGAAAAACGCCGCCCCGCCGGGCGACGAACAATCCCGCACGCTCGAAGATACCCGCAACCGCGCGGCGGGAAGCCTGACCAGTTTCAACGCCGAAGCCCGGACCGTGGACGTGATCCTCGCCACGGACACCCCGGTCCGCGTTCGGACTTGGGAGGGCACCTACGACGAAATCCTCGCCATCACCCCGGCGGCGATTGACACGTCGCGCATGGATTCCCTTGCTCTTCTGGATAGTCATGACCGCTACGGCGGCCTCGCCTCCAGGCTTGGCGGCATCGTTCCGGGCTCGCTTCGCTTTGAAGGCGGCAAGGCCATTGTGACGGCGAAAATCAGCCGAAACGAACGCGGCCAAGCACTCTTTGATGACCTGTCAGACGGCCATGTCCTGCCCGCTTCGGTGAGCTTCAGGCCGCTCGAGCAGAAGCGCACCGAAGCCGCTCCCGGCGGCGTGGCCACGGTCAATGTCACGCGATGGGCTCCTCTTGAACTGAGCATCGTCTCAGTGCCGGCTGACCCCAAAGCCTCTACCCGCTCCGAGCAGGAGCACACCTCCATTGAAGGACCCAAAATGACCCGTAAGGAAATCAACGACCAGATCCGCAACATTGCCGAAATCGCCGGCCTCG
The DNA here is from genome assembly GCF_004341885.1 of Shinella granuli. GTDB lineage: Bacteria > Pseudomonadota > Alphaproteobacteria > Rhizobiales > Rhizobiaceae > Shinella > Shinella granuli. Next base: position 1,686 of record NZ_SLVX01000012.1, on the reverse strand, counting down.
ACCGTGCATGGGCAGATGAGCAGATTGACAATGAGACGGACGTGGAAGTCGCCCGCGCCGCCGCCTTCGAAGCAATGAAGGCTCGCGGCACCACGGCCGCCACCATCCGCGCCCCGCATAACTCCACCACGCTGGACAATCCGGAAGTGCGCCGCCGCGCCATCTCCGAGGCCGTCTATGCCCGCACCACGGCCGGCGCACAGGTCAGTGACCCGGCCCGCCAGTTCGTTGGCATGACCGCGCTGGAGGTTGCCCGCGAATGCCTCCGCCATGCCGGCGAGAACGTCATCGGTCTGACTCCCTCCGCCCTTGTGGAACGTGCGCTTTCCACCTCCGATTTCCCCATCATCATGGGTGATGCGGTAGGCCGCACGCTTCGCGAAGCCTATAGCGCCGCCCCGTCCGGTCTGAAGCTGGTTGCCCGGCAGACCACCGCGCCGGACTTCCGCATGAAACACCGCATTCAGGTCTCCGAGGCTCCCCGCCTTGAGAAGGTGAACGAAGCCGGCGAGTTCAAGCACGGTTCGCTGGCGGAAGCGAAGGAGAGCTACAAGCTCACCACCTACGGCAAGATCATCTCCCTGACCCGTCAGGCGATTATCGGGGATGATCTGGGCGCCTTCGCGGACCTCGCCCGCCGCATGGGTCAGGCCGCCGCCGCAACCGAAGCGCAGCTTCTTGTCGATCTCCTTGTCCAGGGGAGCGGTGTTGGTCCTACCCTTTCGGATGGTTCCGCCCTGTTCCACGCCGCCAACCACAAGAACTACGTCGCGTCCGGCGCGGCCCTTGCTCTTGATACCCTTGGCGCGGCCCGCCTCGCCATGCGCAAGCAGACCGGCCTGACCGGCGAGCTTATCTCGGTTGAGCCGAAGTACCTTGTGGTGCCGCCGGACCTTGAGACCAAGGCCGACCAGCTCATGACCCAGATCACGGCGACCAAGGCCGAGGATACCAACGTCCTTGCCGGCAAGTTCTCCGTGGTGGTTGAGCCGCGTCTCACCGACGCCGCCCGCTGGTATGTCGTCGCGGACATCGCCTCTTGTGACGGCCTTGAATACGCCTATCTGGCCGGCGAGGAAGGCGTCCAGATCGAGACCAAGGCAGGCTTCGAAGTGGACGGCGTTTCGGTCAAAGCCCGCGTAGACTTCGGTGCCGGCTTTGTCGACTACCGCTCCTGGTACGCGGCGAAGGGCTAACCATGGCCACGGTCGCCGAACTCTTGGCGCAGCGGGCGGACCTTGTGTCCGCTCGCAATTCCGGCGCACTCCGGACCACCTTCAAGTCTGGAGGGACCGAGCGCACCACCGAATATAAGTCGGACGCGGAAATGGCGGCAGCCTTGTCAGCCCTTGATGATGAAATCGCGCGCCTCTCCGGCACGCGCAAGTCCAGCTTCCGACTCTCTCTCTCCAAAGGATATAGAGGTGGCTCGGTTTGTCTGAACAGCTTCGGGCGTTTCGCTAAGTGGATTTCCGCCTCGATTATGCCGCCACCATCATTGGTGTCAGCGCGTTGAAGTAGGCCTGATCCGGCGTCCGCCGGTCAAGGGATGAATGTGGGCGTCTGGTGTTGTAGAAGTTCAGATATCGGCCGATGCCAGCGCGTGCCTCGGACACAGTCTTGTAGGCATGGAGGTAGACTTCCTCGTATTTGATCGAACGCCAGAGCCGCTCGACGAAGACATTG
>NZ_SLVX01000011.1 GCF_004341885.1 Shinella granuli | reverse complement strand
TCCCGCTGCTCTGCCGCATCGATACCCTCGACGAGGTCACATACATGAACAACGGCGGCATCCTGCAAACCGTCCTCAGAGACCTCGCCGCCTGAGCGATTTCCGCTTGAACGATGAAATGCCGGGGCTTTCGCCCCGGCATTTTCCGTTTTCAGGACCGGAAATCTCCACTATCGGTTTCACTCCATCGTGACTTCCTGTTGAAGCGGCAAGCGCGTATGACGGGCTCAAAAGGCTGGCATTTGCCGGCGCTCCACTGGAATTGATCATGCCGAGACCGCACATACCGCACTGTCTGGCGATCCTGCTGATGTTGGGAGCCGGCATTGACGCTGCCCTTGCCGGAGAAACCGTTCGGCCGAAGGGCGTCGTCGAGCTTTTCACCAGCCAGGGTTGTTCGTCCTGCCCGCCCGCCGACAAGGCGCTGGAGACGCTGGCGCGCGAGGGCGAGGTCGTCGCGCTCTCCTATCATGTCGACTACTGGAACTATCTCGGCTGGGCCGACACGCTCGCTTCCAAGGACAATACCGACCGGCAATATGCCTATGCCCGCATGTTCGGCCGCAACGGCGTCTATACGCCGCAGGCCGTGCTGAACGGCCGTGAGCACATCAACGGCGCCGACATCACCGGCATCCGATCGCGGATCAGCGCGATGCCCGGCGAGAACAAGGGCCTCCAGGTGCCCGTCGACGTCGAGGTGAAGAACGACGAGCTGCGCATTCGCGTTGGCGGCGGCGAAGGCAAGGCCAATATCGTCATCGCCTATTTCGAGCGCGAGCGCACGATCAACATCGAAAAGGGCGAGAACCGCGGCAAGATCGTGAACTACTGGCACGCCGTCACCGACATGGAGACGATCGGCATGTGGGAGGGCAAGGAGACCAACCTGGTGCTGCCCGCCGACATGCTGAAGAAGAAAAAGAAGTCCGGCGGCTGCGCCGTGCTGCTCCAGCGCATGCGCACGGCCGATACGCCCGGCGCCATCCTGGGCGCGACGGTGCTGACGGGCGACAAGGCTTCGCGCTAGGACAACTGCACCCTGTGCAGCGCCTGCAGCGGCCTTGCGGAAACAGCATGGAGAAAAACGAACACCCTGGAGCGCGCGAGCGTTCCAGGGGAGGTCCGGTCCGGCTTCTTCGAGGGGCTTGGGGCTTGAGGGTTCGAAGAAAGACGGACCGGACCTGGACGAAGTCACCGGCAACGGAATACAGGGTGACTTCGGCAGACGCTTCCCGTACCAGCCGCTTCCCGCACAAGGCAGCGGGCCGGTACAAGCTGCGACCGGCGAACTCTCTCCTGTAATTTGGGCGTCTGTTTGTCTGAATTGCGGCGAGACGGATTTTTGCGAGAACGTCCGCCCTGTCCATCCGCCTTGCATTTCGACACCGCTCAGGCACACTGTCACCGAGTCGTCATGGACGAAGCGCGGAGAACCGATGACAGATCAGCCGGATTTGCAGGCTTCCAACGTCGTGGTCGACCTGCTGGATTACCGAAACAGCAGGGCCCCCTTGCCGGTAACCTTCCATCGACGGGAACTCGACGCAATCCTCTGGGTCTATGGCCGCATGGTCGGCGAAGGGGAATGGCGCGACTACGCCATCGACCACCTGCGCGACAGGGCCGTGTTCTCCGTCTTCAAGCGCTCCGGCGAAATGCCGCTCTACCGCATCGAGAAGAACCCGAAGCTCGCCGCCAAGCAGGGTGCCTACAGCGTGATCAACACGCATGGCACCATCCTGAAGCGCGGCCACGAGCTGAAACAGGTGCTGAAGATCTTCGACAAGGTGCTCCGTCTCGTCGAGACGTGAACCGTTACGCCATCGTTCCCGAAAAATCCGTCGCCGACGGCTCGGTTTGCGCACCCTCGCCGAGCGCGCGCTGCATGAAGACCGTGTCGAGCCAGCGCCCGTGCTTGAAGCCGGTCGCCGTCATCCGGCCGCTATGCGCGAAGCCCAAAGCGCTGTGCACGGCGATCGAGGCCGGATGCGCCCCGCCGATGACCGCCACCATCTGCCGGAAGCCGAGCGCCGTGCAGCGGCGGATGAGCTCCGCCAGCAGCGCCTTTCCGACACCCTTGCCGCGCGCTTCCGGCGCCAGATAGACCGAATCCTCGACGAGCCAGCGATAGGCCGGCCGTGTGCGGAAGGCCGACGCATAGGCATAACCGAGGATGAGGCCGGTCTGCTCCACCGCGACGATATAGGGATAGCCCTTGCCGGTGATCGCCTTGAAGCGCGCCTCCATCTCGTCGAGCGACGGCGGATCGATCTCGTAGCTCGCCACCCCGTTCAGCACGGATTCGCGGTAGATTTCGGTGAAGGCGGCGATGTCGCCGAGGGCGGCGGTGCGGATGACGAAGCTCATGGAAGCCTCAGGGTCTCAAAGGCGATTTCGGGAAAAGCAAGCGCTGGTTTTGCGTCCGAAACGGCCTGAAAACAAGAGAAGGATGTGGAATGGAGCCTCCATCCCACATCCTTTCGCGATTCTACGACCCTGCCCCGCCGGTCAGGCGCCGAAGACGACGAGCAGGTCCTTGGCGTCGATCTGATCGCCCGCTTTGACGAGGACCTCCGAGATCGTGCCGTCCTTTTCCGCATGCAGCGCCGTTTCCATCTTCATCGCCTCGATGGAGAGCAGCACGTCGCCGGCCTTGACCTGTTGGCCGGCCGAGACCGAGACCGTCGAGATGACGCCCGGCATCGGCGCGCCGAGATGAGCGGCATTGCCGATGTCGGCCTTGCGGCGCACGGCCGAGGTGGCGGCGCGATTGCGGTCCGGCACCTTGATGAGGCGCGGCTGGCCGTTCAGCTCGAAGAACACCTTCACCATGCCCTGTGCATCCGGCTCGCTTTTCGCCTGGTGCAGGATGACGAGGGAGACGCCCTTCTCCAGTTCCGGCTGAAGCTCCTCGCCGGGGGCAAGGCCGTAGAAATAGGCCGGCGTCGGCAGCACGCTGACCGGGCCGTAGGTATCGGCGGCCAGCGCATAGTCGGTGAAGACCTTCGGATACATGAGATAGGAGGCGAACTCGAAATCGTCGACCTTGCGCTCCAGCTTGTCCTCAATGGCCTTACGCTCGGCATCGAGATCGGCCGGTGGCAGCAGCGAGCCGGGAACGGCCGTATAGGGCTCTTCGCCCTTCAGCGCCTTCTTCTGCAGGCCCGCCGGCCAGCCGCCCGGAGGCTGGCCGAGATCGCCCTTCAGCATCGAGACGACCGATTCCGGGAAGGCGATGTCCTTGGCCGGATTCTCCACGTCGGCAACGGTGAGGTCCTGGCTGACCATCATCAGCGCCATGTCGCCCACCACCTTGGAGGACGGCGTCACCTTGACGATGTCGCCGAACATCTGGTTGGCATCGGCATAGGCCTGGGCGACCTTGTGCCACTTGGTTTCGAGCCCGAGCGAGCGGGCCTGTTCCTTGAGGTTGGTGAACTGGCCGCCCGGCATTTCATGGAGATAGACCTCCGAGGCCGGCCCCTTGAGGTCGCTTTCGAAGGCGGCGTACTGGAAGCGCACGGCCTCCCAGTAGAAGGAGATGCGGCGGATCCATTCGGGATCGAGGCCCGGATCGCGCTCCGACCCCTTCAGCGCCTCGACGATCGAGCCGAGGCAAGGCTGCGACGTGTTGCCCGACAGCGCATCCATCGCCGCATCCACCACGTCGACGCCGGATTCGACGGCGGCGAGCACGGTGGCCGCGGCGATGCCCGACGTATCGTGGGTGTGGAAATGGATCGGCAGGTCGGTGGCTTCACGCAGCGCCTTGAACAGCACGCGGGCGGCGGTGGGCTTCAGGAGGCCCGCCATGTCCTTCAGCGCGATCATGTGCGCACCGGCCTTTTCCAGCTCGCCGGCGAGGTTGGTATAGTACTTGAGATCGTATTTCGGGCGGGCGGAATTGAGGAGGTCGCCCGTGTAGCAGATCGCCGCCTCGCAGATGCGGTTCTCCTCGGCGACGGCGTCCATCGAGACGCGCATGTTGTCGACCCAGTTGAGGCAGTCGAAGACGCGGAAGACGTCGATGCCGCCCTTGGCCGCCTGGCGCACGAAGTACTTCACGACATTATCGGGATAGTTCTTGTAGCCGACGCCGTTTGCCCCGCGCAGCAGCATCTGGAGCAGCAGGTTCGGTGCGTCCTCGCGGATGCGGGCAAGACGATCCCACGGATCTTCCGTCAGGAAGCGCATGGAGACGTCGAAGGTGGCGCCGCCCCAACATTCGAGCGAGAAGAGCTGCGGCAGGGCGCGCGCATAGGTACCGGCGACGCGGGCGATGTCGTGGGTGCGCATGCGGGTTGCCAGCAGAGACTGGTGGCCGTCGCGCATGGTCGTGTCGGTGAGGAGGACGCGGCTTTCGGCGCGCAGCCATTCGGCGAACTTCTTCGGCCCGAGTTCGTCGAGCTTCTGCTTGGTGCCGGCGGGAATGTCGCCCTCGATGAAGGGCACAACGGGCTTGGCGACGTCGGCCGGCGGCTTCGGACGGCCCTTGGCCTCTGGATGGCCGTTGACGGTGACGTCGGCGAGGTAGGTGAGCAGCTTCGTCGCGCGGTCCTGGCGCTTCACCTGCTGGAAGAGTTCCGGCGTCGTGTCGATGAAGCGGGTCGTGTAGCTGTTATCGCGGAATTTCTCGTGGCCGATGATGGCTTCCAGGAAGGTGAGGTTGGTGGCAACGCCGCGGATGCGGAACTCGCGCAGCGCGCGGTCCATGCGGGTGATCGCCTCGACCGGGTTCGGCGCCCAGGCGGTGACCTTGACGAGCAGCGGATCGTAGAAGCGGGTGATGACCGCGCCCGGATAGGCCGTGCCGCCATCAAGGCGGATGCCGAAGCCGGAAGCCGAGCGGTAGCCGGTGATGCGGCCGTAGTCGGGAATGAAGTTCTGTTCCGGGTCTTCCGTGGTGATGCGGCACTGGAGCGCATGGCCGTTGAGGTGGATATCCTCCTGCTTCGGCACGCCCGATTGCGGCGTGCCGATCGCCTCGCCGTCGAGGATGTGGATCTGCGCCTTGACGATGTCGATGCCGGTCACGACCTCCGTGACGGTGTGCTCCACCTGGATGCGCGGGTTGACCTCGATGAAGTAGAATTTTCCCGTGTCGGCATCCATCAGGTACTCGACCGTGCCGGCGCCGATGTAATTCGTCGCGCGGGCGATCTTCAGCGAATAGTCGGCCAGTTCCTGGCGCTGCGCATCCGAAAGATAGGGCGCGGGCGCGCGCTCGACGACCTTCTGGTTGCGGCGCTGGATGGAGCAGTCGCGCTCGAAGAGATGCACGACATTGCCGTGCGTGTCGCCGAGGATCTGGCTTTCGACGTGGCGGGCGCGCTCAACGAGCTTTTCGAGATAGACCTCGTCCTTGCCGAAGGCAGCCTTGGCCTCGCGCTTGGCTTCCGTCACCTCGCGGATCAGGTCCTTCGGATCACGGATGGCGCGCATGCCGCGCCCGCCGCCGCCCCACGAGGCCTTGAGCATGACGGGATAGCCGATCTCGGCGGCGAGGCGATGAATTTCCTTCTCGTCGTCCGGCAGCGGCTCGGTCGCTGGCACGACCGGCACGCCGACGGAAATGGCGAGGTTGCGGGCGGCGACCTTGTTGCCGAGCTGGCGCATCGTATCGGGCCGCGGGCCGATGAAGGTGATGCCGGCCGCATCGCAGGCATCGACGAATTCCGGGCTTTCCGACAAGAGGCCGTAGCCCGGATGGATCGCATCCGCCCCGGAAAGCTTGGCGACACGGATCACCTCGTCGATCGAAAGATAGCTCTCGATGGGGCCGAGATCGCGGGCCAGATGCGAGCCGCGGCCGATCTGGTAGCTCTCGTCCGCCTTGAAGCGGTGCAGCGCCAGTTTGTCCTCTTCCGCCCATATCGCGACCGTTTTGAGCCCCAGTTCATTGGCCGCGCGGAACACGCGGATGGCGATTTCTGAACGGTTGGCGACAAGGATCTTGGAAATGGGCAAGTCGGACTCCTCAATGACTTGGAAGCGGGAAATGCTGCACCCGCGAAGAGGATTATTAGCGGGTAATTTTCAAAGTTCAATTTTGGAGTCGCCATCCGGCGAAAGATTTGCGGCCTGGAGGGCAAGTTCCGCAAAGGTGCACCGGGGCATGGCGCAACGGAATTGCGCAAAACCAGACGGATACAACGTTTTCGCAAAGACCGGGTGAGCCGCGGCGGCTCAGGAGACGAGCCCCAGCCGGAAGGCGATGGCGATGGCGTGGTGCCGGTTGCGCGCGCCGAGCTTTTTCTGGATGCCGTTCATGTACCAGTCCACCGTATGGCTGGAAATGCCGAGAACCCGGCCGATGTCATGGGAGGTCATGCCTTCGGCCAGGAGGCTGAGCGCCTCCATCTCGCGGCGTGTCAATTCCACGTCCACGATGGCGGAAAGGCGGGCGCCGGCCTCCGGATCGGCGGCATGGATGAGCTTCCAGTAGAGCCGCCGCGCGATGCCGTCGAACAGGCCGACTTCCACGCTTTCCAGGTCAATCGGCTTGCCGCCGAGGCTGAGGCTGCCGAGAAGTCCCCGACGACCGTGGACGGGGAACACGTATCCATCCTCCAGCCCGTTCTGCCGCGCGTCCACCATCATGCGCTCCATGCGCTTGCGGTGCGGGCTGAGGCGGAAGGCGCCGAGCGTGTCGCGCCAGCGGAAGCCCGCCTGCGCATGGCCGAGATAGCGCATCGTCGGATCGACCTGCATGTAGCGCTTGCGCAGGTAGGTTTCGAGCCAGCCCTTGGGCCAATGGCCGGCAAGCAGCAGGCTCGGCGGGTCTTCCGCCGGCTTCGGCGCCTGGAGGAGGCCGTAGTAATCGAACCCGTACAACTTGATAAGACGCTCGAACTCGGCCGTGGTTTCCTCCCGGCCGCGCAACTCGTCGATCAGTGCAAGAAACTGCACCAGCAAGTTGATCTTCATGTGCCCCGCGCTTGAATAGCTTTGTTAACCAACTGATAAAGCTGAACCCGGCCGCAATCGGCCCAAGCGCCCCATTCATTGTCCCCATCTGACAGATGGCAGGAAGGCGGAGCGAAAATCAATCGCTTTGCACGCATGGCAGGCCTGAAATCGCATAATCACGCAAGATTTCAGCCGAGTCATGAAATTTGCTTGGCCGGGGAGAACTTTTGCCCCTTCCGCTGATTAATAGGCTGAGCCAAGGGACGGAAGGTGCCAATGCTGCACCGCATAACAGGTATTGCCGGAAAGGCCCGCATTCGTGTCTTTGTTTCAGGTTTATGCAAGAGCCCTCAGCTATCTCGGGGTCTACAAGATCCGCGTCGGTTCGGTCGTCGCCGCCAACATCGTGCTCGCGGTGATAACCATTGCCGAGCCGGTCCTGTTCGGCCGCATCATCGATGCCATTTCCACCAAGGGCGACGTGACGCCCATGCTTCTCCTGTGGGCGGGCTTCGGCCTGTTCAACACGATCGCCTTCGTGCTCGTCGCGCGCGAGGCCGACCGGCTGGCGCATGGCCGGCGGGCGAGCCTGCTGACGGAAGCCTTCGGCCGCATCATCTCCATGCCGCTCGCCTGGCATAGCCAGCGCGGCACCTCCAATGCGCTGCACACGCTGTTGCGCGCCTGCGAGACGCTGTTCGGCCTCTGGCTCGAATTCATGCGCACGCACCTCGCCACCGCCGTCGCGCTCGTCCTGCTCATTCCCACGGCGTTTGCGATGGACTATCGTCTCTCGCTGGTGCTCTTGGTGCTCGGCGTTGCCTATGTCATCATCGGCAAGGTGGTGATGAACCGCACCCGCGAAGGCCAGGCCTCGGTCGAGAACCACTATCACACCGTCTTCGCCCATGTGTCGGACTCGATCAGCAACGTCTCGGTCGTGCACAGCTACAACCGCATCGAAGCCGAAACGCGGGAGCTGAAGCGCTTTGCCGAGCGGCTGATCAATGCGCAGTATCCGGTGCTCGACTGGTGGGCGCTGGCGAGCGCGCTGAACCGCATCGCCTCGACGATCTCGATGATGACCATCCTCGTCATCGGTACGGTTCTGGTGCAGCGGGGTGAAATCAAGGTGGGCGACGTCATCGCCTTCATCGGCTTCGCAGGCCTGCTCATCGGCCGCCTCGACCAGATGAAGGCCTTCGCCACGCAGATCTTCGAGGCGCGCGCCAAGCTGGAGGACTTCTTCACGCTGGAAGACGCCGTCAAGGAGCGCGAGGAACCGACGGGCGCCGGCGATCTCGGCGAGGTCAAGGGCAAGGTCGAATACCGCAACGTCAATTTCGACTTCGCCAATGCCACCCAGGGCGTCAGCGACGTCTCCTTCACGGTGGAGGCAGGCCAGACCGTCGCCATCGTCGGTCCGACCGGCGCCGGCAAGACGACGCTCGTCAACCTGCTGCAGCGCGTCTACGAGCCGAAGTCCGGCCAGATCCTCATCGACGGCGTCGACATCTCGACGGTGACGCGCAAGTCGTTGCGTCGCTCGATCGCCACCGTGTTCCAGGATGCGGGCCTGCTCAACCGCTCGATCTCCGACAATATCCGCCTGGGCCGCGAAGGCGCCACGCAGGCGGAAATCGAGGCGGCGGCGGAAGCGGCCGCGGCGGGCGACTTCATCGCCTCGCGCCAGGGCGGCTACGAGACCCATGTCGGCGAGCGCGGCAACCGCCTGTCGGGTGGCGAGCGCCAGCGCATCGCCATTGCCCGCGCCATCCTCAAGAACGCGCCGATCCTCGTGCTCGACGAGGCGACCAGCGCGCTCGACGTGGAGACCGAAGCGCGCGTGAAGACGGCAATCGATCAGCTCCGGCGCAACCGCACGACCTTCATCATCGCGCATCGCCTGTCGACCGTCCGCGAGGCCGACCTCGTCGTCTTCATGGATCACGGCAGGATCGCCGAGATGGGCACGTTCAACGATCTCAGCCAGAGCAACGGCCGCTTCGCCGCCCTGCTGCGCGCCAGCGGCATCCTGACCGACGACGACGTGCGCAAGAGCCACACCGCCGCCTGATCGGCGTCGTCACCGCGGAGCATCGCTCCCCTTGACCGGCAGGGCCCCAAGGCCCTGCCGTCTTGCATTCTGGGCGATGACGGCGGCCTGCCAGTCGAGGTAGCGTGCATAGGCGAAGTGCAGCACGATGCCGAGCAAGACATAGAGCGTGCCGATAAGGGGGTTCTTGCCCGTAACGAACATCATCACCTGCCCCGCCATGGCGAGGATCGTGCCGAAGATGAAGACGGCGAGCGAATGCCGCCCGATCGCGACGAGCGGGTGGGAGAGCGGCAGCGCGGCCCAGTTCGAGAGGACCGGGATCGTCGCCACGAGATAGGCCCCCGCCAGCACATGCAGGAGCCGGGTCGTCGAGAGGAACGTCTTGTCGAAGCCCGTCAGCACCGCCGGCAGGCCGTAGGAAAAGTCGATGCTCCACCAGGAGAACACGACCCAGAGCATCGTGACGACGAGATAGGCCGCCGAAAGCGCGAGCAGGACCGGATTGCGCGCAATCCCCTTTTTCCTCGCCCGCAGCACGCCGACGAAGCCGATGACGAACAGGAACTGCCAGGACAGCGGATTGAGGAACCAGTAGCCGTCGTCCAGGAAGTTCGACGGCGCGATGTGCCAGACGCCCGCGCAGAGCCAGAGCGTGCCGGACACGGCGAGCAGCAGCATGGCGCTGCGCCGGTAGAGCCAGAGAAAGCCGGGCAGCATCAGGAAGACGACGGCATACATGGACAGGATGTTGTTGTAGCCGAACTGATGGCCGAGCAGCACCATGCTGACGACGCCCTGTTCCGTACGGTCGACGACGGCGCGCAGGTTGATCTCCGAGAGCAGATCCGGCCGGTCGAACCACAGTGCCCCGCCGGCAAAGATCGCGAAGGTGACGATGCTCGTCATGATATGGGCGACATAGAGCGTGAGAGCCCGGCGCAGGATGCGCAGCGTCACCGCAAGGCGTTCGCCGATGGCGAAGCGCGATCCATAGGCGAGCCCCACGGACATGCCGGAAATCAGCACGAACGCTTCCGCCGAATCGGAAAAGCCGAAATTCTTGTGCGTGAGGTGTTCCAGATACTGGCCGGGAACGTGGTTGACGAAGATCGTCAGGAGGGCAAGGGCCCGGAAGACGTCGAGGCGCGTGTCGCGTTGCCGCGGCACGGCGCCTGTCGGTCCAAATTTGTCTGTCATGATGCTCTGATCCACATGGCGTGGATCAGAGCAAATAGCCCTCGTTTGAAGATTTGATGACAGAGCCGTTCACACATGTCTGCCATCCACCGTCGCCGGCCCGCTCGACGCGGATCGACAGTTTCCTGCCGTCGAGATCGAGCGTCGCCTCGTAGCCGCTCCATGCCGCTGGCAGCGCCGGATTGACGAAGAGGCGACCGCCTTCCTTTCGGATGCCGAGAATGCCTTCCACCGCCGCGCGGTAGAGCCAGCCGGCCGAGCCCGTATACCAGGACCAGCCGCCGCGCCCCGTGCGCTCGCCCTCGCCATAGACATCTGCGGCGACGACATAGGGTTCCACGCGGTAGAGTTCGGCCGCGTCCGGGCTCAATGCATGGTTGACGGGGTTGAGGATGCTGAAGCAGGTCCATGCATCCTCCGCCCGGCCGAGGCGGGCGAGCGCCAGCACGACCCAGGTCGCTGCATGGGTATATTGCCCGCCGTTCTCCCGCACGCCCGGCGGATAGGCTTTTATATAGCCGGGGTCCTGCGGCGTCTCGACGAAGGGCGGGGTGAACAGACGGATGACGCCGTTCTCCCGGTCGACGAGGTTTTCCATGACCGCATCCATCGCCTGGCGCGACCGCTCCGCATCGCCGATGCCGGACAGCACGCTCCAGCTCTGCGCGATCGAATCGATCCGGCATTCGGCGTTTTCCGCCGAACCAATCGGCGTGCCGTCGTCGAACGTGCCGCGGCGATAGTAGCCGCCGTCCCAGCCCGCCGTTTCCAGCGCCACCTTGAGGCGGCCGAGATGTTCCTGCCAGAGGTCGGCGCGGGGGTGATCGCCGCGCTCGCGGGCGACGGGGATGAAGCCGGAGAGCGTGCCCGCCAGGAACCAGCCGAGCCAGACGCTCGTGCCCCGGCCCGCCTCGCCGACACGGTTCATGCCGTCGTTCCAGTCGCCGCCGAGGATGAGCGGCAGGCCGTTCTCCCCGGTGCGGCGGAGCGCAAGATCGAGCGCGCGGGCGCAATGCTCGTAGAGCGATGCTTCCTGCGCGGAGCGCTCCGGCGTGTAGAAGGCGTCGTGCTGCCCCTCGACGAGCGACGCGCCTTCGATGAAGGCGAGCGTTTCATCGAGGATCGCCCGGTCGCCGGTGGTGCGGCAATAATAGTCCACCGCATGGGCGAGCCACACCACATCGTCGGAGATCAGGGTGCGCACGCCGGCCCCGCTGTCGGGCAGCCACCAATGCTGCACGTCGCCCTCGACGAACTGGCGCGAGGCCGCATTGAGGATCTGCCCCCGGGCAAGCTCCGGACGATGCAGGATGAAGGCGAGCGTATCCTGCAACTGGTCGCGGAAGCCAAAGGCCCCGCTCGCCTGGTAGAAGGCCGAGCGCGCCTGGATGCGGCAGCCGAGCGCCTGATAGGGCAGCCAGTCGTTGACCATGCGGTCGAGCGCGGCATCCGGCGTCTTGACCTGCAACGTGCCGGTAAAATCGCTCCAATAGGCACGGACGGCGGCCATGACGGCGTCGAAATCGGCTTGGCGGCTCTTCTCGGCGAGCGTCCGGGCGCTCTCCGCATCGGCCGTATCGCCGAGCACGAAGAGGAGTTCCCGCTTTTCGCCCGGCTTCAGGACGATCTCGACGGCGAGGGCCGCGCAGGGATCGCCGATGCCCTCGGCCGAGCCCGAAAGCGCCTGCCCAGCCGCAACGGCGGCCGGCAACACGATATCGCCGCCGCGGCCGATGAATTCGCGGCGCCTGGCGGTAAAGCCCGCCACCGGCTCGTCGACGGCGAAGAAGCTGGTCCGGCCGGAAAAGTCGAAGCTGTAGGGATTGGTGGCGAAGAGCGCACCGCTCTCCTCGTCATGGCTGGTCAAAACGAAGGGCGCGGTTTTCGCCGGATTGTTGCCGAGCACCCATTCGACATAGCCGTAGACCGTCAGGCTGCGTTCCGTCTCGCCGGTGTTTTTCAGGACGAGACGGGAATATTTGACCGGCTCTTCCGGGTCGACCGTCTGCACGAGGTCGAGCTCGATACCGTCCTCCCAGCTACGGAAGGCGGAATAGCCGAGGCCGTGCCAGGCCTCGAACTTGACCGACTTCTTGCGCGAGAGGGCGGCGAAGGGCGCGATGACGGCGCCGCTCTCGCGATCCCGCACGTAAAACGCTTCACCCGGCCGGTTGATGACCGGATCATTCGTCCAGTGCGTCAGCTGGAAGTCGCGCGAATTGCGGCTCCAGGTGTAGCTTGCGCCTTCCGCCGAGACGTGGAAGCCGAAATGCGGGTTGGCGATGACGTTGATCCACGGCTGGGGCGTCGCCTCGCCGCCGCGAAGCCGCACGGCATATTCCCGGCGCTCCTCGTTGAAACCGCCGAAACCGTTCCAGAAGGTGAGACCCTTGCCGTCGATCTCCACCGGTTCGCCAACGAGAGCAGGCAGTTTCGGCGCGGGCGCCGGCGTCGTCTCGGTCTTTGCCTCCTCCTCCCCGCGGGGCGTCGCGAAGAGGGAGACCGTGCGGGCGATCTGGTCGGAGAGCGTGCCGTTGCGGGCGTGGAAGACCGCGCGGGCCGTCGCCAGCAACGCCTGCCAGGTGGTGACGTCCATCAGGTCGCGGCGCACCGTGAAGACATGCTGGCGCGCGCCGTCGGACTGGCTGCGGATGCGCAGGTTCTCGCACATATGGTCGAGCGTGTGCTGCATGTCCTGCGCATAGGAGGCGGCGCGCTCGTTGAGGATGACGAGGTCGGCGATGACGCCGCGATGGCGCAGGTAATCCTGCGCGCGCAGCGCCTCGCGGGCGACTTCCACGTCGATCTCGTCATTGATGCGCAGCACGAAGATCGGGAAATCGCCCGAGATCGCCAGCGGCCAGAGCGCCGACTGGGCGGTGAGGCCGTTCTCGATCGTGCCGGTGTCGGCGCGCAGGTGCATGTCCGGATAGGTGAGGTAGCGGCCGAGCATCTGGAAGCTCGCCGCCTCCTGCGAGGTGACGCCGACATGGCGCATATGCACCTGCGAGCGCGTCCAGGCATGGATCATCTCGTGGTTGAAGCTGTCCGGGTGGCGGTAGCGGTCGATGGCGGCGTCCACCTCCGCACGGCTCGGCGCGGCAATGGTCCAGAAGATGACCTTGACCTTCTTGCCCGCCGGCACGCGCACGACGCGGCGCAGCGCCATGACCGGATCGAGCGTGAAGCCGTCCGTGCCGGAAAGCTGCGCGCCCGGATCGAAGGCGGCGGCATTGGTCAGCGCGCGGCCGCGGCCGATGAAGCGGCGACGGTCCGTCTCGACCTCGGTGCGGCGCGAAGGCCCGGCATTGTCCACGATGAGGTGGGCGATCGCCATGTCCGGCTCGTTCGGATTGCGCTTCTGCCGCTCGGCGCGGATGACGTCGCCGCGCTTGCCGATCTCCGTCCGGATGAACATCTTCGAGAACATTGGGTGGGCATTGTCGGCCTCGTCCGTCGAGATGACGGGCTCCATATAGGAGGTCACCTCGATGAAGCGGTCTTCCGGCCCTGTGTTGAGCAGCGTCAGGCGGCGGCCTTCCGCATCGTGCTCGGTGGCGACGATGCATTCGACCTCGCTGGTCAGCGTGCCGACGGTCTTGATGAATTCCGCCTTGTCGTCGCCGAACTGGGTCTTCGTCACCTCGCCTTCCGCACGCTTCGGCTCGGCGGTAGCGGACCACCAGTCGTTCGTCGCCGTATCGCGCAGGAAGATGAAGGAGCCCCAGCGGTCTTCCGTCGGATCGGGCTTCCAGCGCGTGACGGACTGGCCGTTCCAGCGCGAATAGCCGGCACCGGTCGCCGTCAGCATCACGGCATAGTGGCCGTTCGACAGGAAGACCGTCTCGCGCTCCTTCAAGAAGGGTTCCTTGATGATGCGGATTTCCGGGCGCAGCAGGTCGGCCTGGGTGCTGCCGACGGTCTCCGGCTCACGCTTGGCGTTGATGACCGGAATGTCGCGCGGCGCCTTCTCCTGCAGGAGCAGCTCGGCCGCCTCGATGACGGGATCGGCGTGGAAACGCTCGCGCAGCGCACCGTTGAAGACGACGTTGGCGACCGCGGCGATCGACATGCCGTGATGGTGCGCCATGTAGTTGCGCACCACGGCGCAGGTCTTGCCCTCCGGCACGCGGGTCGGCGTGAAGTCCACGGCATCGTGGAAGCCGTAGACGCCGAGCGCGCCGAGTTTTCTCAGACGTTCGAGGTTTTCCAGCGCCGCCTTGGGGGCATATTGCGTCGCCAACAGCGAGGCATAGGGCGCGATGACGGCATTCTGGCCGAGACCGCGTTTCAGGCCGAGCGTCGGCACGCCGAAATTGGTGTACTGATAGGTCAGCTCGTGGTCGCGAGCGTTGAAAGCCGCTTCCGAAATGCCCCAGGGCGTCCCGAGGCGGCGTCCGTGGTTCATCTGCTCGACGACGACGAGGTTGTTGGTCTGGTTCAGGATGCCGCCCTGGCGCTCCTGCATGACGAGCGGCGGCATCAGGTATTCGAACATCGAGCCGGACCAGGAGACCAGCGCGCCGCGCGAGCCGACCGGCACGACCGGGCGACCGAGCTTGTACCAGTGTTCTGTCGGAAGGTCGCCCTTGGCGATGGCGAAAAGGCTCGTCAGGCGGGCTTCCGAAGCGAGCAGGTCGTAGCAGGCCTCGTCCAGTTCATTGGTCTCGACGCGGTAGCCGATCGAGAGCAGGCGGCGTTCCGGGCGGAAGAGAAAGCCGAAATCCATCGAGAAGGCGATGTCGCGCGCGCGGTCGCGCAGCACGACGAGGCGCTCGCGCAGGCCCTCGATGCTGCCGAGGTCGAAGACGCTGTCGGCGATATGCGCCTCACAGGTCGCAACCAGCGCGCCGGCCCATCTGGCGAGCTCCCCGCTTTCGGCCGACTTGATCTCGTGGTCGAGGTTGACGATCAGCTTGTTGACGTCACGCGCCAGCACCGCGAGGTTGATGACGCGGATGGAGGCGAATTCGTGCTCGCGCTTGACGGCGGCGAGCGCATTGTGGAAGCCGGCGATGCGCTCCTCGATGAGGCGGCGCAGGGGGCGCACGGTCTTGCGGTCGTCGGGAAGCTGCTTCAGCGTCTCGGAAAGGATCGAGGCGACGTCGCCGATGCCGTCGAGGCTGCCCTGGAGATGGGCCGAGGGTGCCTCCGCCCATTCACGGCACATGGAGGAGACGGCGATGAGATGGCCGGCAAGGTTGCCGCTGTCGACCGCCGAGACATAGCGCGGGCCCAGCGTTTCCAGCGTATTGGTGCGATACCAGTTGTAGAGGTGGCCGCGATATTTCGGCATGCCGTCGATGGTGGCGATGGTCTGTTCGAGACGGCGAACCGTCTCCTCAAAGCTGATCCAGCCGAAATCACGGGCGGAAATCACCGAAAGCAGGTAGACGCCGATATTGGTCGGCGAGGTGCGCTCGGCGAGCACCGGCTGCGGCGTTTCCTGGAAATTGTCCGGCGGCAGGTAATGCTGCTCGGCGGTGACGAAGGTTTCGAAATAGCGCCAGGTGCGGCGCGCGATCTTGCGCAGTTCCGTCGCGACATGGTCGGAGACGACGAGCTGGTCCTCGGTCTCGGCCGTCTGGCTGACATACCAGGCAATGGCCGGCGAGAGCGCCCAGACGAGGGCGAAGGGAATTCCGATGAAAGGCAAGCCCGTCTTCGAGACCATGGCGAGCGCCACGGAGAGCGCGGCGAGCGCCGGGGCCTGCCACATCGATTTGTAATGGGCGAGAATGCCGCCGCGCGCGGCGCTGTCGGCCTGCGCGGCCGTGCGCCATTCCAGCATCAGCTTGCGGCTGACAATGGTGCGGTAGAGCGAGCGGACGATCGCATCGGCCATCAGGGCCGCCGAATGGGCGATGAAGGCGATGCGCAGCGCGACCTGGGCATTGGCCGCGCGGATATCCGAGATGACCCGGTGCACATGGGCACGCGCGACGATGTCGTTGCGGCGCGGCATGATGCCGGAAATCAGCGAGAGCGTCGGGGCGACGAAGAGCAGGAAGATCAGCACGAGCTGCCAGATCAGCGCCTGGCGCGGCTCCATGTAGTACCAGCCCATGACGGAGGCGACGAGCCAGCCCACGGGGATGAGGCTGCGGCGCAGGTTGTCGTACATCTTCCAGCGGCCGAGCATGGAAATGCCGCTCGACGGGCCGAAGATATAGGGGATGAGCTGCCAGTCGCCGCGCGCCCAGCGATGCTGGCGCGAGGTTTCGGTGCCGTAGCGCGTCGGGAAGTCCTCGACCAGCTCGACATCCGTCACCAGCGCGCAATGGGCGAGCGAGCCTTCGAGCAGGTCGTGGCTGAGGACGGAATTCTCCTCGATCCGGCCCTTCACCGCCGTCTCGAAGGCATCGACATGGTAGAGGCCCTTGCCGGTGAACGTGCCTTCCCCGACGAAATCCTGGTAGACGTCGGAGACCGTGAAGACATAGGGGTCGATGCCGCGGTCGGCGGAGAAGATGCGCTGGAAGGTCGAGGCTTCCTTGCCCGTCGTCAGCGAGGGGGTGACGCGCGGCTGCAGGATGCTGTAGCCGGCTATGACCTCGCCCTTTTCCGCGTCGATCACCGGGCGGTTGATCGGGTGGTGCAGCTTGCCGACGAGCTTCGTCACCGCATCGCGCATCAGGCGTGTGTCGGAATCGAGCGTCATGACGTATTTCACGTCCGCCGGCACGATGTTGGCGCCCGGCAGGAAGGTGGTGTCGCCGTCGCCGCGCAAGAGCAGATTCAGCTCGTGCAGCTTGCCGCGCTTGCGCTCCCAGCCCATCCAGCAGCCTTCGGAGGGATTGTAGAGGCGGCGGCGGTGTAGCAGGTAGAAACGCGTCCGGCCGTCATAGGCGTAGCGCGCGGAGAGTGTCGCGATCTCGCGCTTGGCGTAGTCGAGCACGTCGAGGTCGGCCGGAGATTCCTCCACCTGGCTGTCGGCCCAGTCGCTGAGCAGCGCGAAATAGATCTCGCCGCGCGGATTGGCGAGGTAGTGCACTTCGAGATTGCGCACCAATTCGTCGACATGGTCGCGCTTGGAGATCAGACAGGGCACGACGACGAGCGTGCGCGCATCCTCGGGAATGCCGTCCTTGAACTCGTAGCCGACGAGGCGCGAGGGCGTGACGAAGAAGGTGACGAGCGTGTTGAACAGACCCGTCGCCCCCTCCGAAGCGGGCAGGGCGAAAAGCACCAGCATGATCAGCCAGGCGCCATCCGGGATATCGAGCTGGTCGAGGAAATAATAGACCGCGATCATCGCCATGAGCGTCAGCAGGATGTTCGGACCGGCGATGGCGAACCAGTCGAGCTTGCGGCCGAAGCGCACGATGCGCTGGACGATCGACGGGCGGTAGCCGATGCGCTTTTCGAGCAGCTTGCGCTTCTTGCCGACGAGGAAGGCCGCGACATTGGCCTCGTAGTCGGGGTCTTCCGCGTGGGCGGCAGCATCTTCCGCCGTCATCGCCAGCGCCGTCTCGGTCACCTCCAGCTCGGTCTTGCCGGAGCGGCGGGCGAAACGCTCGATCGTGTTTCGGTACTTGTTGCGCGAGCCGAAATCGAGGTCGCTGTAGTCGGATCCCTGGCGCAGCGCCTCGTCGAGGCGGCTGACGCTCTCGAACCAGACGGGCCATTCCGTGTCGTCCACCGCACGCAGGCTCTTGATGAGCGAGCTCATCGTCACATTGCCGGAGGACAGGCGGTTGTTCTCCGCGACGATCAGCTCTTCGAGGTCGCTGCCGCGGCTCTCGATCTTGCGCTCCAGCCACTGGATCACCGCGCCGGAGGCCGTCAGGCCATCGCGCAGGCGATAGAGGAGCTGAATGACGAAGGTGTTGTCGTCGATGAAGCTCTCCAGCGACTGGAGATGCGCGATGGACTTTTCCGGATCGTTGAGGCGGATCAGCTCATCGGCCACCTCGTTGGCCTTGAAGCGCATTTTCCGTGAACGCTCGACGCGGCTGGAAATGCGGCGGAGGTTTTCGAGCAGCACGAAGCGGATGAAGGAGGGCAGCGCCCAGAGTTCGCCGATCTTCAGCGCGTCGACCTTCTGGAACCCCTGGACGAAGGCCGTCAGGCCCTCGTGCGAGACGCCGCTATGGGTATGCGCGACATAGAGCCAGGCGAGCGCCAGCGTGCGCGGCATCACCTGCCCTTCGACCTCGATGGTCGGAAGCTGGCGATAGAAGCGGCGCGGGAAATCGCGGCGGACCTCCTGGATCGCCTCTTCGACGACATAGTAGTTGTCGAGCAGCCATTCGGCCGCCGGCGTGATCTGGGCGCCCGCCTCGACATCCTTGGCCGTCGCGCGATAGACGCGGAAGATTTCCTTCTCGTTTTCCTTGTGCCGGGCGCGGAACTCGAAGGGCTGGAAGCCGGGCAACGGCGCGCTCTTGTCGCGCGCCAGGGCCTCACCGCATTCGGCCAGCTCTTCCAGCGTCAGATAGGTGGCGCGGATCGAATCGTTATAGTCGATCTGCTTGGCGTCAGCATCGCGCGAGGCGGCTTGCGGCGTATTGTGAAGGGGCATGTTTCTGATTCTGGATCCGGCCATGTTGAACCATCCGGCAACGGCCTTTGTGCCGAACGGTTTCTTGCGGACAGGCTTCATCTCGGTGCCGCGATCAGCCATGCGACCAAGCAGCGCCCCGACGGCGCGGATGGGGTGGACATGGCTCAGGCGACACGCTGGTAGGCATCCTGGCCGCGTGGTGCATGAAAACGGCATTTTTTAGCCGTAAGGACAGAGACTTGCAACATGTCAACAGGACCGGATGGCACAGCATTGACCCTCATTTGCGGTTTTGGTGAATCGCCCGCCCCGCGTAAAGGGGCGAGGGGGCGCATAGAACGGGTGGATGCGAAATGCCCGAGGTCGACAAAAGTTCCCGACGCCCCTGTCGCGCCTGTGCATGACCGATCCCGCCATTGACTTGCAGCCTCGCCCAAGCCAGTCTGCCGGCGTCAGGGTCTTCCGAGTCGATCGGCTCGGAGGCTAAGAGGGAAGCCGGTGCGATGCTCCGAAAGGAGCGCCAAGACCGGCGCTGCCCCCGCAACTGTGAACGGCGAGCTGCTGTCGCTCCAGGCCACTGGTGGATATCACCGGGAAGGCGAGACAGACGCGATGACCCGCAAGCCAGGAGACCTGCCCTGACAGTCGTAACGTCCATGGGCGGGGTGTCCCAGTGGTGCGCTTGCTTGTCGCCTCGTGGCGACGTTCCAGCAGCGTGCGTCCGGTCATCCCCCAATTTTCCGATTGGGGAAGAAAATGCTTGCCATCACCAATGACGGTCCTTCCGGCACCGGAAAGCCGGAATCCATCTTCATCTCCTGGCTGCTCTGGCAGCCACGCGGCGCCGACCTTGCCGTTGAGGCGCTGAAGGAGGTGCAGAAACTTTCGCGCTACGAGAAGGTCGATCCCGATATCGCCCGCCTGAAGGCGCTTTTCGCCTCGCTGGCGGGGTCGGATCGGCTGGTGCACTGATCATGGCTGCATAAAGACATATTGACATAAAGATATCTTTATGTGATCTCCGGTGCAGGATTATTGCACCGGAGGGCTTTGCCATGGCCAAATCGCACCTGGACACCCTGTTCGGCCCCGAACTGCCGCCGCGCGACGGACGCGAGATTCTCGCCGCCCTCCAGGCCGCCGCGCGCGAGCGCATCCTCGTGCTCGACGGCGCCATGGGCACGGAAATCCAGACGCTCAAGCTGGTGGAGGAGGATTTCCGCGGCGAGCGCTTCGGCGACTGCGCCTGCCACCAGCAAGGCAACAACGATCTCCTGACGCTGACCCAGCCGGCGGCGATCGAGGACATCCACTACCGCTATGCGCTTGCCGGCGCGGACATCCTGGAAACCAACACCTTCTCCTCCACGACCATCGCCCAGGCCGACTACGGCATGGAGGACATGGTCTACGAACTCAACCGCGACGGCGCGCGCCTTGCCCGCCGCGCCAGCCTCAGGGCCGCCGAGAAGGACGGCCGCCGCCGGTTCGTCGCCGGCGCGCTCGGCCCGACGAACCGCACCGCCTCCATCTCGCCGGACGTCAACAATCCCGGCTACCGCGCCGTCACCTTCGACGATCTGCGCATCGCCTATGCCGACCAGGTGCGCGGCCTCATCGACGGCGGCGCCGACATCATCCTCATCGAGACGATCTTCGACACGCTGAACGCCAAGGCGGCGATCTTCGCCACCCGCGCGGTCTTCGAGGAAAAGGGCATCGAACTGCCCGTCATGATCTCGGGCACGATCACCGACCTCTCGGGCCGCACGCTCTCCGGCCAGACGCCGGAGGCCTTCTGGAATTCGGTGCGCCACGCCGAGCCCTTCTCCATCGGTCTCAACTGCGCGCTCGGCGCCAATGCCATGCGCGCCCATCTCGCGGAGATCTCGTCCGTCGCCCAGACCTTCGTCTGCGCCTATCCCAATGCCGGCCTGCCGAACGCCTTCGGCAAATATGACGAAACGCCCGAGGAAATGGCCGCCCAGATCGAGGGCTTCATGCGCGATGGCCTCGTCAACATCGTCGGCGGCTGCTGCGGCTCGACGCCGGACCATATCCGCGCCATCGCCGCGGCCGCCGCGCGCCACGCGCCACGCGAAATCCCCGACATCCCGCGCCACATGCGCCTCTCGGGCCTCGAACCCTTCACGCTGACCGAGGCCATTCCCTTCGTGAATGTCGGCGAGCGCACCAACGTCACCGGCTCGGCGAAATTCCGCAAGCTGATCACCGCGGGCGACTATGCCGCGGCGCTCGATGTCGCGCGCGACCAGGTGGCGAACGGCGCGCAGGTCATCGACATCAACATGGACGAGGGCCTGATCGATTCCACAAGGGCGATGGTGGAATACCTGAACCTCATCGCCGCCGAGCCCGACATCGCCCGCGTTCCGGTGATGATCGATTCGTCGAAATGGGAGGTGATCGAGGCGGGCCTGAAATGCGTGCAGGGCAAGCCGCTGGTCAACTCGATCTCGCTGAAGGAGGGCGAGGAGGCCTTCCTGCACCATGCGAAACTCGTGCGCGCCTATGGCGCCGCCGTCGTCGTCATGGCCTTCGACGAGAAGGGCCAGGCCGACACGAAGGCGCGCAAGGTGGAGATCTGCACCCGCGCCTACAGGCTGCTCACCGAAGTCGCCGGCCTTGCGCCTGAAGATATCGTCTTCGACCCCAACATCTTCGCCGTCGCGACGGGCATCGAGGAGCACGACAATTACGGCGTCGACTTCATCGAGGCGACGGCCGAGATCACCGCGACGTTGCCGCATGTCCATGTGTCCGGCGGCGTCTCCAACCTTTCCTTCTCCTTTCGCGGCAACGAGCCGGTGCGCGAGGCGATGCACGCCGTCTTCCTCTACCACGCCATCCAGGCCGGCATGGACATGGGCATCGTCAATGCCGGCCAGCTCGCCGTCTACGATACGATCGAGCCGGAGCTGCGCGAGGCCTGCGAGGACGTGGTGCTGAACCGCGTGCCGAAGGCCGGCGGCACCGCCACCGAGCGCCTGCTCGACATCGCCGAACGCTTCAAGGGTGCGGCCGGCAAGGAAGCCAGGGAACGCGACCTCGCCTGGCGCGACTGGCCGGTGGAAAAACGCCTCGAACATGCCCTCGTCAACGGCATCACCGAATTCGTCGAGATCGACACGGAAGAGGCGCGGCAGAACGCCGAACGCCCGCTGCATGTCATCGAAGGCCCGCTGATGGCCGGCATGAACGTCGTCGGCGACCTCTTCGGCGCCGGAAAGATGTTCCTGCCGCAGGTCGTCAAATCCGCCCGCGTGATGAAGCAGGCCGTCGCCGTGCTGCTGCCTTACATGGAGGCCGAAAAGCTCGCCAATGGCGGCGGCGGCGAACGGCAGAGCGCGGGCAAGATCCTGATGGCGACCGTCAAGGGCGACGTGCACGACATCGGCAAGAACATCGTCGGCGTCGTGCTCGCCTGCAACAATTACGAGATCATCGACCTCGGCGTCATGGTGCCGGCGACGAAGATCCTCGAAACGGCGAAGGCCGAGAAGGTCGACATCATCGGCCTCTCCGGTCTCATCACCCCCTCGCTCGACGAGATGGTGCATGTCGCCTCGGAGATGGAGCGCGAAGGCTTCGACATCCCCCTCCTCATCGGCGGGGCGACGACGAGCCGCGTGCACACGGCGGTGAAGATCCATCCGCGCTACGACCGCGGCCAGGCGGTCTACGTCACCGACGCCAGCCGCGCCGTCGGCGTGGTCGGCTCCCTGCTGTCGGCCGAGATGAAGCCCGGCTATGTCGAGACGCTGAAGGCCGAATACCGCAAGGTCGCCGATGCGCATGCGCGCAGCGAGGCGGAAAAGCAGCGCCTGCCGATCGCCAGGGCCCGCGCCAACGCCTTCGGGGCGGACTGGTCCACCTATGAGCCGAAGACGCCCTCCTTCCTCGGCACCCGCGTCTTCCAGGACTGGGACCTGGCGGAGCTTGCCCGCTACATCGACTGGACCCCGTTCTTCCAGACCTGGGAGCTGAAGGGCGTCTATCCGAAGATCCTCGACGACGAGAAGCAGGGGCCCGCCGCCCGCCAGCTCTTTGCCGATGCCCAGGCGATGCTGGAGAAGATCATTTTGGAGAAATGGTTCACGCCGAAGGCCGTCGTCGGCTTCTGGCCGGCCGGCACGGTCGGCGACGACATCCGCCTCTTCACCGACGAGACGCGAAGCAAGGAACTTGCCACCTTCTTCACGCTGCGCCAGCAGCTTTCCAAGCGCGACGGGCGGCCGAACGTAGCGCTCTCCGATTTCGTCGCGCCCATCGACAGCGGCAAGCACGACTATCTCGGCGGCTTCGTCGTGACGGCGGGCATCGGCGAGATCGCCATCGCCGAGCGCTTCGAGCGGGCGAACGACGACTACAACTCGATCCTCGTCAAGGCGCTCGCCGACCGCTTCGCCGAGGCCTTCGCCGAGCGCATGCACGAATATGTGCGCAAGGAGCTCTGGGGCTATGCGGCGGAGGAGACCTTCTCGCCCACCGACCTCATCGGCGAGCCCTATGCCGGCATCCGCCCCGCGCCGGGCTACCCCGCCCAGCCGGACCATACGGAAAAGACGACGCTCTTCCGCCTGCTCGATGCCGAAAGGGAAATCGGCGTCGAGCTCACCGAAAGCTATGCGATGTGGCCCGGCTCCTCCGTCTCCGGCCTCTACATCGCCTCGCCGGAAAGCTACTATTTCGGCGTCGCGAAGGTGGAACGGGACCAGGTGGAGGACTATGCCCGCCGCAAGGGCATGGCCGTCACGGAGGTGGAGCGCTGGCTCGGCCCGGTGCTCAACTATGTGCCTGTAACCGCGCGGGAAAACGCGGCCTGAGCTTCCCCAGGCCGTCGCGAGGTTCAGAAGCACGACCATCCCGTAGCTCACGACGACCAGCACGCCGAGCGACAGGACGACCGCGGCCGTCACCCGCGGACCTGCCCGCATCACGCGCCTGAGGTCGATGCCGAGGCCGAGGGCGGCCATGGAGAGGATCGTCACCACGGTCGCGGCGCGCGCCATGCCTTCGGCAAGCCCCGCATCGATCACGCCGAAGCTGCGCGCGGCGAGCATGGCGAGGAAGCCGAGGATGAACCACGGCACCAGCCGGTGCAGCGCCGGGCGACGGCCCGCTCTCCTTGCCCGCGGCGAGCGAGAGGAGGAAGATCACCGGCCCCAGCATCAACACGCGCACGAGCTTGACGAAGGTGCCGATCTGGATGCTGAGCGCGGAAACCGGGGCGGTGGCCGCCAGCACCTGCGGCACCGCATAGACCGTCATGCCCGCCATCACGCCGTAGCCCGTCGCCGACAGGCCGAGCAGCGGCACCAGCACTGGCAACAGCAGCACCGTGACCATGCCGAGAACGGCGGTGAAGGCGATGGAGGAGGCGACATCCTCCGCATCGGCGCGAATGACCGGCGCCGTCGCGGCGATTACGGAATTGCCGCAGATCGAATTGCCACAGGCGACCAGCAGCGCGACGGTGCGGGAAAGGCCGAGGCCGCGCCCGATGGCATAGCTTGCCAGGAGCACCACGCCCACCACCGCCGCGATCGCCCCGATCAGCGGCCAGCCCATGCCGGCGATCGCCGTGGCGCTGACGCCCGCGCCGAGAAGCACGATGGCGATCTCGAGGAAGTATTTCGCGGAGAAGGCGATGCCGGGATCGAACACAGCCGGCCGCCTCAGCAGCAGCCGACAGGCGGCGCCGAGGAGGATCGCCAGCACGAGCGCCTCGATCCACGCCCCGCCGGCAAGCCGTATTTCCAGCCGTTCGGCGAGCGCTGCGAGGCCTGACACGAAGCCGGAGAGGAGCACGCCGGGCAGAAGTACGCGAATTCCAAGGATTGCTGGTTTGTTAGGTGAATTTTCCATGCGCGGACGATGCGCTTGAAAACCTATTCGATCCATCGGTAAATATCGGACATTTCATTCGACTGGATCGAACAGATGATGACGCTGGAACAGCTCCGGATCTTCGTCGCCGTGGCGGAACGAGAGCATCTGACCAAGGCCGCCGATGCGCTGAACCTCACCCCCTCGGCCGTCAGCTCGGCGATCCGCGTGCTGGAGGAGCGCTACGGCATCGCGCTGTTCCACCGCACGGGGCGGCGGATCGAGCTGACCGAGACGGGCGAGGCCTTCCTGCCGGAGGCGCGGGCCACGCTGGCACGGGCGGGCAGCGCGGACCTCTTCCTCACCGAGATCGGCGGCCTGAAACGCGGCGCACTGACGCTCGCCGCCAGCCAGACAGTCGCCGGCTACTGGTTGCCGCCGCGTCTCATGCATTTCCGCGACGCCTATCCGGCGATCGATATCCGCCTGACCGGCGGCAATACCGACGAAGCTGCCGAGGCGGTTCTCGACGGACGGGCGGAACTCGGTTTCGTCGAAGGCGAGATCGACCATCCCGCCCTCGCCCAGCGCATCATTGCGCGCGACCGGGTGGTCATCGTCGCACCATCGGACCATCCGCTCGCCGGCAAGCCCGGCATCGATGCGGAGGATCTGGCCGCTGCCCGCTGGGTGCTGCGCGAGCCAGGCTCGGGCACGCGGCGCGCCCTGACGGCGGCGCTGCCCGAGGAAGCGCTGGACATCGCGCTTTCCCTGCCCTCCAACGAGGCCGTGCGCAGCGCCGTGCTCGCCGGCCAGACGCTGACCGCGGTCTCCGAATTCGTCGTGGAGGACGACCTTGCCGCCGGCCGCATGGCGCGCATCGCCTTCGACCTGCCGGAACGCGCCTTCCGCCTGCTCCGCCACAAGGAGCGCTACCGCTCAAGGGCCTCGCTCGCCTTCGAAGCCCTATTGGCCTAAAGCCTGTCGCGTCCCCGGAACCGGCGCTGGTAGGCGGGATCATAGAGCGAGCTTTCGCGAAAATCCTCCGCGCCAAGCGTGCGGCCGACGAAGATCAGCGCCGTGCGCTCGATCGGCTCCTCGGCGACCTTCGCCACGATATCGGCCAACGTGCCGCGCACCACGCGCTCATCGGGCCAAGAGGCCTTGACCACGATCGCCACCGGGCAATCCGTGCCATAGAGCGGCGTCAGGTCCAGGACGACCTTGTCCAGCGCGTGGATGGCAAGGTGGATCGCCAGCGTCGCCCCCGTCGCGCCGAAATTCTTGAGCGTCTCGCGGTTCGGCATCGGCGAGGCGCGGCCGGAAACCCGGGTGAGCACGAGGCTCTGCGCGACGGCGGGAATGGTGAGCTCGCGGCCGAGCGCGGCGGCGGCGGCGGCAAAGGAGGGCACGCCCGGCGTCAGCGTGTAGGCGAGCCCATGCTTTTCCAGCCGGCGGATCTGCTCGGCGACGGCGCTCCAGACGGAGAGATCGCCGGAATGCAGCCGTGCCACATCCTCGCCCGCCGCGGCGGCGCGCAGGTACTCCGCCTCGATCTCGTCGAGCGACATCGGCGCCGTATCGACGATGCGCGCACCCGACGGGCAATACTGCAGAAGCTCCGGCGACACGATGGAGCCGGCATAGAGGCAGACCGGGCAGGCGCCGATGAGATCGCGGCCGCGCACGGTGATGAGATCGGCAGCGCCGGGGCCGGCGCCGATGAAGTGAACGGTCATTCCTCGTCCTCGATAGGTTGCGCCGGCTTCAGCCAGGCCCACTGCGTGACCGGCATGGCCGGCCGCCAGCCCGTCATCTGCCCGACGGGCGATGCGCGCGCGATGTCGATCCGGATCAGCGAACCGCCGAGCCGGGCATGCTGGGCGAGGAGCACGGCTTCCATTTCCGTCGTCACCGCATTGGCGACAAGCCGGCCGCCTGGCTTCAGGCCGTCGATCGCCGCCGGCATGACGCCCGCCTCGCTGCCGCCGCCGCCGATGAAGATCGCGTCCGGCGCGGCCAGTCCCGCAAGCGCCTCCGGCGCCGCCCCCTCGACCACGGCAAGGCCCGGCACGCCGAAGCGCCCGGCATTGCGGCGGATGCGGGCAGCGCGCTCCGCATGGCCCTCGATGGCGATGGCCCGGAGCGACGGGTCGGCCAGCATCCATTCGATGCCGATCGAGCCCGAGCCGGCGCCGATATCCCAGAGAAGCTCGCCGCGGCGCGGCGCAAGGGCCGAGAGCGTCAGCGCACGGACCTCGCGCTTGGTGATCTGGCCGTCATGCTCGAACAGCCCGTCGTCGAGGCCCGGCGTATAGGCGAGCACCCGCGCGCCATCTCCGGCGACAACCTCCACCGCGCAGACATTCAGCATGTCGGCCCCGTCGAGGGCGAACCGCCCGGCCTGATGGTGGCTCACCCGCTCCCGCGCGCCGCCGAGCGCCTCGAGCACGGTCAGCGCCGAGCCGCCAAAACCGCTTTCCGCCAGCAGCGCGGCAAGCGCCGCCGGCCCGTCGCCGTCCGAGGTCAGCGCCAGGATACGGCAACCGGGATGCAGGTGCGGGCGGATGAGATCGACGGGACGGCCGTGCAGCGAAACGCAGACCGTGTCCTGCAGGGCCCAGCCCATGCGCGATGCGGCAAGGCTGAAGGCGGAGGGCGCCGGGAAGACGCGCATCTCCGCCCGCGCGATGCGCCGGGAAAGCGTGACGCCGACGCCGTAGAAGAACGGATCGCCCGAGGCGAGCACGACGACAGGCCGGCCCCGCGCGGCCAGAACCGCCTCCACGGAGCGCTCGAAGGGGCTGAGCCAGCCGTGGCGCGCGCCGCGGATCGCCGCATCGGCAAGCGCCAGGTGCCGCGCGCCGCCGAAGACGATTTCGGCGCGACCGATCGCGGTCTTGGCCTCGTCGCCGAGACCCGCTAGACCGTCTTCGCCGATCCCGACGATGGAAAGCCAGGGGGCGGCTGTCGAAAGGGGCTGATCAGGCGTGGACAAGCGACGCATTCTCATCTTGGGCGGCACGGCGGAGGCGCGCGACCTTGCCGGTGCGCTCGCCGGCAGGACCGATCTTGCCGTCACGCTGTCGCTCGCCGGCCGCACGCTCGATCCCGCGCCGCAGCCAGTGCCCGTCCGCACCGGCGGTTTCGGCGGCGTCGAGGGGCTTTCGGCCTATCTTTGCGAGAATTCCATCGATCTCCTGATCGACGCGACACATCCCTTCGCCCGGCAGATCTCCGCCAATGCCCGCGCCGCCAGCGCGGCGACCGGCCTCCCGCTGCTGCGGCTGGAGCGGCGCGGCTGGGATGCGGTGGAGGGCGACCGCTGGACATGTGTCGCCACGGTGACCGAGGCCGTCAGCGCGCTCGGCGAAACGCCGCGCCGGGTGTTCCTTGCCATCGGCCGCCAGGAGGCGAAGGTCTTCGACGCCGCGCCGCAGCACCATTATCTCGTGCGCAGCGTCGATCCCGTCGACCCGCCGCTTGCCGCCCCCGACGTCGCCTACCTGCTCGCCCGCGGCCCGTTTGCCGTGGAAGCGGAGGTCGAACTTCTGCGCGACCATCGCATCGATGTCGTCGTCAGCAAGAATTCCGGCGGCGATGCCACCTATGGCAAGATCGTCGCCGCGCGCATTCTCGGCCTGCCCGTCGTTCTGGTCGAGCGGGCGGAAGCGCGCGATAGCCACCACGCGGGAACCGTCGAGGATGCGGTGCGGCTCGCCGATCATCTCGTCGGCTCTTCGAGGAAGCGCGGCGTATAGACGAGGTCCGGCAGGCCCGGGCGGGAAATGACGCGCGTTGCCGGTGAGCCGATGACGACGCAGGTCGCCATGTCGGCACGTTCCGCCTCGGCCTCGCCGAGCGGCATGACCAGCATGCGCTCGTCCGGCCGGCCCGCGGCGCGGCCGAAGATGACGGGTGTTGCGGCCGGCAGCGTCTCGCGCAGGATCTCGAAGGCCCGGCCGAGCTGCCAGGGCCGCGCCTTGCTGATCGGATTGTAGAGCGCGATCACAAGGCCGGCCCCGGACACGAGGCGCAGCCGCGTCTCGATGACCTCCCAGGGCTTCAGGTTGTCGGAAAGCGAGATGGCGCAGAAATCGTGACCAAGCGGCGCGCCGATGCGCGCGGCGACCGCCAGCATGGCGGTGACGCCGGGCACGATGGTGAGATCCACCCTCTTCCATTCGTCCGGCCCCGCATCGATCGCCTCGCAGACGGCGGCCGCCATGGCGAAGACGCCGGGATCGCCGCCCGAGACGACGCAGACATCGACACCCTCGGCCGCCCGTCTCAGCGCGGCCTCGGCCCGGTTCAGCTCCTCGCGGTTGTCGGAGGCGACCTTGATCTGGTCCGGCCGGAGGTTCAGCCGGTCGATATAGGGAAAATAGCCGAAGAATTCGCGCGAGGCCTCGACCGCCTGCCGTGCTTCCGGCGTCATCTGGTCCGGATTGCCCGGTCCGGTGCCGATCACGAAAAGCCGGCCCGTCATGCGCGGCCGCTCCAGCCCGGCACGAGGACCAGCGAGAAATAGGGCGCGGTGTCGTCGAGCTTTTCGGAAAGCCGCATGGACCGGCTGGCCGGCATGGTGCCGCGCTCGACATAGATCGCCTCGCCGAGCCGGCCGGCGCTCGCCAGCGCCCGGCGGATCTTCGGCAGGTTGCGGCCGACCTTCATGATGACGGCGGCCTCGGTGTCGACGAGGCGGCGCGACAGTTCCGCCTCGCCCATCGTGCCCGGCAGCACGGAGAGCACGTCGTCGCCCTGCACGATCGGCAGCCCCGACAGCGACCAGCAGCCGGACATGGCGGTGATGCCGGGAATGACCTCGGTCGGGAAGCGATCGGCGAGCCGCACATGCAGGTGCATGTAGGAGCCGTAGAACATCGGATCGCCTTCCGAGAGGATGGCGACCGTGCGGCCGGCGGCAAGGTGCTGCGCGACGGCGGCGGCCGAGGCATCGTAGAAGGCCGTGATCTGGCGCTTGTATTCGTCGTGGTCCTTGTCGATTTCCGTCGTCACCGGATAGTAGAGCGGCAGCTCCGCCATGCCGGGCTTCAACAGGCCCTCGACGATCGCCCGTCCATTGCCCGCGCGGCCGGCCTTGGCGAAATAGGCGAGCACATCCGCCTCGCCGATCGCCCGCACCGCCTTCAGGGTCAGGAGTTCCGGATCGCCCGGTCCCGTACCCACGCCATAAAGTCGTCCCGTCACCGTCGCCACCATGTTCACAGTCCCGGCCTCGCCAGCGAATTGAGCGCCGCCGCCGTCATGGCGCTGCCGCCGAGGCGCCCGCGCACGATGGCGAAGGGCACACCGTAGGAATTCTCGGCGAGCGCATCCTTGGATTCCGCGGCGCCGACGAAGCCGACCGGCATGCCGAGGATCGCCGCAGGTTTCGGCGCGCCATCCCGCAGGAGTTCGAGCAGGTAGAACAGCGCCGTCGGCGCATTGCCGATGGCGACGACGGAGCCGGCGAGGCGATCGAGCCAGAGGCGGATGGCCGCGGCCGAGCGCGTGTTGCCGATGTCCCGGGCGATGTCAGGCGTGCGCGGATCGCGCAGCATGCAGAGCACGTCGTTGCCGGCCGGCAGCCGGGCGGCGGTAACGCCCCGCGCGACCATCTCGGCATCGCAGAAGATCGGCGCGCCGGCCTGGAGCGCACCGCGCGCCGCCGTGACGAAACCGGGCGAGAAGACGAAATGCGCCGCCGCCTCGACGAGGCCGGCGGCATGGATCATGCGCACCGCGACATCCGACTCCTCTTCGGAAAAGCGCGAGAGATCGGCTTCCGCGCGGATGATCGCGAAGGATTTCTCATAGATGGCCGTGCCATCCTTGATGTAGTCGTAATCGGTCATTGTTGGCCTTGATAAGCGGAAACAAGGGTGGCGGGCGCGGTGCGGTCGATGAGGTTTCCGGCCGTCTCGCCTTCTGCACGGCGCGCACGCAGGAGGGCGCCGAGACGGGTGAGGGCGGGCCGCAGCGCATCGGCGGGCAGGATCGCCGCGGCGGCATCGCCCGCGCGTCCACCAAGAATAAGGCCGACACCGGCGGCGGTGCCGCACAACGTGACGGCGGCGGCGGCCGGATGGGCGCAACCCTTCGGGCAGCCGGAGACATGCACGTCGAAGGAGCCGTCCAGGAGATCGCCCGCCTCCGCCACAAGGGCATCGGCGGCGGCATGGGTATCGAAGCTGGCCGCGGCGCAACCGGCGGCGCCGGCGCAGACGGAGACGGCCCGTCCGGGCGCATCCTGCGTGCTCCAGACGCGTTCCCGCATCGCGCAGGCCTGCGCGGCGGCAAGCATCTGCGCACGGAGCCCGCGCACCAGCAGCGTGTGGTGCGGCGCAAGGCGGAATTCCGTCGCGCCGCAGCCGGCAAGCGCGCGCACCAGCGCGGCAAGCCGGTCGGCATGGATCTGGCCATAGGCCGGGGCGAGCCCCAGCACCGTTTCGGTGCCGATCCGGTGCGCGCCGAGCGGATGAACGGGCGAAGCGGCGGAAAGCGGCGGAACCGGATCCGCACCGAGCGCGGCCGCCAGCAGCGCCGGATCAAGATCCCGCCCCCGCGCCGCCGGCCCGATGGCGGCAAGGGCGGCGGCGACCGTCATCACGCCTTCGACGGCCCTTTCGCCGGGCAGCAGCGCAACGGCCCGCGCCGTGGCGCGATCGCCGCCGACGGAAAGCCGCCAGGCGAGGCCCTGTGCACCGGCGACGGCATCGAGGCGGATATCGGCGACCATGTCGGCAAGGAAAAGCACGCCCCCGCCATCGACGACGACGGCAAGCTTGGGCGCCAGGGAAAGGGCGGCGTCGGCAAGGGCCGCGCGCAACGCATCGGCAAGCGGCACGGCATCGGCAAGCTCGGCCGGCTCGATGCCGGCGAGCGGCGGCACCTCGATGGCGACGCCCGTCTGCGGGGTAATGCCGGCCGCGGCAAGGCCGGCGGCAAGGCGCGGAACGGAGGCTTCGGTGAGGCCGCGAAGCTGGAGATTACCGCGCGCGGTGATCTCGATGAGGCCGTTGCCGTGCGCCCGCGCCAGATCGGCAAGGGCGAGGAGGTCTTGTGCCGTCAGGGCCGTCGCGACGGGGCGCAGGCGCACCAGAAGGCCGTCGCCGGTCCGCATCGGGGCGGCGATGGAGGGGCACGCGCCGCGCCGCAACGCACCGGCTTCGCCCGGGGGCAATACGCAGGTCGCCGTCATGCCGCGCCCTCCTCAGCCTCGGGTGCCGGGCGGCGGATCAGGTAGGTGTCCATGATCCAGCCGTGCGCCGCGCGCGCCTTGCGGCGCGTCTCGCTGATGGTGTCGGCGATATCGGCAAGCCGGCCGGACAGCAGGATCTCGTGCGGCGTGCCGAGATAGGCGCCCCACCAGATGTCCGCCTCCGGGTCCTCCACCCTGCGGAAGGCCTCGACGCCGTCGAGCATGACGAGCGCATCGCGCGCAACGCCCGGCCAGGCCTCGGCGAGGCGGCGGCCGGTGGTGATCTCGACGGGCAGGCCAATGCGGTTGAGCGTGATGGCATGGCTGGCGCAGAGCGCCTGGACGCTGGTGATGCCGGGAATGACCTCGATCTCGAAGGCGACGCGGCCGGCCGTGCGCACATGATCGACGATGCGCAGCGTGCTGTCATAGAGCATCGGATCGCCCCAGACGAGCAGGCCGAGCGTCTCGTCCTTGCCGACGTCATCAAGAAGGGTGCGTTCGTAGATAGTGGCGATGGCGCGGTGCCAGTCGTTGACGCCGTCCTCGTAGCTGCCGTCGGCGCGGCGCACCGGCACGGCATAATCGAGGATGCGGCAGCGCGCATTCTCGAGGAACCGGTCGCAGATCTCGCGGCGCGCATCGGCCAGAAAGGCCTTTTCGTCGCCCTTCGTCGGAATGAGCAGCACATCCGCCCGGTTCAGCGCAGCCACTGCCTGAACGGTCATGTGCTCGGGATTGCCCGCGCCGATCCCGATGACCAGTATCTTTCTCAAAGTCCGTCTCCCGTGCGACCCCGCGCTCCCGGTTCGCGGCCCGACTTGGGTCCCGCACCTCTTCCTAATCCCAAAAGCCGGCGGAAAACAGTCCCCGGATCGCGTCCTTTGCCGGTCTTTTTGAGACTCAGGCGGCCGCGCGGCTGGTCAGATAGGCGCGCGGCGAGGTTCCCAGCATGCGCTTGAACATGGTGGTGAAGGCCGGCACGCTCTCATAACCGGCATCGAGCGCCACGCGTGTCACCGGCTCGCCGGCGGCAAGGCGCGGCAGGCAGGCGAAAAGACAGGCCTGCTGGCGCCAGGTGACGAAGCTGACGCCCGTCTCCTGCCGGAAGAAGCGCGTGAAGGTGCGCCGGCTCATGTTCAAGCGCCATGCCCAATCATCGATCTTGGCGACCGGCGAGGGCTGTTCGACGAAATCCCGGCAGAGTTCGGCCAGCCGGCCGCTTGCCGGAAAGGGCAGGCCGAGCCGGCGCTCCGGCAGGCGGCCGATCTCGTCGAGCAGCAGCGCCATGACGAGTTCGCTGCGCCCGCGATCCTCCGCCAGGTCGTCCTGCCGGACGGTTTCCGTGATGAGCTGGCGGGCAAGGTCGGTGACCTCCAGCACGGTGGGGACCAGCGAGGCGGCCCGGCCCTCCGGCGAATAGATATAGACCGAGCGCATGCTGACATCGCTGAGCATCTCGACGGAATGTTCGAGACCGCGCGGGATGAGCAGCGCATGGCCGGGCGGGATCATCCAGCGCCCGCGCTCCGTCCCCACCAGCACCACGCCGGCGAAGACGCACAGGAACTGCGTGCGGCGATGGCGGTGCGGCGGCACCGTATAACCGCCCGGAATCTCCGAACTGTGGACCAGGACATCCGTATTCGCCTGTTCCATGCGGGAAAGGTTGCGGATGTGATCGTCATCAAGCGCCTTGCGGCGCTCATCGGTCAGTTTTTCCATCTTTGGCCCACTCGCGTAAGAAATGGACCTCAGCACGAAAGCAGGCCGCTGGCAATCCCTGTATGGGAAGCAGCCATGACGCGGAATTCGCGCGTATCATTCGAGGCCATCATGTCGACAGTCGTTCCCGCGGCGCCCCGCAGCGCCGCCACCACCACCTATTCCATCATCGTCGCCGTCAGCGCCTGCCACATGCTGAACGACATCATGCAGTCGCTGCTGACGTCGCTCTACCCGCTGCTGAAGGAAAACTACGCGCTCGATTTCGTGCAGATCGGCCTTCTGACCATGGCCTTCCAGGTCACCGCCTCGCTGCTGCAGCCGGCCGTCGGCATCGTGACGGACCGCTGGCCGATGCCCTTCTCGCTGCCGGTCGGCATGGGCAGCACCTTCGTCGGCCTCATCATGCTCGCCTATGCGCACAGCTTCCCGGTTCTGGTCTTCGGCGCCTGCCTGATCGGCCTCGGCTCGGCGATCTTCCATCCGGAATCCTCGCGCGTCGCCCGCCTTGCCTCCGGCGGCCGCCACGGGCTTGCACAGTCGATGTTCCAGGTCGGCGGCAATGCCGGCACGGCGATCGGGCCGCTGCTCGCCGCCTTCATCGTGCTGCCCTTCGGCCAGACGAGCGTCGCCTGGTTCTCGGTGGTCGCGCTCCTCGGCATGGTCATCCTCAGCTGGGTCGGCAACTGGTATGCCGGCGAGCGGCGCCTGGCCGCCGGTCGGCCCGCCGTCAGCCGCGCGCTGCCGCTGCCGCGCGGAAAGGTCGCCTGGGCGCTTGCCGTTCTGGTTCTGCTGACGACGACTAAGAACGCCTATCTCGCCAGCATATCGAGCTATTTCACCTTCTATACGATCGAGAATTTCGGCCTTGGCGTGCGCGATGCGCAGCTCATGCTGTTCCTCTTCCTCGGCGCCTCGGCGCTCGGCGTGTTCATGGGCGGGCCGATCGGCGACCGGTTCGGCGCGCGCTTCGTCATCTGGTTCTCGATCCTCGGCGTCATCCCCTTCGCGCTGATGCTGCCCTATGCGAACCTGTTCTGGACGGGCATGCTGACGGTGCTGATCGGGCTGATCTTCTCCTCCGCCTTCTCCGCCATCGTCGTCTTCGCGCAGGAGCTGATCCCGGGCCGCGTCGGCATGATCGCCGGCATCTTCTTCGGCTTCGCCTTCGGGGCGGGCGGCCTCGGCGCGGCGGTGCTCGGCATCTTCGCCGACAGCCACGGCATCAACTTCGTCTACCAGATCTGCTCCTACATGCCGCTGCTCGGCATTTTGACGATCTTCCTGCCCCGCCTGCCGGGACAACATTGAGACGAAACTGAAAAGGCCGGCGTTTTCGCCGGCCTTTTTGTTCGGGGATCAGCCCATTCGCTCGGACTTGTAGGAACCCGGGCTCGGCGGGAAGACGATGGTCTTGTTGCCGTTCATGAAGACGCGATGGTGGATGTGCGCGTGCACGGCACGGGCGAGAACCTGGCTCTCCACGTCGCGGCCGATCGAGACATAATCTTCCGCCGACTGCGCATGGGTGATGCGCGCGACGTCCTGCTCGATGATCGGGCCTTCGTCGAGATCCTCGGTGACATAGTGTGCCGTCGCGCCGATCAGCTTCACGCCGCGCTCGAAAGCCTGCTTGTAGGGGTTGGCCCCCTTGAAGGACGGCAGGAACGAGTGGTGGATGTTGATGATGCGGCCCGACATCTTCTTGCAGACGGCATCCGACAGGACCTGCATGTAGCGGGCAAGAACGATCAGCTCGGCGCCGGACTGTTCTACCACTTCCATCAGCCGCGCCTCGGCCTGCGGCTTGTTCTCCTTCGTCACCTTGATGTGGTGGAAGGGGATGTCGTGGTTGACGATGACCTTCTGGTAATCGAAGTGATTGGAGACCACTCCGACGATGTCGATCGGCAGCGCGCCGATCTTCCAGCGGTAGAGCAGGTCGTTGAGGCAATGGCCGAAGCGCGAGACCATCAGCAGCACCTTCATGCGCTCGTCGCTGTCGTTGAAGCGGTATGTCATGCCGAAGGGCTTGGCGACCGGGGCGAAACCGGCCTTGATGTCCTCCTCCGACACGCCTTCCTGGGAAAGGAAGGTGAGGCGCATGAAGAACAGGCCCGTCTCCAGGTCGTCGAACTGCGACGAGTCGGAGATGTAACACCCCTTTTCGGCGAGGTAGCCGGTGATCGCGGCGACGATGCCGCGGGTCGATTGGCAGGATACGGTCAGGACGTGGCTTTTCATCGGTTCGTTTCTCGCGTTCGGCCGGTGCAGGGGCAAAGCACCGGCGATCCCCTTGTCTGCGGGCCGCACTCACGGCTTGGCGCATATTTCAGGCCGCTTGCCTCTGCGCAAGCCCTGCAATGGCCAGAAGCTACGCCGGCTCTTGCAAGGAATCCCTCCGGTTCGCGACATCCAATGCGTCGAAACTGCCAAGTGGGGCCTTCACGGCCCACTCCACCGGTTCCGCGCCGTCACGCATGATCCGGCCTGACGGGGACGGCGAACGAATCTTTCAGCGATGCAAGGCCGCGCGTGACGGACAAAAATCCGTCTAGACACTATTATGGACACATGTTCTATAAAATGGACAGATTCGCCGGGAGCACGCCATGCATCTTTCCATGTGGACCTATCCCTGGGACATCCAGGACCAGGGATTGGAGGCACTTGCCGCCGATCTTTCCGGCCGCGCCGGCCTCAACACGGTGAGCCTTGCGACCGCCTACCATGCCGGCCGCTTCCTCCAGCCGCGCAGCCCGCGACAGAAGGCCTATTTCCCGGAAGACGGCACCGTCTATTTCCGGCCGGACGAAGCGCTGTGGCAGGGCAAAGAAATCCGCCCCCTGATGGCGCAGAACGTCACCGACCGCGGCGACATGCTGGACGCCTTGACAAAAGCGCGCGCGACGACCGGCCTTGCCGTCTCCTGCTGGACGGTCTGCCTGCACAACAGTCGCCTCGGCATGCTGCATCCCGACCATGTGACCCGCAACGCCTTCGGCAATGCCAACCATTACAACCTCTGCCCCTCCAGCCCGGCGGCGCGCGATTATGTCGTTACGCTGGTCCGCGACATAACGGTGAACCACAGGCCGGACATGCTGGAGCTGGAAAGCCCGAACTTCATGGGCTTCGCCCACGAATACCACCATGAGAAGGACGGCGTCGGCCTCAATGCCGAGGACGATTTCCTCCTGTCGCTCTGCTTTTGCGATCATTGCACCGCGCGCGCCCGGAAGGCCGGCGTGCCGGTGGACGGCGCGCAGGAAACGGTGGCGCGCTTCATCGCCGAACTGTGCGAGCGCGCGGTGCCGGAAAAGCAGTTCCCCGATTTCCCTGCCGCCGGCATCGATGCCTTCCGCGATCACCCCGACCTGCACGCCTTCCTCGCCTGGCGCACCGAGCCGGTGACGAGCCTGATCGGCGAGATCAAGGCGGCCGCCGACCCGGCGACGCGCATCGTGCTGATCGACCTGAAGGACGGCTGGCTCGGCGGCGTCGACCTCGAATCAGTCGGGAAGCTCTGCGACGGCGCGATCCTCTGCTGCTACGACATGGCGCCGGAGGCCGTCGGCGACGTCATCCGCACCGGCCGGGCGATGCTCGGCCCGGACAAGTTCCTGGGTCTGGGACTGCGCGTCTTCTATCCCGAGGTCGATGGCCCGGCCATCCTTTCCGCCCGTGCGAAGGCCGCCGTCGAGGCCGGTGCCGACGGCGTGAACTTCTACAATTACGGGCTCATTCCGGCAAAGCGCCTCGACTGGGT
Organism: Shinella granuli; assembly: GCF_004341885.1. GTDB lineage: Bacteria > Pseudomonadota > Alphaproteobacteria > Rhizobiales > Rhizobiaceae > Shinella > Shinella granuli. The sequence goes on along the minus strand of NZ_SLVX01000011.1, from coordinate 144,808 downwards.
GAAGGAAACCGTCAGCGCGATCACCTGAGGTCTCAACCGTCGATCGGCTCGGCGACCTGGATCAGGCAGTCGCCGGCCTGGCTGTCGCAATGCAGCCGATGCGAGATGACGATGCCGCTTTCGGCAAAACGCAGCTCCTCCTCCGGCTGCTCCAGCCGTTCGAGATCGTGATACCAGCCGGCAAGATCGCCTGCAGAGACGGTCGCGCCGAGCGGCACGGCGGGCTCGAACCAGCCGCGCCGGTCCGCATGGATGCCCTGGCTGTGCCGCGACAGCGACAGGAGCTGCAGGGCCGGTGGGGCGGCGAGCGGCACGCGCGACAGCACCGGCGCATCCGCAATGCCGAGTGCCATGAGCAGCCGGTCGATCGCCGCCGCCGTGAACGCCATGCTCTCCGGCGTCACCGTGCCGCCGCCGCCGAATTCGCCGGAAAGGCCGATCGTGCCGGCCCGTCCCGCCGCGCCCATGGAGGTCGGCGCCGCCGGTCCGTTGTCGGCGATGAAGGCATGCGCGGCGCCCATCGCCCGCATCAGCGCGACCGAGCGCGCAAAGCGCGCGGCATTTGCCTGCCGCTCGATCAGCGTGCAGGGCAGATGCGCCATGGAGGTGCCGCCCGAATGCAGGTCGAGCACCGCGTCATGGCGCGGGAAGAGATCGTGTTCGAGGAAATGCGCCAGCCGCGCCGTGGGCGTGCCGGCCGGATCGCCGGGAAATGCGCGGTTGAGATTGCCGCCGTCGAAGGGCGAGCAGCGCTTCGCCGCCATCACCGCCGGCAGGTTGGCCATTGGCAGGATGGTGACGGCGCCGCGGATTTTCGTGATGTCGAGCCGGCGCATCAGCCGCCCGAGCTGGAGCTCACCCTCGTATTCGTCGCCATGATTGCCCGCCATCAGCAGCAGGCTCGGCCCCTCGCCGTTCTTCAGCCGCAGGATGGGGATGCGGATCTGGTAATAGGGCGAGCGGTCGACCGAATAGGGGATGGCGAGATGCCCGGCCTGCCGGCCGTCCCGGGAAAGATCGATCGGATTGACGAGGCCGCTGTGCATGGTGGCTCCAGTTCGGGCGCGGATGTCAGAGCGCGGCGACGGCGGTCATTTCGACGCGCAGGTCCGGATCGGCAAGGCGGGCCTCGACGCAGGCGCGGGCCGGCGGGTTCTCCGGGTCGATCCAGGCATCGTAGACACCGTTCATCGCCTCGAAATCGACGATCGCCGGCAGGAAGACATTGACGGCGAGCAGTTTCGAGCGATCCGTGCCGGCTTCCTTCAGAAGGGCGTCGATCTTGCCGAGCACGTCGCGCGTCTGGTCCTCGAGGCCCGCCTTGCGGTTCTCCGCGACCTGGCCGGCAATATAGACGAGCCCGCCATAGCTGACGGCCTGGCTCATGCGCGAACCCTTCTGGTAACGCTGGATCATGGGGTATTTTCCTTTCTTCGTGGGAGGATCAGCCGAAGCTGGTGGGATAGGCCGCCGTGACCGTGTGGTCGGGGGCAAGGCCATAGAGGATCGCGTGCCGGTCGAGGCAGGTGCAGGGATGCGAGATGCCGAACTCGACCACGTCGCCGATACGCATATCGCTGCCGGCGGGAAGCGAAACGAAGGCATGCTGATCGTTGAGGCGGAGCACGTCGGCCCCGGCAAGGCCGCCGAGCAATGCCCCGTCGCGATAGAGCGCCAGCGGCCGCGGCAGGCCCTGGTCCATCGCGACATCGCGCAGGCCCATGCCGCAGATCGCAAGGCCCGGCTCGGGCAGCGAGAGCACCTCGGCCCAGACCCGCAGCGCCGGCCTGAAGCCGCTACCGGCCGAGCGGACCTGCCCGCCGAAGCTGAAGCCCGCGCGGGCGTCCAGCCCGGCAAGGCCGCGCTCGTAGACGCCGTGATCATGGAAGAAGATCGCGCCGCTGCGCAGCACGAGCCGGCTGTCGGAATCGGCGGCGACGGCGGCGGAGAGGCCGGCCACCACCCGGTCGAAGAAGACCGAGCCCCCCGCCGTGACGATCAGTGGCCGCGCACCGCCGACACGGGCGCGGACCCCAGGCAGGAAGGCCGCCGTCAGCGCCACCAGCCCGTCGATCCGGCGCAGGGTCTCTTCCGCGTCCGCCGTTGCGGCGGCGCCCTCATAGGTCGCGATGCCGGTGAGCCGGAAGGCGGGCGTTTCCGCGGCAAGGATGGCATCGAGGATCGCGCCCGCCGCTTCGGCGCTGCGTGCCCCGGCACGGCCGGCACCGAGCTCGACGAGGAGGCCGAGCGGCGGGAGACCCTTGCGCCCCTGCCAGGCGGCCCGCAGGGCTTCGACCAGATCGACCGAATCGACGAAGACGTGCAGTTCCGCATCGGGATAGTTTGCGGCAAGCGCCGCGAGCCGACGCGCGGCCGCCGCACCGCCGATCTCGTTGGCGAGGATCAGCCGGCGCTGGCCGGCCTTCAGCAGCACGGCGGCCTGGCGGATATCAGCCACCGTGGTGCCCCAGGCGCCGGCCGCCAGCAGCGCGCCGGCAAGCGCCGCCGACATCGGCGTCTTCGCATGGGGCGCGATGGCAACGCTGTGATCGCGCACATAATCCATCATCAGCGCGACATTGCCGGCAAAAGCCGCCTGGTCGAGCGAGATCAGCGGCAGCGCCATCGCGCCGTCATAGGGCTTCCAGCCTTGCCTGCCGACGGCATCGAGCGGCAGGGGCGCATGGCCCGGCGGAAAGCCGCGGATACGGTCGTCGATCACCGGATTGTCCGGTCCGGTCACGGAAAGGTCAGGCATGATTTTCTCCCCTGGCCGCGACGGGATCGGCGATCCCGAGGCGATAGGTGTCGTTGGCGGTGGTGAAGAAGAGGGCACGCTGCTCGTCGAGCGACAGCGGTTCGGCAGCCGCGCGAAAAACGGCGTAGATCGCGTCGAACGAGGCGTGCAGGCCGGCGACGGGAAAATCGCTGGCGAACATCGCCCGGCGAGGGCCGAAACAGGTAAGGCAATGCGCGATCACCGGGTGCAGGCTTTCCGGCGTCCAGTCATTGTCATAGGCGACGAGGTCGGAGATCTTCAGCCGCACATTCTCTTCGCGGCCGAGCGCCGCAAGGCCGCCGCGCCAGAGCGCCATGCCCTCCGCGCTGCGATCGGCCGGGCTGCCGCCATGGTTGAGCACGAAGAGCGTCTGCGGAAAGGCGCGCACGAGATCGAGCGCCTCGTCCATCTGCCAGGGATAGAGCATGAGGTCGAAGACGAGATCGTGCCGGGCGAGATGGGACAAGCCGGCGCGCCAGGCGGGATCGGCCATGCGGTGGGCGCGGGAGGCGAAGCTCTTTGCCGGCTCCGGATGCCAGCTGACGATATCACGGATGCCAACGACGTCGGGATTGGCCGCCTCCGCCTCGATCAGGCGGGCGGCGTCCGGGCTGTCGAGCGGAACGCGGGCAACGCAGCGCTTCGCCACGCCGGACGTCCGGTCGAGACCGGCGAGCCAGCGGCTTTCCTCCAGCGGGTGGGCATCGGACCAGCCGGCCTCGACATGCACGCTGGCCACCACGTTCTGGTTCGCCGCATCCCGGCGGTAGTCTTCCACGCCGTAGTCCCGCAGGATCGGCGCGAGGCTGCCATAGACCATTTCCCCGCCCTCTGTCCGCGCCCTCTCCAACCAGGGGTGACGCTTCAGCGAGAGGTCCCAGAGGTGGTGATGCGGGTCGATCACCGGCCCGTCATAGCGCACCGTCATCGCCGCGCCTCGCGGCCGGAGATGAGCAGAAGCGCGAGGATCAGCGAGCCGAACATGATGGAGCGCCAGCCCGGCGAGGCATTGACGACGGTGATCAGCGCCGTGGTGGTGACGAGCAGGATGGCGCCGGGAATGGTGCCGGCATAGGTGCCGCGCCCGCCGAGGATGGACGTGCCGCCGAGCACGACCGCGGCGATCGACATCAGGAGATAGGGATCGCCGATGCCGACATAGCCCTGCCGGTTCATGCCGAGCACCAGGATGCCGGCAAGCCCCGCGAAGAAGCCGGACAGCGCATAGAGGAGCAGCGTGTTCCTGGCCACGCTGACGCCGGAAAGCCGCGCGGCCAGCGGATTGGCCCCGAGCGCCAGGAAGCGCGCGCCGAGCGGCATGCGATGGATGATGAGGAGCACGACAATCGAGACGACGATCCAGAGGAGGATGCCGGCAGGAATGCCGAGGGGACGGGCTTGGCCGAGCAGGATGACCGCGGGATTGCTGACGGTGACGGCGCTGCCGCCGGCGACGATGACGAGCAGCCCCTGAAGAAACGTCGCCATGGCGAGCGTCATGATGATCGGCGGCACGCGCAGATAGGCCGCACCCGCCCCGTTGAGGAGGCCGATGCCGGTGGCGAGGGCAAGGGCGAGCACGATGCCGACGAGGCCGGTCGGGTCGGCGGCCGGCGAGATCAGCGGCAGCAGGATCGCCGTGACGGTGATGACCGCCCCGACGGAGAGGTCAATGCCGCCCATCAGGATGACCAGCGTCTGCCCGGCCGCGACGATGCCGATGACGGCGGCAAGCTCCAGCAGATAGCGCAGGTGCCCGTAGGCGCCGAAGCCGCGCAGCGTGAGGCTGGCGACGAGCCAGACGAGCGCCACCAGGAGAAAGGTCAGGAGCGACGGATTGCGGAACACGGCTTTCACGGCCTTCATCGCCTTGCCCTCCATTGCTTCAAGAGTTCCGGCACCGCCACGGCGCCGACGATGATCAGGCCCTGCGCGACATATTGCGCGACCGGCGGGAAACCGAGGAAGAACATGACGTTGATCATGACCGAGAGCAGCAGGCTGCCGCAGATCGCGCCGCGCATCGTGCCCTTGCCGCCGAGGAAGCCGACGCCGCCAAGCACGGCGGCCGCGATGGAATTCAGCGTGAAGGGCGTGCCGATGACCGGATCGCCCGAGCCCGTCTGCGCCGCGACGAAGAGGCCCGCCAGCGCCGCCAGCAGGCCGGACAGCGCGAAGGCGACGATCTTCACCCGCTCGACCGGAACGCCGGAGCGGAAGGCGCCGATCGGGTTGTCGCCGGCGGCATAGATGCCGATGCCGAGCGGCGTCGCCAGGAACGCCTTCCAGGCGAGGAGGATGGCGACGAGCAGCAGGAAGGCGACCGGCGTGTGGCCGGCGAGCGTCGTCGACAGCCAGTCCGGAATGAAGCCGCCCGGACGCGGCAGGAGGATCAGCGCAACGCCGGTGATGATGAAGGAGCCGGCCAGCGTGACGATGATGGCCGGCAGCCGCAGATGCGCGACGATGGCGCCGGTGACGGCACCGATGGCAAGACCGGCAAGCGCGACGGCGAGGATGCCGCCGGGAACGCCCAGCGCACCGCCCATGGTCGTCGCCGCGATCACCGCGCCGAGGCTGACCAGCGGGCCGATGGCAAGCGTGATGCCGCCGTTCAGCATCAGGAGCGCCTGCGCCATGGTGACGAGCGCCAGCGGGAACCAGTTCTGCGTGAACTTGGAAAAGCCGCTGACGGAGAGGATGCCGGGAAACAGCACCGCATAGAGGACGAGGAAGGCGGCGACGACCAGGTAGAGGCCGCCGAGGCCGCGATTGCGGCCGCGCTGGATGGCGCCGTAAAGCCAGCCGGAGGACGGAACGGCGCTCATGCGGCCTCTCCCTGTTCGTGAATGCCCATGGCGGCGCCGACGATGGCCTCCTCGCTGATCGCCGCGCCGGAAAGCCGGGCCGCGACGCGCCCTTCGCGCAGCACGACGACGCGATCGCACAGATGCACGAGTTCCGGCGTATCGGAGCTGGCGAGGATGACGAGCCGCCCTTCGGTGGCAAACGCGCGCAGCATGAGATAGATCTCGCGCTTGGTCTCGATATCGACGCCGCGCGTCGGATCGTTGAGCAGCAGGATGGACGGATCGAGCGGCAGCCACTTGGCGAGCGCCACCTTCTGCTGGTTGCCGCCGGAGAGCGCCTGCACCGGCCGGGCGACGTCGCCCTTGATCGTCAGGCGCCGCGCCAGATCGGCGATCAGCCCGGCCTCCGCCGCGCGGTCGCGAAAACCGCGGCGGGCGAGCCGGCCGAGCGAGGGCAGGATGAGATTGACGGCGATGGAATGGGGCAGGACCAGCCCCTCATGCTTGCGATCCGCCGGCACATAGACGATGCCCGCGGCATTCGCCTCGCCGACATGGGCGGGCAGGCGGGGAAGGCCGGAGACCTCGGCATGGTCGGCCCGTGCTGGAATGGCGCCGTAAAGGCCGAGCAGCAGGTCTTCCTGCCCCTGCCCGACAAGGCCGCCAATGCCGACGATCTCGCCGGCGCGGGCGGAAAAGCCGATCTCGCGCATGAGGCCGGCCGAGAATTTTTCGACGCTGATGCGTGTCGCACCGGAAACGTTGACGGAACGCGGCGGGAAGAGATCGCCCGTCTCGCGGCCCACCATGAGGCGCACCAACCCCTCGCCGTCGATGCCGGCCAGCGACTGGTCCGCCGTGACGCCGCCGTCCTTCAGCACCGTGACATGGGCGCAGAGCGCCTGCACCTCGTTGAGCCGGTGGGAGATGTAGAGGAGCGCGGTGCCGCGGTCGCGCAGCGTCCCGATGAGGCGGGCGAGAATGCCGGCCTCATGCGCGGAAAGCGAGGAGGTCGGCTCGTCGAGGATGAGCACGCGCGGCTTGCGGAACAGCGCCTTGGCGATCTCCACCATCTGCCGGCGGCCGAGCGAAAGATCGGCGACCGGCATGTCGAGCGGCTCGGTGAGCCCGACCATGGCGCAGACCTCCCCCACGCCCTTCTGAAGCGCGGCATAGTCGATGAGGCCGAAACGCCGCGGAAAGGCGCCGAGCCCGATATTCTCTGCGATCGACAGGTCGGCGGTCAGACTCAGCTCCTGCTGCACCACGGCAATGCCCGCGGCGCGGGCGGCGGCCGGGCTGAAACGCCCAACCGGCCGGCCATCGACGAGGATGGTGCCGCTGTCCGGCTGGAGAGCGCCGGAAAGGAGATTGATCAGCGTGGATTTTCCCGCGCCGTTCTCCCCGAGCAGGGCATGGACCCTGCCCGGGTGAAGGGCGATGTCGACGCCCTTCAGAACGGGATTGCCGAAAAACCCCTTGAACACCTGCCGGGCCTCCAGCAGGGGCCTTGTTTCCGTCATGACGGCATCCTTCGCGGAATTACTGGGCGAGCAGCTTGTCGAACAGCGCCTTGTCGTAATCCGAGTAGATGTAGCCGTCGGCCGGGAACTGATCTGCACGGGCGAGGTAGGTGTCGATGGTGCTGTCGTCGATGACGGGCAGCGGCACCTTGACGAAGGCCGGCACGTCCTTGCCTTCCAGCGCCTGCACGGCCGTGTAGACGGCGAGCGCACCGAGCCAGTTCGGCTGCATGGTGGCCCAGCCCTTCAGGCCCTTTTCCTTCCACAGTTCGAGGAACTGGCGGGCGTTCTCGCCGGTGATCGGCACCTGCTCGCGGCCCTGGCGGTCGAAGGCCATGACGGAACCGGCCGAGATCGCGCCGCCGAGCGAGAGCACGCCGTCGATCTCCGGATTGGCGAAGAGCAGGCTGGTCATCGCCTCCTGCGCCGGGGCGGAGTTGTACTCCGTGTTGGTCTCGGTGATGATTTCGAGGCCCGGATTGGCGTCGAGCACCGGCTGGGCGCCCTTGCGGCGGTCATCGCTGACGGAAATGCCGGCCGGGCCGTTCATGACGATGATCTTGCCCTTGCCGCCGAGCTGGTCGGCAAGCCACTTGGCAGCGCCCGCGCCCCACTCGCTGGAATCGGTGTTGATCTTCGCCGTCACCTTGTCCGTGTTGACGAGGCTGTCGAAGTTCACCACCGCGATACCCTTGTCGCAGGCATCCGAAATGACGCGGTCGAGCGCATTGGAGGAGCCGGCGATGACCACGATCGCATCGACATCGGCGTCGATCATCGACTGGATGTGCTGGATCTGCGTCTGGGCGTTGCCCTGCGCGTCCGTGATCATCAGGTCCTTCACGAGGCCGGCCGTCTTCAGTTCCTCGACCTCGGCGGCAATGGTGCCTTCGGTCTGCTTCATCCAGGTCGGCACCGAATAGATGTTCGCCCAGCCGACCGTATAGGGCGCCTTGCGGTCGCCCTTGATGCAATTGGCGGCGGCCGAGGCGCTGCCGGCCGAAAGGGCAAGGATGGCCGCAGCGGCGGCGACGCCCGCGAGAAGGCGGCTGCGCCGCGAAACGGTCGGGCTGTTTTCAAGCGTTTTCATGTCGTTCCCCTTTTTTGCGGCAGCAGATACGGGCTTGCCATCCGTTAATGTCCAATATATTGAACATATGATCCTTATAATGGACGATGTGATCTTATGCCGAATTTTCCGCCCCGCAAGGGGAGGTCGAAAATTTCGCATGCGACGACGACCGGCCGCCGCGGATTGACAGATCGCACGGGCGGCGGGAGAAGCGTGACGAGGACGAAGGCAGGAACAGACGAGATGGATGCTATTGCGGATGATGCAGGCGGCAAGCGGGCCCGGGGACTCGATCGCGCCTTCGAGATCCTCGATTTCCTGCGCCAGAAGCGGCAGGCGCTGAAGCCGAACGAGATCGCCGCGCAGATCGGCGCGCCGCGCTCATCGGTCTACGAGCTGGTGAACCTCCTCCTGCGCAACGGCATCCTGGAATTCACCGGCGGCGACGGCCGCGTCTATCTCGGGCGGAAACTCTATTTCCTCGGCGCGGCCTACGAGAACCATTTCGACTTCACCCGCGAATGCGAGGCGGCACTGGAGCGGCTGGCCGGCGAAACGCGCGAGACCGCGCAGTTCTGCATGCTGGACGGCAACAAATACACCGTCGTGCACATGCGCGAGGGCGCAAGGCCCTTCCGCATCTCCACCGATATCGGCCAATCGGTGCCGATCCCGTGGACCGCTTCCGGCCGCCTGCTCGTCGCGCACATGACGGACGAGGAGATCCTCGCCTTCATCCCGCCGCAGGATTTCCAGCTTCCGGGCGGCGAATGGCTCGACCCGCAGGCCTTCCTCACCGAGGTGCGCCAGGCCGGGCACGAAGGCTTCTTCACCTTCAACAGCATCGTCGACAGCTTCACCCATTGCTTCGCCGTGCCGGTCATGGACGAGGGGCATGCCGCCGCCACGCTGTGCCTCGTCACCCCGCGCGACGACGGGCTGGCCAATCGCGATCGCTACCTCACCTGCCTGAAGGATGCGGCCGCCAGCCTCAGCCAGGCGCCGACCCGGCCGAGGCGCGGCTGACTGCTCGGGTTCAACCCGCCCGATTGGACAGCCAGCGATCGATACCCTCGGCCGCCGCCCGACCGGTCGCAAGGCAGGCCGTCAGCAGGTAACCGCCGGTCGGCGCCTCCCAGTCGAGCATTTCGCCGGCCACGAAGACGCCCGGCAGGGCCTTCAACCCATAGTCCGCATCGACGGCATCGAACCGGATGCCGCCCGCCACGGAAATCGCCTCCGCGATCGGCCGTGGCCGGACGAGAGGGACCGGCAGCGCCTTGATCGCCGCGGCCAGCGCGCCGGGCGGCAAGGCCGGGACCTCACGGACACATTCCCGCAGCAGGGCCGCCTTGACCCCGTCGAGGCCCGCGCCCTTGCGGAGCCGGCTGGAAAAGCTCGCCTTGCCGCCCTGCCGGGCCAGGTCGGCCGCAAGCCGCGCGAGGCTGCGCCCGGGTGCAAGATCGAGCGTGAGAGAGGCCGCGTCCGACGCCTCCAGCGCATCGCGCAGCGCCGCCGCATGGGCATAGACGAGGCTGCCCTCGATTCCCGTCTTCGAGACGACGAATTCGCCGGGGATCGTGCCCGCCGCGGACTGCGCCGTGACGCCCTTGACCGGCGCGCCGGCAAAGCGCTCGGCGAAGACCGGCGACCAGTCCACGTCGAAACCGCAATTGGCCGGGCGGAAGGGCGCGATGCCGACGCCCCGTTCCGCAAGGCCATCGACCCAGGCCGCATCCGAGCCGAGCCGCGGCCAACTCGCGCCGCCGAGCGCCAGCAGGACCGCATCGAACGCCATCACGACCGCGCCATCGGGCGTCTCGACACGCAGCCCTTCCGGCGCAAACCCCGTCCAGCGATGGCGCACGCGGATGGCGACGCCCTGCCCTTCCAGCCGCGCCCGCCAGGCCCGCAGCAGCGGCGAGGCCTTCATGGCGACCGGAAACACCCGTCCCGAGGACCCGACAAAGGTCTTCGTGCCGAGCCCCTCCGCCCAGGCCCGCAGATCTTCGGGCGTGAAGGCATCGAGCGCCGGCCGCAGATGCGCGCCCGCCGCGCCGAAGCGGGTGGCGAAACGGTCATAGGGCTCGGAATGGGTGATGTTGAGACCCGACTTTCCGGCCAGCAGGAACTTTCGCCCGATGGTCGGCATGGCTTCCAGCACGCTCACCGCATGGCCGCGCGCCGCAAGCACCTCCGCCGCCATCAGCCCGGCCGGCCCGCCGCCGACGATCCCGATCCGCCGCTTGTCCATTCCGCACCGCCTTGATACCCTGCGCCGTTCTCATAAATCGTCTCCGGCGGCTTCGCCAGCACTCTTGCCGGTATATGATCCGCACAGCAGAATCAGGAGACGGATATGGACATCAAGCGCAACGGCACCAGCCCCTCGACGCCAGGCCCGGCCGACTACTTCACCGGCAAGGTCCGCCTCGACACGCCCTTCAAGGCGCAAGCGCCCGGCCGCGCCGGCGGCGCCATCGTCACCTTCGAGCCCGGCGCCCGCACCGCCTGGCACACCCATCCGCTGGGCCAGACCGTCATCGTCACATCAGGCCTCGGCTGGGCGCAGCGCGAGGGCGGGCCGATCGAGGAGATCCGCCCGGGCGACGTCGTCTGGTTCCCGCCCGACGAAAAACACTGGCACGGCGCGACGGACAAGACCGCGATGACCCATGTCGCCATCGCCGAAGCGCAGGATGGTTCGCCCGTGACCTGGCTGGAACAGGTGACGGACGAGCAATATCTCGGCAAGGCGTGAGAACCAGCCGCTCGCCCCTTTGGATCAGTTCGGAAGGCCGGGCGCCTCGTGGCCGGTCTGGGCGACATAGTCGGTATAGCCGCCCGGATATTGATGCACGTCGTCGCCGTTGAGCTCCAGCACGCGGTTCGACAGCGCGCCGAGGAAATGGCGGTCGTGCGACACGAAGAGCATGGTGCCCTCGTATTCCGAGAGCGCCTTGATCAGCATTTCCTTGGTATCGAGGTCGAGATGGTTCGTCGGCTCGTCGAGGATCAGGAAGTTCGGCGGATCGAACAGCATCGCCGCCATCACCAGCCGCGCCTTCTCGCCGCCAGACAGAACCCGGCACTTCTTCTCGACGTCGTCGCCCGAAAAGCCGAAGCAGCCGGCGAGCGTGCGCAGCGGCCCCTGCCCCGCGCGCGGAAACTCCGCCTCCAGCCACTGGAACACGGTCAGGTCCCCGTCGAGCAGATCCATAGCATGCTGTGCAAAATAGCCGACCTTGACGCTCGCCCCGATCGTCACGCTGCCCGTATCCGGGCGCGCCGCCCCGGCGACGAGCTTCAGCAGCGTGGACTTTCCGGCGCCGTTGATGCCCATCACGCACCAGCGCTCCTTCCGGCGGATGAGGAAGCTGAAATCCCGGTAGATGGACCGGCTGCCATAGGCCTTGTCGACATTCCTGAGGCTGACGACGTCCTCGCCCGAGCGCGGCGCCGGCTTGAACTCGAACAGGACCGTCTGGCGACGGCGCGGCGGCTCGACGCGCTCGATCTTGTCGAGCTTCTTGACCCGGCTCTGCACCTGCGCGGCATGGGAGGCGCGCGCCTTGAAGCGCTCGATGAACTTGATCTCCTTGGCGAGCATCGCCTGCTGGCGCTCGAACTGCGCCTGCTGCTGCTTCTCGTTCTGCGCCCGCTGCTGCTCGTAGAAGGCATAATCGCCCGAATAGGTGGTGAGCGAGCCGGCATCGATCTCGATGATCTTCGTCACGATGCGGTTCATGAACTCGCGGTCGTGCGAGGTCATCAGCAGCGCGCCGTCATAGCCCTTCAGGAACTGCTCCAGCCAGATCAGGCTTTCGAGATCGAGATGGTTGCTCGGCTCGTCGAGCAGCATGACGTCCGGCCGCATCAGGAGGATGCGCGCCAGCGCCACTCGCATCTTCCAGCCGCCGGAGAGCTTGCCGACATCGCCGTCCATCATCTCCTGGCTGAAACTCAGGCCCGCCAGCACCTCGCGCGCCCGGCTTTCCAATCCGTAGCCGTCGAGCTCCTCGTAGCGCGCCTGCACCTCGCCATACCGCTCGATGATGGCGTCCATCTCGTCGAGCCGGTCCGGATCGACCATCGCCGCCTCGAGCGCGCGCAGCTCCGCGGCGACCGAACTCACCGGCCCCGCCCCGTCCATCACCTCGGTGACGGCGCTGCGCCCTTCCATCTCGCCGACATCCTGGCTGAAATAGCCGATCGAAACCGCCTTCTCGACCGAGACCTGCCCCTCGTCCGGCGTCTCCTGTCCGGTGATCATGCGAAAGAGCGTCGTCTTGCCGGCCCCGTTCGGCCCGACAAGCCCGATCTTCTCCCCCCGGTTCAACGCGGCGGACGCCTCGATGAACAGGATGCGATGGCTGTTGGACTTGCTGATGTTCTCGATGCGGATCATGAAAAACCGGGCCTCGTCGTGTCCCGCGCCCTATGCCATGACGCACCGCACCAAGTCCATGCGCCCGCCGCAGGAAAGCAGGCAAATCACGCAGTAATGCTAAGAAGGAAGTTTATGGCGGAGAGGGTGGGATTCGAACCCACGATACCCTTGCAGGTATGCCGCATTTCGAGTGCGGTGCATTCGACCTCTCTGCCACCTCTCCGCATCAGGTCGGCGCCTTTTGAGCGCGGGCGGTACATAGCGGGTGTCGGGCGGGGTTGCAAGGGGGCTGGGGCGCGGAAAGTTCATCTATTTGTCATGGTGACGGAAATCCCCTTGACAGTTTTCATGGCCTCACCTATTGCGCAAGGTGCAGTGGCATAGGTCTGACCCGTGCCGCAACGCTGGTTCTTTGCGCCGCCCGGCCTTGTCTATTGCAAGCGCCTGTCTCGCAACGAACCGCTTGAACCGGCGGTGCGCCAATGCACCGCCATTACCGACTGACAAAAAGACGGCCTTGCCTTCAGAGGCAAAGAGCCGGCACGAACATGAAAGGATAAAATATGTTCGCAGTCATCAAGACCGGCGGTAAGCAGTACCGCGTGGCCGCCAACGACGTCCTGACGATTGAAAAGCTGTCGGGCGACGCAGGCGCCAAGATCGAATTCACCGAAGTGCTGATGGTCGGCGTCGGCGCCGATGCCACGATCGGCGCGCCCTTCGTCGAAGGCGCCGTCGTGACCGCCGAAGTCGTCGAGCATGGCCGTGGCAAGAAGGTCATCGCCTTCAAGAAGCGCCGCCGCCAGAACTCGAAGCGCTCGCGCGGCCATCGTCAGCACAACACGACTGTCCGCATTCTCGACATCGCCGCAGCCGGCAAGGCAAAGAAGGCTTCCAAGAAGTCCGAAGCCGCCGCTGAAGCCGCAGCCGAATAATCTGGACAGGTAAAGGAGAACTCCCATGGCACACAAGAAAGCTGGCGGCTCCTCGCGCAACGGTCGCGATTCCGAGTCCAAGCGCCTTGGCGTGAAGAAGTTCGGCGGCGAAGCCGTCGTCGCAGGCAACATTATCGTCCGTCAGCGTGGCACGCAGTGGCATCCCGGTGCCAATGTCGGCCTCGGCAAGGATCACACGATCTTCGCCCTTACGGCTGGCAATGTGAATTTCCGTACGAAGGCCAACGGTCGCGTCTACGTGTCTGTCGCCCCGAAAGCGGAAGCAGCGGAATAAGCCGGTAGCGCTCTAAAACAGCCGGCGTCTCATCGACCCGGCTGACGCTGCAGGTTCAGGCCTGAAGAAAAAAGGGGAGATGGGGCAAGACTCATCTCCCCTTTTTGCTCTGGAGGACTGAACCATGCAGACCGAATTGTTAAGGGACGACCAATCACGGTCTCCCAAGGAACGGCTGAGGCCTGAACGGTCGAGGACCGATTGCCCGATCTTGCTGTCGCAGAGGCTCGTCATGAGAGCCCCGCACGAAGACGACATCGACGCCCTTGCCCATCTCGCCAACAACGCCAATATCGCCAACATGGTCGCCCGCATGCCGCACCCCTACACGGTCGCGGATGCTGCCGATTTCGTGCGACGCACACGCGCCGGCGCGATTGGCAAGTGCGTCTATGCCATTACGAAAGCCGACAACGGTGCCTTCCTCGGATGCTGCGGGATCGAACCGCACGAGGACGGGCGGACGGTCGAGCTCGGCTATTGGCTAGGCGAGCCCTACTGGAACCAGGGATATGTCACCGAGGCGGCCCACGCGCTGATCGACATGGCCTTCCGCACCCGCGACATCGAGCAGATCGATGCGCGCTGCCGGGTCATGAACATCCCCTCGCGCCGGGTCATCCAGAAGTGCGGCTTCCAGTTCCAGGCGACCGGCATGGTGCAGAGCCTTGCCGTCGGCGGCATGGTGCCCGTCGAATGGTACCGGCTGGACCGCAAGACCTGGGTCTCGCTGAAGAGCTGGGGAGGCATGCGATGAACGCCATGCAGACCCAGATGGAACGCGCGTCCGTCGCCGGCCCCGGGCCCTGCCCGACCGTCGCGACGACGCGCCTCGTCCTGCGCCCGCACCGCATGTCCGATGCACAGGCGATCGCCCAGTCGCTGAACGACTTCCAGGTCTCGCGCATGCTGGCGCGGGTGCCCGCGCCCTATGACCGGCAGGATGCGGCCGAATGGCTTTCCGTCGCCACCACCGATCTCGCCGAGGGCTGGGCCTTCGCCATCACCGCGGGGGACGACGTGCATATCGGCTGCGTCTCCTTCGAGCGCCGCCGCGGCGGATGGGAGCTCGGCTACTGGCTGAATCGCTTCTACTGGGGACGGGGCTATATGAGCGAGGCCGTGCATACGGCGACGGCGCGGTTCCTGATGCGGATGCCCGGCACGGATATCCGGTCCGGCATCTTCGCCGACAACGTCGCTTCGCTCAGGGTACAGGAGAAGGCGGGCTTCCGCATCACCGGATGCAGCGATCTCTTCTGCGTCGCCCGTGGCGCGATGGTGCCGCATATCGAGACGCGGCTGGAGCCGGGCGATTTCCGCCCGGCGGCGCCGCGGCACTGAAAAAGAGCGGGGCGGAGAGATCCGCCCCGACCATGACAGTCACGACAGTTCGAACCAGACCGGCAGATGATCGGAACCGAAGGCGGTCTCGTCGACCCAGGCGTCCGTCAGCCGTTCCACGAGACCATGGCTGAGGAAACAGTAATCGAGGAAGAGGCGCTCGGCATGGTTCTTCGGATCGACCCAGCTATAGCTGGCGGCATGGCGCTTGCCGAGACCGGCCAGCGCGTCGACCGGATGGGTGGCACGGATCTGCCGGCCGTAGAGCGCATCCACGCCGCCGACCATCTCGCAATATTCCGGCGATTCCGGCACCATGTTGAAATCGCCCATCAGCACGTAGTCCTCCGGCACCGGCGGCTCGGCGAGGCCGAATTCATGGGCGCCGGAAATCGCGCCGCCCTCGACGGGGTAGAGCCGCGCACGATCCTTGAGGGTGCGGATCTGCGCGATGCGCTCGTCGCGGTGCACGTGGTCGAGATGCACGGAATAGACGCGGAGCGGCCCCCTGGGCGTGGCGATCACCGCCTCGGTCGCGCCGCGCTGCAGGTTCAGCTTGTCGAGGGTGCGCGTGCGCGGCAGGAGGATGGTGCGGGTCGACAGGATCGGCCAGCGCGAGAAGATCATGTTGCCGAACTGGAAGCGGCGGTTGACCACGCGGCCCTGCTCGATCGCCGAGCCCGCATCGAGATCGCAGGCCGCGCCGAAGACGGAATAGTGATTGGCAAGCAGCGTCTGCAGCTCGGCGACCATGTCGACATGGCCGTTGCGGCTGAAATTGCGGGTCACTTCCTGCAGCGCGATGATATCGGCGCCGTGAATGCTGGAGACGATGCGCGGCAGGTCGAACCGGTTGTCGAGACCGATGCCGTACTGAACGTTGTAGCTGACGAATTTCACGATAGTCTTTGACCTCTCACGGAAGCGGCTATATCGAAGACGGCACTATGAAAATACGAGAAAAGCGAACGGCGAGCCGATGAAGTTCCTGGACGAAGCAAAAGTCTATATCCGGTCCGGTGACGGCGGGGCAGGGGCTGTCTCGTTCCGTCGTGAAAAATTCGTCGAATTCGGCGGCCCCGATGGCGGCGATGGCGGGCGTGGCGGCGATGTCTGGGTGGAGGCCGTCAACGGCCTCAACACGTTGATCGACTTCCGCTACCAGCAGCATTTCAAGGCGGCGACCGGCACGCACGGCATGGGGCGCAACCGCACCGGCGCGAACGGCGCCAGCGTGACGTTGAAGGTGCCGGTCGGCACGCAGATCTTCGAGGAAGACAACGAGACGCTGATCGTCGACCTCGTCACGGAAGGCCAGCGCTTCAAGCTGGCCGCCGGCGGCAATGGCGGCTTCGGCAATGCGCATTTCAAGTCGGCGACCAACCAGGCGCCGAACTGGGCCAATCCGGGCCTGGAGGGCGACGAGAAGACCATCTGGCTCCGATTGAAGCTGATCGCCGATGCGGGCCTCGTCGGCCTGCCCAATGCCGGGAAATCGACCTTCCTCGCCACCTGCACGCGGGCCCGGCCGAAGATCGCCAACTATCCCTTCACCACGCTGCACCCCAATCTCGGCGTCGCGACGATCGACGGCGGCGAGTTCATCCTCGCCGACATTCCCGGCCTCATCGAGGGCGCGCATGACGGCATCGGGCTCGGCGACCGGTTCCTCGGCCATGTCGAGCGCACGCGCGTGCTGCTGCACCTCGTCTCCGCGCAGGAGGAGGACGTCGCCAAGGCCTACAAGACGGTGAAGCACGAGCTGGAAGCCTATGGCGGCGGCATCACCGACAAGCCGGAGATCGTCGCGCTCTCGCAGATCGACCTGCTCGACGAGGACGAGTTGAAGAAGAAGACCAAGGCGCTGGCGAAGGCGAGCGGGCAGACGCCGTTCCAGATTTCCGCCGTCGCCAATGTCGGCATGACGGGCACGCTCCGGGCGCTGCGCGACATCATCGTTGAGGCGAAGAACTCCGGATCCGACGACTGAGATGACGAAGCACCGCAAACCGCTCGGAAAACACCGCCGGATTGTGATCAAGATCGGCTCGGCCCTGCTCGTCGACCGCGCGAGCGGCCTGAAAAAGGCCTGGCTCGACGCCATGTGCAGGGACATAGCGGCGCTGCGCGCCGGCGGCACGGAGGTGCTCGTCGTCTCCTCCGGCGCCATTGCGCTCGGCCGCTCCGTGCTGAAAGTGCCCTCGGGCGCCCTGAAGCTGGAGGAGAGCCAGGCCGCCGCCGCCGTCGGCCAGATCGCGCTGGCCCGCGCCTGGTCGGAAAGCCTCTCGATGGACGGCATCGTCGCCGGCCAGATTCTCCTGACGCTGGGCGATACGGAGGAACGGCGTCGCTACCTCAACGCCCGCGCGACGATCAACCAGCTCCTGAAACTGGGCGCCGTGCCCATCATCAACGAGAACGACACGGTCGCGACGACGGAAATCCGCTACGGCGACAACGATCGGCTCGCCGCGCGCGTCGCCACCATGACCGGCGCCGATCTGCTCGTCCTGCTCTCCGATATCGACGGGCTCTACACGGCTCCGCCGCATCTCGACCCGGAGGCGCGTTTCCTCGAAACCATCGCGGCGATCACGCCCGAGATCGAGGCCATGGCCGGCGGCGCGGCCTCGGAGCTGTCGCGCGGCGGCATGCGCACCAAGATCGATGCCGGCAAGATCGCGACGGGCGCAGGCTGCGCCATGATCATCGCCTCCGGCAAGGTCGACCACCCGCTGCGCGCCGTCGAGCAAGGCGCGCGCTCCTCCTGGTTCGCGCCCTCGGGCTCGCCGGTGACGGCGCGCAAGACCTGGATCGCCGGGCAGCTCCAGCCGGCCGGCCGGCTGGAGATCGACGCCGGCGCGGAAACGGCGCTGACCTCGGGCAAGAGCCTGCTGCCGGCCGGCGTGCGCGGCGTCTGGGGCACGTTCTCGCGCGGCGACACGGTCTCGATCTACGGCACGAACGGGCGCGAGATCGCCCGCGGGCTTGCCGGCTACGACGCGGACGAGGCCCGCATGATCATCGGCAAGAAATCGGCGGAGATCGCCGCCATCCTTGGTTATGCCGGCCGCGCCGCCATGGTGCACAGGGATGACCTCGTGGTGACCGGCCTTTCCGCACCGCTCGCCGCCGAGGCGAAAAAGGACGTCAGCCATGCTTGACCAGGTCAGGACCGATATCGACAGCCTGATGGCCGAGATCGGCCGCAATGCCCGCGCCGCGGCGCGGCCGCTCGCCATCGCCACCGCCGATGCGAAGAACCATGCGCTCGACGCGATGGCCGCGGAAATCCTTGCCGGCCGCGATGCCATCCTCGCCGCCAATGCCGTCGACCTTGCCAATGCCCGGGAAAGCGGCGTCGCCGCCTCCTTCATCGACCGGCTGACGCTGACGGCCGAGCGCATCGAAGGCATTGCGGGCGCGCTCCGCGACATTGCCGGCCTGAAGGACCCGGTCGGCGATGTCATCGCCGAATGGGACCGGCCGAACGGCCTGCATATCGAGCGCGTGCGCACGCCGCTCGGCGTCATCGGCGTCATCTATGAAAGCCGGCCGAACGTGACGGCAGATGCCGGGGCGCTGTGCCTCAAGGCCGGCAATGCCGTGATCCTGCGCGGCGGCTCGGACAGCGTGAATTCATCGCAGGCGATCCATTCCTGCCTCGTCGCCGGCCTCAAGGCCGCCGGCCTGCCGGAACACGCCATCCAGTACGTGCCCGTCACGGACCGTGCCGCCGTCGGCGCCATGCTGTCCGGTCTCGGCGGCACGATCGACGTCATCGTGCCGCGCGGGGGAAAAAGCCTCGTCGCCCGCGTGCAGAGCGAGGCGCGCGTGCCGGTCTTCGCCCATCTCGAAGGCCTCTGCCACATCTATATCGACAAATCCGCCGATCTCGACATGGCGAAGACGATCGTCGTCAACGCGAAGATGCGCCGCACGGGCATCTGCGGCGCGGCGGAGACGCTGCTGATCGACCGCGCCGCGGCCGACACGCATCTCGCGCCGCTTCTTGAAGGCCTGCGCGCCGCCGGCTGCGAGGTGCGTGCGACGGACGAGATCCGCGCCCGGATCGAAAACCTTGTCTCCACGACGGAGGCGGACTGGTCGACCGAATATCTCGACGCCATCATCTCCGTCACGCTCGTCGACGGCATTTCCGGCGCGATCGAGCATATCAACCGCTGGTCTTCCGCCCATACGGAAGCCGTGATCGCCGAGGATCCCGCGGTCGTCGCGCGCTTCTTCACGGAGATCGATTCGGCGATCCTGCTGCACAACGCCTCCACCCAGTTCGCCGATGGCGGCGAGTTCGGCATGGGCGGCGAGATCGGCATCGCGACGGGCAAGATGCATGCGCGCGGGCCTGTCGGCGTCGAGCAGCTCACCTCCTTCAAATACCGCGTGCGCGGCACCGGACAGGTGCGGCCCTAAGTGACGTCGGACGCGGTTGCAGAGCGCTACCTGAGAATGCCGCATGCGGAAAAGGGCATGGCGATCGGCCTGTTCGGCGGCTCGTTCAACCCGCCGCACGAGGGCCATGCGCTGGTCGCGGAAATCGCCCTGCGCCGCCTCGGCCTCGACCAGCTCTGGTGGATGGTGACCCCCGGCAACCCCTTGAAGGACCACCGGAACCTCGCCCCGCTCGCCGAGCGCATCCGCCTCAGCGAGGACATCGCCCCCGGCCCGCGCGTCAAGGTGACGGCCTTCGAGAAGCGGCTTGGCCAGAGCTATACGGCGAAGGCCCTCCAGCGCGTGCAGGCGCTCAACCGCGGCGTCCATTTCGTCTGGATCATGGGCGCCGACAATCTCGGCACCTTCCACCGCTGGCAGAACTGGCAGAAGATCGCCTGCACCTTCCCCATCGCCGTCATCGACCGGCCGGGCTCGACGCTCGCCTATCTCTCCTCACGCATGGCCAAGACCTTCGACTATGCACGCATCGACGAGGAGGATGCGATGTCGCTTGCCGGCCGCCGGGCGCCGGCCTGGACCTTCATCCACGGCCCCCGCTCGCCGCTCAGCTCCACGGCGCTGCGCAGCCAGGCGGCCCTAGAGAAAACCATCCCTCAGAAGTGACGTCTTGAAAGTGGTAACCTTTGATGCCTACATTTGGTAGGTGCCGGCCCGACACGCCGGTGCAAGACGTGCTTGTCCTGTTACACAGAAAGGAACGAACCTGACAACAGTGCACGCGAAGGGAAGCGTCATCGGCGTTTTCTCAAAGAGCGCGGGAAGGGGCGACGATGCCGCCGACCGTGCCCTTCAACTGGTCCTCGCAAGCCTCGAGGACTCGAAGGCAGAAGATATTGTCACCATCAACATTGCCGGCAAATCGGCGCTGGGCGACTACATGGTGGTCGTATCCGGACGCTCGAACCGTCATGTCATGGCGATTGCCGACCACCTCATCTCCGATCTCAAGGACGAAGGCCTGGGCAATGCCCGCGTCGAAGGCCTGGAGGCGGGCGACTGGGTGCTGATCGACACGGGCGATATCATCGTTCACGTGTTCCGGCCGGAAGTCCGGGAGTTCTACAACATCGAACGGATGTGGGCGGCTCCCGAGATCGAGGACGGCACCGTCCATTGAAATGACGCCGGGCGCCTGTCCGGCGAGGAAAAACGGTGGCGCGGCTTAGGCGTCACCCGAACGGACAGGGCTTGCGGCGATGCGGGTTGGACTTTTTGCGGTTGGACGGCTGAAGGCCGGCCCTGAGAAGGATCTTGCGGCCCGCTACATGGACCGTTTCGCCAAGGCCGGCCCCGCGATCGGCCTGGAGCTTGGCAAGCTTGCCGAGGTCGGCGAAAGCCGCGCCGGCAATGCCGAGACGCGCAAGCGCGAGGAAGCGGCCCTGCTGCAGAAGGCGCTGCCCGACGGCGCCGTGCTGATCCTGCTCGACGAGCGCGGCAAGGCGCTCGACTCCCCCGCCTTTGCCGATCTCATCGGCGGGTTTCGCGATGCCGGCAAGCGCGAGCTGATGATCGCCATCGGCGGTGCCGACGGGCTCGATCCCGCCCTCTACGAGCGCGCCGACGCCACGCTCTGCCTTGGCAAGATGACCTGGCCGCACCAGCTCGTGCGCATCCTCATCGCCGAACAGCTCTATCGCGCCGTCACCATTCTCTCCGGCCACCCCTATCACCGTAGCTGACGCAGGCGTCACCGCCGCGCAAGGCTGGAGGCGCAGGATGGGCCGCAGCCGTATTTTCGGCGCGGTTTGTTGGCCAAGTGACGTTCTTGGCGAAAGCGCCAAATCAGCATAGAGCGGGGAGAACGGACGTTCGGGGAGCGATGAGGAAAGCCCAGACAACCAATCGGGGGGAAGGCGCCGGCCGTCTGCTGCGGCCGGCTTGGCTTTGTGCTGCCCTGATGCTGGCGCTTCTGCCCCACCCCATCGCCGCCGAGCCGAACGAGACCGGCGTCGCGCTGGAAAAAACGGGATCGCTGCCGAAGGCCGAGCCCGATCCGGCGGCCGCCCTGACGCTGCGCCGCGACAGCACGCGCCGCGAGCTCGAAGCGCTCTCCCAGTCCATCACGGTCTCCGAAGAGAAGACGAAACAGCTCGAAGCCGAGATCGCCAAGCTGGAAAAGACCCGCCAGACCCTGCGCGAGGAAATCGTCAAATCGGCCGCCATGCGCAAGAGCATGGAGGAAAAGATCCTTGCCGGCGAAAAGCGGCTGGAGGGCATGCGCGAGCGCGAAGCGGGCGTTCGCGCCTCGCTGCACGAGCGCCGCGGCCTCCTGGCTGAGGTTCTCGCCGCGCTCCAGCGCATGGGGCGAAACCCGCCGCCCGCCCTGCTCGTCAATCCGGAGGACGCCCTCTCCTCGGTCAGGAGCGCCATTCTTCTCGGCGCGGTCGTTCCGGGCATCCGCAAGGAAACGGAAGATCTCGTCGACGACCTGACGGCGCTGATGGACATCAAGAGCGACATCGACCGCGAGCGCACGGAACTGACCGATGCCATGCAGCGGCGCATCGAGGAGGAGAAGCGCTCCGAACTGCTGGTCGCCCAGAACGAGGCGCTGGCGCAGACCAACAGCCGCACGCTGGCCGCCGAACGCCGCCGCGCCGAGGAACTCGCCGCCCGCGCCACCAGCCTCGAAGGCCTGATCGGCAGCCTGGAGCGCGACATCGGCTCCGTGCGCGACGCCGCCGCGCTTGCCCGCGCCAAAGAAGAGGAACGCCGGGGCCAGAGCGAGGCCGACCGCGAGAAGGCGAGGGCGCTCGCCCGCGACAGCGTGCCCGACAAAAACCGCATTGCTCCGGCATATGAATTCTCCGAACTGCAGGCGAAACTGGACTTTCCCGTGGCGGGCGACGTTCTGCGCCAATTCGGCGAGGCGGACGGCACCGGCCATGATTCGCAGGGGCTGACGCTGGCGGCCAATCCGGGCGCGCTGGTCACGGCCCCCGCCGATGGATGGATCGTCTTTGCCGGCACGTTCCGCAGTTATGGGCGCATGATCATCCTGAACGCCGGGGAGGGCTACCATCTCGTCCTTGCCGGCATGGACCGGGTGAGCGTGCGGGAGGGTCAGTTCGTCGTGGCGGGAGAACCGCTCGCCGTGATGGGCGAAAAAAGGGTGGCGAGTGTCAACGCTTTGACGCTGGAAACGGACAAGCCGACACTTTACATTGAATTCCGAAAGAACGGAAAACCGGTTGATTCCCGGCCGTGGTGGTCCGCTAAAAATTCTGGAAAGGCACGCAATGATACGTAGGGCTTCTCTTGTTCTCGTCGGTGCACTGATGGGTGCCACGGCGATGAGCGTCATCAACACGGCCACATTGCCGGCCGAAGCCGCCGGCTCGTCGACCTATCGCGAGCTTTCCATCTTCGGCGACGTCTTCGAGCGCGTGCGCGCGCAATACGTGACGCCGCCCAAGGAAGACCAGCTCATCGAGAATGCCATCAACGGCATGCTCACCTCGCTCGATCCGCATTCCTCCTACATGAATGCCAAGGACGCCGAGGACATGCGCACCCAGACGCGCGGCGAATTCGGCGGCCTCGGCATCGAAGTCACGATGGAAGACGAACTCGTCAAGGTCATCACGCCGATCGACGACACGCCGGCCGCCCGCGCGGGCGTGCTTGCGGGCGACTTCATCTCCAAGATCGACGGCCAGGACGTACGCGGCCTGAAGCTGGAGGAAGCGGTCGAGAAGATGCGCGGCGCCGTCAACACGCCGATCAAGCTGACGCTGATCCGCAAGGGCGCCGACAAGCCGATCGAGCTGACCATCATGCGCGACATCATCGCCGTGCGGGCGGTGAAATCCCGCGTCGAGAACGATGTCGGCTATCTCCGCGTCATCTCCTTCACGGAAAAGACCTACGACGACCTGGAAGCCGCGATCACCAAGATCAAGGAAGAGGTTCCGGCCGACAAGCTGAAGGGCTACGTGCTCGACCTGCGCCTCAACCCGGGCGGCCTGCTCGACCAGGCGATCAACGTCTCCGACGCCTTCCTGGAGCGCGGCGAGGTCGTTTCGACCCGCGGCCGCAACGAGGACGAGACCCGCCGCTTCAACGCGACACCGGGCGACATCACCGACGGCAAGCCGGTCATCGTCATGGTCAATGGCGGCTCGGCCTCGGCGTCGGAAATCGTCGCCGGTGCACTGCAGGACCTGCGCCGCGCCACCGTGCTCGGCACGCGCTCCTTCGGCAAGGGTTCCGTCCAGACCATCATCCCGATGGGCGATGCCGGCGCGCTGCGCCTGACGACGGCGCTCTACTACACGCCGTCCGGCAAGTCGATCCAGGGCACCGGCATCACGCCCGACATCACCGTCGAGCAGCCGCTGCCGCCCGAATTGCAGGGCAAGCTGGAAGCCGCCGGCGAATCCAACCTGCGCGGCCACATCCAGGGCCAGAGCGAGACGCAGGAAGGCTCGGGCTCCTCGGCCTACGTCCCGCCGGAAGCCAAGGACGACCTCCAGCTTCAATACGCGCTGGAACTCTTGCGCGGCGAGAAGACCGACAAGGCCTTCCCGGCCAATCCGGAAAAGGCCGAGCTGAAGAAGTAACCCGCCTCCGCCGGGCCCGTGACGCACGGGCCCGGATTTCCCCATGCACCACAAGCATGTCGTGATCGCAGAACCGCCGCACGCTTTTGCGTGACATGCTCTGGAGTCTTGTTTTACCGCATTCTCCGACGCCGAAGCGGTGCCGCTTCGGCTGGAAATGCTCTAGCGGCCGGCGCGGACTGACCTTGGGCACAGACATTCACGCACCTCTCGGCCAGAACCGCAAGGCAAGGCCCCGACCGGCGGGACCGTCGCGGTTCTCCACCGGCACGATCCTGTTCACGCTTGCCGCCATCGGTCTCATCGGCTTTTCGAGCTGGACCGCGACCGCCCCGAGCGGCCTTGACACCACGCCTTACAGCCCCCCGACGGAAGAAACCGCCGCGCAGACGACCGCCGAAGGCAAGGCCGACCAGAAGACGGCGGCGGCGAAGGACGGCGTGCGCCGCGCGAACGGCCTTTCCGGCGCCCGCGTCCAGGAAACGCTGACCGACGACGGCAATGTCGTGCGCACCTACACGCCCGGCACGCGCAGCGGCACCGGCCCGCTCATCATCGAGGCCAACCGCATCGGCCAGGACGCACGCTCCGCCGCCTTCCCGAACGAGGATCTGCTGGAGGAGACGTCCGACGGCAGGATCCCGATCATCGGCCTCGATGGCACGCGGCCGATGGACCAGTACGCCCGCCCCTGGTCCGGCGCGCGCGGCACGCGCATCGCCATCGTCGTCGGCGGGCTCGGCCTCAGCCAGACGGGCACGCAGCGCGCCATCCGCGAACTGCCGGGCGAAGTGACACTCGCCTTCGCCGCCAGCGGCAACAGCCTGTCGCGCTGGATGCAGGAGGCCCGCCGCGGCGGCCACGAGATCCTGCTGCAGATGCCGCTGGAGCCCTTCGACTATCCGCAGAACGACCCCGGCCCCTATACGCTGCGCACCGATCGCGGCGAGGCCGGGAATCTTGCGGAACTGCACCGCGCCATGGCGCAGATCACCAACTATACCGGCATCGTCAATTTCATGGGCGGCCGCTTCCTGTCCGATGCCGACGCGCTGGAGCCCGTCATCCGCGACATTTCGAGCCGCGGCCTTTTCTTCCTCGATGACGGCAGTTCGGCACAGTCGCTGTCCGGCACCCTTGCCGGCGCCGTCGAGGCCCCGCACGCCTTTGCCGACCTCCAGCTCGACGGCGATCTGTCGCGTGAGGCGATCTTGAGGAAGCTCGACGAACTCGAACGCATCGCCCGGCGCAACGGCACGGCGATCGGCATGGCCTCGGCCTTCGATGAAAGTGTGGACGCGATCCGCGAATGGTGCGAGGAAGCAGGCGGCCGCGGCATCGAGATCGTCGGCGTCGCGTCGCTCGCAGCCGTTCCCGCCAAGCAATAGGACATTTCGATGGGCAAGGAAAAGGACAAGGGGATCAGGGCCGAGGACCTGCCGTACCGTCCCTGTGTCGGCATCATGGTGCTGAACGCCGAGAACAAGGTCTGGGCAGGCCGGCGGATTCCCGTCGGCAATTCCGAATATGACGGCTCGCCGCAGCTCTGGCAGATGCCGCAGGGCGGCATCGACAAGGGCGAGGACCCGCTGAAGGCCGCCTATCGCGAACTCTACGAGGAAACCGGCATCCGCAACGTCTCGCTGCTCGCCGATGCCGGCCGCTGGATCAATTACGACCTGCCCGCCCACCTGATCGGCGTTGGCCTCAAGGGCAAGTATCGCGGCCAGACGCAGCGCTGGTACGCGTTCCGCTTCGAGGGCGCGGAGGACGAGATCGCCATCAATCCACCGCCGGGCGGTCACGACGCGGAATTCGACGCCTGGGAATGGAAGCCGATGCGCGATCTGCCGGACCTCATCGTGCCCTTCAAGCGCAAGGTCTACGAGGAGGTCGTCGCGGCCTTCGCGCATCTGGCGCCCTGACGACAGCCGCTCCGGAATTGCGGCAGGAAAAATGCAAAAACCCCGGTCGCAAGACCGGGGTTTTCTGTGTCGGGCGTAGGGCTTGCGCCTTATTCGGCTTCGTTCGCCGGCGCCGCGTTGAGCTGACCGTACTTTTCCTCGCCGAGCTTGCCGAGCAGCTCCAGCTGGGTTTCGAGGAAGTCGATATGACCTTCCTCGTCGGCCAGCAGCTCCTCGAACAGCTTCATGGTGACGTAGTCACCGGCGTCATGACAGATGTCGCGCGATTTCTTGTAGGCCGTGCGGGCGTCGTATTCGCCGGCAAGATCGGCTTCCAGCACTTCCTTGACGTTCTGGCCGATGCGAAGCGGCGCGACGGTCTGGAGGTTCGGATGGCCCTCGAGGAAGATGATGCGGGCGACGAGCTTGTCGGCGTGCTGCATCTCTTCGATCGACTCGGCGCGCTCCTTCTTGGCGAGCAGCGTGTAGCCCCAGTCTTCCAGCAGGCGATAATGAAGCCAGTACTGGTTGACGGCACCGAGTTCGAGATAGAGCGCTTCGTTAAGCTGCTCGATGACTTTTTTGTCGCCTTTCAAGGTCCGCTCTCCTGTTTTCTTCGTGGAATTGTTTGAGGCGGGTCATGAAATCAAATATCTCGTCATCCGTCGAGTGGCGGCCGGCGTGATACTGCTCGGTCGTGCGGATGATGATGTCGACGACATTGGGGAAACAGCCGCAGCAGCGGCCGCGCTTCTGCATGGCGTGATAGACTTTTGCGGGCACGATGAGCTGCCAACAGTCCTCGTCGAGGAGGCTGTTGATCACGTCAACGATTTCCTTTTCGGTGATGAAGTTACAGCTGCAAACCAGCATTTCGTCTTGCCTGCCATACGCAAAGTACTGAGTTTCCGGGATTAAGCAAAAGACGACCCTGACTGTCAAGAATGAACAGGTCAGCCTTGTTGACTCATCAGTTTAGAGTCATTCTAATCTTGATTATAAATGTCGTCTTTTCATAGACTTATGGCCCGGATCGTGCCGTCGAAACACGGCGTGGCTGCGGCAAACTGACCGATCACATTTTGTTGCAGAACCGCCCCGGACCCGATTCCATCGCGCCGGCCGTTCTCCGCTCCTGACAGAGAAGGATCGAATCGACCGGCAGTGCGGTGCGCTCGCGCGCCGATGCACGCGGGACATGCAATTTCATCCCTCGAAAAACGCTGGAAATCGTCTATATGACGGGCAAAGGAGAGCCCATGGCCCGCATTGACCAGACCGAGGATTGGCGCACGCGCCACGCCCCGACCATCAGCGCCTTCGAATCCCTGGCGGTGGAAGCCTATGGCCACCTGCCGGAAGAGTTCCGTGCGCTCACCGGCAACCTCATCATCGAGATCGCCGAGTTCCCGAGCGACGACGTCTTCGAGGACATGGCGCTGGAGACTCCGTTCGACCTGCTCGGCCTTTTCGAAGGCCGCGGCATCACCGAGCGCTTCACCGTCGAGACCGGCGAAATGCCGAACCGCATCACCCTCTACCGCCGCCCCATCCTCGACTATTGGGCGGAGAACGAGGAAACGCTGGGCGACATCGTCACCCATGTCCTCATCCACGAGATCGGCCACCATTTCGGCCTGTCGGACGACGACATGGAACGCATCGAGGCGAGCGCGGAAATCGCGGCCGGCTGAGCCGCCATCACCGAACCGCAGCCGTCTCTTTCGTCATGGTCGGGCTTGACCCGTCCATCCACACGTCATCCTCGGATTAAACCCGAGGATGACGGAGATGAGGGAGGCGAGGTCTGCCGGAACGTCGGCGGCATAGAGCGCACGGGAGCGTATTCTCCCGCTTACTGCTCGGAAAGCTTGATATCGGGCGTATATTCCTTGCCCGGCACATCCTTCACCACCGCCTGGCCGCACTGCATCAGCTTGGTCTCGGCATTGTAGGCATAGGTCGGCGAACCGTGCAGGTCCCAGCCCTTGTTCAGCGCCAGCGTCACCTTGTGGCAGAACGAGGCATCATCAGGGCCGGTGAGGAAGCGGTAGACTTTCATGCTTTCTTCTTTCTGTCATTGATCAGGTCGGCCTTGGCGAGAATGCGCCCGGCCTGGTCGGCATGGAGCTTTTCGACCATGCGGCCGGCAAGGGAGACGACAGCCTTGCCGGCATTGTCGGGCGCAGCGAAGGCCGAGACGATGGCGAGCGCCTCGGCCGCCTCGGCCTCCGTGACGCCATAGGCTTCATTGGCGGCAGCGATCTGCGCGGGATGGATCAGCATCTTGCCGTCAAAGCCCATCTGCCGGCCCTGCCGGCATTCCGCCCCGAAATTCTCGTCGTCGGAAAAATCGTTGAAGACGCTGTCGATGACGTCGAGGCCGCAGGCCCGCGCCGCCACGACGACCTGCAACAGCAGCGGCACGAGGAAGGGGCGGCCGGGAACATCCGCGATACCGGTTTCCTTGCGCAGGTCGTTGAGGCCGACGACGAAACAATCCAGCCGCCCGCCACGCGTGCGGCCCGTCTCGGCGATGGCGGCGAGGTTGAGGAGGGACGCCGCCGTCTCGATCATCGCCCAGAGGCGCGGACCGTCATCCGCCCCCGCTTCGGAAAACCAGTCGGCGACGGTCAGCACGTCCTGCGGTTCGGAGACTTTCGGCAGCAGCACCGCATCGGGCATGCAATCGAGCACCGCCTCAAGGTCGAGCACGCCGTCCGGCCCGTCGAGCGCGTTGATCCGGATGACGTGCTCCTGGCCGGAGGAGCGGTCGAGCGTCTTGAAGTGCTCAACGAGGGCGGCGCGCGCCTCCGCCTTCTTCTCCGGCAGCACGGAATCCTCAAGGTCGAAGATGACGGCATCGCAATCAAGCAGGGCCGACTTGGCGAGCGCCCGCGCGTTGACGGCGGGAACGCTGAGCACCGAGCGGCGCAGGCGAAGCGGATGGTGATGCGGTGTCCTGTTCATCCGCCCTTTTTGCCGCGCTTTGCCACGGCCCGCAAGCGCCGCGACATCGCTCTTGCACGCAGGACGCTTTGGCGCACCGGATCCGGCGCATTCGGCCTTGCAATGAACAAATTCGCCCCCCACATTGCTTTATAGAGAAAGGGCAAATCAAAATGCAGCGCATCCGCTCCGTCGTCTTCACCGTCTTCACCATGCTTGTCGCAGGCGCGACCTTCCTGTTCGCCGCCTCCGTGGGCCTTGCCATTGCCGGCATCGTCGCCGTGCTGATGCTCGGTTCCATGCTCGCCGCCAAGCTCCAGCCGGCTCCGGTCCGCGCCACCGCGCGCAATGACCGCCGGGCGCCCGGTCAGCGCGAACCGCGCATCTGGAACGACGGCCGCGGCACGATCATCGACCTTTAAGAAGGTTTCGCTCCCGAAAGGGACGCCCGGGCGCTTTTCGCGCGCCCGGCATTTGCGTTTGACGCCCGGCTTTCCGGAAGATTCTCCTTCAAATCCGCGGAAAACTCATCTAAACGCTTGTGCCAACCGACATCATCGCATTTCGAGGATTTTCGCATGGACAAGTTCGTCAAGCTGACCGGCGTCGCCGCGCCGCTTCCCGTCGTCAATATCGACACGGACATGATCATTCCGAAGGATTACCTCAAGACGATCAAGCGCACCGGCCTCGGCAAGGGTCTTTTCGCCGAAGCGCGCTACAACGAGGACGGCAGCGTCAACCCGGATTTCGTGCTGAACAAGCCGGCCTACCAGAACGCCTCGATTCTCGTCGCCGGCGACAATTTCGGCTGCGGCTCCTCGCGCGAACACGCGCCCTGGGCCCTGCTCGACTTCGGCATCCGCTGCGTCATCTCCACCAGCTTCGCCGATATCTTCTACAACAACTGTTTCAAGAACGGCATCCTGCCGATCGTCGTCAGCCAGGATGATCTCGACAAGCTGATGGACGACGCCAGCCGCGGCTCCAACGCCATCCTGACCGTCGACCTGGAAGCCCAGGAAATCACCGGTCCCGACGGCGGCCGCATCACGTTCGAGATCGACGCCTTCCGCCGCCACTGCCTGCTGAACGGCCTCGACGACATCGGCCTGACGCTGGAGAAGGCGGCCTCGATCGACACTTTCGAGAAGCAGGCCGCGACCTCGCGCCCCTGGGCTTGAAGAGCATGCGCCGGCTGATCTCGTCCGGCTCTCCCTTCGAAGCGACGGCGGGCTATTCGCGCGCCGTCGTTCAGGGCAACTGGTGCTTCGTGTCGGGCACGACCGGCTACGACTATGCCACGATGACCATGCCCGAAAGCGTCGAGGACCAGACGCGCAACACGCTCGCCACCATCGGCAAGGTTCTGCAGGAGGCCGGTTTCTCCTTCGCCGACGTCGTGCGCTGCCACTACTACGTGACCGACGCCGCCTTCGCCGACCGCGTCTTCCCGATCCTTGGCGAGACCTTCGGAACGATCCGCCCTGCGGCCACCATGGTCGTCTGCGACCTCATCCGGCCGGAAATGCTCATCGAGATCGAAGTCACGGCGCTGCGCGCGAACTAAAGCATGTCGCGCAAACGTGTGCAGCGGTTTTGCGATAACGACATGCGAAAAATCAAAGACCTAAAGCGCGGGAGCAATCTGCAGGATCGCGATGCCGCTTTAGCCGAAAGGCGAAACGCCTCGCGCAAAATTCTTTCTTTTCGACGATTTTCCTTGAACGGAAGTTGCGCTAAGAAGCGCGCGACCATTCCGTGACATCAAGGACAATCCCATGACAGCGCGCACCCTCCTCCTTCTGCCCGGCGACGGCATCGGCCCGGAAGCCATGGCGGAAGTCCGCAAAATCATCGCCTACATGAACGCCGAACGCGGCGCGGGCTTTGAGACCGATGAAGGCCTCGTCGGCGGCTCGGCCTATGATGCCCATGGCGCGGCGATCTCGGAAGGCGACATGGAGAAGGCGCTGGCCGCCGACGCCGTGCTGTTCGGCGCCGTCGGCGGCCCGAAATGGGATGCCGTGCCCTATGAGGTGCGCCCGGAGGCCGGCCTCCTGCGCCTGCGCAAGGACCTGAAACTGTTCGCGAACCTGCGCCCGGCCATCTGCTATCCGGCGCTCGCCAACGCCTCCTCGCTGAAGCCGGAACTCGTCGAAGGCCTCGACATCCTCATCGTGCGCGAGCTCACGGGCGGCGTCTATTTCGGCGAGCCGAAGGAGATCATCGACCTCGGCAACGGCCAGAAGCGCGGCATCGACACGCAGGTCTACGACACCTACGAGATCGAGCGCATCGCCGGCGTCGCCTTCGAACTCGCACGCACGCGCAACAACCGCGTCTGCTCCATGGAAAAGCGCAACGTCATGAAGTCCGGGGTGCTCTGGAACCAGGTGGTGACGGAAACGCACAAGCGCAGCTATTCCGACGTTCAGCTCGAGCACATGCTGGCCGATGCCGGCGGCATGCAGCTCGTGCGCGCGCCGAAGCAGTTCGACGTCATCGTGACGGACAACCTCTTCGGCGACATGCTCTCCGACGTCGCCGCCATGCTGACCGGCTCGCTCGGCATGCTGCCGTCCGCCTCGCTCGGCGCGCCCGACGCCAAGGGACAGCGCAAGGCGCTCTACGAGCCCGTGCACGGCTCGGCGCCGGACATTGCCGGCAAGGGCATCGCCAACCCGATCGCCATGATCGCCTCCTTCGCCATGTGCCTGCGCTACTCCTTCAACATGGTCGCGGACGCCGACAACCTGGAAAAGGCGATCGCCGAGGTGCTCGACAGCGGTATCCGCACCGGCGACATCATGGCCGAAGGCTGCCGCAAGGTCGGCACCGCCGAAATGGGCGACGCCATCCTCGCCGCCTTCAAGAAGCTTTCGGCCTGAGCAATACCCCCTTCATCCGGCCCTTCGGACCATCTTCTCCTCAGTGGGAAGAAGGGGCTGGCAACCGGATGAGGGGACTGTGACCACGACCGAAAAAGGGCTCCCGGCGCCAGCGCTCCGGGAGCCTTTTTCGTTACGGGTCCCTTGAAAAGCGGGCGGCGGCCAACACATGGAAGCCACGCCGTTCTCGAAGGATCGCCATGAACCGACCGCTTGCGACCTCCACGCTCTGGATCTTCGCCCTGACCGCCGTACTCGTCGTGGCCCTCACACCCTTCGATCCCATGCTTTCGCAGCATGCACAGGGCCTGCCCGGCACCATCGTGAGCTTCAACGAGCGCATCACCGATTTCGGCACCTTCAGCTGGATGATCTACGGCTCCGGCTTCACCGTCATCCTCGCCTATATCGTCCACCGGGTCAGCCGGAACGAGACATTGGTGGGCCGGGCAAGGACGGCGCGGCGGCTGTCGCTCTATTTCTTCCTTACGATCGGCGCCGCAAGCGCCCTCGTCCATCTCTTCAAGATCATCGTGGGGCGCGCACGGCCGGAGCTTTTTGCCGAACTCGGCGCCTACAGCCTGACGCCCTTCGCCAACGACAACCTGTTCCAGAGCTTCCCTTCCGGCCATTCCGCCGCCGTCGGCTCGTTTTTCGGCGCCTTTTCCATGCTGGCGCCGCGGCTGCGCCCGCTCTTCTTCCTGGGCGCGCTGGCGATCGGCATCTCCCGCGTCATCGTCGGGGCGCACTATCCGAGCGACGTCGCCGCCGGCCTCCTGCTCGGCCTCTGGACGGCCATCGCCACGGCCTTCTTCTTTGCCAGCCGGGAATGGCTCTTCCGCTTCGACGCGCGCGGCTGGCCGCTGCCGAAATCCCTGCTGCCGCCCAAGGGCCAATAAAAAACCCGGCCCGTGTCGCCACGGGCCGGGTCGCCATGAACTATCGGAAGGGGGAGATCAATCCATGGCGTGGATGTCGCGGTCCTTCGTTTCCGGCAGGAAGAGAAGACCGATGACCAGCGTGATGCCAGCGAAGACGATCGGGTACCAGAGGCCGTAGTAGATGTCGCCCTGGGCCGCGCTCATCGCGAAGGCCGTCGCCGGAAGCAGGCCGCCGAACCAGCCGTTGCCGATATGGTAGGGCAGCGACATGCCGGTGTAGCGGATGCGGGTCGGGAACAGCTCGACCAGCAGGGCGGCGATCGGGCCGTAGACCATCGTGACGTAGATCACGAGAACGGTCAGCACGGCGATGATCGTGATCCAGTTCACGCGCGCCGGATCGGCCACCATGGTGAAGGCACCGCCCTTGTCGATCGTGTAGACCGCCATGTCGGAGACCCCGGCGGCTTCCTCGGCCGTCAGCAGCTTGGCCGTGACGAGGTCGGCAGCCGGCATGGTCGCCTTCTCGCCGGCGCGGATGGCGGCGGCATCGAGGGCGAGTTCCGGGTTGCCTGCGATGAAGGCATCCAGCTTGGAATCCGGAACCTTGACCGCACCGCGGACCAGCGGGTAACCGTTCGCCTGCAGGGCCAGGTTGGTTTCCTTCTGGAAGGCCGCGTCGAGCGTCTTGACCTGGTCGGCCGAAGCGATGGCATCGTAGCTCGAGATCGTCTTGTCGCCGATCTGAACCGTTGCCGCCGTGCCGGCAGCCGCCGTTGTGACGACGTCATAGGGCACCGAGTTGCGGGTCAGGAACGAGGTCGCGATATCGCACGAGGTGGTGAACTTCGCCGTGCCGGTCGGGTTGAACTGGAACTTGCAGTCGCCCGGAGCAGCGGTAACCGTTGCGCGGATCGTGTCCTGCGCCGTTGCCAGCGCCGGGTTGCCGGCCCAGGTCAAAGCCTTGAACAGCGGGAAGTAGGTCAGCATGGCGAGCACCAGGCCGGCCATGATGATCGGCTTGCGGCCGATCTTGTCCGACAGCCAGCCGAAGAAGACGAAGAAGCCGGTGCCGATCAGCAGCGAGCAGGCGACCATGATATTGGCCGACTGGCTCTCGACCTTGAGAACGCCCGTCAGGAAGAAGAGCGCATAGAACTGGCCGGAATACCAGACGACGGCCTGGCCGACGACGGCGCCGAAGAGCGCGAGCAGCGCGATCTTGGCGTTGCGCCACTGGCCGAAGGCTTCCGTCAGCGGTGCCTTGGAGCCCTTGCCTTCTTCCTTCATCTTCGCGAAGGCCGGCGATTCGTTCATCTTCAGACGGATCCAGACGGAAACGCCGAGGAGCACGACCGACAGCAGGAACGGAATGCGCCAGCCCCATTCGGCGAAGGCTTCCTTGCCGACGATGAACTGCACCGCGAGGATGACGATCAGCGACAGGAACAGGCCGAGCGTCGCCGTCGTCTGGATCCACGAGGTGAAGTAACCGCGTCTGCCGTCCGGAGCGTGCTCGGCCACGTAGGTCGCGGCACCGCCATATTCCCCACCGAGCGCCAGACCCTGCAGCATGCGCAGGATGATCAGGATGATCGGCGCGGCAATGCCGATGGTGGCGGCACCGGGCAGGAGGCCCACGACGAAGGTCGAGACGCCCATGATCAGGATGGTGACGAGGAAGGTGTACTTGCGGCCGACGAGGTCGCCGAGGCGGCCGAACACCAGCGCACCGAACGGACGCACGAGGAAGCCGGCGGCGAAGGCGAGCAGCGCGAAGATGTTGCGCGTCGTCTCCGGATACTGGCTGAAGAAGGTGGCGCCGATATAGATCGCCAGCGAGCCGTAAAGATAGAAGTCGTACCACTCGAAAACGGTGCCGAGCGAAGAGGCGAAGATCACCTTCTTCTGCTCGCCCGTCATGGGCGCAGCCTTGGCGTTGCCCACGGTCGAAACATTTGCCATTTCATTGTCCTCCACGAAAACGGCGTAGCGGGGCAGCCCATGACGGTCCGGAGTTTCTCCCTAAAAACACCGGACGGGGTGCGCCTGATGAAAGGATGGCAGAAAACGCCTTGCTGCATCAGCGCTGCTTTGGGCTTATGACTTTCGGCGTAAGACTTAAGTCGAGGGCGCTGGCGAAATCCCGGATCGTTCACGCAAGGCTTGACTCTTCGGCAGATGAGCGTATTCAGCACGCACGCAAAGGAACCGCCATGTACCGCTATGGTCTCGCCATCGCCCGCATGATCGCTCCGGCCTTCACCGCCGGACGGGTTCGTCATTGCGTATCGATTTCCAAAACAATGGCCAAAACGACGACGAAAACCGTCTGACGTCTCTGGCCACCGCTCTCTCCCCGGTATGGCCGGGGACCGGAACCCGCGTCATGGCCGGCGGGTTTCACCTCCTGAACCCGCGGAGAGACAGAGAAAGAGAGCTTTAGACATGGGTTTCAAGATCGCAGTCGCCGGCGCGACCGGCAATGTCGGCCGCGAAATGCTGAACATCCTTTCCGAGCGCGGTTTCCCGGCTGACGAAGTCGTGGCGCTCGCCTCCGCCCGTTCGCAGGGCACCGAGGTCTCCTTCGGCGACAGGACGCTGAAGGTGCAGAACCTCGAAAACTACGATTTCTCCGACACGGACATCTGCCTGATGTCGGCCGGCGGCACGGTTTCGCAGAAGTATTCGCCGAAGATCGGCGCCCAGGGCTGCGTCGTCATCGACAACTCCTCGGCCTGGCGCTACGACGCCGACGTGCCGCTGATCGTTCCGGAAGTGAACCCCGACGCCGTCACGCAGTTCACCCGCAAGAACATCATCGCGAACCCCAATTGCTCGACCGCCCAGCTCGTCGTCGCGCTGAAGCCGCTGCACGACCGCGCCACCATCAAGCGCGTCGTCGTGTCGACCTACCAGTCGGTCTCCGGCGCCGGCAAGGATGGCATGGACGAACTATTCAACCAGACCCGCGCCGTCTTCGTCGCCGATCCGATCGAATCGAAGAAGTTCACCAAGCGCATCGCCTTCAACGTCATCCCGCACATCGACGTGTTCATGGAGGACGGCTACACGAAGGAAGAGTGGAAGGTTCTCGCCGAGACCAAGAAGATGCTCGACCCGAAGATCAAGGTGACCTGCACGGCCGTGCGCGTTCCCGTCTTCATCGGCCATTCCGAATCGGTCAACATCGAATTCGAGAAGGAAATCACGGCGGACGAGGCCCGCGAGATCCTGCGCGAGGCGCCGGGTTGCCAGGTTATCGACAAGCACGAGAACGGCGGCTACATCACCCCGTACGAATCGGCCGGCGAGGATGCCACCTACATTTCGCGCATCCGCGAAGACGCGACGGTCGAGAACGGCCTCAACATGTGGGTCGTCTCCGACAACCTGCGCAAGGGTGCCGCGCTCAACGCCATCCAGATCGCGGAGCTGCTCGTTGCCCGCGGCC
Organism: Shinella granuli; assembly: GCF_004341885.1. Classification (GTDB taxonomy): domain Bacteria; phylum Pseudomonadota; class Alphaproteobacteria; order Rhizobiales; family Rhizobiaceae; genus Shinella; species Shinella granuli. The sequence continues at coordinate 108,543 of NZ_SLVX01000011.1, read as the reverse complement.
TGATCAAGGCGAAGAAGCAGGCTGCCTGACGGCGGAAAGCGGAGCGCATCGCCTTTTCGAGAAAATTGGCAACGCTCCCTTAATCAATTTTAAATAAAAGTCCCGGTTGTTCCGTCTGAGGACAATCGGGACTTCGCTTTGAAGCGGTCCCGGCGGCATCGCCGGAACGGTTCACGGCAAGGTGCGATGACAGGAACAGGAGAGCATGGCATGCTTTCCCAGCGGAATTGACGAGATCACGGGGTTTTTCATGGGCATGACAAAGAGCGTGGCCAAGGTGCTGGCCGCAATGATCGCCATGGCGGCAGTGCCGGCGGTGGCCGAAGCGGCCAAGTGCGGCAACGACGGGGGCGGTTTTCCGGCCTGGGTAGAGGCGTTCAAGGACGAGGCGGCCGGCCGCGGCATCAGCCGTTCGACGATCGACAAGGCCTTCTCCAATGTCAGCTATGCCCGCGCCACGATCCGCGCCGACCGCGGCCAGAAGAGCTTCAAGCTCTCGCTCGAACAGTTCATGCAGAAGCGTGGCGGCCAGGCGATCATCCGCCGCGGCAAGAGCCTGAAGAAGCAGAATGCCGCGCTCTTCCAGCGCATCGAGGCGCGCTACGGCGTGCCGGCCGGCCCGCTGCTCGCCATCTGGGGCATGGAAACCGGCTTCGGCGGCTTCCTCGGCAAGGAACACACGATCTCGGCCGTCGCGACGCTCGCCTATGACTGCCGCCGGTCGGACTATTTCACCAATCAGCTCTACGCCACGCTCCAGCTCGTGCAGAAGGGCATCCTGTCGACCTCGGCCCGCGGCGCGGCGCATGGCGAAATCGGCCAGACGCAGTTCCTGCCGGCCAATGTGCTGAAATACGGCGTCGACGGCGACGGCAACGGCCGTATCGACCTCGTCGGTTCCAAGGCCGACGCGCTCGCCTCCACGGCCAACTTCCTGCGCGGCCACGGCTGGAGCGCCGGCGGCGGCTACCAGCCGGGCCAGACCAATTTCAGCGCGTTGCAGGGTTGGAACGCGGCGAGCGTCTACCAGCGCGCGATCGCCATCATCGGTGCGGAAATCGACGGCGACTGATCGGCCCCGGGCCTCTCTCTGGCCATGGTCGGGTTTGACCCGACCATCCACGCTGCGGATACGGCGGTGGATTCTCGATGAGGCCGAGAGTGGGAAAAGAGCGATATATCAATAAGATAACCCGGTGCGAGCCTTCGCGCCGGGTTTTTCGTTATATGCCGGGGCGCTGGAAGTCGCCGGTCTTGGCGTCCATGATCCACAATTCGCCCGTCGAAATATCGAACCAGGCACCGTGGAGCTGGATGCGGCCGCGCTCTTCCAGGATGCGCACGCAGGGGAAGCTGCGCAGGTTGGTGAGCGAATTGCGGATCGAGACGCGCTCCAGCGCACGCTGGCGCTCGCCCTGGGTCAGGATCTCGGCGCCCTGGATCTGTTCGGCGACGGGCTTCAGCATGCCCATCCACTTGCCGATGAAATCACCGGGCGACAGCGGCTCGGCATCCGGATCGAGCGCCGCGGAAATGCCGCCGCAGCGGCCATGGCCCATCACCACGATATCGCTGACCTTCAGCGACTGCACGGCGAATTCGAGCGCCGCCGACGTCGCATGGAACTGGCCGTCCGGCTCGTAGGGCGGCACGAGGTTGGCGACGTTGCGCACCACGAAGAGCTCGCCCGGCCCGCTGTCGAAGATCGTCTCCGGCGCGGCGCGGGAATCGCAACAGGCGATCACGAGTGTCTTCGGTTTCTGGCCCGTCTCGGCCAATGCCCTGTAGCGCGCCGACTGCTCGGCGTAACGGCCGGACATGAAGTTGCGGTAGCCGTTCAGAAGACGATCGGGAAAACGGTTCATGGCGTCGGAATACCCCCGTGTAACAATCTACCGGATGAGGCCCCATCCGACCCTGCATAAACCATTCCGAAAGGCAGGGCGCAAGGCCGGATCGTTCAGGATCGCCGCGGCTGGGCCGGATGCACGAGGCGGCGCATGTGCACCATCGCCATGGGCGTGGAAATGCTGGAGGCGTCCTGTTCGAGCGTCAGCTCGTCGGCACCGCGCTTGGCTGTGCGTGCGACGATCTCGAAGACGCTGGCGGTCGCCATCATCAGGGCGCGCTCCTCCGGCAGGCCCTCCATCATCCGGGAGAGGAAGATCGCGGCCAGAAGGTCCCCCGTGCCGTTCGGCGGATTCGGCACGAGCCGGTGTTCCGCCAGCAGCGCATGGCGCCCGGAGAGATAGAGATTGCCGGTGCTCCCCGCCATCAGCGCCAGCGAGGAGGTGACGAGCATGCGGGCAGGCCCGAGCGACAGCGCCGCCTCCATGATCGCCCCGTTGGTCTCGAGCGGCGCGCCGGCAAGCCAGGCAAGCTCGAAGCGGTTGGGCGTGGCGATCGAGGCGAGGGGGATCAGCGCATCGCGGATCGCCACGGCCGTATCCTCCGGAACGTAAAGGCCGCGATCGTCGCCGCAGACCGGATCGCACATATAGACGAGATCGGGATTTTCCGCCCGCAGGGCCGTGACGAGCCGCGCCACCGAATGGGCCTGCGCAGCACTGCCGAGATAGCCGGACAGCACCGCCTTGACCTCGCCCCGCCAGGGCGCGCGGATGAGATCGGAGATCATCGCGTCGAAATCGTCAGCGGAAATCGCCACCCGCGTCGAACGCCCGCGACCGGGATGCCAGGGCAGGATGACGGTCGGCAGCGCCCAGACCGGATGGCCGAGCGTCTCGAGCGCGAAGACGGCGGCGCGGTTGCCCACCGTGCCGCGCACCACATGGCTCGAAATCACGATGACCGCGCCCTTGTCGCTCTCGTTCATAACCGGCTCCCCTGGTTCCGGCCGAGTGATGACAAGGGGGTCATTTCCTGTCAACGCCCACCCCTTTTTCGACCGTCGGCCGAAACGGGGAAAAAAGCAGCTCCGGCCGGTTTCGGGCTGCTTTTCGACGAGAAAACACGGATTTCACGACAAAACGACAGTGAAACTGACCTATCTTGGACAAAATCGATTGAATTTTCTCGCGATTCCACAAATTCCGTCGCGCGTATTTTTTCTTCTGCTAACGTCCGGCCATCGGATTCGAGGGAGAATTCCATGGGTGCCAGGACCAACGTGAAAAGAGAAAAACACATCGAGGCCGCAAAGGCCGCAGCCGCCGCCCTCGGCGCGAAGACGCTGAACCCGGACATCCTCTTCGGGCGCGCCAGCAAGGACGACCTCGAGCACTATACCGGCGAGATGCTGGCCGTCGCGGCCGCCCATGCCATGGCCGAGATCGAGGCCTGGGACGGCACGGAACCGCGCATCACCGTCACCACGCTGGCCGATGTTCGCCCGCAGGGCCAGCCCGTCTCGGTTCTGTCCGTCACCGACCGCAACCAGCCGTTCCTCTATGATTCGGTGATGGGCGAGGTGACGAGCACCCATCGCGACATCCACCTGGCGATCCACCCCATTCTCGTCGTGACGCCGGGCGAAGCGCCGAAACTCTTCTCGCCGGACGAGGACAGCGACCCGGCGCAGCGGGTCAGCCATATCGAGATCCATCTGTCCGAACTGGCACCGAACGAGGCCGCGGCGCTCGCCGAGCGGGTCGGGACCGTGCTCGACCAGGTGCACCTGGCCGTCGACGACTGGCCTTCCATGCTGGAAAAGCTCGACAGCGTCACGGCCGACATGGAGCGCTACGCCAAGGAGAAGCCGGGCAAGGAGGAGGCGCTCGCCTTCCTTCACTGGCTGCGCGGCAACAACTTCACCTTCCTCGGCATGCGTGAATACAGCTATTCCGGCAAGGGCGAGGCGGCGACCGTCGAACGCGGCGGCGAAGGCCTCGGCATCCTCTCCGATCCCGACGTGCGCGTGCTGCGCCTCGGCAAGGACGCGGTAACGACGACGCCGGAAATCCTCGAATTCCTCGAAGGCCCTGATTTCCTGATCGTCACGAAGGCGAATGTGAAATCCGTCGTGCATCGCCGGGCCTATATGGACTATGTCGGCCTCAAGCGATTCAACGAGAAGGGCAAGGTCATCGGCGAACTGCGCATCGTCGGCCTCTTCACCTCGACGGCCTATACCCATGCCGCCGGCCAGATCCCGCTGCTGCGCTCCAAGGTCGAGCACATCATCGAGCATTTCGGCTACGATCCGAAGAGCCATTCCGGCAAGATGCTGATCAACACGCTGGAATCCTATCCGCGCGACGATCTCTTCCAGATCGATACCGGCCTGCTCGCCACCTTCTGCGAGCAGATCAACGAACTTGCCGACCGGCCGCGCATCCGCGTGCTGCCGCGCATCGACCGTTTCGACCGCTTCGTCTCGGTCATCGTCTACGTGCCGCGCGAACAGTACGATTCCGATGTGCGGGAAAAGATCGGCAACTATCTGAAGTCGGCTTATGACGGCCGCGTCTCGGCCTATTATCCGGCCTTCCCGGAAGGCGGCCTTGCCCGCGTGCACTTCATCATCGGCCGTTCCGGCGGCAAGACGCCGCGCATCCCGCAGGGCAAGCTCGAACAGGCGGTGCGCGAGATCGCCACCCGCTGGACCGACCGCTTCGAGGCGCTCTCCAACGCGGACGGCGTGCGGCTCGTCACCGACCGCAGCTACCAGGAGGACTTCACCCCCGCCGAGGCCCATGCGGACCTGGCGCTGATCACCACGGCGACGCCCGAGAACCCGATCAGCATCGCCTTCTACCGCAAGGCCTGGCACACGGATCTCGCCTCGGTCGAATTGAAGATCTTCCATGCCGGCGAGCCCGTTTCGCTGTCGCGGCGCGTGCCGCTGCTGGAAAACCTCGGCTTCAACGTCATCAGCGAGCAGACGCACGACCTGACGCTGGCGAGCCTCGACGGCGACGGGCGCCGCGTCATCCTGCATGACATGGAGCTGCGGCACCGCGACGGCGTCGAGATCAACCTTGCCAGGCTGAGCCCGATGCTGGAGGAAGCGTTCCTCGCCGCCTGGCACGGCGAGGTGGATGACGACGCGCTGAACCGCCTCGTCCTCACCGGCGGCCTCTCCGCCCGCCAGATCATGGCGCTGCGCACCTATTCGCGCTACCTGCGCCAGACGGGCATCGCCTATTCGCAGGGCTATATCGCCGATACGCTCAACAAGTATCCGCCGATCGCCGCCGACCTCTTCCGCCTGTTCGAGACGCGCCTCGACCCGAAGCTCTCCGAGCGCCAGCGCGAGAAGAAATCCGCGGACGTGGCGACGGCCATCGAGGCGGCGCTGGCCAACGTGCCGAGCCTCGACGAGGACCGCATCCTGCGGCGCTACGTCAACGCCATAGAGGCGACGCTGCGCACCAACTATTTCCAGCGTGATGCGGACGGCAAGCCGCGTAAAACGCTGGCGATCAAGCTCGACCCGAAGGCCCTGGACGGCCTGCCGGAACCGCGGCCCTTCCGCGAGATCTTCGTCTACGGCGCCGAGGTGGAGGGCGTGCACCTGCGCTTCGGCAAGGTCGCCCGCGGCGGCCTGCGCTGGTCCGACCGCGCGCAGGACTACCGCACGGAAGTGCTCGGTCTCGTGAAAGCCCAGCAGGTCAAGAACTCGGTCATCGTGCCCGTCGGCGCCAAGGGCGGCTTCTATCCGAAGCAGCTTCCCGTCGGCGGCAGCCGTGACGCCGTCTTCAAGGCCGGCACCGAGGCCTACAAGACCTATATCCGCACGCTGCTCTCCGTCACCGACAACATCGTCGGCCAGGACGTCGTGCCGCCGGCCGATACGATACGCCTCGACGGGGACGACCCCTATTTCGTCGTCGCCGCCGACAAGGGCACGGCGACCTTCTCCGATACGGCGAACGGCCTGGCGCAGGAAGCCGGCTTCTGGCTCGACGACGCCTTTGCCTCGGGCGGCTCGGCCGGCTACGATCACAAGAAGATGGGCATCACCGCCCGCGGCGCCTGGGAAACCGTCAAGCGCCATTTCCGCGAGATGAACATCGACATCCAGAAGACGCCGTTCACGGTCGCCGGCGTCGGCGACATGTCGGGCGACGTCTTCGGCAACGGCATGCTTTTGTCGCGCAAGATCCGGCTCCTCGCCGCCTTCGACCATCGCGACATCTTCATCGATCCCAATCCCGATACCGACACGTCCTTCGCCGAGCGCCGCCGCATGTTCAACCTACCGCGTTCGAGCTGGCAGGATTACGATCGCTCCGTGCTCTCAAAGGGTGCGATGATCATCCCGCGCACGGAAAAATCCGTGACGCTGACGCCGGAAGCCATGGCCGTCATCGGCATCGACAAGGCCAAGGCGACGCCCTTCGAGATCATGACCGCGATCCTCAAGGCACCGGTCGATCTCCTGTGGTTCGGCGGCATCGGCACCTATATCCGCGGCCAGAACGAGACGGATGCGGAGGTCGGCGACCGCGCCAACGACCCGATCCGCATCGTCGCCGACGATGTGCGCGCCAAGGTGATCGGCGAGGGCGCCAATCTCGGCGTCACCCAGCGCGGCCGCATCGCCTTCGGCCTCAAGGGCGGGCGCTGCAACTCGGATGCCATCGACAATTCGGCCGGCGTGAATTCGTCGGACGTCGAGGTCAACATCAAGATCGCGCTCGCCTCTGCCATGCGCGAGGACCGGTTGCCGCGCGCCAAGCGCAACGTGCTGCTCGCCGCGATGACGGACGAGGTGGGTCACCTTGTGCTGCGCAACAACTACCTGCAATCCCTCGCGATCTCGCTGACGGAACGTCAGGGTACGGCCAACCGCGCGCCGCTGACCCGCCTGATGGACCGTCTGGAGGCTGCCGGCCAGCTCAACCGCAAGGTCGAGACGCTGCCGGACGACCGTACGGTGGCCGAGCGCTACCAGGCCGGCAAGCCGCTGACGCGGCCGGAGATCGGCGTGCTGCTCTCCTATGCCAAGCTGGTGCTGTTCGACGAACTGGTCGGCACCGACCTGCCGGACGAGCCCTATTTCGAACCGACGCTGATGAGCTACTTCCCGGCGAAGATGCAGAAGGCCTATGCGGACGACATCCGCGCCCATCGCCTGCGCCGCGAGATCATCGCGACGATCCTTGCAAACGAGGTGATCAACCGCGGCGGCCCGGCCTTCGTCAACACGCTGACGGATGGTACCGGCTTCGGTCCCGCCAATGCGGTGAAGGCGGCCGTCATCGCGCGCGACGGCTACGGCCTCGCCGCGCTCTATGCCGGCGTCGACGCCCTGGACAACCAGGTCTCCGGCTCCGTGCAGAACGAGCTCTACGAGGAGATCGGCCGCATCTACGCCTCCGTCACCAGCCTGCTCCTGACCACCGGGGCGGTATCAGGCCCCATGGGTGAGGCGGTGCACAAGCTCAAGCAGGCCCTGAAGCAACTGCGCCCGCAGCTTTCCACCCTCATTTCCGAACAGGCCGGCGACGAGGCCCGCCGCAAGGCCCATGCCTATGAGGACGAAGGCGTGCCGACGGAGCTGGCGGAAGAGATCGTCACGCTCTCCATGCTGACCTTCGTGCCGGAAGTTATGCTGATCGCCGGGGCGACGGGCGACACGCTCGGCAAGACGGCGCAGGCGTTTGCCGGCATCAGCGCGGCGCTCAATATCGGCCGGCTGCTTTCGGCGGCCGGCCGCATTCCGACCAGCGATCTCTACGAGGCACTCGCCCTGCAGCGCAGCCTCACCGACATCGCCAATGCCCGCCGCGATCTCGCCACCGTGGTGCTGACGCGCCACAAGGGCGACAAGACACCGCTCGCCACCTGGCAGCAGGGCGACCGCGAGCGGCTCGCCCGCGTCACCGCCAACCTCTCGGCGCTGACGGAAGCCGGCGAAGCCACGCTCGCCAAGGTAAGCGTCGCCGCCGGCATCCTGAGCGACCTTGCGCAGGAACGGGCACGATAAAGCCAACCTCGTCGCAGCCGTCTTTCGGCGGCTGCGACTGCTTTCCGGAGCAGATGGAATCCGACGTCGCCGTTCTCCCCCCGGGAGGAGAACGGAATGGGACGACGTTTTCATTCCATCGGCGGTTGCCTGCCTTGCGGTAGACGGCCGGCAGTCAAGAGGCGGGCGCTCTCTTCCACCGCCGTCCCACCCGTTGAACCTCATCACCCGCAAATGCTAGCCTCGCCCCGAACCGGCGCGAAAAAACCGCCGCTGCAACGATTCGAGGAGCAAGCGTGCGCGAAAACCGTCTCGGCATAACGGGCTGGATGCTGTTCGACTGGGCGGCGCAGCCCTTCTTCACGGTCATCACCACCTTCATCTTCGGCCCCTATCTCGTCTCGCGCCTCACCGAGGATCACGCGGCCGGGCAGGCGGCCTGGAGCTACACGCTCACCATCGCCGGCGTCGCCATCGCGCTGCTCGCCCCCGTCATGGGCTCCATCGCCGATGCCTCCGGCGCGCGAAAACCCTGGATCGCCGCCTTCGCCGCCGTCAAGATCCTGTCGCTCCTCGCCCTCTGGTATGCGGCGCCCGGCAGCAGCCTCGTCTTCGCCATGGCGATGATCGTGCTCGCCACCGTGGCGGCGGAATTCTCCATCGTCTTCAACGATTCGATGATGCCGCGCCTCGTCAGCCCCGCGGATGTCGGCCGCATCTCCAACATCGCCTGGGGCCTCGGCTATCTCGGCGGCATGATCGTGCTGATCGCCGTCGTCGCGCTGCTGGCCGCAAACCCGGAGACCGGCCGGACGGCGATCGGCATCAGCCCGCTCTTCGGCCTCGACGCCGCCGCCGGCGAGGATGCCCGCATCACCGGGCCGATCTCGGCGCTCTGGTATTTCGTCTTCATCCTGCCGATGTTCTTCTTCACGCCGGACCAGAGCCGCGGGCTGCCCATTGCGGCCGCCGTGCGCGCCGGCTTTGCCGACCTCTCCGTCGCGCTGCGCGACCTGCGCAGGAAGCCGGGCATCCTGCGCTTCCTCATCGCGCGGATGATCTACCAGGACGGGGTCAACGGGCTGCTGGCGCTCGGCGGAACCTTCGCCGCCGGCATGTTCGCCTGGCAGACCTTCGAGCTCGGCATCTACGGCATCATCCTCAACGTGGTGGCGATCGGCGGCTGCCTCTATGCCAGCCGCATGGACAGGCGCCTCGGCTCGAAGGCCGTCGTCGTGATGAGCCTCGTCTGCCTGATCCTCGCCACCATCGGCATCGTCTCCACCGGCCCGGGCTTCACGCTGTTCGGCCTCATCCCTCTGCCGACCGCCGATTCCGGCGGCCTGTTCGGCACCGCGGCGGAAAAGGCCTATATCGTCTACGGCCTTATGATCGGCGTCGCCTTCGGCCCCGTCCAGGCCTCCGCCCGGTCCTATCTCGCAAGAAGCATCCATCCCGACGAGGCAGGCCGCTATTTCGGCCTCTATGCCCTGTCCGGCCGGGCCACGTCCTTCCTCGCGCCGCTCTCCGTCGCGCTCGTCACCACGGCAACCGGCTCCGCCCGCCTGGGCATGATGGCGCTCATCGCCTTCCTCCTTGCCGGTTTCCTGCTCCTGCTGCGCACGCCCTATCCGGCAGCGAAAGTCGAGGCCTGAAACGCAAAACGCCCCGTGAGCGGGGCGTTTCTATCCGGCGAAGAATCCGGCTACAGAAGCCCCCGGCAAGAGGGTGAAGCCGTCTTGCCGGAGTTGCGCAGGGGTCAGACCGATTTAGTGGCGGAAATGGCGCATGCCGGTGAAGACCATGGCGACGCCCGCTTCGTCGGCCGCGGCGATCACTTCCGCATCGCGCATCGAGCCGCCCGGCTGGATCACCGCCGTGGCGCCTGCGGCAATCGCCGAAAGCAGACCGTCGGCGAAGGGCAGGAAGGCTTCCGACGCGACGGCCGAGCCTCGGGTCAGCGGCTCGGCAAGGCCCATGGCCTTGGCCGCTTCCTCGGCCTTCAGGCCGGCGATGCGGGCGGAATCGACGCGGCTCATCTGGCCGGCGCCGATGCCGGCCGTCTGGCCGTCCTTGGCATAGACCACGGCATTCGACTTGACGTGCTTGGCGACCTTGAAGGCGAACTTCATATCTTCCAGCTCCTGCGCCGTCGGCGCACGCCTGGTGACGACCTTCAGTTCGAGGTCCTCGACCATGCCGTTGTCGCGGCTCTGCACGAGGAGACCGCCCGACACCGTCTTGGCCGAAAGGCCCGGCACGCGCGGATCGGGCAGGGCGCCCGTCACCAGCAGGCGCAGGTTCGGCTTGCCGGCGATGACGGCGCGGGCCTTCTCGTCCGCGTCCGGCGCGATGATGACCTCGGTGAAGAGCTTGACGATCTCTTCCGCCGTCTCGCCATCGAGCGTGGTGTTGAGCGCGATGATGCCGCCGAAGGCCGAGACCGGATCGCAGGCGAGCGCCCGCGCATAGGCTTCCTTCAGCGTCCTGCCGGTGGCGACGCCGCAGGGATTGGCATGCTTGATGATCGCGCAGGCCGGGCCGTTTTCCGGCAGGAACTCGGCGACGAGCTCGAAGGCGGCATCGGTATCGTTGATATTGTTGTAGGAAAGCTGCTTGCCCTGCAGCAGCGTGGCGGTCGCCACGCCCGGGCGGTTTTCGCCGGTCACGTAGAAGCCCGCCTTCTGGTGCGGGTTCTCGCCGTAACGCATCTCCTCCTTCAGGACGCCGCCGAGCACGCGGTGGCGCGGCATGGGTATATCGAGCGCATCGGCGAACCAGTTGGAGATTGCTGCGTCATAGGCCGCCGTGCGGGCATAGGCCTTCGCCGCCATGCGCTGGCGGAAGGCGTAGGAAGTCGAACCGTCGGCAAGTTCCTCCAGCAGCGCGGGATAATCGGCGGGATCGGTGACGATGGTCACATAGGCGTGGTTCTTGGCCGAGGCGCGGATCATCGCCGGGCCGCCGATATCGATGTTCTCGACCGTCGTCGGATAGTCGCCGCCCTTGGCGCGCACTTCCTCGAAGGGATAGAGGTTGATGACCGCAAGGTCGATCGCGCCGATGCCATGCGCCTTCATCGCCTCGACATGCTCCGCGTCGTCGCGGATCGCAAGCAGGCCGCCATGCACGGCGGGATGCAGCGTCTTGACGCGGCCATCCATGATTTCCGGAAAGCCCGTGACCTCGGAAACGTCGGTGACGTCGAGCCCGGCATCGCTGAGCGCCTTGTGCGTGCCGCCGGTCGAGAGCAACCGCACGCCCTTTTCGGCAAGGGCGCGGGCGAGATCGACGATACCGGCCTTGTCGGAGACGGACAGCAGCGCCGTGCGCAGGGGGACACGGTCAGGGGCGGGAATTTTCTTGGAAATGACGGCCATGGGACGCTCCGTTCTGACGGCCCGGGAGGAGGGCCGGATGGTCATGCGCCCCGTTATCACAGGGCCGGCCCCGAGAAAACCGCCAAAAGCCGGGAATTCTCAGCGTTGCCGCACCAATGACCATTGAACCTCCGCCACCTTGGCAAGCGGCATGGTCAGCGTCAGCTGGCGCGACGCCCTGACGCCGGAGGGATCGGCGAAGAAGACATCCTCCTCTTCCTCCACGGCGACATCGACGCAGGTCAGCGCCCAGGCCTCGCCATCGGGCGCGATCAGCCGCGTCTCGTTGGCCGAAACCCGATAGAGCTGGATCGTCGGAGGGATATGGAAGCGCACCACGGCGGTGCCCTTCTCGATTGCCCCATCCGGGTCGGCGGGCTTGTAGAAGCGCTCCCGGCCGCGGATCTCGCTGCCCGTCGCCGCCACGAGGATATCCCGTTCGTAGAGCAGGCCGAAGCGCTTGAGATAACCGTCGTGGGTCGCCGTCACGCTGTCGGCGCCGGACTGGCGCTCGGCACGCGACACATCCACCTTGCCGACGCCGCCGACGACGATCGGCCCGAGGAAACGAGAGGTGGAGATGCGCGAGGAGGACGTGTCGTTGAGCGTGGCGACGGAATGGGCCGCCGTGGTGCGCGACATCTGCCTGAGCGCCTCGCCGGCGAAACGCGGGCGCCCGGAATTGACGATGAAGCGGTTCTTGCCCGAGGACATTTCGATGGAAAGCGCACCGGCAGCGGCCGTCGCCGAAAGATCGACCGACTTGGGCACGCCCGTGTCCATCAGCACGACGGTCTCCTTGACCGCCAGGCGGTCGTAACGGCTCTGCGGCAGCGCCTTGAAGGGGGCGCCGCCGGTCTCGTCGTAGCGCAGCACCGACATCAGCTCGTTCGCCAGCGTATAGGTCGCGCCGTTGAACAGCGCGAGCTCGCCGCCCTGGTGGCGGAAGAATCGCAGCGCCGGGAAGATGCGGTCGATCGAGGGGATGAGCTGCGCGGGCACGTCATGGCCGAGATTCACATAGGTCTGGCGCAGCGGCAGCAGGTCGAGCAGCACGTCGAGCGCGGCCCGCGGATTGCGCGAAGAATGGCCGCCATCGGGCAGGATCTGCCGGTCGAGCTCCTCGTCGAGATGGCGGGCGGCCTTGCGCATGCGCGAGGCGGAGGCCGGCATGGCGATGGAGGCCATGGCGAGCGCGATGCGCACCCTCAGCCGCGGCTCGCCGTCGCGCGTCGTATCGGCGACATGGCGCAGATAGCGGACCTGGAAGGCAAGGCTCTTCAGGAAGCGGCGATAGAAGGGATAATCGGCATCCTTCAGGACGACCGGCGAATGGGACAGCCAGGCAATGATGCGCTGCGCGGCGACATCCGGTCGCCAGGCAAGACCACCGATGACGCGTCCATGGCTCTGCAGCCAGTCGTCGACGATGAAGCGGGCGGTGTGGGCGGCCTTTTCGGGATCGACCAGCCGCATATGCCGCAGCCAGCCGAAGGAATGCAGGCGCACGGCGAACTCTTCCGAGGGAAGCTCCAGCGCGAAGGGCGATTCGCCGTCGCATTCGAGAACGCGGCCGGCCAGCGGGAAACGTCCGGCGACGATTTCTTCGCCGGCAAATAAATCAGCGGGGTGAAGGTCCGTCGGGGCCACGACCAGCCGGTCCGGCGTGCCGCCGGAAAAACGCATGGCACTGATTCGCCCGAGGGCGAGCCTCCGCGAAAACCGGCGCCAACCCTCACGCATATACAGATAGAGAAGCCGCTGCCTGTCGGAAAGCTGCATGGTTAACGAATGCCTCCTTGGCCTATAGCTAGGCCGAGAAGGCAAGCGGCGTCAATTGACCGGCGGTCGATGGGCTGTTGACGACGGCTGAAGTCTTTCGGAAGGGCTTAGGCAGCTCAGCCGGCATGGATGAGCCGTACGGCATAAAACCCGTCCAGGCCGCCGGCATGGCCGACCGTCGCGGGCAGCATGGCAGGCGTGGTGCGGAATTCGCCGCGCGGAGAGATCGCCGCCTCCAGACCCGGCCAATCGGCGGGATCGATCGGCGCGATGCGCCAGTCCGGATTGTCGGCGAGAACCCGGGCAACCATGTCCTCGCCCTCGCTCGGATCGAGCGAGCAGTTGGAGAAGACCAGCTCCCCGCCGGGGCGCACGAGCGTCAGTGCGTGGCGCAGCAGGCGCTCCTGCAAGCCGGCCAGCTTGCCGATATCCTCCGGCCCCTTGGTCCACAATACATCGGGATGGCGGCGGATCGTGCCCGTCGAGGAGCAGGGCGCATCGAGCAGCACGGCATCGAACAGCTCGCCCGGACGGTATTCCGCCATGTTCGCCTCGACCGTCTCGGCCGAAAGATGCAGCCGGTCGAGATTGCCGATGAGCCGCTTCAGGCGATTGCCGGACTGGTCGAGGGCGGTGACCCTGGCACCGGCGGCGGCAAGCTGCGCGGTCTTGCCGCCGGGTGCGGCGCAGAGATCGGCGACCCGCTTGCCGGCAAGGTCGGAAAACAGTTTTGCCGGCAGGCTCGCCGCGGCATCCTGCACCCACCATTCCCCGGCCTCGAAGCCTTCGAGCGCCGGAATGGCGCCGGAGGCAACGGGCAGGCGCACCGAACCGGTCGGCAGCACCAGGCCGCCGAGCCGCGCGGCCCAGCCTTCCGGGTCCGATTTCACAGTGAGGTCGACAGTGGAGGGTTCGAGCAGCGCATCGGCAATACGCGCGGCATGGTCACGGCCATAGACGGCGGAAAGCCGCTCATGGAACCAGGTCGGAATAACGGAAACCGCCTTTGTCGCCGTCAGATGCGAGGCCTTTTCGCGCGAAAGGCGGCGCAGCACCGCATTGGTGAGGCTGGCGAAGCGGCGGTTGCGCGGGTCGATCTGCGCCTGCTCGACCGCAAGGTCGACGGCGGAATGATCAGGCACGTCGAGATAAAGGATCTGCGCCGCCGCGACCGTCAGCACATGATGCAGCGCGCGGGCGCCGTCCGGCAGGGGCGTGCCGACGAGCGTATCCAGGATGGCCTCGATACGGGGGAGGTGGCGCAACGCCGTGTTGAGGATGGCCCGGACAAGCGCGCGGTCGGCATCGTTCAACTGGCAATAGGCCGGATTGCCGTTTTCGAGGTCAAGCATGCCGTCGAGCGGCGTCTTGCGATCGACGACCGCCGCCAGGATCTTGGCCGCGGCCTGCCGGGCCCGCAGGCCCGGCTTTTCCGGATGGTTCGCAGCAGGCCCCGGAGACGGCGCCTTGCCGGGGCGATGGCGTTTCGGATGCGTTCTGTTTTTGTGTTTGTCGTCGTTCAAGACCAGGGACCTTTGGGCGGTTCGGAACCACCGCGTCCCCAGCCGGTCGACGGGACGGAGCGCGATTTGCGGGACGGATTATCAGCCCGCACCGGCTCCGTCGAGCGTGTCTGCATGCCGCGGGCCATTTCCTGAAGCGCCGCGATACGGTTCTCCGTGTTCGGATGGGTGGAGAACAGGTTGTCCATGCGCTCGCCCGACAGCGGATTGATGATGAACATATGGGCGGTCGCCGGATTATGCTCGGCAGCCTCGTTGGGAATGCGGCCGGCGGCAATGGCGATCTTCTTCAAGGCCGAGGCAAGCCAAAGCGGGTTGCCGCAGATCTCCGCCCCGCGCTTGTCGGCGGAATATTCGCGCGTCCGGCTGATCGCCATCTGCACCAGCATGGCGGCGAAGGGCGCGACGATCATGGCGATGAGCACGCCGATGAAGCCGAGCGGATTGTTGTTCTCCCGGTTGCCGCTGCCGCCGAAGAACATGGCGAAGTTGGCGAGCATGGAGATCGCACCGGCGATCGTCGCCGTCAGCGTCATGGTCAGCGTGTCGCGGTTCTGGATATGGGCGAGTTCATGCGCCATCACGCCCGCCACCTCTTCATAGCTCAGGGCATGGAGCAGGCCCGTCGAGGCGGCTACCGCGGCGTTCTGCGGGTTGCGGCCGGTGGCAAAGGCATTCGGCTGGTCGCTGTTGATGACATAGACGCGCGGCATGGGCAGACCGGCACGTTTGGCAAGATCACGCACGATGCCATAATATTCCGGCGCCGAGCGCTCGTCGACCTCCTTGGCGCCGTACATGGACAGCACCATGCGATCGGAATTCCAATAGGAGAAGAAGTTCATGGCGATCGCGACGAGAAGCGCGATCATCATGCCGCCCTTGCCGCCGATGAGCAGGCCCACGCCCATGAAAAGCGCCGTCATGGCGGCGAGAAGCATGGCTGTGCGAACGATGTTCATGCGTTTTCGGCTCCTGTCTGGTCTCTTGCCGGGTTGCCACTCCCCTGTTGTCAAGGGAATGTTTCACGTGAATCAGCGCTTTCCACAACGCCTTCATACCTAGCTTTGCATGTCGTTATCGCAAAACCGCTGCACACTTTTGCGCGACATGCCATATATGATGGGAAGCGAACAGGAATTCTTCAATATCCGGGAAGGATGCCCAATTTGATGGAAAGCGACAACGACAATCATACGGACGGCCGGAAAGTGCTTCCGCCCGCCGCCCAGCGTGCCCTTCGGGAAGCCGAGGAGCGGCGCAAGGCCGCCCCGCCGGTCGAACCCGCGCCGGAGATCGGCGGACGCGGCGGCGCCGACCCGGCACGCTTCGGCGATTGGGAGATCAAGGGCCGGGCGATCGATTTTTGAGAGGAAATTCGGCGAGCGGCCGTGACACATCGTCTCCCTCTCCATCGTCATGGTCGGGCTTGACCCGACCATCCACGGCCACGGGTGGAGCGTGAATCCTCGGGTCGAGCCCGAGGATGACGTCGGGAGGCAATCTTCCAGAAAGTTGATTCTTCAAACGAAAACGGCGGCCCGAAGCCGCCGTTTCGCTTCATGTTTCAAACTCAGCCGGCAGCCTTGTTCTGCCGGTTGGCGATCAGGTCGTCCACGACGGCCGGATCGGCGAGGGTGGACGTATCGCCGAGCGAACCGAAATCGTCCTCGGCGATCTTGCGCAGGATGCGGCGCATGATCTTGCCGGAGCGCGTCTTCGGCAGGCCGGGCGAGAACTGGATCTTGTCGGGCGTGGCGATCGGGCCGATCTCCTTGCGCACATGCTTAACGAGGTCCTGGCGCAGCGTATCCGTACCCTCTTCGCCCGCCATCAGCGAGACGTAGCAATAGATGCCCTGTCCCTTGAGGCTGTGCGGATAACCGACGACGGCGGCTTCCGAAACGAGGTGGTGCGAGACGAGGGCCGATTCGATTTCAGCCGTGCCGAGGCGGTGGCCGGAAATATTGAGCACGTCGTCGACACGGCCGGTGATCCAGTAATAGCCGTCCTCGTCGCGCCGGCAGCCGTCACCGGTGAAGTACTTGCCCTTGTAGGTCGAAAAATAGGTTTCGACGAAGCGCTTGTGATCGCCATAGACGGTGCGCATCTGGCCCGGCCAGCTGTCGGTGATGCAGAGATTGCCGTCGGCCGGCCCTTCCAGCACATTACCCTCGTTGTCGACGAGCTGCGGCTTGATGCCGAAGAACGGCCGCGTGGCGGAGCCCGGCTTGAGCTCCGTCGCGCCCGGCAGCGGGGTGATCAGGATGCCGCCGGTCTCCGTCTGCCACCAGGTATCGACGATCGGCGAACGGCCTTCGCCGACGACGTTGTAATACCATTCCCAGGCTTCCGGGTTGATCGGCTCGCCCACCGAACCGAGCAGGCGCAGCGACGAGCGCGACGAGCGCTTCACGAAGGCGTCGCCCGCCCCCATCAGCGCGCGGATCGCCGTCGGGGCGGTGTAGAAGATGTTGACCTTGTGCTTGTCGACCACCTCCCAGAAGCGGCCGGCATCCGGGAAGTTCGGCACGCCTTCGAACATCAGCGTGGTCGCGCGGTTCGCCAGCGGCCCGTAGACGATGTAGGAGTGGCCGGTGACCCAGCCGACATCGGCCGTGCACCAGTAGACATCGCCGTCCTGGTAATCGAAGACGTATTTGTGCGTCATCGAGGCATAGACGAGGTAGCCGGCCGTGGTGTGCAGCACGCCCTTCGGCTTGCCGGTCGAGCCGGATGTGTAGAGGATGAAGAGCGGATCTTCCGCCTTCATCCTGGCCGGCGGGCAATCGCGCGGCACGGTCAGCACCTCCTGGTGGTGCCAGATGTCGCGGCCCGGCGCCCAGCCGATCTTGCCGCCGGTGCGGCGCACGACCAGGACCTTGTTGACGATGACATGCTGCTTGGCGGCGATGTCGATCGCCGTATCGGTGTTTTCCTTCAGCGGGATCGGCTTGCCGCCGCGCACGCCCTCGTCGCAGGTGACGACGAAGGTGGATTCGCAGTCGACGATGCGGCCGGCCAGCGCATCCGGCGAGAAGCCGCCGAAGACGACGGAATGCACGGCGCCGATGCGCGCGCAGGCGAGCATGGCATAGGCCGCTTCCGGGATCATCGGCATGTAGATGGTGACGCGGTCGCCCTTCTTGACGCCGTGCTTCTTCATCACGTTCGCCATGCGGCAGACGTGTTCGTAGAGCTCGTTATAGGTGATCTTCTTGTCTATATAGGGATTGTCGCCTTCCCAGATGATGGCGACGTCGTCGCCATGCGCCTTGAGGTGGCGGTCGATGCAATTGTAGGAGACGTTGGTGATGCCGTCCTCGAACCACTTGATCGGCACCTTGCCGGAAAACGACGTGTTCTTCACCTTGGTATAGGGCTTGAACCAGTCGATGCGCATGCCGTGCTTGTCCCAGAAGCGCTCCGGGTTCTCGATGCTTTCGCGATACCAGTTCTGATAGGTTTCGTTGTCGATCAGCGCACGGCTTTTCGCGGACTTCAGCACCGGATAGGTCTTTGCGGACATGGATTCCTCCTCACTGCGCATGGACGGGAAAACCGCGTCTCCTCCGGCTTCCCGCATCTCCGTCGCCATACATATCAGGTCAAATCCTTCGGGCAATTAGACAAAAGGTCATTTGCGCTTGAAGAATTGCATTTCTGCGACGGTGATTGTATAGAGGGCCGAATTCCCGGAACATAGTGGTTACACCCCACGGCCCGCGACACCGGCGCGGACGGACAGAAGGACTATATCCATGGCTCAGCAGCTCCTCATGCCAAAGGCGACCGCGGTCTGGCTGGTCGACAACACGGCGCTGTCGTTCGACCAGATCGCCACATTCTGCAAACTGCACCCGCTCGAAGTGAAGGCCATCGCCGACGGCGAATCGGCCCAGGGCATCAAGGGCCTCGACCCGATCTCCACCGGCCAGCTTTCGCGCGAGGAGATCGCCCGCGCCGAAGCCAATCCAAATCACAAGCTGAAGCTGTCCGAGCCGAAGGTCCGCGTGCCGGAATCCAAGCGCAAGGGCCCGCGCTACACGCCGGTCTCCAAGCGCCAGGACCGTCCCAACGCCATTCTCTGGCTGGTGCGCAACCATCCGGAACTCAAGGATGCGCAGATCTCGCGTCTCGTCGGCACGACCAAGTCGACGATCGAGCAGATCCGCGAACGCACCCACTGGAACTCGACCAACCTGACGCCGATGGACCCCGTGACGCTGGGCCTGTGCTCGCAGATCGACCTCGACCTCGAAGTCGAACGCGCCTCGAAGGGCCGTCCGCTGCCGACTGCTGCCGAACTCGGCGCGACGCTGGAATCCGCGCAGGAAACGGAAAAGCTGCCCTACAGCACCGACCGCGAGGACGAGAAGGAAATCGACGCCGACGCCGTCTTCGCCAAGCTGAAGTCGCTGAAGTCGGCCACGCCGGACGAAGACGAAGACGACCGCTTCTGAGCCACACTCTTTTCGAGGTGGTGCCCCCTCTCATCCGTCATGCTCGGGCTTGACCCGAGCATGACGACAGCGGACGGGAAGGTCTACCATCTATGCAACCCGGCCTTTCGGCCGGGTTTTTTATTGCTCAGACGATCCGCCGCCCGGACAGGACCTCGGCGATCTCGTCGAGGATGGCGGGATCGTCGATGGTCGCCGGCATCTTCCAGTCCACCCGGTCGGCGATCTTCTGCATGGTGCCGCGCAGGATCTTTCCGGAACGCGTTTTCGGCAGGCGCTTCACGCAGATCGCCGTCTTGAAGGCGGCGACCGGGCCGATGCGTTCGCGCACGAGGCCCACAACCTCCTGCTCCACGAGCGATGATTCACGTGAAACACCGCTCTTCAGCACGAGGAAACCGGCCGGCAGTTGGCCTTTCAAGGCGTCGGCGACGCCGATGACGGCACATTCGGCGACGTCGGGATGGCTGGCACAGACCTCTTCCATCGCGCCCGTCGACAGACGGTGGCCGGCGACGTTGATGATGTCGTCGGTGCGCGACATGATGAAGACATAGCCGTCCTCGTCGACATAGCCGGCATCGGCGGTCTTGTAATAGCCGGGGAATTCCGACAGGCAGGCCGAGCGGAAACGCTCGTCGGCGTTCCAGAAGGTCGTCAGGCAGCCGGGGGGCAGGGGCAGCTTGATGGCGATGTTGCCGAGCGTGCCGGGCGCCACCTCATGGCCGGCATCGTCGAGCACATGCAGTTCGTAGCCCGGCATGGGTACGGTCGGGGAGCCGTGTTTCACGGGCAACTGGCCGAGGCCGAGCGGATTGCCGACGATCGCCCAACCGGTCTCCGTCTGCCACCAGTGATCGATGACGGGCACACCAAGCACCGCCTCGGCCCAGCGGATCGTATCCGGATCGGCCCGCTCGCCGGCAAGGAACAGCGCGCGCAGGCTGGAAATGTCGTGCCGCTTGACGAGCGCGCCCTCCGGGTCCTCCTTGCGGATGGCGCGGAAGGCCGTCGGGGCGGTGAAGAGCACCGAGACCTTGTAGTCCTCCACCACGCGCCAGAAGGCGCCGGCATCCGGCGTGCCGACCGGCTTGCCCTCATAGAGCACCGTGGTGCTGCCGTTGAGAAGCGGCGCATAGACGATGTAGGAATGGCCGACGACCCAGCCGATATCCGACGCCGCCCAATAGACCTCACCGCGCTCCACACCGTAGAACGCCCGCATCGTCCAGGCGAGCGCGACCATGTGGCCGCCATTGTCGCGGATGACGCCCTTGGGCTGGCCGGTCGTGCCCGACGTATAGAGGATATAGAGCGGATCGGTGGCCGCCAGCGGTGCGCAGGAAATGATGCGCCCCGCATCCCGCGCCGCCGCAAGCGCGGGGCCGAGATCGACATCGCGCCCCGCTTTCAGCTCTGCCGCCAGTTCCGGCCGCTGCAAGACGAGGCAGCGCTCCGGCTTGTGGCCGGCAAGCTCGATCGCCGTGTCGAGCAGCGGCTTGTAGGCGACCACGCGATTGGGCTCGATGCCGCAGCTTGCGGTGACGACGAGCTTGGCGGTGGAATCGTCGATGCGTGCCGCAAGCTCGCTCGCGGCGAAGCCGCCGAACACCACCGAATGGATCGCCCCGATGCGCGCACAGGCGAGCATGGCGAAGACCGCCTCGGGAATCATCGGCATGTAGAGAATGACTCGGTCGCCCTTCTCCACGCCCTGATCGACGAGCACCGCCGCCATGGCATTCACATGGGTGAGGAGCTCGTCGTAGCTGTAGCGCGCCTTGCGGCCGGTCACCGGGCTGTCATAGATCAGCGCGGCGTCCGCGCCGTGACCCGCCGTCACATGCCGGTCCACGCAATTGTGACAGGTATTGCCGACCGCATCGGGAAACCACCGCCCGTAGACGCCCTGTTCAGCGTCGAAAATATCCGTCGGTTCGCTGAACCAGTCGATCGCCCGGGCCGCTTCGGCCCAATGACCCTTGTGGTCATTCTTCCACGCCCGATAGATCTCGGCATAGGTCTTCTGCATCGCATCCTCCATGTCCGGCCATGAAACCGGCCGGCTCCTCCAGAGGAAAGAATAGGAGAGGACGATGCGTCGGAAAAGCCAGACGAAAGCCGCAAGCGGCAAATCGCCCCTTGCGCTTCGTCAAGCGAGGATGTCAGCGCGTTCCGAAAATCGCCGAACCGACGCGCACGCTGGTCGCGCCGAAGCCGATGGCGACATCGTAGTCGCCGGACATGCCCATCGACAGCCGGTCGAGATTGCAGCGTTCGGCAAGCTTGGCGAGCAAGGCGAAATGCGGGCCTGGATTCTCGTCTGCCGGCGGAATGCACATCAGCCCCTCGATGGTGAGGCCGAGTTCGTCGCGGCAGAGGGCGACGAAGGCGACCGTATCGTCCGGCGCGATGCCGGCCTTCTGTGGTTCAAGCCCGGTATTGACCTGGACATAGAGCCGCAGCGCACGCCCCTGCCGCGCCATTTCGGCGGCGATCGCGCGGGCGATCTTCTCCCGGTCCACCGTCTCGATGACATCGAAGAGCGCCACGGCCTCGGCCGTCTTGTTGGATTGCAGCGGGCCGATCAGGTGAAGCTCGATGCCGGCCGTCTCGGCGCGCAGCGCGGGCCACTTGCCCTGGGCCTCCTGCACGCGGTTTTCGCCGAACACACGCTGGCCGGCCGCGATCGCCGGGCGAATCGCCTCGGCATCGAAGGTTTTCGAGACCGCCACCAGCGTCACCGCCTCGGGCCTGCGGCCGGCTTCGGCAGCCGCCTTGCGCATCCGGTTGCGAACGTCCTCGAGACGGTCCTGAAGGTCCATGCTCATTCTCCATCGGCATCTGGTTCCGGACCTAGCGAAATCGGCACGGTTTGCCAAGCGCGCGCATGCCGCATCTCTTTGGCCGGAGGCCGGAAAACTTGACGCTTCGGCGGTTTCATGATGAAGGTCTCGGCACCATATTCGCATGGGCGCACCGCCCTCCAAGACTCCCAAAAGACTTCCGGAACATCAAAGACATGGCCACCGAACGTTACAATCCGCGCGATGCCGAACCCCGCTGGCAGGCAAAATGGAACGATGACAGCGTCTTCCTGACCAAGAACGACGATCCGCGCGAGAAGTACTACGTCCTCGAGATGTTCCCCTATCCGTCGGGCCGCATCCATATGGGCCATGTGCGCAACTATGCGATGGGCGACGTCGTCGCGCGCTACAAGCGCGCCCGCGGCTACAACGTGCTGCATCCGATGGGCTGGGACGCCTTCGGCATGCCCGCCGAAAACGCCGCCATGCAGAACAAGGTGCACCCCAAGGGCTGGACCTACGACAACATCGCGACCATGCGCAACCAGCTGAAGTCCATGGGCCTCTCGCTGGACTGGTCGCGCGAATTCGCCACCTGCGACGTGGACTATTACCACCGCCAGCAGCACCTCTTCCTCGATTTCCTGGAAAAGGGCCTCGTCTACCGCAAGCAGTCCAAGGTGAACTGGGACCCGGTCGACCATACGGTGCTTGCCAACGAGCAGGTCATCGACGGCCGCGGCTGGCGCTCCGGCGCACTCGTCGAGCAGCGCGAGCTGACCCAGTGGTTCTTCCGCATCACCGATTTCAGCCAGGATCTGCTCGATTCTCTGGAAACGCTCGACCAGTGGCCGGAAAAGGTCCGGCTGATGCAGAAGAACTGGATCGGCCGTTCCGAAGGCATGCTGGTGCGCTGGGAAATTTCCGAAGGCGCGGGCCTGACGGGCGAAAAGGACGTCACCGTCTACACGACCCGTCCCGACACGCTGTTCGGCGCCTCCTTCATCGCCATCTCCGCCGACCACCCGCTTGCCCGGGAGGCGTCTGCGAAGAACCCCGAGATCATGGCCTTCGCCGAGGAATGCCGCCGCGCCGGCACCTCGCTCGCGGCGCTGGAAACGGCGGAGAAGAAAGGCATGGACACCGGCATCCGCGTGCGCCATCCCTTCGACGCGACCTGGGAGCTGCCCGTCTACATCGCCAACTTCGTGCTGATGGACTATGGCACGGGCGCCATCTTCGGCTGCCCCTCCGGCGACCAGCGCGACCTCGACTTCGCCCGCAAATATAACCTGCCGGTCGTGCCCGTCGTCATGCCGAAGGATGGCGACGCGGCCACCTTCGCCATCGCCGACGAGGCCTATGTCGGCGACGGCGTGATGATCAATTCCGGCTTCCTCGACGGCCTTGGTACCGAGGAGGCCTTCGAGGAGGTCGCAAACCGCCTCTCCGCCATCACGCTCGGCAACGCGCCGCAGGGCGAGCGCAAGGTGAACTTCCGCCTGCGCGACTGGGGCATTTCGCGCCAGCGTTACTGGGGCTGCCCGATCCCGGTCATCCACTGCGAGCAGTGCGGCGTCGTGCCCGTGCCGAAGGCCGACCTGCCGGTAAAATTGCCCGACGACGTCACCTTCGACAAGCCGGGCAACCCGCTCGACCGCCATCCGACCTGGCGCCACGTCGCCTGCCCGCAATGCGGCGGGGATGCCCGCCGCGAGACGGACACGATGGACACCTTCGTCGATTCGTCCTGGTACTTCGCCCGCTTCACCGCCCCGTGGGAAAACAACCCGACGGACCCCGCTGCCGCCAATGCCTGGCTGCCGGTCGACCAGTATATCGGCGGCATCGAACATGCGATCCTGCACCTGCTCTATTCGCGCTTCTTCACCCGCGCCATGCAGGTCGCCGGCCATCTCGACCTGAAGGAGCCCTTCAAGGGCCTCTTCACCCAGGGCATGGTGGTACACGAGACCTATAGCCGCGCCGTCGACGGCAAGCGCGAATGGGTGACGCCCGCCGAAATCCGCATCGAGGAAGAGGGCGGCAAGCGCCGCGCGGTCCATCTTGAATCCGGCGAAGAAATCGCCATCGGCTCGATCGAGAAGATGTCGAAGTCGAAGAAGAACGTCGTCGACCCCGACGACATCATCGCCTCCTACGGCGCCGATACCGCCCGCTTCTTCGTGCTCTCCGACTCCCCGCCGGATCGCGACGTCATCTGGTCGGAAGCCGGCGTTGAAGGAGCCCATCGCTTCGTCCAGCGCGTCTGGCGCCTTGTTTCCGAGGCCGCGCCGGGCCTCAAGGCCGCGGAAAGCCGTCCCGGAGCGGACGGCGAAGCGCTCGCCGTCTCGCAGGTCGCGCACAAGACGCTGAAGGCCGTGCAGGCCGATTACGACAAGCTCGCCTTCAACAAGGCCGTTGCGCGCATCTACGAATTCGTCAACGCGCTTGCCGCACCGCTGACCGCCGCCGCTGCCGGCAAGGCCTCGGCCGATGTCGTTGCCGCCCTGCGTGAAGCCGTCGGCATCCTGATCCGCATCGTCGCTCCGATGACGCCGCATCTGGCGGAAGAATGCTGGCGCGAGATCGGTGGCGAAGGCCTCGTCGCAACGACCCCCTGGCCGTCCTACGAAGACCGCCTCGTCGCAGACGATGAAGTCACCCTGCCCGTGCAGATCAACGGCAAGAAGCGCGCGGATTTGACAATCGCCCGCGATGCGGACCAGACTGCCGTCCAGGCGGCCGTTCTGGCGCTCGACGCCGTCCAGGCCGTGCTCGCCGGCCAGCAACCCAAGAAGATCATCGTCGTACCGCAGAGGATCGTGAATGTTGTTGTCTGACGGAACCGGCCTCTCCCGGTTCGCAAAGGCGTTTGCCGGCATCGCCATCCTTGGCGTCATCGCCGGCTGCCAGGTGCGGCCGCTGTACTCCACGCCCGCCGGCACGGAGGGCAAGCTTGCCGCCGTGGCCATCTCAAAGGCTGATGACCGTGTGGAACAGCAGGTCCGCAACGACCTGATCTTCCTCTTCTCGGGCGGCGCCGGCGAGACGCAGAGCGCGCTCTATCACCTGGATCTCAACGTGACGGTGCGCAAGATCGGCGTGCTGCTCGACGTGCGCGACGACATTCCGCGCGCCGGCCGCATCGTCGTCTCGGCCGACTACAATCTCGTGCAGACCGACTCCGGCGAAACATTGGCGTCCGGCAAGCGTTCGGCTGTCGCTCTCGTCGATTATCCCGTGCAGGAATTTGCCAAGCTGCGCGCCGTCAGGGATGCGGAAAACCGTGGTGCCCGTGAGCTGGCGGAGCTGATCCGCGCAGACGTCGCGTCGGCGCTCGGTCGACGCTGAGCCGGCTATGGCCGAGGTCAAGTCGCACGAGTTCGACGGTTTCCTGAAGCGCAAACCGCTGCCCGTACGGCTCTTCCTGATCTACGGCCCCGATCGGGGCCTCGTTTCCGAACGTGCTGCGGCGCTTGCCGCGTCCAGCGGCGTCGATCTCACCGACGCCTTCTCCGTCGTGAAACTCGATGCCGGCGAGATTGGCGGCCAGCCGGGCCGGCTGATCGACGAGATGAACGCGATCGGCCTTTTCGGCGGCGATCGTCTTGTCTGGGTCCGCAATGCCGGCAGCGAGAAGGGCCTTTCCGACGCGCTGGACATCCTGGCCAAGATGCCGACCGGGCCATCCACCCTGATCATCGAGGCGGGTGACCTGAAGAAGGGCGCCGGACTGCGCAAGGCCGCCGAATCCAGTTCGGCCGTCGTGGCCATCCCCTGCTATGCCGATGACGGACGCGCCCTGCAGGCGCTCATCGACCAGGAGCTCACATCCGAGGGCTTGCGCATTTCCCCCGCGGCCCGCACGCGCCTGGTGGAAACCATCGGCGGCGACCGGCTTGCCTCGCGCAACGAGGTGCGCAAGCTGGCACTCTACTGCCGGGGAAGGGACCTGATCGAGGAACAGGATGTCGAGGAGATCGTCGGCGATGCCAGCGCGATCTCGACGGACGATGCCATAGACGCCATCCTCAAGGGCGACAAGGACGGTTTCCTGCACGCCATCCAGAAGATCGTCTCCTCCAAGACCCCGGTCTTCCTCGTGCTGCAGGGATGCCTGCGGCAGTTCCAGCTCCTCGAATTGATGCGGGCGGAGATGGATGAAAAGCGGGCACCGGCCGCCCAGGCCATGGCGACCCTGGGCCGCCATCTGCATTTCCGCCGCAAGCCGATTGTCGAGAATGCCTTGAAAACCTGGACGGGGCCGGCGATCCGGCGTGAAACACAACGCCTGCAGGCCGCCATATTGCAAAGCCGGCAGCGGCCGGCCCTGGAAGACACGATCGCCATGCAAACCATGCTGGCGACCGTGCTTCAATCCGCACGGCGTTGAATCCGGCTAAGGATATTATCGTCGCTCCAGAAGACGGCAGATTTCCTCGAGCTGTTCGAGCGTCTTGTAGGCGATCCGCAACTGCCCGCCACTACCCTTGTGATTGACGGTCACATCAAGGCCGAGCACGTCCGAAAGCGTGCGTTCCAGCGCCAGTGTGTCTGCATCCTTCTCGTCCTTGCGCGGCGCCTGGCCGTGATTGGGATCGCTCTGCGCCTTGATGTCGTTCTGCGCAAGACGCTCCGCGTCACGCACCGACATGCCCTTCGCGACGACGGTCTTGGCAAGTCCGACGGGATCGGACGTGGGAATGAGCGCACGCGCATGGCCGGCGGAAAGCGAGCCGGAGGCCAGCATGTCGCGCACCGGTTCCGGCAGTTTCAACAGACGAAGGCTGTTTGCCACGTGACTGCGGCTCTTGCCGATGATCTCGCCGAGATCGTTCTGCGTGTAGCCGTGATCGGCGATCAGCAGCTCATAACCCATCGCTTCCTCCAGCGGATTGAGATCGGAGCGCTGCACGTTTTCCACGATGGCGATTTCCAGCGCCGTACGGTCATCCACGTCCCTGATAATGACCGGAATATCGATCAGGCCGGCGAGCTGTGCGGCCCGCCAGCGACGCTCACCGGCGATGATCTCGTAACGATTGTCTGCCGTGGTGCGCACGACGACCGGCTGCACGATGCCATGCTGGCGAATGGAGGAGGCCAGATCCTGCAGTTCCGATTCATCGAAATAGCGCCGCGGATTGCGCGGATTGCGCCCGACGAACTCGATCGGAACCAGGCGATCCGGATTCACCGCCGGGCGTTCGCCGACATCGGCGGCGGGAAGCTGGTCCATTTCACCGATCAGGGCGGCAAGGCCGCGGCCAAGGCGCCGCTTTGAGTTGTCTTCATTCATCGGTTCTACTCACGGATACTGAAATCAGGCAGCCCGACGCTGCCTTTCACGCTGGATCACCTCGGAAGCAAGCTGAAGATAGGCCTGGCTTCCGGCGCATTTGAGATCGTAGAGAATTGCCGGCTTGCCGTAGGAGGGCGCCTCGGACACGCGCACATTGCGCGGAATGAGCGTATGGTAGACCTTTTCGCCAAGATGTGTGCGCACATCATTGACCACCTGCTGCGCAAGATTGTTGCGCGAGTCGAACATGGTGAGCACTATGCCCTGGATATCCAAGTAAGGATTGACGGTACGGCGCACCTGATCCACCGTCTCCAGAAGCTGGCTGAGCCCTTCCAACGCAAAGAACTCGCATTGCAGGGGCACCAGCACCGAATGCGCGGCGGCAAGGGCATTCATGGTCAGGAGGTTGAAGGACGGCGGGCAATCGACCAGCACGTAAGAGTAAGACCGCGCCTCCACCGATGCGAGCGCCCGCCGCAGCCGGAAGACGCGGTCGTTCTGCTGCGCGATCTCCATTTCGATGCCCAGGAGGTCCATCGTCGAGGGAATGATCGACAGATTGGGCACAGCCGTCTGCAGCACCGTCTCGGCAACTCCGTGGCTGCCGATCAAAAGGTCATAGGAAGAGAGCTCGCGGTTGCGGCGATCGATGCCGAGCCCCGTGCTGGCATTGCCCTGGGGGTCCAGGTCGACGATCAGCACACGCTCGCCGATCGCGGCCAGCGCCGTGGCAAGGTTGATCGCGGTGGTCGTCTTGCCGACGCCACCCTTCTGGTTTGCAATGGTGATGATCCGGTTTTTTTCGCCTGCCATGGACATCCGCCAATCACCCGCGTTTTCGCGAAAGCTTCGAAAGTTCGAGCACCACGGAATCCGGCTCGACAACACTGGCATGTTTTACCAGATCGAATCTCCACCTTCCATGCGCTTTCTCGACCTCCCGCTGATAATCCCGGCCTTTATGGAGGAAAAACTTGAGATCCGGATTGCGCTCGGCCCAGGGCAGGCCGAAATCCAACAAAAGATCCAGATCCGCCAGGGCTCGAGCCGAAATCGCATCACAATGCGCGATCGCGGTCGGCGCCTCCTCGATGCGAATCGCGTGCACCGAGGCACGCGCACCCGTTTCCAGGATGGCTGTCCGCAGAAAGGCGGCTTTCTTGTTGTTGCTTTCGACGAGATGTACCCATCCATCTCCCGCACCAACCAGAAGAATACCGGTGACAATGCCCGGAAACCCACCACCACTGCCGAGATCGGCCCAGATCCGCGGCCCCGGGCACAGGGCGTAAATCTGCACACTATCGATGATATGGCGGTTCCAGACTTCCGCCAATGTCGAGGGCGCCACCAGATTGATGGTCTTCGCCCATTTCTGGAAGAGAGCGACAAAAGCGTTCAGCCTATCCTCAGTTTCACGTGAAACATTCAGGCTGGCAAACTCTCGGGGAAGCTGATTCATGCGCTGGCAGTCCGTTGTGTCGAAACCTCACCGGGGACAACACGCTTGAGATAGGCAAGCAGAAGCGTCAAGGCGGCCGGCGTCATGCCATCCACCCGCGCGGCCTGCGCGAGATTTGCCGGTCGAGCCACCGCCAACTTCTGCTGAAGTTCGATGGAAAGGCCCGGCAAGGCACCGAAGTCGAAATCCGCGGGAATACGCCGTTCCTCCTCTCGTCGCGCCTCGGCGATATCGGCCTCCTGCCGATTCATGTAGACCGCATAGCTGGCCTCGATTTCGACAGCATCGCGAACGCGCGGTGAAAAGGCGCCGAGCTCCGGCCACACCGCCGCCAACCGTGTGAAGTTGATATCCGGATAGGCGAGAAGGTCATAAGCACTACGGCGCACACCATCCTGGTTGATGCGGATTCCCTTGCTCGTGGCTTCATTGGGCGACAATTTCAAGGAACGAAGTTTTTCGCGCGCAACCTGCATCTCCGTCGACCATTGCTCGAAAAGATGGCGCCGATCTGCACCGACGACGCCAAGAGCCATGCCGGACGGCGTCAACCGCACATCGGCATTGTCGGCGCGAAGCGAAAGGCGGTACTCCGCGCGGGAGGTGAACATGCGGTAAGGCTCGGTCACGCCGCGGGATGTCAGGTCGTCCAGCATGACGCCGATATAACTCTCCGTGCGGCTGAAAACATGGCCGTCCATGCCCGTTGCCCGCCGCGCGGCGTTGAGGCCTGCAACCAGCCCTTGGGCGGCTGCTTCCTCATACCCCGTCGTTCCATTGATCTGACCGGCCAGGAAGAGCCCGGGTTGACGGCGCGCCTCCAAGGTCGCGGATAGCTCGCGCGGATCGACATGATCATATTCGATCGCGTAACCCGGTTGCAGGATACGGACCCGCTCCAGTCCCGGAATCGTATGAATGAAGGCCTGCTGCACATCAGCCGGTAGCGATGTCGAAATACCATTCGGATAAACCGTGTCGTCGTCCAGGCCTTCCGGTTCAAGGAAGATCTGATGACCGTCGCGTTCGCCGAACTTGACAATCTTGTCCTCGATCGACGGGCAATAGCGTGGACCGACACCTTCAATCTGTCCGGAATACATTGCGGAACGTCCGATATTCTCCTCGATGATGCGGTGGGTCGCGGACGTCGTTCGGGTCACGCCGCATTCGATCTGCGGTGTCGTGATCCGATCCGTCATGAAGGAGAAGGGCACCGGTTCATCATCCGCCGCCTGACGCCCGACCGCATTCCAATCAATGGTCCGGCCATCAAGGCGCGCAGGCGTGCCTGTTTTCAGGCGGCCCAGCTTGAAGCCGAGACGCTCGAATGTCGCCGACAGCCCTACTGACGGTTCTTCTCCCACACGGCCGGCGGGTATCTTTTCGGAGCCGATATGAATAAGGCCGCGCAGGAAAGTACCCGTCGTGATCACGACGGCGCCGCAAGCAAGACGGCGACCATCCTTCAAAACAACAGCCGCGACATGTCCATCGCGGCAATCGAGGTCATAGGCGTCACCCTCGATAACGGTCAGCCCGGGTATCTGTGCGATCTCCGTCTGAATGGCTTCGCGATAAAGCCTTCGGTCCGCTTGAGTCCGTGGGCCGCGCACGGCTGGACCCTTCCGGCGATTCAGCAGCCGGAACTGGATACCAGCCCGATCCGCAACCCGTCCCATCAATCCATCGAGAGCATCCACTTCCCGGACAAGGTGGCCCTTGCCGAGACCGCCGATAGCGGGGTTACAGGACATGACCCCGATCGTCGACGCCTTGTGGGTCAGGAGAGCGGTTTGCGCGCCAAAGCGGGCGGACGCGGCGGCCGCTTCGACCCCCGCATGACCGCCACCAATCACCACCACATCATATGTCGTCATTGCTGCCATATCGAACCACCTGTTTCACGTGAAACGTACAAAGCGACTCGTGTACGTTGTGTTGTTTCACGTGAATCACTTGCCTATGCAAAATTCCGAAAAGATCACGTCCAACAGATTTTCCACATCCACCCGTCCCGTGACCCGGCCGAGTGCTTGCCCGGCCAAACGAAGATGCTCTGCCTGTATATCAAGACCTCGGTCGCCCACAGCCAACGCGGCTTCGATATGAGCGCAGGCCGCCGCCAGATTGTCGGCATGGCGATGGCGGGTTGGCAGCGCCAGAGCGCTACCTTGATCGAGATCCGGAAGATAGCTGCCCACGCGATCAAGGAGCTCTGCTATGCCATCCCCTGTCCGCACGGAGATCATAACATCTGCGTTCGGCGCCGGCCAGGCAGTATCCCGCATATCTGCCTTGGTGCGTACTCGAACAACCGGACCATCATATCCTTCGATAAAGGCGGCCCAGTCGGGATTGTCGACCGCGGACAGGAGGAGGACCAGATGTGCTTCGGCCATCGATCGCTGCGTTCTGCGAATGCCTTCCTGTTCGACAAGATCGTCCGTCTCACGCAGGCCAGCCGTATCATAAAGTCGAACGGCAAAGCCGTCGAGGTCGAGATCGACATGCAGGACATCGCGTGTCGTTCCCGGAATCTCGGTGACGATGGCAACGTCTCTGCGTGCCAGATGATTCAGCAGACTCGACTTGCCGGCATTGGGCGGACCGACGATCACCACCTTGAGGCCATCCCGCACGATCTCTCCGGCTCTTACACCAGAAAGATGGTTAAGGATTTCCTGCTTCAGCGTCTGCATGTCCTGCCAGATCGCACTCGCCACGGAGCCGGGAACATCGTCCTCGTCGGCAAAATCCAGTTCGGCCTCGATCATCGCACGTGCATGCGTTAGCCGTTTCGCCCACGAATCATAAAGCTTTGACAATCCCCCCGACGACTGCTCCGCCGCCAGACGGCGCTGCATCTCGGTCTCCGCGACGATCAGATCCGCAAGGCCTTCAACCTCGACCAGATCCATGCGACCATTCAGGAAAGCCCTTCGGGAGAATTCCCCGGCCTCTGCGGCGCGCAACCCTTCCATCGTGGCGAGCTCTGCAAGAACGGCCTTTACCGTCGCCCGGCCGCCGTGAATCTGTAACTCGGCACAGTCCTCACCCGAGAAGGAATTCGGTCCTGGAAAAACCAGGACAAGGCCGTCGTCGAGTTTCTCACCGTTCCGGTTTCGAATCGAAAGCAGAGAGGCCCGGCGTTCCGGCGGCTGGCGGCCGCAGAGTGCTTCAACAGCCGTCCCGCTGGCCGGGCCGCTCAACCGAATCACCGCCACGCCGGATGGCAGGCCGCCGCTCGACAAGGCAAAGATCGTGTCCGTGGAACGCATGGGCTCATTATTCCGGATGCGAATCGGTAAGTCCGTTTCGGAGGAGAATCGATTCTGTCTTCTCAAATGAAAATGGTCCCGCCTTGCGGCGGGACCATGACGCGTGGAACGCAGTGTATGCGGCTTATGTGTTCATCGAATCGAAGAAATCGCCGTTGTTCTTTGTCTGCTTCAGCTTGTCGATGAGGAACTCGATCGCATCCGTGGTGCCCATCGGGGCAAGGATGCGGCGAAGAACGAAGATCTTCTGGAGATCCTGCCGCGGCACCAGGAGGTCTTCCTTGCGCGTGCCGGACTTGAGGATATCCATGGCCGGGAAGATGCGCTTGTCGGCGACCTTGCGGTCCAGCACGATTTCCGAGTTACCGGTACCCTTGAATTCCTCGAAGATCACTTCGTCCATACGGCTGCCGGTGTCGATCAGCGCCGTCGCGATGATCGTCAGCGAACCGCCTTCCTCGATGTTGCGCGCCGCGCCGAAGAAGCGCTTCGGGCGCTGCAGGGCGTTCGCGTCGACGCCGCCGGTCAGGACCTTGCCCGACGACGGAACGACCGTGTTGTAGGCCCGGCCGAGGCGGGTGATCGAATCGAGCAGGATGACGACGTCGCGGCCATGCTCGACGAGGCGCTTGGCCTTCTCGATGACCATTTCGGCGACCTGGACGTGGCGCGTCGCCGGCTCGTCGAAGGTCGAGGAAACGACTTCGCCCCGCACCGACCGCTGCATGTCCGTCACTTCCTCCGGACGCTCGTCGATCAAGAGGACGATGAGGTAACATTCCGGATGGTTGGCGGTGATCGAATGGGCGATGTTCTGCAGGAGGACCGTCTTACCCGTTCGCGGCGGGGCGACGATGAGGCCGCGCTGGCCCTTGCCGAGCGGTGCGACGAGATCGATGACGCGCGGGGAAAGATCCTTCGAGGTCGGGATCTCGAGTTCCATCTTGAAGCGCTCGTTCGGGTAGAGCGGCGTCAGGTTGTCGAAGTGGACCTTGTGACGGATCTTCTCCGGGTCGTCGAAATTGATCGTATTGACCTTGAGCAGAGCGAAATAGCGCTCGCCTTCCTTCGGGCCACGGATCGGGCCTTCGACCGTATCGCCGGTCTTCAGCGAGAAGCGGCGGATCTGGGAGGGCGAAATGTAGATATCGTCGGGGCCTGGCAGATAGTTCGCATTGGCCGAACGCAGGAAGCCGAAACCGTCCTGCAGCACTTCCACGACACCCTCGCCGATGATTTCCACGTCCTGCGCGGCCAGCATCTTCAGGATCGCAAACATCAGTTCCTGCTTGCGCATCGTGCTCGCGTTTTCGACCTCTAGCGATTCGGCAAAGGCAAGCAGGTCGGTCGGAGTCTTGTTCTTGAGATCTTGTAGCTTCATTTCGGCCATGAATGGTCCATGCTGGGTGTCATCGGGATGGGAAAAGGCGTGCGGGTCAAGGCCGAACTGCGGGGGGAACGGTGCAGTTCACTGAACGAATACACATGCCACGAAAGATGAGATGCGCGGAAAATAGCGGTTCCGGTGCTGGCCTGCAAGGGGGCATTGGAATTTCATCCGTTTTGTCGCGAAAGACTCAGAACGGTTTGACGACGACCAGGACGACGATGAGGATCATCAGAAGCGCCGGCGCCTCGTTCCAGATGCGCCACTGGCGGCCCGTCCTGGTGTTGCGGTCCTCGGCAAAGGCCTTCACGGCGCGCCCATAAAACTGATGCACAGCGGACAGGAGGACGACGAAGGCGAGCTTGGCGTGCAGCCAGCCGCCCTGGAAACCATGGACGGACCAGGCGAGGTAGAGGCCGAGCAGCCAGGAAAGGCCCATCGCCGGCTGCATGATGACCCGGTAGAGCCGCTGTTCCATCACCTTGAAGACCCGCGCTTCGGCCGAACCGGGCGGGGCGTCCGTGTGATAGACGAAGAGCCGCGGCAGATAGAGCAGGCCCGCCATCCACGAGATGACGGCGATGATGTGCAGCGCCTTGATCCAGAGATAGAGGTCCTCGGGCGGATAGAGCACGAGGAGGAGGGCAAGCAGCGCAAAGAGCGTGAGCGCCACCGCGGCACGTAGCCGCGCGCGGCGCCCCGCGCTCTCACCCGCCTGCTTCTCGCTCACCGCGCCGCTCCGCGCACACGCGCCACGAGACGCGTGACGTTGTCCGGATCCGCCTGCGGCGTGATGCCGTGACCGAGATTGAAGATCAGCGGCCCATTGCCAAGCGCCTGCAGGATGGCATCGATACCCTCGTCGAGCGCCGTGCCGCCGGCAACCACCCGCATCGGATCGAGATTGCCCTGGACGGGACCGTCCTTCTGCAGGTCGGCGGCAAAGGAGAGCGGCACGGACCAGTCGAGGCCGATCGCATCGGCACCGGTCTGCTGCCGGTAGGATTTCAGCAACAGGCCCGCACCCTTGGCGAAGGCGATGACCTTCGCCTGCGGGCGGCGGGCCTTGACCGAGGCGATGATCTTTTGCACGGGGCGGACGGCGAAATCGGCAAATTCGCGCTCGCCGAGAACACCGGCCCAGGAATCGAAGATCTGCACGGCATCGGCGCCGGCATCGATCTGCGCCACAAGGTAATCGGCCGAGAGCTCGGCAAGCACGTCGAGCAGGTGCGCGAAGGCGCGCGGTTCCCTGTAGGCGAAGAGACGCGCGGGAGCCTGGTCCGGCGTTCCGTGGCCGGCGATCATGTAGGTGGCAACGGTCCAGGGCGCGCCGCAGAAGCCGAGCAGCGCCGTTTCCTCGGGCAGGGCGCCCCGGATGCGGCCGACCGCCTCTATGACCGGCTTGAGGTGATCTGCCACCCCGTCGCCCTTCAGGGCCAGAATGCCATCGACATCGATCGGATCGAGGCGCGGTCCATGGCCTTCCTCGAAGCGGACATTGCGCTCCAGGGCGTCGGGAATGACGAGGATATCGGAGAACAGGATCGCTGCGTCGAAGCCATAGCGACGGATCGGCTGGAGCGTCACTTCCGTGGCCAGTTCCGGCGAATAACAGAGATCGAGGAAGCTTCCTGCTGCCGCGCGCGTCTGCCGGTATTCCGGCAGGTATCGTCCGGCCTGGCGCATCAGCCAGAGGGGAGGGGGGGAGATCGTTTTCCCGTTCAGGACATCGACGATCTTCCGGTTTTTCGCAGACACCGCGGGGTTCTCCCAATCAATCAAATAATCTCTTTGAAAAGGTTTCTATTTCTTAGAGTCGGTGACTATCAAGGATTAAATCCTCTCCACAGGGATCCGGCCTTGCCGGTAATGCACGGGAAAAGACGAGGCGGGCTGGAAGAATTTTTGAGGAAATTGCGGAAAACCGGATTCGTCTTTTTGAATCAAGATGATTCCCGGCACCCTATAACGACCTGTCCTGTGGATGAGCTGTGGAGCAGCGCGACACTTTGCCGTGTCATGAGTCTTATCCACATGGGCGCTGAATCCCTTTCCCGCCGCCCGCCGATTGTGGATAAAAGAGCAGTTATCCTCTTGCCTCCGAACCCCTGCCGTTCTTAGCTCGGTGCTGTCCCGGTTCATCAACAGGGGGCGGAGGATATTGTGGAAAGCACCAAAAACTACTTCCATCTGCACCTGATATCGGACTCGACGGGCGAGACGCTGATTGCCGCGGGGCGTGCGGCGGCCGCGCAATTCCAGTCGTCCCAGGCGCTCGAACACGTCTATCCGCTGATCCGCAACCGCAAGCAGCTCATGCCCGTGCTTGATGCCATCGACGGTGCCCCGGGCATCGTGCTCTATACGATCGTCGACCGGGAGCTTTCCGAGATCATCGATCAGCGTTGCCGGGAGATGGGTGTTCCCTGCGTCTCCGTGCTCGAACCGGTCATCGACCTTTTCCAGTCCTATCTCGGCGCGCCGTCGCGGCGGCGGGTGGGGGCGCAGCATGTGATGAACGCGGATTATTTCGCGCGCATCGACGCGCTCAACTTCACGATGGATCATGACGACGGGCAGCTGCCGGCCGATCTCGACGAGGCGGATGTCATCCTTGTCGGCATCAGCCGGACCTCGAAGACGCCGACGAGCATCTATCTCGCCAATCGCGGTATCAAGACCGCCAATGTGCCGATCGTGCTCGGCGTGCCCCTGCCGGAACGGCTGGCGACGGCGATGAAACCGCTGATCGTCGGGCTGATCGCCACGACGGATCGCATTGCCCAGGTGCGGCAGAACCGGGTGCTCGGCCAGACGCAGGATTTTCGCGGCGACGACTATATAGACCGGGCACAGATTTCCGAGGAGCTGAAATATGCCCGCGCCATCTGCGCGCGCAACAACTGGCCGATCATCGACGTCACCCGGCGCTCGATTGAGGAAACGGCCGCCGCCATCGTTGCTCTTCGCCCGAAGCTTCGCTAACCCGGAGCGGCAAACGGAGATTTCCATGACACCGCTGATCCTCGCCTCGCAAAGTCCCTTTCGCCGCATGCTGATGGAAAATGCGGGCCTTGCCTTTGAAACCGAGGCGGCGGCCATCGACGAGCGTGCGGTCGAGACGGCGCTTGCCGCGCGCAATCCCACGCCGCAGGAGGTCGCCGAGGCATTGGCGATCGAAAAGGCACTGGATGTCGCGCGCCGTCGTCCCGGCACCCTTGTCATCGGCTCCGACCAGACGCTGTCTCTGGAGGGGCGGGTATTTCACAAGCCGGCCGATATGGCGGAAGCAAGGGCCCACCTCCTGGCCATGTCCGGCCGCACCCATTCCCTGAACTGCGGCATTGCCCTGGTGCGGGATGGCGAGACGCTGTGGAGCCACGTTTCCATCGCGCATCTGACGATGCGGCCGCTGTCGGATGCCTTCATCGACCGTCACCTGGCGCGGGTTGGCACGCGGGTGCTGGCGAGCGTCGGCGCCTATCAGCTCGAAGGGGAAGGGGTGCAGCTCTTCGAGCGGATCGACGGCGACTATTTCACCATACTCGGGCTTCCCTTGCTTCCCTTGCTGGCTAAACTTCGCGATCTTGGTGCCATCGATGCATGATTCACGTGAAACATTCGTTCGCCATGCCTTTGTCACGGGCTATCCGGTCAAACATTCACGCTCGCCGTTGATCCATGGCTACTGGCTGAAATCGCTGGGACTGCAGGGGTCCTATACGCGGCAGGAGGTTTCGCCCGAAGATTTCGCCGGCTTCATTTCCCGGTTGAAAAGCGGCGAATCCGGCTTCGTTGGCGGCAATGTCACTATTCCGCACAAGGAAACGGCCTTCAGCCTTGCAGACCGGCCGGATGCGCTCAGCGAAGAGCTCGGGGCGTCGAACACGCTCTGGCTGGAGGACGGCCGCCTCCATGCGACCAACACGGACGGTCTTGGCTTCCTCGCCAATCTCGATGCCGCCGCGCCGGGCTGGGACAATACGGCTCGCGCCGTCATCCTCGGTGCGGGCGGGGCAAGCCGTGCGATCATTCAGGCGGTGCGCGATCGCGGTATCGGGGAGATCCATGTCGTCAACCGCACCGTCGGGCGGGCGCAGGAGCTCGCCGATCGTTTCGGGCAGAAGGTGCATGCCCATGCCATGGGCGCCTTGCGGGAGGTGTCGGCAGGCGCGGGGCTTTTCGTCAACACGACCTCGCTCGGCATGGACGGAGAGGCGGTACCGGACTTCGACTTCTCCCCGATGGCGGAGGGTGCCGTCGTGACCGACATTGTCTATGTGCCGCTGGTCACGCCGATCCTGCGCCAGGCGGCGGAGCAGGGGTTCGCCACGGTGGACGGTCTCGGCATGCTGCTCCATCAGGCAGTGCCCGGTTTTGAGAAATGGTTCGGTATCCGTCCGACCGTCGATGCGGAGCTGCGCCAATTGATCCTCGCCGACATGGAGGCGCATTGATGATCGTGCTCGGCCTTACCGGATCGATCGGTACGGGCAAGTCGACGACCGCGGCGATGTTCCGCGATCTCGGCGTGCCGGTGCATGATGCCGATGCGACGGTGCATGATCTCTATCGCACGGACGCCGTCACGCCGGTCGCCGAGCAATTTCCCGAAGCGCTCAGGGACGGGGTCATCGACCGCAAGGCGCTGTCGGCGGTGCTTGCGCGGTTCCCCGACCGCTTCGCCGCGCTGGAGGCGATCATCCACCCGCTCGTACGGGCACGCGAAAAAGCCTTTCTCGATGCGGAGCGGGGTCGCGGTTCCCCGCTCGTCCTGCTCGATATCCCCCTGCTCTACGAGACCGGGGGCGAGGCGCGGGTGGACAAGGTGGTGGTCGTCACCTGCGATCCGGACATACAAAGACAGCGCGTGCTCGCCCGCCCGGGCATGACGGAGGAGAAATTCCAGCTCATCCTGTCGCGCCAGACGCCGGACGCGGAAAAGCGCAAGCGCGCCGATTTCCTCATCGATACCGGCAAGGGGCTTGAAGCGGCGCGCAAAGCGGTGGAAGAGATTGTCGGAAGTTTGAAGGGAAAAGAGGACTGATGCGCGAGATCATCTTCGATACGGAAACGACCGGCCTCGACAGCAAGCTCGACCGCGTCATCGAAATCGGCGGCGTGGAGCTGGAGAATCATTTCCCGACCGGCCGCACGCTGCACCTCTTCATCAGCCCGGGCGAGCGCAAGGTGCACCCGGATGCGCTTGCCGTGCACGGCATCACGGATGAGTTCCTGAAGGACAAGCCGTCCTTCGCCGATCTGGCGCAGCAGATCCTCGATTTCTTCGGCGATGCCCGCTGGGTGGCACACAATGCCAACTTCGACATGGGCTTCATCAATGCCGAGTTCGAGCGCATCGGCCTGCCGCCGATCCTGCAGGAAAAGGTGACGGACACGCTGGCGCTGGCGCGCCGCAAGCATCCGATGGGGCCGAACTCGCTCGATGCGCTCTGCCGGCGCTACGGCATCGACAATTCGCACCGCACGAAACACGGCGCCCTGCTCGACTCCGAACTGCTCGCGGAAGTCTATATCGAGATGATCGGCGGCCGGCAGGCGGCGCTCGGGCTCGGCATGGCCGAGAGCGGCCGGCGGACGCTGGTCGAGGCGGAGGACGACGTCGTCCTGCCGCTCGGCGTCAGGCCGAAGCCGCTTGCGCCCCGTCTCTCCGAGGAGGAGCGCGCCGCCCATGCCGCCATGGTGCAGAAGATGGGCGACAAGGCGATCTGGACAAAATACGGCGATTGAAACCGGCCAGCTTTCCGGAAGGCAAAAGAAAACGCCCGGTCACCAGGTGGCCGGGCGTTTTCGTTGAATACCGGTGCTCGCCTCAGTTGGCGTTGACCTTGGCCTTGACCTGTTCCTCGGCCATGCGCTGGGTGAACATCTGCGCAAAGTCGATCGGATCGATCATCAGCGGCGGGAAGCCGCCATTGCGGGTCGCGTCGGCGATGATCTGGCGGGCGAAGGGGAAGAGCAGGCGCGGGCACTCGATGAAGAGGACCGGCAGCATGTGTTCCTGCGGGAAGCCCGTGACGCGGAAGACGCCGCCATAGGCGAGCTCGGCGTTGAAGAGCATCTTGTCGCCGTCCTTGGCTTCCGCATTCAGCGAAAGGATGACGTCGAAGTCCGTTTCTGAGAGCGGGTTCGCATTGACGTTGACGCTGATGTTGATCGCCGGCGCCTTGTCACGGGCCTGGAGCGACCGCGGTGCACCCGGGTTTTCGAAGGAGAAATCCTTCACATACTGCGCCAGAATGTTGAGCGAGGGGCTCGCGGCGTTGTTCTCGGTTGCTGCGTCGGTCATGGAAATATCCTCGGGGACTCTGGAAAGTCAGGCCATCTAGCATTTCAGCCCCGGGCTTACAACCCGCCGTCAGGGCCGGCCATCGCGATGAAAGTCGCTTTCGTCGAGATCGATCGTGCGCTGGGGATCTGTCTGCGGCCGGTTGCCGGGACGTGTGCCGCCGATGTCGACGACCACGATGTTGCGCATCAGCCGGTTCCAGAGGAACGCGCGGACCGGCGGCAGAAACAGGGCAAGTCCTACGAAATCGGTGAGGAAGCCGGGGATCAGCAGCAGGATGCCGGCGATCATGATCATCGC
This sequence comes from Shinella granuli, assembly GCF_004341885.1. Lineage (GTDB taxonomy): Bacteria > Pseudomonadota > Alphaproteobacteria > Rhizobiales > Rhizobiaceae > Shinella > Shinella granuli. The sequence continues at coordinate 68,661 of NZ_SLVX01000011.1, read as the reverse complement.
CGCATCGAGTATTTCCTTGCCCGGCGCGTGGCCCTGCTGGCCGGACTGGCGCAGCCGCGCAAGCACGCCGAACCCCTGAATGCGCATCAGCACGACGCCGGCGACGGCCGAGAGCACGACCAGCGACAGGGTGGCAAAAAGGCCGATGCGCCGTCCGACAAGAATGAAGCAGGCGATCTCCGCCAGCGGCAGCAGGAGAATGAAGAGGGGAATGAGACGTCGCAGCATGGCCTTCACTGTCGCACAGATTCGCGCGGGCCGATACTGCCGGCGCCAATTGCGCGCGCCTTGGTCGCATTCACGTCATCGCCATTTGAATGATCGGGTTTTGCGGACTATATGGGAAAGGAACAAGAAAAACGAAAACGGCTGCGGATCGATAATGGGCTCATTCGACTTTGTGACGATTTTTTTCCTGGTGGCTGCGGTGGTCATCTTCCTGCAGCTGCGCAGCGTGCTCGGCCGGCGCACCGGCAGCGAGCGCCCGCCCTTCGATCCCTATTCCAAGCGCGAGGCCGCCGGCGAGGCTGATTCGGCCGATCGCGGCAAGGTGGTCACCCTGCCGCGGCGGGATGGGACGGACGAGGAGGAAAATCCCTATGCGTCCGTCGATGGCTTTGCCGCACCGGGCACGCCGCTCAACGAGCAGCTCCGCCAGCTCGTCAAGGTCGACCCGTCCTTCAACCCGAAGGAATTCGTCAACGGCGCGCGCATGGCCTATGAAATGATCGTCGTCGCCTTTGCCGACGGCGACCGCAAGGCGCTGAAGAACCTCCTGTCGCGCGAGGTCTATGAAGGCTTCGACGCGGCCATCTCGGAACGCGAGAGAAACGGGGAGGTCGTCCGCTCCAGCTTCGTCGGCATCGAGAAGGCCGATATCGTCAGCGCCGAGGTCAAGGACAGCGAGGCGAATGTGACGCTGCGCATCGTCAGCCAGCTGATCTCGGCCACCTATGACAAGGCCGGCACGCTGATCGAGGGCGATGCGGAAACGGTGGCCGAGGTCAACGATCTCTGGACCTTCGCCCGCGACACCCGCTCGCGCGACCCGAACTGGAAGCTGATCGCCACCGAATCGGAAGGCTGAGCGAGGCAGGCCAATGGACTATCGCCTGGTTCCGGCCCGGTTTTCGGCGCTCCCCGGCTGGAACGAGGATGATCCGACAGCGCTTCTATCGGCAATGGCCCGCTGCCGCGATCACATCCGCACCGTAAAACCCTACAGGACAGGCTCGCTCGGCATCACTGCCGGCGAGCTTCTGGCTCTGCTCGACGCGGCGGCGGACGAGAAGCCGGAAGGGCCTGCCGCCGTGCGCGCCTTCTTCGAGGCGCATTGCGTGCCGTTCCTCATCGAGAAGGCGGATGGTTCGCCCGGTTTCGTCACGGCCTTCTATGAGCCGGAGGTCGCCGTGCGGGCGGAGCCGGACGCGGAGTTCCGCCATCCCTTCTACGCCCGGCCGGAGGATCTGGTCGATATCGCCGACAACAATCGCCCGGCCGGTTTCCCGCCGGGCTTTGCATTCGGGCTCCAGACCGCCGGCGGCATCGTCGAACATCCCGACCGCGGCGAGATCGAGCGCGGCTATCTGTCGGGCCGCGGGCTGGAAATCGCCTATGCCCGCTCGAAGGTGGACGTCTTCTTCGCCCATGTGCAGGGCGCCGCGCGGCTCGTCTATGCGGACGGGTCGGTCAGGCGAATCACCTACGCCGCCAAGAGCGGCCATCCCTTTTCCGCGATCGGCAAGCTGCTGATCGACCGCGGCGAGATCGATGCGGCAACCGTCTCCATGGCTTCGATCCGTGACTGGCTGGCCCGCAACGAGGACCAGGTCGATGCCGTGCTCCGGCACAACCGCTCCTTCATCTTCTTCAAGGAAGCCGCGGTCGAAGATCTGTCGCTCGGCCCGATCGCCGCGGCGAAAGTGCCGCTCGTCGCCGGCCGTTCGCTTGCAGTCGACCGGATGATCCACACCTTCGGCCTGCCCTTCTTCATTTCGAGTGACAGCCTCACCCATATGGACGGCGGCAAGCCCTTCCGCCGCCTGATGCTGGCGCTCGACACCGGAACGGCGATCGTCGGCCCGGCGCGCGGCGATATCTTCACCGGTTCGGGCGATGCGGCGGGCGCGCTGGCCGGCCATGTGCGCAATGCGGCGACCTTCCATATCCTCGTGCCGAAGGCAGCGGCGGAGCGATACCTCCATGCCGAAGGATAAGACGCTTTCGAGCGAGGACCGCATCCTCTGGGGCAAGGTGGCGCGCAGCACGCGCGCGATGCCGGGCAAGCTCGACGCGCTGACGGAGTTCGAGGCGGCCTTCGCGGAAAAGCCGGCGGCCGAGAAGAAGCCCGAGCCGGAACCGAAGAAGACGAAATCCGCCCCGCCCGCCGAGGGTATCGCGCTCACCATCGGCCGCGACAAGGAGACCCGGCACCACCCGCTGGAGCGCCCGGTCAAGCGCAAGATCGCCAAGGGCCGCCTGGCGCTGGAAGCGCGCATCGACCTGCACGGCATGATCCAGAGCGAGGCGCATGGCTTCCTGCTCGGCTTTCTCATCCGGGCGCACGAACGGGGCCTGCGTCATGTGCTCGTGATCACCGGCAAGGGCACCTCGCTCGGCAGCGACGGCGCCTTGAAACGGGCGGTGCCGCTTTGGTTCTCCCTGCCGGAGTTCCGGCCGCTGATTTCCTCCTACGAGCCGGCGGCGCGCAACCACGGCGGCGACGGGGCGCTCTATGTCCGGCTTGCCCGGCATCCGGGAGAAAGATGATGACGACACCCTTCGGCAAGGCCGTGCGGCACCTGCGCGATCGCAAGGGCGTTTCGCAGAAGGACATGGCCAAGGCGCTCGGCGTCAGTCCGGCCTATCTTTCGGCGCTGGAGAACGGCAAGCGCGGCACGCCGAGCTTCGATTTCCTCCAGCGTGTGGCGGGATACTTCAACGTCATCTGGGACGAGGCCGAGGACCTGTTCCGTATCGCCCGGATTTCCGATCCGCGCGTCGTGGTCGATACGTCGGGCCTGCCACCGGAATATACGGCCTTTGCCAACCGGCTTTCGGCGGAAATCCGCGACCTGCCGCCCGAGACGGTGCGCCGTCTTGCCGGTATTCTGGAAAAAGCATGCAATAACCGGGTAAAACCCGGCTGATCCCCTGAATTCTGCCGTGTTTGACCGCTCTCAGATTTGGAACTTCAGGGCAAAATCCCTATATTCAAGGACTTGGAAAGCGGTGATTCGCCGCGCTTCCCGCCTTCCGCGAACACTCTGGAAAGACGTTTGAATGACTGACACACCCGAGACCGAAAACGGCCCGGCCGAATATGGCGCAGACTCGATCAAGGTCCTCAAGGGGCTTGATGCTGTGCGCAAGCGCCCCGGCATGTATATCGGCGATACCGATGACGGCTCGGGCCTGCACCATATGGTCTACGAGGTCGTCGACAACGCGATCGACGAGGCGCTTGCCGGCCATGCGGATATCGTGACGGTCACGCTCAATCCGGACGGGTCCGTGACGGTGACCGACAACGGCCGCGGCATCCCGACCGACATCCACAAGGAAGAGGGCGTCTCCGCCGCCGAGGTCATCATGACCCAGCTCCATGCCGGCGGCAAATTCGACCAGAATTCCTACAAGGTTTCCGGCGGCCTGCACGGCGTCGGCGTCTCGGTGGTGAATGCGCTTTCGGTCAAGCTGAAGCTGAAGATCCGCCGCGGCGGCAAGATCCACGAGATGAGCTTCACCCATGGCGTGGCCGACGGCCCGCTGGCGGTGACGGGCGAGTGCGGCAGCGAGACGGGCACGGAAGTGACCTTCCTGCCCTCGACCGAGACCTTCTCGAACATCGATTTCAACTATGCGACGCTGGAACACCGCTTGCGCGAGCTCGCCTTCCTGAATTCCGGCGTGCGCATCCTGCTCACCGATCGCCGCCATTCGGATATCAAGCAGGACGAATTGATGTACGAGGGGGGCCTCGAAGCCTTCGTGACCTATCTCGACCGGGCGAAGAAGCCGCTGGTCTCCAAGCCCATCGCCATCCGGGGTGAGAAGGACGGCATCACCGTCGAAGTCGCGATGTGGTGGAACGACAGCTACCACGAGAACGTGCTCTGCTTCACCAACAACATTCCCCAGCGCGACGGCGGCACGCATATGGCGGGCTTCCGCGGTGCGCTGACCCGCCAGGTCGTCTCCTATGCCGATACATCCGGCATCACCAAGAAGGAGAAGGTGACGCTGCAGGGCGAGGATTGCCGCGAAGGCCTGACGGCGGTTCTGTCGGTCAAGGTTCCCGATCCGAAATTCTCCTCGCAGACCAAGGACAAGCTGGTCTCCTCCGAAGTCCGCCCGGCCGTGGAGAACCTCGTCAACGAGGCGCTCTCCACCTGGTTCGAGGAACATCCCGCCGATGCCAGGACGCTTGTCGGCAAGGTGGTCGAGGCCGCCGCCGCCCGCGAGGCCGCGCGCAAGGCGCGTGAGCTGACGCGGCGCAAGGGCGCGCTCGACATTTCCTCACTGCCCGGCAAGCTCGCCGACTGCTCCGAGCGCGATCCCGCGAAATCCGAACTCTTCCTCGTCGAGGGTGATTCGGCCGGCGGCTCGGCCAAGCAGGGCCGCTCGCGCGAGAACCAGGCGATCCTGCCGCTGCGCGGAAAGATCCTCAATGTCGAGCGCGCGCGTTTCGACAAGATGCTTTCCAGCCAGGAGATCGGCACGCTGATCACCGCGCTCGGCACGTCGATCGGCAAGGACGAGTTCAACGCCGACAAGCTGCGCTACCACAAGATCATCATCATGACGGACGCAGACGTCGACGGCGCGCATATCCGCACCCTGCTGCTCACCTTCTTCTTCCGGCAGATGCCGGAGCTGATCGAGCGCGGCCATCTCTACATCGCCCAGCCGCCGCTCTATAAGGTGGCGCGCGGCAAATCGAGCCAGTACCTGAAGAACGAGAAGGCGCTGGAGGATTACCTCGTCGCCGTCGGCCTCGACGATGCGGCGCTGGAGCTGAGTTCCGGTGAAGTGCGCGCCGGCCAGGATATCCTGGAGCTGATCCAGGATGCGCTGCGCCTGCGCACGCTGCTCGACGGCCTGCATTCGCGCTACAGCCGCGCCATCATCGAACAGGCGGCCATTGCCGGTGCGCTGAACCTCGAGCTCAGCCACGACCGCGAGGCCTATGCCGCCAAGGCGGAAGAGGTCGCCCGCCGGCTCGATCTCATCGCCGAGGAAACGGAGCGCGGCTGGACCGGGTCCGTCGCCCCGGATGGCGGCCTGCGCTTCGAGCGCATGGTGCGCGGCGTCAAGGAATTCGCGCATATCGACATGGCGCTGATCGGCTCGTCCGATGCCCGCCATATCGACCAGCTTTCGGCTCGCTTCCAGGAAACCTATGCCGTGCCGCCGGTGCTGCGCCGCAAGGACGGCCAGGTCGAGATCTCCGGTCCGCGCGCACTGCTCGACGCCGTTTTTGCGGCCGGCCGCAAGGGTCTATCCATGCAGCGCTACAAGGGCCTTGGCGAGATGAATGCCGAGCAGCTCTGGGAAACGACGCTCGATCCGAACGTCCGCTCGCTGCTGCAGGTGCGGGTGTCCGATGCGACGGACGCCGACGGCCTCTTCGCCCGCCTGATGGGCGACGAGGTGGAGCCGCGCCGCGACTTCATCCAGGAAAACGCCCTCAGCGTCGCCAACCTCGATATCTAAGGAAGGGAGCCGCCGAAGGGCGGCTCTCTTTTATCGAAAAGATATTGCCCCACCCTCTGTTGTCATCCTCGGGCTTGACCCGAGGATGACAACAGAGGGTGGGGCTTAGAGCAATTCCAGCAAAAGTGCGTAGCGGTTTTGCGTCTGGAATTGCGTAAAAACAAACAGATAGAGCGTTTTCGCGATTCGAAGAAAAGCGGAAATGCTCTAGGCGGCCGTGCGCCCATTGCAAGCCGTTTCAGGGCACGAAGCGGCCTTCGGAGACGAACTCTTCCACCTTCTTGCGCCCGCTCGGCACCTCGCGCTTCATCAGATCCTCCGGCAGCGTCTCCTTCGGGGCGATCTTGCCGATCGCAAGCGCCGCCTCCACGCGGAAACCGTCGGGAATGCCGAGGACCTCTCTCGCCTTCTCCCGGTCGATGCCGCCCATGCCATGGGCATGATAGCCGGCGCGCGTCGCTTCGAGGGCGAGATGCGCCCAGGCGGCGCCCGTGTCGAAGGCGTGGGTATAGGCCGGGCGCATCTCGCCGGCGGCGTTCGCCCGGTGGGTCTGCGAGATGATCACGGCGAGCACGGCGGCCTTGTCCGCCCAGCGGCGGTTGCCCTCGTCCAGCGTGTTGTAGATCCGCTCGAAGGCCTCGGTGCCGCGATGGCCGTAGACGAAGCGCCAGGGCTGGCCGTTGGCGGCCGACGGCGCCCAGCGCGCCGCCTCGAACAGTGAAAGCAGCGTCTCATGCGGCATCGCCTCGCCGGTGAAGGCGCGGGGCGACCAGCGGTCGAGGTAGATGGGGTCGATGGCGTGGTCCGCGGTGCGGCCGGTCGGATGGGTCATTGCAAGCCTCGAATGTCAGTTTGGCCGGCCGACCTTAGACCCGGCGGCGCGTCGCGCGAAGCGGTAAAATCGCGTTCCTGTCGCATTGTCGAACCGGTGGGGGAGGCAATATAACCCTTCCGACATGTGAGAAACGGCATCGCGAAATGGGAGATATCCGATGAGCCTCAAAGACCCGAGCCTGCTGCGCCAGGCAGCCCTCGTTGGCACCCGCTGGATCGAGGCGGATGACAGCGGCATCGCCGTGAAGAACCCCGCGACGGGCGAACTGGTCGGCTACGTTCCCAAGCTCGGCGCGAAGGAGACGAAAGAGGCGATCGACGCCGCGGCGACCGCACAGAAGGGCTGGGCCGCCCGCACCGCCAAGGAGCGTTCGGCCGTGCTCAGAAAATGGTTCGAGCTGATGGTCGAGAACAAGGACGATCTCGGCCGCATCCTGACGATGGAGCAGGGCAAGCCGCTGGCCGAGGCCACCGGCGAAATCGTCTATGGCGCAAGCTTCGTCGAATGGTTCGCCGAAGAAGCCCGCCGTCTCTACGGCGACATCGTGCCCGGCCACCAGAAGGACAAGCGCATCCTCGTGATGAAGCAGCCGATCGGCGTCGTCGCGGCCATCACGCCCTGGAACTTCCCGAACGCCATGATCACCCGCAAGGCCGGCCCGGCCTTCGCCGCCGGTTGCGCCATGGTACTGAAGCCCGCCTCGCAGACGCCCTTCTCGGCCATCGCCATCGCCATCCTCGCCGAGCGCGCCGGCCTTCCTTCCGGCCTCTTCTCGGTCATCACGGGCTCTGCCCGCGAGATCGGCGCGGAGCTCACGGCCAACCCGACCGTGCGCAAGCTCACCTTCACCGGTTCGACGGAAATCGGCGCCGAGCTCTACAAGCAGTGCGCCCCGACCATCAAGAAGCTCGGCCTGGAACTTGGCGGCAACGCCCCTTTCATCGTCTTCGACGACGCAGACCTCGATGCGGCCGTCGAGGGCGCGCTGATCGCAAAATTCCGCAACAACGGCCAGACCTGCGTCTGCGCCAACCGTATCTATGTGCAGGATGCCGTCTATGACGCCTTTTCCGAAAAGCTCGCCGCGGCCGTCGGCAAGCTGAAGACCGGCAACGGCTTCGATGACGGCGTCGTGCTTGGCCCGCTGATCGACCAGGCGGCGCTCGAAAAGGTCGAGGAGCACGTTTCCGACGCGGTGAAGAAGGGCGGCCGCGTGGTGCAGGGCGGCAAGCGCCATGCGCTCGGCGGCACCTTCTACGAGGCGACCGTCATTGCCGACGTGACGCCCGATATGGCCGTCGCCCGCGAAGAGACCTTCGGCCCCGTCGCGCCACTCTTCCGCTTTACGGACGAGGACGACGTCATCGCCCAGGCGAACGACACGGAATTCGGCCTTGCCTCCTATTTCTACGCCAAGGACCTGTCGCGGGTCTTCCGCGTCGCCGAGGCACTGGAATACGGCATGGTCGGCGTCAACACCGGTCTGATCTCGACGGCGGAAGCCCCGTTCGGCGGCGTCAAGCTCTCCGGCCTCGGCCGCGAGGGCTCGAAATACGGCATCGAGGAGTTCACCGAGATCAAATATGTCTGCCTCGGCGGCATCGCCTGAGATCAGATGACAGGAAAGACCCGGCCGGCATCGTCCGGCCGGTTTTGTTTTGAGAGGGAAAATCGTGGCAGCACCGAAAAACACCTTCAAGGCCGCGCTTCGCGAAGGCCGGTTCCAGCTCGGCCTGTGGGCGGCGCTCGGCAGCGCCTATGCGGCGGAAATCCTGTCCGGCAGCGGTTATGACTGGCTGCTGATCGACGGCGAGCACGGGCCGAACGACATGCCGCTGATCAGCGCGCAGATCGGGGCGCTGCATCGCTCGCCGACCCATGCCATGGTCCGCCCGCCGATGGGCGAGGCCTGGATCCTGAAGCAGCTGCTCGACCAGGGCGCGCAGACCTTCCTCATCCCGATGGTCGAATCGGCGAAGGAGGCCGAGGCGCTGGTGCGCGCCGTGCGCTATCCGCCGCACGGCATCCGCGGTGTCGGCGCCGGCCTCGGCCGCGCGAGCGACTTCAACCGCACGCCGGATTACCTGACGACCGCCAATGACGAGATCTGCCTCATCGTGCAGGTCGAAAGCCGGGCCGGCCTTGCGGCGATCGACGAGATCGCGGCGGTGGAGGGTGTCGACGGCATCTTCATCGGCCCGTCGGATCTTGCCGCCGACATGGGGCTGCTCGGCAATCCCGGCGCGCCGGAGGTGCTTGCGGCGATTACCCATATCTTCGCGCGCACGAAGGCCCATGGCAAGGCGCGCGGCATCATGACCGTGTCGCTGCCGCAGGCCGCGGTCTACCGCGATCTCGGCGCGGATTTCATGGCGATCGGCACCGACGTCAATTGCCTGGTATCGGCCGCCGAGGCCCTGCGCCGCAGCTTCCTCGGCGAAGAGGGGAGCGAAAAGCGCGGCGGCGGTTACTGACCGCTCCCGCACGTCCATCCGACGTGAAGGCCTCTCGGATGGACGTGCGGTAAAAACAATAGCCTATAGCCGTTTCGGCGTGCCGGACTGCGCCGGAAGCGCTCCGGGGAGGGCCGTCCTCGTCAGTTGATCGATTGCAGGAGCGTTTCGCGCGCGGATTTCAGGTGCTGCCGGCAGGCCAGCTCGATCTCGATCGGATCGCGCGAGCGCAATGCCGCGATATAGGCAAGGTGCTCTTCCAGCGCCCGGGCATTGCGCTCGCGGGCATTCGTCTTGTTCCACTGGTAGTGGTAGTGGAAGACGATGGCGATGACGTCGTAGAAATCGACGATGAAGCGGTTCTTCGAGGCCCGGTGCACGAGGAGGTGGAAGCGCTCGTCCAGCTCGGAGAAATCCCGGTAGCGGTTCTCGATGTCGGCGAGGATCGCGTGGTGTACCGCCTCGATCGCGTCGAGTTCCTGCCAGGCGGGATGATCCTCCGGCAGGCGGGCGAAGGCGGTGGCCGAGCGCAGCTCGAACATCTCGCGCACTTCCGTCAGCTCCAGCGCGAAGTCCCGGGTAAAGCCCTTCAGCACCCAATGGCTGTTCGGCCGTTTCTCGATGAGGCCGAAGCGGCTGAAGCGGATGAGGAATTCGCGCACGCTCGTCGTGCCGATGCCGATCTCGCGGGCGAGTTCCAGTTCGTTGATCTGCATGCCCGGCTCGGCGCCGCCGGCGAGAATCCGGCGCATGAAGCTGCGTTCGATGATCTCGGAGAGCGAATCCGTTTCTTCGGTCGGAAAATAATCGGCGGCGACCGGCTTGCGCAGCACGATCTTGCGCCGCTTCTCCCAAGTGAGAAGGCCGACCTCCTCCAGCCGGGTAAGGATCGCGCGGACGGTCGTGCGGCTGATGCCGAGCGTGGCGCCGAGTTCCGGCTCCGAAGGCAGGTTCGCGGTCTGCTCCAGCAGTTTCAGGCAGCGATTGAAGGCGTCCTTGAAGACGGTGTTCTGTTTGGCCATGGGTGCCGCCGGTTTTCTGGTCTGTTGCGTCCCTTACGGGCTGACCGGGCGAAAGGCCAGACGCGGGTCGCTTGAAGCGCCGGCGCCGTCATCTCCCCGTTTCCTCCTTCCCGCATATTACCCATTGACGATAATCTGTCTATTGTCGATAAAAGACAAACGACGGCGGGAGGACGCCGGCGGGGAGGCTCAATGAAGACGCGGACCATCGGCAGGACGGCTCTTGCTGTGACCGAATTCAGTTTCGGCACCGCGGCGCTGGGCGGTCTTTACCGGGCCTGCCCCCGCGATGCGGCGATGGCGACGCTTCAGGTCGCCTGGGACGAGGGCCTTCGCTATTTCGATACCGCGCCCTGGTACGGTTTCGGCCTTGCGGAGCGCCGCATCGGCGATTTCCTGCGCGACAAGCCGAAGGGCAGCTGGGTGCTGTCCAGCAAGGTCGGCCGCATCATGGTGCCGGTCGCGGACGACAAGGTGCCGAGCTACGGCTATGTCGAACCGCTGCCCTTCGACGTGCGCTACGACTACAGCTATGACGGCATCATGCGCTCCGTCGAGCTCAGCCATGCCCGCCTCGGGCTGAACCGCATCGATATTCTCTATGTGCACGATATCGGCGTCTACACGCATGGAGCCGAGCGCAACGCCTTCCATCTGCGCCAACTGCTGGAGTCCGGCCTCAAGGCGCTGGAGGAACTGAAGGCGTCGGACGTCATCAAGGCCTACGGGCTCGGCGTCAACGAGGTGCCGGTCTGCCTCGATGTGCTCGGGAACGCCGATCTCGACTGCATCCTGCTCGCCGGCCGCTACACGCTGCTCGACCGCTCGGCTGTCGCGGAGCTACTGCCGCTGTGCGGGAAGAAGGGCACGTCCCTGGTGGTCGGCGGCGTCTTCAATTCCGGCATCCTGGCGACGGGGCCGGTGGAGGGCGCGCATTTCGACTACATGCCGGCAACGCCTGATGTCGCGGCCAAGGTCGGCGCGATGATGGCGATCGCGCAGCAGGGGGGTGTGCCGCTCGCCGCGCCGGCCCTCCAGTTTCCGCTCAGCCATCCGGCCGTCGCCTCGGTGCTGATCGGCACCGCGAAGCCGGAGAGCCTGCGCCGGAACATGGCATTGGCGCGCATGGACCTGCCGAAAGACATTTACCCGGCTTTCGAGCCGCATATAGTGGTCGCGCCGGACCTCGGGGAAAACGCCGTCCGGCAATGATTTCGATCTGGGAGGATCGCCAGGGCATGTTGAAAGGCATTCATCCGCTGCTCGGGCCGGACCTGCTGCACGCCATCCGGACCATGGGCCATGGCGACGACATCGTCATCGCCGACGCCAATTTCCCCTCGAGTTTCCTCGGCCCGAAGGTCATCCGGGCCGACGGAGTCGATGCCGTGTCGATCACCGAAGCGATCCTCGCGCATATGCCGCTCGATACCTTCGTGCCGCAGGCCGCCTGGCGCATGGAGGTGGTCGGCGATCCCGCGGCTGTGCCCGAGGTCTGTGCGACCTTCCAGGATCTCGTCCACCGGCTGGCCGGCGATTTCACGGTGCATGCGGTCGAGCGCTTCGCCTTCTACGAGATGGCGCGGAAGGCGGCCTATATCGTCGCCACGACGGAGTTCCGCCTCTATGGCAATATCATTCTGAAAAAGGGTGTCGTGCACCCGCACGAGGTTTTTCGGGTCTAGCCGCCGGGCGGCCGCCGTTTGGGAGGACGGATGGCATGGACTGGAGCAGTTTCAAGGGACGCGTTTTCGTGAAAGGCCGCTCGCTTGCCAGCCCGGGCAGGCGGGTGTAGCGTGATCAAAATATGTTTTTTATCGATAAAAGATCGAGTTGTCCGCTTCCCGCGACGCGATCCCAACAGGAACGGGAAGCATTTGAGAGGAGAAACCTGATGAGCATTGTAAGATCGCTTCTGTCTCGCCGCGCCTTCACGGCGCTTGCGGGTGCCGCAGTCCTCGCCACCATGAACCCTGCTGCGTCCTTCGCGCAGGACGTCACCATCCCGATCATCGTCAAGGACACGACGTCCTTCTACTGGCAGATCGTGCTCGCTGGGGCACGCGCGGCCGGCAAGGACCTCGGCGTCAACGTGCCGGAACTCGGCGCGCAGTCGGAATCCGACATCAACGGCCAGATCAGCATCCTCGAAAACGCCGTGGCCGGCGGGCCGGCCGCCGTCGTCATCTCGCCGACGGAATTCAAGGCGCTCGGCAAGCCGGTCGACGAGGCAGCCAAGTCCGTGCCGATCATCGGCATCGATTCGGGCGCTGACTCCCAGGCCTTCACCTCGTTCCTGACGACGGACAACGTCCAGGGCGGCCGCATCGCGGCGGACGGCCTTGCCGCGGCGATCAAGGCCGCAACGGGCAAGGAGGAGGGCGAGATCGCCATCATCACCAGCCTGCCGGGCGTCGGCTCGCTCGACCAGCGCCGCGAGGGCTTCCTCGACCAGGTCAAGACGAAATATCCGGGCCTGACCGTGGTGGCGGACAAGTATGCGGACGGCCAGGCCACCACCGGCCTCAACATGATGACCGACCTCATCACCGCCAATCCGAACCTCGTCGGCGTCTTTGCCTCGAACCTCATCATGGCGCAGGGCGTCGGCCAGGCGATCGCGGAAAACAAGCTCGGCGACAAGATCAAGGTCATCGGCTTCGATTCGGACGAAAAGACCGTCGGCTTCCTCAAGGAAGGCGTGCTGGCCGGCCTCGTCGTGCAGGATCCCTACCGCATGGGCTATGACGGCGTGAAGACGGCGCTCGCGGTCTCCAAGGGCGAGAAGGTCGAAACCTTCGTCGACACGGGCGCGAACCTCGTGACCCAGGAGAACATGGCCGATCCGAAGATCGACGCGCTGCTCAACCCGAAGATCTGATCGCTTCCCGCGAAGCGTTTGACGATCCCCCGCCCGGACCGCATGATCCGGGCGGGACGCTTTCCACGCAGTCAGGAGGAGACAGCGATGAGCAGCCTGGAAGAGCTCAGCCATCGGCATGAAGACGAGGCGAAGCTCACCGAATCCGAAGCGGTGCCGCGCGGCGCGCCCATCCTCGAATTGCGTGGACTGCAGAAGAAATACGGCCTCGTGGAAGCGCTGAAGCCGGCGACGATCACGTTCCTTGCCGGTGAGATCCACGCCATCGTCGGCGAGAACGGCGCCGGCAAATCCACCCTCATCAAGCTTCTGACCGGCGTCATCCGCCGCACGGCCGGCGAGGTGCTCTGGTGCGGCAAGCCCGTCCAGCTCGCGACCCCGAACGAGGCGATTTCCCGCGGCATCAATGCCGTGCACCAGGAGGTCGTGCTCTGCCCGCATCTTTCGGTGGCGGCGAACATGTTCCTCGGCGACGAGATGAACCGCTACGGCCTGATGCGCAAGGGCGCGATGGAGCGCGCGGCCCAGGCGGTGCTCGACGATCTCGGCTTCCAGCTTCCGGCCGCCGCCCTTCTCGGCAGCCTCACCATCGGCCAGCAGCAGCTCGTCGCGACCGCCCGGGCCGCCATGCGCGGCATCCGCTTCCTCATCTTCGACGAGCCGACCGCCTATCTGACGCGCCAGGAATCGGCCCAGCTCTTCCGGCTCATTCGCCGGCTGCGCGACCAGGGCGTGACGATCGTCTATATCAGCCACCGCATGGAGGAGGTCTTCGAGCTGGCGGACCGCGTCTCGGTGCTGCGTGACGGCACCCATGTCGGCACGCGCCTGATAAGCGAGACCAACGAGAACGAGCTGATCGCGCTGATGATCAACCGTTCGATCGAGCAGATCTACCACAAGGAGAAGGTGCCGGTCGGCAAGGTCATCGTCGAGACGCGCGGCCTGTCCGGCCCGGGTTTCAGCGATGTGTCGCTTTCGGTGCGCGCCGGCGAGATCGTCGGCCTCTACGGCCTGATAGGCGCCGGCCGCAGCGAGTTCGCCCTCGGCCTCTACGGCCGCCAGCCGGTCTCGGCCGGCGAGATCTTCTGGGACGGCGCGAAGGTCGAGATCCGCAACGAGCGCCAGGCGATGGAGCTCGGCATCGCGCTTGCCCCGGAAAGCCGCCGCGACCAGGGGCTCTGCCTCAACCTGCCGATCGGCCTCAACATTAACCTGCCGATCTTCAGGAGGCTGAGCTCCGGCCTGACGATCCGCCGCGGCGACGAGGCCGCCAACGCCGACCGGCAGATCCGCGACCTGCGCATCAAGACGCCGTCGCGCCGCGTGCTCGCCTCTGCCATGTCCGGCGGCAACCAGCAGAAGATCGTCATCGGCAAGTGGCTGAGCCACGGCGCGCGGCTGTTCATCTTCGACGAGCCGACCGTCGGCGTCGACGTCGGCACCAAGGCGGAGATCTACCGCCTGTTCGGCGAACTCCTGAAGCAGGGCGCCGGCATCATCCTCATCTCGTCCTATCTGCCGGAAGTCTATGAACTGGCCGACCGGCTGCACGTCTTCCGCGGCGGCCGGCTCGTCGCCAGCCACGACCACCGGGCGGCCACCCATGAGGACGTCCTGACCCAGGCCATCGGCATCTGAACCGCCGCGCGAAAAAAGGGAGAAGAACATGAGCGTGGACACGACGACGGAAAGCGCACCGGCACCCAAGAAGGGCACGAACATCCTGCTCGGCCTGACACTGCTCGGGTTGCTGCTGTTCCTCTGGCTGCTGCTCGGCCTGTCCACCAATGCCTTCTGGACGCCGAACAACATCAGCAACCTCCTGCGCCAGGGGGCGATGACGGCGATCCTGGCGGTCGGCCAGACCTTCGTCATCATCACGGCCGGCATCGACCTCTCCGTCGGGGCCATCGTCGGCTTCACCAGCGTCATCGTCGCCTGGCTGCTGCAGGCCGGCGTGCCGCTCTGGCTGTCGATCATCCTGACGCTGCTGATCGGCGTCGCCATCGGTGCCTTTCACGGCTTCGGCATCGTGCGCATGGGCCTGCCGCCCTTCATCATCACGCTGGCGACGCTGACCTCGCTGCGCGGCATCGGCCTGCTCATCACCAACGGTTCGACGATCTCGATCAGCCACGAAGGCTTCACGAACTTCTCCCGCGCCGATTTCCTCGGCGTGCCGAGCCTGTTCTGGATGGTCATCCTGGTGGCCATCCCCGCCTTCGTCTTCCTGCATCTCTCGCGCTGGGGGCGCTATCTCTTCGCGGTCGGCTCGAACAAGGAGGCGGCGCGGCTTTCCGGCGTCAATGTCGACCGCACCATCTATCTCGCCTATATCCTGTCGGCCACCTGCGCCGCCTTCGTCGGCCTCTTGCTCGCCTCGCGCATCGGCATCGGCAATGCCACGCAGGCGGAGGGCTGGGAGCTGCAGGCCATCGCCTCCTCCGTCATCGGCGGCACCAGCCTTTTCGGCGCGGTCGGCTCGGTGCACGGCCCGCTGCTCGGCGCCTTCATCCTCGCGACCATCAACAACGGCGCGAACCTCCTCAACCTCAATTCCTTCTGGCAGCGCATCATCACCGGCCTCCTGATCATCGTCATCGTCTATTTTGATCAGTTGCGCCGCCGCGGAAGCCGTTGAGATGAAAGCCGTCGTCTGCCTGGAACCCGGCCGTCTCGAAGCGGTCGAGCGCGAGAACCCGGCCGGCCTGCCGGAGGGTTGGGTGCGCGTCGCCGTCAGCCATGTCGGCATCTGCGGCACCGATTACCATATCTTCGAGGGCAAGCACCCGTTCCTCGAATATCCCCGGGTGATGGGCCACGAGGTTTCGGCGACCGTCCTCGATCCCGGCACGAGCCCGCTTGCCGCCGGCGCGCCTGTGGTCGTGAATCCCTATCTCTCCTGCGGCACCTGCGTCGCCTGCCGGCAGGGCAAGCCGAACTGCTGCACGGCGATCCGCGTGCTCGGCGTGCACACGGACGGCGCCTTCTGCGAGGAGATCCTGCTGCCGGCGGACAATCTCTATCCGGCCGACGGCCTGTCGCTGGAGGCGGCGGCGACGGTGGAGTTCCTGGCGATCGGCGCCCATGCGGTGCGCCGGTCTCTGGCCCCGGTCGGTTCGCGCGCCCTGGTCATCGGCGCCGGCCCGATCGGCCTCGGCACGGCGCTCTTCTCGCGCATCGCCGGCCATGACGTCACCCTGATGGACACCTCCGCCGAGCGGCTCACCATGGCGGCGGAGCGCTTCGGCCTGGCAAAGGGCATCCTTGCCGGCCCCGGTGCAGCCGAAGCGGTGCTGGCGGCCACCGGCGAAGGCTTCGACGCCGTCTTCGACGCGACGGGTTATGCGCAGTCCATCGAGGCGGCCTTCCACCATGTCGCTCATGGCGGCACGCTGGTGCTCGTATCCGTGGTGAAGGAGGACATCCGCTTTTCCGATCCCGAGTTCCACAAGCGCGAGATGATGCTGATCGGCAGCCGCAATGCCACACGCGCCGATTTCGAGCATGTGATGGCGAACATCCGCGCCGGCCGCGTGCCCGTGGAGGCGCTGGTGACCCATCGCACCACGCTCGAAAATGTCCCGGTCGACCTTGCCCGCTGGGCGACCGAAAAATCGGGTCTCATCAAGGCCGTCGTGCGCATATCGCCTGAAAGCTGAAAACGCGATGAAAAGCCTTAAATCCGTTCATGCCCGCGAAAGGTTCACAGGTTTAGGATGTCCATGCGGCGTGTTGCCACGCAGCGAAAACATGTTAGTCTTTTCGCATCTGCGGAAACCGGGGTGACACGGTGCAGAGGGCTCTGAGCCCGGCACCCAGAATGGGGTATCGCGTCCGATGTATTATCAGCTCTACGAACTCAACCATGCGGTTATGGCACCCTGGCGCGCCGTGGCGGACCAGATGCGTCTCGCCTTCCGCAACCCGCTCAATCCGCTCACCCACACCTATTTCGGCCGCACCATGGCCGCCGGTTTCGAAGTGCTGGAGCGCAGCACCCGGCGCTACGGCAAGCCCGATTTCGACCTTCCGACCGCCCTCATCGACGGCCAGAGCGTTTCCGTGCATGAAAGGGTCGTCTGGCAGCGCCCCTTCTGCAATCTCGTCCATTTCGAGCGCTGTCTGCCGGCCGGCCACCGCAAGGACCCGAAGGTCCTGATCGTCGCGCCGATGTCCGGTCACTATGCGACGCTGCTGCGCGGCACGGTCGAGGCGCTGCTGCCGCATGCGGAGGTCCACATCACCGACTGGGTGGACGCGCGCATGGTGCCGCTGTCGGACGGCGGCTTCGATCTCGACGACTATATCGACTACGTCATCCAGATGCTGCACGCGCTGGGGCCGGATACCCATGTCATCGCCGTCTGCCAGCCGGCGGTGCCGGTGCTGGCCGCCGTTGCGGTCATGGAAGCCGACAACGACCCGCTGTCGCCCTCCACCATGACGCTGATGGGCGGGCCGATCGACACGCGCATCAACCCGACCGCGGTCAACAAGCTGGCGGAAGAAAAGCCGATCGAATGGTTCCGCGACAATGTCATCATGCCCGTGCCGTGGCCGCAGCCCGGTTTCATGCGCATGGTCTATCCGGGCTTCCTGCAACTGTCGGGCTTCATGTCGATGAATCTCGACCGCCATGTCATCGCCCACAAGGAGTTCTTCGCCCATCTCGTCAAGAACGACGGCGATGCGGCCGAAAAGCACCGCGACTTCTATGACGAATATCTCGCCGTCATGGATCTCACCGCCGAATTCTATCTCCAGACGGTCGAGACCGTGTTTATGAAGCACGCGCTGCCGAAGGGCGAGATGATGCACCGCTCGCGCCCGGTCGATACGACGGCGATCCGCAAGGTGGCGCTGCTCACCGTCGAGGGCGAGAACGACGACATATCCGGCGTCGGCCAGACGAAGGCGGCGCAGACGATCTGCACCAACATCCCCGACCACATGCGCATGCACTACATGCAGCCGGATGTCGGCCATTACGGCGTCTTCAACGGCTCTCGCTTCCGCCGGGAGATTGCCCCGCGCATCCTGTCCTTCATCGCCGAGCATGGCCGCGGCGAAAAGGCAAAGCCCGTGACGCCGCGCGTCATCAAGGGCGGCAAGGCTGGCGCTGGCGCCTGATTTTTTGGTCCGCTTTCAGGCACTTGCCCGAATTGTCGGGGCATTGTCTTGAACGCGATCCGTGCTCTGCCCACATCGGATTCACCGGAAACCAGGGTGGTTTCCGCCGATCGTGAGGAAGATTGCACATGAACCAGTCAGCGCTTATTCGTCCGGACTGGACGCCTGCGACCATCGCCCTGATGGTGCTCGGCTTCGTGGTGTTCTGGCCGCTCGGCCTTGCCATGCTTGCCTACATCATCTTCGGCGACCGTCTGAAATCCTTCAAGAAAGACGCCAACGATACCGTCGACGGCATGTTCGCCTCCTGCCGCGGCAAGTTCGGCCGCCGCGGCGGTTCCGCCTTCCGCAGCGCCACCGGCAACGTCGCCTTCGACGACTGGCGTGATGCCGAACTCTCCCGTCTCGACGAGGAACGCCGCAAGCTCGACGAGATGCGCGAGGAATTCGACTCCTATGTCCGCGAGCTTCGCCGCGCCAAGGACCAGGAGGAATTCGACCGCTTCATGCGCGAACGCCGCGCCAAGGGCCAGGGCGACGTCCCGGGCTTCCCGGCGACCTGAACGGACGATACCGCGTGGAGATAGGGCATTCCGCCTCCCACACCCTCCGTCATGGTCGGGCTTGACCCGACCATCCATGCCGCCGGGTGGTGGATCCTCGAGGCGAGCCCGAGGATGAGGGAGGAAAAGGGATCGCGACCCTGGAAAGACCGGCGCCTCGAGCGCCGGTTTTTCGTCGGGGCGTTTCAGTTTCGGCCGAATCGGCTATGAAAGGCAGCATGTTCCCCTCGCTTCGCAAGCCCAGAAAGGCCCTGAAGACGCCGCCTCCGCCGGAGCGGCGGGAAATGGACGTCAACGGCAAGCGCCTGCCGCTCACCATAAGGCGGGATTTTCGCGCGACGCGGCTCACCCTGCGCATCGAGCCGGGCGGGCGGGCGCTGCGCATGACGGTGCCGAGCGGCATTGCCGAGCGCGAGATCCGCGACTTCCTCGATCGCCACCAGGGCTGGCTGATGACGAAGCTCGCCAGGTTCCGCACGACGAACGAGCTCATGGACGGCGGCTATGTGATGATCCGCGGCGTCTCCCATCGCATCGAGGCGACCGGCCGGCTGCGCGGCCTGACGGAGGCCCTGGTCATCGACGACGAGGCGGTGCTGCGCGTCGGCGGCATGGAGGAGAGCATTCCCCGCCGCATCTGCGATTTCCTGAAGAAGGAGGCCCGGCTGGAGCTGGAACGGCTCGTCGCCGTGCATGCCGGCCGCATCGGCAAGCGCGTGAAGTCGCTGACGCTGCGCGATACCCGCAGCCGCTGGGGTTCCTGCTCGGCGGACGGCGCGCTCAGCTTCTCCTGGCGCATCGCCATGGCGCCGCCCGGCGTGATCGATTATCTCGCCGCCCATGAGGTGGCGCATCTGAAGGAAATGAACCACAGCCCGGCCTTCTGGGCGCTGTGCGAGCAGCTCTGCCCGACGACCGAGGATGCCAAGCGCTGGCTGAAGCGCAATGGCAGCCTGCTGCACGCCGTCGATTTCGGCTGAATTCAGCGGCCGCGATCGGCGAGCGCCTCGCGGATCTTCTTGTCCGTATTGTACTGTCCCAGCGCATAGACCGCCCAGATGGCGGCCGGCAGCCAGCCGATCAGCGTGATCTGCAGGATGAGGCAGATGATGCCGGCAATCGGCCGTCCGATGGTGAAGAAGACGAGGAAGGGCAGAAGGATGGCGATGATGAGCCGCATGGGGATCTCCAAACTAAAGTCCCCTTCCATATGGGCCCGTTCGAAGCGGGCGCAAGGGTGGCGCTTCCCGAGGCTCAGGTGCCGTCTTTCGGCTCGACTCTTCCGGTGATTCGTGCGACTCCCTGCGCCCATGAAACGTGAAACGCCACTCGACATCAAAATCTGCGGGCTGAAGACCGAAGAGGCCGTCGACAGGGCCGTGGCGCTCGGCGCCACCCATATCGGCTTCATCTTCTTTCCCAAGAGCCCGCGCGACATCGAGCCGTCCGACGCCGGACGCCTCGCGGATCGGGTGCGCGGCCGGGTGAAGATCGTCGCCGTCACTGTCAATGCCGACAATGACGACCTCGACGAGATCGTCGACCAGCTCTCGCCCGATATCCTTCAGTTGCACGGCAGCGAAAGCCCGGAGCGCGTTTTGAACGTCAAGGCCGTTTACGGCCTGCCCGTCATGAAGGCCTTTTCGGTGCGCGAGGCGGACGATCTGAAGAAGATCGATCCCTATATCGGCATCGCCGACCGGTTCCTCTTCGATGCCAAGCCCCCGGCGGGCTCCGAGCTTCCGGGCGGCAACGGCGTCTCCTTCGACTGGACGCTCATGCATTTGCTTGACGGAAGCGTCGATTACATGCTTTCCGGTGGGTTGAACAAGGATAACCTCGCCGAGGCCGTAAGGCTGACCGGCGCGCCGGGCATCGACGCCAGTTCCGGGGTCGAGAGCGCCCCGGGCGTCAAGGACCTCGGCCTGATGGACGCATTTTTTGAAGCGGCACGGGAAGCGGAACGCCAGACCGCCGCAGGGAGAGGCAAGTGAACCAGTCACCCAACCTGAATTCGTACCGCGAGGGTCCGGACGAGGACGGCCGTTTCGGCATTTTCGGCGGTCGTTTCGTCGCCGAAACCCTGATGCCGCTGATCCTCGATCTTCAGGATGAGTGGAACAAGGCCAAGACCGATCCGGCCTTCCAGGCAGAGCTGAAGCATCTCGGCGCGCATTATATCGGCCGCCCGAGCCCGCTCTATTATGCCGAGCGCCTGACGCAGCATCTCGGCGGCGCGAAGATCTATTTCAAGCGCGAGGAACTGAACCACACCGGCTCGCACAAGATCAACAACTGCATCGGCCAGATCCTTCTCGCCAAGCGCATGGGCAAGACGCGCATCATCGCGGAAACCGGCGCTGGCCAGCATGGCGTGGCCTCGGCCACCGTCGCCGCGCGCTTCGGGTTTCCCTGCGTCGTCTACATGGGCGCGACGGATGTCGAGCGCCAGGCGCCCAACGTCTTCCGCATGAAGCTGCTCGGTGCCGAGGTTCGCCCGGTCACCGCCGGCCATGGCACGCTGAAGGACGCCATGAACGAGGCGCTGCGCGACTGGGTCACCAATGTCGAGGACACCTATTACCTGATCGGCACCGCCGCCGGTCCGCATCCCTATCCGGAACTGGTGCGCGACTTCCAGGCCGTGATCGGCACGGAAGCCCGCGAGCAGATGCTGGAAGCCGAAGGCCGCCTGCCGGACATGGTGGTCGCGGCCGTCGGCGGCGGCTCCAATGCCATCGGCATCTTCCATCCCTTCCTCGATGACAAGAACGTCCGGATCGTCGGCGTCGAGGCGGGCGGCAAGGGGCTCGACGGCGACGAGCACTGTGCCTCGCTCACCGCCGGCTCGCCGGGCGTGCTGCACGGCAACCGCACCTATCTGCTGCAGGATGCCGACGGCCAGATCAAGGAAGGCCATTCGATCTCCGCCGGCCTCGACTATCCTGGCATTGGCCCGGAGCATGCCTGGCTGCACCAGATCGGCCGCGCCGAATATGTGCCGATCATGGACGAGGAGGCGCTGGAAGCCTTCCAGCTTCTCACGCGACTTGAGGGCATCATCCCGGCGCTGGAGCCGAGCCACGCCATCGCCGAGGTGATCAAGCGGGCGCCCAAGATGGGCAAGGACCAGATCATCCTGATGAACCTCTCCGGCCGCGGCGACAAGGATATCTTCACCGTCGGCAAAATCCTCGGCATGGAGCTCTAAGATGACCGCACGCATGGACAAACGCTTTGCGGATCTCGCCGCCGAAGGCCGCCCGGCCCTCGTCACCTATTTCATGGGCGGCGATCCGGATTATGCCAGCTCGCTGGAGATCATGAAGGCGCTGCCGAAGGCCGGCTCCGACGTCATCGAGCTCGGCATGCCCTTCTCCGACCCGATGGCCGACGGCCCGGCCATCCAGCTCGCCGGCCAGCGCGCGCTGAAGGGCGGCCAGACGCTGGCCAAGACGCTGCAGATGGCCCGCGATTTCCGCAAGGACGACGATGCGACGCCGATCGTGCTGATGGGCTATTACAACCCGATCTACATCTATGGCGTCGAGCGCTTTCTCGACGAGGCGCTGGAGGCCGGCATCGACGGCCTCATCGTCGTCGACCTGCCGCCGGAAATGGACGACGAGCTCTGCCTGCCGGCGCTTGCCAAGGGCATCAACTTCATTCGCCTCGCGACGCCGACGACGGACGACAAGCGCCTGCCGGCCGTCCTGAAGAACACGTCCGGCTTCGTCTACTACGTCTCGATGAACGGCATTACCGGCTCGGCCCTGCCGGATCCCGCGCTGATCGGCGGTGCGGTCGGCCGCATCAAGGCGCATACCAAGCTGCCGGTCTGCGTCGGCTTCGGCGTCAAGACGGCGGAGCATGCCCGCGCCATCGGCGCCTCGGCGGATGGTGTCGTCGTCGGCACGGCGATCGTCAACCAGATCGCCTCCAGCCTGACGGCGGACGGCACGGCGAGCGCCGCCACCGTCGCCGGCGTCGAGACGCTGGTGATGAGCCTTGCCTCGGGCGTGCGCGGCGCGCGCCTTGCGGCAGCGGAGTGAAATTCCCACATGGGAACGGATAAAGGCGATTCCGGGAGACGCATGACGCGGTTTTTCCGGGATTGCGCAGATTAACGGGAGTCTAGACCGTGAACTGGATCACGAATTACGTTCGGCCGAAGATCAACTCGATGCTCGGCCGCCCCAACCGGGATGTTCCCGAAAATCTCTGGATCAAGTGCCCGGAAACCGGCGAGATGGTGTTCCACCGCGATCTCGAGGAGAACAAGTGGGTCATTCCCGCATCTGGCTACCACATGAAGATGCCGGCCAAGGCCCGCCTCAAGGACCTCTTCGACGACGGTGTCTATGAGGCCCTGCAGCAGCCGAAGGTCGCGCAGGACCCGCTGAAGTTCCGCGATTCGAAGAAATACACCGACCGCCTGAAGGACAGCCGCGCCAAGACCGACCTCGAGGATACGATCGTCGCCGGCGTCGGCAAGATGCGCGGCGTCAAGATCGTCGCCGTCGTGCACGAGTTCAACTTCATGGGCGGTTCGCTCGGCATCGCCGCGGGCGAGGCGATCATCAAGGCCTTCGAACGGGCGATCGCCGAAAAGTGCCCGCTCGTCATGTTCCCCGCCTCGGGCGGCGCGCGCATGCAGGAAGGCATCCTCTCGCTGATGCAGCTTCCGCGCACCACGGTCGCCGTGGAAATGCTGAAGGAAGCCGGCCAGCCCTATATCGTCGTGCTCACCAACCCGACGACCGGCGGCGTGACGGCCTCCTACGCCATGCTGGGCGACATCCACCTTGCCGAGCCGGGCGCCGAGATCTGCTTTGCCGGCAAGCGCGTCATCGAGCAGACGATCCGCGAAAAGCTGCCCGAAGGCTTCCAGACCTCGGAATACCTCTTGGAGCACGGCATGGTCGACCTCGTCGTCAAGCGCCATGACATTCCCGATACGCTCGCCCGCCTTCTGAAGATCCTCATGAAGAAGCCGGCAACCGCGTCCGTCACCAATGACGCGCTCGCCATCGCGGCCCAGTAAGCCGGACCGGCGGAGGGCGGCATGACGATGGTAACGGCCAGCGAAGCGGCAGCGGAGATCGAGAAGCTTCTCGGTCTCCATCCCAAGGGGTTCGATCTTTCGCTGGACCGCATCACGCGGCTGCTTGCGGCCCTCGGCGATCCGCACCTGAAACTGCCGCCGGTCATCCATGTGGCCGGCACCAACGGCAAGGGCTCCGTCACGGCCTTCTGCCGGGCGATCCTGGAGGCCGAGGGCCTCGGCGTCCACGTCCACACCTCCCCCCATCTCGTCAACTGGCACGAGCGCTACCGGCTCGCCGTCAAGGGCGAGCGCGGCGCGTTGGTCGGCGATGCCGTGCTGGCCGATGCCGTGCGCCGCGTGGCGGAGGCCAATGGCGGCGAGAAGATCACCGTCTTCGAGATCCTGACCGCCGTCACCTTCCTCCTCTTCTCCGAACATCCGGCCGACGTGGCGATCATCGAGGTCGGCCTCGGCGGCCGTTTCGATGCGACCAACGTCATCCCGCGCCCGGCCGTTTCCGTCATCATGCCGATCTCGCTCGACCACCAGGCCTATCTCGGCGACCGCGTCGAGCTGATCGCGGCGGAAAAGGCCGGCATCATGAAGCGCGGCGCGCCCGTCGTCATCGGCTACCAATCGGAAGAGGCGGCCCGCGACGTGCTGGTCGAGACCGCCGAGCGGCTCGGCTGCCCGCATGCCGTCTACGGCCAGGATTTCATGGCCCATGAGGAATTCGGCCGGCTCGTCTACCAGGACGAATTCGGCCTTGCCGACCTGCCGTTGCCGCGCCTGCCCGGCCGCCATCAATATGCCAATGCCGCCGCGACGATCCGCGCCGTCAAGGCCGCCGGCCTTGCCGTTTCCGAACGGGCGCTGGAGCAGGGCCTTGCCCGCGTTGAATGGCCGGGCCGCCTGCAGCGGCTGACGGACGGCGCGCTCCTGCGGCTTGCCCCGCGCGGCAGTGAGATCTGGGTCGATGGCGGGCACAATCCCGGTGCCGGCCAGGTCATCGCCGAGACGATGGCGAATTTCGAGGAGCGCGAGCCGCGTCCGCTCTTCCTCGTCACCGGCATGATCAACACGAAGGAGCCGGTCGGCTATTTCGAGCCCTTCGGCGGCCTTGCCGAGCGGGTCTTCACCGTGCCGATCCGCGGCTCCGATGCCGGCCTCGATCCCGTGGCGCTTGCCGCTGACGCGGCCCGCGCCGGCCTGGAGGCCGAACCGCTGTCGACCGTTGCCGATGCGTTTGCCGAAATCGCCCGCATCACCGAGGAGGACGACGTGCCGCCGCGTATCCTGATCGGCGGCTCGCTCTACCTCGTCGGCGACGTTCTCGCCGACAACGGCACGCCCCCCGCCTGAGCACAAAAAAGCCCGGCCGAAGCCGGGCTTGATCGGGTCAAATCGCGCGGCCGGTCAGGCGGCGCTGGAGATCCAGCTCGAAAGGGCCGTCTTCGGCGCGGCGCCGACCTTGATGTCGGCGACTTCGCCGCCCTTGAACATGGCGAGCGTCGGAATGGAGCGCACGCCGTACTGGGCGGCCAGTTCCGGGTTCTCGTCGATGTTCAGCTTGGCGACCTTCACCTTTCCGGCAAGTTCCGTCGAAATCTCCTCAAGCGCGGGGGCGATCATCTTGCACGGGCCGCACCATTCAGCCCAGAAATCGACGATGACCGGCTCTGCGGAATTGAGAACTTCAGCCTGGAAGTTGGACTGGTCGACTTTTACGGTAGCCATGAGGCTCTCCTTGGATGGTGATCGTTGTACCCAATGTGATGCAGGTGCGGGTCGCTTTCAAGGCCCGGCACCACTCTGCCGGCGCCCCGCGGGGCGACCGGTCGTCCCGCCCGGTATCTCACTTCGAGGCGAGTTCGGCAAGGCTCGCCTCCATCAGGCCGGCATCCAGCCAATAGGTTTTTGCCGCTTCCGTGTAGATCAGCCCGCAGCGGATTTCCCGCTCTGGATAGAGCGGCGCGAGGATCGCACGGTAGATCGCAAGCTGCGCCCGGTGCTCGAAGGGAATGTCGGCAAGCGAGGCCGGCGGCACGCGGTTCGTCTTGAAGTCGACGATCTCGACAGCCGCATCGGTGATCGCCATGCGGTCGATACGGCCGGAGACCGCATAGTCCCGGCTGCCGAGCGTCAGCGTGCCCATGATCGACACTTCCGCCCGGGCCGCGGGCGAAAAGATCGCGGCGAGGTCCCCGTCGCCGATCACCGCGAGCGCTGCTTCGACCAGCGAGGTCCGTGCGCTTTCCGGCCAGTGGGCAGCCGCCCGTTCGAGATAGCGCCGTGCCGCCGCCGGCCGTTCCGCGGCATTAAAGGCGGGCAGGACCTGGAGGAAACGGTGCAGGATGCGTCCGCGCTCCATCGCAAGGCCGGCGCCGGGAACGCCGCCCTTCCGGCCGAAGAGCGCCGAGGGCACCAGGAGGTCCGCCGCATCCGTCTCGATCACCGCCGCCGCGCCCGAAGGGCTGAGCGGCCGGGGCAGCGATCTCTGCGGTGGCAGGGGCCGGCCCAGAGCCTCCGGAAGCGCGATCGCCGCTCTCTCCTCGGCAGGAGCCGCGGTAGCTGCCTCCAGGGTCGCCGCCCCGGTCTCGCGCCAGGCTAATCCCGGCCAGCTCTCGCCTGCCGTCGAGAAAGTCTTTTCAACGCACCGCGCACCATCGGCCGAAAGCGCCGCCGTGATCATCTGATGCCAGGTGTCCTTGTTCTCCAGCCGGCCGCGATAGCCGCAGACGACGAGGCGGTCCGCCGCGCGTGTCATCGCCACGTAGAGCAGGCGGCGGTATTCCTCCTCCGCGCCGGCCTTGATGCGCTCCGCATCGGCTGCCGTCAGCGCGTTGCCGATGTCCTTGAGTGGCAGCCAGGCCGGCACGCCGCCGGCAAGGCCGGGCGCCGCAAGGAAGCGCAGATGCGGCATGTGGCTGGGGCTGAAGGGTTTCGCCCCGCCGTCGACGAGAAAGACGACCGGCGCCTCCAGGCCCTTGGCGGCATGCACCGTCATGATGCGGATCTCGCCGCGCGCCTTGTCCTGCTCGCGCTTGACGGTCGGGGCTTCGAGTTCCAGCGTGGAGACGAAAGCCTGCAGGCCCGGCAGGCCGTTCTCCTCCTGCTCCAGCGCGAATGTCAGGAACTCGTCGATGATCTCGCCGGCTTCCGTCCCGAGCCGGGCGAGGAAGGCCCGCCGCCCGCCACCGGCACCCAGGATGCGCGCATAGAAATCGTGCACGGCTTGGACCTGCGCATCGCGCAGCATGTCCCTGAGACGCCGCACGATGCCGGCCAGCACCGCGTCCTCTTCCGCCGCCGCGACGAGCCGCGCCCAGAGCCCCTGTTTTTCGCCGCGCCGCGCCGCCAGCGCGAACAGCGTTTCCTCGTCGAGGTTGAACAGCGGGCTCTTCAGCAGCGCGGCCAGCGAAAGGTCGTCCTCCGGCAGCACGGCGAAGCGGCCGAGCGCCATCAGGTCCTGTACCGCGATGTGCTTCGTCAGCACCAGCCGGTCGGCGCCGGCGACGGGCAGGTTGTGCCGCTGCTTCAGGGTGCGCGTCAGCGCATTGACGAAGGCATCGCGCTTGCGCACCAGCACGATGACGTCGCCGGCCGCCATCAGCCGCGTCTTGCCCTTTTCCGTCACCGTCTCCCGGCCGATCCAGGCCGCGAGCGTATCGGCGATGCGCCGGGCCAGCACGTTGATCGGCGCCTCCTCGGCCACCGCGTCGAAGGGCGCCGTCCAGTCCTCCTCGTCGAGCCCCGGCGGCGCGGCGATCACCTCCCAGATATCGACCGCGCCCGGCTCGCGCCCGCGGTTGGAGGCGTGCACGATCTCGCTGCCGTCCGGCGTCAGCCCGCGCGCATTGGCGGGGTCGAGAAAGACCTGGTCGACGGCCGAGAGCACCTCGCGCGTCGAGCGGAAGGAAAGCAGCAGCCGGATGGGGCTGAAGGCGGCCTTCGCCGCCTGCGTGCGGCGAAGAACCGCGCGGCCCTCCTCGGCGAAACGCTCCGGCCGGGCGCCCTGGAAGGAATAGATCGACTGCTTCTCGTCGCCGACGGCGAAGATCGTGCGCTCCCGGTCCCGCGCCGTTTCGCCGGCAAAGAAATCGTCCGTCAGCGATTTGACGATCTGCCATTGCCGCGGGCTGGTGTCCTGCGCCTCGTCGACGAGGATGTGGTCGATGCCCTGGTCGAGCTTGTAGTGCACCCAGGCGCTCACCCGCTCGCGCGTGAGCAGCCGCGCGGTGCGGTCGATCAGGTCGTCGAAGTCGAGCAGGCTGCGCGCGCGCTTCAGGTCCTCGTAGTCGCCGATCAGCCGTTCGGCGATGACGAGCGCCGCGCGCGTCGCCTCGTACATGCGGAACCGCCGCAGCCGGTCGTCGCAGGCGATCACATGCGCCTGGGCGGCCAGAAGCGCGGCTTCGAGGTGGGGTGCGCTGTCACGAACCTTCTTCGAAAGGAACGACCGGTCGAGGCTGCGCGGCGTGCCTTTATCGGTGAAGAAGAGATCGTGCAGCGCGGCGCGCCGGGCCTCGGCATCGGCCAGCCGGGCCACGCCGCGCAGGCCCGCGGCGGTGGCCTTCACCGTGTCGCTGCCAAGGCTTTCCGCCGCCGCGAGATAGGAATCGAGCACCGCGCCCTGCAAACCGTCGAGCGGCCAGAAGGCGGCGAGGATGTCGTCGGCCGTCTCGTGCGGGTCGAGCCCGGCTTCCCGGCGCAGCACGGTCTCCACGCCGCCCGCCTTCGCTGCGCCGTCCAGGAATTCGCGGATCGGCCCGCGGCTCGCCACGATATCGGCGATCAGCCGCTCCAGCCCGGTGTCGTCGGCAATGTCGAGCACGGTGGCGAAGGCGGCGGCGAGCGTGCTGTCGTCCTCGTTCGTCGTCGCCGTCAGGAGCGTGCGGCGGGCATCGGCCAGCAGCACGGCGGCGGCCCGGTCGTCGAGCACGGAGAAGTGGCCGGCGACATTGGCTTCCAGCGGGAACTGGTGCAGCAGCGCCTCGCAGAAGGCGTGGATCGTCTGGATCTTCAGCCCGCCCGGCGTTTCGAGCGCGCGCGCGAAGAGGCGGCGCGCCTCGGCGAGCTTGAACAGGTCCGGCTCTTTGCCCTCGATCGCCGCCACGCGCTCGGTCAGCGCTTCGTCGGAGAGCGTCGCCCATTCCGCCAGCCGCTCGAAGACGCGGTTCGACATTTCGGAGGCCGCGGCCTTGGTATAGGTGAGGCACAGGATGGCGGAGGGCCGGCAGCCGGCGAGAAGCAGGCGGATCACGCGCTGCGTCAGCACATGGGTCTTGCCCGAGCCGGCATTGGCCGAAACCCAGGCCGAGCGCGCGGGATCGGAGGCCGTCGCCTGTTTCTGCGTGGTCCAGCTCAGCCAGGCGGCGGGCTCGGCCGAGGCGGGCCGATCGTCCTCAAGCATCCTCGCCCTCCCCGTTGCTTTCCGCCGAGGACCATTCGGCGACGCGCGCCAGGTGGTCGTATTCCCCACCATAGTCCCGTTCCTGTTCGGGAATGAGCCGGGAGGCAAAGCCGTAGCGGCCCTCGATGAGGCCCGTCAGCAGCTTTTCCAGCTCCGTCAGGGCTTCCTCGGCAAGCTCGACGGCGGATTTCGGCGTGACGTTCGCCGATTTGGCATGCTCGTTGTTCACCTGTTCGGCCTTGAACCGTTCGCCGGGTTTGAGGCGCACATAGAGAAGGTTCGCCGGCTCGCGAAGCCCCGGCCCGCGGAAGGCGCCGCGCCGGATCGCCGCCGCCTCCAGCGCGAGCTGCGGGTCGAGCAGCGCCCGCGCCACCCTCATCGACGGCGTGCTGCCGGTTTTGTAGTCGAGAAGGTCGGCGCTGCCGTCCGGCAGGATGTCGATGCGGTCGGCAATGCCGGTCAGGCGGATGCCGCCGACCGAAAGGTCGAGCGAGGCCGGCACCTCCGTCAGGCTCTCGCGCACGCCACCCGCCCGCTCCAGGTGCCAGTGGACGAAGGCGCGGGCGACGGCGGCAAAGCGCGGCCGCCAGACGGCGTCGATATGCGGGGGCAGGGCGACGGCGTCGAATTCTTCCGCAAGGATGCGGCCGATGAGGGTAAGGGGCTCGCCGCTCGCCTCTTCGCGCACGAAGCGGTCGACGATGCGGTGGTAGAGCGAGCCGCGCTCGGCCGGCCCCGGATCGAGATTGAAGGGTGCGATCGGATCGAGGCGCAGGATATGGCGGGCATAGATCGCATAGGGATCGCGCCGGAGACGCCCCACCTCGCTGAAGGAGTATTTCCTCGGCTGCAGCTCGGCCGGCGGATGCGGCGCCGGGCGGCGCGCATTCGGCACGGGCGGGCTGCGGTCGATGGCGTTCGCCCAGTCGATGAGGTTCCTTCCGCGCGCCCGGAGGTCCGTGGCAAGGGCCTGGCCGCCGACGGCGATGAGGCGTTGCAGCCAGCGCGAGGCGACGGTCGGCGCGGTGCCGTTGCGCAGCGCCCGCGTCAGCACCAGTTTCGGCGCGGCCGCGGCCATCTGCAGGTCGTGGCCGAGCTGGCCGATGCGCCGTTCCGGCGGCTCCAGGCCGATCTCCACCTTCATGACACGCGACAGGAAGGCGTCGTTCGCCGCCTGCCCCGGCCAGGTGCCTTCGTTGAGCCCGCCGATCACCACGGTGTCGACGCTCTGCAGGCGCGATTCGAGCGCGCCGAAGATGAAGACGCGCGGATGGCGCATGGAGCGCGGCTTGACGCTTTCGCTGGCCGCCAGAGCCTCGATGATGTCGCACCATTGCGGCCCATCGGCCTCGATCTGCCCGTCCGTCTCGATCACGCTCTTGAAGAGGTTCGCCAGGCTGTCGCCGGCCTCGCCGGACCAGAGGGCGGCAAGGTTGCCGTGCTCGTCCACCGCCACCGCCTCGAGCGCCCGGCCGGTCCGTTCCGACCAGTCGGAGACCGCAAGCTTCGAGGAGAAGCGCCGACCCGTGCGGCTTTCCTGCACGAGTGCACCGGCAAGCGGCTCGACGGCTTCTGCGATACGGCGGGCGAGGTCGCGGGCAAGCGGGATTGCGGCCTCGGAAAGCGCCGTGCGCCATTTCGGCGGGTGGCGATCCTGCGCCTGCCGGGCAAGGGCGGCCTCGAGCAGCGGTTCGAGCGTGGAAATGTCGATCTCGGCCGTGCCGCCGCGCAGCGCCGTCAGCTCCAGCGCGGTGACGGCCTCGGCAAGGTCCGCCACGGGCAGGCCGAAGCGGGCGAGCGGGTGTTTCAGCAGCGCGACGAGCGGCACCGGGTCGCCCGGCCGCAGCGCCGCCTCGGTGAGGAGACGCAGGAGCGTGCCCTGCGGCGTGGAGAGCAAGGGCGTGCCGGCCGAATCGTCCGCCTCGATGCCGAAGCGGGCAAGCTCCGCCGCCACGCGCCGGCCGAGCTTGCGGTCGGGCGTGATCAGCGCCGCCTGGGCGTCCTCGCCATCCTCCAGCGCCAAGCGCAGGGCAATGGCGATCGCCACCGCTTCTTCCCGCTCGTTGGCCGCCTCGACGAGCGACACGGTCTCGAAGGCCTCGGCGAGGCGGCCCGCATCGAGCGTGCCGCGAACCTCGCCCCAGCCGGCCGTCGCCTGCGTCGGCAGGAAGGCGCTGGAGAGGACCTGCGAGCGATATTCCAGCGCTTCGGGCGGCGTTCCGAGCAATTCGACATCCGCGCGCGTGCAGCCCATGCGGGCAAGCAGGCGGTGGAGGCCGTATTGCGGATGGCTGCGGGCGGCGGCATCGGGCTTCGGGGCGTCGTCGCCGCCGGCCTGGTGGCCGACGAGCAGCCATTCGGCATCCGACATGAAGCGATCGAGCCCCGGCAGGATGACGACGCCGTTGGGCAGGTCCGCCACGGCCGCGATCAGGCCGGCGGTCGCGGGAATGGAGCCCGTCGAGCCGGCGATGATGACGGGGCCGGCGGGCGGCATGGCGCGGTAGCGTTCCGTCTCGGCATGCAGCGTCGCGTTGCGCCGCAGCGACGGGGAGGAGCGGTTGAGCTCCGTCAGCCGCGCCGGCCAGAATTCGCTGGCGATCTTCAGGAATTCGGCGGTGAGCTGCCACCAGAGCGCATGGTTGGAGACGTCGAGATTGTCGAGCGCCAGCCAGTCGAGCTCTTCCGTCTCCATCGCGTCGATGATCTCGGCGAGGTTGCGGGCAAGCCAGACGGCATCGGCGGGGCTCGCGGGCGCGACGAGCGGGCTTTCCGCATGCACGGAGGTGACCGCCGCGGGCAGTTGGTTGCGCCAGGCGAGCACGAGGCGGGCGAGTTCGAGAAGGCGCGCCGGGCCGGACAGCGGCTCGGCCATGTCCAGCAGCGCCGGCGCCGCCTCGTCGAAGAAGCCGCTGTCGTCGTCCGTCTCGCCGAGCGCGCGGATGACCGGCAGGATGGCCGAGCGCCCGCCGAAGAGATCGACGAATTCCGAGCGCAGCACGCGGGCAGAGCGGCGGGTCGGCACGTAGATCGTGACGTCGGCCAGCGCCAGCGGGTCGGCGGGGTCATAGGTGAAGCCGGGCACGAGCCGGCCGTCGACAAGGCTCTGGGCGGTCGTCCTCAGGAAGGGCAGGCTCGCCGGGATGGAATAGATGCGCCCGCGCGCCCGCGTCACGCCGCCGCCTCGCGCGCCGCGCCGATGACGGCCTCCGCCGCGCCGATCGCCTCCGGCGTGCCGACGGTGATCCAGTGGCCGTCCATCACGATGCCATGGAGGCGGCCCGTCCCGATCGCCCGGTCGAAATAGATGTTAAGGTTGAAGGCGTCCTCGGGCGCATCGTCGAAGAGGGCCGGCATCATGGCGATGGCGCCGGCATAGACGAAGGCTGTTCCGTCGCCCTCCCGGTAGCGCGCCAGCCGCCCGTCGGCGTCCATGGAGAAATCCTTCTTGCCGTTGTGGCCGGTCGTGTCCTCCAGCTTCACGCAGAGCAGCAGCATGTCCATGCGCTGGGGGTCGAAGGCCTCCGCCAGCCGTTCGAGATTGCTCGGCTCGCCGGGCTTCTCGCCGATCCAGAAGAGGTCGGCATTCATCACGAAGACGGGGTCGCGGCCAAGCAGTTTCAAGCCCTTGGCCAGCCCGCCGCCGGAATTCATCAGGCGCTCCGTCTCGTCGGAGAGGATGATCTCCGGCACCGCGCGGCCGGCAAGATGCGCGATCATCTGGTCGGCGAAATGGTGCACGTTGACGACGGCACGCTTGACGCCGGCCTTCGCCAGCGCGTCGAGCCCGTAGTCGATCATCGCCTTGCCGGCGACCGGCACCAGCGGCTTCGGCATCGTGTCGGTGATGGGGCGCAGGCGGGTGCCGAGGCCGGCGGCCAGCACCATGGCGTCTTCGATCTTCATCGGCTGCTCGCGATCATGATTCGGTCGCGAGGATTCCAGCCTTTTCGCACCACTCGCGCAAGGGGGCGAGGTCGGGATGGGCGAGCGCCCGTTCCAGATTGCGCAGGGTGCGCGGCATGTGGCGCATATAGGCCGGCTTGCCGTCGCGCTGCATCAGCCGCACCCAGAGGCCGACGAGCTTGCAGTTGCGCTGCGCCGCCATGACGTGCCAGTCGCGCAGGAAGCGCTCCCGGTTAAAGCCGGGATCCGCAGCCCGCAGCGACAGGTAATGGTCGAGCACGCTTTCCGCCACGCCCTCCGGCATGTCGACACGCGCATCCTGCGTAAGCGAGGCGACGTCATAGGCCGAGGGGCCGATCATCGCATCCTGGAAATCGATGATGCCGACCCGGTCGGTGCCGGTCGCCTCCGGCCGCCAGATGATGTTCGGCGAGTGGAAGTCGCGCAGCAGCAGATTGTGCTCGGCGGCGGCAAGGCTGTCGATCAGCCCGTCCCACAGGGCGACATAGCCGCGGCGCTCGTCCTCGCTTGCCGGCGTGCCGCGCGTGTAGGGCAGGTACCAGTCGATGAGGAGGCTCACCTCGATCTGCATGGCGTCGCGGTCGAAATCCGGCACGCGGTGCACGATGTCGCCGGCAACGGGAAGGTCCCGCTCAGCGGCCTCCCCATGCAGATGCGCAAGGCAGGCGGCGCTTTCGCGGTAGCGCTCGGCGATCGGCATGCCGTTCTCGTCGAGCACGCCTTCGCTGCCGAGGTCCTCGATCAGGAGGATGCCCGCATCGATGTCCATCGCGTGGATGGCCGGGGCGCGCAGGCCGCGCGCGACGAGATACCGGCCGATGGCGATGAAGGGTTTCACGTCCTCGGCGATATGCGCGATCTGCTGGTAGTATTTGCCATGGGCAAGGATCGGCCCCGGCGTGTGGCGTGGCGAATCCATCAGCACGAAACGCGCGCCGCCGACATCGACATGTTCATAGGCCCGCACCGAGGCATCGCCCGTCAGGTGGCGGCGCACGGCATTTCGGTAGCCGGCTTCATCGAGGAAGGCGCGGATCGCCAGCGAGCGGCGGATGCGCGCCAGCGCCGGTACCGGGGCGTCGATGGTGACACGCCGCCCGTCCCCCTCGTGCAGGAAGCTGAGCGAAATCCCCTCCGCCGGCAGCGCGCCAAAACCCTTTTCCGGCCATTCGACGAGGCAGATGCTGTCGGAGAGCGCTTCGTCGAAGCCGAGTTCGTCGATCTCCGCGGCGTCGGCGATGCGGTAGAGGTCGAAATGGGCGACGGGGATGCGCAGGTCGTAGCTCTGGACCAGCGTGAAGGTCGGGCTCGGCACCTCGAGATAGGCGTCGTCGGCGATCGCCCGGATCAGCGCGCGGGAAAAGGTCGATTTGCCGGCGCCAAGATCGCCCGAGAGCGCGACATAGTCGCCGCGCTTCAGGCCGAGCGCCATGTCCTCGCCGAAGCGGATGGTCGCGGCTTCGTCGGGAAGGAAGAGGTCGAGCGCCATCCGGGCCTATTCCGCCGCGGCGAAGGAAGTCATCGTCGCAGACGGGATGCGGCAGGTGACATCCGTGCCGCGCCCCTCGCGGCTGTCGATGGTGACGGTGCCGTGGTGCAGGCTGACGAAGCTCTCGACGATCGAGAGGCCGAGGCCCGCGCCGCCGCGCCGGCCGTGGCTTTCGAAGCGATCGAACACCGTCTGCAGCACGTCCTGCGGAATGCCCGGCCCGCGGTCGGAAACGGTGAAGACGAGGTCGGCGCCCTCGCGCCAGCACTTGAGGCCGATCGAGCTGCCTTCCGGTGCGAAATTCGCGGCATTGCTCAGCAGTTTTATCAGGATCTGCTTGAGGCGCTGCTGGTCGGCGACGATGGTGCCGAGATTGTCGGGGGCGGTGATTTCCAACGTCACCTGCGCCTCGTGCAGCCGGTCGGCGAACTGCATGGAGACGTCGTCGAGCAGGTCCGTCAGGTTGATCTCGCTGTAGTCGAGCTCCATGATGCCGGCATCGACGGTGGCAAGGTCGAGGATGTCGTTGACGATGGTGAGCAGCACCGCCGAGGATGTCGCGATATGGTCGACATATTCGGCCTGCCGGTCGTTGAGCTCGCCCATGGTCGGCGTCTTCAGGAGATCGGCGAAGCCGATGATGTTGGTCAGCGGCGAGCGCAGCTCGTAGGAGACGTGCTGGACGAAATCGTTCTTCAGCGCATCGGCCTTGCGCAGCGCCTCGTTCTTTTCCGTCAGCGCCCGGCTGACGCGCACGCTGTCGGTGATGTTGACGAAGGTCAGCATCGTCTGGGCGTTGGAAAGCGGGATGACGGCGAAGTCGAGCACCAGGCCGGTACGCAGCTCCAGCACGCCCTGGCAGGAGGGGCGCTCGTCGTCGAAGCTGGTGATGATATGGGCGAAGCGCTTCCAGCCGTCCGGCTTGTCGTAGGACGGCGCGCAGGCCTGCTCGATGGCGCGGATATGGGTGCCGGATTTCGCCTCGGCCTCGCTGATGCCCCAGAGCGCGCGGAAGGCCGGATTGGAGAGGCGGATGCGCCCGTCCGGGCTGAACACGGCGACACCCTCGGCGAGGTGGTCGATCGTCTCGTCCTGCACCTGCACCAGCGTATTGTAGCGCGTTTCGAGATCGACCTTTTCCGTCAGGTTCTCGAAGACCCAGGTCGCGCCGCCCTGCGGGCGGGCGGTGGCGAAGACGCGCAGCGTCTGGCCGTTCGGCAGGTGCCAGAGGTCTGTCTGCGTGTCGATCGCGCGGTAGACGGAAAGCGCGTTATCCTTCCACTGTTTCCAGTTGAGCTGTTCCGGCAGCTTTCCGCCGGCGCGAAGGCGATCGAGCAGTTCGCCATTGCCGGGCTTGCCTTCGAGGAAGGCCGTGTCGATCTCCCACATGCGCTGGAAGGCCTGGTTGTAGAATTGCAGGCGCTGCTCGCCGTCGAAGATCGCGACGGGCGTTGCGAGGTGATCGAGCGTTTCGGCGTGGCTCTTCAGCGTGCGCACCAGTTCCTCGCGCACCGCCTCGATATCGGAGACATTGACGGCGATGCCGGCCGAGCCCGACGGGCTGCGCGCATCGACGACGTCGAAGAAGCTGCGGTTGCCGTGCACGACGGTGGAGACCTTGTCGCGGAACGGCGCGTCATAGGTGCTGGCGGCGCGGATTTTTTCGCGCGCGATGGTGGGGAGAAGCTCGCGGCCCTCGGTGACGGCGCTGGCCGCGTCCCTGGCCTCGACGGCCTCGGCATAGGCCTCGTTCACCCAGGCAAGCGAGCCGTCGGCGGCGCGCTGCCAGACGGGCAGGTCGATCTGGTCGAGCAGGCCCTGCAGCGTGGTGAGCGCCTGGACCAGCCGGTCGCGCTCCAGCCTCAACTCGGCGGCTTCCGCGCGCAAATTGTTCAGCGCCACGAAGCGCACGAAGGCCTGGCCGCCGGAAACGCGGCCCTGCGCTTCCAGCACTTCCTCGCGGCTCGTTTCGAGGATCAGGTCGAAACTCTGCGCCTGCGAGCGCAGCCGCTCCACGGCGCGCTCGATCTCGGCGGCGGAGGTGGGCTTCAGCCAGCGGCCGAAGGCAAGGAAATCGCGATCGGCCTGCGGCGCGCCGGTCTCCGCCGGCAGCTGGCCCAGGAATTCCGGTTTCTCCGAAAGGCCGTCCCAGACGACGATGCGCCGGTCCTTGTCGCCGATCAGCGCCTGCAGGCGGGAAACATTGTGGCGGGCGTCGGAAAGATGCGCCTTCAGTTCGCGGCTTTCCGCCTCCATGCGGCCGCGCTGGCGGATCATCCAGATCGCCGAGACCATCGCCGCCGACATCACGCCGAGCAGCATGGAAACGGTGACGATCTCCGTGGTGGCGAGATAGGGGCCGGCCGCATGCGCCGGGCCGGCAAATGCCGTCAGCGCCGAGCCGGCCGACAGTGCCGATACGAGACGGCGCCTGCCGCCCGTAAACCATTCGTTAATCATAAATTTATTCTGCGCAAGCGAATGCGCCCTGTTCCGCCCCGGCACGGCAAAAGCCTGCCCGGAACGGCCTCGTTTTCTGTCCGCCATCATCCCCGGTATGTCTCCGTCCGTTTGCCGCCTGATCGACAAGACATCCCAATCCGGCGCGAAGGGTCCGCATCTGCACGCCGAATCAATGCTTTAAACGATACTTGTTTCCAGAATCGTCGGGAAGGGAGGTGCCCAAAAAAGAAGCCGCGCGCCTTGTCAAGCGCGCAGCCCCTAGATGTTGTGGATAACCTGGGTAAGGATCAGTACCTGTAGTGCTCGGCCTTGAAAGGACCCTGGGGCGTCACGCCGATATAGCCGGCCTGCTCCTCGGAGAGTTCCGTCAGGCGCGCGCCGAGCTTGGCAAGGTGCAGGCGGGCGACCTTCTCGTCGAGCTGCTTCGGCAGCACGTAGACCTCGTTCTTGTAGGTCTCGCCCTTGGTGAAGAGCTCGATCTGGGCGAGGACCTGGTTGGAGAAGGAGGCGGACATCACGAAGGAGGGGTGGCCGGTGGCGTTGCCGAGGTTCAAGAGGCGGCCTTCCGACAGAAGGATCATGCGGTTGCCCTTCGGGAACTCGATCATGTCGACCTGCGGCTTGATGTTCGTCCACTTGAGATTGCGCAGCGAGGCGACCTGGATCTCGTTGTCGAAGTGGCCGATATTGCCGACGATCGCCATGTCCTTCATCTCGCGCATGTGCTCGAGGCGGATGACGTCCTTGTTGCCGGTGGTCGTGATGAAGATGTCGGCGGTGGAGACGACGTCTTCGAGCTGCACGACCTCGAAGCCGTCCATGGCGGCCTGCAGGGCGCAGATCGGGTCGATTTCCGTCACCTTCACGCGCGCGCCGGCGCCGCGCAGCGAGGCGGCGGAACCCTTGCCCACGTCGCCATAGCCGCAGACGACGGCGACCTTGCCGGCCATCATGACGTCGGTGCCGCGGCGGATGCCGTCGACCAGCGATTCCTTGCAGCCGTACTTGTTGTCGAACTTCGACTTGGTGACCGAGTCGTTGACGTTGATCGCCGGGAAGGGCAGCAGGCCCTTCTGCTGGAGCTGGTAGAGACGGTTGACGCCGGTGGTGGTCTCTTCCGTCACGCCCTTGATGGCGTCGCGCTGCTTGGTGAACCAGCCCGGGGAGGCGGCGAGGCGCTTCTTGATCTGCGCGAAGAGGATTTCCTCTTCTTCCGAGCCGGGGTTGACCAGCACGTTCTCGCCGGCTTCGGCGCGCGCGCCGAGCAGGATGTACATGGTGGCGTCGCCGCCATCGTCGAGGATCATGTTGGAAAGGCCGCCATCGGCCCACTGGAAGATCTTGTCGGTATATTCCCAGTATTCGGTGAGCGTCTCACCCTTCACGGCATAGACCGGGATGCCGGCGGCGGCGATCGCGGCGGCGGCGTGGTCCTGCGTGGAGAAGATGTTGCACGAGGCCCAGCGCACATCCGCGCCGAGCGCGACCAGCGTCTCGATGAGCACGGCGGTCTGGATCGTCATGTGCAGCGAACCGGTGATGCGTGCGCCCTTCAGCGGCTTGGACGCGCCGAATTCGTCGCGGCAGGCCATCAGGCCCGGCATTTCCGTTTCGGCGATCTGAATTTCCTTGCGGCCGAAATCGGCGAGCGCGATGTCGGCGACGTGGTAGTCCTGCGTGGTGGTCATGGGGTCTCCAGCCTTTTGGCACGTGCGGCATGAAGATGCCTGCGCACATGCGTGGAACGAACAGTTCCTGTTCGTGATGGCGCTTCCTATCAGGAAATGCCGGCTGGAGCAACAGGATATAAAGAAGTCTTTATATCCTTATATCATCGCATGGCTTACATTTCTTCGCCGAAACGATCGGCCACCAGCGCATCGAGCGCATCGAGCACCTCGCGGGCCTGGGCGCCGACCGCCGTCACCAGCACGGAACAGCCGGGGCTGGCGGCGAGCATCATCAGGCCCATGATCGAGGTGCCGCCCACCGTCATGCCGTCCTTGGAGACGGTGACCTCGGCGTCATAGCCGTCGACCGTCTGGACGAATTTCGCCGAGGCGCGGGCGTGCAGGCCGCGCTTGTTGATGATGAGGAGCTCTTTCGAGACGGTCATGGAGGGCGGAGAACCTTATTTGCCGCTCAAGACGCGGCTTGCCACGTTGATATATTTGCGGCCGGCCTCGGAGGCGTCGATCAGCGCCTTCTCCATGTTGTTCTCGCCGCGAATGCCGGCAAGCTTGATCAGCATGGGAAGGTTCACGCCGGCGATCACCTCTATGCCGTCGCCACTCATCACGGAAATGGCGAGGTTCGAGGGGGTGCCACCGAACATGTCGGTGAGGATGATGACGCCATGGCCCTGGTCGGCCTTCATCACCGCTTCCAGAATATCCTGGCGGCGCTGGTCCATGTCGTCCTCGGGGCCGATGCAGACGGTCTCGATCGCCTTTTGCGGACCAACGACATGTTCAAGGGCGTGCCGGAATTCCTCCGCAAGCTTGCCATGGGTGACAAGCACCAGTCCGATCATCAGCAGTCGCTCCAGTTTCCCAACTCAAACGGACGGCGGAATACCGCAATGCAGCAATTCCGTCCACCGTTGGGGTGGCCATCATGTCA
The DNA here is from genome assembly GCF_004341885.1 of Shinella granuli. Classification (GTDB taxonomy): domain Bacteria; phylum Pseudomonadota; class Alphaproteobacteria; order Rhizobiales; family Rhizobiaceae; genus Shinella; species Shinella granuli. Next base: position 29,095 of record NZ_SLVX01000011.1, on the reverse strand, counting down.
ATGAAAAGACCAAGTGCAAGCCCAAAATGCCCGATTCCGCTTTTTGAGCGGGCTTTTGGGGTCAACTCTTGAGGATTTCCGGGTGAATCGCGACCAAGGTCGAAAAAGCGCTCACGCCGGGAAAGAGCGGCAGCCGGGTCAGGGGCAGCACGAACGACGGCAGGACCGCGACGGTTTCCCCTTCCGGCGGCAGGCGCTCGGCGAAAGGCGGTTCGATCGGTCGGATCGCCCGGGTCAGAACGGCCGCTTCGATCGTCTCCACCGCCACGATCCCGGCCCCGCGGATCTCCGCCAGGCCGGCGATGCTTCTTGGCGCACGGGCGATGAGCCGTCCGTTCGCTTCGGTGATGAAAACCTGGTCGTCGCTGATCAGGGCGGCGAAAAGGCCGCGCGCGCGGGCCTCCTCGATGCAGTGGAGCGCGACGGCGCTTTTTCCGGTGCCGGAGGGACCGATCAACAGAAGCCCCGTCGTGCCGATGACGATCGCGGTGGCATGGAGGTTGACGGGCGCTGCGTTCGGCATGCCCCTCATCCCGCTGCCGCGACCTTCTCCCCGCAAGCGGGGAGAAGGGGGATGTTGCTTCGGTTTCCCAAGGCAATATCCGTTGTCGTGAAAGGGAAATTTCGCCTCTTGCCCCTTCTCCCCGCTTGCGGGGAGAAGGTCGCGGCAGCGGGATGAGGGGCGGCTTTCCCTGCAGGTCTCATCTTTTCCCGCGAAACCCCGCTCATTTCTGGTTGCCGGTCGGCAGCGACAGCGTGAAGCGGGCGCCGGCCAGTTCGCCGGTCGCCTTGTCGACGATGTTGTCGGCCTTCAGCGTGCCGCCATGCGCCTCGGCGATCTGCCGCGAGATGGAAAGGCCGAGACCGGAATTCTGGCCGAAATCCTCGGTGGCGGGGCGGTCCGTATAGAACCGCTCGAAGATGCGGTCGATGTTTTCCGCCTGGATGCCGGGGCCGTTGTCCTCGACCTGGATGATGCAGCGGTCGTTCCGCCCGCGCGACAGGCGCACGACGATGCGCCCGCCGGGATCCGGCACGAAGGAGCGGGCATTCTCGATGAGGTTGGTGACGATCTGGCCGATACGCAGCTCGTATCCCGATATCTCGAATTTCGCCTTCGGATTGTCCTTGCGGTCCACCACGAAATCGAGGGTGACCGGCTTCTTGCGCGTGTTGACCTGGCGGGAAATGTCGATGAGGTCGCCGAGCAGCTTTTCGAGGTCGACGGTGCGGGCATCGCTGCGGGCAAGCTCGGCATCGAGGCGGGACGCGTCCGAGATGTCGCTGATCAGGCGGTCGAGCCGGCGCACGTCGTGCTGGATGATGTCGAGGAGGCGCTTCTTCGATTCGTCCGTGCGCGCGAGCGGCAGCGTCTCGACGGCGCTGCGCAGCGAGGTCAGCGGGTTCTTCAGCTCGTGGCTGACATCGGCGGCAAAGCTCTCGATCGCGTCGATGCGGTCGTAGAGCGCGTTGGTCATCTGGCGCAGTGCAATCGAAAGGTTGCCGATCTCGTCCTGGCGCACCGAGAAGTCGGGGATCTCCTCGCGCTCCTTCGCCCCGCGCCGCACGCGGATCGCCGCCGCCGCAAGCCGGCGCAGCGGATTGGCGATGGTGCTGGAGAGCAGCAGCGACAGCGCGATGTTGACGAGGCCGGCGACGCCCGCGACGCGCATGATGGCAAGCCGCTCGGCATGGACGATCTTGTCGATGTCGCCCGCCTGGGTGGAGAGCAGCAAGACGCCCAGCACCGCCCGAAAACGCTGCACGGGCACGGCGACCGAGACGATCAGCTCGCCCTTGTCGTTGACGCGCACGACCGCGCCGCGCACGCCGGTCAGCGCGTTCATCACTTCGGGATAGATCGAGCCGTCGCCGCCGGGCGCTTCCTTGTACTGCGGCAGGTTGCTCGGCTGGAGGATGCGGTTGAACCAGACGTTCATGCGCTCGATGAGGCTGGTGCTCTCCGGCTCCACCGGCGGCAGGTCGAAGCGCAGCACCTGGCCCTGCGTATAGAGATGGCGCGAATCGAGCAGCAGGTTGGCGTCCGTGTCGTAGATGCGCGCGCGGGTGCGGGTCGGCGAGATCAACCTTCTCAGGACGGGCGCCACGCGCTCCGGATTGATCGGGAATTCGAGGTCCTCGTCGTTCGGCAGCGGCGTGATGCTCTGGCCGGCCTGCAGCTCCAGCAACTTTTCCGGGTCGATGGTGATCGAGTTGGTGTCGACGGAGGCGGAGGCGGAGATCGCGCCGGCGATGATCTCGCCCTGGGTCAGGAGGCTTTCGACGCGTGCATCGATCAGCCCCTCGCGGAACTGGTTGAGATAGAGGATGCCCGCGACGAGTACGACGAGCGCGACGAGGTTGAAGAACAGGATGCGGCGCGTCAGGCTCGAAAAGACGGCATTGCCGAAGATGCGCCGGGCGAGCGTGAAGGGATGGGTCCAGCGGCGGCGGAGGGAGCGCGGCGCGGGCCGGCCCTCGACGTCGTCCCCATCCTTGTCCGGCCCATCCTTTTCCGACATTGTCTGCAACAAGCGGCTTCATCCTTCATGCCGGCGGCATGGTGCCGCCTGACCGCGGCATGCCATCGCCGCCGCGGTCCATGCAAGCGAAATCGCGTTTCAAGCGGTTTCGCGGAAGCGATACCCCACGCCATAGAGCGTTTCGATCATGTCGAAGTCGGTGTCGACCATCTTGAACTTCTTGCGCAGCCGCTTGATGTGGCTGTCGATGGTGCGGTCGTCGACATAGACCTGCTCGTCATAGGCCGCGTCCATCAGCGAATCGCGGCTCTTCACCACGCCGGGGCGCTGGGCCAGCGAATGCAGGATGAGGAATTCGGTCACGGTCAGCGTCACCGGCTCGCCCTTCCAGGTGCAGGTATGGCGCTCCTGGTCCATGACGAGCTGGCCGCGCTCCAGCGAGCGGGCGGCGACTTCCCCCGCCTTCGCCGTGCTGCCGGCGGCCCCGGCGGAGGCGGCTGCCTCGCGGCTGGAGGCCCGGCGCAGGATCGCCTTGACGCGCTCGACCAGCAGGCGCTGCGAGAACGGCTTGGTGATGAAGTCGTCCGCGCCCATCTTCAGGCCGAACAGTTCGTCGATCTCCTCGTCCTTCGAGGTGAGGAAGATGACGGGGATATCGGATTTCTGGCGCAGCCGGCGCAGCAGTTCCATGCCGTCCATGCGCGGCATCTTGATATCGAAGATCGCAAGATGCGGCGGACGGGCAAGAAGGCCGTCGAGCGCCGAGGCGCCGTCCGTATAGGTCTCCACCTTGTAGCCTTCGGCCTCCAGGGCGATCGACACGGATGTCAGAATATTCCGGTCGTCGTCAACGAGTGCGATCGTCTGCATCCTGCTAGTCTCCATATTCATGGGCGCCTTTCCCGACCTCGGATCGTTTCCTGTCCTGGATGTGATGCGCCTTCCTGGGGGTAAAGGTGGAACAAATTGTGGCGAAGATAAAGGGAGACGTTTCGGGCCGGCTTTCGGAGTCGTTTTTAAATCGATTATTCAAACGATTAAAAAAGTCACATAATTCTTTAAATCGATTAATTAATTGATATCATTGCCTAATTTCTACTTCCCTCTTGTCTTTGTGACAGGTGCGCATTAGGTTCTCGCAAAATTCACACCAGTCTTGTCGCCCTGGAGGAAAACTGGACCATGCAGGAACTCGGCGTTCGCAACCCCGCTCTGGGGCTCACCGCGATGGGTATCAACACCAACGGCACGGTCCGGTACAACTTTGCAGCAGAGGCCCTCTATGAAGAGGCCCTCGGTCGCGGCGAGGCGGTCAAGACGGCCCATGGCGCCCTCCGCGCCCTCACCGGCCAGCACACCGGCCGCTCGCCCAAGGACAAGTTCGTCGTGCGCGACGAGAACACCGAGGGTGCCATCTGGTGGGACAACAACAAGGCCGTCTCGCGCGAGCATTTCGACGTGCTGCACGCCGACATGCTGGCGCATGCGGCTGATCGCGACCTCTTCGTGCAGGATCTCGTCGGCGGCGCCGATGCCGACTACGCTCTGCCGACCCGCGTCGTCACGGAACTCGCCTGGCATTCGCTGTTCATCCGCAACCTGCTCATCCGCCCGGACGAGAAGGACCTTGCGGCCTTCGCGCCGAAACTGACGATCATCGATCTGCCGACCTTCAAGGCCGATCCGGAGCGCCACGGCGCCCGCACGGAAACCATGATCGCCTGCGACCTGACGCGCGGCATCGTGCTGATCGCGGGCACCTTCTACGCCGGCGAGATGAAGAAGTCGGTCTTCACCGTGCTCAACTGGCTGCTGCCCTCGGAAAAGGTCATGCCGATGCACTGCTCGGCCAATGTCGGCCCGGATGGTGACGCGGCCGTGTTCTTCGGCCTTTCGGGCACCGGCAAGACGACGCTGTCGGCCGATCCGAACCGCACGCTGGTCGGCGACGACGAGCACGGCTGGGGCGAAAACGGCATCTTCAACTTCGAAGGCGGCTGCTACGCCAAGGCGATCCGCCTTTCGGCCGAGGCCGAGCCGGAGATCTACGCGACGACGCAGCGTTTCGGCTCAGTTCTGGAGAACGTCGTGCTCGACGCCAACGGCGTTCCTGACTTCAACGACGGCTCGCTGACGGAAAACACCCGCTGCGCCTATCCGCTGGACTTCATCCCGAATGCCAGCAAGACCGGCCGCGCGCCGCATCCGAAGACGATCATCATGCTGACGGCCGATGCCTTCGGCGTCATGCCGCCGATCGCCAAGCTGACGCCCGACCAGGCCATGTACCACTTCCTTTCCGGCTACACCGCCAAGGTCGCCGGCACGGAACGCGGCGTGACCGAGCCGGAAGCCACCTTCTCGACCTGCTTCGGCGCGCCCTTCATGCCGCGTCATCCGACGGTCTATGGCAACCTGCTGAAGGAACTGATTGCCGAGCACGACGTCGATTGCTGGCTGGTCAACACCGGCTGGACGGGTGGCGCCTATGGCGAAGGCCGCCGCATGCCGATCAAGGCGACGCGCACCCTGCTCGCCAGCGCGCTGGACGGTTCGCTGAAGGACGCGCTCTTCCGCCGCGACGACAATTTCGGCTTCCAGGTTCCCGTTTCGGTGCCGGGCGTCGACACGAAGATCCTCGACCCGCGCTCGACCTGGGCCAACGGCGCTGCCTATGACAAGCAGGCCCGCAAGCTGGTCGACATGTTCATCGCGAATTTCGAGAAGTTCGAGAACCATGTGGATGGCGGCGTGCGCGATGCCGCGCCGGGCCTGAAGGTCGCCGCCGAATAAGGCTTTCCGGTAATGATTCACGTGAAACCCGGCCCCTGTGGCCGGGTTTTTCGTCTGCGTTTTCCTCTTTGGTGGCGGCTTCCCGTTTTGCCCGGTGCCGGTTAAAACGGCCGGGAAAGGAATTTCCATGGCCAGCGCCCCCCTCTACATCAAGAGTTCCATCACGATCGCCGGTTGGGAGCTGACCGAGCAGTTCGTGCTGGCGGGTGGTCCGGGTGGGCAGAACGTCAACAAGGTCTCGACGGCCGTGCAGCTCTTCTTCGACCTGCGCAACTCGCCCTCGCTGAGCGACCGGGTGAAGGCCAATGCGGAAAGGCTGGCCGGCCGCAAGGTCTCCAAGGACGGCGTGCTGATGATCGAGGCGAATCGCTTCCGCAGCCAGGAGCGCAACCGGGAGGATGCGCGCGAGCGGCTGAAGGAGCTGATCCTCAAGGCGGCCGAACCGCCGCCGCCGGTGCGCAAGAAGACGAAGCCGACGAAAGGCTCGGTCGAACGCCGGCTCAAGGAAAAGTCGGGCCGGTCGGACGTCAAGCGCATGCGGGCCAAGCCCGGCGGCGAATGATTGCCGCAACCCGGCCGTTTACCGATGAGCGTGAAACGGAACCTTTCCTTTGCGGAAGGGCTCTGCTTTAGTTCGGAAAACCAGGCAGGAAGACCAGGGAGGTAGCCATGGGTCTCTTCAGCTTCATCAAGAACGCCGGCAAGAAGCTCGGCATCGGTGGCGACGACGAAGCGCCGGAAGCGACGGCGGTCAAGAAGGAACTCGATTCCTTCGATCTCGGCACGCAGAATGTCGAAGTCTCCGTCGAGGGCGACAAATGCGTGTTGAAGGGGCTCGTGGCCGACCAGACGGCGTTTGAAAAGGCGGTCATCGCCGTCGGCAACACGCTCGGCATTTCCAGGGTGGAGGCCGCCGACCTCAAGGTCGTGCCGGCCGATTCCGGCCTCAAGCTCGGTAAGGCCGACATGGCCACGCTGGTCGAGGCCGCAGCGCCCGCACGGGCGCCGACCCTCTACACCGTCAAGAAGGGCGACAATCTCTGGAAGATCGCCGAATCCCACTACGGCAAGGGCAAGGGTGCCAGGCACACGCTGATCTTCGACGCCAACCGGCCGATGCTGTCCCATCCGGACAAGATCTATCCCGGCCAGGTGCTGCGCATTCCGGACCTGGCGGAAGCGTGAGCTGCGCACGACACGAGAGGCGTCATGGCTGAGCGCGGCCTCGCCCCGGGGCTGCGCTATTTCCCCGACCACTTCGACCGCCCGGCGCAGGAAGCCCTCGTCGCCGCCATCAGGCAGGTCGTGGCCGAAGCGCCGCTCTTCGTCCCGCGCATGCCGAGGACCGGCAAGCCGATGTCGGTGCGCATGACCAATTGCGGCCCGCTCGGCTGGGTGACGGACAAGGCGGGCGGCTACCGCTACCAGCCGGCCCATCCCGAGACCGGCCGCCCCTGGCCCGCCATTCCCGACGGGCTTCTTGCCCTGTGGAACGAGGTTTCCGGCTTCGAGAAGCCGCCGGAGGCCTGCCTCGTCAATTTCTACGATCCCGATGCCAGGATGGGCCTGCACCAGGACCGGGACGAGACCGACTTTGCCGCGCCCGTCGTGTCCGTTTCGCTGGGCGACCAGTGCCTGTTTCGCGTCGGCGGCGTTTCACGCAGCGATCCGACGCGGTCGTTCCGTCTTGCGAGCGGCGACGTCTTCGTGTTCGGTGGCGAAAGCCGGCTGATCTTTCACGGGGTCGACCGGATCTATCCGGGCACGTCGACGCTGTTGAAGAATGCCGGACGCATCAACCTGACGCTTCGCCGGGTCAATCCGTAGCCGGCTTAAAGCAACTCCAGCAAAAGTGCGAAGCGGTTTGCGTCCGGATCGCGTCAAAAAACTAGAGCTTGCGCAGCGCCACCGTCTCGATGAGGTGGTTCCGGCCCTTCTGCAGGATGAGGTCGGCGCGCGGGCGGGTCGGCAGGATGTTCTGGTGCAGGTTTTTCAGGTTGATGTTGCACCAGAGGTTTTCCGCGATCGCAAGCGCTTCCTCCTCGCTGATCGTGGCGTAGCGATGGAAGTAGGAATCCGGGTTGCGGAAGGCGGTTTCCCGAAGGCGCATGAAGCGCTCCACGTACCAGGCGTGGATCAGCGTCTCCTCGGCGTCGATATAGATCGAGAAATCGAAGAAATCGGAGACCATCGGCACGATCTTGCCGTCCGCCGGCAGGTTGCGCGACTGGAGGACGTTGATGCCCTCGAAGATCAGGATGTCCGGCCGGTCGATAGTGCGGAAGGCATTGGGCAGCACGTCATAGGTGAGGTGCGAATAGGTCGGTGCCTTGACGTCCTTCTTGCCGGCCTTGATGGCCGAAAGGAAGCGCAGCAGCGCGCCGATGTCGTAGCTTTCCGGGAACCCCTTGCGCTCCATCAGGTTCTCGCGCTGGAGCACGGCGTTCGGATAGAGGAAGCCGTCGGTCGTCACGAGGTCGACCTTGGGGCTGGACGGCCAGCGCGACAGCAGTTCCATCAGGATGCGTGCGGTGGTGGATTTGCCGACCGCGACCGAGCCGGCAATCCCAATGACATAGGGCGTCTTCGCCTCGTCCGAGAGGCTGAGGAAGCGCTTGCGCTGCTCGAAGAGCATCTGCGAGGATTCGACATGGGCCGACAGCAGGCGCGACAGCGACAGATAGATGCGCCTGACTTCGTTGAGGTCGATCGGGTCGCCCAGCGAACGCAGGCGCTGCACCTCGTCGGCGGTCAGCGTCAGCGGCGTATCGGCGCGGAAGCGCGCCCATTCGTCTGCCGAGAAGAAGCGGTAGGGAGAATAGTCGTGATTGCCGAAATCGTCCGGAATATCCGCCTGGTTCTTGTCGCGCACTGCCTGGATCATCAACTCTTCCGGCTGGCCTTTTCCGCGAGGCCGGACTGGCTCGTCCGCCGCTCCAGCTCCCCCATGACATCTTGTAACGGGACGCCGCCGATTTTCAATACGACGATCAGATGATAGAGCAAATCGGCCGTTTCGCTCGTCAAGGCGGCCTTTTCGCCCTCGATCGCAGCGATAACGGTCTCGACGGCCTCTTCTCCGAGCTTTTTTGCCGCTTTCTGCTGTCCGGACGCGACGAGCTTCGCCGTCCAGCTTTCCGACGGGTCGGCCTTGGCGCGGGCGTCGACGATGCGTTCGAGATCGGCAAGGGTGAAGGTGCTCATATGCCTCTCCTCAGTCGAGCCGCATGGCGATGCCGTGCTTGGCCATGTAGCGCTTGGCTTCGCCGACGGTGTAGGTGCCGAAGTGGAAGATCGAGGCGGCCAGCACCGCCGTCGCATGCCCGTCGCGAACGCCCTCGACGAGGTGGTCGAGCGTGCCGACGCCGCCCGAGGCGATGACCGGCACGCAGACGCGGTCGGCGATGGTGCGGGTCAGCGCGATGTCGTAGCCGACCTTCTGGCCATCGCGGTCCATCGAGGTCAGGAGCAGTTCGCCCGCGCCGCGCTCCACCATCTTTTCCGCGAAGGCGACGGCGTCGATGCCGGTCGGCTTGCGGCCGCCATGGGTGAAGATTTCCCAGCGGTCTTCCTCGCCTTCGCCGGATACCTTCTTGGAGTCGATCGAGACGACGATGCACTGGTTGCCGAACTTGTCGGCGGCTTCCGCCACGAAATCCGGATTGGCGACGGCGGCCGAGTTGATCGACACCTTGTCCGCCCCCGCGAGCAGCAGCTTGCGGATATCGGCGACCGTGCGCACGCCGCCGCCGACGGTAAGCGGCATGAAGCAATGGTCGGCCGTGCGCGCCACGACGTCGAAGATCGTGTCGCGGTTGTCGGAGGAGGCGGTGATGTCGAGGAAGCAGAGTTCGTCGGCACCGGCGGCGTCATAGGCCTTCGCCGATTCCACGGGATCGCCGGCATCGACCAGGTTGACGAAGCTGACGCCCTTGACGACACGGCCGTCCTTGACATCGAGGCAGGGGATGACGCGGGCCTTGAGGGTCATGCGGCTTCTCCTCGGATCACCGCCAGCGCCTCTGCGGGGTCGATACGGCCATCATAGAGCGCCCGGCCGGAAATCGCGCCCTCAAGCTTGCGCGCATCCGGCGCGACGAGGCGGCGGATGTCGTCCATCGAAGCGAGACCGCCGGAGGCGATGACGGGAATGGAGACGGCGTCCGCCAGTTCCAGCGTCGAGGCCCAGTTGATGCCGGTCAGGATGCCGTCGCGGTCGATATCCGTATAGATGATCGCAGCGACGCCAGCGCCTTCGAATTTCCTGGCAAGCTCGATCACGCCGAGTTCGGACGCTTCCGCCCAGCCCTCGACGGCCACCTTGCCGCCCTTGGCGTCGATACCGACGGCGACCCTGCCGGGAAATTCCCGGCAGGCCTCGATGACCAGCGCCGGATCGCGTACGGCGACCGTGCCGAGGATGACGCGGGAAAGCCCGCGCGACAGCCAGCTTTCGATATGGTCGAGCGTGCGGATGCCGCCGCCAAGCTGAACCGGGTTTTTCGTCGCCTTGAGGATGGCGTCGACGGCGGCGCCGTTGACGCTTTCCCCCGCGAAGGCGCCGTTGAGGTCGACGACGTGCAGCCATTCGAAGCCCTGGTCTTCGAAGGCTTTCGCCTGGGCGGCCGGGTCGGGATTGTAGACGGTGGCCTGGTCCATGTCGCCGAGTTTCAGGCGAACGCACTGGCCGTCTTTCAGATCGATGGCGGGAAAGAGGATCATGTCAGGGCTTCCAGCGCAGGAAATTGCTGATGAGGGAAAGGCCGAGCGCCTGGCTCTTTTCCGGATGGAACTGCGCGCCGGCCTTGTTGCCGCTCGCGACGAAGGCGGTCACCGGGCCGCCGTAGTCGACGGTCGCGACCACGTCGTCCGGGTTTTCGGCGGCGAGGTGATAGGAATGCACGAAATAGGCGTGCAGCGTCTCCGGGATGCCCTCGAAGAGCGGGTGCGCGTATCGGCGGGTAAGCGTGTTCCAGCCGATCTGCGGGATCTTCAGCGCCGGATCGTCCGGCGTCATCCGGACGACGTCGCCCCTGATCCAGCCGAGGCCTTCGGTGGTGGTCTTTTCGAGGCCCCGCGAGGACATGAGCTGCATGCCGACGCAGATGCCGAGGAAGGGCCGGGCCTTCGCCTCGACGGTGTCGCGCAGCGCCTCGACCATGCCGGGCACGGCGTCGAGGCCGCGGCGGCAGTCGGCATAGGCGCCGACGCCGGGCAGCACGATGCGGTCGGCGGTGGCGACGCGCTCGGCCTTGTCGGTGAGGTCGATCTCGGTGGTGATGCCGGCTTCACGCGCGGCGCGCTCGAAGGCCTTGGTGGCCGAGCGCAGGTTGCCCGAGCCGTAGTCGATGATTGCAACGCGCATCTCAGCGTCCTTCCTTGAAACCGACGAGGCCGAGCATGGGAGCGTGCCGGCGCGGGGAGGTTTCGGCTGCCGGCAGGGAAACGGTGCGACGCGTCTCCGCTTCGCCGGTCGTGATGTCCATGTAGTAGATCTCTTCCGCCGTTGCACGGTCGTTCGCCGATATGGCCGCATCGACCCTCCAGCCCGCCCGCGTGAGGCCGGCGACGATCATCGTGGGGCCTTCAAGCGCGACGAGAAGATTGGTCGCAAGGCAGATGCCGAGGCCGGCGAGGCCAAAGACAGGATGCTCGGAGAGGACCGAGCCCAGCGCCTCAATCGCGAAAACAAGGGCTGCGGCCAGAAAAGCGCGATGCCATAGCAGCCAGATGAACGGCACGAAGAACGCGATCCACGAAAAACGATCGCGGATGATCCGGGCTTTTTCATCCTGGGATTTCGCACCCGGCGGTATCAGAAAGAGGAACGTGGCCATATCGACAGGCCTCCATCTATGCCCTGGTCAGGCCAGCGAACCCTTCGTCGAGGGAACGCGGCCCGCCTGGCGGGGATCGATCTCGGTCGCGGTGCGCAGCACGCGCGCGACGGCCTTGAAGCATGTCTCCGAGATATGATGGTTGTTCGCGCCGTAGATGTTCTGGATATGCAGCGTGATGCCGGCGTGCTGGGCGAGAGCGTTGAAGAACTCGCGCACCAACTCGGTGTCGAAGCTGCCGATCTTCGGGGCGGAGAAATTGACGTTCCAGACGAGGAAGGGCCGGCCGGACACGTCCACGGCGGCGCGGGTCATCGTCTCGTCCATGGCAAGGTCGAGCGAGGCGTAGCGCGTGATGCCGCGCCGGTCGCCGAGCGCCTTGGCGATGGCCTGGCCGATGGCGATGCCGGTGTCTTCCACGGTATGATGGTCATCGACATGGAGGTCGCCCTCGGTCTTGATGTCCATGTCGATGAGCGAATGGCGCGACAGCTGGTCGAGCATATGATCGAAGAAACCAACGCCCGTCGAAATGGTCGACGTGCCGGTGCCGTCGATATTGACGGTGACGGCGACGGAGGTCTCGTTCGTCTTGCGCGAAACGCTGGCTGTGCGGCTCATGGCGGTCTCCGGTGATTGACCGCCGCTCCTTAACAGGGCTCTGTGGAAAACGCCAGTCGGGTGAGCCTTGCCGGACAGGCGAAAACCGCCTGCCGGGTGATGGAATGCCGGCTCGCGCCGGCGCCCGTCATTTCTTGCGCAGCGTGCTCTCGCTGTTCTTGACCTGGGAACCCAGCGTGGGCGCGGCGGCTTTTTCGGCGCCCTTCTCCTTCTTGGGTTTGCGTGCTTCCTTGTTGCCTCGGACCTGACCTTTTGCCATCGCCGTAACCCCTTGTGTTGGTGGGAAACCATAACCTGCTCATCGGGCGGCGAAAGCAAGGCTTATTTTGAACCGGCCGGCTTTCGCGCCGTCGCCGCGCAAGGCATCGCGTGCCGTTTGCAATTGCCGAAACGCCGCTTACATAGGACACAACGAAGCCGCCTCGCCGGCGGCACTCCTGCCCGAATGGGCCTAGAGGTCTATCGAATGAGTGAACACAATCCCTACGCTTCCATGCACGCCACGACGATCATCACCGTCCGCAAGGACGGCAAGGTGGTGATGGCGGGCGACGGCCAGGTGAGCCTTGGCCAGACCGTGATGAAGGGCAATGCGCGCAAGGTCCGCCGCCTCGCCAAGGGCGACGTGATCGCCGGTTTCGCCGGCGCGACGGCCGATGCCTTCACGTTGCTCGAACGGCTCGAAGCCAAGCTTGAACAGTATCCCGACCAGCTGATGCGCGCGGCCGTCGAGCTTGCCAAGGACTGGCGCACCGACCGCTATCTGCGCCGCCTCGAGGCGATGATGCTGGTCGCCGACAAGTCCGTGACGCTGGCGCTGACCGGCAATGGCGACGTGCTGGAGCCGGAACACGGCACCATGGCGATCGGCTCGGGCGGCAACTACGCCTATGCCGCGGCCCGGGCGCTGATGGACACGGACAAGTCGGCGGAAGAGATCGCGCGCCGCGCCATGCAAATCGCCGGCGACATCTGCGTCTACACCAACCACAATGTCGTGGTGGAGACGCTGGATGCCGATTGATCTCGCCCGGATCGGCTTTTCACCCGTTGGGGAAGAGCATTACCCGCTGCTTCTCGCATGGCTGAACAGGCCGCATATGCGCGAATGGTGGGGCGATCCGGAAGAGGAGCTCGGCTTCATTCGCGACATGGTGGAAGAAAAGGACACGACCCGTCCCTTCCTCATCATGCTCGACGGAAAGCCGGTCGGCTACATACAACACTGGTTTGTCGGCCATCACCAGAACGAGGAGTGGACGAAGGACAATCCCTGGCTTCTCGAGCTGCCGCAGGAGGCCGTCGGCGTCGATCTTTCGATCGGCGAGGCGGACAGGCTCTCCGCCGGCATCGGCTCGGCGGCGCTCATCGCCTTCGTCGCCCATCTTCGCGGCCTCGGCCACGAGACCATCATCATCGATCCCGATCCCGCCAACGCCCGTGCGGTTCGCGCCTATGAAAAAGCCGGCTTCCGGCCGGTGGAAAAGCTCCTGGGCCGCACCGGCGACGACGTGCTGATCATGCAATTCGACCCGAAAGCGAACGAGACATCATGACCAACTTTTCCCCCCGCGAGATCGTTTCCGAACTCGACCGCTACATCATCGGCCAGCACGACGCCAAGCGCGCCGTGGCCATCGCGCTCCGCAACCGCTGGCGCCGCCACCAACTGGAGCCGGACCTGCGCGACGAGGTGATGCCGAAGAACATCCTGATGATCGGCCCGACCGGCGTCGGCAAGACGGAGATCTCCCGGCGCCTGGCGAAGCTCGCCGGTGCGCCCTTCGTCAAGGTCGAGGCAACCAAGTTCACCGAGGTCGGTTATGTCGGCCGCGATGTCGAGCAGATCGTGCGCGATCTCGTCGAGGTCGGCATCGGCCTGGTGCGCGAGAAGAAGCGCGCCGAGGTGACGGCCAAGGCCCACGCGAATGCCGAGGAACGGGTGCTCGACGCGCTGGTCGGCGCGACGGCCTCGCCCGCGACGCGCGACAGTTTCCGCAAGAAGCTGCGGGGCAACGAACTCGATGACAAGGAAATCGAGATCGACGTCGCCGATACCGGTGGCGGCATGCCCGGCGGCTTCGAGATTCCCGGCATGCCCGGCGCCAATATCGGCGTTCTCAACCTTTCCGAGATGTTCGGCAAGGCGATGGGCGGGCGCACCAAGAAGGTGAAGACGACGGTCAAGGATTCCTACAAGATCCTGATCGACGACGAATCCGACAAGCTGCTCGACAACGAGCAGATCCAGCGCGAGGCCATCCGCTCGGCGGAAAACGACGGCATCGTCTTCATCGACGAGATCGACAAGATCGCCGCGCGGGACGGCGGCATGGGCGCGGGCGTCTCGCGCGAGGGCGTGCAGCGCGACCTCCTGCCGCTCGTCGAGGGCACGACGGTCGCCACCAAATACGGGCCGGTCAAGACGGATCACATCCTCTTCATCGCCTCCGGCGCCTTCCACGTCTCCAAGCCGTCCGACCTCCTGCCCGAGCTGCAGGGCCGCCTGCCGATCCGTGTCGAGCTGCGTGCGCTGACCAAGGAGGACTTCCGCCGCATCCTCACGGAGACGGAGGCGAGCCTCATCCGCCAGTACAAGGCGCTGATGGCGACGGAAAGCGTCGAACTCGACTTCACCGAGGACGGCATCGACGCGCTGGCCGATGTCGCCGTGCAGCTCAATGCGAGCGTCGAGAATATCGGCGCGCGGCGGCTGCAGACGGTGATGGAGCGGGTGCTCGACGAGATCTCCTTCGAGGCGCCGGACAAGGGCGGCAACAGGCTCCTCGTCGACGCGGCCTATGTGCACAAGCATGTCGGGGCGCTTGCGGCCAATACCGACCTGTCACGCTACATTCTGTGACGTTTGCGCACCGGTGGTCGCCCTTGCGGCTGCCGGTGCCCGATTTTTGATGGCGGGAACCCTCGACAGGAAGCGTCGCGCGGCCTAGGCATTGCACGCATTCTGGCATCATTCCGACATTTTTGCGTTGCATCGGTCTGCCATGCCGACATTACGAGAAGACGGAACCGGACCCGTGCGACAGCTCATTTCCGCGCTTGCCCTTGCAGCCGCCCTTTTTGTCCAGAGCCAGACCACGGCCCTGGCCATCGACGTGGTGCCACCAGGCAACCGCAATGCCGAGCAGCCGCAGATCCCGGGCGCCTCCACGCGCCGCACCAAGGCGGGCAAGACTTCGTTCGACGCGAAATACGAGAAGGTGCGCGATCTCATCGCCAAGGACGGCCAGCTGACCGGCAAGATCAAGGCGGTGGCGGGCAGGTACGGCATCGCCCCGATCCACATGGTCGGCGCGATCGTCGGCGAGCATACCTACAATGTCGACGCCTATGACCGCCTGCAGAGCTATTATGTGAAGGCGGCGTCCTATACCGGCTCGTTCCGCTTCGCCTATGACGGCGAAAACGTCGCCGATTTCGTCGCCCGGCCGGAATTTGCCAAATGCGCGGACAAGAAGGACTCCTATGCGCTCTGGACCTGCCGCGAGACGGTCTGGAACAAGACGTTCAAGGGCCGCACGGTCGGCGGCACGCCCTTTCCGAACAACCGCTTCAGCGCGGTGTTCTTCCAGCCCTTCTATGCCGGCCAGACCTTCGGCCTCGGCCAGATCAACCCGCTGACGGCGCTGACGCTGACCGACGACGTGGCGCGCATCTCCGGCTACGACCGGCTCGACGAGAAGGATGCGGCCGGCGTCTACCAGGCGATCATGGATCCCGACATCTCGCTTGCCTACATGGCCGCCTCGATCCGCCGCTCGATCGACGCCTACAGGAAGATCGCCGGTGTCGATATTTCGAAGAATCCGGGCGTGACGGCGACGCTTTACAATATCGGCAATCCCGATGCGCGCGCTGCCGCCTTCGCCGCGCGGCGCGCCGCGGGCGAGGCGACCTGGCCGGAAGAGAACTATTACGGCTGGCTGATCAACGACAAGCTGGCGGAACTCGAGGGCCTGCTCTAACTTTGGCCTTCCTGTTGGCTCACTCTCCGGGAATGAGCTGACTACAAGGAGGCAGACGATGGACGTGCGTCCCGAGCCGTTCGAACCGCCGGCGCCGATACCGCGCAGCGTTCCGCCGTCCAGGCTCGAAATCATCCGCACCGTCTTCCGCAATCCCCTGGAGCTGTGGGGCGAGCCCTCCTATACGCTGCCCTGGATCATGACGCGCTTCTTCGGCGAGAAGACGCTGATCGTCAACGATCCCGACCTCATCAAGTACCTGCTCGTCGACAATGCCCAGAACTACAAGATGGCCGTGGTGCGCCAGCTCGTGCTGCGCCCGATCCTGCGCGACGGGCTGCTGACGGCGGAGGGCGCGGTCTGGCGCCGCTCGCGCAAGGCGGTCGCGCCGATCTTCACGCCGCGCCACGCCAAGGGTTTTGCCAGCCAGATGCTGGCGCAGTCCGAGCTCTATGCGAAGAAATACGAGGGTTCGGACGGCACGGTCTTCGATATCGGCAACGACATGACGGAGCTCGCTTTCGCCGTCCTCTCCGAGACGCTGTTTTCCGGCGAGATCGTCACCCGGTCGGAGAGTTTTGCCGATGACGTGGAGGATTTGCTGCATTCCATGGGCCGCGTCGATCCGATGGATCTGCTGCGCGCGCCGTCCTGGGTGCCGCGGGTGACGCGGATCGGCGGGCTGAAGGTGCTGAAGAAGTTTCGCGGGATCGTGCGCGATACGATGGACCTGCGCCTCAGGTGCATGAAGGACAGCGACACGGCGCCGAACGATTTCCTCACCCTTCTTCTGCGTGCGGCCGGGCCGGAGGGCCTGACCATGGAGGAGGTGGAGGACAATATCCTCACCTTCATCGGCGCCGGTCATGAGACGACGGCGCGGGCGCTCGCCTGGACGCTCTATTGCGTCGCCAATTCCCCGCATGTGCGGGACGCGATGGAAGAGGAGATCGACCGGGTGCTGGAAAGCGGTGCCGATCCCGTCGACTGGCTCGACCGGATGCCCTGGACGCGCGCCGCCTTCGAGGAGGCGATGCGGCTCTATCCGCCGGCGCCGTCGATCAACCGCGAGGCGATCGCCGATGACGCCTGGATCAGCCCCAAGGGCGAGCGGGTGGAGATCCCCAAGGACGTCACCATCCTCGTCATGCCCTGGACGCTGCACCGCCATGCGCTGCTCTGGCAGAAGCCGCGCGCCTACATGCCGGAACGCTTCCTGCCGGAGAATCGGGAGGCGATCCACCGCTTCCAGTACCTGCCCTTCGGCGCGGGGCCGCGCATCTGTATCGGCGCGACCTTCGCCATGCAGGAGGCGATCATCGCGCTCGGCGTTCTGATGCGCCGCTTCCGCTTCGACATGACGGAGGAAACGCGCCCCTGGCCCGTGCAGCGCCTGACGACCCAGCCGGCTAACGGACTGGCGTTGCGGGTGACGGCTCGTCGACCCGCTTCTTCGATTTCTTGATCGTCTTGATCGCGGCGCAGGTCGCTTCCGGGTTCTTGCAGGGCTGGTAGACGACGATCTCGCTGCCGCTGCCGTCGTCCCAGACCGCCTGCACGGCGATGGTTTCCGCCTCGCCCGGCTTCAGGTTGATATAGATCCAGTTCTGCGTGTCGTCCGAAGGCAGGTTGAACGGCAGCTCCGGATCGCATTTGGCCAGCGGGAAGCGCTGGTCCAGCGTGTCGTTGTTGATCGAGTAGCGGATCTCCGACAAGCGGCAATGCATGGTCTGCAGGCTCGTGAAATAGATGAGCTGCTGGTCGGCGAAATTGCGGAACTGCACCCAGCCCGTCTGCTTGTTGGCATCCAGCATCGCCTTGTAGATCGAAACGTCCGGAATCTGCGCCTGATACTGTTCCTCGTCGTCCTCCTGGGCGGTGGCGGGCGGGCTGCCGGCCAGGAGCGCGGCGCCGAGGAAAAGGGCGGCCAGAAGCGGCTTTCGCAGGGTGGGATCGTTCACTGGGCAGGCTCCTCGTTCTTTCACGTCATGTCGCCGGCGGAATGGTGGCATTCGGCGCGGACATGTCATAACACCATAGGCAATAACACCATTCACGGCCCGCTTTGAAAAGAGACGGCGGGCGGTACGGAAGAATTCTCGTGGCAGACCATTTGTTACTCGGCATCGATACCGGCGGCACCTACACGGACGCCGTGCTCTACAGCGAAACCGCCGGCGTCGTCGCCCGCGCCAAGGCGCTCACCACCCGCCACGATCTCTCGGTCGGCATTTCCGGCGCCGTCGAAGCGGTGCTGGAGGCGGCCAAGGCCCCCGTTTCGGCCATCGGCCTCGTCTCGCTCTCCACCACGCTGGCGACCAACGCCCTGGTGGAAGGGCAGGGCGGCCGCGCCGGCCTGGTGATGATCGGTTTTGGCCCCGAGGACCTGAAGCGCGACGGCCTTGCCGATGCGCTCGGCAACGATCCCGTGCTGTTCCTGCCCGGCGGGCACAATGTGCATGGCGACGAGACGGCGCTCGACATGACGGCGCTGGACGACGCCCTGCCGGTCCTGGCCGAGACCGTCTCGTCCTTTGCCGTCGCCGGCTATTTCGCCGTGCGCAACCCGGCGCACGAGGAGCGGGTGCGCGCGCGCATCCGCGAGGTCTCGCACCTGCCCGTCACCTGCAGCCACGAACTCTCCTCCAAGCTCGGCGGGCCGCGCCGGGCGCTGACGACGCTGCTCAATGCCCGCCTCGTCTCGATGATCGACCGGCTGATCGGCGCCTGCGAGGACTATCTCGACCGGCGTGGCATCCATGTGCCGATGATGGTGGTGCGCGGCGACGGGGCGCTGATCTCGGCGGCCGAGGCGCGGCTGCGGCCGATCGAGACGATCCTGTCCGGCCCGGCGGCCAGCCTCGTCGGCGCGCGGCACCTGACCGGGCTCGACAATGCCGTCGTCTCCGATATCGGCGGCACGACGACGGACGTGGCGGTGCTCGATGGCGGGCGGCCGAAGCTCGACGCGGAAGGCGCCGTCGTCGGCGGCTATCGCACCATGGTCGAGGCGGTCGCCATGCGCACCTTCGGCCTCGGCGGCGATTCGGAGGTGCGCATCGACGACCGCGGCCTCAAGGCGAAGATCGAGCTCGGGCCGCGCCGCTTCCTGCCGCTGAGCCTTGCCTCGGCGCTGCATCCCGGGGCGGTCGTCCCGGTGCTGGAGCGCCAGCTGCGCGCGCCCCATGCCGGGCGGCACGACGGCCGCTTCGCCGTGCGCACCGGCGTGCCGGAGCGGTTGGCGAGCGGCCTCCAGCCGCAGGAACAGGCGCTCTACGAGAAGATCGGCATGGTGCCGCTGCCGCTGGAGGGGCTGCTCGCCACCATGCTGCAGAAGGTGACGCTCGACCGGCTGGTCGCCCGCGGCCTCGTGCATATCTGCGGCATCACGCCCTCCGACGCCATGCATGTGCTCGGCGGACAGGGCCAGTGGGACGCAGCGGCCGCCCGCCTCGGGCTGGAGATCGCCGCCCGCACGCGGGACGGTTCCGGCCGGCCGATCGCCGACAGCCCCGAGGCGCTGGCGCGCGTCCTCATCGATCGTCTCACCCGGCAGTCGGCCGATGTCATCCTGTCGGCCTGCCTTGCCGATGACGGGGCGGGGGCGATCGATCCGGTCAACTCGCTGACGATCGACCGCGCGCTGCACCGCGTGCCCGGCATCGTGCAGTTCCGCGTCGCGCTCGACCGGCCGCTCGTCGGCCTCGGCGCCTCCGCGCCGGTCTATTATCCCGCCATCGCCGACATGCTCGGCGCCGAATCAGCCATTCCCGCGGACGCCGGCGTTGCCAATGCGGTCGGCGCCGTGGTCGGCCAGGTGCGCAGCATGGTCACGGTGTTCGTGACCATGCCGGAAGAGGGCATCTTCATCGTCGGCGGCACGGGCGAAAGCGTGCGCCTCATCGACGAAAGCGAGGCCTTCGCGCTGGCGAAGGAGCGGGCCATGACGGCGGCGCTCACTGCCGCGCGGATCAACGGCGCGGACGAGCCGGCGGTGACGCTCACCGAGGAGATCGACGCGCCGGAGGTGGAGGGCCGCCGCAAGCTCATGGAGGCGCGCTTCACGGCGATCGCCAGCGGCCGGCCGCGCATCGCGCACGAAAGCTGACGCTTTTTTCGTCTTTCGGCCTCGCCTGGCCGCCTTTCGGGACGGTTATCGCGCGCCTATCGTATGATTTTATCCGAACGGGAATAAATTCTTTATGTCATTGCCGAATTGACTATGCATGCCCGTCTCCGGAAAGTGGCAGCATTCGGGATACTCCCCCCTCGTCCCGTCATTCGGAGTTTTTACATGACCTATATCGAGAAAGCCGGTCTTTCGATCGACCGCGACCTGCATGATTTCATCGTCACGGAGGCGCTTCCCGGCACGGGCGTGGACGCTGCGCGTTTCTTCGATGAATTCTCCGCCATCGTGCACGACCTTGCGCCGGAAAACCGCGCGCTGCTGGCCAAGCGCGACGCGCTGCAGGAGAAGATCGACGCCTGGTATCGCGCCAACGGCGCGCCGGCGGACATGGCAGCCTACGAGGCCTTCCTGCGCGAGATCGGCTACCTGCTGCCGGAAGGCGGCGAGTTCAAGGTGACGACCGACAATGTCGATCCCGAGATCGCCAGCCTCGCCGGCCCGCAGCTCGTCGTTCCCGTCATGAATGCGCGCTACGCGCTGAACGCCGCCAATGCGCGCTGGGGCTCGCTCTACGATGCGCTCTACGGCACGGATGCGATCCCGGAAACGGACGGCGCGGAAAAGGGCAAGGGCTACAATCCCAAGCGCGGCGAGAAGGTCATCGCCTGGGCCAAGGCCTTCCTCGACGAGGCGGTTCCGCTGGAAGGCGCCCGCTGGGCCGACCTCACCGGCATCGAGGCGGGTGCGGAACTGCGCCTTGCCGCCGGCGACCGCGCCGTTTCGCTGAAGCGGCCGGAGCAGTATGCCGGCCATGCGGAAGGCAAGGACGGCTGGCGCCATGTCCTCCTTAAAAACAACGGCCTCGGCATCGAGATCCTGATCAACCGCGACTGGCAGATCGGCAAGACCGATCCGGCGGGCATTGCCGGCGTCAATGTCGAGGCGGCGCTGACGACGATCATGGACTGCGAGGATTCGGTCGCGGCCGTCGATGCCGAGGACAAGGTCCTCGTCTACCGCAACTGGCTCGGCCTGATGAAGGGCGACCTGAAGGAGACCTTCCAGAAGGGCGGCGAGACGGTCGAGCGCAAGCTCTACAGCGACTTCACCTATACCGCGCCGGACGGCTCGCCCTTCGAGGTCAAGTGCCGTTCGCTGATGCTGGTGCGCAATGTCGGCCACCTCATGACCAATCCGGCGATCCGCGACCGCGACGGCAACGAGGTGCCGGAGGGCATCATGGACGCCATGGTGACGGCGCTGATCGCGCTGCACGACGTCGGCCCGAACGGCCGCCGCAAGAATTCGCGCGAAGGCTCGATGTATGTCGTCAAGCCGAAGATGCACGGGCCGGAAGAGGTCGCCTTCGCGGCGAAGCTGTTCGGCCGTGTCGAGGCCGCCATCGGCATGGCGCCGAACACCATGAAGATGGGCATCATGGATGAGGAGCGCCGCACGACGGTTAATCTCAAGGAATGCATCCGCGCCGCCAGGGAGCGCGTCGTCTTCATCAACACGGGCTTCCTCGACCGCACGGGCGACGAGATCCACACCTCGATGGAAGCGGGTCCGATGATCCGCAAGGGCGACATGAAGCAGGCCGCCTGGATTTCCGCCTACGAGAACTGGAACGTCGATATCGGCCTTGCATGCGGCCTGTCCGGCCATGCGCAGATCGGCAAGGGCATGTGGGCCATGCCCGACCTGATGGCGGCGATGCTGGAGCAGAAGATCGCCCATCCGAAGGCCGGCGCCAACACCGCCTGGGTTCCCTCGCCGACGGCCGCGACGCTGCATGCGACGCACTACCACAAGGTCAATGTCGCCGAGGTGCAGGCCGCGCTTCGCTCCCGCCCGCGCGCGAAACTCTCCGACATCCTCTCGGTGCCGGTCGCCGTCCGGCCGAACTGGACGCCGGAGGAGATCCAGCGCGAGCTCGACAACAATGCCCAGGGCATCCTCGGCTATGTCGTGCGCTGGGTCGATCAGGGCGTCGGCTGCTCCAAGGTGCCAGACATCAACAATGTCGGCCTGATGGAGGACCGCGCGACGCTGCGCATCTCCGCCCAGCACATGGCCAACTGGCTGCATCACGGCGTCGTGACGCAAGCGCAGATCGAGGAGACCATGCAGCGCATGGCCGCGGTCGTCGACGGGCAGAATGCCGGCGACCCGCTCTATCGCCCGATGGCCGGCAATTTCGACGGCTCGATCGCCTACCAGGCGGCGCTCGATCTCGTGCTGAAGGGCCGCGAGCAGCCGAACGGCTATACCGAGCCGGTTCTGCACCGCCGCCGCCTGGAGCTGAAGGCCGCCGCGGCGTGAAGCAAAAGCCGTAGGCTGGTTCCGACGGCTCTTATCGGCCCGCGGCAAGATTTCTCGAACCTCTCTTCCGTCATGGTCGGGCTTGACCCGACCATCCACGCTCCGGGCGCGGCGGTGGGGAGGCCGGAGTGCTGCCCATCAGGGGGCGCTGCAAAGCAAAACAAAAGAAGCCGCCGGAGCGATCCGGCGGCTTCTTTCTTAAGCGGATTTTTTCCGCTTACTGCTGGACGACGACGCGGGCGCCCTTGCCGGGGCGGACGCGCTTGTAGAGGTCGATGATGTCCTGGTTCATCAGGCGGATGCAGCCCGACGAGGCGGCCGTGCCGATGGAGGCCCATTCCGGCGTGCCGTGCAGGCGGAACAGCGTGTCCTGGCCCTTCTCGTTGAAGAGATAGAGGGCGCGCGCGCCGAGCGGGTTCTTCAGGCCCGGGCCCATGCCTTCCTTGACGTAGCGGGCGACGTCCGGACGGCGGGCGGCCATTTCTTCCGGCGGATGCCAGGTCGGCCATTCCTGCTTCCAGGCGATGTAGGCCTCGCCCTGCCAGGCAAAGCCCTGCTTGCCGACGCCGATGCCATAGCGCACGGCCTTGCCGCCGGGCAGCACGTAGTAAAGGAAGCGGTTCGGCGTGTTGACGACGATCGTACCGGGCTTTTCCTTGGTCGCGTAGTCGACGATCTGGCGGTGGAACCGGGTGTTCACCTTGTTGATCGGGATCGCGGGCAGGGCATAGCCGTTGTCCTCAACGGGGCCATATTCCGATGTGAAGATGGCGTTGGTCGCCACCTTTTCGCCCGGAAGCGAGGTCGAGGAGGAAGAGCAGCCGGCGAGCGTGACGGCCGCTGCGAGGCCGCACAGAAGGAGGGCATTGCGGAAACGCATGTGAATCTCTTGATAGGAAATTAAGAAGTTCCGAGCCGCGGAACTTTCATCGACTATGGTTTATTTTCGATTAAACCAGTCAATGCAAGTCTGTGTGCTCCGGCGCGGGCCTGTGCTTGAGCAAAAAGACCGGTGATTGTTTTTTTGCAACAACAAGACCTGCCCCGCCTGGCGCTTTCGCCGCGTCCGGATCAGGACAAGCACGCCTTTCCGGCCCGTTCAATGGTCTTCCGCAGCGCTGGCCCGAAGTCGCACAGGAACCGCGGGGCACGGTTAAGGGAACCTTTCACGCCTTTCGAATCAGGCGGCACCCTTAACTTTTTCGCGGCGCGCATTTGCGGGTAGAATGCGATTCGCCGAGGTTGACCCATGACGATCGTTTCCATTCACAACGACAATCCGCTGATCGACGGACGCCAGTCCGACCGCGCCATGATGGTGCGCCGCGGCGTGCAGCGCATGCTGACGGAGATGCGCCATGCGGTATTGCCCGAGCTGACGCTGGCGAGCGGCCGGCGCGCCGACCTCATCAGCCTCTCCGACCGGGGCGAGATCTGGATCGTCGAGATCAAGACGTCGATCGAGGATTTCAAGGTGGACCGCAAATGGCCGGACTACCGCCGGCACTCGGACCGGCTGTTCTTCGCCACGCACAAGGGCGTGCCGCTCGACATCTTCCCGGAGGATTGCGGCCTGATCCTCTCCGACGGCTACGGCGCGCATATCCTGCGCGAGGCGCCGGAACACAGGCTGCCGCCGCCGACGCGAAAATCCGTCACCTTCGCCTTCGCCCGCGTCGCCGCGGGCCGGCTGCTGCTGGCGGAATTCGCTGCCGACACGCGGGGCGGCGGGCCGGACATGTCCGCCATCGTCTCGGGGAAACGCGACGAGCCGGCGTGATGTCCTTTTGAAATAGCGTGTGGGGGTGCCGGCATCTCTTTCCTTCTCCCCGGCGGGGAGAAGGTGGCCCGAAGCGCCAGATGAGGGGCTTGCCGGAGACGCTCTTACTTCGGCGCGCGCTTGGCGAGGATGCGCTGCAGCGTGCGGCGGTGCATGTTGAGGCGGCGGGCCGTCTCGGAGACGTTGCGGTCGCACATTTCATAGACACGCTGGATGTGTTCCCAGCGCACGCGGTCCGCCGACATCGGGTTTTCCGGCAGCTCCACCTTCTCGCCCGGACGCTGCGTCAGCGCGGCGAAGATGTCGTCGGCATCCGCCGGCTTGGCGAGATAGTCGACCGCGCCGAGCTTCACCGCGTTCACGGCCGTCGCGATATTGCCGTAGCCGGTCAGCATGATGATGCGCGTGTCGTCGCGGCGCTGGCGGATGGCGGCGATCACGTCGAGGCCGCTGCCGTCGCCGAGCCGGAGATCGACCACGGCGAATTTCGGCGGATTGGTCTTGGCCTTGGCGATGCCCTCGGCGACCGATTCGGCCGTGTCGACGGCAAAGCCGCGCGTCTCCATGGCGCGCGCAAGGCGGCGCAGGAACGGCGCGTCGTCATCGACGAGGAGGAGGGAAGGATCAGGCCCGATATCGTCGGTTGCCGCGTGGGAGTCGGTGTTTTCTGCCATTTTTCGTCTTTCGTGGCCGAATGTCGTCCATACTTGATGAGGATCAGCTTATCACCCGTAAGCCGGGGTGGGTAAAGTCATTTTGCAGTCTTGGCCTCCATGCGCGCCCGCGGCCAATCGACCGACACGCGCGCGCCCGGCCGGTCGCCGGTGCGGTTGGCAAAGGTCAGTTTCGCGCCGGAGCGTTCCAGCAGCGTCTTGGCGATGAACAGCCCCAGGCCCAGCCCGCCGGCCCGCTCGTCGCGCTGGCGCTTGGTGACATAGGGATCGCCGATGCGCTGCAGGATGTCCGCCGCATAGCCGTCGCCGTCGTCCTCGATGACGATGGTCACCCGCTCCGCCGTGTGGCTGACGGTGATGGTCACCTCCTCGCGTGCATGGTCGACGGCGTTTTCCATGAGGTTGCCGAGGCCGTAGAGAATGCCGGGATTGCGGTTGCCGACCGGCTCGCTCTCGCGCTCGCCGATTTCGACGAGGTTGAGGCGGATGCCGAATTCGCGATGCGGTGCCAGCACCTCCTCCAGCAGCGAGGAGAGCGGCAGCACCCGCATATGCGCCTCGTCCGCCGCCGAAAGCGTGGTGAGGCGGCGCAGGATGTCGCGGCAACGCTCGCTCTGGCTGCGCAGGAGCTGCACGTCCTCCTTGAAACGGTCGTCCGTGCCGAGCTCGCGCTCCATCTCGCGCGCCACGACGCTGATCGTGGCGAGCGGCGTGCCGAGCTCATGCGCCGCCGCCGCCGCCAGGCCGTCGAGCTGGGAAAGGTGCTTCTCGCGCTGGAGGATGAGTTCGGTCGCCGCCAGCGCGTCGGAAAGCTCCGCCGCCTCCTGAGACACGCGGTAGGAATAGAAGGCGGCAAAGGCCGTGGTCGAGACGATGGCGAACCAGAAGCCGGCCGTCAGGATCGGCGGCACGACGAGCACCGTGCCGGGAAACCACGGCAGCGGGAAGGGCGTGAAGGCGAGCGCCGTGATGCCGAGCACCGAGAGCAGGCCGAGCGGCAGGCTGAAGCGGATCGGCTGCAGCGAGGACGAGATGATGACGGGCACGCAGACGAGCGGCGCGAAGGGATTGGCAAGCCCCCCGGTTATGAAGAGCAGCGCCGTCAGCTGGCACAGGTCGAAGGCGAGCAGCAGGAAGGCGGAGGCCGGCGTCAGCCGGTGCGTCGGCGAGAACCGCACGGCGAGGAAGAAGTTCACCGCCGCGAGCAGCGCGATCAGCACGGCGGCCGGCAGCAGCGGCAGCGGGAAATCGAGCCACAGCCCGACGACGATGACCGTGATCGACTGGCCGGCGACCGCCAGCCAGCGCAGCCGGATGATCGTCTCGAGGCGCAGGCGCCGGCCGGAGCCCTCGAAGTCGATGTCCTGGTAACCCGTCATCCCGCCGTCCTTCCGCTCGCGAACCTGCTTCCGCTCTTCTAGAGCATTTCCGCTTGTGTTCGAATCGCGAAAACGCTCCATCTGCTTGTCCTCAAGCATCTGCGGGACGCAAGGCCGCTCCGCCCTTTCGCTGGAAGGCTCTAAACCGCGAAAATGCCGGGAGCGATTTGTCTTTCCGCAAGTTTCTGCGCAAAACCCCCGGCAATTGCTGGAAATTGCGCGATCAGGTCCCGCGCGGCTTGGCCCGCGTCGTCGGCAGGGCGTCCGCCGGATCCTCCGGCCAGGGGTGTTTCGGATAGCGCCCGCGCATGTCCGCCCTGACGTCGCGCCACGAGCCCGCCCAGAAGCCGGGCAGGTCGCGCGTCGTCTGGATCAGCCGATGGGCGGGCGAGTGGAGTTCGAGCAGCAGCGGCAGCCGCCCGCCCGCCACGGCCGGATGCTGCTTCAGCCCGAACAGTTCCTGCACGCGGATCGCCAGCACCGGTTCGTCGCCGTCGTAGCGGATCGGGTGGCGCTGGCCGGTCGGCGCCTCGAAATGGGTGGGGGCGAGCCGGGCGAGGTCGCGCTGCGCCGCATAGGGCACCAGCGCCATCAGCCCCTCCTGCAAGCGCGCCGAAGAAATGTCGTCGAGGCCGCGGGCATTTTCCTGGAACGGCACGAACCAGGCGTCGAGCGTGGCGAGCAGCGCGTCGTCGCCGGTATCCGGCCAGGGTTCGCCGATCGAACGGTGCAGAAAGCCGATCCGGTCGCGCAACTGCGCCGCCTCGCGGGAAAACGGCAGGATATCGAGACCGAGCTGGCGCACGCCTTCAGCCAGAGCCGCTGCCGCCTTCGGCCCGCTTGGCCGCGCAAGCGGCGTTTCTTCAAGGATCATCGCCCCGAGGCGAACGACCCGGCGGGCGCGCACCTGCCGGCTCGCCCGGTCGAAGACGCACTGGTCCTCCCGCACGATGTTTTTCGCAAGTTCGGCCTCGACATCCGCGCGGTCGATTTCCGCCGCGGCGAGAATGCGCTGCCGCCCCGCCTGGCCGGTGAGGTCGGCGACGACGATCATGTCGGCGCCGGCCAGCCGCTCGGTCTCCGGCAGCTCCGCCCCGCGCCCGTTCGCCATGACGAAGCGTCCGCGCCCGCCGCGTTGCAGCGCGACGCGGTCCGGAAAGGCATGCAGCAGCAAGGCACCGGGCGTGCTTGCGGCACTGGCTTTCGCCTTGCCGAACCCGTCCGCCATGCGCTGCGCCAGTCGCCGCGCCGCCTCCGCCCGCTCCCCGCGCTCATTGGCGAAGCGCCGCAGCCGCTCCTCGATATCGACGGCCGTGCCGCCGAGCCCCTGTTCGGTCAAAAGCACCGCCAGCCGCGCCGCGGCCGCCTGTTCGCCCTCCGCCGCCGCATGAAAAATCATCGCCGCGAGCCGCGGCGGCAGCGCGAGGTCGCGAATGCGTTTTCCCGCCGGGGTCAGCGCGCCGTTCTCGTCGAGCGCGCCGAGAAGGCGCAGCAGGTTGCGCGCCTCTTCCACCGCCGCGGCCGGTGGCTGGTCGACGAGCCGCAGCGCCGCGGGATCGCTCACGCCCCAATGGGCAAGGTCGAGCATGAAGCCGGAGAGGTCGCTGGAGAGAATCTGCGGCGGCGTGAAGGCGGGCATCGCCGCCGTCTGCCCGGCATGCCAGAGCCGGATGGCGATGCCCGGCTCCGTTCGCCCGGCGCGGCCGGCCCGCTGGTCGGCGGAGGCGCGCGACACGCGCACCGTCTCCAGCCGGGTGATGCCGGTGGCCGCCTCGAAGACCGGCAGGCGCTGCAAGCCGCTGTCGATGACGATGCGCACGCCGTCGATGGTGATGGAGGTCTCGGCGATCGACGTCGCCAGCACGATTTTGCGCGTGCCCGCGGGGGCGGGGCGGATCGCCGCGTCCTGCTCCTTCTGGCCGAGATTGCCGTAGAGCGGCACGATCGTGGTTTCTGCTCCGAACCGGCCCTCCAGCCGCTCGGCGGTGCGGGTGATTTCGGCCTGCCCCGGCAGGAAGGCGAGGATCGACCCGCTTTCGCGGCGATGCGCCTCGGCAATGGCGCGCGCCATCGTGTCCTCGATGCGCTCCCCCGCCGGCCGGTCCTGATGGCGGATCTCGACCGGAAATGCCCGCCCCTCGCTGACGATGACAGGCGGATCGTCGAGCAGCGCGGCGACGCGCGCCACGTCGAGCGTTGCCGACATGACGAGGATGCGAAGATCCTCGCGCAGCGCCGCCTGCACGTCCAGCGCCAGCGCCAGCCCGAAATCCGCATCGAGCGAACGCTCATGGAATTCGTCGAAGAGCACCGCGGCGACCCCCGTCAATTCCGGATCGTCGAGGATCATGCGGGCGAAAACGCCCTCCGTCACCACTTCGATGCGCGTCTTCGCCGAAACCTTGACGTCGAGCCGCATGCGATAGCCGATCGTCTCGCCGACCCGCTCGCCAAGAAGGCTGGCCATGCGCCCCGCCGCCGCGCGCGCGGCAAGGCGGCGCGGTTCGAGGAGAATGACCTTTCCATCCCCCCGCCAGGCCTGATCGAGAAGGAAGAGCGGGACCAGCGTCGTCTTGCCCGCGCCGGGCGGGGCAGAAAGCACCGCGCGCGCACCCGCGGACAAGGCGTCCCCAAGGGAAGGCAGGACCTCCGAAACGGGCAGGCGCGGCACCCTGTCTATTATGGCCCCCGTCATGAAGGGCGCTTCTCGGTGAGGAAGGCGCTTTCAGGAAGGCTCGGCATGCGTCTCTCCGGTCTGGTTTCGAAGAATGGAATAGCCCGATGGCGCAGCCGAGAGAAGGGGCGCGAAGGGTTGGCGGGAGGGTCGGTACACGCAAAAGGTCGAAACAGAAAATTTTACCACCTGGACAAGATTTCCATCCGCGATTTGGCTGTTCTGGGGCGCTATTTGGTGTACGTGACGGGTACGTGAATGAAATTATCCTATGAAATCAGCAACTTATAAGTTTTTTGATTTTTCCTGGAAATGTCTGTTGACGCCGTGGGGAGAGTGGGCCTATAACCCGGCCATCGAACGAGAGCGGCGGCGCTTCTGGCGGCCGACGAACTCGCTCTAGGGTTTCCT
>NZ_SLVX01000010.1 GCF_004341885.1 Shinella granuli | reverse complement strand
GCGTCGCGGTTCTCCATGCCGAGGTCGTAATATTCGAGGTCGATGTCCAGGTACGGATGGATCAGCTTGTCCTTGATGAACTGCCAGATGATGCGTGTCATCTCGTCGCCGTCGAGCTCGACGACCGGGTTGGCGACCTTGATCTTCGTCATTCCATGTTCTCCCCTGGGCAGCCTTTTGCCGCCCCTCTTCGGATTTCGGTTCAGCGCATGTCGCGCATATGGCCCTCGACGCTGCGCAGGTGCCGGCGCATCGCATCCGCCGCGCCAGCGCCGTCGCGGTTGGCGATCGCCTCGACGATGCGGGCGTGCTCCTCGAAGGAATGGTGGTCCGGCGGCGGACGGACGGGCGTGTCGCGCAGCCGCCCCCAGGTGACGGCGCGGCGCACCGCATTCAGCGTGTCGAGCAGGCCGAGCAGCAATGAGTTCTGCGAGGATTCGCCGATCAGGCGGTGCAGGCGGTTGTCCCACTGCTCGTAGAGCCGCCAGGTCGGCGCCTGCTGCGCTTTCATCATGGCGCTGCGCAATTCGGTGATCTGGCTGGGCGTGGCATTCAGCGCGGCGCAGCGCGCGACCTCCGGCTCGAAGGCAATGCGGGCGCCCATGACCTCCAGCGGGTTGGTCCGCTGTACCATCGCATTGATATCCGCGACCGTGTCGATCGGACGCTCGCCGGTGAACGTGCCCTTGCCGACATGGCGCCAGACCACGCCTTCCGCCTGCAAGGTCGCGAGCGCCTTGCGCAGCGCGCCGCGTCCGACATCCAGCGCTTCCGCAAGGTCGCGCTCCGGCGGCAGGCGCCCGCCATCGGGAAGCTGCGCCGTTGCGAGGAAGTCCCTGAGGCGGGAAAGCACAGCGCTGTCGGTGTTCTCTATCATGGCATCATCCGAACCAATTCAGGATTGGTTCGGTTATATTGAACATATAAGCGGCTGTCAATGCGGCAGGCACCATGCGTCCTGTCATAAATTTATAGGGAATAAAAACAGATATTTAAATCAATTAAGGAACGCAACTGGCCTGCACATCCCGCAGCGCAGCACGTTTAATTGGTTGACACAATGTTCGTTTAATGAAGAATTGGTTTCAATTGGGTTGAGGAAAACCCGATTTTGGGAGGAAGAAAGATGAACATGCTTGCCAGACGAATGAGGGCGTCTGCGGTCGCCGCCGCACTTTGCCTTTCTGCCGCAGTGCCCGGGTTGGCCTTCGCCGATCCGATGCGTATCGCCTTCGGCGATATCGCGACGGTCGAATCCCTCCATCTCCTCGCCGCGCTGGAACGCGCCAAGGAAAAGGGTGTCGACGTGCAGGTGACCTTCCTGAAAAGCGAGGACATCGCCGCGCAGGCCGTCGTCAGCGGCCAGGCCGATATCGGCATCGGCGGCCCCTATGCGCTGCTCCAGAAGGTGAAGGCGCCGATCCGCATCTTCCTGCAACTGTCCAAGCTGCAGTTCTATCCGGTGGTCAACACCGAGTTCTACAAGGAGTGGAAGGATCTGAACGGCCAGGAAGTCGCCGTGCATTCGCGCGGTTCCGGCACCGAGGCGATCATGCAGCTGATGGCCGACAAGAACGGCATCGCCTATTCCAACATCTCCTACGTGCCGGGTGCCGAGGTGCGCACGGGCGCCCTGCTCCAGGGCAACGTCAAGGCGACGATCGTCGACTCCTCCGGCAAGCGCATCCTGGAAAAGGAAGCGCCGGGCAAGTTCGCCTTCCTGCCGCTCGGCGAGGTGGCCGCCACCGACGAGGCGCTCTTTGCCAACACCGACTATCTCTCGAAGAACCAGAAGGACGTGGAAATCCTGGTCGAGAGCATCCTGACCACCTGGCGCGAGGTCGCGGCGGACCCGACGTCGGCCGTCGCGCTGCGGGAAAAATACAAGCTGCTGCCGGATGCGACGCCCGACATGGTCGCCGACATCGACCCGTACTTCGCGGAAGCCGCCCCCGCCCTTCCGCTCAACGGCGGCGGCGAGGATGCCGCAAAGGACGACTTCGACTTCTACACGATTTCCGGCGCGCTCGAAGGCAATGCCGCGGATCTCAAGGTCGAGGACTTCTGGGATCTCACGGCACTCAATGCGGTGCTCGCCAAAATCGGAACCAAATAATGCACATGGCCGCTACACCTCACAAGGTGAGCGCGACGGGAGGAGCCGGCAGCGGCTCCTCCACCATCGTCGAAACGCTCGCCGAATTCGCCCGGCGCCGGAAGTCCTTCTGGGTCGTGGTGTCGCTCGCAACGCTCTTCACCGCCTGGGAAATCGCCGGTCGCGTTCCGATCAGCTTCGCCTTCCCGACATTCCTTGAAACGCTCGCCGCACTCATCGAGATGGCGCTCGACGGCACGCTGCTGCCGGCCTATGCCATCACGTTCCAGCCGCTCGTCATCGGCGTCGCCGTTTCCGCGGTGCTCGGCATCGGGCTCGGCATCGCCATGGGCCTGTCCGACAAGGCGGAATGGCTTCTGGCGCCGGTCTTCATCGTGCTCCAGGCCGCCCCGATGGCCGCCCTCGTGCCGCTCGTCACCTTCGTCTACGGCATCGGCCTCGTCGCCAAGACGCTCGCCGTCATCATGCTGGCGCTGCCGGTGATCGTGCTCAATTCCTACAAGGCGGTGCGCCACGTCAACCCGTCGCTCGTCGACATGTGCCGCTCGTTCCAGGGCACGCGCCTGCAGCAGATCTCCAAGATCATCATTCCCGATGCGACACCGGTGCTGTTTGCCGGCCTGCGCCTCGGCATCGCCGCCGGTTTCATCGGCGTCATGCTCGCCGAGCTTCTGATCACGCCGACGGGGATCGGCGATCTCATCACCTACCACCGCTCGATCGCCAACTACGCGCACATGTATGCGGCCGTGGCTTCGATCATCGCCGTTTCGACGATCACGCTTGCGGCCCTGCAATATATCGAGGTCCGCTTCCTGCGTCCCGAAAAGAGGAGAAAGTGACATGGCCAATCCCATGCCGGCCCGCGCGGCCGACCAATCCGGAACCGCCACGTCCGACGCCATCGTCGAGGTGCGCGACATCTGCAAGCGCTACGGCGATATCGAGGCGCTGCGCGGCATCAACCTCGAATTCGAGCGCGGCAAGCTGACGACGCTGCTCGGCCCCTCCGGCTGCGGCAAGACCACGCTGCTCAAGATCATCGCCGGCCTCGTGCCCGCGACC
Organism: Shinella granuli; assembly: GCF_004341885.1. Taxonomy (GTDB): domain Bacteria; phylum Pseudomonadota; class Alphaproteobacteria; order Rhizobiales; family Rhizobiaceae; genus Shinella; species Shinella granuli. Next base: position 180,411 of record NZ_SLVX01000010.1, on the reverse strand, counting down.
TCCGGCCAGATCCGCATCAACGGCAAGGTCGTCACCGGGCCCGGTCCCGAACGCGCCTTCGTCTTCCAGGATTTCGCGCTGATGCCCTGGGCGACGGTGCTGCGCAATGTCGGCTTCGGTCTTGAGCTCAAGGGCGTGCCGCAGGCGGAGCGCCATCGCATCGCCAAGCACTATATCGGCGAAGTCGGCCTCTCCGGTTTCGAGGAAAAGTATCCGCACGAGCTTTCGGGCGGCATGCGCCAGCGCGTTGGCATCGCGCGCGCCTTCTCGGTCAATGCCGACGTGCTGCTGCTCGACGAACCCTTCTCGGCTGTCGACGAGCAGAACCGTCGAAAATTCCAGGAAGACCTGCTCCAGCTCGTCGAGAAGGAGCGCAAGACCTTCCTCTTCGTCACCCACTCGATCGAGGAGGCGGTCTATGTCTCCGACCGCATCGTGCTGCTTTCACCACGCCCCGGCCGCGTCTCCCAGATCATCGAACCCAATATCGACCGCTCCGCCGCACCGGACGTGATCCGGCGCGACAAGGGTTATCTCGATGTGGTCGAGGAGATCTGGCAGGGCCTCCGGCAATATGCGGAGTGACGCGCCATGAAACTCTTCGGCATCAAGATCCCCATGATGACCTCGCTCCTGTTCTGGGCGCTCGTCTGGGAAGTCGTCGGCAGGATGGACGTGATCTTCCTGATCCCCCCGATGAGCGCGATCGTCTCGGCCGGCTTCGACCTCGTCGCGACGAACTCCTGGCAGAACGCCTCGCTGGTGACGCTCCGGTCCTTCGTGGTCGGCATGGCGCTGGCGATCGGCGTCGGCGTGCCGCTCGGCATTGCCATGGGGCGGTTCAAGATCGTCGACAACATCTTCGGCCTGTGGGTCAACATGTTCGTCAGCGCGCCGCTGTCCGCCCTCGTGCCCGTGTTGATGATCCTCTTCGGCCTCGGCGAGACCACCGTCGTCGTGACCGTCTTCCTCTTCGCCGTCTGGATCATCGTGCTCGATGCCCGGGCCGGCGTCATGCAGGTGCCGCCCTCGCTCATCGAGATGGGGCGCTGCTACGGCGCCTCGCGGCTGACGATCTTCACCAAGATCATCCTGCTCTCCGCCCTTCCGGAGATCCTTGCGGGCATCCGCATCGGCCTCATCCGTGGGGTGAAGGGCGTGGTGATCGGCCAGATCCTCGTGTCCATCATCGGATACGGCGAACTCTTCGAGCTCTATTCCCGCTCGTTCGACATGGAGCGCTTCTGGGCTCTGACAATCATCCTCTTCGCGGCAGCCATGCTTCTGTCCGCGGGCGTGGAACTCTTTGAAAAACGCATCGAATATTACGCAGGAGCGCGATAATGAACGACATGTCCTCCATCAATGCCGCCTACGTCTTCAAGCCGGCAGCCGTCCCCACGCTTCCTGTCGTCGACAGCCAGGCACTCTTCCCGGTGCATCGCATCTACTGCGTCGGCCGCAACTTCGCCGACCACGCCATCGAGATGGGCCACGACCCGAACAAGGAACCGCCGTTCTTCTTCCAGAAGAACCCCGACACGCTCGTCCTGCCCGGCACCGATTTCCCCTATCCGGCCGAGACCAGGGACGTGCACCATGAGGTCGAGCTCGTCGTGGCGCTGAAGAGCGGCGGCGACAACATCCCCCTCGATCAGGCGCTCGACTGCGTCTACGGCTATGCCGTCGGCCTCGACATGACCCGGCGCGACCTGCAGGGCGAAGCCAAGAAGCTCGGCCGCCCGTGGGAAACCGGCAAGGCCTTCGAGAACTCCGCACCCTGCGGTCCGCTTCATCCGGTCGCCAAGGTCGGCCACCCGACGGAAGGCGCGATCTGGCTCAAGGTCAATGGCGAAGTCCGCCAGAACGGCGATCTCAACCAGATGATCTGGAAGGTGCCGGAAATGATCGCCTATCTCTCGCGCCTCTTCACGCTGCAGCCCGGCGACCTGATCTTCGCCGGCACGCCGGCCGGCGTCGGCGCGATCGTCAAGGGCGACGAGATGGTCGCCCATGTCGACGGTGTCGACGAAGTGTCCTTCAAGGTCGCCTGAAAGACCGGCGGCGCGCTCCGGCGCGCCGTCCCGCCCCACCCAAGCTCCCCTCGATCGGAAGAACGACGATGCCGGTTTCGCTGACCGTTATGACGACATTCGCCCTGGTTCTCGGCCTTGTCGGCTGCGTCTCGGGCTTCCTTGCCGGCCTGCTCGGCGTTGGCGGCGGCATCATCGTCGTGCCGGTGCTCTACCATGTGCTCGCCTTCTTCGAGGTCGATCCGGCGCTGCGCGCCCACATCGCGGTCGGCACGTCGCTTGCAACGATCATCCCCACGTCCTTCCAGTCGATCCGGGCTCACCGGGCACGCGGTGCAGTGGATACGGACCTTCTGAAGCTCTGGGGACCGTTCGTCGCCGTGGGCGTGATGATCGGCGTCCTGATCGCCGCCTATGCGCCGGGGGAAACGCTGACGGCGATCTTCGGTTTCGTCGCGGCCATCGTCGCCGCCTACATGCTCTTCACCCGGGAAGGCTGGCATCCGATCGGTTCGCTGCCGGCAAAACCCGGCCAGGCGGCGATGGCCACCGGCATCGGCACGATCTCCACGCTGATGGGCATCGGCGGCGGCACGCTCACCGTGCCGACCTTGAGCGTCTGCAGCTATCCGGTCCGCCGCGCCGTCGGCACGGCATCGGTGATCGGCCTCATCATCGCCCTGCCCGGCACGCTCGGCTACATCGTCAACGGCTGGGGCAAGGAAGGCCTGCCCGTCTATTCCCTCGGCTACGTCAACATCGCCGGCATGGTGGCGATCATGCTGACGAGCATGTGGTTCGCCCCGCTCGGAGCCAGAACCGCCCACACGATCGAGCCCGGCACCTTGCGCAAGCTGTTCGGCATTTTTCTGGCGCTCACATCGGCCAAGATGATCGCAGACCTGGTGCCCTTCGGCGCATTCGCGAACTGACAGAAGTCAGCAATCGCGCATCCGGCGCGACCCCGGACGGCATTTTTCACTCTGGCCTAGAATAGATTCCAGCGGCCGTTCAAATCCCGGACATTGAAGGGATATGACCCCTTGACACGGGCGCCGTATCTACGTGGGTCGCAGATAAAGGATCAGCGCTTTCGCTGAGTATCACGGAAAACTCCGACAACTGAAAATGCGGCCTCGCTGGCGCTCAGCTATCTCCTCCACACCGTCGAGACGCCAACTCCGCTTGTGCTGTGTTGGGAGTGGACGTCGCCAACTGCCTTCTGAACCTTCGCCCATAGAACAGCCTCGATTGGTATCGAGTTGAAATTCTGGCAGCGGGAGAGCCGGTGATGTGGGGCAGAGCCGGGCTTGATTTCGATTGCGGCTGAGAGGGCTTTTTCGCCTCACCAGATCTGTGGCAATGGCCCGGGATGGGGCGCCCCGGAGACCCACAATCCGGTGGCTTTTCACCGCGGGCGCGGCCTGATCGCTTGAGAGTTCCTGATCCGGGGCCTGATCGTGAACACGCGAATTGGGTTCCCGTCCCCAGCCTCCACTTCTCCACTCGTGGCTTCAGATGGCGATCGCACCACGCGCAATTCGACACATTTTGACAAATGACGAATGGTGACCATCGTTTGTTAATTTCATATATTGACATTTGTCGACATAGAAACGTATTTTGTAAAAATGCGATGGGAGAGCATCGTTCGAAATGCCGGGAGGAATGCATGCAGCCACTTCTGAAAGTGGAGGGATTGAAAAAATCCTTCGGCGGCGTTGCCGCGCTTCGTGACGGCCGCTTCGAGCTGGAAGCCGGCTCGGTGCACGCGCTTTGCGGCGGCAACGGCGCCGGCAAGTCGACCTTCCTTTCCATCCTCATGGGCATCCACAAGCGCGACGGCGGCACGATCCTGCACCGCGGCAAGCCGGTCGAATTCAGCAGCCCGGCGGAAGCGCTCCGTTCCGGCATCGCCATCATCGAGCAGGAGCTGAGCCCGGTCCCGCACATGACGGTGGCCGAAAACATCTATCTCGGCCGCGAGCCCTCCACCCGCTTCGGCGGCATCGATTTCAAGACGATGAACCGCAACGCCCAGGCGCTGCTGGACCGCCTCGAATTCAGCATCTCCGCACGCGAATACATGATGAACCTCTCGGTCGCGCAGATGCAGCTGGTCGAGATCGCCAAGGCACTGAGCCACGAAGCCGACGTCATCTTCATGGACGAGCCGACCTCGGCGATCGGCGAGAAGGAGGCCCAGCACCTCTTCTCCGCCATCAAGCGCCTGAAGGCCGAGGGCAAGGGCATCGTCTACGTCTCGCACCGGCTCTCGGAAATCTTCCAGATCGCCGACAGCTACACCGTCTTCCGCGACGGCGGCTTCGTCGGCGCGGGCAAGCTTGCCGACATCGACCGCCCCGGTCTCATCCGCATGATCGTCGGCCGCGAGCTCGGCGAGGAATATATCAAGACCAACACGCCGACCGAGACCGCCGGCCTCGAAGTCTCCGGCCTTTCCGCACCCGGCAAGATCGAGGACATTTCCTTCACCGCGCGCAAGGGCGAGATCTTCGGCATCTACGGCCTGATGGGCTCGGGCCGCACGGAAATCTTCAATTGCCTCTTCGGCATGGACCGCCCGTCATCCGGCGCGATCCGCCTTGACGGCCAGGCCGTCAGCATCCGCCAGCCCTCCGACGCCATGGCCGAGGGCATCGCCTTCGTCACCGAGGACCGCAAGGTGACGGGTCTCAACCTGACGGACAGCGTGCGCAACAATATCTGCCTTGCCAGCCTGCCCGAAATGAGCCCGGCCTTCGTTATGCGCAGGAGCGAGGAGCAGTCGGCCAGCGCCGACATGATCGCCCGCTTCGCCATCAAGGCCGCGCGCGACACGATGCCGGTCTCCGGCCTTTCCGGCGGCAACCAGCAGAAGGTGGTGCTCGGCAAGTGGTTCCTGCGCCAGCCGCGAGTCCTGCTGCTCGACGAGCCGACCCGCGGCGTCGATGTCGGCGCCAAGCGCGAGATCTACCGCATCATCTGCGATTTTGCCGCAAGCGGCGGCACGGTCGTGATGATCTCCTCCGAAATCGACGAAATCCTGGGAATGTCCGACCGCATCCTCGTCATGCGGCAGGGACGATCCGCCGGCATTCACGGCCGGCAGGAAACGGATGCCCAGTCCCTCGTGCACCTGTCGACCTGACCGGAACGAGACCCGACCGACGCATCCAACCCCGCATGGCAAGAGGTGACACCGTGACCAGTATCGAGAACAAGACCGCCAGCAGTTGGCTGAATTCCGATCGCCGCCGGCTGATCGTGCAGGAATACGGCATCTTCCTCGCCTTCCTGCTGCTCGTCGCCATCCTCTCGGTGTCCAACGAATTCTTCCTGACGCCCGGCAACATTTCCAACGTGCTGCTGCAGACGTCGATCAACGGCGTGCTCGCCATCGGCATGACCTTCGTCATCCTGACCCGCGGCATCGACCTTTCGGTCGGCTCGGTCGTCGCGCTGGCCGGCATGGTGAGCGCCAGCTTCGTGACCAGTTCGGCAACGGCCGGCATTGCCGGCGCGCCCTACCCGATGGTGGTGGCGCTCGCCGCCGGCATCCTCGTCGGCGTCGGCTGCGGCGCGCTGGTCGGCCTCATCGTCTCGCGCTTTTCCGTGCCCGCCTTCGTGGCGACGCTCGGCATGCTCTCGGCCGCCCGCGGCGCGACCCTCATCTATGGCGGCGGCAAGCCGGTGCCGGCGCTCTCCCCGGAATTCCGCTGGATCGGCACGGGCAACATCCTCGGCATTCCGATGCCGGTCATCCTGCTCGCCGCGGTCTTCCTCGTCTCCTGGTGGGTGCTGACCCGCACGCGCTTCGGCCGCTACATCTATGCCGTCGGCGGCAACCCGCATGCGGCCAAGACCTCCGGCCTTAACGTCACGCGCATCCGCTTCATGGTCTATGTGATCTCGGGCGCGCTGTCGGGCCTTGCCGGCATGATCCTCTCGGCGCGCACGGGTTCCGCCCTGCCGCAGGCCGGCATCGCCTACGAACTCGACGCCATCGCGGCGGTCGTCATCGGCGGCACCTCGCTTTCGGGCGGCGTCGGCCGGGTGACGGGAACACTGATCGGTGCGCTCATCATCGGCGTCATGAACAACGGCCTCGATCTGATGGGCATCCAGTCCTACTACCAGCAGGTCCTCAAGGGCGCCCTCATCGTCGGCGCCGTCATGCTCGACCAGAAGCGAAACCAGGGCGTCTAGCCCGACAGGAACCGGGCGTCTTCCCGCGCCCGTGGACGAAACGGCACGCCGAAGTGCGGCCGGAATTCTCAAAGGAGGAGAAAGACATGAAGAAACTGATGATCGCGCTCGCCTCGGCGACCGCCCTGCTCGCCTCGTCCGCCCTGGCCCAGGAGAAGCTGAAGATCGGCGCGGCCCCCTACGGCCTTAACGCGGAATTCATGCAGATCTGGTCCGCCGCGCTCGAAGAGCACCCCGCCGTCAAGAGCGGCGAAGTCCAGCTCACCGTCTTCGACGGCCGCTATGACGCGCTGGTCCAGCAGGAGCAGTTCAACACGATGATCACGCAGAAGTTCAATGCGATCATCTTCGTGCCGATCGACATCGAAGCCGGCGCGACGGCCGTGCAGGCCGCCAGCGACGCCGGCATTCCGGTCGTCGGCTCCAACACCCGCGTGAACTCCGACCTGCTCGCCGCCTATGTCGGCTCCGACGACACGGTTTCCGGCTACATGGAAGCCAAGACCGTTCTCGACAAGATCGGCTGCAAGGGCAATGTCGTGATCATCGAGGGCCCGATCGGCCAGTCCGCGCAGATCTCGCGCCTGGAAGGCAACCAGAAGGCGCTCGCCGAGTGCCCGGACGTCAAGGTCCTCGAGCAACAGACCGCCAACTGGTCGCGCGCCGAAGCCCAGACGCTGATGGAGAACTGGCTGACCTCCCATCCCGGCCAGATCAACGGCGTCATCGGCCAGAACGACGAGATGGCGCTCGGCGCGATCGAGGCGATCAAGGCCGCGGGCCTGAAGACCGAGGATTTCGCGATCGCCGGCATCGACGGCGTCACCGACGCGCTGACCGCCGTCAAGGAAGGCACGATGACCTCGATCCTCCAGGACGCCCGCGCACAGGCCCAGGGTGCGCTGGATCTTGCGATCTTCCACGCCAGGAAGGGCGATTACAAGCCGCAGTCCGACATCTGGGCGCAGTATCCGGACATGCCGTTCAACGACGGCAAGGACAAGGAATACAATGTTCCGTGGACGCCGGTCACGGCCGAGAACGTCGACCAGCTCCTGGACTTGCGCAAGTAATACACGATCTGCGGGGCGGCTTCGCCGCCCCGTTCTCTTCAACATCCGAAAGCTGAACCGATGACCGACACACCTCCCAAGATCGACCTCAACTTCCCGCTCGACGGCAAGGTCGCGCTCGTCACCGGCGGCGCATCCGGCATCGGCGCGGCCATCGCCGCTGCCTTTGCGGCCAAGGGCGCGAAGGTCGCGGTCCTCGACATCAACGCCGATATCGCCAAGGCGAAGGCGGAGGAACTCGGCGGTGCGGCAAAGCCCTTCGTCTGCGACGTCTCCGACCCGGCCTCGGTGGAAAAAGCCGTCGCCGACGTGGTCGAAGCCTTCGGCGGCATCGATATCGCGGTCAACAGCGCCGGCATCGTCGCGCTGGCGCCCGCCGAAGACCTGACGCTTTCCCAGTGGGACAAGACGATCGACATCAATCTCAAGGGCAGCTTCCTCGTCACCCAGGCGGTCGGCCGCCGCATGATCGCTAGCGGCAAGGGCGGCAAGATCGTCAACCTCGCCTCGCAGGCCGGTACGGTGGCGATCGAGGAGCATGTCGCCTATTGCGCCTCCAAGTTCGGCGTCATCGGCATGTCCAAGACCTTCGCCGCCGAATGGGGCAAACACGGCATCACCGTCAACACGATCTCGCCCACCATCGTGCTCACCGAACTCGGCAAGAAGGCCTGGGCCGGAGAGAAGGGCGAAGCCGCCAAGAAGCGCATCCCGACCGGCCGTTTCGCCTTCCCGGAAGAGATCGCCGCCGCCGCCGTGTTCCTGGCCTCGCCGGGCGCCGACATGATCAATGGCGCGGACCTTCTGATCGACGGCGGCTACACCATTCTTTGAGCCCGGACCGGCTCTCGCAATTCTCAAGGAGTTACCATGCAGCGTTTCATCAACGACCCGGACCTGGTGGTCGAGGATACCGTGAAGGGCTTCGTGAAGGCGCATTCGGATATCGTGCGCCTTGCGGAAAACCCGCGCGTCGTCGTCGCCAGGGAGGCCCCCTTTGCCGGCAAGGTCGGCGTGGTGACGGGCGGCGGCTCGGGCCATGAGCCCGCCTTCATCGGCTATACCGGCAGGAACATGCTCGACGCCGTCGCCGTCGGCGAGCTCTTCTCCTCGCCCACCGCCAAGAGCTTCCACGACGCCATCCGTGAAGCCAACGGCGGCAAGGGCGTCGTCGTGCTCTACGGCAACTATGCCGGGGACAACATGAACGTGAAGATGGCGACGAAGCTCGCCGCCAAGGACGGGATCGAGGTCGCGACCGTCGTTGCCAATGACGACGTCTGCTCGGCCCCGATCGAGGAACGCGAGAAGCGCCGCGGCGTCGCCGGCGAGATCTTCATGTGGAAGATCGGCGGCGCGAAGGCCGCGACCGGCGCCAGCCTCGAAGAAGTCCGCGCCGCCGCGCAGAAGGCGATCGACAACTGCCGCTCGATCGGCGTCGGCCTCGGCCCCTGCACGCTGCCGGCCGTCGGCCATCCGAACTTCAAGATCGAGCCGGGCACGATGGAAGTCGGCATCGGCCATCACGGCGAGCCGGGCGTGCGCGTCGAGACGCTGAAGACGGCTGAGGAGGTCGCCAGGGACATGGTGAAGATCGTGCTCGACGATCACGATCTTCCCGAAGGCACCGAAGTCGCCGTGCTGGTCTCGGGCCTCGGCGCGACGCCGCTCAACGAGCTCTACATCCTCAACGACACGATCGAGAGCGAGATCTCGGCGCGTGGCCTGAAGATCCGCAAAACCTGGATCGGCAACTACTTCACCTCGCTGGAAATGGTCGGTGCGACGCTGACCGTCATGGCGCTCGACGACGACCTGAAGACGCTGCTCGATGTCGAGACGCGTTGCACGATCATCCTGTGACGGGAGGAAGACCCATGCAGACTTTCGACAATGCGTCCTGCGGCGCGATCGTCCTCTCGATGGCCGAGCGGATCGTCGAGAACCGGGCCTATCTCAGCGAGATCGACGGCAAGATCGGCGATGGCGACCACGGAGTGAACATGGCCAAGGGCTTCGGCATGGCCGCCGAGCGGCTGAAGGGCAAGAATGCGCCGCTCGCCGAATCCCTCGATACGCTCGGCACCGTGCTGATGACGGAGATCGGCGGCTCGATGGGCCCGCTCTACGGCGTCATGTTCACGGAATTCGCCGAGACGATCCAAGGCGTGGAGAAGATCGACGCAGCCGCCTACAGCAAAATGCTGCATGCCGGCCTTTCCGGCATCCAGTCGATCGGTTCGGCCAAGGTCGGTGACAAGACGCTGCTCGACACCTTCGTGCCCGCCGTCGAGGCCTTCGACAAGGCGACGGCGGAGGGAAAATCCTTCGGCGAGGCGCTGGAAGTGCTGGTCACCGCCGCCGAGGCCGGCCGCGACTCGACGATCGACCTCGTCGCCAAGATCGGCCGCGCCAGCCGGCTCGGCGAACGCTCGCTCGGCGTGCTCGATGCCGGCGCGACCTCCTGCGCCATCATCCTCAAGGAATTGTCCGAGGGCGCGCGCACCCGGCTCGTCTGACGCCGGCCCAAGAGTTCCTCCCAGGATGCGCGGCCCGTCTATCGTGACGGGTCGCGCGCCGCTTTTTTGCCGAAGCATGTTGCAAACCGGCGGCGTTGCTTTCATGGTCGCCGCCTGAAGGGGGACCGGCGAAACCGATGGCATTGAAGACTTCCTCGCCGCGCAAGGGCGGCATCAGCCGGGCGAACGGGCCGGAGGGCCTCGATTCGATCCCGCTGCGCTATGGCGACGATCCCTATGTCTGGGCCTGCTGGCTCTACTATGAAGACGGCATGACGCAGGGCGAGATCGCCGAGGCGATGGGCGTCTCGCGCGCCACCGTCAACAGCTACCTCGCCGACGCCCGCGAAAAGGGTATCGTCAACATCTCCATCGAGCCCGCCCGCCTCGCCTCGCTCACCATCGCGCAGGAGCTGAAGCGCCATTTCGGCCTCGCCGATTGTCTCGTCGTGCCGAACGACGACAACACGCGCCCGCTGATCGGCAGGCTGGGTGCTGCCGGCGCGCAGGCGCTTTCCAAGATGATCAAGTCCGGCGACACACTCGCCGTCGCCTGGGGCCGCACGGTCCTCTCCGTCGGCGAGCATCTGGACATGGCCCCGTTGCAGGATGTCACCGTCGTCCAGGCGACCGGCGGCACGACCGCCAGCTTCGCCTATACGCCGGAGCTGACGACGGCCGCCGTCGCCCGCGCCATCTCCGCCCGCTGCGTCAACATCACCGCCCCCGCCATCGTCGCCTCCGCGCAGATGCACGACATGCTGCTGGCCGAGCCGCTGATCCGCGAACAGTTCGACACGCTTTCCCGCGCCAACCGCATCGTCTTCGGCATTTCCTCCCTCCGTCCCAATTCGACGATCCACACCAGCGGCTTCTTCGAATCCGTGCCTTTGCAGCATTATCTCGCAAAGGGCGCCGCCGGCGTGCTTGCCGGGCGTTTCATCGACGAGCGCGGCCGCCACATCGCCGGTCCCCTCGATGATCGTACGATCGGTATCTCGCTGGAGATGCTGCGTGGCATCGGCACCCGCGTCGCCGTCGCGGGCGGTTTCGACAAGGTGCCGGCTTTGCTGGCGGCGCTGCGTGGGGGCTATGTCAACGTGCTGGTGACGGACGCGGCGACCGGCGCCGGTATCCTGCGCGCCGATGGCGTGACGAGCCTCGACGGCAAGCTCTCTCAGCGCCAGAAGAGCACGCCCGTCGCCAACGCCTATCGCACCCACGTCAAGAAGTTCCTCAACAATCCCAATGATGTAGTCGAGGAGATGCTCGACGGACTGATCGCCGCGCACAAGCCCTATCTCCAGCCGATCGGCAATTCGCGCCGCGCGCTCGTCGCCCGCAACGGCCCGCGGCCCGGCAAGGTCGGCCTCGTCATCGGCGGCGGCACCGGGCACGAGCCCTGCTTCGTCGGCTATGTCGGCAAGGGACTGGCCGACGCGGTGGCGATCGGCAACATCTTTTCCTCCCCGCCGCCGGATCCGATCGCCAAATGCGCCGTAGCCGCCTCCGGCGGCGCGGGCGTGCTCTTCGTCTACGGCAACTATGCCGGCGATGTGATGAACTTCGAGATGGCCGCCGAACTGGTCGAGGAACAGGGCATTCCCATCCGCACCGTGCTGACCACCGACGATATCGTCTCCTCGCCGGTCGAAGACAAGGAAGGCCGGCGCGGCGTCGCCGGCAATTTCTTCGTCTTCAAGGTAGCGGGTGCGGCCTGCGACCGCGGCATGACGCTCGATGAATGCGAGGCCGTGACCCGCAAGGCGAATGACCGCACCTATACGGTGGGCGTCGCGCTCGAATCCTGCTCCATGCCGCAGACGCGGCGGCACAATTTCGAGATCGGTCCCGACGACATGGAGCTCGGCATGGGCATCCATGGCGAACCCGGGGTCTCGCGCGAGCGCATCCGCACCGCAGACGAGATCGTCGATACGATCATGGACAACATATTCAAGGAGATGAAGGCCGAGCCCGGGGATCGGGTGGCGGTTCTCGTCAACTCCTTCGGCGCAACGCCGCTGATGGAACTCTACATCCTGTTCCGCCGGGTGGAGCAGCGGCTGTCCGCCAAGAACATCACGATCGAGGCCAACTGGGTCGGGCACTATTGCACCTCGCTCGACATGGTGGGGGCCTCCATCTCGATCCTGCATCTCGACCGCCAGCTCACCGACCTGCTGCACCATCCGTGCCAGACGGCGATCCTGAGCATCAATGCGCCTGAAACGGACGGAGCCGCGCGAGGCTGAGGCCGCCTGCGCTCAAGGGGAGGAAGACATGTCGGAAACTGCGACGCGAGTGCTTGCCCGGATGTTCGAACGGATGTCCGAGGTGATCGAGACGGAAAAGGATCACCTGTCCGAACTCGACGGCGCCATCGGCGATGGCGACCACGGCATCACCATGTCGATCGGCTTCAAGGCGGTGAACGCCGCCCTCTCCACGCTCGATCTCGATACCGCGAGCCCGTCCGACGTGCTGTCGACGGCCGCGTCCGGTTTCCTCAACGCCGTCGGCGCTTCCACCGGGCCGCTTTATGCGACGGGCTTCCGGCGCGCCGCACAAGCGCTCGCGGACCGTGATCAGCTCGATCTTGCCGCCTGCCGAGACATGCTGGGCGCCATTTCCGAGGGTATCCGCGACCGCGGAAAGGCGCAGCGCGGCGACAAGACCATGCTCGACGTCTGGTTGCCGGCCGCCGAGGCTGCCACGGCAGGAGTTGCCAGCAATCTTTCAAAACCGGATTTCTGGAAGGCCGTGGAAAACGCCGCTGAAAACGGCGCGGCCGCCACTGCCACGATGATCGCCACCAAGGGCCGCGCCGCACGCCTGCGTGAGCGCTCGCTTGGCCATGCCGATCCCGGCGCGGTGTCCGCCGCCGCACTCATCAAGGCTATCGCCGGAGCATCCTGCACCCAGGCAGAATAGCCTGAATGCAGGATGCTCTGGATTCAAACATGCAGAGCGTTCTTGGCGCGTCCACCGCCAATCCGTTTGGCCCTTTGGACCGATCAGGCAGCAAGCAGACGAACGGCGCTCGCATGAAGTGCCGCATCGCCGGCCGCGACGACACAGCCCTTCCAGCTCAGATCGAGCGGGCCGCCCTGCCAGTCGGTGACGATTCCGCCCGCGCCTTCGATGATGGCGGTGGGGGCGAAGAGGTCGTAGGCGTCGAACCCGGCGTCGACGGCAAGGTCCGTGCGTCCGCGCGCAAGGCAGGCATAGCTGTAGCAACTGCCGCCGTACTGGGTGAACTGCACCGCACCGTCGAGACGCGCGAAGGGCGCGCGGTCGGCTTCGGGAATGAAGCGGGGGTTCGATGAGGTCATATAGGCATCCGAAAGAGCCGTGCCCTTGCGGCAGCGGACCGGCTTGCCATTGTGCCAGGCGCCTTTGCCGGAAATGCCGGTGAAGCGTTCGCCCGTCGCCGGCAGGTCGATGACGCCGAGCAGCGGCTTGCCGCCGCGCGCCAGCGAGATCAGCGTGCCATAGACCGGAATGCCCGCGACCCAGGCCGCCGTGCCGTCGATCGGGTCGAGCACCCAGACGAATTCGGCATCAAGCCGCTCGCTGCCATATTCCTCGCCCATGATGCCATGATCGGGGAAGGTGGCGTGGATCCGCTCGCGAAGGCGTGCCTCCACGGCGCGATCGGTGGCGGTGACGAAGCTCGCATCCTGTTTCAGGTTGACGCGGGGCGCCTCTTCGGCGGCGGCCAGGAGCAGAGCGCGGGAGTCGTTGGCGATCTCCTGGGCGAAGGCGAAAAAGGTTTCGGTACGATCGGTCATGGCTCTCTCAATGCGCAAGGATCTGTCCGAGGAAGGTGCGGGCACGCTCGGATTTCGGGGCTGCGAAGAATTCGGCCGGGGTGGAGACCTCGACGATCTCGCCCTGGTCCATGAAGACGATGCGGTCGGCGACCGAGCGGGCAAAGCCCATCTCGTGCGTCACGCAGACCATCGTCATGCCCTCGCGGGCAAGGTCGGTCATCACGTCGAGCACTTCGGAGATCATCTCCGGGTCGAGCGCGGAGGTGGGTTCGTCGAAGAGCATCACCTCCGGGTTCATGCACAGCGCCCGGGCAATGGCGACGCGCTGCTGCTGGCCGCCCGAAAGCTGGGAAGGATATTTGCTCGCCTGGTCGGGGATGCGCACGCGGGTGAGGTATTTCATGGCGATCGCCTCGGCCTCCCCCGTCGCCATCTTGCGCACCAGCCGCGGCGCGAGCGTCAGGTTCTCCAGCACGGTCATGTGCGGGAAGAGGTTGAAGCTCTGGAACACCATGCCGACCTCGCGGCGGACGAGATCGATCTTCTTCTCGTCATCGGTCAGCTCTTCCCCGCCCACGACGATGCGACCGCTGTCATGCTCTTCCAGCCGGTTGATGCAGCGGATCATGGTCGATTTCCCGGAGCCCGAGGGGCCGCAGACCACGACCTTCTCGCCCTTGGCGATCGTGAGATCGACATCCTTCAGCGCGTGATAGGTGCCGTAGAACTTGTTCATCTTTTCGAGGACAATGATATCGGCCATCAGGTCTTTCTCACATGGCGGTTCGCGTAGGTCTCGACCAGCGTGAAGCCAGTCTGGATGATCCAGACGAGCACGAGGTAGATGATCGTCGCGGCGATGAAGATCTCGTATGGGGCGAAGGTGTCGGCCACGATGGTGCGGGCAACGCCCGTCATTTCCATCAGCGTGACGGTGGAGGCGAGCGCGGTCGACTTCAGCATCGAGACGATCTCGTTGCTGTAGGCCGGAAGCGCCAGCCTGACGGCGAGGGGAGCAGTGATGCGGCTCGTGCGCTGGAACTTGCTGAGGCCGAGCGCCTTGCCCGCCTCGATGAGGCCCTTGTCGACGCCGAGCACGCCGCCGCGCAGGATTTCCGAGACATAGGCCGCCGTGTTGAGCGACAGCGCGATGACAGAGCACCAGTAGGGTTCGCGCAGGAGCGGCCAGAGCACGCTCTGCCTGATGAAGCCGAACTGCGGCAGGCCGTGATAGATGACGAAGAGCTGCACGAGCAGCGGCGTGCCGCGGAAGAAGTAGATATAGGCCTTGGCCGGCCAGACCAGCCAGGCCCGGCGCGAGAGCCGCATCAGCAGGATGCCGACGGCAAGGATCAGCCCGAACAGGGTCGAGACGGCGAGCAGGTTGAGCGTCAGCCCGAGGCCTTGCAGGATCTTCGGAAGACTGACGGCGATCAGCGAGAGGTCGAAGCTCATCGGGCACCTCTCAGGTGGCGGTTGGCGCGCTGCTCCAGCCAGCCGACGGCAAACGTGATCACCGTCGTCATCGCGAGGTAGATCAGGGCGACGGTCATGTAGAGCAGGAAGGGGCGGTGGATCAGCGAGTTCGCCATCTTGGCGACGAAGAGGATCTCTTCCAGCCCGATGATGGAGACGAGCGCCGTATCCTTCATGATGGAGAGCATGTGATTGCCGAAATTCGGCAGGGCGAGCCGCCACATCTGCGGCAGGCGCACATAGCGGAAGATCTGGTGGCGCTTGAGGCTGAGCGCCCGCGCGGCCTCGATCTGCCCCCGGTCGACGCCGAGGAAGGCGCCGCGGAAAGTCTCGGTCATATAGGCCCCGACGATCAGGCCGATCGCGATGGAGCCGGCCCAGAACGGCGGAAGATCGATGAATTTCACCGAGGGATCGAAGGCCTGCACGATCGAGGTGAGCGTGATGGCCATGCCGAAATAGAAGAGCAGCAGCACCAGGAGCTCCGGCGCGCCGCGGAACACCACCGTATAGGCCTGGGCGATGGCGCGCAGGATGCGGCTTTTGGAAAGCTTGGCCGAGGCGCCGAGCAGCCCGCAGGCGACGGCAATCACCAGGGCCACGGAAAAGACCTGCAACACCGTCATCAGGCCGAAGAAGAAGTCGTCCCACCAGCCGTCGAGAACCGACATGCCATACCTCCGTAATCTTCATGCGAGATCGGGCGCCGCGCCTGGCGCGACGCCCGGAGGTCATGCTTACTGGCCGACGCCCTTCCAGTTCGACGGATGGATGGAGAAGGGGAAGTATTGCAGGCTGTACTTTTCGAGCGAGCCGTCCTTGATCATCTCGTCCAGCGCCGTGTCGATCTTGGCGAGCAGCTCGTCATTGCCCTTGCGCAGGCCGACGCCCACACCCGGACCGAAATACTCGACTTCGTCGATCGGCGGCGAGACGAATTCGAAGCCGGCGCCGTTCTCCTTGCTGAGGAAGTCGAGATAAGCCTTCATCGGGTTGGTGATGGCGATGTCGATGCGGCCGTTCTGCAGGTCGAGCAGCATCGGCTGGGCGCCGTCATAAAGGGAGATCTCGGCGCCCGGCAGCTTGGCTTCCACCCATTTCGCATAGGTCGAGGCACGCTCCACGCCGAAGCGCAGGCCGTTGAAGGCATCCGGGATCGGATTGCCGGCCTCGTCGAACAGCTTGAGGCTCGCTTCCTTCGAACCGAGGATGCGGCCGACGGAAACGCGGTAGGGGATCGAGAAGTCGATCTTCTGCTTGCGTTCCTCGGTGATCGACATGGAGGCGACGATGAGGTCGAACTTGTTGGCAAGCAGCGACGGGATCATGCCGTCCCATTCCTGGCAGACATAGTCGAGATCGACGCCGATACGCTCGGCGATGCCCTTGGCGACGTCGACGTCGTAACCCGCCATCTCGCCCTCCGGCGTGCGGTAGTTGAAGGGCGCATAGGTGCATTCCATGCCGACGCGCAGCGTTTCGGCTTGGGCAGGCATGGCAACCGCCAAGCCGACGATTGCAGCAGACAACAGACCGGTCATGAATTTCATGGCATTCCCCTTCTTTGTTAGGTCAGTTCTTGCGACGGTCCTCACTCCGCCGATGGGGAACGATGCGCCGGGAGGAAGGGGGAGGAAATCCACCTAGGGGATGATGCCCGTCATCACCCTCGGGGAGGATGGAATGTGACGCGCGGTTGATCTAGCCCTGTCACATGCAGGCCAGAGGAGAGCCCCATGAAATATGTCCGCATGCCCATCGAGCTGGAATCGCCCGAACAGCTCGGCTACGACACGATCCGCTACAATCTCTCGGAAAGCTCCGTCGCCGACCGGCGCCTCGGCGAGCTGAACCTGAAGCTGGACGATATCCTCCTGTGCTATGGCGACCATCGCGGCGCGCCGGACCTGCGCGGCCTCATCGCCCGCACCGGTGAAGGCCTTTCGGCCGACGACGTGCTCGTGACCGCAGGCGCCGCGGGCGCGCTCTTCATCATCGCCACCTCCATGCTTCAGGCCGGCGACCACATCGTCGTTGTGCGCCCGAACTATGCGACGAACCTCGAAACGCCGCGCACCATCGGCGCGGACATGAGCATCGTCGACCTCACCTTCGAGACCGGCTACCGGCTCGACCTCGAGGCCATCGAAGCGGCAATCCGGCCCGAGACCAGATATGTCTCCGTCACCTATCCGCACAATCCGACCGGCGTGATGATCTGCGAGGACGAGATGAAGGCGCTGGTTGCACTGGTCGAGCGCAAGGGCACGTGCCTCCTCTTCGACGAGACCTATCGCGAGATGACCTCGGGGCCGATGCTGCCGGTCGCCGCAAGCCTGTCGGACCGGGTGATCAGTGTCTCCTCGCTCTCCAAGACCTACGGCATTCCCGGCATCCGCATCGGCTGGCTGATCACGCGCGATGCCGCGCTCATGGAAACCTTCCTTGCCGCCCGCGAGCAGATCGGCATTTCCGGCAGCACGGTGGATGAATACATCGCCTATGTCGCGCTCAGCCAGCGCGACGAATGGCTCGCCTTCAACAATGCCCGCATCGCCAGCGCCTTTGCCATCGTCAAGGACTGGATCGCTTCCGAACCGCTTGTCGAATGGATCGAACCGTCGGGCGGCTGCGTCTGTTTCCCGCGCATCGTGCCCTCGGCCGATGTCGATCTCGCCGGCTTCCACGAAAGCCTCTACAGCCGTCACCAGGCCTATGTCGGCCGCGGCAGCTGGTTCGAGCAGGACGACCGGCATTTCCGCATCGGCTATGCCTGGCCGACCGAGGACGAGCTGCGCAAGGGCCTTGCCGCCATCTCCGCCGCGATCCGCGACAACCTGAAGGGTTGAAAGGAAAGGAGGGGGGCGAGCCCGGTTCGTCCCCTCGCCTCACAGATTGAGGCTGCGCAGGAATGTCGAAAACAGTTCCTGCTGCGTGGACAGATTGAGCTTTGCATAAAGCTTCTGCCGGTGGGTCTTCACCGTCGCGATCGAAATACCGAGGTGATAGCTGATCGACTCGCTGGAATGGCCCTTCAGGATGAGAAGGGCCACTTCCCGTTCCCGGGGGCTCAGGAGATCGCGGCCGAAATCGCTGAAAAGATGATCGATGGGGCGCGCCTGCGGGGTATTCTCGCTGCGTGAAAGATGCGCCCAGAGCCGGCGGAAGATCGCGGCGATCATCGGATGCGCCTCGCGCAACCGGGCGATCGAGGCCTCGTCGAAACCGCCCTCGCTGCGGATGCGCGACAGGCTGATCTCCGCCATCTCCCCGCCCGGCAGGTCCATGGCGATCAGCAGCTCCTCCATGCCCTCCGGCCAGCCATGCGTGCGGTAGCCCAGCTCCTCGTCCTCGTGGCGACGGATGTCGAGGCCGCGGTAGAGATCGGAATCGAGATATTGATCGGGCGCCAGATCGCGCATCAGGTAAATGCCGGCCGGCAGGCCGGCGAGATAAGCATTGTAGAAGGGATTGAGCAGGTAGGTGCCGGCAATGAAAAGCTGCACCGCGCGCTTGGCCCGTGGCCCGGAGAACGTGTCGAACACATAGCTCGGGCCGC
Source organism: Shinella granuli (assembly GCF_004341885.1). Taxonomy (GTDB): domain Bacteria; phylum Pseudomonadota; class Alphaproteobacteria; order Rhizobiales; family Rhizobiaceae; genus Shinella; species Shinella granuli. Next base: position 161,766 of record NZ_SLVX01000010.1, on the reverse strand, counting down.
CGTTCTTGCGATGAACCACCGACAATGCCACATGGAACCGCGCGACCGAACCGATGGCCGCCAGAAGCGCCGAAACGCTATCGGGCTGGTCGTAGCGGTCGAGCGCATGCGCGAAAGGCGCGATCCAACTGGCGGCGACGGTTTCTGTCATGGGGCCATCTGCAAGATTCCCAAGGAAAACGGTTACTTCTACGCCTTACGACACCCCGTCCTAAGCGACAAGCTTGTCGATTGCCGCAAGCGTGCGCTCGATCTCCTCGGCGCAGTTGTAATGGGCGATGCCGATGCGGACCACCCCTTCCTCCTCGGAAAGGCCGAGATGACGGGCCGGCTCCAGCGCGTAGTTGTGGCCGGACCAGACATTGATGTCCTCGGCCGCCAGCGCCTCGGCAAAGCGATGGGTCGAAACACGCTCATGCGTGAAGGAGATCGTCGGCACGCGATGGGCGAAGAGATTGGAATTGGCGATGCCGACCAGCCGGACGCCCGGCATGGCGGTCAGCCCGCCGATCAGCCGCCGCGTGAGACCGGCCTCATAGGCGTCGAAGGCCTGATAGGCGCCGGCCATCTTCTCGCGCCGCGTGCCGGTGTTGCCGGTCGCCTCGCCTGCCGAAGCCAGATAGTCGATCGTCGCCGTCAGGCCGGCCAGAAGTTCGGTCTGCGGCGTGCCGGTGCAGAAGCGGTCCGGAATGTCGTCGCTCTGGCAGCGCACGCGGTGCGGCGGCAGCGCGCGCAGCAGATCGCCGCGCCCCCACAGCACGCCGAGATGCGGGCCGAAGAACTTGTAGGACGAGCACACGAGGAAATCGCAGCCGATCGCCTGCACGTCGGGCAGGCGATGCGGCGCAAGCTGCACGGCGTCGATCCAGACGAGCGCGCCCGCCGCCCGCGCCATCGCCGTCAGCGCGGTGACGTCGTTGATGCTGCCGGTCATGTTGGAGGCGTAGTTGAGAGCGAGGAATTTCGTACGCGGCGTCAGAAGGGCTGCAAGATCATCAGGCTCGATGCGCCAGCTTTCCCTGTTGAACGGCAGCCACTTCACCACGAGACCGTATTCCTCGGCCATCGCAAGCCACGGCGAGACGTTGCCCTCATGGTCCATGCGGGTAACGATGATCTCGTCGCCCTGCGAAAAGGTCTTGCCGAGGACCCGGCCCATCTGGAAGGCCAGCGTCGTCATGTTCGGGCCGATGACGACCTCCTGCCAGGACCGGGCATTGACGAATTCCGCCGCCGCCTCATGCGCCAGGCGCCAGGTGGCATCCGCCCGCTGCGAGGCGGCAAATCGTCCGCCGAGATTGGAAGAGGCCGTCGCCATCGCCTCCGCCACGGCCGCGATGACCGTTTGCGGAACCAGTGTTCCCGCCGGATTGTCGAGATAGGCCGTGCGGGAATTTTCCAGAGCAGGGAAAGAGGCGCGGATCAGGTCGATCGGATAGGCAGTCATGGGCGGCACCCTTTGCAGAACGCTGTGTTGTCGTCCCTGTGTGCCGTTTTCCGCCATGCCTCGCCATCCTCCTAGGAGATGATAGCCGAAGAGCACCGTCGTCTTGACGATGCGGCTGAGCGGAGGATTGCGGAAGACGGCACCATTCTCAGCCACACGGTGAAGCGTATCAGCCGGCCTGTCTTGCGAGGCTGAAACCGTCGGCGTCGAAGAGGGAGGCGCGGATGGGGTCGATGGCGATCCCGACGGTTTCGCCGATGCGCACCGGCATGTCGGCTGGGGCGCTGACATTGACCAGGCCGAGGCGATCGTTGCGCACGAAGACGCTGGTGCTGCCGCCGAGATATTCGGCGACCTCCACGGTGCCGCGGCAATGGCCCGCCTCGGGTGAAACGAGCCGGAGATGTTCGGGGCGTGCGCCAAGCCGAGCCGGTGCACCGGAAAAGGCAAGATCGATCCGGCCTTCGCCGGCAAGGTCGAGTGCACCTTCGCCGGCGGGCGCGCAGTCCAGCACGTTCATCTTGGGGCTGCCGATGAATTGCGCAACGAAGAGATTGGCCGGCCGTTCGTAGAGTTCGTGCGGGCTGCCATGCTGCATGATGCGCCCTTCCTTCAGCACGACGATGCGGTCGGCAAGCGTCATTGCCTCCACCTGGTCGTGAGTGACATAGATCATGGTGGCGCCGAGCGAGCGGTGGAGCCTTGCAATCTCCAGCCGCATGTCGACGCGCAGCGCCGCATCCAGATTGGAGAGCGGTTCGTCGAAGAGGAAGGCTGTCGGCTGGCGCACGATGGCACGGCCGATGGCGACGCGCTGGCGCTGGCCGCCGGAGAGCTGCCTGGGATAGCGATCGAGGAGGGGCGTCAGCTTCAGCGCCTCGGCGGCCTCGTCGACCTTGGACTTGATGGCGGCGGCGGGCAGCTTGGCGAGCTTCAGGCCGAAGCCCATGTTCTGGCGCACCGTCATATGCGGATAAAGCGCATAGGACTGGAACACCATAGCCAGTTCGCGCTCGACCGGGGGAGCATTGGTCACATCCCGGCCGTCGATCAGGATCCTGCCCGACGTGGTCTCCTCGATGCCGGCGATCATGCGCAGCAGCGTGGACTTGCCGCATCCCGACGGCCCGACGATGACGACGAATTCCCCGTCGGCGATGGCAAGGTCGAGATCGCGCATGATCTCGACGCCGCCATAACGCTTTCCGGCCTTTTCCAGCAGAATCGTACCCATTTGAACCTCCGGGAAACCCTGTTTCAGCCCTTGACCGCGCCGGCCGTCATGGAGCCGCTGATCTGGCGATACATGAGAAGGCCGAGCAGCATGGGCGGCAGTGCCCCCACGATCATGACGGCCGAGGCGACGCCCCATTGCACGCCGCCGCCGCTGGCGGCGAAGAAGAAGGAGGCGCCGACGGTGATCGGCACGGCCTTGGATGTCGTCAGCATCAGGCCGAAGAGGAATTCGTTCCAGGCGGTGATGAAGCCGAAGATCACGCCGGTGACGATGGCCGGCCGGCAGAGCGGGGCGATGACCCGCGCGAGGATCTGCGTGCGCGTCGCCCCGTCCATCAGCGCAGCCTCGTCGAGCTCGCTCGGCAGGTCGCGGATGGCGTTGACGAGGATGACGAGGGCGAGCGGCAGGTTGACGATGGCGAGGATGAGGCCGAGGCCGAGCCGCGTGTCGAGCAGCGAGAGCCATTGGAACATCATGTAGAGCGGGATGGCGAAGATGACGAGCGGAACGGCGCGCAGATTGACGATGAGCGGCAAGAGCGTGCGTTCGCCGACCTTGCCGCGCGCGATCGCATAGGCGGCGGGCAGGGCGAGCGCCACCGCCAGCAGCGTGCCCAGCGCGGCGACGGCAAAGCTGTTGACGAGATAGAGGAAGATGTTCAGCCGGTCGGAGACGGTGAAGACCGCAGCGTAGTTCTCAAGCGTCGGAGCCTGGACCCAGAGGCCCGGATTGGTGGTCAGCTCGCGCGCGCTCTTGAAGGAGGTGGAGAGCGTCACGAGGATCGGGAAGTTCATCGCGATGGCCGCGAGGGCAAAGACGATCCAGCGCAGCATATTGATCATCGGGTGGCTCCCTTGCGGCGGGCGGCAATGGCGTTGAGGCCGTAGAGCACGGCGAACGAGGCGGCGAACAGGATGACGGAGGCGGCGACGGCCTTGCCGATGGCGCCCTGCTTGAAGAAGGCCTCATAGATATAGATGGACAGCGAGGCGGTGGAGCCGCCCGGGCCGCTGCCGGTCAGCACATAGACGTTGTCGAAGACGCGGAAGCCGTCGATGAAGCGGATGAGCAGCGCCACCACGATGGTCGGCGTCATCAGCGGCAGCTCGATGTACCAGAGCCGGTGGTGGTAGCGCGCGCCGTCCATGGACGAGGCCTCGATGATCTCACGGGGGATCGCCTGGTAGGCCATGTAGAACAGCAGGAAGGCGAAGGGCGTCCACTGCAGCGTCTCGACGACGATCAGGGTCCAGAAGGCCGAGCCGGGGCCGAGAAAGGAAAGGCTCGCGCCGAACCAGGCCCAGAGATAATAGGGCACGGGGCCGGCGAATTCGTGCAACACGAGCCGGTACATCAGGCCGACAAGTGCGGGCGCCACCATCAGCGGCAGCATGAGGATCGCCATCAGCCAGCTTCGCCTTTCGAGAAGCGGGGCAAGGAATATGGCAAGGAACAGGCCGAGCGCGCATTCGAGCACGGCTGTCAGCAGGCCGAAGCGGAAGGAGAACCAGCTTGCCCGCCAGAAAGCGGCATCGCTCCACACGGCCGCAAAATTGCCGAAGCCGGTGATTTCGGGGCGGCGCAACGTCTCGAAGCTGACCTCGGAGACCGAATAGACAAGGTTGACGATGGCCGGAAAGCCCAGGAAGACGAGCAGGAACACGACCAGCGGGATCGTCAGCAGGCGGAATTCGGACACGGGGCTGCGATGTGTCTTCGTTGTCATCGATCGATCCTGGTTCGGTCTTTTCGGGAACAGCGACAGCACGCCGGAGCCCGGCGACGGCGTCATCACCGTCGCCACGATGGGCCGATGGCGGCGATAGGGCCGCCATCGGCAAACACCTTACTTGAGCAGGTCGCTCATACCCTTCTCGGTGTTCTTCAGGGCGTCGTCGAGCGACTGCTGGCCCGACCAGTAGCCGGTGAATTCCTTGGCCTGAAGCTCGTAGACCGAAAGTGCCTTGGCCGACGTGCCGCCATTCATGACGTAGCCGTACTTGCCGGCGAATTCCCCGAGCTTGACGAGGTCCGGCCGCTCGGCGGCAACCTCCGTGACGACGTCGGGCGTCAACGCCGGTGCGCCGCTGTTCCGGGCATAGACGAGTGCGGCTTCCTTTGAGGACAGCCACGAGATGAAGGCCTTCGCGCCCTCCTTGTTCGCGGCGTTCTTGTTGAGGCCGAAACCGAGGCCGTGAATGTGGGTGAAGCGACCTTCGGGGCCGGCCGGCGGGGCGATGGCCTCCGTGACCTCGCCGACGGCCGGCGACTTGTCCTTCGACATCAGCTCGGAGGCGGCCGCATTCCACTGCACCATGGCGGCGACCTGGCCGGAGGCATAGGCCGCGTTCGCTTCGGCATACTCGTAGGACAGCGAGTCGCGTGGGCTCGCGCCGGCGTCGTAGAGCATCTTGTAGGTTTCGAGACCCTTGCGATAGGCCTCCGAATCCACCGTGATCTTGCCGGCGTCGTCCATCCAGTTGGCCCCATAGGCGCGCGGCAGCGACTGGAACACCATCATGTTGAAGAGGAGGTTCTTCAGTTGCAGCACGGTGCCGTAGCGGGTCGGGCTGTCGGGGTTCACGGCCTGCGTGAAGTAGAGCGCGGTCGCGGCATAGTCGTCCCATGTCCATTCGTCGGGGGTCTTCGGCTCCAGCTTCTTGCCGAGATGCTTTTCAGAGATCTCGGCGAACCTTGCCTTGGCGGCATCGTCCTTCAGCAGCGCCTCGATCAGGTCCTTGCGGTAATACATGAAGTGCAGCGAAAGGTCGGTCGGCACGCCGAATTGCTCGCCCTCGTACTGCATGGTGGTGAGGACCTGGTCGCCATAGACGGACTTGGCCTCGTCGGACAGCGTGACCGGTTCCATGAACGGCGCGTAGCGGCCGATGGAATAGGTGGCCAGCAGGTTCACGTCGAAAGCCGTGGAGCCCGCGGCAAGGTCGGCCTGCAGCTTGTCCCAGAAGCCGTCGCGGTTGAAGAACAGCAGTTCGACCTTGTTGTCGTCGCTCACATCCGACTTGGCATTGTAGGTATCGGCGGCGGCGCGCAGCGCGGCCTCCTCCGGGCCTCCCGGCCAACCGAGCACGGTCACTTTCGCAAAGGCGGGGGCGGCCAGCAGGCTGGCGATCGCGGCGGCGATCAGGCCGCCCTTCTTCATTCTGGCAAAAGTCATGGTCTGGTTCTCCCTCAGGTTAATTCTGACGTCTTGCGAGATCCGCGATCCCCACGACGCCGGCCTTTTCGGCGAGTGCGGCGGGGTGAAGCTGCGGGGTGAGCCGCGGCGGCAGGCCTCCCAGGGCCTGACGGACGGATTCGAGATAGCCAGGCGCAAGGCCGATGCCGCCGCCGATGACGATGCGGGCCGGGTCGAGCGCGAGCTGGATGTTGCCGCACAGAAGCGCGGTCTGGCGCGCCGAGGCCTGGATGATGGCCTGCGCCCAGCCGTGACCGGCGGCAGCCGCGTCGAAGACATCGCGCGCGGTGGCGCCCGGCCGGTGCGGTGAGGCCTCGCTGGCGATCCAGTGGCCGGAAACCTTGTCTTCCAGCGCGCGGCCTTCCTCGCCGAGGCTGCGGAACTGACCGAAATGGCCGGCGAGGCCACCGAGCAGGCGGCCATTGACGACGATACCGCCGCCGATGCCCGTGGAGACGGTGAGAAAGACGAGATCATGGCCCTGGCCGGCGCCGAAGACATATTCGCCCCAGGCGGCGGCCTGCGCATCATTGGCCGCCAGTACCCGATCGACACCGGAAAGCCGTGCGACCAAGGCCACGAGCGGAAAGCGATCCGGGATATCGAGGGTTCGGCGGTTGAGCGGCGACCAACAGCCCTCGTCGATGATGCCGGTGACGGCGACGCCCGCGGTGTCATAGCGACCCTTCCAGCCGGCAATCGCCGCAAAGAGCGCGGCAAGCCAGGCCTCGGGATCGCCCCCGCGCGGGGTGGGCATGGTGTGCGCCTCGATCAGCCTGTCGTCGCGCACCAGCGCCGCGAGCATCTTGGTGCCGCCGATGTCGAGAGCAAGAACGGTGTCGGGGCGGGCCATGGCCTCAGGCTCCCTGTTCGGCAAGGGCCGTGTCGAGCGCCGAGCGGAACCAGGAGGTGACATATTCGGGCCGCGTGATGGCGGAGCCGACGACGACCATGGAGGCCCCGGCAAGCAGCGCCTGCTGGGCCTGCGCCGGCGTGCGGATGTTGCCTTCCGCAACGACATGCGGCGTCAGTCGGCGCATGGCAGCGACGAGGCCGAGGTCGGGTTCGGTGGGCTCGACCGGACCGGTATAGCCGGCGAGCGTGGAGCCGACCACATCGGCGCCTTCAGAAAGCGCCCGTTCGGCATCCGAGAGGATGGAGCAGTCGGCCATGGCAATGCGGCCGTGGCCGTGGATGCGCTCGACAAGCGTGCGGGTCGGCACAGGCCGCAGGCGCTGCGTCGCGTCATAGGCGATGATATCGGCACCGGCCTGTGCCAGCGCGTCGACATCCTCGATCCAGGGTGTAATGCGCACAGGGCTGTCGTCGAGGTCGCGTTTCACGAGACCGATGATCGGCCTGTCGGTTGCGGCGCGAACGGCGGCGACGTAGTCCGCCGATTCGATGCGCAGGGCGGCTGCGCCACCGTCGAGCGCAGCCAGGGCGAAGCCGACGACCATATCGGCCCTGTCCATGGCGCCGCCCTTCACGGGCTGGCAGGATACGATCAGACCCTTGTCGAGGGATTTGAAGTCAAGCGGCACCGGCTATCTCCTGTCGTTGGCAGGATGGTAGCAAAACAAGACCAGATGGCAACAGGCTTTAAACTGGTATTATCTCATCAGCTCGATGACGAAATCATACACATCGCCGCGATATTTGGTCTGCGTGAACTCGACGATCTGCCCGTCGGCAAGGAAACAGCGGCGCTCCATGATGAGCAGCGAGGCATCGTCGGGGGCGTCGAGAAGCCGTCGTTCTTCGTCGGTGCCGGGCTTGGCCTGCATGCGCTGCAGCGCCCTCACCGGCAGAGCACCGTTTCTTTCGAGATAGTCGTAGAGCGAGTCCCCGACAGCCTGCGGCTCGGGTACGAAGCGGGCGGGCAGCGTCGCCATCTCGATGGCGATCGGCACGCCATCAGCCGTCCGCAACCGGCGGAGCCGCACGACCTTTTCGCTGCCGGAAATGCCAAGAGCCATCATTTCGCTTGGAGAAGGCCTTGAAATCTCCCGTGAAATCCATGTGCAACCAGGCTCCAGCCCGCGTGAACGCATGTCCTCGGAAAAGCTGGTCATTGTGGCCAGGGATTTCTCCAGCCGGGAGGAAACGACCGTCTTGGCGCCTTGCCGTCGGTCGAGGAACCCGTCCGAGACGAGGCCATCGATGGCCTTGCGCACGGTGACGCGCGAAAGGCCGAGTACCTGGCTCAACACCCGCTCGCTCGGGATGACGCCGCCGCGTTTGACATGCGCGGTGGCAATCGCCTGTTTCAGGGCATTTTCCAACTGTCGGTAAAGGGGATCGCTGCTTGTTGCGGAAAGCTCCGCGGCGAGGAAGTCGAGGATCGGTCGATCGGTCACGGAAAGCATACTCCTTGCGGCGAATCCCCGTCAAAATATTTCTCTGATGTTAAACTGGTATTGGCTTTGCGCAATGGATTTCGCTTTGCGCACAGCGCGGCGCTGCGCTGGCCATCGTGGCCGATGCCGTTTGCGCTTCGCCGGGAGACATATTTGGCGTATCTCTAGGTCAGCCACCTATTGGCAATTTCGATATCCAATTGACAGATATCCTACAAGCTAATAAACGTAGGCCGCTGTCTTTTCGGAGTCAAAAGGCAACCGGAGACGAAGATGAACGTGAAGTCGATCAAGCCCCTGAAACGAGCCCCGCTCCTGCATGTCTCTGTGCAGGAAAGCCTGCGCAGCTATATCGAGGACAACCATCTCGATGCGGGCGCGCCCCTGCCGCCCGAAGGCGAGCTTGCCACCCAGCTTGGGGTGAGCCGCAACTCGGTGCGCGAGGGCATCAAGGCCCTGGAATCCGTCGGGGTTCTTGAAACGCGCCGTGGCATCGGCGTCTTCGTCAAGGCATTCTCCTTCGAGCCGCTGCTGGAAAACCTCGCCTATGGCCTCGGCGGCGCGCTGAAGCAGATCGAGGAGGTCATCATCATCCGCCGCACGCTGGAGGTCGGCCTGATCGGGCGGACGCTGGAGGTCATCGACGCCGACGATATCCGCGAGCTGCGCGAGACCGTCGAGCGGATGCGGGTCCGGGCGGAGCGCGGCGAGAGCTTTCCCGAAGAGGACCGGCATTTCCACCAATTGCTCTTCCGTTGCCAGAAGAACGAGGTTCTGCTCCGGCTGATCGAGGTGTTCTGGCTGGCCTTCTACAAGGCATCCGACTTCGTCAACCTCAACAACACGGACCCCATGCAGACCTGGCGCGACCACGCCGCCATCGTCGATGCCGTGGAGGCGCGCGACCTCGCCGCCGCCCGGGACCGGCTCGACAAGCACTATGCCGGCATCACCCGCGTAATCGCCGACAACAAGACCACCGTTTCATCAGGGAGGATGACATGAATCTGAAGACCACATTCTCGGCACTTGCCCTTTCGGCGGCATTGCTCGGCGCCTTGCCTCTGGCATCGGGCAATGGCAATGCCCTCGCCCAGGGCGGCACCATCTCGGGCGGCTTCGATGTCGGTCCGGGGGGCTTCCAGGGCAATTTCAATCCGCTGGCGGCGACGAGCGGCTTTACCTGGCTCGTCACCTATTTCGAGCCTCTGGTCATCTACGACGACAAGCTGGCGAAAATCGTCGGCGCGCTGGCCGACACCTACGAGGTCAGCGCCGACCAGAAGACCTACACCTTCAAGCTCGCCGAGACCAAATGGCATGACGGCCAGCCGTTCACCGCAAAGGACGTCCGCTTCACGCTGGAGCTTGCCCGCAACGAGAAGGCGGGCTCCGTCTTCGCCGCACGCCTCGGCGTGGTCCAGTCCGTCGAGGCGCCGGATGACCGCACGGTCGTGATCACCCTGTCGGCGCCGTCGCCGAGCATGCTCGACACGCTGACCAAGGTGATGATGCTGCCGGAACACGCCCTTGCAGCGATCCCGGCCGAGCAGATCGCAAAACATGCCTGGTGGTCCAGCTCGCCGATCGGCACCGGCCCGTTCAAGTTCACCAAATACGTCGCCGACCAATATGTCGAACTTGCCGCCAATCCCGACTACCGCGGCGGCAAGCCGGCGGCCGACAAGCTGATTAACCGCTACTTCGCCGATCCGGCCGCCGCCATCGCGGCCCTGAGGTCCGGCGAGATCCAGTTCACCTATGTCGATTCCAATGATGTCTCGACCTTCAGCAGCGACAGCAATTTCAAGGTGATCGAAGGCGATTCCTACGTCGTCAACTATGTCGGCTTCAATCAGGAAGTCCCGCTCTGGCAGGATCTGCGTATCCGGCAGGCCTTCATGTATGCGATCAACCGCGACGCCATCATCCAGAGCCTCTATGGCGGGGCGGCCAAGCCGGCCAACTGCGTCTACGTCGCCGACCAGCTCGTGCCGCAGGGCATCGAGAGCTACGGCTACGACCCGGAAAAGGCCAAGCAGCTTCTCGCCGAGGCGGGCTGGAACAAGATCAACGGCGACAAGCCGATCACGATCCTGACCTATTACACCTCGCCGCTGGCGACCAACGTGCTCGCCGCCATGCAGGCCATGCTCGCACAGGTCGGCATCAACATCGTGCCGCGCGCCGTCGACACGCCGACCTACAACTCGATCGTCTACCAGCAGTCGGGCAATGCCGGCGACTACCCGCTGATCTATGCCGGCCTGCAGAACGGCCCGGATGCCTCGAACATCAATATCGGCCTCAACGAGAAGCAGATCCCGCCGGCCGGCGCCAACATCCTGCGCATCCGCATGGCGGCGGTGACGGACGCGCTGGACGCCGCCCTGGCAGAAACGGATGCCGCCAGGAGCGATGCCCGCTACCAGGACGTCTGCAAGGCGACCAATGCCGAGCTGCCCTGGGCGACGATGTGGGTCGCCAACCGCTACGGCGTCGCCTCGGCGAAGCTCAAGGACTTCGTGTGGACCCCGGCGCCGGCCGGCGGCCCGTACCAGGCCCATGTCGAAAAGTGGTCGATCGCCGAATAGGCGCAGACAAGAGGGCGCGGGCTGCCCCGCGCCCCTTTCCGCAGACCATCCCTGGCCAGCCACTCGATCAGGTGTTGAACCCGCATGCTACGCTACTGTCTCCATCGCCTGCTCGTCGGGCTCGCCATGCTGCTTGCGCTGACGGTGCTGATCTTCACGCTGCTGCAACTGACGCCGGGTGATCCGATCGATGCCTATATCGATCCCAACGTCGCCATGACGAAGGAGGCGATGGACGCGCTGCGGGCGCGGCTCGGCCTCGACCAGCCGCTGCCCGTGCAATATCTCGCCTGGTTGTCGCAGGCCGCGCAGGGCAATCTCGGTCATTCGCTGCAGCGCTTCAACGAGACGGTATCCGGCCTCATCCTCTCGCGCATCGGCCCCACCCTCCTGCTGATGGGCGCCGGCCTCTCGATTGCCATCGTGATCGGCATTGCCAGCGGTATCCTCAGTGCGGTGCGCCGCAACACCGTGCCCGATTACTCGCTTTCGGTTCTGGCGCTGCTCGGCATTTCCAGCCCCGCCTTCCTCACCGCCCTGCTCGGCCTCTACGTCTTTTCCGTCCGGCTGAAATGGACGCCGTCGGGCGGCATGCTCACCCCGGCGACCGACTTTTCGGTGGGCGATCTCCTGCACCACCTCATCCTGCCGGCGACCGTGCTGTCCATCGGCCATGCGGCGCTGATCATGCGCTACATGCGCGCCTCGATGCTCGAAGTGCTGAACCAGGACTATGTCCGCACAGCACGCGCCAAAGGCGTCAAGGAGTTCTGGGTCGTCACCAAGCATGCCCTGCGCAACGCGCTCCTGCCCGTCGTCACGCTGATCGGCTCGACCATAGGCCTTGCCGTCGGCGGCGCCATCTTCGTCGAAAGCGTCTTCAACTGGCCGGGCATGGGTCTGCTTCTGATCAGCGCAGTGGAGACGCGCGACTATCCGGTCATCATGGGGGCCACCCTCGTCATCGGCGCTTGCGTCATCGTCGTCAACATCCTGACCGACCTCGCCTATGCGGTCATCGATCCGCGCATCAAGGTAGCCTGAGATGACAATGCCCGCCTCCCCTTCCTCCTCCGGTCCGCTGGCGCGGGCAACCGGCCGCTTCCTCCTCAACCGGGCGGCCCTCCTCGGCGTGGCGCTGCTGCTTCCGCTGCTCGCCGCGGTCCTGACCTATCCCCTCTGGATGCCCTACAGGCCCAACGACATCGACCTCCTGGCGATGAATGCCGCCCCATCGGCGGCGCACTGGTTCGGCACCGACGGCGTCGGGCGCGACGTGCTTGCAAGAACGCTGGAAGGCGGGCGGATCTCGCTGCTGGTCGCCGCCGCCTCCGTCGTCCTGTCGACGGCCATCGGCTTTCTCGTCGGTGCGATCTCGGCCTTCGGCGGGCGGTTCGCCGATGCGCTCGCCATGCGTTCGGTCGACCTTGCCATGACGCTGCCGCCGGTGATCTTCCTTCTGGTCCTCGCTTCCATCGTCGGCTCCGGCATCTGGTCGACCGTCGTCGTCATCGCGCTTTTGTCCTGGCCGGTCCTTTCGCGCATGATCCGCGCCCGCCTGCTGGAGCTGCGGGAGCGGGAATTCGTCATGGCCTCGCGCGGCATGGGCGCGGGCATCGGCCACCTGCTCTTCCGCCACGGCCTGCCCAATTCGATCGACATCCTCGTCGTCTACGCCACGCTGCAGGTCGCCAACGCCATCCTGCTGGAGGCGGGCCTCTCGTTCCTCGGCCTCGGCGTGCCGCCGCCGGCGGCGAGCTGGGGCAACATGCTGAACGCCGCACGCTCCACCGCCGTGCTCGAACAGTATCCCTGGCAATGGCTGTTTCCCGGCGGTGCGTTGGTGCTTGCCGTGCTGGCCATCAACTTCATCGGCGACGGTCTGAGGGACGCCTTCGACCCCCGCGCAGACCTCAATTGAAACCCCTGAAAGAGAAGCAAATGTCCAAGTTCTTCGGTGTCGTTCCTCCCGTCGTCACCCCCCTCAACGACGATTTCTCCGTCGACTACGCCTCCTATACGCGCGTCCTGGAACACCTGATCGACAATGGCTGCCACGGCCTTTTCCCGCTCGGCTCGACCAGCGAGGTGGTGTTCTACGACGAGGCCGAGCGCCGCAGGATCCTCGAGCACACGGTGAAGGTCGCCAACGGCCGCGTGCCCGTCATCGCCGGCGTCATCGATCCGGCGACCGACCGCGTCATCCGCCATGCCCGCACCGCCAGGGAGGTGGGGGCCGATGCCGTCGTCGTCACCGCGCCCTTCTACACCATCACCAGCCAGGCCGAGACGCTGGATCACTTTCGCATGGTCCGCGACGCCGTCGACATCCCGCTGATCGCCTATGACATCCCGGTCTGCGTCCACACCAAGCTCTCCCGCCAGACCGTCGTGACGCTGGCGCAGGAAGGCACGATCATCGGCCTGAAGGATTCCTCCGGCGACGACGGCAATTTCCGCTATGCCCTCGGCGATCTCGCGGACAACAAGGACGTCTTCCTGATGACCGGGTCCGAGATCGTCGTCGACAGCGTGCTCGCCATGGGCGCGCACGGGGTCGTGCCGGGCCTCGCCAATGTCGATCCGGCAGGCTATGTCCGCCTCTGGGACGCCGCAAAGCGCGGCGACTGGGCCGCCGCCCGCACGGAACAGGAGCGGCTCTGCCGCCTGTTCGAGATCGTCTGGGTCGCCGCCGGCCGCGTCAGCGGGGGGGCGACCGGCGTCGGCGGCTTCAAGACCGCGATGCGCAGCCTCGGCATCATTTCCACCAATGTCATGGCGCGTCCGCGCGCCCCGCTCAACGAGGCCGAATCGCGCAGGATCGACGAGATCCTGCGCTCCGTCGGCCTCCTCGCCTGAGGTTGCCGATGACGTCCGAACCCATTCTCGAGATCAGCAACCTCAGGACCGTCTTCCGCGTGCGTGGCCGGGAGATCGCGGCCGTCAACGGCATCGATCTTGTCATCCGCCCCGGCGAGACGGTGGCGCTGGTCGGGGAATCGGGTTCGGGCAAATCGGTGACGAGCCTCTCCGTCATGCGGCTGCTTGCGCGCAGGATCGGCGTGATCGACAATGGTTCGATCCGCTTCCGCGGCAAGGACGGCAAGACGAAGGACCTCGTCACGCTCGGCGAGGAGGAGATGCGGCAGATCCGCGGCAACGACATCGGCATGGTCTTCCAGGAACCGATGACGAGCCTCAACCCCGTCTATACCATCGGCGACCAGATCTCCGAATCGCTGCGCGTCCACCGGCGCCTTGGCCGGCGCGAGGGCGTCGAGGCGGCCGTCGGCCTGCTCGACAAGGTCGGCATCCCCGATGCGCGCCGCCGGGCGGGCCAGTATCCGCACGAACTGTCCGGCGGCATGCGCCAGCGCGCCACGATCGCCATGGCGCTCGCCTGCGATCCGACGCTGTTGATCGCCGACGAGCCGACCACGGCGCTCGACGTGACCATCCAGGCGCAGATCCTCGATCTCATGCAGGCGCTGCAGCGCGAGCGCGGCATGGGCATGCTGTTCGTCACGCACAATCTCGGAGTGGTCGCCGAGATCGCCAACCGGGTTGCGGTGATGTATGCCGGCCGCATCGTGGAGACCGGCCCCGTCGCCGAGGTGTTCAAGGCCCCGCGCCATCCCTATACGATGGGGCTGCTCAAATCGATGCCGCGCCTCGGCACGGCGAGCGAGATGAAACGGACCGGCGCAAAGCTGCCCGCCATTCCCGGCATGGTGCCGAGCCTTGCCGACCTTCCGGCCGGCTGTGCCTTCGCGCCGCGCTGCGCCTTTGCGCGGGACGCCTGTCGGCAGGCCATGCCGGCCCTTTCCCCCGTCAACGACCATCACGGCAGCCGCTGCATCCGCTGGCAGGAGATTTCCGCATGACCGAAGCGCCCCTCCTCTCCGTCCGCGGCCTTGCCAAGCACTACCAGACGCGCGGCGCTACCCTGAAGATCCTTCAGGACATCTCCTTCGATATTGCAAAGGGCGAAGTGGTGGGGCTGGTGGGCGAATCGGGCAGCGGCAAGACCACCATCGGCCGGTCGGTCCTGAGATTGATCGAGCCTTCGGCCGGCGCGGTCGTCTTCGACGGCGCGGACCTGACGAAGCTTTCGGGCGGCGAGATGCGCCGCCGGCGCCCGCGCATGCAATATATCTTCCAGGATCCCTACGCCTCCCTGTCGCCGCGCATGACCATTGGCGAGATCCTGACAGAAGGCCTGAAGATCCAGGGCATCGGTTCGCGGGCGGAGCGGCTGGAACGGGCAAGGAAGGCGCTCGAACAGGTGGAACTGCCGCCGGACGCCATCAACCGCTACGCCCACGAATTCTCCGGCGGCCAGCGCCAGCGCATCGGGATCGCGCGGGCGCTGACGCTTGCGCCCGACTTCATCGTCGCCGACGAGCCGGTGTCGGCGCTCGACGTTTCCATCCAGGCGCAGGTGGTGAACCTGCTGCGCGACCTGCAGCAGCGCCTCGGCCTGACCATGCTGTTCATCTCGCATGACCTTGCCGTCGTCGAATATATCTGCGACCGCGTCATCGTGCTCTATCTCGGCCGCATCATGGAGATCGCCACAAGCGAGGACCTTTATACCCGTCCGCAGCATCCCTACACACAGGCCCTGATGTCGGCGATCCCCTCCCCCGACCCGGATGCCGCAAGAACGCGCGAGATCTTGAAGGGCGATATTCCCAGTCCCGCCAATCCACCGAGCGGCTGCGTCTTCCGCACCCGCTGCCCCAAGGTACTCGATGCATGTGCCGCGGCCGTGCCGCAACTCCGCGAAGTCGCGCCGGGCCACTTCAAGGCCTGCATCCGGGACGACGTCTGACAGTCCGATACGCCAAGCGGCGGCCCGCCGTCCTCCCCGGCCACGCCCGGCGGCACGCCGCTCGATCGAGCCGTCGACGGATTGCCATTCTGGTGACTTGCTCAGCCGCAAAAACATGATATTTTCAATCATCTTTTTCAGGCGGACGGAGCGTGTCCAGGAGCGGTTGCCATCGCCCTCTGCCAGGCCTTAAACGCAGGGAGACATGCCCTGACGGCTCGAAACATGGACGACTTTGACCAGTGAACTACCAGCACGCAATGACCTGCCATACGGAAGGTATCAAGGTGCTTGCGCCGGTGAAATGGCGCAGCCTCGACGGGCTGGTCGGCGTCTTCTGGGACGCGGAGGGCCATCCCGGCGCGCGCGGCTACTATCTTTCGCCCGATCCGCGCATCGTGATCTTCTTCAATGACGTGTCGTCGCACATCAAGATGACCAACCGCGAAGACGGCATGATCGAGCACTCCCGCCCGATGACCCGCGCGGTCTATGTGCCCGCGGGGGTGCCGCTCTGGACGAGCTTCACCGCCGCGCACCGTTTCTCCCATCTCGACCTCCACCTCCACAAGGACCGCATGTTGCGTTTCCTGTCGCCCACGGTCGGCACGTCGGCGGCGCTCGCCGCCTTGCGCCGCCCGGTGGAGATCCAGGATGTCGGCGCGATCGAGACGCTGGCGAGCCTGCTCGTCGAGGAGGTATCGAGCCCGACGAAGCACGCGCTCTATGCCGAAAGCCTGGTCGGCACGATCGTCAGCGGCCTGCTCGACATCCAGGATTTTTCCAGCGAGCCGCAAAACGGCCGGCTCACACAGGCGCAGATGAACCGGCTCATCGCCCGCGTGAACGCCCGCAGCGACGGCCGCCTGACCGTTTCCGAAATGGCAGAGACGGTCGGCCTTTCGGAGAGCTGGTTCGCCAACGTCTTCAAGCAGACGACCGGCAAGACGCCGCTGCAATGGCAGCTCGGCAAGCGCATCGATCTTGCGCAGAAACTGCTGGCCGAAAGCGAGCTGACCATCGCCGACATCGCCGCCAAGCTCGGCTTCTCCGATCAGGCGCACCTCACCAAGGCCTTCCGCCAGATCGCCGGCGAGACACCCGCCGCCTGGCGGCGGGTGCAGCAGGCCCGCTAGAACATTTCCGCTTTTCTTCGAATCGCGAAAACGCTCCAGCTTCTGTTTAAACGCAATTCCGGACGCAAAACCGCTTCGCGCTTTTGCTGGAATTGCTCCAGCGCGCCTTACCAGGTCTGGCGCAGCGTCGCCGAGATCGAGCGGCCCGGATTGTAGAAGTCCGCGCCGAAGCCACCGTAGTCGACATGCTTGCGGTCGAAGAGGTTGGAGACGTTCACCTCGAAGGAGGTGTTCTCGAACACCTTGTAGGTGAAGGCCGCATCGACGACGAAGTTGCTGCCCGTCTTCACCGTGTTGGCGTCGTTGAAGTAGTAGGAGCCGGTATAGCGGCCGCCGAGGCCGAAGGTCATGTCGCCACGCTTGCCGTCGCCTTCGAGCAGGTAGTTGACCCAGAGCGAGGCGGTATGCTTGGGCACATGGTAGGGCCGGTTGCCTTCGTTGCCGGCCGTGCCGTTCTCGACGATTTCGGCATCGAGATAGGAATAACCGGCCGTCAGGCTCCAGTTCGGCGTCAGCTCCGCCTTCGCTTCCAGATCGAGGCCACGCACCCGCACCTCGCCGATCGTCTCCTGCAGGTTCGTCGCCGGGTTGGTCCGCGTGATGTTTTTCTTGGTCAGGTCGTAGATCGAGGCCGTGATGAGGGCCGGGAAGGCATCCGGTTGGTATTTCACGCCAAGTTCGATCTGCTCGCCGCGCTCGGGTGCGAGGCCGATGGAGGGCGCCGCGACCGATTCGGCGTAGCTGACGAAGGGCGCGATCTCATCCGTCAGGCGATAGGTGAGGCCGATGCGCTTCGTCAGTTCGCTGAAGTCGCCCTCGCTCTTCACGCCCGTCAGCCTGTTCGTCTCGCTGAGGTCGAGCCAGTCGTTTCGAAGGCCCGCCGTGACGATGAACTTGTCCCAGAAGGTCAGCTCCTGCTGGATATAGAGCGCCTTGCCCGTCTGGTCGCTGCGCGTGCTGGCGATCAGCGGCAGGTTGGTCGGTCGGCCCGTATAGGTCGGGTTCGTCCAGTCGATGCCGGGTGCCGGCCCCCACCAGGTGTCGTTGTCGCCCTTCATGTCGTTGTATTCGACGCCGACCAGGGTGCGGCTGTCCACCGCGTCGAGGTTCGCCTCGTATTGCAGATGCGCGTCGATGATGAACTGCCGGTTCGTGGCCTCGTTGCCGAAGAAGGCGCGCGATGCCGTCGTCGAGCCGTCCGTCGGCGTCGCGGAAATATAGGCATAGCCGAAATCGGTGTCGGACTTGCTGTAGCGTGCATTCGCGCCGAAGGTCAGGCCCGAGCCGAAATCATGATCGAACATCACGCTGACCGTGTCGCGGTTCGTGCCGCGATAATTGTAGTCCGGCTCGCCGAAGAAGCGGCTGCGGTCGAAATCCGTGCCGACCGGATGGCCGCCGCTGCCGGGCACGCCGTCCTTGTTCAGGTGATCATAGACGATGGTGAGGCTGGTGGCATCCGTCGGCCGCCAGGTGAGCCCGCCCATGAAGAACTTTTCGTCGTCCCGTGAATGGTCATATTCCGCGTCCGCATCGCGCAGCTTGCCGGTGAAGCGATAGGAGAGCGTGTCGTCGGCCGTCAGGTTGTCGCCGAAGTCGAAGCCGACCTCCTTGCGGTCGAACGAGCCACCGGTGATATAGGCTTCGCCGAACTTCTCGCTCCTCGGGCGCTTCGTCACATAGTTCACCGCGCCGCCGGGATCGGAAACGCCGAAGGTCGTGGAGTTCGCGCCCTTCAGCACCTCGACGCGCTCGAAGGCATAGGCCTCTTCCCGTACGCCGCCGAAGGGGCGCCCGAGGATCAGCCCGTCGCGGTAGGTCGTCGCGTCGAAGCCGCGGATCTTGAAGAAATCGTAGCGGTCGTCCGAACCATAGAAGTCCGTGGTGACGCCGGCCGTATATTGCAGTATCTCTTCGACCGTCTCGGCGCCGCGCTGCTGGATTTCCTTGGCCGTGATGACGGAAACCGTCGCCGGCGTGTTCAGGATCTCCGTCGCCATCCGCCCGCCCGCGGTCGTCTTCCTCGCGACGATCGACTTCGCGTCGTTGTCGACGCCCGTCGCGGAGCCGTCGCCCTCGACGGTGATGGTTTCGAGAACCGTGGTGGAGCCCGCATCCGCCTGCTGGGCCAACGAGACGGAAGGCGCAAGAGCGAGCGCGGTGCAGCCAAGAAGGATCGCGGTCCTCAAACGGTTGAGAGGCTGTCTGATGTCGGCGCCGGTCGTCTTGATGTCCATCATCGTGTTCCAGAAATTGAAGTTGCGCTGGCCGGCGCACGGCAGGTCATGCCGAACGCCAGTCGGAACAGGCGTAAATCCCTGCGCATCAAAACCCCCTCAGGTCGATGCGGCTGTCCCTTGAAGCGGCAATAACTTGAGACGTATTATCCAGTATTGTAGATTTCCATGGTTTTGTACGAAACCCCGGAAACTTCGCCGCTCTCCCGCCGCAAGGTGCGCCTTCGCCTTGACGCCGTCCAATGAACCTGAAACGGAAACTCCACTTTAAACCGCCCTGGAGGGTTTCACCAATGCCGCGGCTTTTGCGCTTTCCACTGATCCTTCTCACCGTCTGCCTCTGGATCGCGACGACAGCCTGGGCCGCCGACGAAACCACCTATCCGATCGTTATCAGGCACGCCTTCGGAACGACGACGATCACAAAGAAGCCGGAGCGCGTGGCGTCCGTCGCCTGGGCCAACCATGAAGTGCCGCTGGCGCTCGGCGTCGTGCCCGTCGGTTTCGCCGCGGCCAATTTCGGCGATGACGACGGCGACGGCCTGCTGCCCTGGGTGGCGGAGAAGCTGCAGGAACTCGGCGGCGGAAAGCCCGTCCTGTTCGACGAAGGCGACGGCATCGATTTCGAGGCGGTTGCAGCGACGAGGCCGGATGTCATCCTGGCCGCCTATTCCGGCCTCAGCCAGGCGGATTACGAGACGCTGAGCCAGATCGCCCCCGTCGTCGCCTATCCGCAATCGGCCTGGTCGACCGACTGGCGCGAGATGATCCGGCTCAACAGCGCCGGGCTCGGCATGGCGAAGGACGGCGAAGCGCTGATCGCGCGCATCGACAAGGAGATCGCCGACACGGTTGCGGGCTACCCGGTCCTCAAGGGCAAGTCGGCGATCTTCGTCACCCATCTCGACGCGACCGATCTCAGCACCGTCAATTTCTACACCGCCAACGATACGCGCGTGAAATTCTTCGGCGACCTCGGCCTCACCTCCCCGAAAAGCGTGCTAGAAGCGACGAAGCCCGGACAATTCGCCGCCAGCGTCAGCGCCGAGCAGGTCGATGCCTTCGAAGACGTCGATATCGTCGTCAGCTACGGCGGCACGCCGCTGCTCGATGCCGTGAAGGCCGATCTCCTGCTCTCGCGCATGCCCGCCGTCGGCAAGGATGCGCTCGTCATGCTCGGCCGCGACCCGGTCGGCACCGCCGCCAACCCGACACCGCTGTCGATCTCCTGGGTGTTGAAGGACTATGTCGCGCTTCTCGCCGAAGCCGCCGGGAAAGCGAAATGAGGCCTGACGCCGCCACGGCGCGCAGCGTGCCGGCGCCCATCGGGCGCCTCCGCCGGCTGCGCGCCCTGTGGCTGCTGCTGGTCGCCGCCGCGCTCCTCGTGCTGGTCGCGCTGTCCGTCGCGATCGGCACGCGGGACGTTGGCCTCAGCGATATTGCCTCGGCGCTCGGCGGCAAGGTCGAGACGATCGGCGAAGCGGCGGTGGCGATGCGCATTCCCCGCACGGTTCTGGCGCTCCTCGCCGGAGCGGCGCTCGGCCTCGCCGGCGCGATCATGCAGGGCGTCACGCGCAACCCGCTCGCCGATCCCGGCATTCTGGGCGTCAACATGGGCGCGTCGCTCGCGGTGGTGGTCGGCGTCGCGTGGTTCCATATCGAAACCGCCCATGCCTATATCGTCACCGCCATCCTCGGCGCGGGGGCGGCGGCGATCTTCGTCTATGTCATCGGCTCGCTCGGGCGCGGCGGGGCGACGCCGCTGAAACTGGCGCTTGCCGGCGCCGCCACCTCCATCGCCTTCTCCTCGCTGGTCATCGCGATCGTGCTGCCGCGCGCCGACATTGCCGGCGGCGTGCGCGCCTGGCAGATCGGCGGCGTCGGCGGGGCGACCTTCGAGCGGATCTTTCCGGTCCTGCCGTTCCTCGCGGCCGGCTTCGTCGTCAGCCTTCTCTCGGCCCGCAAGCTGAACGCGCTCGCGCTCGGCGACGAGCTTGCCGCCGGCCTCGGCGAACACGTCGCCACGACCCGCGCCGTCGCCGCCTTCGGCGCCATCCTGCTCTGCGGCGCGACGACGGCGGTCTGCGGCCCGATCGGCTTCCTCGGCCTCGTCGTGCCACATCTCGCCCGTCTCCTCACCGGCAGCGACCACCGCTGGCTGCTGCCCTTCTCCGCCCTCGGCGGCGCGTGCCTCCTGATCGCCGCCGACATCGTCGGGCGCATCGTCGCAAGGCCGGCCGAACTCGACGTCGGCATCGTAACGGCCCTCGTCGGCGCGCCGGTCTTCATCTGGATCGTCCGCCACCAGCGGGTGCGGGACCTGTGACCATGCTTGCGCCGCTCGTCGATTCCATCGTGACAAACCGCCGCCGCCGCGCCCGTCGGCATCGCCGCGTTCTTGGCCTTCTCCTCACGCTGGTCGCCGCGACCTTCGTGCTGACCCTGCTGCTCGGCCAGTCCTTCACCCCGCCGCAGGACATTCTTCGCATGCTGATGGGCGAGGACATGCCGGGCGTCGCCTTCACGGTCGGCCAGCTCCGGCTGCCGCGCGCCATCCTCGCCGTCCTTGCCGGCCTCAGCTTCGGCCTCGGCGGCGTCGCCTTCCAGATCATGCTGCGCAATCCGCTGGCCAGTCCCGACATCATCGGCATCAGCTGGGGCGCGAGCGCGGCGGCGGTGTTTGCGATCGTCGTGCTCGGCCTTAAGGGGCCGATCGTGTCGATCCTGGCCGTTTCCGCCGGGCTCGGCGTGGCGCTCCTGGTCTATGCCCTTTCCTTCCGCAACGGCGTCGCCGGCACGCGGCTCATCCTTGTCGGCATCGGCGTTTCGGCCATGCTGGAAAGCGTCATCGCCTACATCCTTTCCACCGCCCCCGCCTGGACCCTGCAGGAGGCCCTGCGCTGGCTGACGGGCAGCGTCAACGGCGCGCAGCTCGGCCAGGCGCTGCCGCTCCTCATGGCGCTCGCCGTCTTCGGCGGGCTTTTGCTCTCCCGCGCCCGCGATCTCGAAGCCCTGCGGCTCGGCGACGACACGGCCGCCGCGCTTGGCGTCCGTGTCGGCCGCACCCGCGTGCTGATCATCATCGCCGCCGTCGGCATGATCGCAAGCGCCACCGCCATTTCAGGGCCGATCGCCTTCGTCGCCTTCCTCTCCGGGCCGATCGCCGCGCGCATCGTCGGCAACAACGGTTCGCTGCTCCTCCCCGCCGCACTCACCGGCGCAGCGCTGGTGCTGGTCGGCGATTATTGCGGCCAGTTCCTGCTGCCGAGCCGCTATCCCGTCGGCGTCGTCACCGGCGCGCTCGGCGCGCCCTACCTGATTTTCCTGATCGTGCGCGTCAACCGGTCCGGAGGTTCCCTATGAAGCCGCACACCCTCATCGCCAACGGCCTTTCGGCCGGCTACGGCGAAACCCTCATTCTCGACGGGCTGGACCTTATCGTGCCGCCGGGCAGGATCACCGTGATCGTCGGTGCGAACGCCTGCGGCAAGTCCACGCTGCTGCGCACCCTGTCGCGCCTGCTGCCGGCGAAAAAGGGCCAAGTGATGCTCGACGGCAAGTCGATCCACCGCATCCCCTCGCGCGACCTCGCGCGCACGCTCGGCCTGCTGCCGCAATCGCCGATCGCGCCGGAGGGCATCACCGTCGCCGATCTCGTCAGCCGCGGACGGCACCCGCACCAGGGCGTCTTCTCCCGCTGGACGCGCGAGGACGACGAGGCGGTGGCCGCCGCGCTTGCGGCGACGAAGACCGACGACCTTGCCGAACGGCCGATCGACGAGCTTTCCGGCGGACAGCGCCAGCGCGTCTGGATCGCTATGGCGCTCGCCCAGCAGACGGATCTGCTGCTGCTCGACGAACCGACCACCTTCCTCGACATCAGCCACCAGATCGAGGTGCTGGACCTCTTGACCGACCTCAACCAGACGCGTGGCACGACCATCGTCATGGTGTTGCACGACCTCAACCTCGCCGCCCGCTACGCCGACTATCTCGTCGCGATGGCGAAGGGCCGGCTGCATGTCGCCGGCCCGCCGGAGACCGTGCTGACGGAAGACCATGTGCGCCGGGTCTTCGGCCTCGAAAGCCGCATCATCATCGATCCGACCTCGGGCCGGCCGGCCATGCTGCCGATCGGCCGCCATCGCATGACCGCCTCCGCCACCAAGGAGCCAGTATGAACGCCCTTCCGGAATTCAAGCTCAACGGCATCGCGCTGCCCAAGGACGCGTCGAAACTGCTCGACGAGGTCTGCGAGCATTTCATCGAGCACGCCGACGTGCAACGCACGGAAAACACCGCAACGCTGACAAGCGAGATCGGCATCGCCCATATGCGCCTTGATGACGGCCGGCTCCTCATCGACCTCGCCTGCCCGAACGACGAGGCGCTCCAGATGAGCCGTACGGTCATCGCCGAGCACCTCTTCTATTTCGCAGGCGAAGACCCGCTGGAGCTCACCTGGTCCGAACCGGCCAGGCGCACGCGGCTCGCCAACCTCCATGAGGTGACCGTCGTCTCGGCTTTCGATGTGACGCCGCATATGCGGCGCGTCGTCTTCGCCTGCGCGGACGTCAAGCCCTTCATCGGTGGTGACATGCATGTGCGCCTGCTCGTTCCGCCGAAAGGCCGGACGCCAGTCTGGCCAGGATTGCGTGACGATGGCCGCATCGCCTGGCCGGAGGGCGAGGACGCACTTCTCGTCCGTGTTTACACGATCCGCGCCGTCGATGCCGAACGCGGCGAACTCTGGGTCGATTTTCTCCAGCATCCCCAATCCGGCGTTCCGACGCCCGGCGCTGATTTCGCCCGCGACGCGCAGCCGGGAGACAGGCTCGCCCTGCTCGGCCCCGGCGGCGGCGACCTGCCGCAGGCCGAAACCATCTTCCTTTCCGGCGACGAAAGCGCCCTGCCCGCTATCGCCCGCATTGCCGCGGAGGTGCCGGCAGGCACCCGCATGCAGGCGATCATCGAGGTGGAGGATGCAGCGGAAGAGCAGCCGCTCGCGACCGCCGGAAAGCTCGAGATACACTGGCTGCATCGCGCGACTTATGCCGCCGGCGCCAAGAACGTCCTCGCGCAGACGGCGATAGCGGCACTCGCTGCCGTGGATAGCGAAACCTTCGTCTGGGTCGCCTGCGAACGGGAGGACGTGCGGCTCATCCGCGCCTTTCTCAAGGGCCGCGGGCACGACCGCAAGCGCACCTACGCCGCGTGGTACTGGGAGCGCGACGATGCCTGACGGCGCAGACGCCTCGCCACGCGAACTGCTTGCGTGGTCGCGGCGCTGCCGTAGTATATTTGCCCCATGGTGCTTCCTTCCCCTCGGCGAAAAAATCGCACCATCAAAGCTGGGACCAAACATGCGCAGGCCGCCCTTAACAGGGGGGATTCTCGGGCGGGGTTGCAAGGGATGACGGCCGCGGTTTCCAAACCTTCGAACATTGCAAAGCGTCCAGTAGCTCTTATCTTCTATTGCGGAGGTCAACGGAGAACCGGGCGATGAAGAAACTCGTCATCAATGTCGTATCGGACGATGCGATCGAAATCATGGTGCCGAAGAAAAGCAAGGATCGCCTCCGATGCTCGGTCGTCTGTCTCTGTTGTGAGCGGGCGGACCAACCGATGGACGATGACGGCTGCGGCATCTGTGATGCGTGCCTCGGTGTACCCGTTCGCGCGACAGATGATCTGGACGGTCTTGAAATCGCGACCCCTTCTCCCCATCTGTCGCTCACTGCCCGTAATCGATGACTGCCTGCAGCGATGGTGCTCTCTCGCGCGTTCGCAGTCGTCCGGGTCGGAAGGGCGCTCCCCGAAAGGGTCGAGCGCCCTTCGTCATTTCGGAAAGGCGCCGGCAACAGCGCGCGTTCGTCTCGGCGTTCGAACGGCAGGCCGCCCCTCGCGGAAATGGCTGTCGCACGTCTGACAAAGCTCAGGAACCGGCAGGCCCCGGAGTTGGAACGCCGGAGAACCATCCTCGCCGAGATGCGGCTCGCATCATCTCAGCAGCCCTTGACCGCCGTCAACGAACACCGGCGAGCCGGTAATGTGCGATGCATCGGTGCTGAGAAGGAAACGAATGACCTTGGCGACGTCGGTTGCCCGACCGGGCTCGCCATCGGTCAAGGGAATGCTGCCCTGCGGCCAGATGACCGGCACCTCCGCCGCCTCGCGGTTGCGGATCTCGCTGCTGGCGACGATATTCGTGTCGATTGCTCCCGGGCAGACGGCATTCACGCGAATGCGGTACTTTCCGAGTTCGAGGGCGAGCTGCTTCGCCATGGCGACCTGGGCCGCCTTGGAGGCGCTATAGGCGGTCGCGCCGGGATTTGTGAACGTGCGCACCCCGTTGATGGACGAGACGATGACGATCGCCCCGCCTCCAGCGCTCTTCAGGAGCGGAACAGCATTGTGAAGCGTAAGGTAGGTGCCACGGAGGTTGATGCGGATCGCCTCGTCCCATTCGGAAGGCTTCAGGTCTTCGATGGGCGCCCATACGCCGTTTATGCCGGCATTCGCCACAACCGCATCCAGACGGCCGAAGTGCTCCGTCACCTGCCGAACCATCGTGCGAACATCCTCTTCGCATGAGACGTCGCCGGTAACGGCGATTGCTTGCGCATCGGCCGGAAGTGCCCGGCATGTGTCGGACACAGCCTTCTCGTCGCGGTCGAAGAGGACAAGCCTGTAGCCTGCCGCCGCAAGGAGCTCCGCCGTGGCCTGGCCTATTCCAGAGCCGGCCCCGGTTATCATCGCTACGGGAAGAGCCATCGTCATCCCCGTATGTCGGAGGGAAAGCGTGTGTTCCCTTCACGTCCCGCGCTGGCGTCCCGTTCGGCATTCCCCTGCCGCGCGGGCTCGGTTCCCAAAGCCGGCAGCCGCACCGTGATTTCCTTGACACGTATGATCGCGACATCCTGCAAACCATCGCCGCAATAAACGTACGTTTTGATCAGCATGACGACCTCCTGTTCGAACCAGCGGAATGGCGGGAGAGGCGCGAAGTTCCTGTACGGTTTCGCACGCAGGTCTGCAGGGGCGCTCTCCGCGGAACTTTTCGCGGCATGCTTTGTTGGCCCTTCGCAAAACAGGGAGCGAACCATGGCCAAGAGCACCGCATCGAAATCCGCAGCGTCGAAATCCCAGAAGTCCATGCCAGCGGCCGCGCAGATCCACGACCAAAAGCTGGTGCGCGGCAATGGCGGCGAACTGCACCAGCTTGCCGAAGGCGAAACGCCTGTCCTGACCACCGCGCAGGGCGGCCCCGTCACCGACGACCAGAATTCGCTGCGCGTCGGTGCCCGCGGCCCGCTGCTGGTGGACGATTTCCATTTCCGCGAAAAGATCTTCCATTTCGATCACGAGCGCATTCCCGAACGGGTCGTCCACGCGCGCGGCTATGGTGCGCACGGCTTCTTCGAGACCTACGAGTCGCTCGCCGCCTATACGAAAGCGGACCTTTTCCAGCGCCCCGGCGAAAAGACGCCGGCCTTCGTGCGGTTTTCCACCGTCGCCGGCAACAAGGGCTCGTTCGATCTCGCTCGCGACGTACGCGGCTTCGCCGTGAAGCTCTACACGCAGGAGGGCAACTGGGACCTCGTCGGCAACAATATCCCGGTCTTCTTCATCCAGGACGCCATCAAGTTTCCCGACATGGTGCATGCGGTGAAGCAGGAGCCGGACCGGGCCTTTCCCCAGGCCCAGAGCGCGCACGACAATTTCTGGGACTTCATCAGCCTGACGCCCGAGAGCATGCACATGATCATGTGGGTCATGTCCGACCGCGCCATCCCGCGCTCCTTCCGCTTCATGGAGGGCTTTGGCGTGCACACCTTCCGCCTCGTCAACGCGAAGGGTGAATCCACCTTCGTGAAATTCCACTGGAAACCCAAGCTCGGCCTGCAATCCGTCGCCTGGAACGAGGCGGTCAAGATCAACGGCGCCGATCCCGACTATCACCGCCGCGACCTGTGGACCGCGATCCAGGCCGGCAACTTCCCCGAATGGGAACTCTGTCTCCAGCTTTTCGATCAGGATTTCGCCGACAGTTTCGACTTCGACATCCTCGATCCCACCAAGATCATTCCCGAGGAGGTGCTGCCGCCAAAGCCGGTCGGCCGCCTCGTCCTCGATCGCATGCCGGAGAATTTCTTCGCCGAGACGGAACAGGTCGCCTTCATGACCCAGAATGTGCCGCCTGGCATCGATTTCTCGAACGATCCGCTATTGCAGGGCCGGAATTTCTCCTATCTCGATACGCAACTCAAGCGCCTGGGCAGCCCGAACTTCACGCATATCCCGATCAACGCTCCGAAATGTCCCTTCCACCACTTCCAGCAGGACGGGCACATGGCCATGCGCAACCCCGTCGGCCGGGCAAATTACCAACCGAACTCCTGGGGCGAAGGGCCCCGTGAATCGCCAGCCAGCGGTTTCCCGCACTTTCGCGCCGAGGAACAGGGCGAGAAGGCAAGGCTGCGCCCCGAAAGCTTCGCCGACCATTACAGCCAGGCACGCCAGTTCTATATCAGCCAGACGCCGCCCGAGCAGCGACACATCGCGGCCGCGCTGACCTTCGAACTCAGCAAGGTCGAAACGCCGGTCATCCGCGAGAGGGTCGTTTCGCATCTGAGGAACATCGACGAGACGCTGGCAAATACCGTCGCCGCCAAACTCGGCTTCCAGTCGATGCCAAAGCCGGCGGCCGCCGCCCTGCCGACCCGGCAGGATCTCGATCCCTCGCCGGCGCTGAGCATCGTGGAGCGCGGTCCCAGGCGCTTCGAGGGACGCAAGCTCGGCATTCTCATTACCGACGGCGTCGATATCGACCTGCTGACCGGTCTTCAGGACGCCATTCTGGCCGAAAAGGCGGAAGTCGCTCTGATCGCGCCAAAAATCGGCGGCGTCACCGCATCCGATGGGTCGTGGGTACCGGCGCATTTCATGATCGACGGCGGCCCCTCCGTCCTCTTCGACGCGGTTGCCCTGCTGCCGGCGAAGGAAGCCACTGACGACCTCCTGCAGGAGGCGACGGCGCGCGACTTCGTCGCCGATGCCTTTCAGCACTGCAAGTTCATCGGTTATGTCGCCGATGCCCTCCCGCTCATGCAGATGGCGGGGATCGCCGACAAGCTCGATGAGGGCGTGATCGAGCTTCCCGGCGAAGGGGGCCTTTCGGCCTTCGTCACGGAACTGGGCAAGCTGCGCCTATGGACGCGCGAGCCTTCCGTCAAGCTCGGCAAGGCTTCCGTTCCGTCCGCATAGCGGACGATGCGCTTTGCCGTATCTGCAAGGAACAAAGGCCCGGGCGGCTTGTTCAATCCCTGAGCAATCGCGCTCGCCATTTCGGCACGAACCCAGACAACCAGGAGAGACCAATGGCCACGAAGACAATGGAAGACCTTTTCGTCGACGGCATCAAGGACATCTACTACGCCGAACGCAAGATCATCGCCGGCCTCAAGAAGATGATCCGGGGAGCCGAGGCGCAGGAGTTGAAGGCCGCCTTCGACAAGCATCTGCAGGAAACCGAGGGCCAGGTCGAACGGCTTGTCCAGGTGTTCGACCTTCTCGGCAAGCCGGCACGGGGCAAGACGTGTCCTGCGATCGACGGCATCCTCGAGGAAGGCCAGGAGATTCTCGAGGAGTTCAAGAATTCGCCCGCGCTCGACGCCGGCCTTCTCGCGGCAGCCCAAGCCGTCGAGCACTATGAGATCGCCCGCTACGGCACCCTGAAGTCCTGGGCCATGCAGCTCGGCAAGAACGATATCGCCAAGCTGCTCGACCAGACGCTCGCCGAGGAAACCAAGACCGATCAGGCCCTGACGCAGCTCGCGGAGGCGAAGGTCAACCGCGAGAGCAAGACCAAGGCCGCTTGACCCGGCATGGGCGGAGAGACGAGATCTCCGCCCACCCCTGCAGCGCGACAGGCGGCTGCAGGCATCTACGGGAGTGGAGAATGACCGGAGAGTGGCGACATATCTGCGTGGACATGCAGCGCATGTTTGCCGAGGACACGCCTTGGAAAGTGTCCTGGATGGAGCGGATTTCGCCGCAGGTCCTTGAGGTCGCGGGCCGGCATACCGAGCGCACGATCTTCTCCCGCTTCCTGCCGCCGACGCGTCCTGCCGATGCAGCCGGCATGTGGCGCGTCTACTACGAGAAGTGGTGGATGATGACGGCTGAGCATCTGCCGGCGGAGATGTATGGCCTGCTCCCGGAACTCGCAGCATTCACGCCCCCCGCGATCGTCTTCGACAAGCGGACCTATTCCCCCTGGATCGACGGTCGGCTGAACGCCTATCTGAAGGGCCTTGAGGTCGACACACTGGTGATTACCGGTGGCGAAACCGATGTCTGCGTCCTCGCCACCGCGCTGGGTGCCATCGATCTCGGATATCGCGCAATCATCCTGACCGATGCCGTCTGCAGCGGCACGGACGAAACCTATGACGCATCGCTGAAGCTGCTCGAACGCAGATTTACCACCCAGATGGACGCAATGCCGACCGAGGCGTTTCTGTCATCGGTTTCCGGCTAGGGTCTGGATTTTGCCATTCAAATGTCGAGGCGCTTAATCTGGAACAACAGTCAAATTTCCGATGACGCGCCCGGGATCGGGCAAACCGGCCAGCGTTGCAAAGAAGGCAATCATCAAATAAGATGAATTTAATTCTCAACTTTGCGGGCGACAACCCGCCTCAATCGGTCCCGTGGTCTGCCGACTGGCATGAGCGAATCCCGTCATTCCCCGCTGCTTCACACTTTTCTTGCCGTCCAGGAACGCATGCGGGCGATCATCTACCGCCGGGTCGGCTGCCGCGCGACGACGGCGGATCTGACGCAGGACGCATTCCTGAAGCTCTGGGAACGCCGAAGCCTGCTGACGGGCGTGGCGGATCTCGCCGGCTATCTCGTCACCACCGGGCGCAACCTTGCCGCCGACCATGAACGGCGACGGCGGATCGCTCCTTTTCTGCACGGCATCGAGGGCCTTGAGCGCATCGCCGATCCCGCGCCTTCGGCGGAAGACGTCGTCATGGGGCGCGACGATCTGCGGCGGCTGCAGGCGGCGATCGACAGCCTGCCGCCGAAGTGCCGGCAGGTGTTCCTGCTGTCGCGGCTGGAGGGGCTGACCTATGCCGAAATCGGCGCACGCCTCGGCATCTCGCCGAAAACCGTGTTCAGCCACATGGTGACGGCCCTGGAACGCCTGAAAGCGGAAATGGCGCGGACCTGACCCAGATTTTCACCGTGCCCCGCCGTCCACAAGAGTGACGGAGCGCATATCCGGCCGCAGCGAGTAAAGCATGGAAAAGGAATCCCGAACCGGCGAGACGAGCGAAAGCGAAGCAGCCATTTCCACGGCAGCCGCGGAATGGTTTGCGCGCCTTCTCGACGCGCCGAGCGCGGCCGACCACCAGCGGTTCCGCGCCTGGCTGCTGGCGGACGAACGGCATGGGCACGCCTATTGCGAACTCGAGCGCCTGTGGACCGGGGCCGGCCTTGCCGGCGAGCCTGGCTCCACCACCGGTGTTTCCCGGCGAACCGTCCTGAAGGGGGCCGGCCTTGCCCTGATTGCCGCCGGCACCGGCTTGACTGCGCTGAGGCTTACCCGCCCCTTCGGCGACCACGCGACCGGCACCGGTGAAACGGCCACGGTGAAACTTGCCGACGGCACGCGCGTCGAACTTTCCCCGCGCACGACCTTTTCCATCGACTTCAGCGAGACGGCCCGGCGTGTGCGGTTGCAGGAGGGCGAGATCTTCGTCGACGTCGCGGCCGACGCAGCGCGCCCCTTCACGATCGAGGCCGGCGACCTCAGGGCGACGGCACTCGGCACCGAATATTCCGTCGCCATAGCGCCGGAAGAAACGTCCGTGCTGGTGACGAAACACGCAGTCGAAGTATCCGCCGGCGGACGGAGCCTCATCCTGGATGAGGGCCAAAGCCTTTCCTACAGCGAAGGCCGGCTTTCCGAGCCGGGTGATGCCGACACGCAGGCCCGGCTCGCCTGGCGTCGCGGGCAGCTCGTCTTCCTCTCCACCCCCTTCAGCAAGGTGGTCGAGGATATCGGGCGCTGGCGGCAGGGCAAGATCGTTGTGATGGACAGGCAGCTCGCGCGCCAGCCCGTCACGCTCATCGTCGACGTGAAACGATCGGACCGGATCCTCGAAACCATGGAACTCGGCCTGCCGATCCGCGTCGTCCCGCTCTCGCCCTGGCTTACCCTCATCTACCGCCGATAAAAATTTCCAGAACTACTCAGGTTTTTCGGAACATCGCTCGTCGAATCCTTCGAGACCGTTTCGACGGCAGGATTTCAGAGTATCCAGGGGGTTCATGGTGCGCGCAGCTTATCGGAAGAGATCGGGACAGGGCAGGATGGCCATCGCCATGCCTTTGATGCTGGCGGCGAGCACGGCGGGCATGGCGCTCCTTGCGCCGCTCCAGCCGGCAGCGGCGCAGGCGGCCAGCCAGTCCTACAGCTTCTCCATCGCCGCGCAGCCGCTTCCTGCCGCCCTGGTGCGCTTTTCCGCAACGACCGGCATCGACATCGTCTTCAACGGCACGGTGCCTGCCGGCATCCGCTCGCCGGGCGTCAGCGGCACGCTCCCGGCCGATGAGGCGCTGGCGAAGCTGCTTGGCGGCAGCGGCCTGACCTGGCGTTTCCGGACCGACAGGACCGTCATGCTGATCGACCCGTCCGAGACCGGCAGCGTCGGCGGTACGGAAGGTTCCACCGCCCTTTCGCCCATCGTGGTAACGGGCGAGGGCGGCGGCACCAACGGCATCGTCGCCAAGGGCAGCCGCATCGCCACCAAGAGCGACACGCCGATCCTCGAAGTGCCGCAGACCGTGAACGTCGTGACGCGCAAGGAGATGGACGCGCGCGGCGCGGGCGATTTCAACGCGGCCGTCGCCTACACGCCGGGCCTGCGCGTCATCGACTATCCGGGCGGCCAGGGCATGCCCGACCTCTATCTGCGCGGTTTCCGCGCCATCGGCCAATATGCCAACTATCGCGACGGCATCCGCAATGGCTTCAATTCCTACGACAACGACATCGAGATGTTCGGGCTGGAACGGCTCGACGTTCTCAAGGGACCGTCCTCGGTGCTCTTCGGCCAGTCGACGCCCGGCGGCCTCGTGAACGCCACTTCCAAGCGCCCGACCGAGGCGCCCTACCGCGAGGTACAGGTGGAATATGGCAGCTACGGACGCCGGCAGGTGACCGCCGATTTCGGCGGTCCGGTTTCAGAGGACGACGCTTTCCTCTATCGCCTCACCGCGCTTCTCCGCGACAGCGGCACCCAGATCGACCATTCGCCGGACGACGCGCTCTACATCGCGCCCGCCTTCACCTGGAAGCCCGACGAGGGCACGTCGCTCACCCTGCTTGCCAACTACCACAAGGTCCACAAGGGCGGCGGCGAGCAGAGCCTGCCGATGGACAACACCATCTTCGACAAGGGCGTGCGCATCCCGTCCAGCCTTTATCTCGGCATTCCCGGCGTGACGGAATGGAACACGCAGAACACCTCCGTCGGCTACGAATTCAAGCACGAATTCGACAACGGCTGGACCTTCAACCAGAATGTTCGCTACAGCCACGCAAAGGTCGACTATACGGCCGGCTGGATCTGGGACTGGCCGACGACGCTCTTCGACGGGCATTATGCGCGCATCGGCGCACAGCAGCGGCCGAAGACCACGAACAGCTTCCTCGTCGACAACAATATCGGCGGCACCGTCGAGCTTGGTGCAAGCGAACACAATCTGCTCTTCGGCCTCGACTACGGCCGCTACGACAGCCACGAGCGCCGCGCGAATTCGACCAATTTCATCACGATCGACATCTTCGACCCGGTCTACGATCCCTCGGGCCTGACCTTCGGCGTACCCTGGTCGGACGAGAACCTCATCCAGACCCAGGTCGGCCTCTATGCGCAGGACCAGGTCAGGATCGACAACTGGGTGCTCTCTTTCGCCGGCCGCTACGACTGGGTCAAGACCGATGTGGACGACCTTGCCAGCGCCATCAGCACATCGGAGCGCAATCACGCCTTCACGGGCAGGGCCGGCATCGGCTATCTCTTCGACAACGGCCTCGCCCCCTATCTCAGCTATTCCACCTCCTTCCAGCCGGAGGCCGGCACGGACTTTTCCGGCCGCGCCTTCGAGCCGACGACGGGCGAACAGTGGGAGGCGGGCATCAAGTATCAGCCGCTCGGCTGGAACGGCCTGATCACGGCCTCGCTCTTCCAGATCACCCAGCAGAACGTCACCACGAATGACCCGCTCCATCCCGGCTTCCTGGTGCAGGAGGGTGAGGTGCGCTCGCGCGGCTTCGAGATCGAGGCGAAGGCGGACCTGACGGACGCGCTGGCGCTGACGGCCGCCTATTCATACACGGACACGCGCATAACGAAGGACAATGCGGATGCGACCGGCATCAGCAAGGCCGGCACCCGCATGGCGGCGGTTCCCTATCATCAGGCCTCGCTGTGGCTCGACTATGCCTTCCAGCAGGAAGCGCTGTCGGGCCTGACGGTCGGCGGCGGCGTACGCTTCGTCGGAAGTTCGATGGCGGTGATGGACGGAGGCACGGGCGCGCAGGTCAAGGTTGCGGGCTATACGCTGCTCGACGCGGCGGTCAGCTATGATTTCGGCGCGCGGAACCCGGATTTCGACGGGCTGAAGTTCACCGTCTCGGGCAGCAACCTGACAGACGAGAAATACTTCACGCCCGGTTTCTATTCCGACACCGTCCTGTTTGGAAACCGCCGAGCCGTCAAGGCGAACCTGAGCTATACGTGGTAGACTTCCCCGTGGAGGGCCGGATGTTCTAGGGCGCGATTTCAACCGTTTCCTGTAACCGCACGAGTTCGAAATCGCTGATGAGAACGTCGAGCCTCACGCGCCATTGCCCGGCCAGGGGAATCACGACGTCCACGGCCCGCCAGGTCCCGTCGGCTTGTAGGACGGCTCGCCTGCGCATCGGCTCGATGCCCGCTTCCGGGTTCGAGAAGACGAACGTGACATCCTTCGGGGTCAGGGGCGTGAAGTCCGGCGACAAGATGACGGCGGATACCTGGACCGGACCGGAGCGCCCGGGAGTGAGCGTGATTTCGGCCATCGCCTTGTCCGAATGGATGTGGGTCGAGACCGGTTGCGCCGCCACGAGCGCCAGTGCGCGCGGTGGCGGCGTGAACCGCCACGCCGCAGCGACGGCAAAAATCGCAAGGACGATCATGGTCTCGACAATGATCGCGCGCCCGAGCCGCCGCGCTGCGCCGCGATCCCCACGCACGGCAGACCTGGTGAAAACCCAGCGGTTGAGAGCCACGAGCGCAAACAGGACGGCAAGCAGCGCCAGCTTGACCAGCAGCACGTTGCCGTAGGCCGTTGAAAAAAGCGCGCCGAATTGCTGAACCTGAACGACCGCAAGCAGCAGGCCGGCCACGGTCAGGACGGCAACGCAGACGGGGATCAGGCGTGAAAATCGGCCGAGCGCCTGCCGGCCCGCATCACCGCCCCGCCGCAGGGCGTAGGCCAGCGGCAGAAGGGCGCCGATCCAGACCTCTATCGTGATCGCATGCACAAGGACGGCAGGTTGCATCAGCCACTGCGGCGCGGCCGAACTTGCATGGCCACTCAACGCCAAGGCGCCGCTTCCGACGACGAGAGACACCAGGGATGCCGCCCGGCCCGCAAATCCCGCCCTCGAAGGGGCAACGAATGCCAGACAGAATGCCGCCAGAAGCGCCATGACGGTCAAGCCGAAACGCGTGGCGAGGCCGGCTTGCCATACCGCTCTATCCGCGAGAGCAGACAGGGGAGCGCCGAGTGCGTCCAGCCCCTGAAAACCCAGGGAGAGGATGGTCGCCACCGCACCGAGCAGCGTTGCCGCCCTTATGACGCGCAGGCCATCGGCCCCGCCCGGGATCAGCCAGCGGACGGCAAAGAGGCCGCCAATCCCGAAGAAAAGACCGGCATAGCTCACGACCCGCGCAACCCACAGCGCGATCCTGACCGGCCAGTCGACCGACCCTTCCGCGACGGGCGGCACGTTGCCTGGCGCACCGATCGAAAAGACCGTGGAACCCGCAACCGGATGCCCGTCCTCGGAGACGACGCGCCAGACAAGGACATGGGTACCGGCCCCGAGGTCATCCGGCGGCGCGATTTCAAGCACGCGGTCTCGAAGGACGAATGTCCCGAGCGTCCTTGCCTGGCCATCCGGCAGGATGAGCCTCAGCACGAGCGGCGAAACCGGCTCGCTGAAGGACAGCGACAAGGATTTCGGGGGTGTTTCGACGACCGCCCCATCCGCCGGCACCGCCCCCGTCAGCGCGGCATGCGCCATCGCCGCCACGATGAGGCAGCACCAGAGGATGCCGGTTAGAAATACCCGGATACAGGATCGGCCAAGATGTTCCCGCACGAACGATCTCCGAAGGACAGATGCGACCGGCACCCCGATGGCGCCGGCCTTCACGGGGTCAGGATGTCTTCCGCTTTTCACCGAACCGCGGAAACACCACCCTGACCTTTTTGCTTCTCCGCAATTGCGAGCGCAAAACCGCTTCGCGCCGTTGCGACATGCTTTAGTGGCCGCCTGCGGCCTCCAGCAACTTCACACCGGGCGCGGGAAGCTCGAGATCGTCGGCCGACTGGCCCTCGGCCGGAATCTCGATCCAGCGCTCGGCCATGCCATCCGGGCACTCCTGCACCACGGGGAAGTGGAGCGTTTCGCCCGCTTTCAGGTCCTTCGTCAGATAGACCCGCAGGACGAACTCGTCATATTCGTCATCGCCAAGGCTGCCGCCGCTCCACACGATCTCCTTCACGCCTTCACTGGTCGGCGTGCCGTGGTAGTCGTAGGATTTCGCATAGGCGCCCTTGATCTTTTCGAGCGTCCAGCCGGCCTTCGGCTGCGGCTTGACCGCGATGACGCCTTCCGGGATCTGCACGCGGACCACATTCGTCGGCTTGCCTTCGCAACCATGCGGCACCTGGAAGATCGCGCGGTAGGTCGAGCCGACCGGCGCCTCCTTCAGTTGCAGCGAAACATGGGCGAAGGCGGTTCCGGAACCGATTGCGAGGGCGGCAACGGTTGCAAGCATTCTTTTCAGCATAGTCAGTCTCCATGAGGCCGGTCATCCCTGCCGGCAAGATTTGAAGGAAGAAGGAGGCGCGCGACGTCACCTGCCCTGCCCGTCAATGGGCCCAAGGCAGATTGATCATCATGGCCGCGGAACGGTCGCTGCCTGGCGATCAGGCGCTCGTGGGGGGACCGCGCGGATGTCCGGGGAGCGCGTCATACACCGACGGGACAGTGTCGCCATAGCCATCGAGGATCCGCTGCGATGGCTGGGCAAGCGGATTGAACAGGATAGGGACGGCGTGGTGCGTCGGCACGAAGGCTGCGGCCGAGCCGCAGGCAAGCACGCAGCAATCGGGAGCGAGCGAACGCTCCTTGCCCGGCGCGGACGCCGGTTCCTGCTCCTCGATATGCGTGATGCAGAGCGGGTTGCCGAAGGCATCGACCGGCGACGTGGCGGCGCTGGCTGCAACGGCGAACGGGCTGAGGAGCACCTGCAACGCCATCAGGATGGCGACGGCGAAGGCCACCATTCCAATCCGGCTTTGTTGCAGACGCTTGTTCATCGAAACCTCTCCCGCAAGGCTTACCAATCGTGCCTCGCGATGAAAAGGCTCCTTACCTGCCGAATTGCCGCAGAGCTTGCGCTGCAACAATCAGAACTGCGAAACCCTTCCACCATGCGTTCCTTGTTCAGCCGCAAGCGGCCCGGTCAGCTCGACATGAAACGGTTGAGCCGGACTTCGTCGAGCAACGACCGGGTCATGCCTCCGAAAGCCCATTCCCTGAGCCGGCTGTGCCCGAAGGCGCCCGAAACGACGAGATCGGCATCGTAGCGGTCGACGAGCGCGATCAGGCTGTCGCTCTCGTGGTAGCTCTCCATGGTTTCATTGCGCGCGGCCACGCCATGGCGGGCGAGAAACGCAGTAACGTCGGCCATGCTCTCGCGAGCCCATTGATCGATGGTGGGCGCCACCGTGACCACGATGACATCGTCGGCCGCCTGGAGCAGCGGCACGGCATCGAGGACCGCCCGCCGCGCTTCCTTCGTGTCCTTCCAGGCGACCACGATCTTCCTGCCGAGCCTGTGTTCCGCCTCCGTCCCGACAATCAGCAGGGGACGCCCCGCCTGCAGGACGACGCTCCCCGGATCGGACCGGCGCGCCGTATCCCGCGTCGCGGCGCCATCGGCCGCCTGCATGACGACGAGATCGGCCGCTCTCGATGCCTGAACAAGGGCGTAGGTCGGTCTTTCCAGGGCTTCGCGCCATTCGGTCTCGACGGCGCCGGCAACCAGGGTCTCGAATTCCTTGCGCAGTTCCTTGAACCGGCGCTCGTCGTCGTCGCGCATCTGCTGCCAGACTTCCGCGGCGAGCGTCGCGCCCTCCGGCCCGGTGACCGGCAGATACACGTCGGCCGCGCAAAATCCGATCAGCCTGGCGTTCCATCGCTGCGCCAGCGCACGCGCCGCCTTCACGACCGGACCGATCGGCCCGTCGACATCCAGATTCACGAGAATGGACTTGTAGCTCATCGGACTGCTCCTCCGTCCTGTTTTCTATCTGGGTAAAGGATAGTGCACATGCAAAACGTCACCTTGACGCCGATCAAGTGCAGCAAACCCGCCGGGCACCGATCCTCATGTCACGCTCCGATAGTGGCGACGAGGATCGCCTTGATCGTGTGCATGCGGTTTTCCGCCTGGTCGAACACGATCGATGCGGCGGATTCGAAGACCTCGTCGGTGACCTCCATGCAATCGATGCCGTAGCTTCGGGCGATGTCCTGCCCGACCTCCGTCTCCGCATTGTGGAAGGCCGGCAGGCAATGCATGAACTTTGTATGCGGCGTTCTCGTCGCGGCCAACAGCGCGCGGGTCACGCGATAGGGCGTCAGGAGCTCTATCCTTTCCCGCCAGGCGCTCTCGTTCTCGCCCATGGAAAGCCAGACGTCGGTATAGACGAAATCAGCCCCGAGCACGGCGGCATGGACATCCTCATCCAGCCGGAAGCTGCCGCCGTTCGCTTCTGCCATGGACCGGACGCGATCGCAGAACGCATCGTCCGGCCAGAGCGCGCGGGGCGAAGCGATGCGCATGTCCATGCCGACCTTCGCCGCGCCGATCGCGAGCGACGTCGCCACATTGTCCCGCCCCGCGCCGACGAAGACGAGCGTCGTGTCCGACAGGTGCTTGTGGGTGAATTCGCGCATCGTCATGAAGTCGGCGAGAACCTGGGTCGGATGCGCCTCGTCGGTCAGCCCGTTATAGACCGGCACGCCGGCATAGGCGGCCAGCACATCCGCCTGATGCTGGCTGAAGCCCCTGAACTCGATGGCGTCGTACATGCGTCCGAGTACGCGCGCCGTGTCCTTCATGGTTTCCTTGTGGCCGATATGGCTGCCGGACGGGCCGATATAGGTGACGTGCGCGCCCTGATCGTAGGCCGCGACCTCGAAGCCGGAGCGGGTGCGGGTGGATTCCTTTTCGAAGATCAGGGCGATGTTCTTGCGGGCAAGACGCGGCACCTCCGTGCCGGCCTGCTTCGCCGCCTTGAGCTCGGCGGCAAGACGCAGCAGGTAGCGGATCTCCGCGCCGGAAAAATCGTCCAGCGTCAGCACACTGCAGCCATGCAGATTGACGGGCATGTTGGTTTCTCCTCTGTCAGATCGGATCGCGCGCGATGGGGCAGGTCATGCAGTGGCCCCCGCCGCGGCCCTGGCGGCCATGTTCTGCGTCAGGCACGGCACCGCCTCCCGGCATTCGAAAATGTGGAAAGACTGCACCCGGTCCCTCCGCATCACCTTGACCCGCATCAAAGCCCGGTTGCGGCAGCGGGTGCACAATGGCCGATATCGGAAATCGATCTCGAACCTTGCGAAGGAGAATGCGATGATAGCACTTGTCTACGAGGAACCGGAACGAGCGGGCGGTTCATCCGTGCGGCCGGCCGCCGACCTCTGGAGCTGCGATCTGGTGACCCGCACCGGGTTCGTGCTCCACATTCGCCCGGTCCGCCCCGAGGACGAGGCGCTTCTGGCCGCGTTCTTCGCCCATGTGGCGCCCGCAGACCTACGCTTCCGTTTCCTCGGCGGCGTGCGCGAGATGAGCCATGAACGTCTCCTCGCGCGGCGTGCGCGAGATGAGCCATGAACGTCTCCTCGCCATGACGCAGGTCGATCATCGCGCGACCGAGCACTTCCTTGCCTTTGCCGATGACGGCAAGGCGATTGTCGCGACGGCGATGGTTGCCTGCGATCCGTCGATGACGAAGGCGGAGGTGGCGATCTCCGTTCGCGCCGAGGACAAGCACAAGGGCATCGCCTGGGAAATGCTGCGCCATGCGGCCCGCTACGCGCAGTCTCGCGGCGTCGAGACCCTGGAATCGCTCGAAAGCCGCGAAAACCACGAGGCCATTGAACTCGAACGGGAGCAGGGTTTCGTCGCGATCCCCTATCCCGACGACGCGACCCTCGTCCTGATCCGCAAGGACCTCCGCTCCGCCTGAACCCGGCCTGCCGGGCTCACAACACGAATTCCTGATCGAGCCGCGGCACGACGCTCGCCCATCCAAGCTCCCGCGCGATGCGGATGCGCAACGCTTCGGAGGCTTCGGCCTCGCCGTGCACGATGAAGACCTTGCGCGGCGGGCGCGGGCAGGCGGAGAGCCAGCGCATCAGTTCGTCGGCATCGGCATGGGCCGAGAGCATGTCGAGATGCGCCACCTCCGCATTGACCGGCACCCAGGAGCCATGGATCTTCAGCTCCCTCGCGCCTTCCTGGAGCGAGCGGCCTCGCGTGCCGGCCGCCTGGAAGCCGGCAAGCAGGATCGTATTGCGGGCATCGGGCGCGAACGCCTTGAGATGATGCAGGACGCGCCCGCCCGTCGCCATGCCCGAAGCCGAAATGACGATCTTGGGAAACCGGTTGGCGCTGATCGCCTTCGAAGCCTCGACGTCGTCGGTGTAGCGCGCGATGGAGAACACGGCCTTGCAGGTTTCCATATCGAGACGGTGATCCTGCATGTGCCGGCCCAGAAGCCCCGTCGCGTCGATGGCCATCGGACTGTCGAGGAACAGCGGAACGGCCGGAAGACGGCCCGCCCGCTTCAGCTTCCAGAAATAGTAGAGCAGTTCCTGCGCCCTGCCGACGGCGAAGGCCGGGACGACGAGCGTGCCGCCGCGCCTGACCGTCCGGTCGATGACCGCTTGCAGGGCATCGGCCGGGTCGGTCCTGTCGTGGATGCGATTGCCGTAGGTGGATTCGATGAGGATATAGTCGGCCTCCGGCGGCGGAGCCGGGTCCGGCATGAGCGGATCGCTGTAGCGCCCGATATCGCCGGAAAAGACGATCCGGCGGCCGCCCCATTCGAGGTCCACGCTCGCTGCGCCCAGAATGTGCCCGGCGGGACGGAAGCGGAAGGTCGCGCCGTTGGCAAGCCGCACCGCCTGTCCGAACTCCACGGTCGAGAAGTGCTCGACGGCCCGTTGCGCGTCCCGCACGCCATAGAGCGGAAGGGCCGGCTGGTGGCGCGACAACTTGTGCCGGTTGAGGAAGTCCGCATCCTTTTCCTGCAGGTGGCCGCTGTCCATGAGGATCAGTTCGGCGACGTCGCGGGTGGCCGGCGTTGCATAGACCTTGCCGCGATAGCCCGCATGCACCAGACGCGGCAGGTATCCGCTATGATCGAGATGCGCATGGGTGAGGATCACCGCATCGATGGCGTGCGGGGAGACCGGCAGGGGCGTCCAGTTGAGGTCACGCAGGTTCTTCAGGCCCTGGAAGAGACCGCAATCGACCAGGATGCGATGCTCGCCGAGGGAAAGCAGATGCTTCGAACCGGTGACGGTTCCGGCGCCGCCGAGCGATTTCAGTGACAGCATGATCCCCTCCCCTCACGGACCGCTTTGCCCACGGCACGGCTACTGCCGCGGATAGGGCCATTTCCAGTCCCGGATTTCCGGCATGTCCTCGCCATGCTCGCGCACATAGGCGTGGTGCTCGGCAAGCTTCCCCTTCAGCGCGGCAACGATATCCGCCGCCTTTTCACCCAGAGCCGGCAGGCGCTCGACGGCCTCGATGGCGAGATGATAGCGGTCGAGCTCGTTCATCACGGCCATGTCGAAGGGCGTGGTGGTCGTGCCCTCCTCGATGAAGCCCCTGACATGCACGTTCGTGTGGTTCGTGCGTTTGTAGACAAGCCGATGGATGAGGTAGGGATAGCCGTGATAGGCGAAGATCACCGGCCGGTCGCGGGTAAAGATCCGGTCGAAAGCCGCGTCCGAAATGCCGTGCGGATGGTGCTGCGGCGATTGCAGCACCATCAGGTCGACGACATTGACGACGCGGATGCGCAGGTGCGGCAGCGCCCGGCGCAGGAGATCGACGGCGGCGAGCGTTTCCATGGTCGGCACGTCGCCGGCGCAGGCCATCACGATGTCCGGGCCAAGCCCCTCTTCCGTGCCCGCCCAGTCCCAGATGCCGAGCCCGGCCTCGCAATGGCGCACCGCCTCATCCATGGCCAGCCA
This sequence comes from Shinella granuli, assembly GCF_004341885.1. Taxonomy (GTDB): domain Bacteria; phylum Pseudomonadota; class Alphaproteobacteria; order Rhizobiales; family Rhizobiaceae; genus Shinella; species Shinella granuli. The sequence continues at coordinate 120,089 of NZ_SLVX01000010.1, read as the reverse complement.
TTGCGGCGCCGGCTGCTTGCCGGCGACGATGACGTTGATGCGGTTCCAGGTCTTCAGGCAATGATCGCCGACCCAAAGCAGCGTGTTGGCGTCCGGCGGCAGGTAGACGCGCACGATATCCGCGCCCTTGTTGGCGACGAGGTCGACGAAGCCGGGATCCTGGTGCGAGAAGCCGTTGTGGTCCTGCCGCCAGACATGGGAGGTCAGCAGGTAGTTGAGCGAGGAGACCGGCTTGCGCCAGGACAGCTCGCGCGCGACCTTCAGCCACTTGGCATGCTGGTTGAACATCGAATCGACGATGTGGATGAAGGCTTCGTAACAGGAGAAGAAGCCGTGGCGGCCGGTGAGGAGATAGCCTTCCAGCCAGCCCTGGCAAAGATGCTCGCTCAAGACTTCCATGACGCGGCCGTCCGGCGAAAGATGATCGTCCGTCGGCAGCGTCTCGGCCATCCATGCGCGATCCGTCGCCTCGAAGACGCTGCCGAGCCGGTTCGAGGCCGTCTCGTCCGGGCCGAAGACGCGGAAATTGCTTTCCGCCGCGTTCAGCCGGATCACGTCGCGCAGATAGTCGCCGAGAACCTTCGTCGCCTGCGCGTCGATAGCCCCGGGATTGTCGACGGCGACCGCATAGTCACGAATGTCCGGCGTGCGCAACGCCTTGCGCAGGACGCCGCCATTGGCGTGCGGGCTGGCACCCATGCGGCGTTCCCCTGTCGGCGCGAGCGCCCGCAGGTCCGGCTTGAGGCGGCCGGCCGCGTCGAAGAGATCTTCCGGATCGTAACTGCGCATCCAGGCTTCGAGGATGTCGCGATGGGCGGCGTTCGAGCGGCATTCGGAAACGGGTACCTGGTGCGAGCGCCAATGGTTCTCGACCACCTTGCCGTCCACCTCCTTCGGCCCCGTCCAGCCCTTGGGGCTGCGCAGCACGATCATCGGCCAGTGCGGCCTTCGGGCGGGTTCGCCCTTCGCTGCGGCGCGGATGGCCGCGATGCGGTCGAAGGCCGTGTCGAGCGCCGCCGCCATGTCCCGGTGCATGGCCTGCGGCTCGTGGCCCTCCACGAAGATCGGATCGTAGCCATAGCCGGTGAAGAGATGGGCAAGCTCTTCGTCCGGCAGGCGTGCCAGCACGGTCGGGTTGGCGATCTTGTAGCCGTTGAGATGCAGGATCGGCAGCACCGTGCCGTCGCTGACGGGGCTCAGGAACTTGTTGGAATGCCAGGCGGCGGCGAGCGGGCCGGTCTCGGCCTCGCCGTCCCCCACCACGCAGGCGACGACGAGGTCGGGATTGTCGAAGGCCGCGCCATAGGCATGCACCAGCGCATAACCGAGCTCGCCGCCCTCGTGGATCGAGCCGGGCGTCTCGGGCGCCGCATGGCTCGGAATGCCGCCGGGGAAGGAGAACTGCCGGAAGAGTTTCTTCAGCCCTGCCTCGTCCTCGCCCACCTCCGGATAGATTTCCGAATAGGTGCCTTCCAGATAGGTGTTGGCCACCATGCCAGGCCCGCCGTGGCCGGGGCCGCAGATGTAGAGGATGTCGGCATCGCGGGCCTTGATGATCCGGTTGAGGTGGGCGTAGATGAAATTCAGACCCGGCGTGGTGCCCCAGTGGCCGAGAAGGCGCGGCTTCACATGCTCCGCCTTGAGCGGCTCGCGGAGCAGCGGATTGTCCATCAGGTAGATCTGGCCGACGGAAAGATAGTTGGCCGCCCGCCAGTAACGGTCAATCAGCGCGAGGTCCCCGGTGTCAGGATCGTTCGCCATGCCCTCTCTCCTTGTCGCCTGTTCGAAGGCTTCAACGCCCATACCCTCCGGTTTGCTCCGGCAACGGCACGGTCCTATTGCGGCAACGTCCCGCCGACGGCCATATGGCCACGGGCGGCTTCCGTGACCGTATCGACGCCCCGGCGCAGTTCATCGAGGCCGGCCGCGACGGATTTCTCGGCGAACTACGTCTGATAGACCAGCATGTTGAAGGGATTGTCGCATTCGGCGAGATTCTGCAGATGGGCGGATTGGTCCTGGAGCAGGCGCGACGTCGCGCCCAGCCAGTGCCGGTACATCGCCATTCCGATCTCGAAGGGCGTCAGGAGAAGCGGATCGGCCGCCATGGGGGCAAAGGCCGCAACAACCCGCTCCGCATCCGTCGCATTGACTTCAGGCATGACGAACTCCCTTTTTCCCGTTTCGACATCATTTCATTCTAGGCGATTTCGCACAATGAAACTTGATCTGTGTCAACGGAGATGGAGACTGCCCTGTATAGGGTGGCGCTCGATCCGCCATCCGGTCATGGGGTCGCAATGCGAATGCGGTTGCTTCCAGCAGTGCACATGAACCTGCCGAAGGAGACATCCATGAACAGCCCGATGAGCGAGACATTGCCTTTCCGGCACGCGGCAGGCCTGCCGCCCGTTCCGCGCATGGAGGAGCTGGGAAGCGAAGCCTTCCGCGCGATCGACCGCATGCGGGAGGCGTTCACCGGGCAGTTCAGCGCGGGCCTGTCGCCTGCCGCCTTCGCGCTTGCCCTCATGGATTGGTCGATCCATCTCGCCTCCGCGCCCGGCAAGCGGCTGGAACTCCTCGACAAGGCCAACCGCAAGGCCGTCCGCCTGCTTTGCCATCTCGCGGCAGCGGCAGCCGATCCGGATGCACCGCCCTGCATCGAGCCTCTCGCCGGAGACTACCGCTTTGCCGACCCGCGCTGGAAAAAGCCGCCGTTCAGCATCTGGGCGCAGGCCTTCCTGCTCCAGCAGCAATGGTGGCACAATGTCACGAACGAGGTGCCCGGTGTGGCGCCGCATCACCAGGATATCGTGTCCTTCGCCGCGCGCCAGATCCTCGATGTCTTCTCGCCTTCCAACCTGCCCTTCGCCAATCCGGAGGTGCTGGAAAGGACGATCCGATCCGGCGGCATGAATTTCCTCGACGGCCTGCGCAACTGGATGGAGGATGTAGGGCGCCTCGCCACCGGACAGCAGCCGGCCGGCACGGAGAATTTCGTCGTCGGCCGGGATGTCGCCGCAACGCCGGGCAAGGTGCTCTACCGCAACCACCTGATCGAGCTGATCCAGTACGCGCCGGCAGGCGAAACCGTGCTGGCCGAACCGGTGCTGATCGTGCCGGCCTGGATCATGAAATATTACATCCTCGACCTTTCGCCGCACAATTCGCTCGTGCGTTACCTGGTGGAGAAGGGCCACACCGTCTTCTGCATTTCCTGGCGCAACCCGACGGCGGCCGACCGCGACCTGACGATGGACGACTATCGCCGGCTCGGCGTGATGGCGGCGCTCGAGGCGGTCGATGCCGTCGTTCCCGGCCGCAGGGTCCATGCCGCGGGCTATTGCCTGGGCGGCACGCTGCTGTCCATCGCAGCCGCCGACATGGCACGCCGGGGTGACGACCGGCTGGCGAGCCTGACATTGCTTGCGGCGCAGACGGATTTCACGGAGCCCGGCGAACTCGCGCTCTTCATCGACCACAGCCAGTTGCATGTGCTCGAAAGCATGATGTGGAACCGCGGTTATCTCTCGGCCGACCAGATGGCAGGCGCCTTCCAGCTCCTGCGCTCGAACGACCTCGTCTGGTCGCGCATCGTGCACGAGCACATGATGGGCGAGCGCACGCCGATGATCGACCTGATGGCCTGGAACGCCGATTCCACCCGCATGCCCTACCGGATGCATGCCGAATACCTGAAACGCCTTTATCTCGGCAACGAGCTTGCCGCCGGGCGCTTCCTGGTCGACGGGCACCCTGCCGCCATCCAGAACATCCGTGTGCCGATGTTCGTGGTCGGCACCGAGCGCGATCACGTCGCGCCCTGGCGATCGGTCTACAAGATCCATTACCTCAGCAATACCGACCTCACCTTCGTCCTCACCAGCGGCGGCCACAATGCCGGCATCGTCAGCGAACCGGGCCACCCGCGCCGCCGCTACCGCATCGCCACGCGCGCGGCCGAAGGGCTATGCGTGGGCGCAGACGAATGGGCGGAAACCGCCGAGGGGCGACCGGGCTCGTGGTGGGAGGCCTGGACGAGATGGCTTGCCGCGCGTTCGGCGCCGGAGCGGGTCGCAGCACCGGCGATGGGCGCCCGCCGCAAGGGCAACAGATCGCTCGCCGATGCTCCGGGGACCTATGTTTTGCAAAGGTGAAACTCCGCTGGCCGACATTCTCCGCAACAGGACCTTCGGCGCACCTCGACCCGGCGATACCGCCTCGATCGCCCGGTTCGTCGCCCATGGCCTGTGGACGGTCGGCCTCCTGCCCGCCAAGATGGCCGGAACGCCGTATCCGATGAAAGGACTGTCCGCATGAGCCGGAAAACCCTGCTGACCTTCAACGCCGGCTCCTCCACCGTGAAGATCGGCCTGTTCGAGCTTGATGTCGCCGGTCCTGCCCGGATCGCGCGCGGCGTGATAGATTTTCGCCACGATCCGCTGACCTTGCGGGCAGGCGAGGGTGAGCAGCGGATCGAAACCACGCTGGAGGCCCGGCCGGACGAGGACCTGAGCGACATCCTCTCAGAGACCTTCGCCATCCTCGGCCGCAACTTCGACCTCGGGAAGGTCGCGCTCGTCGGGCATCGCGTCGTGCACGGCGGCGACAGGTTCGACGGTCCCGTGCGCCTCGATGCGGAAACGATCGCGGCGATCGACGCGCTGACGGCACTGGCGCCGCTCCACCAGCCGCAGAGCCTGCGCCTGATCCGGGCGATCGGCAGCGTGCTGCCGGACCTGCCGCAGGCTGCCTCCTTCGACACCGCCTTTCATCGGACGAACGACGCGCTCGTGCGCCGCTTCGCCATCCCGCGCGCCCTCCACGAGCACGGTATCAAGCGGTACGGCTTCCACGGCCTCTCCTACAAGTTCATCGCCGGTGAACTCACCCGCCTTGCGCCCGAAAGGGCCAGCGGCAGGGTCGTGGTCGCCCATCTCGGCAGCGGCGCGAGCCTGTGCGGCCTCAACGAGGGCACCAGCCGCGACACCAGCATGGGCTTTTCGACCCTCGACGGCATTCCGATGGCGACGCGATGCGGCGCACTCGATCCCGGCGTGCTGCTGCATCTCCTGGGGCCTGGGGAACGCACTCTGCGGGATGTCGAGGATCTCCTGTATCACAAGTCCGGCCTTCTCGGCGTCTCCGGCATCAGCGCCGACAGCCGCGATCTTCTCGCCAGCGATGCGCCGGAGGCGAGGGAGGCGATCGAGCTCTTCACCTTCCGCATCGCCGGCGAGATCGCCCGGCTCGCCGCCACGCTCGGCGGTCTCGACGCCGTCGTCTTCACCGCCGGCGTCGGCGAGAACCAGCCGGCGGTCCGGGCCGATGTCTGCCAGCGGCTCGGCTGGCTCGGCCTCGACCTCGATCCCGCCGCCAATGCCGCAAACGCCACCCGCATCAGCACCCCGAAAAGCCGCATCACCGCTTTCGTCATCGCTACCGACGAGGAGCAGGTGATCGCTGAGGAAACCGTCTCGATCCTGGAGGGCATCGCGAGGTGACCGCCGCCAGCAACCGCACCGTCCCGCTGCGCCAACACGACAAGGATGCTTGCCCATGACCGAAAATCCCCCTCGTCACCTTCTCCTGGCGACAGACCTCAGCGCACGCTGCGACAGGGCGCAGGACCGTGCGCTCGATCTTGCCCGGGCATGGAAGGCGAAGCTGACGATCGTGCATGCGCTCGACGTCGTCAGCATGACCGGCACGACCTCCACCATCCTCGCCGCGGCCAGGCGGCGCGCGTCCAGCCATCTCGATCGCGAGTTCGCAGATGTCGGCGATATCGCCTGGGATATCGACATCCGCGAGGGAGAGCCGGCCGACGTCATCCTCGCCGTCGCGCGCGAAAGGAATTGCGACATGATCGTCACCGGCATTGCCGGCAACGATGCGCTCGGGCACATGCTGGTCGGCGGCACGACGGCAAGCGTGGTGCGCCAGGCCGGCCTGCCGGTGCTGGTGGTGAAGAAGCGGGTGCGGCAGGCCTATCGCCGTATCGTGGTGGCCAGCGACCTTTCCGAAGCCTCCACCGGCGCGCTCGAAATGGGCGCCCTGCTCTTCCCGCCGGCCCACATCACGCTTTTCCACGCCTTCGACATGCCGTTCCGCGGTTTCCTCGACGACAAGGATGGTTCCGAGCGAGGCCGGGCGAACCTGGCGCGGGAGGATGCGAAAGCCTTCGTCGCAAGTCATCTGCCGGATGCGGGAAACGATGTCGGCATCCATGTCGCCCATGGCGATCCCGCACCCCTCCTTGCCGAATTCGCGATCAAGGAAGACATCGACCTGCTGCTTGCCGGCACCTACGGCCGGACCGGCCTTCTCGGCGCATTGATCGGCAGCGTCGCCGAGGCGCTTCTGGAAGAGGTGGAGTGCGACGTGATGATCGTTCCCGGCAGGGGCGTGCGATCCGATGGATGATCGGCGTGACGGTGTGATGGCAAAGGAGAAGCGCATGAGCGCGGTCGACATTCAATCCGGCCCGCAGGCCTGGCACGCCCGCACGAAGGAGGAGACCTGCGCAGTGCTGGCGACGGGTCTCGACGGCCTCGGCCATGACGAGGCCGGGCGCCGCCTCGGCACCCATGGCCCCAACCAGTTGCCGGCCACCGCCCGCACGCATCCGGTCCTGCGCTTCCTTGCGCAGTTCAACAACGCACTCATCTACTTCCTCCTGTCGGCCGCCATCGCCGCCATGCTGCTCGGCCATGTCATCGACGGCGTGGTCATCGTCATCGTCGTCGTGGTCAACGCCGTGGTCGGTTTCATCCAGGAGGGCAAGGCCGAGCGGGCGCTCGACGCGATCCGCGACATGATCGCCCCGCACACCGTCGTCGTGCGCGAAGGCGAACGGCATACCGTCGATGCCCGCGAGATCGTTCCGGGCGACCTCGTCGTGCTGGAGGCAGGCGACAAGGTACCCGCCGATATCCGGCTCATCAGGGCGCGCGGGCTCACCGCGGACGAGGCGATCCTGACCGGCGAATCCGTACCCGCCGAAAAGCGGGAGGAGACCGTTCCTGCCGATACCGCGCTCGGCGACCGGCTGCCGATCCTCCATTCCGGCACCCTCATCACCACCGGCCAGGGACACGGCGTCGTGGTGGCGACGGGCAGCCGCACCGAGATCGGCCGCATCTCCAACCTCATCGGCAACGTGCAGACGCTGACCACGCCGCTGCTGCGCCAGATCAACGAGTTCGGCCGGCTCTTCACCTGGTTCGCCATCGGCACGGCCGCCATCCTCTTCGTCTTCGCCGTGCTGGCGAGAAACTACGACTGGCTCGACGCGCTGATGGTGGTCGTTGCGCTCGCCGTCGGCGTCGTGCCGGAAGGATTGCCGGCCGTCATCACCATCACGCTGGCGATCGGCGTGCGCCGGATGGCGGCGCGCAACGCCGTGGTGCGCCGGCTGCCGGCCGTCGAGACACTCGGCGCGACCTCGGTGATCTGCTCCGACAAGACGGGCACGCTGACGAAGAACGAAATGACCGTGCGCCATGTGGTGACGGCCGGGGGCGTGACGGAGCTTGCCGGCGCGGGCTATGCGCCGGAGGGCAGGCTCGCTGCCCCGGACGGCGGCACGGCACGACCGGATGCCGTGCGCGATACGCTCATCCGCGCCGCCCTCCTGTGCAACGATGCGCGGCTTATCGAGCGCGACGGACAGTGGGCGGTGCTGGGCGATCCGATGGAAGGCGCGCTCGTCACCCTTGCCGCCAAGGCCGGGCTGCACCCGGAGACCGAGCGCGAGATCTGGGGGCGGCTCGACGAGATCCCGTTCGACGCCCAGCATCGTTTCATGGCGACGCTGCACGACGATCCGGACGGCACGCGCCGCATCTTCGTCAAGGGCGCGCCCGAGCGGGTGCTGGCCATGTGCACGAACCAGGCGGGCGAAAAGGCGACAGGCGCCATCGACCCGGCCTACTGGCGCCAGCGCATCGACGCGGCCGCCGCCGAGGGCGAGCGCGTGCTCGGCTTCGCGGTGGGGACCGCGCCGAAAGATGTCGCGCGGCTGACCTTCGCGATGGTCGAGACCGGCCTCACCTTCCTCGGCGTCGCGGGTTTCATCGACCCGCCGCGCGAGGAGGCAATCGCGGCGGTGGCCGAATGCCGCTCCGCCGGCATCGCCGTCAAGATGATCACCGGCGATCACAACGGCACCGCCGTCGCGATCGCCCGCAAGCTCGCCATCGCCGACGATCCGAAGGCACTCGAAGGCAGCGCGCTCGACGCCATGACGGACGAGGAGCTGCGCCGGACCGTCGAGGAGATCAGCGTCTTCGCCCGCGCCACGCCCGAGCACAAGCTGCGCATCGTGCGCGCCCTGCAGGCCAACGGCCATATCGTCGCCATGACCGGCGACGGCGTCAACGACGCACCGGCGGTTAAGCAGGCCGATGTCGGCGTCGCCATGGGCCGCAAGGGCACGGAGGCGGCCAAGGAGGCCGCCCAGATGGTGCTGCTCGACGACAACTTCGCCTCGATCGTCGCCGCCGTGCACGAGGGCCGCACGGTCTACGACAATATCCGCAAGGTGATCGGCTGGACGCTGCCCACCAATGGCGGCGAGGTGCTGTGCGTGATCTTCGCGATCCTCCTCGGCCTGACGCTGCCGATGACGCCGGTGCAGATCCTCTGGATCAACATGATCCTCACCGTGACGCTCGGCCTGGTGCTCGCCTTCGAGCCCTCGGAGCCCGGCGTCATGCGCCGCCCGCCGCGCCGGCGCGACGCACCGATCCTCTCGCGCTTCCTCGTCTGGCGCATCGCCTTCGTCTCCCTCATCTTCATGCTCGGCGTCTTCGGCATCTTCGAATATGCACTCCGCAGGGGCTATAGCGAGGACGGCGCGCGCACCATGGTGGTCAACATGCTGGTGGTGATGGAGATCTTCTATCTGTTCAACGTGCGCTACCTGCACCGCACGTCGTTCAGCCTGATCGGCGCTATGGGCACGCCGGCCGTTCTTGCAGCCATCGCGGTCGTGGTGGCCGCGCAGCTCCTCTTCACCTTCGCCCCGTTCATGCACGCGCTCTTCGACAGCGCGCCGGTCGCCTTGCCGGATGGGCTGCTGATCCTCGCGGTCGGTTTGGTGACGATGGTGGTGCTGGAGCTTGAAAAGACCCTTATGCGAAAAGTCTCGCCGGCGGCGTCCTGGAATGCCTGAAACGGCGGGAAAGGTCCCGCAGGACAGGCCGGCTTCCCGCGTTACCGGAGCGCCCGCAATGCATTGAGGATCACGGCCACGTCGATCGCCTCCTGAAGGATCGCGCCCTCGAGAGGCTGCAGATATCCGCACGCCGCCACGACCATCGCGCCGATCGAAAGCGCAAGGCCCACCGATACGCTCTGGAGCGCGATCCGATGGCTTCGGCGCGCGATGGCAATCGCCTTGACCAGCGGAGCGAGCTCATCGACAAGAAGCACGATGCCAGCGGCCTCCGACGACGAGGCCGTGCCGCGCGCGCCCATGGCAACGCCGATATCGGCCGCGGCGAGCGCCGGCGCATCGTTGACGCCATCGCCCACCATCATCACGGGGCCGTCGCGCGCCTCCGCCCGGACGGCGGCCACCTTGGCTTCGGGCGTCAGGTCGCCCAGGACGGCATCCATGCCAAGCGCCCTGCCCACAGCCTGCGCGATCTCCACGCGATCTCCCGACGCCAGCACGAGCCTCCGGATGCCGGCAGCCCGAAGGTCGTTCAGAACCGACACCGCGTCCGCGCGGATCTGGTCCTTCAGAACGATCATGCCCGCCAGCACGCCATCGATGGCGACGGCAACGGTCATGGAGGCTCGCATCTCGGGCGATATCAGGGCGTGCGGATCATCACAGCCGGATGTGCGCTGCACGAAACCGCTCCCGCCGACCACGACCCTTCTTCCGTCCACGCACCCTTCAATGCCTGTCCCTGGCGTTTCCTGCACGCTTTCCGGCTTCGACAGGGGCAGGCCCCTTTCGGTTGCAACATGAACCAGCGCGGCGGCGACGACATGCCCGGAAGCCTGATCGAGGCTCGCGGCCGCCTGCAGAACCGTTTCCGCCGCGAAAGCCGGCGTCGTCCTGATATCCATCACCGCAGCCTGGCCATGGGTCAGCGTGCCGGTCTTGTCGAGAACCGCCGTCCGCACGCGTGCCAGCATTTCGAGCATGCCGCCGTTCTTCACGAGGACGCCGATCGCTGCTGCTCGCGACATTCCGGAAATGATGGCGACAGGAACCGCAAGGATGAGAGGACAGGGCGTCGCGACAACAAGGACGGCGAGCGCCCGGATCGGATCTTCCGACAAATACCAGGCGAGGCCCGCAATGCCGATGGTCAAAAGCAGAAAGCCCATCGCAAAGCGATCCGCCATGCGGACCATGGGCGCCTTGATGGCTTGCGCGGCCTCGACCAGGCGCACGACCCCCGCATAGGTGCTTTCGGCGGCACTCCGGCTCGCGACGAGGTCGAAGGCCGCTCCCATGCTGGTGGAGCCGCTCAGGGCCTCACCGCCCGGCGGAACGGACCGCGGCAAGGACTCTCCCGTCAATGCCGCCATATCGAGCGCCGCCGCATCGCCGGACACGACCCCGTCCACCGGGAGCACCTCACCTTGCCGGACAAGCAGCCGGTCGCCCGGCCGTATCTGCGAGATCGCGACCTCTTCGAGCCCCGATGAACCGTAGCGCATGGCAGAATGCGAAACGCGGCCCATCAGGGCCGTCATCTCCCGGCGCGCTCGCCCTTCGGCAAAGGCTTCGAGCAACTGGCCGCCGGCATACATCACGCCGACGACGTTTCCCGCAAGCGGTTCGTTGAATGCAATCGCCGCAGACATGGAAAGTGCCGCGACGATATCGAGCCCGATATCGCCCCGACGCAGCGCCCCGGCAACCTGGACGAACAGGCTGGCAAGCACCACCAGCGTCGCGATGGTCCAGACCAAACCGGCATATCGGGCGGCCTGCCACGACAAGACCAGCCCGATCAAAAGCCCTCCGGCTGCGACCGCGACCAGTATCATGCTGGAATGCCGCGGCCAGTAGCCCTGGTTCGCTTGGGGCACGTTCCCTTCTCCCATCGGCAGAATACCGGATGAATAGGCCGCAAACGACCATGCCCACCTTGCGCAAGATCAATTCCAAAGGCCACAACTCGTCTACAGTGGCTTTTCACAGCCCATGGCCGCGCACCGGCCTGTGGGATCAATCCAGATGGCGCGGGCGATGGACACACTCATAGCCAGACTTGGCATTGCCCTTTCGATCGGCCTTCTGGTCGGGCTCGAGCGCGGCTGGCAGGAACGCCGGGCGCCCGCGGGCAGCAGAACCGCCGGCATGCGCACATTCGGGATATCGGGGCTTCTCGGCGGCGTGCTGGCCGCCGTCGCGGCATCCCTCCACTATCCGATGGTGTTTCCGATCGGTTTCCTCGGCTTCGCCGTCACGCTGGGCGTGTTCAAGCTGCGCGAGGCGCAATCGGATTCGGACTACAGCGTCACCACCGTCATGGCAGGCCTTGGCGTTTTCGCTCTCGGCGGGCTGGCTGTGGCCGGGGACGCCCAGGCGGCGGCAGCCGGAGGGGCGGCTCTTGCGGCCACGCTTGCAAGCCGGGACGTCCTGCACGGTTTCCTGAAGCGCCTGACCTGGGTGGAACTGCGCTCTGCAATGATGCTGGCCGTCATGACGGCCGTGATCCTGCCGATCCTGCCGGACGAGACCATCGACCCCTGGGGAGGCCTCAATCCAAGAAAGGTATGGCTCTTCACCGTCCTGACCGCGAGCCTCTCGTTCCTCGGCTATATCGCCGTCAGGATGTTCGGGGCAAGGAAGGGCTTCGTCCTGAGTGCGATTGCCGGTTCCCTGGTATCGTCGACCGCCGTCACCATGGTTCTGGCGCGAACCGCCAAACTGTCCGTCGATCCGCTTCCGCTCGCCGGCGCCGCAGCGCTGGGTGCAGCCGTATCCATCACGCGCGTGATAGGGCTGATCCTGCTGATCGACCCGACCGCGATCATTCTTGTCGGCCCGGCGGCCGCCACGGCCGCAGTCATATTCTCCGCATGCGGGCTCGCGATGTTCTACTGGCCGCAGAACAAGCCCTTCGCGGACGTACCGGCCAGCAACCCGTTCGAAATCGGTCCACTCCTGATCTTCGCGACGATTTTCGCGGTGGCCGGCATTACGAGCGCTGTTCTGGTCTCGCAGTTCGGCAGCTCCGGTCTTTTGGCTACGACGGCATTGACAGGCACGGTCGATGTGGACGTCGCCGTGCTGACCGCTCTGCAAATGGGCAGGGATGTGCTGCCGCTCGACGTGATCGCAAAGGCGATCCTGGCAGCCATGGCGACGAATGCCCTGTGCCGCGCGGGAATCGCAGCCGTGCTCGCACCCGCCTCCTTCAGCCTGCCGCTTGCCGCCATCACGCTCGTCGCCGGCACGGCGGCCTATGCCGCCTACGCCCTGCCGCTGGCTTGACAGCAGCCCACCTTACCATCCTTGAGTCACGAAGCGAGGATCAGCCTATCCGGAGGCCACGGGACCGCCGCCCTCGGCAACTCCGGACAGGCTGCCTGGACGGCACGGCAAACGGCCACAGATTGATAGGATCGCCCCGGCGCTGGACAGATGGCCGAGGCGCTTCGATCCTTACCGCGCCATAAAGACGGGTATGTCGCAATTCTCGAGGATCGACGCGGTGACGCCGCCGAACACGCGCTCGCGCAGGCGCGAATGGCCGTAGGCTCCCATGACGATCATATCGCAGCCGAGTTCGAGCGCATGCTGCCGGATCACCTCCTCCGTCGCCCGATCCCCGCTTGCCAGCTGTTCGACGACGACTTTTGCGCCATGACGGGACAAGTACGCCGCCATGTCTGCGCCCGGTTCTCCGCCGTTCCCAAAATAGGATGTGTCCGGATCGACAACGGTGAGGTGAACCGCATCGGCCCCTGCAAGCATCTCGATTGCGGCCTTCGCTGCGCTGGCGGCCTGCGGACGCGAGTTCCAAGCCAGAAGGACATTTTTCGGCCTGAGGCTGACGCGACCCGTTTTCGGCATCAGGAGGAGCGGCGTGCCGGAATTGAAAGCCGTGGCCGCGACGGCTGCCTTGCGCAAGTCGGTATCCGAACGGATACCCTCCCCGGCGACGACGACGTCGGCATACATCGCGCGCATGCCGATGTTGCTTTCGATGATGAACCGGTCATCGTAGATATGGTCGATGTCGAACGGCAGCCTACCTTTCCGGCAACGGTCGTCGGCCAGGCGCCGGACGTCTATCAATCCATCGATCTCCTTTTGACGTTCGTTCAGCCAAGCCGCGGCGGCCGGATAATCCGCACCGAACGGTGATATCGCGGTTCGCAGCGCCACCACGGACAGATGCCCCTCCAGCTCCGCCGTCAAGGTCGCGGCCTTGTCGATATCCGCTTCGGCGTTTGTCGTGCCGATGAGCGAGAGTATGGTCTTGAAAGACATTTTCGAACTCCTTCGCCTGAATGGTTGCCCAACGAAGAAGAGCCTAGCCTCCAATTCGGCCGCGCCGCGATGATCTGCGTCAAAACCACTGCGCGAGATCTGAAAACTGCTTACCGAGGATTGAAGGCCCGATTCAGCCCATGTGCGCTTTCAAATAAAACTGGATAAAAATCCGCACCACCTATGAGATGATTAAAACAATGGATAAGATTGCCTTATCGCTCGTTTTGCGCACTATAGAGCAATGGACCGTTTTCCCGCTGAAAACAGCGACGGGACCCTCGTTCGGCGATCAGCCCGTCGTGCAAATTCCGCAGGTGATCGATGAGATATATCTGTTTGCGTTCCTTACCTTGCGTCCTTCCCGCGCATCGCTGGCTCTCGGCAAGCGAGCTGTTTTCACTTCAAAATCGCCCAGTTCGAGACGTGGCCCCGGATCGCGGAAGTCCACCGTTTCCCCTGCATCCTGCGGGATGACGCCCGACTGGATCGGCTCAACCTTTAGGAGCTGACACGCCCCGCCAGAGAAGCACACCGGAGCCGGCGGTTCCTTGGCCGATATCGATGATGCACCTCTTCCCGGCTTGACGGACCCCAAAGGCAGCTTCGAAGTATGCCGTCATGCTTCCGGCGGCCGCCTCGGATTTTTCGAAAAGCGCCACAGCCCTCGGGATTCCACAAGTCCAGCGCTCAGCCCGTACGCCTTTCCGCTGCGCCGTTTGCCCTAAGCGCCGCCATCAGCATCGGGCCGAGGCCGAATTCGCCGCGTGCGGCCTTTCGCGTGAGATCGCGCAGGTAGCCGCCGGGGGAATTGATGTGCCCTGCCCGCTCAAGGATGCAGGCCATCGCGACGGCCGCATTTTCAGGTCCCATGGTTTCGCAGGCCTCCTGGTAGGCCGAAGGGCTGACGCCCAGCATCGAACGTACCGTCACAGCAGCCGACAACAGGTCCCGCCAATGCGTGATGCGGCCCTCCGGCGCATAGTCGCGAATTTCGGGGCAAGCCTTCAGCACCATGGCAAGGGGAAACGCCTTGGGCGGCTCTGCAAGTCGCCGCATTTCCGGTCTCGGCATCGCGCCCTGCTCTTTGTCAGAGCGAGGTTTAAATTCATGGGTGGAATCGGGTTTTGAATTCTGTATGTGCTGTCCATTCTGGACAGCATTGCCATCTGTTTTTTCTGTTTTTAGCTGCATTTCCAGACGGTTGACGATTTCCTCACGCAACAGCTGCATTTCTTCCAGTACGGCATCGACCTGATCTTGCCGCGGCAGACGCGGAAGGCGCGCAATCAGAGCGAGGTAAAGGTCCTCGATCGCGGCCCAATCGCCATCGGCCCCCTCCTCCATCGCCGCCGAAACCAGCTTGCGCACGTCGCGCCGGCACAGCGTCAAAGCCTCCTTGGCGCGCTTGAAACGCAGCTTCTCCTCGGCCACCTGCTGTGCGAGCCCCGCCAGTTCGGCCGCACGGGCAACGAGTGGCGCCAGGCTGAAACCGAAAGCCTCCTCGATCTCCCCTCCCCGGTTGCGATGTGCGTACCGCTTGCCGTTCGGGCTGTCGCGACGCTGGACCAGCCCCGCATCGACCAGGGCCGCCAGATGGCGCCGCAGCGTCGTTCCGGCAATGCCATGCGCGCGGATCGCCAATTGGGCGTTCGAGGGAAAGACCACCAGGCCGCGCTCGTCGGAAAGATCAGCTTCAGGATAAAAGCTCAACAGGGCATGAAGCACCGCCAGCGCACGGTCCTGAAGCCCGAAAACTTCCTTGACCTCACAGATATCCCGAAAGACCTTCCACTTGTCGACCGCCTTGCTCGGGTTGCGGTCGGCCGTCTCCAGCTGGCCTTTCACCAGGGCAAGCGTCATCGGCCGCCGCCCGAAGGGCGTCGTCACATTTGCATTTCGCATTTTCCTTCACCTCTCTTCAGGCAAAAGAAATCCGCTCACCAAAACGGTGCCAAAGACTCTTGACTAGGATTCGTGGAAATGCGATTCTCGATCTTGCTAGAAATCAGGAGAAGGCTTCCACGGCTTTGGTCGTTCGGGGGCCTTTTTCTTTTACGGTTCAAGCTCCTCGTTTTCCTTCAGGAATTCCTCGTAGAGCCGGTCCAGCCGCTTCTCGACGAAAGCACCGAACTTCGGCACGGCAGCCTTGTTGAAATTCAAGGTGAGCTGGCTCTCGGTCTCCGTGACCTTCACCGCCCTTGCGCCGTCCGCGCGCCACTCCCCGCTCCTGGGCTTCGGCTTTGTCGCCCGCAGCTGTTCGAAGAGGTGCTCGAAGCGGCCATCGGAAGACAGCGCCTTGAAGGCATCGGCATGAATGAGTTTCAGCGCCCTGGCTTTCTTCAGGGCGTTGTCGAGCAGGTCGGCCACCTCGGCCCATCGCGTGCGGCCAAAACTCGGCGCCGGGCCGATCGCCTCGATCAGCGCATCGGGAAGTCGGCTCGCCAGGGCGATCATCCGCGACAGGGCGGCCTTGTCCACGCCGAGCGACGACATGATGATGTCGCGTGAAAAGCCTCGCCGCTCGAGGCGAAGGGCAAAGAACGTCCGCTCGATATAGGAAAGATCGGTGCGTGCGTTGTTCTCCTGGCCCTGGCTGACGACCAGCTGCTCATCCGTGAGCGGCCGGATGACCGCCTTGATCGGTCCACCGATCTTGCGGATGGCGGCAAGCCGCCGATGGCCGTAGGCAACCTGGTAGCGGCCCTCGGCATCCGGATGGGGCCGGACCAGAATCGGGACCTGCTGACCGTGTTCACGGATCTGCCCGACAAGACTGTTGAGGCTTTCGGGATCGATCCCGAGCCTGTCCGGCACGAAAGAGCTGTCTATGAGGGACGGATCCAGCTCGACGACGGTCTGGCCATGGGCGAGCTGCTTTTCGAGGTCGGCCGCGCGCTGCGCCTTTTCCGAAATGCTGCCCAGGGATTGCGAGAAGGCACCGACCGGACCGGAGCGCCGCAGGGGCCGATCGAGATTGGCCAGCGGGCGGACGTCGGTCAGCGAGCCGGTTTCGGCGCTGGCGCCCGCCGGTGCATCGGTATCCGCGCCGAAGATGTTCTTTCTGGCCATCGCTTACTTCCGCCCCCAGGTCTGCTTGACGAGCTCTTCGATCTCCGTGTTCACCGCGGTCAGGGATTCGAGGGCGCGATCATAGGTTCCGCGCGTGAACTGCGCCCGGTCGATCTCGTAGAGGGTCTGCTTGGTCAGCCCGGCATCGGAAATCGCCGTCGACTTCAGCATCGCGTTGGAAAGAACGCGGTTGCCGAAAATCGAACGCATGAAGCCGGCCATCTGAGCCTGCGGCCCGTCATTCGGCTCGAAGCGGGTGACCAGATACCGCATCCAGTCGTAGTTCATCGCGCCGCCGGCATTCTCCACGACCTGCAGCAGGTCGCCGGTCATCTGCAGGAACTGGCTCATCGACATGACGTCGAGCATCTGCGGATGGACGGTGATCAGCACGGCGGTCGCGGCGCAGAGGGCGGACAGGGTAAGGAAGCCGAGCTGCGGCGGGCAGTCGATCACCACGACGTCGTAGGCGCTCTCGATATCCGCAAGGCATTCGCCGATGCGCGCGAAGAACATGGAGTTGGTATCGGTGCGCGCCATCAGCGCCTTCGGCGTCTCATGCTCGAATTCCATGAGCTCGAGATTGCCGGGAATGATATGGAGGTTGGGCGTGTAGGTCGCCCGGACGATCTCGGTCACGTCGCGGCGGGCGTCGTCATACCGGATGGCGCCATAGAGCGTCTCGTTGTCGCCGACATCCAGTTCCGGCTGGTGGCCGAACAGGGCCGACAGCGACGCCTGCGGATCGAGGTCGATCGCCAGCGTGCGATAGCCGCGAAGGGCGAGGAACTGTGCGAGATGGGCGGAGGTCGTGGTCTTGCCGCTGCCGCCCTTGAAGTTCATCACGGAGATGACCTGCAGCTTTTCGCCATCGCGCCGATGCCGGATATATTTGCGCGGCCCCTTCCCGCCTTCGTCGAGAAGCTTGCGCAAGGCCTCGATATCGTCGACGGAATAGGTGCGGCGCCCATTGGGGGACGGCTCCGGCCCATGGCCTTCTGCCACGATCTGGCGCAGATAGCCCTGGTGGATTCCGATGAACTCGGCAGCCTCGGCCGAGGAGAAATGCCGGATGCTCTTCCTGGCGGTCGGCGGAAAGCTCCGCTGCTGATGGGCCTGGAGCTGGCGCATCAGTTCCTCTGCGTCAGAGACGATCAGCGAACGCAGATTTCCGCTCTGGTCGGTCGCGGCTTGTTTCAACATCGTGGCCTCGGATTTAACTTCTGCGCTTTTTCCCCGAAATTCGATGAATAAGCGCTGATGAAGCTAGTCCGATTCCCCGAGTCGGGCAAACCCTTTTTGGAAAGGGCGGCGGCGGCGCCCACAGGCTTCAAATTGTACATGTACAACCGCGTCGGCCGGCCTTGCACTTTTGCCTTGCTGGCCGAACCTCACATCCGCAAATGCCCGCTCACGGCGTCGACTCACCGGCACATGCCGGAGCCTCTCGGTTGTACATGTACAACACCCGTCTACAATACCCGCCAACCCAATCGAAGCAGGCCGGCGGGCCACGTTGCAGCCGGGCTGCGACGCGGCCCATTCTTTACGCGATCAGGGCGCCTTGAACGATCCTGTGTCGAGGAACGTCTCGATCGTCTCGCGCCACGGGGCGATGTCGATGCCGTTTTTCGCCAGCCAGTCCGGATTGAAATAGGTGCTGGAATAGCGATCGCCGCTGTCGCAGATGAGGGTGACGAGGGAACCTTCGCGCCCTTCCCTCATCAGGCTGTCGGCGATGGAGAGCAGGCCGAAGAAGTTCGTGCCAGTCGAGGCGCCCACCCGGCGGAACAGCCGGTCGGAGAGAACATGCGCGGCGGCGATGGAGGCGGCATCCGGCACCTTGATCATTTGGTCGATGACCGTGGGGATGAAGGACGGTTCGACGCGCGGCCGCCCGACCCCTTCGATGCGCGACGGCGCGGTGCAGGTCGCCTGCATGTCGCTCGCCTTCCAGGCGTCGTAGAACACCGAATGTTCGACGTCCGTCACGCAAAGCCGCGTCGAGAGGTTGCGGTAGCGGATATAGCGGCCGATCGTCGCCGACGTGCCGCCGGTTCCAGCGCCCATGATCACCCAGCTCGGAACCGGATGGGCTTCCCGCTCCATCTGGCCGAAGATGCTCTCGGCGATGTTGTTGTTGCCCCGCCAGTCGGTGGCCCGTTCGGCATTGGTGAACTGGTCGAGATAGTGGCCGCCGGTCTCCGCCGCGATGCGTGCTGCGGTTTCATAGACCTCCGACGGGCTGTCGACGAAGGCGCAGCGGCCGCCGAAACGTTCGATGACGTCGATCTTCGTCCGGCTGGTGCTGCGCGGCATGACGGCAATGAACGGAAGTTCGAGCAGATTGGCGAAATAGGCCTCGGACACCGCGGTCGAGCCCGACGAGGCCTCGACCAGTGTTGTGCCCTTGCTGATCCTCCCGTTGCAGATGCCGTAGAGGAACAGCGAGCGGGCGAGCCGATGCTTCAGGCTTCCGGTCGGGTGCGTGCTCTCATCCTTGAGATAGATGGCGATGCCCTTCAACCCCTTGAACACCGGATTGACCAGATGCGTATCCGCCGAACGGCGGGCATCGCCCTCCAGGATGCCGATCGCATTGCGTGCCCAGGCCCGGTCGGCACAGTCGAGAGAGGGGACGGCTTCCGTCTGGAACCGCGTCGAATTCGTGTTCATGTGTCAATCCTTCGCAAGGCGTTGTCCGCGTCGATCATTCCCGCACGAAGCTGGAATCATGCAGGCGGCTCGGACGGGGTAGGGGAACGAAGTGCTTGTCAGCACGCTCTTCCCGGTCCGGAAGAACGGCAGGTATCCTTCAGATCCGCGCCCGTCTTGATAGCAAAAGTTCATCGGCGCGCAAAACACTTCGCAGCAGGGCATTCGCGCCGTCGGCGCATTGCTGCGGAGAGGAGAATTCACGCGCATTGTGCGACAGCCCATCACGCGAGGGTATGAAAACCATAGCCGTGGGCATCTGGCCGGCAAGATGTGCCGCGTCATGGCCCGCACCCGACACGATGTCCATCGCCGGGAGGGCAATATCCGCCGCGGCTTGTGCGACCAGCCCGCGCAACCCCGTATCGAAGGCGACCGGAGCCTTGCGCCATACGGCGGAGACCGCCGCCCCGGGCACCTGCCGGTTCACCTCGTCCCGGATACCCGCCTCCATCGCCATAAGACCCGCTTCGTCCGGGTGACGCAGGTCCACTTCGAGGCAGACCTCGCCCGGAACGACATTTCGGGAATTCGGGGCAACATGGACATATCCCACCGTGCCGACGCCCGGGGAATGCTTCAGGGCGACGGCCTCGACAACCTGGATGACCTTCGCGGCCGAAACCAGCGCATCCTGGCGCAACGTCATCGGAAAGGCCCCCGCATGCGCCTCCGTACCCTTGATGCGGATGTCCAGCCAGCGGAGCCCCTGCACACCCGTAACGATGCCGATGGCGCGTCCGGCCGCTTCCAGCACGGGTCCCTGCTCGATATGCAATTCCAGATAAGCCGCCATCGGCAAATGCCCGGGCGGATGCTCGCCCCTGTAGCCGATCGCCTCCAGCGCCTCTCCCACCGAGATACCATCCTTGTCGGTACGGGCGGACATGGCGTCAAGCGCATGGACGCCGCAGAACACCCCGGACCCCATCATGGCGGGGGCGAAGCGGGAGCCCTCCTCATTGGTCCAGTTGACCACGGTGAAAGGATGCACCAGCCGCCGGCCGGATGCACGTAGGATGCGCAGGATTTCGACACCGGCCAGCACGCCGAGAATGCCATCGAAGCGACCGCCGGCCGGCTGGGTGTCGAGATGGCTTCCGACGGCAATGGAGGGGAGACAAGGATCCGTACCGGGATAGGTGGCGAACATGTTGCCGATGCGATCGACCTCGACCGTACAGCCAAGCGCCCGGCATTCCGCTTCGAACCAGCGGCGCACGTCGCCATCGGCCACGCTGCCGGCAAGGCGGTTCATGCCGGTCTCGCCGGCGGCGCCAAAGCGCGCGGTCGCGAGGATATCGGACCATAGCCGCTCCGCATCGACGAGAAGCGAGGGCAGGGCGGCGGGTGACGGGATGGCGTTCATTCTCCCTGCCCCTGCACATCCGCGTGGAAACGGTATTTGAAGTCGCAGTGGGAGGCTCCCTCCATCACCGTCTGGCTGCGCTCCAGCGTGATGCGCGGATCATAGCCCGTGCAGAAGACACCATCCCGGTTGCACGAAAGGAGGTGTCCGATATGGCCGAGGCCCATTTCCCGATAGGTCTCTGCGTAGCGACAGCGCTTGACGTTATAGTGGAATTCCGCATCGGTCGCCTTCGTGACCTCGATCACCAGGGCATCATCCTGCGTCCAGAGATCCTGCAGTTCCTGGAAGGTGCGCAGCGTCGTGCCGCCGGGGGTCTTCGCGGCGAAGGCCTGCCCGGCCTTGATCGCGGCCTGCCGGATGGCGGCATCGAGAATGGCCTCCGCCTTTTCCACGCCAATCTGCCGGCACATTTCCTCATAGATCGGCGCGATGATGCCGGCCTCGATCTTGCGCCGGGCGAGGATGCCGATCTCGCCGTCCATGGCGGCCCGGGAATCGATGCTTTCGCTTGTCGTCATCATGGTGATCCTTCTGATTAGACGTGGATTTGCCGCTATGCCGCCCAAAGACGGCCAGCACGGGGGAGGGGGCTGTTGTGCCCCGCCTTTCGAAACGCATCCCAGGCAAGCGCCGGGTTGCTGGCGGCGGTCGGCTTGCCCGTCACCGCTTCCACGGCGTCGACGATGCTGGAACAGGCCTCGACGCGAGGCAGCAGCAGAAAACGCCGTGTTTCCGGCTCGATCACGGTGTCATTCGCCGGCGATCACCGCCGGTTTGCCTGTCCTCATCCGCCACGCCGGCATCTCCTCCGCTGCTTCACAGGCCCGCATTGATGACGGCAAAGGTTAATCGACAGAAGCGATGTTTCTTCATG
This sequence comes from Shinella granuli, assembly GCF_004341885.1. GTDB lineage: Bacteria > Pseudomonadota > Alphaproteobacteria > Rhizobiales > Rhizobiaceae > Shinella > Shinella granuli. The sequence continues at coordinate 98,582 of NZ_SLVX01000010.1, read as the reverse complement.
GATTAAGCGATAATCTTCATATATCCTTTTTTCATGGACACCTCTCTTCTCCAGTGCTTCCTTACGGTGGCGGACACGCAGAGCTTTTCGGTGGCGGCAGAACGGCTGAACATCACGCAGTCGACCGTCAGCCACAAGATCGCCCGCCTCGAGAGCCATCTTGGCAAACAGTTGTTCGAGCGCACGACCCGTTCCTGCGTACTGACCTCCGACGGGCGGGAGCTGATCGGCCACGCCACCCGCGTGGTGCAATCGATCGAGGAGATGGAGCAGAGTTTTAAACCCGATCTTCTCAGCGGCACGCTGGTGGTCGGCGTTCCCGACGACCATTACCTCTTCGTCCCGCTCACCGTGGCGCTGAAGAATTTCATGCGTGAAAAGCCGCGGGTTGGCGTGGAGATCCGGGGCGGGCTGTCGAGCGACCTGCTGCGGGACCTGCGCCAGCGTAACATCGACCTCGCCGTCATCCGCGACGTACCCGCAATGCAGGACGGCGACGTGCTGTGCGCGGAGAACCTCGTCTGGATCACCGCCCCCAACTGGGTGCCGCCACCGGATGGCACCGTGCCGCTGGCGCTGGTTCGCGGCCCCTGCGCCTACCGCGGCGCGGCGATTTCCGCCCTGGAGCAAAACGGCGTGCGCTGGAAATGCATGGTGACCTGCACCAGCCTGCAGGGCGTCTTCTCCGTCGTGCGTGCCGGCCTGGCGGTGGCCGTGGTGACCGAGGGCGATATCGGCAGCGGCATCCGCGCGGCTCCCGCAGGCGGCCCGCTGCCGCCACTTCCCGCTTCCTCCCTCAGCATCCGCTACGCCGACAGGCAGCCGACCCTTGCCGCCCGCGCGCTTGCCCGTACCATGGCCGACGTCCTGACGCAGAAGGCCGCCATCTCCGCCGGCTGACATTCGTCAAGCCAGCTTCGCCGGCATTGCGACGCTTTGTCCGCATCCGCGGGATGACAGGCCGGCATACAGGCAATATACCGTCAATCTATGTTGGCTTGGAACCCGCAGGCATGAAGAACTGGCATCCCGATCTCGGCCGCAGCAGCAGCCCCCTCTACATGGCGATCGCCGACCTGATCGAGATGGACCTGCGCGGCGGGCAGCTCTCGGCCGGCGACAGGCTGCCAACGCACCGGGACCTTGCCCGGCGGCTCGCCATCGACGTCACCACCGTCGCCCGCGGCTATCTCGAAGCGCAGAAGCGCGGGCTCGTGCAGTCGCATGTCGGCCGCGGCACCTTCGTGACGGGTAGCGCGGATACGGCGCGCGGCAATTTCACCCTGGACGCATCACCCGACAGCCGCCGCGCCGCCCTGGTCGATCCCTCCATGAACATGCCGCCGGAACCGGACGATCCGGCCCTGCTTGCCCGCATGCGCGAGGGCCTTTCCGCGCTCGCCGCCGATCTCGTTCCCCTGCTGCGCTACCAGAGTTTCGGCGGCGCGGCCATGGACAAGGAAGCCGCCGCGCTTTGGCTTAGCCGCCGCAGCCTCACGCCGCCGCAGGAACGCATCTTCGTGGCGCCTGGCGCCCATCCCGCGCTGCTGGCGATCTTCGGCATGCTCACAAAACCGGGCGACACCGTGCTTGCCGAAGCCATCACCTATCCGGGCATGCGCTCGATCGCCGCGCAGCTGCGCCTGCGGCTCGTCGGCCTGCCGGTGGACGATCATGGCGTCCTGCCGGATGCCTTCGCGGATGCCTGCGAACGCGAAAAGCCGAAGGCGATCTATCTCAATCCGACGCTGCAGAACCCGTTGACGCTGACCATGCCCGCCGCCCGGCGCGCGGCGATCGCCGCCGTGGCGCAGACATATCACCTGCCGATCGTCGAGGATGATGCCTATGGCTTCATTCCGGCAGATGGTCCCGCGCCGCTTGCCGCGCTCGCGCCACAGCTCACCTGGTATATCGGCGGCCTGTCGAAATGCATCGGTGCGGGCCTGCGCCTTGCCTATGTGGGCGCGCCCGACGACAGCCGGGCCCTCTGGTCCTTCGCCGGAGCCATGCGGGCGGGCAATCTCATGGCCTCGCCCCTGACGACGGCGCTCACCACACGCTGGATCGAGGATGGCACGGCCGACGCCATTCTCGAATTCCTCCGCACGGAAGCGCCGGCCCGCCAGGCACTGGCCGCCAGTCTCCTGCCCGCCGGCTACCGCGCCGATCCCTTGAGCTTCAACATCTGGCTGCCGCTGCCGCAGGGCTGGACACGATCTACCTTCGGCACCCACATGCGGGCCTGCGGCCTCGGCGTGATGGCCAGCGATGCCTTTGCGGTCGACGGCACGCCGCCCGAGGCCGTGCGGGTCAGCCTCGGCGGCCCGGTAACGCGGCCGCAGCTTCAGACCGCCCTCGAATTCATGGCGCATGCGCTCGAAGGGCCGCCGGAAATGGCCGGCTCCTTCTTCTGATCCCACACATCTCCCGATCGAATGAAAGCAGCCCCGCCGGCGGCAGGCGCCCACGCGCCTGCGTCAGTATGTCTGATCGACAGATTGACAGCATGATTGCATCTATATGACAGCACATAATGATAGGATTGAATGGATAAGGAAAGATGCAGCCATGAACGAGACCTATCCTCAACTGCCACCCATGCAGACCGGCATCCGGGGCCGTTGCCCGCGCTGCGGCCAGGGCCATCTCTTCAAGGGGTTCCTGACCCTGGCGCCGAAATGCGAGGCCTGCGGCCTCGACTATTCCTTCGCCGACCCGGCCGATGGCCCGGCCTTCTTCGTCATCTGCTTTGCCTGCGTGCCGAGCGTGCTGCTCGCCGTCTGGCTGGAGGTCGCCTTCAGCGCCTCGCTGCTGACGCAGGTGCTGGTCACCGGGCCCTTCATGCTGTTGACCTGCATACCCCCGCTACGGCCACTCAAGGGATGGTTGGTCGCGAGCCAGTATTTCTACAAGGCCGAAGAGGGCAAGGTGGTCCGCCGGCAGGCAGGCACCTGACACGAGGGGAGGGGCCTACCAGGTGACGTTCGACAGCCGCAGCCAAGGCGGGTTCTCCGCATACATTTCGCGGATCAACCCCTTGATCTTGGCGGCATGCTGCCGGCGAAGGAACTGCCCCTTCAGCAGAATTTCCTGATCTTCACCGGGCCGGCGGCGGTTTCCACCTTCGCCATGCTGGCCCTCGCGGTCAGTCACGCATGCCGCAGGGAGGTTGCCGCACCAGTCGCGGCCTGAACGTCCTTGATTGGAGCGGCGCAGCGGGCCACAACGGTTCGGTGGCCGTCTCCATGAAATAGAGACCAGGCACGGCGGCGTTTCCACGCCGCCGTGCCTGTGTTAGGGAGCGCGGCACGTCGACCGGAAATCAAGGATGAGCCTTCCATGAATGCTGCGCTGTACGCGGACTATGTCGCGGACCTGAGGGGTCTGTTCGCGGAGCTGGATCGCCATCCCGAACGCTTCCAGACCTTCGGCGCCCATCTGGAACTGGCCGTAGCAGGCGGCCTCGTCGTCTACGAAACGACGCGCCGCAAGGGCCAGACCGACAGCCTCTTTTATGGCCGTCCCGCCGGCACCGGCACCAGCCAGCAGATGTCGCAGGCCTCGGCCTTTGCCGCCATCGACCGGTTCTTCGCCCTCGGTCAGTTCGTCGCGCTCACCGGCGACCGCAAGGAGGGCGACGGCACGCTGGATGCGCAATATCCGCATTGCGCCGTCCGCTTCTCGTATCGCCGGAAAGGGCACCCGGCCGCCCGCGCCATGCTGATGGTCTTCGTCGGCTTCAACGACGATGCGGATGCCCTGCATTACGTTGGTGGCAACGATCCGTCTCTCTTCGTGGCCGAGCGGCCTTACCGTACGGAACGGGCCTACGAATGGACCTGATGACCTAGGCGACGCCAGTCCGTGCCCGCAGACGGCTGGTCCGCGAGCCGATGACAGACATCCAGGACGACAGCGCGGCGCCGCGCATCGGCGCCGCTCACGTTCCCGAACCCGTGCTGCCGCCCTTCCGGATGCGACGTTCCGCTTCAGCCGCCGGTTCGGAAGGAGCGCGCCGCGTCCACGATGGCATGCGTATCGATGCCGAAATGGGCGTAGAGATCGGCAATCGTGCCGGTCTGGCCAAAGTGCTCGACACCGAGCGAGACCGTGCGGTTCCCTTCCACTGCGCCGAGCCAGCCGAGCGTCGCCGGATGGCCGTCGGTGGCGGTGATGAGACCCGCATCGCGCGGAACCGCGGAAAGCAGCGTCTCGATATGGCTGCGGGCGCTGGCATCCCCCTGGCGGCGGGCGCGTTGCGCCGCCGTCCAGCCGGCATTCAGCCGGTCGGCGGAGGTGACCGCCAGCACCGAGACGTCGCCATGCGTCTCGGCGAGCCGCCCGGCCGCCATCAGCACTTCCGGCGCGATGCAGCCCTGATAGGCGAGCACGATGCGGGTGCGCGCCGAAGGCGGACGCAGCCAGTAGGCACCGTCGATCACGCCCTGCCGGAAGGCCGGATCCTCGCGGCGAAGCGCGATCTGCTCCAGCGGCCGCGTCGTCAGGCGCAGATAGACCGAGCCGCCGGTCTCGTCCCGCAGCCAGGTGCGCCTGTCATGCGTGCCGTCGCCGTCACGCTGCATATAGTCGAAGGACCAGTCCATGATGACGGACAGCTCGTCGAGGAAAGCCGGCTCGAAGCTGGCCAGCCCGTCCTGGCTCATGCCGATGAGCTGCGAGCCGATCGACTGGTGTGCCCCGCCTTCCGGCGCCAGCGTCACGCCGGAAGGCGTGCCGACGATCATGAAGCGCGCATCCTGGTAGCAGGCATAGTTCAGCGCATCGAGGCCGCGTGCCACGAAGGGATCGTAGACCGTGCCGATGGGCAGCAGCCGCTCGCCGAACAGCGAATGCGACAGGCCGGCGGCGCCGAGCAGCAGGAACAGGTTCATCTCGGCGATGCCGAGCTCGATATGCTGGCCCGCCGGGCCGAACTCCCATTTCTGCGCCGAGGGCACGCGCTCGTCGCGGAACGTATCGGCCATCCGCTCGCGGGCGAAAAGGCCGCGGCGGTTGACCCAGGGCCCGAGATTCGTCGAGACGGTCACATCCGGCGCCGTGGTGACGATGCGCGCCGACAGGGCGTCGTCGCGCCTGGCGATCGCATCGAGGATCTTGCCGAAACCCGCCTGCGTCGACAGCTCGCGATCCTCGAGGAAGACCGGGCCGGAAGAGGGCACGGCAGGGGAGGCGAATCGTCGCGTGCCCTTGGCGAAGAAAGGCACCGTCTTCAGGAACGCGCGCACCGGGGCAGGCGAGGGGATCGCCCCGAACGTCTCCCACTCCGTACCCGGCGCAACGCCGATGCGCTCCTGGAACGTCTCCATCTGGGCCTTGGTCATCAGGCCGGCATGGTTGTCCTTGTGGCCGGCGAGCGGCGTGCCCCAGCCCTTGATCGTATAGGCGAGGAAGACGGTCGGTCGGTCGTGGTCGATGCTCTCGAACGTCTCGATCAGCGTTTCGAGACAATGGCCGCCAAGATTGCCCATGAGGTCGGAAAGCGCATCGTCGCTGCGTGCCGCCAGAAGGTCCGCGACGCCCTCCTGCGTGCCGATCTCGTCGGTGAGCCGCTTGCGCCAGGCGGCCCCGCCCTGGAAGGTCAGCGCGGAATAAAGCTGGTTCGGGCATCGATCGATCCAGCCGCGCAGCGCCTCGCCGCCCGGCTCCCGAAAGGCGGCCTGCTGGAGCGCGCCATATTTCAGCACCTTCACATCCCAGCCGAAAGCCGTGAAAATGCCTTCGATGCGCTGCCACAGGCCTTCATGCACGACACCGTCGAGGCTCTGCCTGTTGTAGTCGATCACCCACCAGGTATTGCGCAGGTCGTGTTTCCAGCCTTCCTGCAGGCATTCATAGATGTTGCCCTCGTCGAGCTCCGCATCACCGACCAGCGCGATCATGCGCCCGCCCGGCTGCGTCCCGGCCCAGGGCTTGGCGGCAATGTAGTCCTGCACGATCGAGGCGAAGGCGGTGATCGCCACGCCAAGCCCGACGGATCCGGTGGAAAAATCGACGTCGTCGATGTCCTTGGTGCGGCTCGGATAGGATTGCGCCCCGCCGAAACCGCGGAAATTCTCGAGCTTTTCGCGTGTCTGGTTGCCCATCAGGTACTGGATGGCATGGAAGACCGGCGAGGCATGCGGCTTGACAGCAACACGGTCCTCCGGCCGCAGCACATGGAAATAGAGCGCCGTCATGATCGAGGCGAGCGAGGCCGAGGAGGCCTGGTGCCCGCCGACCTTCACCTCGCCCTTCTCACGCAGGTGGTTGGCATTGTGGATCATCCAGCAGGCATGCCACAGCACCTGCCGCTCCAGGTCTTTCAGGCATGCCAGCTGCGCTGGCGTCAAGGCCGCCTCATTCATGCTTGTCTCACTCCCGTCCTCCAATGACGAGGAATGCTACACCGGCGCGGGCGGGAAAACTGATCGCAGTTGACCAAGGATAACGAAATTGCGAAATAGAATTTCGATAATTCCTCTTTCTTCGGTCAACTATGCCGATTTCCAAGCCTGGCCTCGATGCCGCCTCCATCCGCATCCTCGACCTCCTGCAGCAGAATGCCGAAATGAGCGTTTCGGAACTGGCGGAGGCGACGGGCCTGTCGGCCTCGCCCTGCTGGCGGCGGGTCAACGACCTCAAGGAAAACGGCGTCATCAAGGGGTCGGTCGCGCTGGTCGACGCGCAGGCGCTGGGGCTGGCGGTCAATGTCTTCGTGCAGGTCTCGCTGAAGCAGCAGGACCGGGAATCGCTCGACGTCTTCAACGCCGCCATCCGCACCAAGCCCGAGATCGTCGAATGCTACCTGATGACCGGGGAGGCGGACTACATGCTGCGCGTGGTGGTCGAGGACCTGATGAAATTCCAGGCCCTCGTCGTCGACTTCCTCACGCTTATCCCGGGCGTTGCCAATATCCGCTCAAGCTTCGCCCTCAGCCAGATCAAGTATACGACGGCGCTTCCGACCGGACATCTGAAGGGACGTTCCTGAACGGCGAGGGCACCGTCATCCGCGCCAAGTCCGACAGCACCGCGCGTCCATGAACCTTCGGCGCGGAAACATGGTTGCGCAACATCCCTTGCGGTCGTGCCCGATAATTGCTTCGTTCCCGGCATCATCATTCGGGAAAAGCGATCAATGCTGCTTGAAAATCTCTCCCTCTTCCTGCGCATCGTCGAGAAGGGCGGCCTTGCCGTTGCGGGCCGCGAGGTCGGCCTGTCGCCTGCGACCGTCTCGGAACGCCTGGCATCCCTGGAGGCCTATTACGGCGCGGCGCTCCTGATCCGCACGACACGGGCGATCAGCCTGACGGAGGAGGGCAGGGCGCTCGTCGAGGGGGCGAGACGACTGCTGGCGGAAGCGGAGGAGCTGGAAAGCCGCGTGCGGCGCGGCGCGGATGTCATTTCCGGACCGATCCGGCTCAGCGCGCCGGAAGATCTCGGCCGTCGCCTGCTCGTGCCTGTCATCGACGCCTTCCTGGCCGAGCATCCCGCCGTCACGATCGATCTCAACCTGACGGACGGCAATGTCGACATCGTCGGGCAGGGCATGGATTTCGCCGTCCGGCACGGCATGCTGGCCGACAGCAGCCTCAAGGCAAAGTCGCTCGGGGAGAACCGCCGCGTCGTCTGCGCCGCGCCGGCCTATCTCGCGGCGCACGGCACGCCCACCCATCCGAACGATCTTGCGCAGCACGACTGCATCGTCATGCGCTTCGGGCAGAACATCGACCATGACTGGCCGTTCGTCATCAACGCTGTGGTGCGCAAGGTGACCGTGCGCGGGCGGCGGGTCGTGAACGATGGCGGGCTGGTGCGTGAGTGGTGCCGGCAGGGGCGCGGCATCGCGCTGAAATCGATCCGCGACGTGGCCGAGGATCTCGCCGCCGGCGCGCTTGTCGAGCTGCTCGGCGATTTCTCCGCAGGCAGCACGGCATTGCAGATCGTCTATCCGCCAAGCGCCGTGCAGCCGCGGCGCGTGCGCATGCTCATCGACCGCATCGCCGCGGCCCTTTCGACGGGCTGCGGCGTCTGAGCGTCAGAAGCCGGCGAGCACGATCTTGCCCTTGGCCTTGCCGGATTCGATGAGCGCATGGGCGCGCTTGAGGTTCTCCGCATTGATGGTGCCGAAGTTCTTGTTGAGGGTCGACTTGATCTTGCCGGCATCCACCAACGCGCTGACCCGGTTCAGCAGCGCGTGCTGCTTCTCGATATCGGCGGTGGCAAACAGCGAGCGGGTGAACATCAATTCCCAGTGCAGCGAGATCGACTTGCGCTTCAGCGGCAGGGCATCCAGCGTCTTCGGGTCATCGATCAGGCCGAAGCGGCCCTGCGGCGCGATCAGCTCGACGATTTCACCCAGATGGTCGTCGGTGTTGGTCGTGGAGAAGACGAAGGCCGGCTGGCCGATGCCGAGGGCTTCCACCTGCGCGGCCAGCGGCTTGCGATGATCGATGACATGATGGGCACCGAGCGCCTTCACCCAGTCCTGCGTTTCCGGCCGCGAGGCGGTGGCGATGACCGTCAGGTCCGTCAGCGCCCGGGCGATCTGGATGGCGATGGAGCCGACGCCGCCGGCGCCGCCAATGATGAGGATGGCATCTGCCGCGCCGGCAACGGGCCGCGTCACGTCCAGCCTGTCGAACAGCATCTCCCAGGCCGTGATTGACGTCAGCGGCAGGGCGGCCGCTGCCGGGAAGTCGAGCGAGGCCGGCTTGTTGCCGACGATGCGCTCGTCGACGAGGTGATATTCGGCATTGGTGCCGGGGCGGTTGATGGCGCCGGCATAGAAGACCGTGTCGCCGGGCTTGAACAGGCTTGCCTGTGGGCCGACGGCCGTGACGATGCCGGCCGCATCCCAGCCCAGCACCCGCCACTGACCCGGTTCGGCTTTTGCCGAAGCGCGGATCTTGGTGTCGACCGGATTGACCGAAACCGCCTTCACCTCGACAAGAATGTCGCGTCCCGTGGGTTCCGGGCGCGGAAGGTCGATATCGACGAGGGCCGTCGTGGCATCGATGGATTGCGGATTTTCGTAGCCGATGGCTCGCATCTTGAAACTCCTGAATATGTACTGCGAAAAGCAGGGCCTGCCGGGCAGATGGACCGGCGAGAGCGCCTCGTTGCGGGTATGAACGAGGAGAAGATATGTCTTGCGGCCTTCGCCGATAATTGCCCCGCCATAGAATGGATAATTCGGATTTCCCGTATTCTGCTCCATCGATCTTGCCAAAAACGGAGCACTCCGAATGAATATCGCGGGTGGACGTCCCTCTACTGCGGGCACGGTCGCCTCCTCCTTTCGGCGCCTTACCATTGAACTCCGCGATATCTGACGCTATATTGCGTCATAATGAATGGCAAGTTCGGAAGGAAATCGCCATGGGCCTTGCCCAATATGCCGACGACGGGCTTTTCGTGCCGCGCAAGATCGCCGATGCCCTGCGCACGACCAGCGAGGAAATCGCGCGGACGGCCGGGCTCGGGAAGGATGCCATCCAGCGCAAGGACCGCGTCCGCTCCGACAAGACCCAGCGCCGCCTGCGCGAGATGATCGAGATCGTCAACAAGGTCGAGCCCCGTTTCGGCTCGGCGCTGATGGCTTATGCCTGGTATCGTTCCGAGCCGCTTCCCGGCTTTTCCGGCCAGACGGCCATGCAACTGGTCCGAAGCGGGCGCGCGGACGACGTGCTCGACTATATCGACGCAGTCGACGCCGGCATCCACGCATAGCCCGGCAGATGCGCTATCAGGGAAAGTTATACCGGGCGCTGAACCCGGTCTATGCCCGCGAACCGCTGTCCGGGCGCGGTGCGGAGCTCTATGGCGGCCGGTTCAACCCGAAGGGCATGCCGGCGCTCTACACGTCGCTGTCGATCATGACGGCGCTGCGGGAGGCCAACCAGGTCGGCAACCTGCAGCCGACCACCCTCGTTTCCTACGATGCCGATATCGCGCGGGTTTTCGACTGCCGCGACGCGGAGGCGCTGCATGCGGAAGGCATGGATGCGGCCGCGATCGCCGATCCGGCCTGGCGCGACCAGATGCGGGCTTCTGGCATCTCCCGAACCCAGGATTTTGCGCGCCGGCTTTCGGCCGCCGGCTATCAGGGGCTGCTCGTGAAGAGTTTCGCGCCGGCCGCAATGAACGGCGATCTCAATCTCGTCCTGTGGACATGGGGCGAGGCCATGCCCAGCCGCCTCGTCCTGATCGACGACGAGAACCGCCTGTCGCGATAAAGGCCGAATTACAGGTTCGTCGTCTTGTCGGTCAACACCGCGTGCGGGCGCAAACGGACCAGACGGCAAGCCTCGAAAGAGGAACGTGTTTCCCGCCGGCAGGATTACATGATCTCGAAGTCGGCGCAGAGCGGCAGGTGATCGGAGGCGCGGCGGGCAAGCGGGCTGTCGTGCACGAATGCCCGCTCGACGCGAATCCCTTCCCCGACAAAGATATGATCGATCCGCAGCAGCGGGAGTCGTGAGGGAAAGGTCGGCTGCGGTCGGCCGCCGGCCATGACCTGCGCATCCCCGAAGCGCCGCACGAGCAGGCGATAGGAGGCAGAGCGCGAGATGGCGTTGAGATCTCCGGCAAAGAGGATGCGGGAATTCTCCGGCATCTCCGCTCCGAGCCAGCCAGGCCCGATCAGCGCTTCGGTCTGCCGCACGCGCTCGGCGCCGAGAAGGCCGAGATGGGTGACGAAGACCTGCAGCTTCACCATATCGACCGGCACCTCGACCCATAGCGCGCCGCGCGGTTCGCCACGGGACGGCAGACCGCCGGCCTTGACGAGCCGCGTCGGCAGCGCCGTGAGCAGGGCGTCGCCATAGCGCTCCTCTTCAAGATGCAGCGCCGGATGGAAATGCGAGACCATGCGCAGATGGCTGGCGATGGTCTCTGCCTGGTCGATACCGCCGCTGCGGGCACGGGCCACATCGACCTCCTGCAAGGCGATGATATCAGCCTCGCATTCGGCGATCACCGCGGCAATGCGGGCGGGATCGAGCTTCCGGTCCGTGCCGAAGCAGCTGTGCACATTGTAGGTTGCGATCCTGAGCCGCCTCGCCATGCCGTCCTCTCGTTGCTTCCGACGCCTTCGGGAACACGGGACGCCGCATTTTCGTTCCGCCCGGACAGAGCGAGGAAGACCCGACGCATGAAACGAAGCCATATCCTGCATGCCCTTGTCGCCTGCGCGGTGCTTGTCGCCGGCTGGCTGGTCTACCGGACGCTGAGCCAATATTCATGGGTGGAGATTACAGGCTCGATCGCCGCCATTCCCACGACAAGCTTCGCCCTGGCACTCGTTTTCGCGGCCTGCTCCTATCTCTGCCTGACGCTCTTCGATTTCCTGGCGCTGCACTATGTCGGCAAACCGCTCTCCTATCCACGCGCGGCGCTCGCCTCCTTCACCAGTCTGGCCATCGGCCACAATGTCGGCGTCGCCGCGCTTTCCAGCGGCGCCGTGCGCTACCGCTTCTATTCCCGCTGGGGCCTCGACGGCGAGGAGATCGCCAAGCTGATCGTCTTCTGCGGCGTGACGGTCGGCCTCGGGCTCATCACCCTAGCCGGGCTTTGCCTCATCCTGCTTCCCGGCACCGCCGGCAGGATCGCGGGGCTGGGAACGGCGGCATCCCTTGCCCTCGGCCTTGCCTGCCTTGCGCTTGGCGCAACCTATCTTGCGCTTGCCGCCTTCGTGCGCGGCGAACTGAAGGTGAAGAGCTGGCGCTTCGCCCTGCCGACGGTGCGCCTTGCCGGCATGCAGATCGTGATCGGGACCTTGAACTTCGCCTGCGTCGGCGCCTGCCTGCATCAACTGCTCGGCGGCAAGACCGGCTATATGGAAACGACGGCCGCCTATGTGGTCGGCAACCTGACGGCGCTCGTCAGTCATGTGCCGGGCGGGCTCGGCGTGCTGGAGGCGACGATCGCCTTTCTTCTGGGAGGCGCCGCCCCGATCGGCGCGCTGATCGCCTTTCGTGCCGTCTATTTCTTCATCCCGCTGCCGCTGGGGCTGGTGTCGCTGCTCGCCAGCGAGGCTTTGCTGGGATCGAACGGCGATGCCGGGCTGCGCGACAGCCCGAACTGACGGCGAAGAAACGCCCGGGCCGCATCTCGCCAGGCCGGAAGCGGCCACCACGGCGCGACCGGATCGACAAGCCCGGTACCGGCAACCGGCTCGATGGAGCCCCTGCCTCGGGCATCCGGAAACGGCCGCAGCCCGCGCGCACGCGTATTGAAGGCGTCGATGGTCCTGCCCAGCAATCCCTCTGCGCCCACCGCGGCCCCGAACAGCACCGGATCGGCATCGAGATGTTCCGCCAGCAGCCGGTCGCGCAGGCCGACGATGGCCTTGCGCTCCTCCTGCCTGCGCGCCTCGACCGCGATGTCGAGTTCCGTATCCAGCCCTTCGCTGCGCTGGTTGAGGTTCGAGGAGCCGATGCGCAGAAAGACGTCGTCCACGATGACGAGCTTGGAATGGATGACGATCTCCTGTTCCGTACCGTCAGGTCTCGGCACGACAGGATAGAAGGCACGCATGCGGCCATATCTGTCGCACCGGCCGAGGCGGCGGATCAGCCGGTCGCGATTGGCGCCGAGCACGAGACGCTCGATGATGCCGTGCGAGCTCAGCGTCGAGACCACGACCACCTCCGGCCCATCCGGCTCTGCGAGCTTTTCGCACAGCACGTCGCAGACCCTCTTCGAGGCGAAATACTGGCTTTCGATATAGATGTGCCGCCGCGCGGCCTTGAGGGCCGCCACCGTCAGGTCCATCGCCTCGGTGCAGGCCTCCCGCCCGCGGATCGCCGGCTCCGTGCGGGTGAAGGCGACATCCACCCCGGCCATGTCAGGCGCGAGCCCGTCGAGGGAAACTTCGGCCGCGGCCCCGGTGAGCGGCACCGCCTCGTCGGTGGCGAACAGCCAGCGCCGGCGCGCGATATCGCCGGCGAGACGGGCCGCCTCACCCTCCAGCGCCACCTGCATGTCATGCACCGGCTCGTAGGGCTCGCCCGACGGCATGACCCGGCGGGGATCGTCGATGCGGTGCTCGCTCGTATCCCAGCGCTTGGCGGTAAGGTCGATGCCGCCGATGAAGGCGACGCGGTCGTCCACCACCACGAATTTCTGATGATGGGAGCCACGGATCGGATGGCGGTTATCGAAGGCGAGTTGGATGCGCGGATGGGAGGACCAGCGCCGCTTGCGGAACATTTTCAGCGATTTTCCGGAATAGATCGGCCCCATGCCCCAGATCAGCACGCGGATGGTGAGGTCCGGGCGCGCCGCGACAAGGTCGAGCAGGAAGGTGCCGAGGCTCGGCGAATGCGGCCTGTCGGGCCGGATCGGGATATCCGGATTGAAGTCCCAGCCGACGATCCAGATCTCCTTGCGCGCCTGCAGCAGCACGTTCTCCAGCCGCCGGAAATAGGCCTCGCCATCGACGAGGACCTTCAACCGGTCGGCCCTCGCCACCCGCCAGGCATTCACGCCGGGCCGGATGATGGGGGCCGGCGCGCTGGTGTGTGCAACATGCACCGGGAAACCGTCGTTTCGCACTCTCTGCCGCCTCGTCTGGTGGTATCACGCATCCTGCGCGGAAATTCGCGGGAACGGTTTTGGTTCCCTTCCATGCAGCGCACGAGCCGATTCCAACCTCAAGGCCTGTTCCCTGCGTTTGGATTCGCCGCCCCACAAGACACCAGAACCTCGGTCTTCGCGCTCGCGCGCCTACCCGCCTGCCGCAGCCTGCCGCACTCGGGCCGCCGCCTGCGCCAGGCGATCCGGCGCGAGGCGTCCGGAACGGGCAGCGTCGGCAATGCCGTCGCACAGCGCATCGAGGTGCGGCCCGCCGCCCACGAGCAGCAAATCCGCCCCCGCGCCGAGGGAAGCGATCGCGGTTTCGAGCAGGGAACGACCGCGCATCGTGGCGGGGGCATCGAGATCGTCGCTGACGATCAGGCCCTTGAAGCCGAAGTCGTTTCGCAGCATCGCCATGACCGCCGGCGAGGTGCTCGCGGCATTCTGCCCGTCGAGCGCGGCGACGGGCGCCGGCCCCGTCATGATCGCCCGTGTCCCGGCTTCGATGGCGGCGGTGAACGGCAGGGCGTTGTGAAGAAGGCGATCACGCGATGTGCGCAGGGAAACGTCGACGAGAGCCGGATCGCCCTCCAGGTCGTTGAAGCCGGGGAAATGTTTCGTCACCGCAGTGATGCCGGCGCTCTGGACCCCTTTCACGAAGGCCGCCGCCACCCGGGCAACGGCCTGCGGATAGCTGCCCATCGTGCGGCCGTGCAGCCAGGCGTTCTGCCCGTCTATGACATCGGCGATGGGCGCCAGGAACATCGAAACCCCGAGCGCGCGGGCGGCGGCGGCCGTCGCCCTGCACCGTTCGGCGAGCGCCGCGTCGTCAAGCGCATGCGCCTCGTCGAGCGAGGGAAGCGGGGGAATCAGCCCCTGCAGCCGCTGGATGCCGCCCAGTTCCTGGTCCACGGCGACGATCAAGCCGGGAGTTACGGCCTTCAACCGCGCGACGGCGGCTTGAAAGCTATCCGGCGTCTCGCTCGCCAACCGTTCGGCCGACATGCGCCGTGCGACATATTCCGCCCGCGTCTCGCCGATCAGGACGGAACAGCCGCCCTTTTCCAGGAAGGGCACCATGACATCGATGATGTCGAGCGTATCGAAGGCGGGCAGGAGGATCGCCCGGGCGTCGTCATCCGGTGAAAAGCGCATCGTCATCTCCGTGGTCCGTCAGACTGTCTCGACATCGACGCCGGCCTCGCGGATGGCCTTGAGGATGGCGGTATCCCGGCTGCTGGTGAAAAGCGCCGATACGGCGGCAATCGGCGCCACTTCATAAGTTGCCGCCTGGCCGAGCTTGTCCGCCGTCGCCAGGAGCAGGGTCTTGTTCGCGGCCCGGATCATCGCCGATTTCAGATGGGCATCCTCGAAATCGTCGGCGCGGAGCGTGAGGCCGTGATCAATGCCGCAGGTGCCGAGAACACAATAGTCGACCCGCAGCGCCCGGATCGCGTCGATCGCGCCGGCGCCGGTCGCGCTGCGCGTCAGCCGGCCCAGGCGGCCGCCGAGCATGACCACCTCGGCGAGCGGATGATCGAGCGCGGCGGCGGCGACGTCGACCGCGGTCGTGATGATGCGCAGGGACAGCGCCGGCGAGAGCGCGCGCACGAAACGGACGACCGTCGTGCTCGAATCCACCAGCAGCGTCGCGCCATCGGGGATCGGCGCGGCCGCGGCGCGGCCGATCGACTGCTTTTCCTCCGCATGCAGCGCCTCGCGTCGGTGGAAATCGAGCGCCGGCGTGACGAGCCGCGCCGCGCCGCCGTGAAAGCGCTGCACGAGCCCCGCATCCGAAAGGTCGCGCAGGTCGCGGCGGATCGAATCCTCCGACACGCCGAATTCCTGCGCCAGCCCGGCTGCAAGGACCCGGCCGGCCGCATTGACCTTTTCGAGAATGACGGCCTGTCGCTCCTCCGGAGAAAGCGCCGCCAGTTCCTTCCTGTCCGCGGTCATCCCGCCGTCTCCACTTCCGGCAAGAGCAGGCCGAGGGCCGTGAGGCGGGTCTCCAGCGCCTCGGCCGTGCTGAAGTGCTCGGTGTGGAAGCCGAGTGCCGCTGCCGCGGCGATGTTCGCCGGATTGTCGTCGATGAAGATGCATTGCTCGGCGCGCACGCCCGCCCGCTCCAGATAGCGCTCGAAGATGGGCGCATGCGGCTTTATGAGCTTCTCCCGTCCGGAGACGACGAGGACATCGAACGCATCGAGGAAGGGAAAGATCGCCTGCGCCCGCGGGAAGGTCTCCGCCGACCAGTTCGAGATCGCGTGCACGGGAATACCGTCCGCCTTCAGCCGTCCCAGAATGCCGGCGGTCCCCGGCACCTCGCCGCCCAGCATCTCGTGCCAGCGCAGCCAGTAGGCCTCGATCAGATCGGCCCGCTCGGGATGGCGCTGCACGAGTTCGGCTATGCCCTCGGCAAACGGCCGCCCGGCATCGAACGCCTCGTTCCATGCCGGGGTGCAGACCTCCGCCAGGAAGGCCGAAACCGCCGCCTCGTCCGGCAGGAGCTGGCGATAGAGATAGGCGGGATTCCAGTCGATCAGCACGCCGCCGATATCGAAGACCACAATGCTTGGATTCATTTCGCTTGCCTCTTTGTGCATGTATTGATTCTAATCATGCACAAACACGCAAATATATGCAATAAAAAGCAGCGCCTATTGACGCAGAAAATCGGCAGCGCGTTCGCCGATCATGATGCAGACAGAATTCGGATTGCCGGAGATCAGCGTCGGCATGACCGAGGCATCGGCAACACGAAGCCGCTCGATGCCGTGCACGCGCAGCTTCGGATCGACCACGGCCCGGTCGTCCCCTCCCATCCGGCAGGTCCCGGCGGGGTGCAGGGCCGCATGGGCGTCCTTGACGCAGAAGGCACGGATCTCCTCGCGGGTCCTGAGGGACGGCACCGGCGTATGCCGCGCCGTCACGAATTTCGCGATGGCCGGCTGCGCCATGATGTCGAGGGCCGCCATCGTGCCGTCGGTGATGGCTTCGAGATCGTAGGGATCGGAGAAATAGCGCGGCGCCACGCGCGGATTTGCCGCCGGATCGGCACTCTGAAGCGTGACCTCCCCTCGCGAGCGCGGCCGGATCTGCCCCAGATTGACCGTGCAGCCATTGCCGCCCGGCACGGCATCGACGCCCTCCTCGATGCCGGCGCCGACCACCATGAAATACTGGATGTCGGGCGTCGCCTCGCTCCTGTTGCCCCACCAGAACGCACCGCCCTCGATGAGGTTGGACGAAGCGGGACCGTTGCGGAAGAGCGCATAATTCAGCCCGGCAAGGGCCTTCCAGTGCAGCTTCTTGTACTTGTCGTAGCTGTGCGGGCCATTGAGCTGGTAGACCAGCGAGATCTCGATATGGTCCTGGAGGTTCTGTCCGACGCCCGGCAGGTCGGCATGGACCGCAATGCCGTGCCGCCCGATCTCATCCGCCGGGCCGATGCCCGACAGCATCAGCAGCTTCGGCGTCGCGATCGCCCCGGTGGAGACGACCACTTCCTGATCGGCGCGGTAGATGACCTTGCGCTTGCCCCTGGCGCATTCGACACCGACCGCCCTGCCCTTCTCGATGAGGATGCGGGTGACCGTCGTTCCCGTCTCGATGCGCAGGTTGCCGCGCTTGCGGGCCGGGTTGAGATAGGCGACGGCAGCCGAGCTGCGGCGGCCATTGCGCGCCGTGATCTGGTAGAGCCCGCAGCCCGCCGGATCGCCGGAATTGAAGTCCGGATTATAGGGCAGCCCCGCCTGCTGGCAGGCCTGCAGCCAGGCGCGGGTCAGCGGATGGATGTAATCGATATCGGAGACGCCGAGCGGCCCGCCGACGCCATGGGCCTCGTTGCAGAAGCGGTTGTTGTCCTCGGCGCGCTTGAAATACGGCAGGACATCGGCATAGCCCCAGCCCTCCGCGCCGAGGCGCGCCCATTGCTCGTAGTCGTCGGGCACGCCGCGGATATAGATCATCGCATTGACCGAGCTGCCGCCGCCCAGCACCCGGGCCTGCACCATGGTCGGCGTTTCCGTCCGCTCCTGCTCGGCCATCGGCTCCCAGGGAATGCGCTTCAGGAGATCGCCCTGCGCGGTCTTGTAGTAGGCACCGGGAATGTGGATGTAGGGGCTGAGGTCGCGCGGCCCCTCCTCCATGAGGAGAACGCGCACGGCGGGATCCTCCGAGAGGCGCGCGGCCACGACGCAGCCCGTCGACCCGCCGCCGACCACGATATAATCGAACGTGTCGACCTCGTCCGGATGCCGGGGAGAAATCCCGAAGCGGGCCGATCCCATGGCGCGAAGTGCCATCACTTTCCCCCTGCAATGGCGCTGCCGGCCTTGATGGCGAGGGCAGCGATGGTGAGTGCCGGATTGACGGCGGCCGAGGTCGGCAACACGGAGGCATCCGTGATGTAGAGGTTCTCGACATCGTGGCTGCGGCAATCGAGATCGACGACCGAACTTTGCGGATCATGGCCCATGCGCGCCGTGCCGCATTGATGCGATGTCGTCTTGCGGCCGAAGGTGTGCGTCAGCACGATCGGGAACCCCGCCTTGCGCATGACGGCGCGGGTTTTCGCGATCAGCGCCTCATGCGCCCGCATGTTGGAGCGGATCCAGTGCATGACGATGCGATCGTCCCGCACCATGACCCGGCTTTCCGGATTGGGCAGGTCCTCGCTCGTCAGGAACCAGCCATAGGCATAGCGCGCCACCAGCCGTGCAAACCAGGCCGGCGCCGGCATCGGCAGGTTGGCCTTGAGGATGTTGCCGGTGATGTGGCCGAGGAGCTGGACATTGCCGAGCGGGAAACCGTATTCGTTGTCCTCGTTGTAGAAATCGTTGAAGGCGATGGTCTTCTGGTAGACGCAACTGTTGGCGGCGAAAGGACGGATCGTCAGCATCGCCGTCGTGTTGTGGTTCATGAAATTGCGCCCGAGCTGGTCCGAACTGTTGCCGAGACCGGCCGGATGCGTCCCATTGGCCGAGCGCAGGAGAAGCGCCGCGGACTGGACCGCGCCGGCGGCAACGGCGAAGCGGCCGGCGGAAATGCGATGCTCCACGCCGTCCTTCCTGTAGACGGCCGCGGTGACGCGGCGCCCGGCCCCGTCCGTTTCGAGGCGCATGACGCTGGCACCGGTCACGAGGCTGACATTGGGATGGGCAAGCGCGCTGGCGAGCGGCCCCACCTCCGCATCGATCTTGCCCGTTCCGGTGTTCGGAAACGCATCCCACCCCGTCGGCGCCCGTTTCAGCCAGGCGTCGAGATCGATCGACAGCGGAAGGGAGGCCGGATGGATGCCCGCCTTCTCCAGCCGGCGGCGGACGGCGGCGATCGCCGGCTCGTCGGGAACCGGCGGGTAGGAATAGGGTCTTTCATGCCGCGGCTCCGTCGGGTCGTCCGTGGTCGAGCCGCGTACCCTGAAAACGTGCTCGGCCGCGTCATACCAGGGCGACAGGTCCTCGTAGGACATCGGCCAGCCGGGGGACGCACCGTCCATATGCGGCCGCGGTGCAAAATCCTCGCGGCGGTACCGGTACATGACCGCGCCGAAGAACTTCGAATTGCCGCCGACATAATAGTAGTTGCCCGGCAGGAAACTCTCGCCATCCGTGCCCAGCCATTCCTCCGAGGACCGGTAGAAGCCCTTCTGGAAGATGGCGACATCGTCACGCGCCTCTGGACTGTCCGTCAGATGCACGCCCCGTTCGAGAATGACGATCTTGAGGCCCGAAGGCGCAAGGCTGTGCGCCAGGGACGCTCCGCCGATGCCGGAGCCGATGATGACGATGTCTGCCGTCTCGGTCATAAAAAATCTTTCAGTCGATGCGCGTTTCGGTTTCGCTGTCGAAGAGCACGATCTTGGACGTATCGACCGCCAGTGCGGCCTCGCGGCCCGCATGGGCCTGGCGTGGCGGAAGGCGGGCGGTCACCTCCACGCCGCCGAGCTGGAAGACGGCGAGCGTATCCGGCCCCGTCGGCTCGACGACGTCGAAATCGACGGTCAGCGCTGGTGCGGCACTCGCCGTGGCGATCGAGAAGTTCTCCGGGCGGATGCCGACCAGTACTTTCCTGCCCGCATAGCGGCGAAGCGCCTCCGCGGAGAGGGAAATGCCCCCGATGCGCGCCGCCGGCCGCCGGGCGATATCGATGACGGCTGTCGCCGTGGCCCCCTCGGCCCCCAGCACCGCCGGCACGATGTTCATGGCCGGCGAGCCGACGAAGCGGGCAACATAGACATTGGCCGGCCGGTCGTAGACGGCCTGCGGCTCGTCGAGCTGCTGCACCACGCCGTCCTTCATCACGGCAACGCGCGTGGCGAGCGTCATCGCCTCGATCTGGTCATGCGTGACATAGACGATGGTCGTGCCGAGGCGGGCATGCAGGCGCTTGATCTCGGTGCGCATGTCGACACGCAGCTTGGCGTCGAGGTTCGACAGCGGCTCGTCGAACAGGAAGAGTTTCGGCTCGCGCACGATGGCCCGCCCCATGGCGACGCGCTGGCGCTGGCCGCCGGAAAGCTGCGAGGGCTTGCGGTCGAGAAGATGGGTGATCTGCAGGAGATCCGACGCCGTCTTCACGGCCCTGTCGCGGTCGGCCTGGGCGATCCGGCGGATCTTCATGCCGAACTCGATGTTCTGCCGCACCGTCATCGTCGGATAGAGCGCATAGGACTGGAACACCATGGCGATGTCCCGGTCCTTCGGCGAGAGGTCGTTGACGGTCTTCCCGGCGATGCGGATCTGACCACCGGTGATGGTCTCCAGCCCGGCGATCATGTTGAGCAGCGTGGACTTGCCGCAGCCGGAGGGGCCGAGCAGCACGAGGAAGTCGCCGGTTCCGATGGAGATCGACACCTCCTTCAGGACTTCGAGATGGCCATAGGCCTTGCGGACGCGATCGATTTCGAGAGTGGACATGGCTTCAGCCTTTCACGGCGCCGGCCGTCAGCCCGCGGACGAAGTAGCGGCCCGCGACGATGTAGACGACCAGGGTTGGGATGGCGGCGATCATGGCGGCGGCCATGTCGACATTGTACTGCTTGCGGCCGGTGGTCACGTTGACGATGTTGTTGAGCGCCACCGTGATGGGACTGCTGGAGCCTGATGTGAACGAGACGCCGAACAGGAAGTCGTTCCAGATCTGCGTGAACTGCCAGATGCAGGAGACGACGATGATCGGGATCGAGGTCGGCAGGATGACGCTCCAGAAGATGCGGAAGAAGCCCGCCCCGTCGACCATCGCCGCCTTGGTCAGCTCATCCGGCAGCGACACGAAGTAATTGCGGAAGAACAGCGTCGTGAAGCAGATGCCATAGGAGGCATGCACGGCGACGAGGCCGGGAATGGAACCGGCAAGGCCCAGAAGGCCGAGCGTACGGGCCATGGGGATGAGGATCGCCTGGTAGGGCAGGAAGCAGCCGAACAGCAGGAGGCCGAAGACGAAATTCGCGCCGGGAAACCTCCATTTCGTGAGGATGTAGCCATTGATCGCGCCGATGCCGGTCGAGAGCGCCACCGCCGGGATCACCATCAGCAGCGAGTTGACGAAATAGGGTTTCAGGCCGGTGCATTCCGTGCCGATGCAGGCCTCAGACCATGCCGCGCGCCAGGCATCGAGCGTCACCACCTTGGGCACGCCGATGAACGAGCCGCCATAGATCTCGTCGAGGGGTTTCAGGGACGTCACGACCATGACCCAGAGGGGCATGAGGTAGAGGAGCGCGACGACGACGAGGCAGCCGTAGACGAAGAGGCGGCCGAGCCGCGCCTTGCC
The DNA here is from genome assembly GCF_004341885.1 of Shinella granuli. GTDB lineage: Bacteria > Pseudomonadota > Alphaproteobacteria > Rhizobiales > Rhizobiaceae > Shinella > Shinella granuli. The sequence continues at coordinate 77,225 of NZ_SLVX01000010.1, read as the reverse complement.
GGATTGGGAAAGGGCTTCAGCCATTGTTCTCACTCCGGAGTTCGGAATAGAGGTAGGGGACGATGATGGCCGCGACGGTCATCAGCATCATCACGGCACTCGCCGCGCCGACGCCCATCTGGTTGCGGCGGAAGGTGGCGGAGAACATGAAGGTCGACGGCAGCTCGGTCGCCGTGCCGGGGCCGCCATTCGTCAGCGCCAGAACCAGGTCGAAGCTCTTGATGGCGATGTAGCTCAAGAGGACGATGACGCTCAGCATAGCGGGGCGCAGCATCGGGATGATGATCTGCCGGTAGATCAGCGGCAGCGAGGCCCCTTCGATCTGCGCGGCCTTGATGACGGAATTGTCGATGCCGCGCAGGCCTGCAAGGAAGATCGCCATGGCGAAGCCTGAGGACTGCCAGACGCCGGCGACGACGACGGTGTAGATCGCCGTGTCGGGGTTGGTGATCCAGTCGAAGCGGAAGTCGGTCCAGCCGAGATCGTTGACGACCTTCTGCACCCCGAGGCCGGGATTCATGATCCACTTCCAGGCCGTCCCCGTCACGATGAAGGAGAGCGCCATCGGGTAGAGGTAGATCGCACGGAGCGCGCCTTCCGCCCGGATGTTCTGGTCGAGCAGGATGGCCATGAGCAGCCCGAGCCCCGTGGAGAGCGCGAGGAACAGCGCGGAGAAGATGAAGAGATTGGCGACGGCGGTGTGCCAGCGGGGCGTCGCCCACAGGCGGACATATTGCTCGAGGCCGACGAAATCGTAGGTCGGCACGAATTTCGACGAGGTGACGGAAATCACGCCTGTCCAGAGAATGAACAGGTAGACCGTGACGATGACGACGAGCAGGCTGGGAGCGACGACGATGCGCGGCAGCCAGCCTGCCAATCGCGATGACATGCGCGTAGAGGCGCTCATGGGTCAGCTCCGATGGCAAGGACTGTGGGAGGAGCCGGCACGCCGGCTCCTCCGATGGGGATGCGGGTTACCGGGCGTTGTCGATGCCGGAGACCAGCATCTTGACGGCGTCTTCGGAGCTCATCTTGCCGACGAAGAACTGCGCGGCCACATCGCTGAAGACGGAGGCGAATTCCGGCTTTGCGGCAAAGCCATGGGTGATGGCGCCCTGCATGCTGCCCTTCTCGATCGCCGCCGCGCGCTCCTGGTAGCCGAGCTTGGCGCAATCGTCGAAATCGTCGACCGACACGTCGTTACGCGCCGGGATCGAGCCCTTGATGAGGTTGAAGCCCTTCTGGACCTTCGGGTCCATAATGGTCTCGGCCAATGCGACCTGGGCCTTCTGCACGGTCTCGTCGCTGACGGTGAACATGCCGAAACTGTCGATGAGATACTGGAAGGAGGTGACCGCACCCGGCGTCGCGAAGCAGTAGAAGTCCTGGTTGGGCTTCAGGCCCTTGGCGAGGAATTCGCCCTTCGCCCAGTCGCCCATGAACTGCATGGCCGCCTCGCCATTGATGACCATGCCGGTGGCGACAGCCCAGTCGCGGCCGACGAAATTGTCGTCGACGAGGCCGCGGACCTCGCGCAGCATATCGAAAACCTTCACCATTTCAGGGCTGCCGAGCGCCTCGGGGTCGAGATCGATTGCCGTCTTCTGGTAGAATTCCGGGCCGTTGATATCGGAGAGCAGCGCGTCGAAGATGATGCCGATCTGCCAGGGCTCGTCGCCCATCGCGACCGGGACGATGCCCTTCTCCTTGAGCGTCTTGCCGGTCTCGATCAGTTCCGCCCAGGTCTTGGGAACGGCAACGCCGGCGTCGTCGAAGAGCTTCCTGTTGGCCCAGACCCAGTTCTGGCGGTGCATGTTGATCGGCGCGGCGATGAAGGCCTCGCCCGAGGTCACGAAGGGCAGAAGCTGCGGGGCCAGCGCCTCGCGCCAGCCACCGGCGGTGGCAAGGTCGTTCAGGTCGCGCACGACGCCCTGTTCCGCCCATTGCACGCCTTCCCAGCCGAGGAACTGCATGGCGCCGGGCGGGTTGCCCGCCGTCAGGCGCGAGCGCAGCGCCTGCTGGGCATTGGCGCCGCTCATGCCGCCGACCGCCGAATCCTTCCACTCGAAGCCCTTGGCCTCGAGCTCCTTGCGGATGACATTGAGCGCGTCGACCTCGCTCTGCGAGACCCAGTGGTGCAGGACTTCGATCTGGCCCTCCGCATGGGCTGCAACGGGCACGAGCATGGTCGCCGCAAGCGCTGTGGCGATAAATCTGGACATGGTTTCATCCTCTCTGGTTGAGTTTTGGTCGCGGCCCTTGGCAGGCTCTGTGCGTGGTTGTTAAACGGGGTCTGCGGGCATCGCGTAGCCGACATTCCGGCCGCCGTAGCGGCGGACGCGGATGTTGGCCTGCTCGGCATGGCCGGAAAACCCTTCCATCAGGCAGAGCCGCGAGCTGTAGGCGCCGATCAGGGCGGAGGCCTCGTCGGTCAGGACCTTCTGGTAGGTGCAGGTCTTCAGGAACTTCCCGACCCAGAGGCCGCCGGTGTAGCGGGCCGCCTTGTTGGTCGGCAGGGTGTGGTTCGTGCCGATCACCTTGTCGCCGAAGGCGACATTGGTGCGGGCGCCGAGGAACAGCGCGCCGTAGTTCTTCATCTTCCGAAGGAAATAGTCCGGGTCGCGGGTCATGACCTGCACATGCTCGGAGGCGACGCGGTCGCCTTCCGCCACCATTTCATCGACGGTGTCGCACAGGATGATCTCGCCGAAATCCTCCCAGGCCTTGCCGGCGACGGCCGCCGTCGGCAGGATCTGCAGAAGGCGCTCGATCTCCGCCAGCGTATCGCGCGCCAGCTTCTCCGAATTGGTGATGAGGATCGCGGGCGAGTTCACCCCGTGCTCGGCCTGGCCGAGGAGGTCGGTCGCCACCAGTTCGCCGTCGACGCTGTCATCGGCGATGACAAGCGTTTCCGTCGGGCCGGCGAAAAGGTCGATGCCGACATGGCCGAAGAGCAGGCGCTTGGCTTCCGCCACATAGGCATTGCCGGGGCCGGCGAGCATGTCGACGGGCTCGATCGTCTCGGTACCATAGGCCATGGCGGCAATGGCCTGCACGCCGCCGAGGCAATAGATCTCGTCCGCGCCGGCAAGCGCCTGTGCCGCCACGATCTTTTCCGCGATCCTGCCCTGGAACGGCGGAGCACAGGTGATGATGCGCTCGCAGCCAGCGACGCGCGCCGTCAGCACCGTCATGTGGGCGGAGGCGAGCAGCGGATATTTGCCGCCCGGCACGTAACATCCGACATTCTGGATCGGCACGTTCCTGTGGCCAAGCACGACACCCGGCAGCGTCTCGACCTCGATGTCCTTCAATGCCGCCTTCTGCGCTTCGGCGAACCGGCGGATCTGGTCCTGGGCGAAATCCAGGTCCTCCCGTTCCCGCGGCGCAAGCGAATTGATGCAGTGCGCGATCTCTTCCTTCGTCAGGCGGTAGGTTTCCCGGTCGAAGCCGTCGAACTGGACCGAGAGCGCGCGAACCGCCTTGTCTCCGCCGTCCCGGACCTTCGCGAGAAGGGCCTCGACCGTCCTGGTGACCGCGCTGTCGGTGCCGCCCTGCTCGATGGAGGCCTTGGCTGTTTTGATGTGGCGTATCATGACAAAGTCTCTTCGTTCACGGCCGCCGTCGGCGCCGCGTTGTCAATCGTCTTGGGAGGGCAAGGGAGGCGGATGCCTCCCCGCCGGGATTTTAGAGATGCTGTTCGAGGGCGCGCATGTCCGCGTAGGCGGCCTGCTCCTTCTCGTAATAGGCCGGCGACGGGAAGTCCCACCAGCCGGTGGCGAACGGGCCGGCGGCATCCCGCGAGACGATGACTTCGACGAGGGCCGGGCCGCCGCAGTCGAGCGCCGCCTTCAGGCTGCTTTCAAGGTCCTCATCCTTCTCGACCTTCCAGGCCTGGAGGCCGAAGGCCCTGGCGGAGGCGGCGATATCGGCCGAATAGGGCGCGCCGTTGCCGGCGTGGTGGTTGAACTCGGAGGCGATGTGGCGGCCCATGAACTTGCGCTGCCCGCCGCGGATCGACATGTAGCCCTGGTTGTTCAGAACGAGGAATACGACGTTGATGCCGTTCATGACCGCGGTGCCCATTTCCGGCAGCGACATCATGAAGTCGCCGTCGCCGACGATGGCGACGACCTGCCGGTCCGGGCAGGCGAGCTTGGCGCCCATCGCCGCCGGCACCGCCCAGCCCATCGGCGAATAGGAACCGGAGGTGAGGTGCGTGCGCGGCTCGTAGACCGGGAAACTCTGCTTCACCGAGCCTTGCGTATTGCCCGAGCCGACGACGACGATGCCGTCGCGGTCGAGGACCTTGCGCAGCGCCATCAGCGGGCGCTGCGAGGTAAAGGGCGTCTCGCGGCTGTTTTCGCGCGGCTCGACCTGGGCGCGCCAGTCGGCCTTGGCCTTCTGCACGTCGGCGAGGAAATTTTCACGGCGCGCCAGCATCTTCTGCGAGTCCGCATCGGAAATGAGCGACAGGATCGCCTCCAGCGTCACCTTGGCGTCGGCGACGATGCCGACCTCGGTCTCGTAATTCTTGCCGATCTCGCGCGGGTCGAGGTCGATATGGATCAGCTTGGCTGAGGGGATCGAGAAGGAGACGCCCTTGGCGTAGGAGGAGGCCGACCAGTCGGTGAAGCGGCAGCCGACCGAGACGACGACGTCGGCCGAGGCGGTGATCTTGTTGCCGCAGGTCGTGCCCGTCTGGCCGACCGCGCCGATGAACAGCGCGTGATCCTCGGAGATCGCACCCTTGCCGTTCCAGGTGATGGAGACGGCCGCGCCGAGCTTTTCGGCAAGGCGCGTCAGTTCGGCCGAGGCGTTCGCCGTGATCGCGCCGCCGCCGGCGACGATGACCGGGCGTTCGGCGGCAAGGAGCACCTTCAGCGCCGCCTCGACGGCCTTCGGATCCGGATAGGCCACGCCGACCGGCAGGCGCTTGCCGAGCGGATGGATGGTGACATCCGCCGCCTCGACCTGAACGTCCATCGGCACTTCGACGTGAACCGGACCCGGGCGGCCGGTCAGCAACTCGCTGAAGGCGCGGTGCATGATGCTTGGGAGGACCTGCACCGAATTGGCCTGCCAGGCGCGCTTGGTCACCTGCTCGGTGATGCGCGGGAAGGCGTTGTCCTGCTGGCGCTCCAGTTCCTGCATCGTGCCGTGGCCGTGCATGTAGGTCTGGGGCGAACCGGAGATGTAGAAGAGCGAGGTGGAATCGCAATAGGCGGTTGCAAGGCCGATGATGGTGTTGGCCGCGCCCGGGCCGACCGAGGTGGAGCAGGCCATCGGCTTGCCGGAGGCGCGATAATAGCCGTCCGCCATGTGAACCGCGCTCTGCTCGTGCATCACCTGGATGAAGGGGATCTCCGAGCCTTCCTGCAGGAAGGCGTCGAACAGCGACCAGATGCCATGGCCCGGCACGCCCGCCACATATTCGACGCCGTATTCCTTCAACGCTTTCGCGACGACTTGGCCACCTGTCAGTTTCATGTGATCGACCCTCTGAAATATCGTTGTCTCGTGAGCAGGAAGGGACGCCTTCCAGCGATGGGCTTATTCTTCGGCCGAGCGGAGCGCCGCCGCAAGTTCGCAGCCATCGAAACACTGACGCGAGATGACGCACTCCAAAAGCAGTTCTGCGTCATAGTTTCCGCTCACGCCGAACGCGCCACCGCCGGTCTGGCCATTTCGTGACGGTCCGCACGCGCCCTGGCTGGAATGAGCGGATGCCCACGGAGAAAGCCATCCTGCGCAAAGTGAAGCTGACACCGCGTCGTCATGCGAATAAATTAATTCCGGCGCGCACTTTTTTCGCGGCGCGCGCTATGGCTTTCTCAGGATACGGACAGACAAAAGAGGCACCGCCGTGCAGAACCTGAGCAGAGACCTGGCTTTCGCAGACGACTTCATTTCGGCAAAGCTGGTTGAGAACGTGGTCGACTACGATGTGGCGGACGCCGTCGTGGTCAATATCAGCCCCACCCCGATGGTGACGGGCGACGAGCACCCCGCCATCGTGCCGGCATGGAAGTCGACCTGGCTGAAGGGTGGCCGCATCCGCTCGGCGGAGCGGGCGGCGCTCATCAAGGTCGTCAACCCGACCAATCTCGGCGGCTGCATGTTCCGCGGCTGGGACTGGCTGGGCAACCGCATCCGCAGCTTCCCGCGCGACACGCCGCTCTACATCTCGGCGCAGGACGAGATCGGCACCGTCACGCTCGACCCGCGCGTCTTCACCAATGAGCGCGCGGCGGCCGAGGCGCCGCAGGTCTTCACGCTGAAGCTCAATCTCTGGTGGTCGCCGGGCGACACGGATTGCTTCATCCACAACGAGCACCCGTTCCTGGAAACGCACACGCAGATCCACGGGCTGGGCCGCATGCAGAAATTCAAGGCCCGCGGCGCGGCAACGCTCTACGAGGACGTGGTGATGCCGATCGGCTATTCGCACGATCCCTTCTGCCGGGTGACGGGCGAGAACCAGTGGACCTATCCCTGGCACCGCTACTATGCGGACAGCGACAGCGTCTGGCTCGCCGTCGAACTGCACCCCTGACGGGGCCGCCTCAGCTCATCTGGATCATGTCGGAGCCGTCGCCGAGATACTGCAAGGCCTCGCGCGGAATGCTGGGGTCGTTGCGGTCCATCACCGTCAGTTCCTTGAGATGCGCGCGGCGCAACAGGCCGGGCCCCCGGTAGTGCAGCGCGACCTTCGTGGAATAAGGCTGGCGGAAGACGGTCGCGGCGATGCCGCTCGAAATGCCGAACATGAAGCGCTTGGCGTTGCGCTTGACCTGCGCATAGACGCCGAAGGTCATCTCGTTCGACTGGATGCCCTCGAAATCCGCCGTGAAGAGACGGTCGGCGACGGGGAAGCAGAAGCCGTAATACTTGAAGACATATTCCGTCTTCTTCGGATCGTCGAAACTCGGGAAGCGCTCGACATAATAGTGCTGGAGGAATTCCCTGTTGCGGTAGATGCAGAAGGCCGACCGCAGCACGAAACCCTTGTAGATCGAGGAGAACTGGTAGCGGTCGTAGACCCCGACGATGTCGTTGTGATCGGCATTGTTCTCGACGATCATGTCCGAGACGAAGCGCGAGAATTCCGGTAGCTGCCGGGCGGTCGCCATCGCGTGGAAGAAGTTGCCCTCCACCAGCGTGCGGAATTCCTCCGGGTCGGCAAAGAGCATGGGGACGCTGAGGCCGAAATAGTTCGCGATGATCCTGAGATTGGCGGGCGACGGCACATGGGCGCCCGACAGGTACTTGTTGAACTGCTGCCGGTTGACGTTGATCTTGCGGCAGACGGCCGCGACCGAACCGTGCTGCTCGCAGAGCGTCCTGAGGTTCGCCGCCAAGGCGGCCCCGTCTCGTCCCAGCTGATCCATTCCCGTCCCCGCCAGCGCCTTATATGACGCATTGTGACGCTAATTCTACTTCATATCGCTAAAGACATCAACTGCCTGCGAAGTTGTGGCGCGCGGGCCGACCGTTCAATCTCCGGAGGATGAAAGGGAGGACCCGTGGTGCAGTCCAGCGAAGCGGTCGGATGGTCCGTCATGGGGACCGGAACCATAACAACGGAGCACATGGTTGCGGCGATCCGGTCGGCCGGACAGGAACCCCTGTGGGTCGTCAGCCGCAACCGGCAATATGCAGCGCATTTCTCGCAGGACATGCAGATCCCCGGCGTCGCCCTCGATGCCCGTCGGGCGCTGGAGGATCCGCGCGTCGGCTTCGCCTATGTCAGCGCCGTCCGCGACCGGCGCAGGCACTACATCCTGGCAGCGGCGGCGCAGCGCAAACACGTCCTGTGCGACGGCCCGATCGCCGGCAGCAGCCGTCTGGCGGCAAGCCTCGTCGAGACATGCCGGACGGCGGGCATCACCCTGGCGCTCCACCAGCCCTTCCGCACCCTTTCGCCCCATCAGACCATGCGCCGGCTGCTGCTGGAAGGGGAAATCGGCACGCTGCAATCGCTCCTCATCGCGCGCGGCGCCCCCTTCCAGCCGCCGCCCAACCGCCATGCCGACGAGGCGGTGGATCGTGGCAATGCGCTTTTCGAAGCCTCCATCGACAGCATCGACCTTGCGCGTTTCCTCACCGGCCAGGAGCCTGTTGCCGTCTCCGCCCTTTCGGCCTCGCCGGCGCAGGGCGAAACCGACCAGCAGTCCTATGCGCTCGGCCTGTCCGGCGGTGCCGTCCTTCAATCTTACGAGAGTTTCACGACCGCGGAGTTCGAAAGCATCGTCATGCTCGCCGGCGACCGCGGCACGCTGATCGCCCATGGAACGCTGAGCGGAAAGGGCGCCGGCACGCTGGTCCGGCGGCTGAACGGGCGGAACGAGCTCATCCCTGTGCGCGAGCGCGACCCGCATGTCACGACGATCGAAGCCTTCCTGGCTTTGCCCCGCAAGCCGGCGACCTGGATGTCGCTCGGCGAAGACAACGTCATCGCGCTGCGCGCCGCGGAAGCCATCCGCGCGGCCCGGAACAAACGGCCCGTTTCCATCGGGACCGTTGACGCAAAGACTAGCGCAGGAGGCTCGCATCCATGACCCGGACAGAAAACCAGCTCATCTACCATTCCATGGCATCCCGGCCGAACACGCTGGCGATCGACATCGCGATCGCGCGCAGCCTCGGCTTCGACGGCCTCGAAACCTCCGGCCCGAAGATCGCCGCCTTCCTCGAAGCCGGCTTCTCCACATCCGAGCTGAAGGCACGGCTCGACGGCCTCGTCCTGCCCGGCATCGGCTTCCTGATCGACCTCGAGCGGCAGGGCGACGGCCGCCGGCAGATGCTGCGGGAGGCCGAGGAGCTCTGTGCGCTGGCCTCGGCGGCCGGGGCGAAAGGCATCGAGGCCATCACCGGCCCGCTGGATATCCGGGTCTTCGAGGCAGGCGCCGCAGAGCGGTATCCCGACCTCTACCGCGGCCTCGTCGATCTGCCGACGGACGCCCAGCTTGATCTCACCGCCGCCAATCTCCAGGCCGTCGCGGACATCGCCGCATCGCATGGCCTGCTCGTCTATCTCGAAGCGCTGTCCTGGACGCCGCTCAACACGATGGATGCCCAGTTGCAGGTGATCGACCGCTGCAAGCGGGACAATGTGCGCATCGTCATCGACTTCTGGCACTCCTATACCAGCGGCGACACGCCGGAACGGATCGCCCGGCTCGACAAGGAGCTGATCTACGGCGTGCATCTTTGCGATTCCCTGCCCTATGCCGGCGGTATACCGAACGAACCCGTCCTCCGGGACGTGCCGACCGGCCAGGGCGTGCTCGACCTCCAAAGCTGGGTCGATGCCGTCAAATCGACCGGCTATACCGGCTGGTGGAGCTGCGAGCTCTTCTGCAGGCGCCAGCACCAGGACGACAGTTTTGCCGTGGCGAGGGACCTGAAGGCCCTCATGGAGCGCCTGATCCTGTCGTGACGCCCCGTTCGGCGGGACAGCATGCACATTGGGAGAGACAAAGCAGGTTGCAAAGCGGAGTCGTGTAGAGCTATACAATTTTGTTCAAACGGGACAACAATGTATATGCACAGGCGCCGATGAACACTCTTTCCCAAGCCGACATCAACACGCTGATTTCCTACCGCCACGCCCTGCATGCCCACCCGGAGCTTTCCCTCGAAGAGGTCTGGACGGCCGGATTCATCCGGGACCGGCTGGAAGCCCTCGGCATCCCGGTTCACGAGAAGATCGGCGGCAACGGGCTCGTCGGCGTCATCGAAGGGTCCGCGCCCGGCCCGGCGGTGGCGCTGCGCGCGGACATGGATGCTCTTGCGATCAGCGAGACGACAGGCCTTTCCTACGCCTCGAAGAACCCCGGCAAGATGCATGCCTGCGGCCACGACGGACATGTCGCCATCCTGATCGGCGCGGCGACCCTGCTTGCCCGGACGCGAAACTTCGCCGGCACCGTCCATCTCGTCTTCCAGCCGGCGGAGGAGCGCTTCGGCGGCGCCCGGCTGATGATCGAGGACGGCTTGCTCGAGCGCTTCCCCTTCGAGCGGATCTTAGGCCTGCACAACTGGCCCGACATGCCGGCCGGCGAAGTCCTGCTGCACGAAGGCCCGGTCATGGCCGGCACGTCGGAATTCGACATCACCTTCCGCGCCGACGGCGCGCATGCCGCGATGCCTCATCTTTCCGGCGATCCGCTGCTCGCCGGCGGGCATTTCCTCACCGGTCTCCAGCAGGCCGTCGCACGGGCGGTCGACCCCTATGAGGCGGCGGTCGCGACCGTCGGCTCGTTCCACGGCGGCCATGCCCAGAACATCATCCCCCAGTCCGCGGACCTGAAGGGCACGCTGCGGGCCTTCCGCATGGAGACCCTCACCCTGCTCCGGGAGCGCACGCGCGCCGTCGCCGCGGCCGCCGCGTCCATCGCATCCTGCACCGTCGATCTTGCCTTCGACGATCCCATATGCCCGCCGGTGGCAAACACGCCGTTGGAACGCGACCTCATGCGCGCGGCCGTGCGGCAGGCGGGCCTTGCAGCCTATCGGGGCGATCCGCGTCCCACGATGGCCGGCGACGATTTCGGCTTCTTCCTGCTTCACCGCCCCGGCGCCTATGCCTGGATCGGCAACGGCCCGGCAGTATTGGACGGCCGGCTGCACCAGCCGGCCTACGATTTCAACGATGCGATCATCGCCCCGGGGGCGACGCTCCTTGCAAGAACGGCGCTCGGCGCGCTTGCCGGACGAACATAAAATTAGACAGAAAAATCCATACTGGACAATTTAGTTTTATCTCCTATAGTGCCCGCCAGGAACGACGGCCAGCAGCCCGAAAGGCTGCAGCCGGCGTTCCCGGCAACCCCGGCCAGGCCTTTCCGGTTGCCCGCAAACCAATCCACGCCGCCTGCGGCCAGCCGGGTCTCCACCGGGTGCGGCTGCGATGCGGCCCGCAAACCCTGATTGCCTGAAAAGGCGGGAAGCCCATGATCCAGCTCTCACGTTCCGACATCCAGAACCTCGTCAGCATCGATCCCGGGACGATCGCGGCGATACGGGACGCCTACATCGCGATATCGGATGGGCGTGCGAACGTGCCGCCCGTCGGCTATCTCGGTTTTCCCGACAAAAACGGCGATTGCCACATCAAGTACGGCTACATCGCCGGCGACCCGGTCTTCGTCGTGAAGATCGCCGCCGGCTTCTACGACAACCCGTCCAAGGGACTGCCGTCGAGCAACGGCATCATCGTCGCCGTCTCGGCCGAGACCGGCCAGGTGATCGCCACGCTGAACGACGAGGGCTGGCTGACGGACCTGAGAACCGGCATCGGCGGCGCGGTCGCCACCTTCGCCCTCTGCCGCGACGACGCCGAGACCTTCTCTATCGTCGGCACGGGCACGCAGGCCCGTTTCCAGGCAAGGGCCATGGCCGCCCTCGCCGGCCGGCCGATCACGATCAACGTCTGGGGTCGCGCGCGCGCCAAAGCCGAGGCGTTTCAGGCCGACCTCGCGGCCATCGGGCTCGCGGTCCATGTGGCGGACGATCTCGAAGCCATGTGCCGCACCTCCGACGTCATCGTCACCACGACGCCCTCGGCCCATCCGCTCATCAAGGCCGACTGGATCCGGGAAGGCACGCATATCACCGCCATGGGCGCCGATGCGCCGGGCAAGCGGGAGCTGGCCGTCGATCTCGTCGCCCGCGCCAATGTTCTGGCCGTCGATCTTGCACGCCAGTGCCTGGAGCACGGCGAATTCGCCGGCGCCTTCGCCGCGGGCCTGATCAGGACCGAGGACTGCATCGAGCTCGGCCTCATCCTTTCCGGGCGGGCGCGCGGGCGCAAGGCCGCCTCGCAGATCACGATCGCCGATCTCACCGGCGTCGCCACCCAGGACATTGCCATGGCCAGAACCGTGCTCGAACGGGTCGCCGGGCTGGACATCCGGACCTGACCCGCGGCCGGACCGGCCGCGACAAAACCATCACTGAAAAGGGGAATGACATGAAAATCCTAGCAATCGCATCCGTTCTTGCCGCCATCACTGCCGGGAGCGCCGGCGCCGAACCACTGCGCATCGGCACCAGCGCCGATTTCCCGCCATGGGGCTATACGGACACGGCAGGCGACATCGTCGGCTTCGACCGCGAGGTCGGCGACGAGATCTGCAAGCGCATCGGCGCGGACTGCGCCTGGACCAACCAGTCCTTCGACGGCCTTTTGGCAAGCCTCCAGGTCGGCAAGTTCGACCTCGTGATTTCCGGCCTCTCGATCACCGCCGAACGCGCGAAGCAGGTGGATTTCTCCAAGGCCTATGCCGACGCGCCCTATCACATCGCGACCATCAAGGGCGGCGCGCTTGCCGCCACCAAGACGAGGGCGGAGCTTGAGGCGGCGCTGGAAGGCAAGGCGATCGGCGTGCAGACCGGCTCGACCCATGAGGCCGTGGCCAACACGTACTTCAAGAATGCCGATGTCCGTCTCTACGAGCGCAACGAGCAGATCGCCGACGATCTGGCCGCCGGCCGCATCGATGCCGGCCTGCTGGAGCAATCGGTGTGGGAGGAACTGATGAAGGCCCGCGAAGGCAAGCTCGAGCTTGCCGGCCCCATGCTGACCAGCGCCGACTATGCCGAATTCGGCAACGGACAGGGCATCGCCCTGAAACAGGGCCGGGAAGACCTGAAGGCGCGGGTGGACAAGGCCATCGTCGACATGATCTCCGACGGGACGATCGGGAAGATCTCGACGAAGTTCTTCGGCTACGATCTCTCCTACAAGGGCTAACAACGGGCAGGGTCATGCCTCGCGCCCGGCGCGGCGCATGACCCGCAAGGGCCGACCCATGTCACTCATCCTCGCCTATCTTCCGCATCTGCTGGAAGGACTGCTCGTCACGCTCGAAGTGGCCCTCGGAAGCTTCGCCATCGGCCTCGTGATTGCCATTGCGGCGGTGTTCGGCGCCGAGTTCGGCAATGCGCCGGTGCGCTGGTGCGTCTCCACCTATGTCACGATCATCCGCGGTCTTCCGGAACTGCTCGTCATCTTCCTCGTCTTCTACGGCGGCACGGTTCTGCTCAGCAGGATGTTCGGCGCCTATGTCGAGGTGGATGCGCTGACGGCCGGCATCTGCGCGCTTTCCTTCGTCTCCGGCGCCTACCTCACCGAGATCCTGCGCGGTGCCCTCCACACGATCCCGCCCGGCCAGGCCGAGGCGGCCAAGAGCCTCGGCCTCGGCACCGGGGCGACCTTCCGGCATGTCATCCTGCCCCAGATGTTCTCCTATGCCCTGCCCGGGCTCGGCAACCAATGGCTCATCATCCTCAAGGAGAGCGCGCTGGTCTCGATCGTCGGGCTGGAGGAGCTGATGCGCAAGGGCGTGGTGGCGGCAGGCGCGACGCAGTCGCCCATGACCTTCTACCTCATCGTCGCGGGTCTCTATGTGGCCATCACCAGCGTCTCCATGGCGATCTTCGCCTATGGCAACCGCCGCCTGACCTTCGGACGGTGAGCGCGATGTCCTACGAGATCCTCCTGCAATCCATCCCCATCGTCTATGCGGGCCTGAAGCTGACCCTGATCGTCACCCTGGCGGGTTTCGTGCTCGGCCAGGCCCTCGCCTTGCCGCTCGGGCTGGCGCTGACGGCAAGGTCCCCGCTGCTGCGCTGGCCGGTGGCGACCCATACGTTCCTCCTGCGCGGCAGCCCGCTCCTCGTCCAGCTCTTCATTCTCTATTACGGCCTCGCCCAGTTCGATGCGGTGCGCGCCAGCGCGATCTGGCCGATCATCCGCGAGCCGGTGAATTGCGCCATCATCGCCATCGGGCTCAATTCCGCCGCCTATGTCGCCGTCATCATCGCCGGCGGCCTGAAGCGGCTTCCGCCCGGCCAGGCGGAGGCCTGCATCTCGCTCGGCCTTTCGAGGTTCAGCCGGATGCGGGACGTCCTCCTGCCACAGGTCTATAGGGCGATCCTGCCCTCGATCGGCAATGAACTGATCCTCGTGCTGAAAGCGAGTTCGCTCGCGAGCGCCGTCACGGTCATGGAAATGTCGGGAGCGGCGCGCGCCTTCACGGCAAAAACCTATGCGCCCTTCGAGGTCTTCATCGTCGCCGGCCTTCTCTACCTTGCGATCGGCTTCCTGTTCGGCATCGCCTTCCGCTTCGTCGAGCGGCGCATTCCGGGGGTCGCCGCGATCGGCAAAAGCGGCCGCGCGGCGCAGCCGCGGCCACAAGCCCTGGGAGCGTCGTCATGATCGTCGCGCAGAACCTGATCAAATCCTATGGCGCCGCAAAAGTCCTGCACGGGGTCAGCCTCACGGTCGCGGCCGGCGAGCGCATCGTCCTGTGTGGGCCGTCCGGCTCGGGCAAATCGACCTTCGTGCGCTGCCTGAACGGACTGGAGGAGCGGCAGGGCGGCACCGTGGAGATCGCCGGCCACTGCCTTTCGGCCGACTGCGCCAACGTGCTTGCGCTTGCCGGCGACGTCGGCATGGTCTTCCAGCAGTTCAACCTCTTTCCGCACCTGACGGTTCTGGACAACCTGACGCTCGCCATGCGGCGGGTACGCCGGACACCGCACCGGGCGGCGGAGGAAGAGGCGATGGCCATGCTGGCGCGCATGCAACTGACGGAGAAGGCGGCGAGCTATCCGCGCCAGCTCAGCGGCGGACAGCAGCAGCGCGTGGCGATCGCGCGTGCCCTGTGCATGAAGCCGAAGGTCATGCTGTTCGACGAGCCCACCTCCGCCCTCGACCCGGAAATGGTCAAGGAGGTGCTCGACGTCATGACGGACCTTTCCTGCCAGGGCCTCACGATGATCGTCGTCACCCACGAGATGGGCTTCGCACGAAGCGTCGCGGACCGCATCATCTTCATGGACCGCGGAACGATCCTCGAAGAGGCCGACCCCGAAACGTTCTTCCGTCATCCATCCCATGCCCGTACGAAGGAATTCCTTCGGCAAATCGGAACGCAATATTGACCAGCGAGGAAACCATGCAGACCATCGTCTTCGAAACCGCGGCCGCCGCCGTCCGGGCAAGGGCCCGCATCCGCGACCATATCTACCAGACGCCCCTCCTGCCCGCCCGCAAGGCCGGAAAAGCCGAGGGCGCGACGGTGCTCTTCAAGGCGGAGAACTTCCAGCTCACCGGATCCTTCAAGATCAGGGGCGCGATGGCGAAGATGTCCGCCCAGCCGGCAGGCGGGCGGCTGATCACCGCCTCCTCCGGCAATCACGGCATCGGCGCTGCGCATGCGTCCCACGCCCTGTCCCGCAACCTCACCGTCGTGCTGCCGCAAACCGTCGTGCCCGCCAAGCTGGAGAAGATCCGCTCCTACGGCGTCGAGGTCATCCTGCATGGCGAGGAGACCGGCCTTGCCGAACAGCACGCCCAGGAACGCGCCGCCTCCGAGGGCCATGCCTATATCTCGCCGTACAATGATCCCGACGTCATCGCCGGCCAGGGAACGATCGCCCTCGAAATCCTCGAACAGTGCACCGGCGTCGACAATGTCTTCGTCGCGATGGGCGGCGGCGGCCTGATCAGCGGCATCGGCGCGGTGCTCAAGGCCTTCAGCCCGCGCACGAAGCTCTACGGCGTCGCCGCGAGCCACTCGAAGGCGCTGGCGGAATCGATGGCGGCCGGCCGAGTGGTCGAGACCGAACATCGCGAAACGCTCGCCGATGCCGTTGCCGGCGGCATCGACCTCGACACGATCACGCTTCCCCTGGCGACGGCCACCGTGGACGAGGTCGTCGAATGCGGCGAGGACGACATTCGCGCCGCGCTGAAGACGCTCGCCCTCGAGGAGAACATGATCGTCGAGGGTTCGGCCGCCCTTGCCCTTGCCGGCTTTAACAAGGTCGCCGCCAGCCTTGCCGGCCAGACGAGCGTGATCCTGCTATGCGGCGCGAATTTCGACCGCGATCTCGTCACGCAGGCGATCTACGGCCCCTGACCACACCACCTTCTGCCGCACGACATAGGGGGCGCCCATCGGGCGCCCTTTTGCCGTAGAGGGCTCAGGCCTTCGTGTCGCGAAGGTAGTTGTAGACCGTCGCCCGGCCCATCTGCAGGATCTTCGAGATATAGGCGGCCGCGTGCTTGCCGCTGAAGGCGCCGTCTTCGGCCAGCTCGCGCACGAGCTGCTGTTTCTGCGCCCGGGTGAGGTCGGCGATCAGGAGGCCCCGCTTCGTCGTCCAGCCGTGCACATATTCGTTCACCCGCTCATGCCAGTCCTCCTTGAAGAGGGCGGCGGGCTTGCCCTGGTCGATCGAGACCGTGGACATGGCGCTGAGCACCTGGATCGCGGACTGGATGTGCGAAACATCGATATTGATGCACAGGATGGCGATCGCCCGGTCATCGGGCGCACGCAGCACCGCGCTCACCGACTTCAGCCGCCTTCCGTCGAAATTCACCTTCTCGTAAGGCCCGATCGTCCGGTCGTTCAGCTTGAAGTCGATTTCGTGCAGCAGCGAGGGTTCGCCAAGATCCCGCTTGGAGAAGTTGTTGGCGATGTAGCTCACGGTCTCGCTGGCAAGATCGTGGAGCACGACCTCGGCATAGGGCTGCAGGATCAGCGCGATGGCATCGCAGACCGGATGATAGGTCCTCAGCGCATCGGAGGGCGTGGTTGCTTCGGCGTCTTTGTCTCGTTTCGGCATTCGAATTCTCGCTTGGCTGGCGACCGGATCGCCCGGACATCCTTGTGCTCACGGACTATCGCATTTCGCAATGCGCACCGCCTCCAAAAACGCCCGGACGGGCGGGCTGGAGCCGTTCTGCGTGCGACAGGCGTGCCCCCTTCTCCCAAGGCCCATACATAGATGATTTTCAATGCAGAATCCCAGACAAGTGGATTTACTTCAATGCAAGAAATGGGAAATCTGCCCGGCATGACACGCGAGGAGACAGGCCCTGAGAAGAGCGAGGGGTCGCCCGCAGGCAGCAGAGGCCGGCCCATCGGCATGCTGCGCAGAGAGTCCAACGGGGAAACAGCCATGCAGAATTCCTTCCACCAGCCTGTCGACGCCGCCAAGGTACCGCGCTTCGCGGGCCATGCGACCTTCATGCGCCTGCCGGCGGTAGAAAGCGCCGAGGGACTCGATATCGCCCTTGTCGGCATTCCCTGGGATGGCGGCACGACGAACCGCGCCGGCGCCCGCCATGGCCCCCGGGAGGTGCGCAGCGCCTCCAGCCTCATGCGCAGCACCCACCACGCCTCGAAGACCGAGCCGTTCAGGATCGCCAACATTGCCGATGTCGGCGACCTGCCAATCAATCCCATCGACCTCATGGACGCCCTGAAGCTGATCGAGGCCGGCATGCGCTCCGTCGTCGAGGCCGGCGCCCTGCCGCTTGCCGTCGGCGGCGACCACCTCACGACACTGCCCGTGCTGCGCGCCGTCGCGGCATCCCGGCCGGTGGGGCTCATCCAGTTCGACGCGCATTCCGACACCAACGACACCTATTTCGGCGACAACCCCTATACACATGGCACTCCCTTCCGCCGTGCCATCGAGGAAAACCTCATCGATCCGCATCGCACGGTACAGATCGGCATCCGCGGCTCGATCTATGCGCCCGACGAGCACGACTGGGCACTGAAACAGGGTATCCGCATCATCTACATGGAGGAGTTCATCGAGCGCGGCGTCGCGGCGGTCATGGCAGAGGTCCATCGGATCGTCGGGGACGCGCCGACCTATGTCACCTTCGACATCGATGCCATCGACCCCTCGATGGCACCAGGCACCGGCACGCCGGAGCTCGGCGGCTTTTCGACCCGGGAGGCCCAGCATCTCGTGCGGCTGCTCGAGGGCGTCGACATCGTCGGCGCGGACGTGGTGGAAGTCTCCCCGCCCTTCGACCTCGCGGGAATGACCTCGCTCGCCGGCGCGACGATCATGTTCGAGCTTCTGTGCATCATGGCGCGGCTGGCGGCATGCCGGCGAAACGGCATGCCCGCCACATCCCGTTGACCGGCGAACGCTGACGAGGGCTCCCGCCTGGAGCCGCGGCTGCGATGATCACGCTGTCACCCACGGCGATACGCGAGCGGCCGGTCGGCGAGCGTCGACGACCACCGGGTGAAAGAGTGCCGGCGCTTAAGCCTTTTCTTACGTTAGGCGATTATCTTCAGGCCCGGGAGGTCTCTGTGGCCTGGCACAGATGACAATGGGTACCGGATCGCATGAACAGTACGGCGTCACAGCGAACCAAGACGGACGAGGTGCCCTACGGCAGATCCCGTGAGGAAATCGACTTCTGGATGGGGTGCGTCGGTGCGCCGATGGTGCTTGTCGAGAAGGGCAGGCTGCATGTGCGCCGGGCAAACGCCAATGCCGCGGTGCTCTTCGGGCTGGGGCTGGATGCCTTCGAAGACCTGCCGATGGAAGACCTCGTCGGCCGCGAGGCGAACCTCCTGCTCTCGCAGATCTGGAGCGTCGCGCCGATCGGCGTGCCGGGCGAACCCTTTCTGATCCGGGCCACGGTGCAAGGGCAGGAACGCGTGCTGATGGTGCAGGTCACCAAGCTTGCGGTCGAGGGCGAACTCGTGCGCCTGTTCACCTTCACCGATGCGCCGCCGCAGGGCTCCGTTTCCCTTGCCGGCTGGCAGGAGCAGATGATCTCGCTTCTGGACTGGCTGCCCTTCGGCTTTGAAATCGCCAGCAGCGACGACCAGATCCAGTTCGCCAATTCGACGTTCAAGGCACTCTTCGGCTATACGCAGGACGAGATCGAAAGCATCGAGGACTGGTGGCGGCTCGTCTATCCCGATCCGCAATACCGCGAATATGCCCGCACGCAGTGGCATTCCTCCATCGCGGACGCCCGGCGCGAAAACCGCGAGATGACGCCTTTCGATCTCGACGTCAGGACGGCAAGCGGCGCGACGAAGCGTATCCAGTTCCGGCAAAGGACGATCGGCAACTTCAACGTCAATCTCTATATCGACGTCACGAAGGAGCGGGCCTATGCCGAGCAGCTCAAGGCCCTAGCCAATGCCGATCCGCTGACCGGCATCCTGAACCGCCGGCGCTTCTTCGAGGAGGCGGAAGAGATATTCGCCAAATCGGGCGGCGGCACATCCATGGGCGTGCTGATGCTGGATATCGATCATTTCAAATCGATCAACGATACGCACGGCCATCGCGCGGGCGACCTCGTCCTCATGGAATTCGCCCGCCGCTGCCAGGAGATCGTGCGGGCGGGCGACCGTTTCGCGCGGCTTGGCGGCGAGGAGTTCGCCGTGCTGCTGGCGGCCGAGGAGCCGGCTGCGGTGGTGACTCTGGCCGAGCGCATCCGCACGGCGATCCATGCCATGCCCTTCGACATCGAGGGCGCAACGATCCCTCTCAGCGTCAGCATCGGCGCCACGCTCGCCGATCCATCGGACGAACCCTTCGGCTCGGCGATCCTCAGGGCCGACAATGCCCTCTACGAAGCCAAGCGGGCGGGCCGCAACCGCGTCGTGATGCTCGGCACCTGACCACGGGCAGCAGCGCGGCCGGTCGTTCGTCCCCACCCATCGGACGATATGCCGATAGCCGCCCGGCTCATGCAGGTGCGCCTCCGTTGCCGGAAGCGCGCGCAGCGCCATCGCGATCCTGTCCTCATCCATGAAGCTGAACCGGAAGTCCGCTCCCCGGGCCACGGCGACGCCGGATCTTCAGCCTCAGGCAGCCGGCGCCTCGAAGCGTGGGAAGAGCACCGTGTTCTCCAGATGCATGTGCATCACGAGATCATCGGTGAACTTACGCAGCCCGGTATAGAGCGCCGTCCACGAACCGCAGGCGCCAGATGGCAGGGCCATGCCGTGGGCGGCATGCTCGATATCGTGGAGAAGCCGGACGGCATCGTCGTGCTCGCGGCGCATCTGCGCGACCGGCTGGGCGATCCGCACGGTCCCGCCCCGGCGCATCATCGGGAAGACCATCTGTTCCTCGTTCATCATGTGCCCTTCCAGCTCGTCGCGCAGCGCACTCAGCGCCGCGGCCAATCCCGAGGGCGCGGCCGGATGGTCGCCATGGACCCGCTCGACCTTCTCGGCAAGCGGGATCAGGAATGCCAGTTCCTGGCGATGGGTCGCGTGATAGCGGGTGAGGAGGTGGTCGATGAGCGGCTCCGTCTCCTCGGGCGCGTCGCGGCCGGCCGCCCGTTCGAGCGCTTCCAGTGCGGCCAGCAGATCCTCTGGCGAGAGGCCGGCCCGACCGGCCGCGGCGCGAAGCGGGACATCGCCCGCACAGCAGAAGTTGATGGCCGATCGGCGGAACAGATCGGCCGCGCCCGGCAGTTCCGCCGCGATCGACGCCACGGTCCGGTCAAGAGAAAGCGTTTGCATCCTGGCTCCTTTGCAGGGATTGGCGTTTCCGGTTCTCGCCAACCCTGCAGGAGAAGAAGGACGGGGTCTTTGCGCCGCGGCAAAGAAGGAGCCCATCCGGGCGTAGTTCAGGCGGCCGCGGCGACCGAGAACCGGCTGCGATATTCGCCCGGCGAGAGGCCGAGAATGCGGTGGAACACACGGCGGAAGGCGGCCGCATCCTCGTAGCCCACCGCAAAGGCGATCTGGTCGACGGTGCGCCGCGTGAATTCCAGAAGCTCCCGCGCCTTGCCGATCCTGAGGTGCTGGACGTATTCGATCGGCTTCATGCCGGTCGCCGTCTTGAAACGGCGCAGGAAGGTGCGCTCCTCCAAGCGCGCATGGCCGGCCATGTCGGCGATGCTGGTGGGCCGGCCGCCGCGCTCCTGCAGCCAGTGCTGCACCTTCAGGACCGCCTCGTCGCCGTGGGTGAGGCGCGGCGCGAAATTGCTGTAGTGCCGCTGCTCGCGCCCGGACGGGTCGACCAGCAGGAACTTGCCGGTCTCGATCGTCACCGAAGGGCCGAGCAGGCGATCGACGATGCGCAGGCCAAGATCGGTCCAGGCCATCAGCCCGCCGGCGGTGATGATGTCGCCATCCTCGATGACGATCTTGTCCGCCTCCAGCCGCACATCGGGAAAGCGCGCGCGAAACCGCTCGGCAAAGAGCCAGTGCGTGGTGGCGGGACGGCCGGCAAGCAGGCCCGTCGCCGCCAGGATGAACGCCCCGCCGCAGGTGGAGGCAAGCGTTGCCCCCTGACCGTGGCGATCCAGCAGCCAGCGGGCATAGGGCGCCGCCTCCTCCGCTTCGGCCGGCCCCGTCAGCCGGCCCGGCACGATGAGGATGTCCGGCGTTCCGGGAGCGCCGGGATCGGTGTCGTGGCTGCGGGAGAACCGCCCCTCCGCATCCATGCGCCAATGGCTGACCCGCACCGTGAGGCCGCCACGATCGCGCGAAAAGGCCGACGCGATGGCGAAGAGATCGGTAATGCCGTGCACCATCGCAACCTGGCAATCCCGATAGAGCATCAATCCGACTTCCATTGCGCGTCCCCGCCTTTTGTCAGTTTCGGCTCGCCTTCTGTCAGAAGCGCCCATCCAGCCCGCAGGCACGCAAGAGTATCTCTGTTCACACGGGAGGCAATCAAGCCCTCGACAAAAGGAGAGAGACAAATGAGCACGATCACGACCCGGGACGGCACGCATATCTTCTACAAGGACTGGGGTCCGCGGGACGGCCAGCCCGTCCTGTTCTCCCACGGCTGGCCGCTCAGCGCCGACGCCTGGGACGCGCAGATGGTGTTCTTCGCCAATCAGGGTTTCCGCACCATCGCCCACGACCGCCGCAGCCACGGCCGGTCCGACCAGGTCTGGCACGACAACACCATGGACCAATATGCCGATGACCTCGCCGAGCTGATCGAGCAGCTGGATCTCCACGCAGTCATCCTGGTCGGCCATTCCACGGGCGGCGGCGAAGTCACCCGCTATATCGGCCGCCACGGCACGGGCCGCGTCGCCAAGGTCGCGCTGATCGGTGCCGTTCCGCCGCTGATGCTGAAGACGGAGGCCAATCCCGGCGGCCTGCCCATCGACGTCTTCGACGGCATCCGCAAGGGCACCTACGACAATCGCAGCCAGTTCTTCAAGGACCTGACCATTCCCTTCTACGGCTACAACAGGGACGGCGCGGTCATTTCCGACGGCATTCGCGCGGACTTCTGGCGGCAGGGCATGATGGGCGGCCTCAAGGGCCAGCTCGACAGCATCCGCGCCTTCTCGGAAAGCGACTTCCACCAGGATCTCGAAGCCTTCGACAAGCCGACGCTGGTGCTGCACGGCGACGACGACCAGATCGTGCCGATCGACGCATCCGCCCTGTCGACCGTCAGGATCGTCGAACATGCCGTGCTGAAGGTCTACGAGGGCGCCGACCACGGCCTGACGCAGACCCATCAGGACCGGTTCAACGCCGACCTTCTCGACTTCATCAATGCCTGACCGCCTCCCGTCACGGGCTTCGGCGCCAGAGGACGCCGGCCCGGCGCCGTTTCATCCAACGCCCCATCAAGGAGACAGACCATGAGCAAGGACACTTTTCTCGTTACCGGCGCATCCGACGGCATCGGCGCGGTCTATGCGGACCGGCTTGCCCGTCGCGGCCACGATCTGCTGCTCGTCGCCCGCCGCGCCGACAGGCTGGCAGCGCTTGCCGAGCGGCTGCGGGCGACGCATGGCGTCGCCGTCGAGATCCTCTCCGCCGACCTCTCGCAGCCCGAGGGACTGGCCCTCACCGAAGCCCGCCTGCGCGCGGACACCGCCATCACCGGCCTCGTCAACAATGCCGGCATTGCCGGGGAAGGCATGATCACGGAGCTGGACCCCGTCAAGGTCACCGGCATGATCAACCTCAACATCCTCGCCGTCACCCGGCTTGCCGCCGCAGGCAGGGGCACGATCATCAACATGACCTCGGTCACCGCCCTGATGCCGGCCGCCTTCACTGCCGTCTATCCGGCCACGAAGGCCTTCGTCCTGGCCTTCACGGAGGCGCTGCAGGCACAGCTTTCCCCGGCCGGCGTCAGGGTGCAGGGCGTGTTGCCGGGCATCACGCGCACCGCGATCTGGGAGGAGGAGAAGCTTGATGCCCTGCCGGCGGCCATGGTCATGGATGTCGAGGAGATGGTCGACGCCGCGCTGGCCGGCCTTGATCTCGGCGAGACGCTGACCGTTCCCTCCCTGCCCGAGACCGCTGCCCTCGACGCCTTCCTTGCCGCCCGCGACGCGCTGCGACCGCACCTTTCGCTTGCCCACGCCGCGGCCCGTTACGGGCTGGGCAAGAAGCCCGTGGTGCGATGATCAGCTCCGGAGCATTTCCGGTATTCTGTTCTTACAGCCTTATCAGACGCCGAAGCGATACCGCTTCGGCTGGAAGGCTCCTAGCTCGCATCGAGCGCCTGCACCAGATCGGCCACCAGGTCATCGGGATGCTCGATGCCGATGGACAGGCGGATGGTCGATTCGAGCACGCCGATCCGCTGGCGCACCTCGACGGGGATTCCCGAATGCGTCATCGTGGCGGGATGCGAGGCGAGCGACTCCGTTCCGCCAAGACTGACGGCAAGCTTGAAGATCTTCAACGCGTTCAGGAACCGGAACGAGGACGGCTGCCCGCCCTTGATGTCGAAGGAGAAGGTCGAGCCGGCACCGCTGCACTGGGCGGCAAAAGTCCGGCCGGCCGGCGATGCGGGATCGTAGAACGGCAGGTAGTGGATCGCCTCGACCTTGGGGTGCTCGCGCAGGAATTCGGCGACCGCCGCCGCGTTGCTGTTGGCCCGCTCCATGCGGATCTGCAGCGTCTCCAGCGAGCGTCCGAGCATCCAGCAGGAATGCGGGTCGAGCTGCGTGCCGATCGCCCCGCGCAGCGCCTTGACCTGCTTCATCACCGCCTTGCGGCCGAGCGCCGCCCCGGCGATCAGATCCGAATGACCGCCGACATACTTGGTCAGCGAATAGAGCGAGAGATCCGCCCCGTGCTCGATCGGCCGCTGGAAGACCGGGCCGAGCAGCGTGTTGTCGCAGGCGACGACCGGCACATGGCCCTGCCGCGCCCCGATCGCATCAGCGACCCGGCGGATCATCGCGATATCGACGAGGCTGTTGGTGGGGTTTGCCGGCGTTTCGACCAGGATGACGGAGACGCGGCCCTTCTGCATCGCCGCTTCCGCCGCAGCCTGTACCGATGCCTCGCTGACGCCATCGGCAAAACCCACGGCCGAGACGCCGAGATTGAGGAAGGTCTTCGCCAGGAGGGTCTCCGTGCCGCCATAGAGGGGTTGCGAATGCAGCACGGCATCGCCAGGCCGCACGAGAGCGAGCAGCGTGGTGGCGATCGCCGACATGCCGGACGAAAACAGTGCACAGCTTTCCGTCCGCTCGTAGACGGCAAGGCGATCCTCGACGATCTCGCTGTTGGGATGGTTGAAGCGCGAATAGACGAGGCCCGCGCCCCTGCCCTCCGGCGGCTCCTTGCGCCCGGAAACGTAGTCGAAGAAGTCGCGCCCGTCCTCGGCGGACTTGAAGACGAAGGTCGATGTCAGGAAGACCGGCGGCTTGACGGCGCCCTCGGAGAGTTCGGGGTCGTAACCGTAGTTCAGCATCTGCGTTTCGGGATGCAGGGCATGGTTGCCGATATGGGTTCTCGACGGATGCGGCGCGGTCATGAAACGTCTCCCTCGTTCGTGTGGCGAGCTCCAGGCACAAATTATATCAGACTCGCTGGCGCTTCCTTGCTATTTGGTGCGCCTTGTTGTTTTTGAAAGCAACTTCTTGCGGAGATCACTGAAAATTGTCGCAGAAAATTGCAGACGAGATCGACCGGCGCATCCTGCGGGAACTTGCCGCCGATGCCCGCATCACCAACAACGAACTGGCCGAGCGGGTCGGCCTTTCCGCATCGGCGTGCCTGCGCCGGCTGCGGCGCCTCGAGGAAACCGCGATCATCCGCGGATATGCCGCGATCATCGACCCGGCCGTGGAGGGCTGGACGATGACCGCCATCGCATCGATCCGTCTCAGCCGCCAGCACGACGACGAGATCCGCATGTTCGAGGAGGCGGTGCAAGGCTGGGACGAGGTGATCGAATGCCAGCTCGTGACCGGCGCGCGCGACTATGTGCTGACGGTCATGAGCGCCGGCCTCGATCACTATGAGCGCTTCATCAAGGACAAGATCGCCAAGCTGAAATGCGTCGACACGATCGAAACCAGCTTCGTGATGAACACGATCAAGGCGCGGCGATCCTAACGCCGCGCCTTGAGGAGGCTGCAAGTTCGGGGGCTCAGGCGAGAGTCGTGATCACTCCGCCGCCTGCAGGGCCGGCGCCGGAACCGGCATCTCCTCGAGATCGCCGCTCAGAGCCGCATTCAGCCTGGCGACGTCCAGCTCGTTTTCCCAGCGGGCGACGACGATCGTCGCGACGGCGTTGCCGATGAAGTTGGTCAGCGCCCGGCATTCCGACATGAAGCGGTCGATGCCGAGGATGAGCGCCATGCCGGCGACCGGCACGGAGGGCACGACGGAGAGCGTCGCAGCGAGCGTGATGAAGCCCGCACCGGTGATGCCGGCTGCACCCTTGGAGCTCAGCATCGCCACGAGCAGCAGCAGGATCTGGTCGCCCATCGACAGCGGGATATCGACCGCCTGCGCGATGAAGAGGGCGGCAAGTGTCATGTAGATGTTCGTGCCGTCGAGATTGAACGAATACCCCGTCGGAATGACGAGGCCGACGACCGAACGCTTGCAACCGGCCCGCTCCATCTTCTGCATCAGGCCCGGCAGCGCCGCCTCGGACGAGGACGTGCCAAGAACGAGCAGCAGTTCCTCCTTGATGTAGCGGATCAGCGCGATGATCGAGAAACCGTTGTACCTTGCGACAGCGCCCAGCACGACGAAGACGAAGAGGAAGGCGGTGAGGTAGAAGGTGGCGATCAGGAAGGCGAGGTTGGCGACCGAGCCGATGCCGTATTTGCCGATGGTAAAGGCCATGGCGCCGAAGGCTCCGATCGGCGCCGCCTTCATGAGGATGGCGACCAGCCGGAAGATCGGCGTCGTCAGCGCCTGCAGGAAATCGACGACCGGCTTGCCCTGCTCGCCGACCATGCCGAGCGCGATGCCGAACAGCACCGAGAAGAACAGCACCTGCAGGATATCCCCCTCGGCAAAGGCGCCGACGATGGTCTGCGGGATGATGTTCATCAGGAAGCCGGTGATGGTCGATTCATGCGCCTTGCTGGCATAGGTCGCCACGGCATTGGCGTCGAGCGAGGCGGGATCGATATGCATGCCCGCACCCGGCTGCACGACATTGGCGACCACCATGCCCACGGCGAGCGCGAGCGTGGAGAAGGTGAGGAAATAGATCATCGCCTTGCCGGCAACGCGCCCCACCTTCTTGAGGTCCGACATGCCGGCAATGCCGGTGGCGACCGTCAGGAAGATCACCGGGGCGATGATCATCTTGACGAGCCGGATGAAGGCATCGCCGAGCGGCTTCAGGCCGGCACCGAAATCGGGATAGTAATGGCCGACCAGCATGCCCGCGACGATAGCGACGATGACCTGAACATAGAGGTGGCGGTAGAACGGCAACGGACCACGGTCCGGCGTGGCGGCAGACGAAATGTGCATGGTTTCCTCCTTTCGCACCCCAACCAGCACGCTGGCTCTTCCCGGGGTGGCTTTGCTGCAATCGCGGAGGACTTCGCAAGCGGCGTGCCAGTTTGCGCGGCACCATATAAAGCATTGTAATAACTCACTTTACAGGAAAACATCGCAGGCAACGAGTCAGTGAAGTGCGGATTTTCGCACAGATTTCCTTGAGTACCGTGCGGTTTTATGCTCAAAATTCCCGATGAACCCAGTTCCGACGACGAGCAATCAGATCGCCCTCCACCGCGCGACGCGGCGGCAGTGGGCGGCATTTGCCGTTGCCGTCCTCGTCCTTGCCTTAGCCGCACTCCATGCGGCCGGGCTCTATGGCCGCGCCTCGGCCCTGTCGACGCTGGAGGAGCAGGGCCGGATCGATGCGAACCTCAAGGTGGCGCTGTTGCAGGCCGTTCTGGAACGGCCCCGGGCTCTTCCCTTCCTGCTGTCGCGCGACCGGGACGTCACGGAGACCCTCGCGGGCGCCGACCCTGCCGGGCGATCCCTCCTCGACGGCAAGCTGGAGGAGCTGGTCGCCGGAACCAATGCCGCGGTGATCTATGTCATCGACGGCAAGGGCGTGGCGATCGCCGCCAGCAACTGGCGCGAGCCGACGAGCTTCGTCGGCAACGACTATTCGTTCCGCGCCTATTTCTCCCGCGCGATGGCGGAGGGCACGGCGGAGCATTTCGCGCTCGGCTCGGTGAGCAAGCGGCCAGGTCTCTATATCTCCCACCGTGTCGGCCCCGCCGCCGCGCCGCTCGGCGTCGTCGTCGTCAAGATGGAATTCGACCAGTTGGAGCGCGACTGGCACGAAACGCAGCGCCCCTCCTATGTTGTGGATGCCGATCATGTCGTGCTGATCACCAGCATCCCCTCCTGGCGCTTCATGACCACGGAGCCGCTGCCGGCCGAAAGCCTCGCGGCCATTCGCGAAAGCCTGCAGTTCGGGGAAGCCCCCCTCGCCCCCCTTCCCTTCACCCTCATCGAAGGCGGCCCGCTGCTGCGTGCCGTCCAGCCCGGCGGCGGCGCGGAGACCTATCTTCGCATACGGGTGCCCGTCGCCACGACGCCATGGCATTTCGAATATCTCGTGCCGACCGGCAACACCATTGCCGCCAGCATGCGCGAGATGCGCCTGCTGGCCCTCCTCGCCGTCGGCGCGATCACGCTCGCCGCCGCGCTCTGGCTGCGCCGGCGCCAGGCGGCGCTCGCCAATGCCGCGCGCGACCAGGCAGCGCGCGAGGAGCTCGAACGCCGCGTGATCGAGCGCACGCGCGACCTCAGCCTTGCCCGCGACCACCTGCAGGCCGAAATCGCCGACCACCGGCAGACCGAGACGAAACTGCAGGCCGTGCAGCAGGATCTCGTGCAGGCCAACAGGCTCGCCATCCTCGGCCAGGTCGCCGCCGGCGTGGCGCATGAAATCAATCAGCCGCTCGCCACCATCCGCGCCTATGCCGACAATGCCAAGGTCTTCCTGACGCGCAACCGGCCGGAGCCGGTGCAGGAGAACCTCGACCTCATCGCCGACCTCACCGACCGGATCGCCGGCATCACGGACGACCTGAAGGCGCTGGCCCGCAAGGGACGCACCGCCGCAGAACCCGTCGTGCTGCGCGAGGTCATCGACGGCGCGATCCTCCTGCTGCGCAGCCGCTTCACCGGCCGGCTCGACCGCATCGTCGTCGCTCCCCTTTCGGAAGGCCTGCGCGTCGCCGGCAACCGGCTGCGGCTGGAACAGGTCTTCATCAACCTCTTCCAGAACGCGCTCGAGGCCGTGGAGGACCGCGCGGACGGGCGCGTCGACGTCGCGGTCATCGCGGGGGAAGGCGGTGTCGTCGTTTCCGTCACCGACAACGGCCCCGGCCTGTCGGCCGCCATCCTCGCCTCGCTCTTTGAACCGTTCAACACATCGAAGGAAAAGGGCCTCGGCCTCGGCCTCGTCATCGCCAAGGACATCGTCTCCGACTATGGCGGCAGGCTGGAGGTCGAGACGGGCGAGCGCGGCGCCTCCTTCCGCGTCCACCTGCGAAAGGCTGACGAATGAGCGTGCCGGTTCTCCTCATCGATGACGACAGGCAGCTCCTGCGCGCCACCGCCCAGACGCTGGACCTCGCCGGTTTTGCCGTGTCGCCGCTCGGCTCTGCTGCCGAGGCGCTGGAAAGGCTCGACGCGGATTTCGCCGGCGTCGTCGTCTCCGACATCCGCATGCCCGGCATGGACGGGCTCCAGCTCTTTGCGCGCATTCGCGCGCTCGATGCCGAGATTCCCGTCGTGCTCGTCACCGGCCACGGCGACATCGCGACGGCGGTCAAGGCCATCCAGGAGGGGGTCTACGATTTCATCGCAAAGCCCTTTCCCGCCGAACGGCTGATCCAGTGCGTCCAGCGCGCGGCGGAAAAACGCAGCCTCGTTATGGAAAACCGCCGCCTGCGGGAAAGCGCCCGGCAGGCGGAGGACAACTTTCCCCTGATCGGCCAGACGCCGGCGATGGACCGGCTGCGCCGGACACTGCGCCAGATCGCCGATACGGATGTCGATGTGCTCGTCACCGGCGAAACGGGCAGCGGCAAGGAGGTCGTGGCCCGCCTGCTGCATGGCTGGAGCCGGCGGGCGAAGGGCAATTTCGTGGCGCTCAACTGCGGCGCCCTGCCCGAGCAGGTGATCGAGAGCGAGCTTTTCGGCCATGAGCCCGGCGCCTTCACCGGCGCGCAGAAGAAGCGTATCGGCCGCATCGAACATTCGAGCGGCGGCACGCTCTTCCTCGACGAACTGGAAAGCATGCCGCTATCCACACAGGTCCAGATGCTGCGCGTGCTCGAACTGCGCGAAGTGACGCCGCTCGGCACGAACGAGGTGCGCCCGGTGGATATCCGCATCGTCGCGGCCGCCAAGGTCGACCTCGCCGACCCCGCCCAGCGGAAGACCTTTCGCGAGGACCTCTATTACCGCCTGAACGTCGTCTCGCTTTCCATCCCGCCGCTGCGCGAGCGCCGCGAGGACATTCCGCTCCTGTTCAGCTACTTCGCCGAGCGCGCCGCCCGGCGCTTCCAGCGCGCGGCGCCCGGCCTTTCGGCCGACATCCTGCGTCACCTGCACAAACACGACTGGCCCGGCAATGTGCGCGAACTCTCCCATTTCGCCGAGCGCGCGGTGCTGGGCATGACATCGGCGGCGCTCGCGCAGCAAGGCCCTTCGTCCGAAACCGGCGGCACAGGCTCGCTGCCGGAGCGGCTGGAACGGATCGAGGCCGAGATCATCCGCGACACGCTCAGCGCCCATGACGGCAATGTGCAGGAAACGATCGCCGCCCTCGGCATCCCGCGCAAGACTTTTTACGACAAGCTCCAGCGCCACGGCATCGTCAGGCGGGAATTCTCCGCGACAGGCGAGAAACCGGCCGCATCGAAGCCCGATCCCTGACGGCCGCGGCCGATACGCCGCCGTCAAGACGGCAATCTGTCTGCCGCAGAAAGTTGAAGGCCCGGCGGATGAACCGTCACGGGTTGACTTGCGGTGTCATTTACGTTGATATCAACATCAATGACACCGGACACGGCGCCGCCGATCCGGAACGGCGCGGCACGCGCCGCATCGGCGGGTTCCGTCCCGCCCATCAGATCGGTCTGAAAATCCGCAGCCGCCCCGGCGGACGAAACGACAACCACGAGGAGGAATGAAGCATGAAAATCGTGACGAGCCTGAGTTTTCAGGGACAGTGCCGCGCGGCATTCGAGTTCTATGCCAAGGTGCTGGGCGGCAAGATCACCGCCGCCTTTCCCTATGGCGAAGCCCCGCCGGACATGCCGATCACCGATGCGAAGTACAAGGACTGGTTGATGCATTGCTGGCTGGAAGTGGGCGACCAGGCACTGATGGGCGCCGACATGGATGCCGGCTGGGCGCCCAACATCGACAAGCCCAAGAACGGTTTCGACGTCACGCTGCACACCACGGACAAGGCCGAGGCCAAACGCTGGTTCGACCAGCTCGCCGAAGGCGGCAAGGCCGTCATGCCATTCGGCGAGACCTTCTGGTCGCCCGGTTTCGGCTCCCTCATCGACAAGTTCGGCATCCCGTGGATGATAAACAGCATTCCCCCGGCGGACTGGAAGCCGGCACAGGGCTGACGTGCCGGGCAACGCTGTCGCCTGGCAATCGCCAGGCTGCAATCCAGCGACTTCGGAAGACCGGGAGGCGGTCCCCAAGATCGTGGCGGCCGGTGGCGGGGACGGCCTCGTCTCCGCCACCGGGTTCCGCCAGGACAACCGCCTCGTCCCCATCTCCCTCGACAAATGCTGATGGACAAGGCTCTTCTCTGTTTCCGCGAGCGCACGGCAAGCTCGTCAATGCCTCCTTCGCCATTGTGCGAACGCCCGCGCCTGCGCGGCATGACACCAGCCGCGCGACAGGGCGGCCTCAGCGGGGCTTGAACTCGACCAGCAGCGACTTGAGCTCGATTTCACGCACGCGCCACGCCGCTTCGTCCGGACTGACCCAGGCAAGCTGGCGCTCGCCCTTTTCCTTGAATTTCGTGGCAAGCTCGGTGGCTTCGATCTGGAACACATCGACGATGCAGGGCGCCACGTCGCCGTCGTCCAGCAGTTTCAGATAGGTGTAGCGACCAATCGGCTTCTTGCGGACCTTTCCGCGAATGCCGGCCTCCTGGAAGGCTTCGATCGCAGCTGCCTCATATGGCTTCCTGCCCTTCATCGGCCAGCCCTTGGGAATGATCCAGCGACCGGTATCGCGCGAGGTCACCACGAGGATCTCGATCCCGGCGCCTTCAGGCGCGCTGCGGAAACACAGGGCAGCATATTGCTGGCGAAACGCCCCCGAAAACAGCTTTTCGGGGGTAGCCGCCAGCTTCTGCAGAAGGGTCTTGGGCCTGCGGCTCTTCTGCGCCTTGGTCTTCTTGGTCGTTTTCAGGGTTCTTGCCGCCAAAGCATCGCAAAATGGGGGCGAAACCTATGACGAGTTGCCCACCATGTCAAAGGCGCGCCCTCAGCCGACGACCATCTGGAACCAGGCATCGCGGAACCAGCTGCGCTTGATCATGTCGCGGAATTCGTCGGTAAGCCTGCCGATCAACATCGTCGAACGCGACGAGACGCAATCCGGCCCGCCGCATGGGCTGGGTCGGTCGCCTTCCCGCACATTTCGCAATCGACGGCACGCAGGTCGCCTCGGCCGGCATCCGGCCGGAGGCCGCAACTATTCGCTGGAGGCACTGATCGAGGCGTCGCACTCTTCAGTCCGACCGCGGGCGGTCCGCATGCAGCCGATCCTCCAGAGCGCATATGTGCTTTTCGAGCTGCTCGTCGCTCATATAGGCGCTGAGGGAACCAATGCGCTTGCCCCTGTAGAGATCATCGCCTTCGACCGCTTTGAGGCGCGCCAGGAGATCGATGCGTTTCATATCCCATCCTTTCCAGTGCATTTTCGTGATTTGAGATGGCGTATCGGGACCAGCACGAGGGTCCTCGACGCGGCCTTGGCACGCGCAAGGAGGCTGGAGCCCGGCCGCTTCAGCGAATAGATTCAACGTTCCGAGTAATCCATCCCGTCAATGGATGCAGAAAAGCGGCCGCTCGCTAGCCAAGGGCCAGGCTGGAAAAGAATTCCATCATACGATTGATGGCAACAATTGCCGGCATCGAACGGTCCCGAACGTTTCTGTTTCGCCTGTTCTTCAGGGAAACGAAGGCGATGGCTGTCCGCGCAAGTCTTACTGCTTCGGCACCACGCCCAGGAAGAAGACAGCGGTAAAGCGCATTGTCAACCAGTTTGTGGACGCCAAGCCGGAGG
Source organism: Shinella granuli (assembly GCF_004341885.1). Taxonomy (GTDB): domain Bacteria; phylum Pseudomonadota; class Alphaproteobacteria; order Rhizobiales; family Rhizobiaceae; genus Shinella; species Shinella granuli. Next base: position 44,865 of record NZ_SLVX01000010.1, on the reverse strand, counting down.
CACACCGAGGGTGTGCACCGAATCCGACCGGATCAAGGCACCGGGAGACCCTGCAAGACATCCGCACGCACCGCGGTCAGATATCCTTGGCAAGGCGCAGCGCATCGTAGATGGCCGCATGTGTGTTGCGGGCGGCAACGGCGTCGCCGATGCGGAAAAGCTGGTAGGTGCCGTCGGGATTGCGCGTGACCGTCTGCGGCGCGCCGGCAATCAGGTCGTCATAGGAGACCTCGCCGAGGTTCTTCGAGCCCGGCTTCAGCTCGAAATAGAGATCGTCCAGCGGGATGGTGCCGTGGTTGACGACGATCTGGTCGACCGTGCGCTGCTTGCTGACACCGCCGTAGTCGCTGCCAACATGGGCGATGATCTGGTTGCCGCTCCTCTCCGCCGCCTCCAGCCGGTAGGTGACGGTGAAGGTCGTGTCGAGCTTCTGCAGCGCGCGCATATAGGGAACGAGGTTCATGGCCATGACCTCGGGCGCGAAGGCACGGTCCGGCGTCATGATCTCTACCTTGCCGCCCGCCTTGGCGATCAGTTCGGCCGCCTGCAGGCCGGCATGGTCGCCGGCATCGTCATAGACGAGCACGTTGGTGCCCGGCTTCACGTCGCCGGAAATGATGTCCCAGGAGGAGACCACGAGTTCGTTGCCCTTCGAAAGAACCTCGGTATGCGGCAGGCCACCCGTCGCGACGATCACGACATCGGGGTTTTCGGCAAGGATCGTGTCCGCCTCGGCCCAGCTGTTGAAGTGGAAGGTCACGCCGTGCTTCTCGCATTGGCTCATGCGCCAGTCGATGATGCCGATCATCTCGCGCCGCCGCTCGCTCTGCGCCGTCAGTCGGATCTGGCCGCCCGGATCGCTCGCCGCCTCGAACACCACCACCTCGTGGCCGCGCTCGGCGGCGACCCGCGCTGCTTCGAGGCCGGCCGGGCCGGCGCCGACGATCACCACCTTCCTGCGCACCGCCGCCTTCGGGATCGCATGCGGCATCGTCTCCTCGCGGCCGGTCGCCGCATTGTGGATGCAGAAGGCAAGGCCGCCCTGGTAGATGCGGTCGAGACAGTAATTCGCGCCGACACAGGGACGGATGTCGTCCTCGCGCTTTTCGATGATCTTGCGCACGATATGCGGGTCGGTCATGTGGGCGCGGGTCATGCCGATCATGTCGACCTTGCCGGCGGCGATCGCATGACGCGCCGTCGCGACATCCTGGATCTTCGCCGCATGGAAGGTCGGGAACCTGGTGGCGGCGCGGATGTCGCCGGCGAAATCCAGATGCGGCGCGCTTGCCATGCCCTGGATCGGGATGACATCCGTCAGGCCCGGATCCGTATCGATATGGCCGCGGATGACGTTCAGGTAATCGATGAGACCACTTTCCTTGAGACGACGGGAGATTTCCAGGCCCTCGGCCTTTCCGGTCCCGCCGGGAAGACATTCGTCGGCCGTGTAGCGCACGCCGAGGATGAAATCCTCGCCCACCCTTTCGCGCATCGCCCTGAACACGTCGAAACAGAAGCGCAGGCGGTTGTCGAGCGAGCCGCCATAGGGGCCGTCGAGCTCGTTGGTCAGCGGCGAGGTGAACTGGTCGATGAGGTGGCCATAGGCCTCCAGCTCGACCCCGTCCATGCCGCCCGCCTTCATGCGCTCGGCCGCATCGGCGAAATCCTTGATGATGCGCGCGATGTCCCAGTCTTCCAGCTTCTTGGGAAAGGCGCGGTGCGCGGCCTCACGATGATGGGAAGGCGCAAGGACGGGCAGCCAGTCGCCCTTGTCCCAGCGCGTGCGGCGGCCGAGATGGGTGAGCTGGATCATGATCGCCGCCCCCGCTTCATGCACGGCGTCGGTCATTTCCCGGATCCACGGCACGATCTCGTCCTTGTAGGCGAGCAGGTTGTTGAAGACCGGCGGACTGTCCTTCGAGACGGCGGCGGATCCGGCCGTCATCGTCAGCGCCACGCCGCCGCGCGCCCGTTCCACCGTATAGGCCCGGTAGCGGCCCTTCGGCATGCCGTCCTCGGGATAGGCCGGCTCGTGCGAGGTGACGATGATGCGGTTGCGCAGGGTCAGGTGCTTCAACTGATAGGGCTGAAGCAGGGGATCGTTCGACATGCGACGGGCTCCGGACTGGGGACTTTCACGAACGGTAAGAGAAAATGTACACATGTGTCAACGCCCAAAACACTATAGTCAATATTATCGACATAAGTGTACATTCTGCTTGCCGCGACATGCCGAATTTGTTAGGAGGCACCATGGAACAGGCGACGAGTGACAGCGGCTGGCGCGGCTCCCCGGAAGGGTGGCTGGAGGCCGCCTACGACTGCCTGCTCGAATCCGGCGTGGAATCGGTGAAGATCCTGCCGCTCGCCAAGCGGCTCAATCTGTCCCGCACCAGCTTCTACTGGTTCTTCAAGGACCGGGAGGAGCTGCTGGGTGCCCTCATCGCGCGCTGGCGGGAGAAGAACACGGGCAATCTCGTGAAGCAGTCCGAGGCCTATGCGGAAACGCTTGCCGAAGCGATGCTCAACGTCTTCGACTGCTGGCTGAACAAGGACCTGTTCGATTCCCAGTTCGAATTCGCCGTGCGCAGCTGGGCGCTGCAATCGCCGGACATCCTGGCGGAGGTGCAGGCGGCCGACCAGGCGAGAATAGAGGCGATCGGCCGCATGTTCGTGCGGTTCGGCTATGACGAGGGCCCGGCGGACGTTCGTGCGCGAACGACCTATCTCGTCCAGATCGGGTATATCTCGATGCAATCGACGGAAGACATCGCGCTGCGCATGAAGCGCATCCCCGACTATATCGCGATCTATACCGGAGAGATCCCCCGGAAACGGGAACTCGACCGCTTCTTTGCCCGGCACGGCTATAAGCCGGACTGAGCGCAGGGCCTGGCACAGGACAGGCACGTCGGCTCGTCCTTATTTCGCCGTCAGGCCAGACAAATGCCTCCGCCTTAGGCTCGTCTTAACGAACTCTGTTCAATTTTACCGATCGCAAGCGCGCGGTTCTCGCGCCGGCTGCCATGAAGGCGCGTTTTTCCTGACATCTGCTGTGCCGAGCCCGTGCCCGCAAGACGCGTGCGGTTCGGCGATGGAATACTGGGGGGTTTCCTTGAGCACACGTTTCAATCTCATGACCAAAATTCTTCAGGCCGCCTCGCTCGCCGTCATCGCGGCCTTCTGCGGCTTTTCGGTCTATATCGACAGTCTCCAGCGAAACACGCTCTCCAGGGAAGCGGCCTCCGAGATCGAATCCGCCGGCGAGCTGGCGGCCACCGGCATTGCCAACTGGCTGAATGCCCGCGTCATGCTGACCGAGCTCGCCGGCGCCGGCGTCGCCCGGGCGGAGAATGCCGAGGAGATCCTGAAGGGTTTCGACAACGCGCTGCTCAGCCGCGAATTCGCCCTCGTCTATTTCGGCGGCGAGGACGGCACCATGACCCGTATTCCCGCCGCGACGATGCCGGCAGGCTACGACCCGCGCAAGCGCGGCTGGTACAAGGATACCGTCAGGCTCGACGCGCCGGTGCTGACCGATCCCTATGTCGATTCCGCCTCGCAGAAGCTGGTGATCAGCGCCACCGCCCCGGTCAAGCGTGACGGCAAGCTGCTCGGCATCGCCGGCACCGACTTCCCCCTGCAGGGCCTGCTCGGCATGATCGGCGAGGTCGATCTCGGCGGCATGGGCTCCGCCTTCCTCGTCAACAAGTCCGGCACGGTTCTCGTCCATCCCAATGGCGATCTGGTCGCCAAGCCCCTGACCGAGGTCTTCCCGCAGGAGACCCCGTCGATCGAGGCGACCGGGCTGACGGAAACCGAGCTCGACGGCAAGCGCGTCCTCGTGCGCTTCGTGCAGGTCACGGGCCTGCCGGTGATCGATAGCTGGTATCTCTGCCTGATCGTCGACCGCGACATGGCCTATGCCGGCATTTCCGAATTCCGCATCGCCGCCACCATCGCCACCGTCGTCGGCGTTCTCGCCATGATCGGCGTCCTCGCCCTGCTTCTGTCCAGCCTCGTCGTGCGGCCGGTGGTGCGCATGACCGGCATGATGAGCAAGCTGGCGCGCGGCGACGTTTCCGAGGACATCCCGGAGGCAGGCCGCAGCGACGAAATCGGCCAGATGGCGGCTGCCGTCACCGTCTTCCGCGAAAACATCATCGAGCGTGCGCGCCTCGCCCGTGCGGCGGAAGAGAACCAGACCCTGAGCGAACAGGAGCGGCGCGAGCGCGACGCGATCAAGGCGCAGGAGGCCGAGACCGTCGCCCTGGCCGTCCACACGGTCGCCGATGCGCTGGGCCGTCTTGCCGACGGCGACCTCGTCTCGCGCATCGACACCCCCTTTGCCGGCGATCTCGACCGCCTGCGCATCGACTTCAACAACTCCGTCACCCGCCTGCACCAGGCCATGTCGACGGTCGGCGAGAAGGCGCTGGCGATCGACGGCGGCGCGAACGAGATCCGCGGCTCCGCCGACGCGCTCGCCCGACGCACGGAGCAGCAGGCGGCTTCCGTCGAGGAAACCGCCGCCGCGCTGGAGGAGATCACCACCACCGTGAAGGACTCCACCCATCGCGCCGAGGAGGTCGGCTCGCTCGTCTCGCGCACTCGTCAGGGCGCGGAGAAGTCCGGCGAGGTGGTGCGCCGCGCCGTCTCGGCCATGCAGGGCATCGAAAAGTCCTCGCACGAGATTTCCAACATCATCGGCGTCATCGACGACATCGCCTTCCAGACCAACCTTCTCGCGCTCAATGCCGGCGTGGAAGCGGCCCGCGCGGGCGAAGCGGGCAAGGGCTTTGCCGTCGTCGCGCAGGAAGTGCGCGAGCTCGCCCAGCGCTCGGCCAATGCCGCGAAAGAGATCAAGGCGCTGATCACGGCGTCCGGGGAACAGGTCCGTTCCGGCGTCTCGCTCGTCGACGAGACGGGCGCCGCGCTGGAGGCCATCGTGCGCGAGGTGCAGGAGATCAACGGCCATGTGAACGCCATCGTCCTGGCCGCCCGCGAGCAGTCGACCGGCCTGCAGGAAATCAACACCGCCGTCAACACGATGGACCAGGGCACGCAGCAGAACGCCGCCATGGTGGAGGAACAGACCGCCGCCAGCCACGGCCTTGCCAGCGAGGCGGCCGCGCTGACCGCCCTGCTCGCCCAGTTCCGCCTCGACAGGGCACGCAACGTGCCGCAGGCTGCACGCCAGGCCTTCGCCGCCTGACGGACACCACGCCTAGCCGCATTAAGCCCCCCGCAGCAACTGCAGGGGGCTTTTTCTTGCCCTGGAAAATCCGCCACGCAGGGCCGGCGCGCCACCGGTCTTGGCGCCCCTTGAACATGGTGAATACAGGCGGGATTCGGCGCGGATATCCGCAACCGCGACGGAAGCAGCCGCCATGGCAGTGAAAGCGGGCGCGGCTGATCATGCCGCCCTTTTTGTCCCGATTAGACGAAGACCATCACGCCCGCATAGCCGACCGCAATCAGAACCAGCCCGACGACGAGCATCGGCATCAGGCTGCTGCCATTGACGTCCCGGCCGCTGACGTGCTCGCCGGAAAACACCAGGGGCTTGCGGGTTTCTTCCTTGTTCATGGGCCTCTCCTGTTAATGTGGCAAATTATATACCACTTTAATGCGGAGCGCGACGTGACAATTTAGCGCCGCGACATGAAAGGGCATGTGCTTCGCAGCCGTGAGGCGGGCAATGTCGTTGCCGATTGAAATTGCCATGCATTTGGCCGACAAGAATGCATGACAAAATGGCACCCCGATCCCGGCCAGTTGCGGCGGCCCGTCTATATCTCTCTCGCGGACCAGTTCACGGCGGCGATCAAGAGCGGCCGGCTTGCCGAGAATGACAAGCTGCCGCCGCATCGTGATCTTGCCTATGACCTGAAGATTTCGATCCAGACGGTGAGCAAGGCCTATGACATGCTTGCCCGCCGCGGGCTGGTTTCGGGCGAGGTCGGTCGGGGCACCTATGTCAAGGCAGGCGGCTCCGTGCCCCAGTCGCCCTATATCGCGGAGCGGCTGGCGAACGAGATCGACCTTTCGATCGTCACGCCCGTCTGCACGCCCTTTCACCTCGAGCGGATGAAGGATGCCCTGCACCGGCTCGGCGACGGCCTTCCGCCTGCCGCAGCCCTGTCCTTCCGGCCCAACACCACCTTTCCGCGGCACAATGAGGCCGCCGCCGCGTGGCTCTCCATGCTCGGCGTCGAAACCGCGCCGCGCAACCTGCTCGTGACGAACGGGGCCTCCTCGGCCTTTACCATCGCCCTCTTGTCCGCAGCAGGCCCAGGCGCGATCCTTGCCGCCGAGGAGGTCTGCTACCATGTCATCCGGCCGCTCGCGGACTATCTCGGCATCCGGGTCCGCCCGATCGTCGCGGACGCGGACGGCATGGTTCCCGAAGCGCTGGAGGAGGCTTGCCGCAGGGAGGAGGTGCGCGTGGTCGCCCTCCAGCCCAATCTCGCCAACCCGACCGCTTCGCTGATGTCGGAAGGCCGGCGCCGCGCCATCGCCGAGACGGCGCGCAGACATGACGTGACGATCATCGAAAACGACGTGTTCGGCCCGCTCCTCTCCCGCCGGCCGCGCCCCATCGCGGCGCTGGCGCCGGAACGGACGGTCTATATAACCAGTTTCAGCAAGGTCGCCCTTCCCGGCCTCCGGATCGGCTATGTCGCCGCGCCGGATCATCTTGCCGCCACGATCGCCAACCGGCACCTGATGGCGAACTGGATGGCGACGCCCGTCATGGCCGAGATCGCCACTTTGTGGCTCTCCGACGGCACGATGCAGGCGCTGGTGGACTGGCAGCGCAACGCCCTCGACCAGCGGCACCGGATCGTCTCCGCGGTGCTTCATGGCACCGCATACCGCGCACATCCCGAGGGGCTTCATCTCTGGCTGCCGCTTCCGCCGGAACACGATGAGCCCGCCTTCGTTTCTCAGGCGCGCGTCCGCGGCGTGGCGGTCGCGCCAAGCACGCCCTTCTCCCTGTCCGGCGCGCCGGCGGGCGCCGTCCGGGTATCGCTCGGCGCAACCGAGGCTGATGAACTGCGCGCCGGCCTCGACATCCTCGCCTCGCTGCTGCGCGCCGCGCCCGACCGAAGTGTCCTGGCACCCTAAAACGCTGTGGTCCTTCTCCTTGCGTTTCAGCGCCTTTGCTTCGCGCATCTCGTCGTCGCAAGACCGCCAGGCGCTTTGCACGACACGCGCCGGAAATTGACATGTGTCTTTTTCCCAGATTGACATGCATTCCTCCGCGCGGCTGAATGGCGACACCCATAGCGGGAGAGCGCGCATGATCGAGGAGATCCAGCATCAATCGGCCTTGGAGGCTCGCGCCGCGGCCCGGCGCATCGGCCTGATCGCGCTCGCCACGGACCATACAGTGGAAGCGGACTTCCGCCGGCTCGTCGCCAGCGACGACATCGCCGTGCATGTGACACGCGTCGGCTATGCGAACCCCACGACACCGGAGAACCTTCGCGCGATGCATCCCCATCTTGCCACGGCGGCGGCCCTGCTTTTGCCGGGCGAGGCGCTCGACGCCGTCGTCTATGGCTGCACCTCGGCCTCGGTCGTCATCGGCGAAGAGGCTGTCGCGGCCGCCATCCGCGAGGGCAAGCCGGGCGCAGCCGTCATCACGCCGGCCGGCGCGGCCGTCCTGGCGCTGCGTGCCCTGAAGGCGCGGCACATCAGCATCCTGACACCCTACATCCGCCAGACGGCCGAACCCATGCAGGCCTATTTCGAAGCGAACGGCTTTGCCGTCAATCGCCTCGTCTGCCTCGGCATGGAAGACGATCGTGACATGGCGCGCCTGCCGCAGGCGGAGATCGTCCGGCTCGCGGCGGGCATCGCCACTGACGGCGCCGAAGCCCTCTTCATCGCCTGCACGGCGCTGCGCGCGGCGCAATGCGCCCCCGAGATCGAACGGCAGACCGGCCTGCCGGTCGTCACCAGCAATCTGGCGGCCGCCTGGGCCAGCCTGCGGCAGTGCGGCATCGCGCCCGATCCGAAGGCCGCATGCCGCCTGCTCGCGACCGCCTGACATTCCCGTTTCGTCAATCAGGATGCCTCTCTCATGATCGAACTACCCTTCGCCCTTTCCGAGTACAGAGCCCGGCTCCAGGCCATCCGCGCGGAGATGGCGCGACGCAACCTCGACCTCCTCGTCGTCAACGATGTCGCCAACCAGCATTACATCACCGGCTATGACGGCTGGTCCTTCTATACGCCCCAGGTCGTGCTGGTGCCGCTCGTCGATGAGGAGCCGGTCTGGATCGGCCGCGCCATGGATGCCGCCGGCGGCCTGCTGACGGCCTGGATGAAGCCGGAAAACATCGTCGGCTTCCCGGAGGACCATGTCCAGCGGGCCGACCGCCACCCGATGGACTGGATTGCCGCCTGGATCAGCCGGAAGGGCTGGGGCGGCGGCAATATCGGCATCGAGCTGGAAGCCTATTATTATTCGCCGAAGGCCCATGCCCGCCTGACCGCGGGCCTGCCGAACGCCACCTTCCACGACGCCGACCTGCTGGTGAACTGGATCCGCAGCGTCAAGTCGCCGGCCGAGGTCGACTATCTGCGCAAGGCCTCGCGCCTTGCCGAGGCCGCGGTGCGCGCGGCCTATGACGCCATCGCGCCGGGCGTGCGCGAATGCGACGCGATCGCCCGGATCCAGGCCGCCCAGGTTGCCGGCGCGCCGGACTTTGCCGGCGACATCACCGCCCTGCCCCCGACCATCCTCGCGGGAGAAAATGCCTCCGCGCCGCATGTCATGTGGAGCGACCGCCGCTTCGGCGAGAACGAGACCGTCGCGCTCGAACTTGCCGGCGTCGTCCGCCGCTACACGGCCGGCCTTGCGCGAACCCTCCAGCTTGGCAGGATGCCGGCCAAGGTAAGCGACACGAGCAGGGCCGTCCTTGAGGGCATGGAGGCCGTCCTCGCCAGCATCAGGCCGGGCGTGACCGCCGAGGCGGTCGAGGCAAGCTGGCGGCGGGTCATCGAGCGCCATGGCCTCAAGAAGGAATCGCGCATCGGCTACTCGATCGGCGTCGCCTACCCGCCGGATTGGGGCGAGCACACGATCAGCCTGCGCCCCGGCGACACGACCGTCCTGAAGCCCGGCAACGTGCTGCACTCCATCCTCGGCATGTGGATGGACGGCTGGGGCATCGAGGTGAGCGAGACGATCCTCGTCACCGAAACCGGCTGCGAGACGCTGACCAGCTTCCCCCGGGACATCCATGTCAAGGCCTGAGCCCGGCACGGCGGCAGTGGACGCGGCCCTCGCGCGGCGGATGATCGAGATCCGCCGCCACCTCCACCGCAATCCGGAGCTTTCCAATGCGGAGCGCGAGACGCAGGCCTATCTGAAGCAGGCGCTGGAGGAGGCGGGGCTCGGCCCGGTCCGGCCGGTCGCCGGCTTCGGCCTTGCCGTCGACATCGTCGGCACGGCCGGCCCCTCCAACCGCAAGGTCGTCATCCGCGCCGATATCGACGCGCTGCCGATTGTCGAGATGTCGGGCGAGCCCTTCACCTCCGAGAAGCCGGGTGTGATGCATGCCTGCGGCCATGACGCGCACGCAGCCATGGGCTACGCCGCCGCCATTCTGCTGGACAGGCGCCGGCAATCCTTCAGCGGCACCGTGCGGCTGATCTTCCAGCCTGCCGAGGAGGCGGAACCGCTCGGCGGACGGCGGGTCGTCGCGGAAGGCCTTCTCGACGACGTCGACGCGGCGATCGGCATCCATGTCGATCCCTATACCCCGACCGGCAGGATCGCGGTCGGCGCCGGCCCCTATACGCTGGCCTGCGATATCTTCGACGTCGTCGTGACCGGAAATTCCGCGCATGCCGCCCGGCCCTCCGACGGCATCGACGCCATCGCCGTCGCCTGCTCGATGGTGACGGAACTGCAGAAGATCGTCGCGCGGGAGATCGATCCCTACGATCCCCTGGTGATTTCCGTCACGGGTATCGAGGGCGGCGGCGCCTACAATGTGATCGCCGCCGAGGCCCGGCTGAAGGGCACCATCCGCAGCGGCCACGAGGAAACCCGGCAAAAGGCGTGGCGACGGCTGCGACAGGTCCTGGAAGGGGTGGCGGCGACGCACGGCGCGACGGTCGCGGTCGACCTGCAACGGGGCGAGCCGCCCGTCGTCAATGCGCCGGAAATGGTCGAACTCGTCCGGCAGGCCGGCAGGGCGATCGTCGGGCCGGACAATGTGCTGTCGGCGCCCGGCTGGACCGCTGCCGACGACTTCGCCTTCTACAGCGAGAAATGCCCGTCGGTCTATTTCCGCTTGGGCATCCGCAACGAGGCGGCCGGCGCGATCCATCCCCTGCACCATCCGCAATTCCGCATCGACGAGGCCGCCCTGCCGCAGGGTGCCGCGGTGCTTTGCGCCACGGCCGAAAGCTTCCTGAAGACGATGGAGTAAGGAAGACGCGAGGCCGGCCTTGCCGCGCCAGCGGGCCTCATGGCCGGAACGGCGAAAGGTATCCCGGGCAGATGTGTCGGAATCCCGTCCAGCCGGTCGTCTTCAAGCAGACATGCTATGGAGGACAACATGACGATCACCATAACCGCCTTTGCCCAATCGCCCGATCGCGGCCGGGGTCTGGCGCGTGACATGCGCGTTCGCTGGGCGCTCGAGGAGGTGGGCCAGCCTTACGCGGTTCGTCTCCTCACGTTCAAGGACATGAAAGAGCCCGCGCATCTTGCGCTTCATCCCTTCGGGCAGATCCCGACCTATGAGGACGGCGATCTCGTCCTGTTCGAATCGGGAGGCATCGTGTTCCACATCGCCGAGCGCCATGCAGGCCTGCTGCCGGACGATGCCAATGCGCGGGCGCGGGCGATCGCCTGGATGTTCGCCGCGCTCAGCACGGTGGAGCCGCCGATCCTCGACTACGAAATACCGGGCTATGCGGAACGCGACAAACCCTGGTATGCGGAGCGCCTGCCGATCCTGGAGGGCCGTATCCGCGTACGGCTGGACGAACTCTCCCGCCGGCTCGGCGATGCCGACTGGCTCGACGGCGCCTTCAGTGCCGGCGACCTTCTCATGGTGACCGTCCTGCGCAGGCTGGAGGGATCGGGCATATTGGACGATTATCCGGTCCTTTCCGCCTATATCGCCCGCGGCAAGGATCGCCCCGCCTACAAGCGGGCCTTCGACGCGCAACGGGCGGTGTTTACTGCCGCTTCCTCCAACTGATCGAAGTCGGTCCATCCTGCGGATTCCGGCCGCTACAGTTTCGCCCTCGTCGAGCGCGGCGTGGAGAGGAGGATGCTCGTTTCACTGCCCGTGATGCCCGGCACGAGGCGGATCTTGCGCAGGACGGCGTCGAACTCTGCAAGGCTCGAGGCACTGAGCTCCACCAGCAGGTCCCACCGGCCGTTCGTCGTGTGGATCTGGGAAATCTCGGCGAACCCGCCGAGCGTGCGGATCACACGATCGGTCACATGGCCTTCGATCTCGATCGTCATGACACCGCGAACGACATCTTCGAGAGCATCGGCACGCAGCATCACCGTATAGCCGAGGATGGTTCCGTCCTGCTCCATCCGCTCGATGCGCGCACGCACGGTCGCCCGCGACGCCCCGGTTTCCAAAGCGAGGTCCGAAACGCTCCTGCGCCCGTTGCCGCGCAGCAGCGTCACGATCTTCTGGTCGAGCTCGTCCATGCCAATCTGGTTTCCTGGCTTCTCATTATGATCAATATGGCATTCCGAGATGCCAAAATTCAATATTCAATCTGCCGTTCGGGGCTTCTAGAATCTGGAAAAACAATGAGGAGTTAAGTCATGGAGTGCACGCTGATCGGCGCGCCCTTGCAAATCGGTGCAGGGCAGCTTGGCTGCGAGATGGGGCCGAGCGCCCTTCGCATCGCCGGCCTTCGCACGGCGCTGGAGGAACTGGGTCACACGGTGAAGGACATCGGCAACCTCACACCCCGCACCTTCGACGAGATGCCGCATCCGAACGCCGCCGTGCATCATCTCGGCGAGACAGTCGCCTGGGTGGAAGCGCTGTCGGCCGCGGCCTACGAGCACGGCAAGGCCGGCATGCCGATCTTCCTCGGCGGCGACCATGCGATATCCGCCGGCACCGTTCCGGGCCTTGCGCGCCGCGCTGCCGAACGCGGCCGGCCGCTCTTCGTGCTCTGGCTGGACGCCCATACGGATTTCCATAGTCTTGAAACAACCGCCAGCGGCAACCTGCACGGCACCCCCGTCGCCTACTATACCGGCCAGGCCGGCTTCGACGGCTACTTCCCGGCGCTCGCCCATGCCGTGCCCACGGAAAATGTCTGCATGATCGGCATCCGCAGCGTCGATCCCGCCGAACAGGCCGCCATCCGGAAGACCGGCATCACGGTCCACGACATGCGCGTGATCGACGAGCACGGCGTCGGCGTCCTCGTGCGCACCTTCATCGAGCGGGTCCGGGCCGCAAACGGCCTCCTGCATGTCAGCTTCGACGTCGATTTCCTGGAGCCGGATATCGCGCCGGCCGTCGGCACCACCGTGCCGGGCGGGGCGACGTTCCGCGAGGCGCACCTGATCATGGAAATGCTGCATGACAGCGACCTGGTGACGAGCCTCGACATCGTCGAACTCAATCCGTTCCTCGACGAACGCGGCAAGACCGCAAAGCTGCTCGTCGATCTTGTTGCCAGCCTGATGGGCAAGCGGGTGATGGATCGCCCGACGCTTGCAGGCTGAGCCGGCTGTTCCTGGTTGGAGGGAAAATGAACACTGATCCGAAATTGAACGTGGTTCCGTTCGTCAGCGTGGACCACATGATGAAGCTGGTCCTGAAGGTCGGCATCGACCGGTTCCTGACGGAACTGGCGGCGACGATCGAGGAAGACTTCCGGCGCTGGCCGGTCTTCGACAAGACCCCGCGTGTCGCGTCCCATTCCAAGGAAGGCGTCATCGAACTGATGCCGACCAGCGACGGGACGCTCTACGGCTTCAAATATGTCAACGGCCACCCGAAGAACACCCGCGACGGCCGGCAGACCGTGACGGCCTTCGGCGTGCTGTCGGATGTCGGCAACGGCTATCCGATGCTGCTCACCGAGATGACCATCCTGACCGCGCTGCGCACGGCGGCGACCTCGGCGGTGGCGGCCAAATACCTGGCGCGGCCGAATTCCCGCACCATGGCCATCATCGGCAACGGCGCGCAGAGCGAATTCCAGGCGCGCGCCTTCAAGTCGCTTCTCGGGATCGACAGGCTTCGCCTCTTCGATATCGACGCGTCGGCAACGCGCAAGTGCGCGGAGAACCTTGCCGGCCTCGGCTTCACCATTGAGGAGTGCCGGTCGGTCGAAGAAGCCGTCGAGGGCGCCGACATCATCACCACCGTCACCGCCGACAAGCAATATGCGACGATCCTTTCGGACAACCATGTCGGCCCCGGCGCCCACATCAATGCCGTCGGCGGCGACTGCCCCGGCAAGACCGAGCTCAGCAAGGACATCCTGCTGCGCTCCGACATTTTCGTCGAATATCCGCCGCAGACGCGCATCGAAGGCGAAATCCAGCAGCTTCCGGCCGAGCACCCCGTCATCGAACTCTGGCAGGTCACGACCGGCGAGACCGAGGGCCGCAGGAGCGCCGACCAGATCACCCTGTTCGACAGCGTCGGCTTCGCCATCGAGGACTTCTCCGCGCTGCGCTACGTGCGGGAGAAGATTGCCGAGCACGGCATGTTCACGGAACTCGACCTGCTCGCCGATCCCGACGAGCCGCGCGACCTCTATGGCATGCTGCTGCGCTGCGAGAAGAAGCTCAACGCAGCCTGATATGTGCCGCCGTCCGGTTCGCCGCATCGCGAGCCGGACGGCAAGGCCCATCCATGACATGGGATGCGGTATCGCCGGCCAAGGCTGGCAAGCACCCGGCGACGGACGATCGATCCCTCTCCGTCACGCGAAGTCCAGCCCGATGCCGCAACCGGCGTCATCCGCATCATCCATTGGCATCGCCGCGTTTGTTGCAGCCGCTTTCTCCACGCGCAGGGCAGCGAGGGTGCCCGAGCCTGCGAATCCGTCATTGTGTTGTCATCGATGACGGAATACCTCCAAGGCAGCAGTTCGAGGAATGAAGTGGAGAAATGGGCTTGGACGTGATGGAAGGTCAGGCGGCATCCCGTCCTGCGGGGACGGCATCGGAGGTCTTCTCGGCGTTCCTGAAGCTCGGCCTGACATCATTCGGCGGCCCGATCGCCCATCTCGGATACTTCCGCGACGAGCTTGTGGTTCGGCGAAAATGGATCGACGAAAAGGGATACGGCGATATCGTCGCGCTCTGCCAGTTCCTGCCAGGCCCGGCCTCGAGCCAGGTCGGTTTCGCGCTCGGGCTGATGCGAGGCGGTCCCTTGGGCGCGCTTGCCGCGTGGAGCGCCTTCACACTGCCGTCCGCGGTGATCCTGGTGATCTTTGCCATGGCTGCGGCCGCCCTCGACAATCCAACCGGGCAAGCGCTGCTCCACGGCCTCAAACTTGTCGCGGTCGCCGTCGTCGCCCAGGCCGTCTGGGGCATGGCCAAGTCGCTGACGCCTGACCGGCCACGAGCAGGAATCGCACTTGCAGCAGTCGCCGCCGTCACATTTGGCGGCGTGTTCGGTCAGTTGACCGCAATCGTTCTGGGCGGTCTGGTCGGGCTCGTGCTTTGTCGCGAGGCGGAAGAAAGACCCGGCGGGGCCATCTCGCTTCGTGTTTCCAAGACCGTCGGGCTTGGGTGCCTGGCCGGCTTCGCCCTGCTTCTCGTCCTGTTGCCATTGATCGCGGCCACGAGCGGCTCGCAGGGGCTGAACCTCTTCGACGCCTTCTATCGATCCGGTTCGCTCGTGTTCGGAGGCGGCCATGTGGTCCTGCCGTTGCTTCAAGCGGAGGTCGTGCACCCGGGCTGGGTGTCGGAAAACGCGTTCCTTGCGGGATACGGCGTTGCGCAAGCCGTACCCGGTCCGCTCTTCACCGTTGCCGCCTATCTTGGCGCGGTAATGGGGCCGCCCCCGAATGGCGTATTGGGAGCAGCGCTCTGCCTGATCGCGATCTTCCTGCCCGGCTTCCTCCTGCTTGTCGGTACACTGCCGTTCTGGGGCAGCTTGAGCAGGCTGCCGGCGGCACAATCTGCAATGCGTGGCGCGAATGCCGCCGTGGTCGGCGTACTGGGGGCAGCGCTCTACAACCCGGTCTGGACAAGTGCCGTGCTGACACCGGCGGATTTTGCCCTCGCTCTCGCAGGTTTCCTCCTTCTGGTGATTTGGAAGGCACCTCCGTGGATCGTGGTGATCGTGATGTCTTCGGGCGCGATTCTGCTTCAGGTCGCGCCATAACCAGGCCAGCACATTGATCTTGAGGAAACGCGCTTCTTAAGTCCGGGCGCCGGTTCCTGCGCCAGGTGAGGGCAATGCCGGCCGTCGCCGAAGCGCCGCCTTCAGCAAAAGTCCGGAAAGCCGGCAGGGGTTTGAACATCCCCTGCCTGCGCATGCGCCAAGCCGCAGTCCTGCCGACTTTGGGCACGATCATTTCGCGCATGGTTGCAAGATAGTGGTCTTCCGAGGTCATCCAGCAAAGCGCGGCGAGCATTCCCGTGTCCGCTCCCCGGATAGCGGAGCCGAGTGCCTTGCGGTTTTGCGGCATCCCGATCACTTGCCGCGATCGGCGAGCCACTTCTTCATCATGGCGATCTCGCCTTCCTGGGCCTTGACGACCTCCTCGGCGAGCTTGCGGACCGCGGGATCCTTGCCGTGTTCGAGCACGACTTTCGCCATGTCGATCGCACCCTGGTGGTGGGGGATCATGCCGCGCATGAAGTCGACATCGGCATCGCCTGTATAGTCTACCATCATGCCTTTCATCATGGCGTCCATGGCCATCGCATAGGCTTTCGTAGACGGGCTGTCCGAAGCCGGCATCGCCATGCCGGACATGTCGTGGCCCTGCATGGCGTCGCCCGTTTTCATCTGGCTTTGTGCAATCGTCAGGCCTGCGCTGATGGCGAGGGCGCCTGCGATGAAGATCGGCGTGAGCTTGTTCATGGTCCTGCTCCCGTTCAGTCCACAGTTGCCGGATATCCGGCCTCTTCGAGGACCTGTCGAAGGGTCCCGAGGTTTACGCTCGTCTCGACCTTGACGCTGCGCGCGGCAGGATCGGCCTCGATCCTGGCATTCGGATCGACGGACTGGATTGCCCGGGTGACGGATCTGGCGCAGCCGCCACAGGTCATGCTTTCGATCTTGAGTTCCATGAGAAATCTCCTTGTTGGGTCTCATGGCACTCAAGATCGGGCTTCCAACGATGGGAAGGTCAAGTGCGTAAAAAAGAAAAACTGCTATTGACCTTCCCATCGTTGGAAGCCCCATCTTCCACCCGAACCTGATTTTCGGAACGAGAAAGGAGGGCGGCCATGAATGCCCCCGTTCGAACAACAGACCTGTCCGGAACGCTGTCGATACCGATCGAGGGCATGACCTGCGCCTCCTGCGTCGGCCGGGTCGAAAAGGCGCTCAAGGCCGTGCCCGGCGTTGCTGACGCGGTCGTCAATCTGGCGACCGAAAGGGCGAGCATCACCACCAGCGTGCCGGTCGATCATGCAAAGCTGATCGGCGCGGTCGAAAAAGCCGGTTATACGGTTCCGGCAAGCTTCTCCGCACCGGCCGCAACCTCGCGCGAGGTTGCGATCGAGGGCATGACCTGCGCCTCCTGCGTGGGGCGGGTCGAAAAGGCACTCAAGGCCGTTCCCGGCGTCACGAACGCCGTCGTCAACCTCGCGACCGAGAAGGCGACCGTGCAGGGGACGGCCGATGCAGCGGCCATAGTGGCAGCAATCGAGAACGCCGGCTACGAGGCCAAAGTAATCGCAGCGGCAGCCGGCAGCCACCAGGCCGAGACGGAGGACCGCGCTGAAAGGAAGGAAGCGGAACGCCGCGAGCTGACCCGCGACTTCACCATCGCGGCGGTTCTGACGGCACCGGTCTTCATCCTGGAAATGGGCGCGCACCTCATTCCGGGCGCCCATCACCTGATGGCCACGACAATCGGCATGCAGAACAGCTGGTACCTCCAGTTCGTGCTCACGACCCTGGTGCTGTTTGTCCCGGGCATCCGCTTCTACGACAAGGGATTGCCCGCCCTGTGGCGCCTTGCTCCCGACATGAACTCGCTGGTCGCCGTCGGCTCGCTTGCCGCCTACGGCTATTCGCTGGTCGCGACCTTTGCCCCGGGTTTCCTGCCGGCAGAAACGGTCAACGTCTATTTCGAGGCAGCCGCGGTCATCGTGACCCTGATCCTGCTCGGGAGGCTGCTTGAGGCCCGGGCCAAGGGACGCACCTCCGAAGCGATCAGGCGCCTTGTCGGTCTCCAGGCCAAGACGGCGCATGTGCGCAGGGACGGCAAGACGGTGGAACTGCCGATCGACGCCGTCGCATCAGGCGATATCGTCGAGATTCGCCCCGGTGAGCGCGTGCCGGTGGACGGAGAGGTCGTCGAGGGTGAAAGCTATGTCGATGAATCGATGATCACCGGCGAGCCGATCCCGGTTTCCAAGAAGAGCGGCAGCCCGGTCGTCGCGGGAACCGTGAATCAGAAGGGCGCCTTCGCGATCCGCGCCACGGCGGTCGGCGGCAACACGGTGCTTTCGCAGATCATCCGCATGGTCGAGGACGCGCAGGGCTCCAAGCTGCCGATCCAGGCGCTCGTGGACAAGGTGACCATGTGGTTCGTGCCGGCCGTCTTCGCCGTGGCCGCCCTCACCTTCGCCGCGTGGCTCCATTTCGGCCCGCCGCCCGCGCTCACCTTCGCGCTGGTCAATGCCGTCGCCGTCCTGATCATCGCCTGCCCCTGTGCGATGGGACTGGCAACGCCGACCTCGATCATGGTGGGCACCGGTCGCGGGGCCGAGCTGGGCGTGCTCTTCCGCAAGGGCGAAGCACTCCAACTGCTGAAGGACGCGAACGTCGTCGCCGTCGACAAAACGGGCACATTGACCGAAGGAAAGCCGGCCCTCACCGATCTGGAACTGGCCGCGGGCTTCGAACGGACAGACGTTCTCGGGCTTGTCGCCGCCGTGGAGGCGAAGTCGGAGCACCCGATCGCCCGGGCGATCGTGGATGCAGCCGCTGCGGAAAATATCGCACGACCCGTCCTGTCGGACTTCGAATCGGTAACGGGTTTCGGCGTCAGGGCCGTGGTCGATGGCAGGCCTGTCGAGGTCGGTGCTGATCGGTACATGGTCGAGCTCGGCCATGACGTCGCGGCCTTTTCCGGCATTGCCGAACGCCTCGGCAATGAAGGCAAATCGCCGCTCTATGCCGCAATCGACGGCAGGCTGGCGGCGATCATCGCCGTGGCCGACCCCATCAAGGAGACGACGCCCGCGGCCATCAGGGCACTGCATGATCTCGGCCTCAAGATCGCGATGATCACCGGCGACAACGCGCGCACGGCCAAGGCCATCGCGGCGCGCCTGGGGATCGACGAGGTCGTGGCTGAAGTGCTGCCGGACGGCAAGGTCACCGCGGTTCGCCGCCTCAAGGCCGCGCATGGCAAGGTCGCCTTCGTCGGAGACGGGATCAATGACGCTCCGGCATTGGCCGAGGCGGATGTGGGCCTTGCCATCGGAACGGGCACGGACATTGCCATCGAGGCGGCCGACGTGGTGCTGATGTCGGGCAGCCTGCAAGGCGTGCCGAACGCCATTGCCCTCTCCAAGGCGACGATCGGCAACATCCGGCAGAACCTGTTCTGGGCCTTCGCCTACAACACGGCCCTGATCCCGGTTGCCGCGGGCCTGCTCTATCCGGCTTACGGCATCCTCCTGTCGCCCGTCTTCGCCGCTGGCGCCATGGCCCTGTCGAGCGTCTTCGTCCTCGGCAATGCACTCCGGCTCAAGACCTTCGCGGTCCCCCGCTGACGAAAGCCGACAGCCGATCCCATGGTCAGGATCGGCTGTCGTTGCCCACGGGAGAAAACTGGACCGGCAGGACATGACCGAGACGCTCAAGGTCCTGGTCAACGCCTGCCACGGTGATCATCGCCCGCACCACCCTATCCTGCAGCGGCGCCACCACGGCGCACCGTTCTCGGGAAACCCCTCCTTGCTTCAGCCATGCCCGCGGCGGCGCGCATATGCAGCACGCGCCGCATCCATCCGCGCGGAATTTGCGACGACCCACTCGGCCAGGCCGCGAACCGGTTCCAGGAAATCCCGCCCCAGATCCGTCAGCGCATATTCGACCTGGGGTGGCGTGACCGGCGTGACGGTCCGCGAGACGAAGCCATTCTCCTCAAGTTCCCGCAATGTCGATGCAAGCACCTTCTGGCTGATCTCGCCGACTTCGCGTCGCAAGGCATTGAAACGCAGCGGCCCACGGCCGAGCACCTGCACCACGAGCAAGGTCCACTTGTCGCTGATGCGCGCAAGCATCCGGCCGATGTGGGCGCAGGCTGCGGTATGCTCCTGGTTATCTGGTTTCAACAAAGTGCCTCCTTGTCCGCTTCTGGAAACCTTTCGTAAGCTGGTTCCTCTTGGAAACCAAGATACAGGAGGTTATCGTGAATTCCAGGCCGCGAATCGCCATCATCATCGGCTCGACACGCCCGACCAGGCTCGCCGACAAGCCTGCCCAGTGGATATTGCAGCAGGCGCAGGCCCGGACCGACATGGACGTGGAACTGGTCGACCTGCGCGATCATCCCCTTCCCTTCTTCGACGAGATGGCATCGAACATGTGGATGCCGAGCCGGAATTCCGAAGCCGTTCGCTGGCAGGAGACAATCGCCCGCTACGACGGCTACATCTTCGTCGTCGCGGAATACAACCATTCGATCACCGGCGTTCTCAAGAATGCGCTCGATCAGGCCTACAGGGAGTGGAATCGCAAGCCGTTCACCGCGATCGGCTATGGTGGAACCGGCGCGGCACGCGCGATCGAACATCTGCGGGGGATCGGCGTGGAGCTGCAGATGGTTTCCACCCATGCCGCCGTGCATATCGGCGGCAGCGACTTCATGGCCATACATCCGGCCAATGGAAACAAGCCGGTCGCCGCGATCGAAGCCAGCCTTCTCCCGGCGGCGAAAACGGCACTCGACGAACTGGTCTGGTGGGCCAGGGCGACCATGGCGGCAAAGGCCGCCGAGGCCTGAAGCGCCAATGAGCGGGCTCTCGCCGCATGGCCCCGGCAGCCGAAAGAGGCGAGGATCGGACTGTAAAGCGGCGAAGCGCCTGGATTATCCCCGCAGCATGTCGATGATGGCGGAGAAGTCCCGGTCGCCGTTCCCCTCTTTCGCAAAAGCCTCGTACAATCTCGCGGCGGCCGCACCCAACGGCGTGGTGGCGCCGCAGGCCTCGGCAACATCCTGGGAGAGCAGAAGATCCTTCAGCATCAGGGCGACAGCGAAGCCGGGCTTGTACGCGTTGTTGGCGGGCGAAGATGGAACCGGACCGGGCACCGGGCAATAGGAGGTCAGGGACCAGCATTGGCCGGAAGACGCCGAAGCCACGTCGAACAGGGCCTGGTGGGAAAGACCGAGCCTTTCGCCCAGCGCGAAGGCCTCGCTGACGGCGATCATGGAGATGCCGAGGATCATGTTGTTGCAGATCTTCGCGGCTTGGCCGGCGCCATCCGCCCCGCAATGCACGATCTTCTTGCCCATCACTTCCAGGAACGGTCTGGCATCGGCGAAGGCCTCGGGCGAGCCGCCGGCCATGAAGGTGAGCGTTCCGGCGGCAGCCCCGCCCGTACCGCCGGAAACCGGCGCGTCCAACGAGGGGCACCCCGCCGCCCGGGCGATGCCATGGACCCGGCGCGCACTTTCCACATCCACGGTCGAGCAATCGATCTGGAGGGTTCCGGCGGGAACCAGGCCTGCCAGCTTCTCCCAAACGGCAACGACATGCTCGCCTTTCGGCAGCATGGTGATCACGGTCTGCGCACCGCTCACGGCCTCGGTCAGGGTTGCGAAAGTCTTCACGCCGGTCTGCGCAGCAGCGGCGAGCGAGGCTTCGGACAGGTCGAAACCGGAAACGCTGTGTCCGGCCTTGACAAGATTTGCAGCCATCGGGCCGCCCATATTGCCCAATCCGATGAATGCGACATAAGCCATGCTGATCGTCCTTCGTACAGACCTATAGGGGTTAGGCATGGGCGCGCGACCAAAGCGCATCCGCCCGGGAATTGCTGGCTCACCTCTCCGCCAGGATCATCGCGGCGGCTTTCTCCGCGATCATGATCGTCGGCGAATTGGTGTTGCCCGAGGTAATGCGCGGCATGACGGAAGCATCGGCGATGCGAAGCCTGCCGAGCGCCCGCAGCTTCAGTTGCGGATCGACGACGCTTTCCGGATCGGACCCCATCCGGCAGGTGCCGGTCGGGTGGAAGATCGTCGTGCCGATGTCGCCCGCCGCCTTTTCAAGATCCGCGTCGGTCTCGAAGGAGGGACCGGGCTTGTATTCGACCGGCGTGAAGCGGGCGAAGGACGGCTGCTGCGCGATGCGGCGTGTCAGGCGGATGGCACGGACAGCCACGTCGCGGTCGCTTTGTTCGCTGAGATAGTTCGGGCGGATCTGCGGCTGCAGGGCAAAGTCCGGCCCCTTGACATGGACCGAGCCGCGGCTGTCGGGGCGAAGGTTGCATACGCTCGCCGTCATCGCCGGAAACGGATGGACCCCCTCGCCGAACTTTTCGAGCGACACCGGCTGGATGTGATATTGCAGGTCGGGCGTCTCCTTGTCCGGCCCCGAACGGGTGAAGATGCCGAGCTGGCTCGGCGCCATCGCCATGGGGCCGGAGCGCTTCACCAGATATTCGAGCCCGATCGACGCCTTGCCGAGCAACGTGTTCGCTTTCTCGTTCAGCGTCGGCACGCCGGTGACCTTATAGACCAGCCGAAGCTGCAGATGGTCCTGCAGGTTTTCGCCGACGCCCCTCACATCCCTTACGACCTCGATGCCCGCGTTTTTCAGGACGTCGCCACGGCCTATGCCGGAGAGTTCGAGAAGATGGGGAGAGCCGATCGCGCCGGCGCTGAGCACGGTCTCGCGGGCCGCATACGCCTTCTTTGCAATGCCCTGGTGCTGGAACTCGACGCCCTTCACGTCGCCATTTTCGACAATCAGGCGTCGCGCATGCGCTTTAATAAGGACAGTGAGGTTGGGCCGGTTGCGGGCCGGTTTGAGGAAGGCCTTGGAGGTGTTCCAGCGGATGCCCGAACGCTGGTTGACATCGAAATAGCCGGATCCTTCATTGTCGCCGCGGTTGAAGTCCTCGGTCTCGGGTATGCCGGCTTCGCTTGCGGCCTTCTGGAAGGCGTCGAGCACCGCCCAGCGCACGCGCGCGCGCTCCACGCGCCATTCCCCGCCTTCGCCGTGCATGTCGCTCGACCCCTTGTAAAAGTCCTCCGACTTGCGGAAATGCGGCAGCACGTCGTCCCAGCCCCAGCCGGTGCAGCCAAGCTGGCGCCACAGATCGTAATCGCGCGCCTGGCCGCGCATGTAGATCATGCCGTTGATCGACGAGCAGCCGCCCAGCACCTTGCCGCGCGGATAGTTCAACGCCCGGTCGTTGAGGCCGGCCTCCTTTTCGGTGGAGAAGCACCAGTCGGTGCGCGGGTTGTTGATGCAGTAGAGATAGCCGACCGGAATGTGGATCCAGTGATAATTGTCGCTTCCGCCCGCCTCCAGCAACAGCACGCGATTGCGCCGGTCCGCCGACAGCCGGTTGGCCAGAACGCAGCCGGCGCTGCCGGCACCTACGATGATGTAGTCGAACTGTTCCATGTCGAACTCCAAGCGGGTCCCTTCCAGCGTGCCGCACGGGCGCCGCAGGTGGTGTGTCCATTCCATTCTCGTGGGGCCGGCCTCCGGCACCCTGCCGTTTCGCACCGGGGAGCCGGTGCAGGTTCGTGTCGCGCCGGCACCTATGCCGGCGCGATCAGGAGGGGCTTCTAGAAGCCGAGCTTCTTGCCCAATCGCGAGGTGTAGAACTCTCCCACGATGCCGCGGCGGAAGAGCAGCACACAGGCCATGAAGACGATGCCGGTGACGATCGTGACCGGAAAGTCGGAGGTGGCGAGGTAGTTCTGCAGCGTGACGACGAGGCCCGCGCCGACGATCGGCCCGATCATCGTACCGATACCGCCGAGCAGCGTCATCAGGATCACTTCGCCCGACATCTGCCAGCCGACATCGGTGAGCGTGGCGAACTGGAACACCAGGGCCTTCAGCCCGCCGGCAAGACCCGTGAGCGCAGCCGACATGACGAAGGCCCCAAGCTTGTAATTGCGAACGGAATAGCCGAGCGAGATCGCGCGCTGCTCGTTCTCTCGGATCGACTTCAAGATCATGCCGAAGGGCGAGTTGATGAAGCGCCAGATGATCGCCATGCCGATCAGGAAGGCGACCAGGACGAAATAATACATGCTGGTCGGCCGGTTGAGGTCGATCAGGCCGAACAGATGGCCGCGCGGCACCGACTGGATACCGTCCTCGCCATGCGTGAAGGCCGCCTGCAGGCAGAAGAAATAGAACATCTGCCCGAGCGCCAGCGTGATCATCGCAAAATAGATGCCCTGCCGGCGGATGGCGAAGAACCCGACCACAAGCCCGAGCAGCGCGGCGCCCGCGACACCGATGAGAATGCCGATCTCGGGGGTGACGCCCCACTCCTTCACCGCATGTGCGGTGAAGTAGGCCGCGCCGCCGAAGAAGGTGGCGTGGCCGAAGGAAAGCAGGCCGGTATAGCCGAGCAGCAGATTGAAGGCGCAGGCGAAGAGCGCAAAGCACAAGAGCTTCATCAGGAAGATCGGGTAGAGGAACAGCGGGGCCGCGGCCAGGCAGCCCACCGCCACGACGAGCAATCCCACCTGGATCATGGAGGCAGTACGCTCCGGCTGGACATTCGTCGCCATTTTCTCAGAAAGCTCCACCATGTCACGCATCCCTTCCGAACAGGCCGGCGGGCCGCAGCAGAAGCACGATCGCCATGATTACAAAGATAACGATGTTGGAGGCCTCCGGGTAGAAGACCTTGGTCAGGCCCTCGGCGATGCCGAGCATGTAACCCGTGACGATCGCGCCCATGATGGACCCCATGCCGCCGACGACGACCACCGCGAAGACGACGATGATGAGGTTCGTGCCCATCAGCGGCGAGACCTGGTAGACCGGCGCGGCCAGCACGCCGGCGAAGGCGGCGAGACCCGCGCCGAGCGCATAGGTGAAGGTCAGGAGCAGCGGCACGTTGACGCCGAACGCCTGCACGAGGACGGGGTTTTCCGTCGCCGCGCGCAGGTAGGAACCGAGCTTGGTCTTCTCGATCAGCAGCCAGGTTCCAAGGCAGGCGAGCAGCGAGACGACGACGACCCAGCCGCGATAGTTCGGCAGGAACATGAAGCCGAGATTGGTGCCACCCGCAAGCCAGGACGGAGCCGCATAGGGCTGGCCGGAAGCGCCGTAGAGATAGCGGAACGTTCCCTCGATCGTCAGCGCCAGGCCGAAGGTGAAGAGCAGGCCGTAGAGCGGATCGAGATTGTAGAGCCGGCTCAGCATGGTGCGTTCGATGACCGCACCGAGAAGCCCGACGATGAGGGGTGCGAGAATGAGGGCGGCCCAGTAACCGATCGCGAAATACTGCAGCAGCAGGAACGCGACGAAGGCGCCCAGCATGTACTGCGCCCCGTGGGCGAAATTGATCACGCGAAGCAGACCGAAGATGACGGCGAGCCCGAGGCTCAAGAGCGCATAGAACGAACCGTTGATCAGCCCGATCAGCAACTGGCCCAGGAACGCCTGCACCGGAATTCCGAAAATCATGGTCATGGCTCGGTCAGACCCCCAGAACTTTGTGAAGCATCGGCATCTGGTCCGGCAGCTCCGACACCGGGAAATCCGCCACCATCTGGCCGTGGTCCATCAGGTAGAAACGGTCGGCGATCTTGCTGGCGAAACGGAAGTTCTGCTCGACCAGCAACACGGTCATGCCGCGCTCTTTCAGTTTCTTCAGCACTTCGCCGATGCGCTGCACGATGACCGGGGCCAGCCCCTCGGTCGGTTCGTCGAGAAGAAGCATCTTCACCCCGGTGCGCAGGATGCGGGCCATCGCCAGCATCTGCTGCTCGCCGCCGGACAGCTTGGTCCCCGGGCTGGTGCGGCGTTCGGCAAGGTTGGGGAAAAGGCCGTAGATCTCCTCGAGCGACAGTCCGCCCTTGGCAACGACCGGCGGCAGCATGAGGTTTTCCTCCACCGTCAGCGTTGCGAAGATGCCGCGCTCCTCGGGCACGAAGCCGATGCCGGCATGCGCCGTCCTGTGCAGCGGCACGGTCATCATGTCCTTGCCATCGAAGAGGATCTGGCCCTTTCGCTCGCGCAGAATGCCGACGATCGTGCGCAGCGTCGTCGACTTGCCGACACCGTTGCGGCCCAGGATGGTGATCATCTCCCCTTCGCGCACCGTCATGTCGACGCCGTGGAGGACGTGGCTCTCGCCATACCAGCTGTTGAGGCCCTTGACCTCGAGCAATGGTTTCATGTCAGGCCTCCTCCGTGCCCATATAGGCGACGCGGACCTGCTCGTTCTGGCTGACGGCGGCATAGTCGCCCTCGGCCAGGATCTCGCCCCGCTGGAGCACGGTGACGTGATGGCAGATATTGGCCACGACCTTGAGGTTGTGCTCCACCATCAGGATGGCGCGGTCCCTGGAAAGTTCGGTGATGAGACTGGCGATGACGCCGACGTCTTCCTGCCCCATGCCGGCCATGGGTTCGTCCAGCAGCAGCACTTTCGGGTCCAGCGCCAGCGTGGTGGCGATCTCCAGCGCGCGCTTGCGGCCGTAGGACAGATCGGCGGCGATGCCGTCGCGCCATCGGTCGAGACCGACCATGGAAATCAGTTCGTCGGCACGGGCATTCAGGCTGTTCAAGGACGCCATCGGCTTCCAGAACTGCGTGGCGAGATTGTTCGGCCTCTGCAGCGCCACGCGAACGTTGTCCAGCACGGTCAGATGCGGAAAGACTGCGGAAATCTGAAAGGACCGGACGAGGCCCATGCGGGCGACCTTGTCCGGCGGCATGTTCGTGATGTCGGTCCCCAGCAGCGTAATCGTGCCAGACGTCGGCTGCAGGAACTTCGTCAGGAGGTTGAAGACGGTCGTCTTGCCGGCGCCGTTCGGCCCGATCAGGGCGTGGACACGGGCGTGATGGACATCGAGATCGACGTTCTTCACCGCGGAGAAGCCGCCGAAATCGCGCCGAAGGCCGCGGGCGGAAAGCACCACCCGCGGATCCGGCTGCGTCTGTCGTTCAGACATGGCCATATTTGCGTCCAGACTTACTGGCTCACCAGATCGCAGCCGCTCTTAGCCGGATCGATGAAAGCGTCCTTGCCGGGAATGGTCGCCAGAACAGTGAAATAATCCCAGGCGACATCGCTTTCGCCCGGCTTCTTCACTTCGAGCAGGTACATGTCATGGACCATGCGGCCGTTCGCCGTGACCGTGCCATCCTTGGCGAAGACGTCGTTGACGGGCATTTCGTGCAGCGCCTTGGAGACCGCATCGGCATCATCCGTGCCTGCCTTGTCGATCGCCTTGAGATACTGGGTGACGGCCGAATACGTGCCGGCGTGGACCATGTTCGGCATGCGGCCGGTACGATCGAAGAAGCGCTTGCCGAACGCCGCCGACTCTTCGTCGCGGTTCCAGTAGAAGCCCTCGGTGAGCGTCAGGCCCTGAGCCGCTTCAAGGCCGAGGCCATGGACCTCGGCAAGCGTGAAGAGAAGCGCCGCAAGACGCTGCCCGCCAGCCACAATGCCGAACTCGGATGCCTGCTTGATGGCGTTGGCGGTGTCGAGTCCGGCATTGGCAAGGCCGATCACCTTGGCACCGGACGACTGCGCCTGCAGGAGGAAGGAGGAATAATCGGTCGTGCCGAGCGGGTGGCGGACCGAGCCTGCAACCGTGCCGCCGTTCTCCTTGACGAAGTTCGCCGTGTTCTCCTCCAGCGAATAGCCGAAGGCGTAGTCGGCCGTCAGGAAGAACCAGCTGTCGCCACCCTGCTTCACGAGCGCGCCGCCCGTGCCGACCGCGAGCGAATGCGTGTCATAGGCCCAGTGGAAGCCGTAGGGGCTGCACTGCTTGCCGGTCAGCTCGGTCGTCGCCGCGCCGGTATTGATGGTGATCTTCTTCTTTTCCTTGGAAAGCGCCTGGACCGCGAGGCCGACCGACGAGGACGTCAGTTCCATGATGCTGTCCACCTGTTCGGTGTCGTACCACTGGCGGGCGATATTGGAGGCGATGTCGGCCTTGTTCTGGTGGTCGGCGGTCACGACTTCGACCGGTGCGCCGGCCGCCTGGCCGCCATAGTCCTCGACGGCCATCTTCGCCGCCTCGTAGGACCACTTGCCGCCGAAATCGGCATAGACGCCGGACTGGTCGTTGAGAATGCCGATCTTGACCTTGCCGTCGGATACATCGGCGGCAATGGCGGCCGTACCCATCGAGAGCAGGATGGCTGTGGACGCAATGAGACTGTTACGCATGTATCTCCTCCCCGAGATCAATAGAAATGTAGATCTGTTCAAAAATTGGCCGACCGTCCTCCCGACAGCGACCCTCCCGCCGCTAGTTTCCCAAAAAGCCGGATTGACGCAAGGCCCGTCGGAAATTAATTGCAAACAGGGTCTGTTCATTTTTGAACAGAGGAGGCACGCATGTCGGCATACCCGCAATTCACCTGGGACGATCTGATGTACTTTCTGGCGGTCGCCCGGACCGGGCAATTGTCGACGGCCGCGCGACAGTTGCGAACGAGCCACGCCACCGTGTCACGCCGCATCGACCGGCTGGAATTTGCGCTGAAGGTGAAGCTGTTCGAGCGCAATCCGCGCGGCTACGTCCTGACCTCGATGGGCCAGCGCTTCATCGATACGGCCGAAAAGATCGAGGCGGAGGCCGACAGGCTTCAGGCGGAAATTTCCGGAGGCGCCACCGCCCAGCGCGGCGTGATCCGCATGAGCGCGCCCGAAGGCTTCGCCAACTTCTTCCTGACCCACCAGTTGCATGATTTCACGGAGAGCTATCCGAACCTCGCCCTCGAACTGGTGACGATCCAGCAGATCATGTCGCTCTCCCGCAAGGAGGCCGATCTCGCGGTATCCCTCGACCCGCCGAAAGCCGGCCCCTATTATTGCGAGAAGATCGCCGACTACAGCCTGCATGTATACGGCTCCCGCCGTTACCTCGAACGGAACGGTCCGGTGCAGAACCGCGACGAGTTGCTCCAGCATCCCTTCATCGGCTACATCGAGGACATGATCTTCGCTCCGGGCCTCGATTATCTCGGCGACGTCCATCCCGGCATCAAGGCGCGCTTCCAGAGCTCCAGCATCTTCGCCCAGTTGACGGCGACACGGAACGATCTGGGCCTTTGCATCCTGCCGCATTTCGTCGCCAAGCAGCATCCCGAACTCCAGATCGTCCTTGCCGACGAGGTCGAGCTTCGGCGCACCTACTGGCTGATCTGCCACCACGACCTGCGCAACGTGCCGCGGGTGCGGATGGTGATCGACTTCCTCTTCAGGATCGCGCGCTCAAACATGCCTTCGTTCCTTCGGGAGCTCGACGACGACAGCCGGCGGTGAAGCCGGCCGCTCGCCATTCGAAGCACAACGCATCGCTCCCGTCTCGGGCGAGAATCCGCGCTCGCGCCGGGCGGCGCTGTCGCCGCGGCCCTGCTGACCTACTCCGCAACCACGACCTTCGGCAATTTTTCGAGGATGGCCTCGAAGCTCGGATTGTCGCGCGCCTTCGCGTCGGTCACCAGGATGTCGATCTCGTCGGGAGGGCAGAACACCGTGCGCGGCGGCGCGCCGATCTTCGAATGGTCGGCGAGGATCATCGTCTGCCCTGAATTCTGCACCATGGCGCGCGCCACTTCCGCCCCGTAGAGATAGAAGTCCGACGCGCCCTTGACCGCATCGACCCCCCAGGGCACCACCATCGCCAGGTCGGCCTGGTAGCGGTGGATCTCGTTGATCGCCACCGCGCCGACGGTCTCGTTCGGATCCTGCTTGAACTCGCCGCCCAGCATGAGGACGCGGAAGCGCCGGGAGGGCTCGCCGGTCGGCTCGGTCAGGTTGCGGGCGACGTCGAACGAATTGGTGATGACGGTCAGGTCCGTCAGGCCATTCGGGCCGGCGATGGTTTCCGACATGACGGTCGTGGTGGAGCCGGCATCCATGAACAGCGTCATGCCGTTGCGCAGGAACGGCAGGGCCGTCGCGGCGATGGCGCGCTTTTCCTGCAGGCGCTGGGTATGACGCACCTGGAAGCTGAACGCCTCGCGCACCAGCGGCACCGCGCCGCCGCGCACCCGGCGCAGTTCCCCCGCCTGCTCCATCTCGACGAGATCGCGCCGGATCGTCTCGCGCGCGACACCGAAACTCTGGGAGATCCGGTCTGTCGAGACTTGCCCGAAGGCCGCAAGGAGGTCGCGGATCTTCTGCTGTCGCTCTTCCTGCCACATGTCGCCCTGCGCTCCCTCGAACTCACCCGTCCTTAGCAGAGAAAATCGCCCTTGCCATTCTGGCGGCAGAAAATCCCACAAATTTGCACATTTGCCACATACACAATTTGACACATATCGCTTGTAATGCCACAGTACCACACATAAGCGCTCATATCGCGCAATTTCGCACTCGCGCGGTCGGGTGCCAATACCTTTGACACTGGGGAAATCCTGATGACGTCCAATGTGCCCGTTGAGGACTGCCACATCGAATTCGCGATCGAGCTTGCCGACACGGCCCGCCGCATGATCGAGCAGCACAGGCGCGACCGGCTCGGCGTCTCGGTCAAGCCCGACCGCAGTCTCGTGACGGCGATGGACATGGCGATCGAGACGGAATTGCGGGCGATGATCGTTGCCCGCTTCCCCGGGCACGGCATCATCGGCGAGGAGCAGGAATGGCAGCGCGAGGACGCGGATTTCGTCTGGGTGCTCGATCCGATCGACGGAACCGCCTCCTTCATCGCCGGCATGCCGGTCTACGGCACGCTCATCGCGCTCGCCCATCGCGGCGTTCCCATGCTCGGCATCATCGACATTCCGCCGGTCGACGCACGCTGGCTCGGCGTCGCCGGCCGGCCGACGCTGAAGAACGGCGCGCCCTGCCGGGTGAAATCCTGCGAGGACCTGTCGCTCGCCATGATGTCCACCAGCAACCCCGACTTCTATTCCGATGCCGAGCGCCCCGCGCTCGACCTTCTGCGTAAGCGCACCAACTGGCGCATCTACGGCGCGGCCGCGCTCGCCTATGGCCTGCTTACCGACGGCGGCACGGATGTCGCGCTCGATACGGGCCTGAAGGTCTATGACTACGCTCCGTTCCGCCCGATCATAGAGGGAGCCGGCGGCGTCATCACCGACTGGCAGGGCCAGCCGGTCACGCTGAAGACCGGCCCGCGCATCCTTGCAGCGGGCGATGTACGCAAGCACCGGGAGATCGTCGAGATGCTGAGCGGCCTCGACATTCCCGCCTGAGACCACCTGAACGAACCGGGAGAAGAACCATGGGGATCGATATCAAGAACCTCTACGTCAATTACGGAGGAATGGACGTCATCGCCGATCTGAGCCTGACGATACCGGAAGGGTGCTTCTTCACCCTGCTCGGCCCCTCGGGCTGCGGCAAGACCACGCTGCTGCGCACCATCGCCGGCTTCGTGCAGGCGGCAAAGGGCAACATCTATTTCCAGTCGCAGGACGTGACCCGGCTGCCGCCGCACCGGCGCAATATCGGCATGGTGTTCCAGGACTATGCGCTGTTTCCCGACAAGACGGTGGCCGAGAACGTCGCCTACGGCCTTCGCGCGCGCGGCGAGAGCGGCGAGGCGATGATGAAGAAGGTCCGCCACGAGCTGGAGCATGTCGGCCTCGGCCACGTCATGGACCGCCACCCGGCCGCCCTTTCCGGCGGCCAGCGCCAGCGCGTCGCGCTCGCCCGCGCCATGGTCATCAAGCCACAGGTCCTGCTGATGGACGAGCCGCTGTCGAACCTCGATGCGAAGCTGCGCATCCAGATCCGCGAGACGATCTCCGATCTCCAGCGCGAAGCCAACATCACCACCGTCTTCGTCACGCACGACCAGGAGGAGGCCCTGTCCATGTCCGACCGGATCGGCGTGATGAACAAGGGCAAGGTCGAGCAGCTCGGCACGCCGAAGGAGATCTATGCGACGCCGCGCACCGCCTATGTCGCCGATTTCGTCGGCGCGGCCAACCGCATCAACGTCACGGTCGCCGAGGCCAATGCCGACGGCACGGCCCGCATCATGCTGGGCGATGCCGCGATCCTTGCGCGCAACACGCTTACCGGCACGAGCCGCGACGGCATCCTCATCATGCGCCCCGAGGACCTGCGGCTGAAGCCGCGGACATCCGCCGAGATGCAGGGGCTCATGGGGCGCGTCGTGAAACGGCAATATCTCGGCGGCAAGACGAGCTACAAGCTGGCACTGCCCGACGAGACGCTCATCAACGTCGATTCCCACGGCGACGACCATGACGGCTTCGAGATCGGCACCGACGTCATCGCCACCATCGATCCCTCCAAGGCCATGGTGATCGCGTCATGATCAGGGCCTCCGACCTTCGCGCCCCGTGGCTGTGGCTTTCGCTCGCCGCCCTCGTCGCGCTCCTCGTCTTCATCGTCTATCCGGTGGCCAACATCCTGACCGCCAGCGTCTCCGGTGACCAGAACGGCTGGAGCCGGCTGCTGGCCGACCCGCGCGGCCTCACCGCCATCCTCAACGCGCTCATCCTCGCCTCGGTCGTCACCTGCACCTGCGTGCTGATCGGCGTGCCGCTCGCCTATGTCACGGCGCGCTACCGCTTCTTCGGCAAGTCGATCATCGCGCTCCTGCCGCTGATCACCCTCGTCATCCCGGAGGTGATCTCCGCCCAGACCTGGCTGATGGCGCTCGGCAACAATGGCCTCATCACCCGCTTCCTGCGCGACATCGGCATCCAGTTGCCGACCTTCTACGGCTGGTTCGGCCTCGTCACGGTGATGACCTTCGTCTACTACACCTATGTCTATATCGGCACCGTCGCCGCGATCAGCGGCTTCGATTCGACCCTTGAAGAAGCCGCCCAGAGCCTCGGCACCTCACCCGCCCGCTCGCGCATGAAGGTCATGCTGCCGGTCATCCTGCCCTCGATCCTCGCCAGCGCGCTCCTGGTCTTCACCATGGTCGTCGGCAATTTCGCGATCTCGATGATCCTCGCCAACCGGCTGCCGCTGCTGTCGGTCGTCACCTACCAGGCCGCGGTCTCGGAGGGCGGAGCGGCGCCCGTCATGCAGAGCACCTTCGCGACGGTCTCCGTCGTCATGGTCATGCTGATCCTCTTCCTCAACCGCTGGATCGTCTCGCGCGGCCGGTTCGAGATCGCGCAGGGCCGCGGCGCAAGGCCAGTCCCGATCACCGGCTGGCGGGGTGCGGTCATCGGGCTTGCCGCCAGCTTCATCGTCATCGTCTCGCTCGTGCCGCTCGCCGTCATCGCCGTCGGTGCCTTCACGGTGTCGCGCGGGCCGGTCATGCAATGGGGCAACTGGACGCTCGCCAACATGGAGCGCGTCTTCATCAACGCGCCGCAGCCGCTGGTCAATTCCCTGATCTATGCCGGCGCGGCGACGCTGATCGGCATCTGCTTCAGCGCGCTCGTCAGCTACCTCATCATCAAGAAGCGCAACGCCGTCACGCCCTGGCTCGACTATATCTCGTCGATCCCGCTGGCGCTGTCCGGCACGGTGCTCGGCATCGGCCTGGTCGTGTCGTTCAATTCCGGCTGGCTGCCGCTGACCGGCACGGCGACGATCATGGTGCTCGCCCTCCTCGTGCGGCGCCTTCCCTTCGGCATGCGCAGCGCCCAGGCGACGCTGCACAACATCCCGAACTCCATCGAGGAAGCCTCGATCAGCCTCGGCTCGCCGCCGCTGCGCACCTTCTTCAAGGTGGTGCTGCCGATGATGGGCCCCGCGATCGCCTCGGCCGCCATCCTCACTTGGACCACCAGCGTCTCCGAACTCAGCGCCTCCATCCTCGTCTATTCCGGCGGGCGGGAGACGCTGACGATCCAGGTCTTCCGGCTGATCGGCAGCAACCTGATGGCCTATGCCTCGGCCTACGGCCTCGTCCTCATCGCCGTGATCATCATCCCGATCATCGTCGCCACGAAAGTCTTCAAGATCGACGTGTTCGCGTCGAAGTGAAGGTCAATCCAGACAAGTCGATCCAACAAACAGAGAGGAACCGAAACAATGAAGATCCACACGACCCTCGCCGCCGCGATCCTCGCGCTTGCCGCCGGCACCACGGCCTTCGCCCAGGAAAAGACCGTCACGCTCTATTCCTCCAATCCGGAGCAGGCCATCGAGGCCGTCGCGAACACGCTGAAGGAGAAGGCGCCGGACATCCGCCTCAACTCCATCACCGGCGGCAGCGGCGTCTTGCTGCGCCGTCTGGAGGCGGAAGCCTCGAACGTCCAGGGCGATCTCTTCTGGAGCTCCAGCTTCAACACGGTCGGCGCCTTCGAAGGCCAGTTCCAGGCCTATGAATCCCTGGAACTCTCCGCCATCCCGGAGAAGCTGCGCTATCCGGGCAACCTCTACACGCCCGCGAATGTCCATGTCGTGGTGATCATGGTCAACACCGACCAGCTCGGCGACCTGCCGGCGCCCAGGACCTGGACCGACCTGCTCGATCCGAAGTGGAAGGGCAAGATCGTCGTCGCCGACCCGGCCAACAGCTCGACCGGCTATACGATCCTGTGGGGCCTGCACAAGATGATCGGCGACGAGGAGCTGAAGAAGCTCGCCGCCAATGTCGCGGTCAGCTCGTCCTCCTCGGCCGTGCAGAGCGGCGTCGCCATGGGCGAATATGCCGTGGGCCTCGCCTTCGAGGCCAATGCCTACCCTTATGTCGACGGCGGCCAGGAAGAGATCGAGCTGGTCTATCCGGAGGACGGCACCTTCATCACCGCCGACTTCGCCGGCCTGGTCAAGGGCGCGCCGGGCGGCGATGCGGCCAAGACCGCCTTCGACGTGCTGATGTCAAAGGAAACCCAGACGGCGCTCCTGGAAACCTCGTTCCGCCGCCCGAGCCGAAGCGACATCGAGGTCTCGAAGATCGTCAAGCTGCCGGAAATGTCGGCCATCAAGGTCTTCGACATCGACGAGAAGGAAGCCGCCGACAAGCGTGACGAATTCCTGAAGACCTGGCAATCCTACGCCGCCGCCGGCGCGAACTGATCGCCGCGACCCTCCCATCAGCGGGGCCGGCCGTCATCAGGACGGCTGGCCCCTTTTCAATGGGCGTGGCCTTGTTGGCTCGCAGGACGTCGACGCGGATCGACGGACCGTTCCTGGGCAGTCGCGGGAAGTGGTGGAATGCGCGAAGCGGCTCCATGCAGGTTGGCGCGACCGCGGTGAGCGACAGCCAAGGGCGCAAATTCACGGAAGGAGCCCTCCTGTACCACTTTTCTATGTTAGAATACTTTATAGTGGATTGTCACAAAAGTGACTGGCGTTCGTTCGAGCGGCGCGCCCTGCAAAAAAAAGCGAACGGCTAGTGGCGATGAGGAGCGCTGCTATTCTACCATTCATAGGCGCCGAGGATTGCGGATCTGGGAGGATTCACATGGTCGAGATTTTTTCAAAGCAGGACGGCCCGCGGCGTGAGGATGCTCACGTGAAGCGTTTGATAGAGCAGAATCGCGGCGTGATTACCCAACTGGCGGATCAACTGAGCAATGGTCGTTATTCAGCGTCGAAGAAGCCAAAACAGGTGCCGCAGGCTGAAGGATTGATCATCCATATCGGCAGCGGCCCAAAGCCTGCGCCCGAACCAGAACCGAGGATCCGCGTAACCGCCAACGGCCGTGTCATCGCTGTCGACGTCGGTTCAGGACGGCAGTTGCAATTTTTCGGAGAGATTCGCGAAAATCGCGGCGTGAGGATCTTCAGGTTGGCAACGGCAGCAAACGGCTTCATCGCACCGTTGGACGGTGAGGTGACCGAGGCACTGGCCGACATCGACGGCGTGTTGCTGGGCACAGCCTACACGGACGGGGATCTGGCCCTCGACATCGGCACACGGCTTGAAATTCCTCCCGAAATACAAGGAGCGTATGGCTGAACCCGCCATAGGTAAAATCCGGCGCCTGACGTCAAGTTCCCTCTAGCGTGGACTATGATAGCCGTATGAAACAAGATGCGTATCCATCAGAGAATTCCGGATCGTCACCGCATATCGACGGTATAATCTCCAGCAATGTCACGTTGCATCAGGCCTACGACGAACTGAAAACGATGAAGGCGTGGGAAACCCTGCTGGAAGGCAGGGTGGAACCCTCTGGGTCGTCGCTGCCGGTCCGCTCGACGATTAATGATTCCTGGCATCGGTGCGCGCGGGGCGGCATTGATGCCCAACGCCATGAGGCGCCGCTCGAGGCTGACAGAGATGTGGTCGAGGCGCTCACGAGAAGCAGTTCCGAACTGGTTCGTGCCGCGCAGCTTCCTTTCTCGGTCATAGGGCGCATGCTCGAAGGAACCGGTGCCATGCTGGTGCTCGCCGATGGCGAGGGTATTCTGATCGACGCCATCGGCGACAAACAAACGATCTTCGACGGCATGGATATTCATTTGGGCATTGGCGGCAAATGGACCGAAGACGTCGTCGGCACGAACGGCATCGGCACGGCGCTTTGGACGGGCGAGCCCGTTTTCGTGCATGCCGCCGAACATTTCTGCGCAGGCATCAAGAGCTGGACCTGCGCCGGCGCGCCGATCCGTGACCCCTTCGACGGCAAGATCATCGGCGTCGTCGACCTCTCCGGCCATCCCGACATTTTTCGGCCGCACAACATCGCGCTGGTCACCGCTGCGGCCCGGGAAATCGAGCGCGCATTGGCCGACTCCCAGAATGAAGAGCGGATGCGGCTTCTCGAAGCCTTCATTTCCTCGACACGCAATTACCGATCCAGCGATGGCCTGATGATCGTCGACCGCCATGGGCGCGCCGTTTACAGCAACAACGTGCCGCTCAAGGACAAGAAGCGATTTGGAGACACCGTTCGTCAGGATGGCCGGAACTGTCGATTGCCGGAGCTGAGCAGCTCCGGCTTCCTCGACAGCGTCGCCACCTCCCTGCCCCGGGACATGCAATCCTGCAATGTCTGTCCCCTGGAACTGGATGGCGACGTCCGCGGTGTGGCGTTGGTCTTTCCGAAGATCGAGAGCAGAGCGGTATCGGTTGGCAACGTGACCGCGCCACAGCGCCTGCAAACCGATCGTTCGCTTATCATCGGCGAAAGCGAGGCGTTGCTGTCGGCCATCGATGTCGCTTGCCGTGTCGGCGAGACGGAGGATGTGACCTCGCTGTTGATCGAAGGCGAGACGGGTGTCGGCAAGGAACTGTTCGCCCGGCTTATCCATGCCCGCAGTCAAAAATCCGCCAGCAACCCCTTCATCGCACTGAACTGCGGGGCGATCACCAAGGAACTGTTCGGCAGCGAATTGTTCGGACATACCGCTGGCGCCTTCACCGGCGCCTCCAGGGAGGGCAAAGCGGGCGTTTTCGAACTCGCCAATGGTGGCGTGCTGAGCCTTGACGAGATCGGCGAAATGCCGATCGATATTCAACCATTCCTGCTGCGTGTGCTGGAGGAAAGGGTCGTGCACCGGCTTGGCGACAGTCGTCCGCGGCCGGTGGATGTCCGTCTCGTCGCCTCCACAAACCGAGACCTGAAACGAGAGGTTGATGCCGGCCGTTTCCGCAGGGATCTTTTCTACCGGATCAGCACGGTGTCC
Organism: Shinella granuli; assembly: GCF_004341885.1. Taxonomy (GTDB): domain Bacteria; phylum Pseudomonadota; class Alphaproteobacteria; order Rhizobiales; family Rhizobiaceae; genus Shinella; species Shinella granuli. Next base: position 7,963 of record NZ_SLVX01000010.1, on the reverse strand, counting down.
ATCCACGTTCCGCCGCTCCGGGAGCGCGGCGCCGACAGCGTTCTTCTGATTGAACACTTCAACCGGAAAATCGCGGCCAAGAAGAACGGCTTCCCGCTGCATTTCTCCAACGAAGCCCTCGACGCGCTGCTGGCCTACCACTGGCCAGGCAATGTCCGGGAGTTGCGCAATCTCGTCGAACGGCTGCATATCCTGTTAAACAGAGGCTTTGTCGATCTCGGCGATCTTCCCCCCGAGATCGTCATGCGGCATCCGGCATCCGCGCATGAAGGCTCGACATCCGACGGCGCGCCTGGTTCAGCGTCCCCCGTCTTGAGTTTCGAGGATGCCGAACGGCAAGCGATCCAGAACGCTCTCATTGCCGAGCACGGGAACCTCAGTCGGGTGGCGCTCCGGCTTGGAGTGTCTCGTCCGACGCTTTATCGCAAGCTTGAAAAGTTCGGAATCCGGCGCGGCTTCATTTAGGGTCGTGCGACAATGGCATCCGGCGACACAGAGAGTTCCGATCTCGGATCTGATCGCATTCCCACATGAAAGAAGCAGCGCCATTCAACCGGTCAAATGGCGCTGCATCGTCAAGGGTCTGAAACCGGTCCTATGGATCAGACGAGATCGAAGCGATCGGCGTTCATGACCTTGTTCCAAGCGGCGACGAAATCCTTCACGAACTTCTGCCTGGCATCCGACTGACCGTAGACTTCGGCGATGGCGCGAAGCTGCGAGTGCGAGCCGAAGATCAGATCGACACGGGTACCCGTCCACCTGACGGCACCTGTTTTGCGATCCGTACCCTGGTAGACGCCCTGCTTGCCGGCTATCGGGGCCCAGACCGTGCCCATGTCGAGCAGATTGACAAAGAAATCGTTCGTCAGCGTCTCAGGCTTGTCCGTGAAAACGCCGTGCTCCGGCTGGCCCACCTTCAGCACGCGCAGGCCGCCCAGAAGGACGGTCATTTCCGGCGCGGTGAGCGTCAGAAGCTGGGCACGGTCGATGAGCGCTTCTTCGGCCTTCATGAACTGCTTGCGGGTGCTGCTCACGTAGTTGCGGAAAGCGTCGGCACGAGGCTCGAGGGCGGCGAAGGATGCCGCATCTGTCTGCGCGTCGGTGGCGTCCATGCGGCCCGGGGTGATCGGCACGTCGATATGCTGGCCAGCGGCCCTGGCGGCCTTTTCGATCCCTGCGGCACCGGCCAGCACGATCAGGTCGGCCAGCGAGATCCTTTTGCCACCAGACTGGAAGTCCGCCTGGATATCTTCCAGAACGCCGAGGACCTTGGCCAATTGCGTGGGCTGGTTGACTTCCCAGCTCTTCTGCGGTTCGAGGCGAATGCGCGCGCCATTGGCCCCGCCGCGCTTGTCGGAGCCGCGGAAGGTCGAAGCGGACGCCCAGGCGGTCGAGACCAGCTCCTGCACCGAAAGACCGGTGGCAAGAACCTTTTCCTTCAGCCTTGCGATGTCGGCATCGTCGACCAGCGGATGATCGACGGGCGGAATGACGTCCTGCCAGATCAGGTCTTCAGCCGGAACTTCCGGACCGAGATAACGAACCTTCGGCCCCATGTCGCGGTGGGTCAGCTTGAACCAGGCGCGGGCGAAGGCATCGGCAAATTCGGCAGGATTTTCAAGGAAGCGGCGCGAGATCCTTTCGTAGATCGGATCGAATCGCAGGGCCAGGTCGCTGGTCAGCATCGTCGGCACATGCTTCCTCGAAGGGTCGAAGGCATCCGGAATGGACGCGTTGGCGGTCTTTGCCTTCCACTGCTTGGCGCCGGCCGGGCTGGTGGTCAGCTCCCATTCGAAGCCGAACAGGTTCTCGAAGAAGTAGTTGCTCCACCTGGTCGGCGTCTGCGTCCAGGTGACGTCGAAGCCGCTGCCGATCGCGTCCCCCGCCTTGCCGGTACCGAACCTGCTGTTCCAGCCGAGGCCCTGGTCCTCAATCGCGCCGCCTTCCGGCTCGACGCCGACGAGGGACGGGTCACCGGCGCCATGGGTCTTGCCGAAGGTATGGCCACCGGCGATCAGCGCAACGGTTTCCTCGTCGTTCATCGCCATGCGGGCGAAGGTCTCGCGGATGTCGCGGGCGGAAGCCAGCGGGTCCGGATTGCCGTTCGGCCCCTCCGGGTTGACGTAGATGAGGCCCATCTGCACAGCGCCGAGCGGCTCCGCGAGCTCACGCTCGCCGCTATAGCGCTCGTCGCCGAGCCAGCTGCCCTCGGGACCCCAATAGAGCTCTTCCGGTTCCCAGACGTCGGCGCGGCCGCCGGCAAAGCCGAAGGTCTTGAAGCCCATCGATTCGAGCGCGACGTTGCCGGTGAGGATCAGCAGGTCGGCCCAGGAAATGCTGTTGCCGTATTTCTGCTTGATCGGCCAGAGAAGGCGGCGAGCCTTGTCCAGGTTGACGTTGTCAGGCCACGAGTTGAGCGGTGCGAAACGCTGCTGGCCCTGGCCTGCGCCGCCACGACCGTCGGTGATGCGATAGGTGCCGGCGGAGTGCCAGGCCATGCGGATGAAGAGACCGCCGTAGTGGCCGAAATCGGCCGGCCACCAGTCCTGCGAATCGGTCATCAGCGCATGGAGGTCCTGCTTCAGCGCGCTGAAATCCAGCGTCTTGAATTCTTCCGCATAGTCAAAAGCCTCGCCCATCGGGTCGGACAGCGAAGACTGACCATGAAGCACCTGGACATTCAGCTGGTTCGGCCACCAGTCGCGATTCGTTCGGCCACGATGAGCGTTATGCGTATGGGCGACAGGACATCCGCCCGTCGTCTCGGTTTTCTGGTCCATTGCGATTTCCTGTTCCTGTCTGACATGTTTATCGTTTCGAGGTTGCAAGACGTGTGGAAGCCGGCCGAAATCCTCCAGGATCCCTTTGCGGACGATTTCCGCCGGGTTCGTCACTCGTCGTCGTGCTTGGCCTTAGGGACGGCCGAGCTTCTCCGCTCCACCACCCAGAGCAGGACCCGCCGTTGGGTCTTCCTCATTTTCGGCAAGATCTCCGATCAGCGTCTCGGTGGTCAGGATGAGCTTGGCTACCGACGCGGCATTGCGGAGCGCGGTGTAGGTCACGCGGACCGGATCGATGATCCCGGCTTCGATCATGTTCTGGTAGGTGCCGGTCGAAGCATTGTAGCCGTAGCCGCTGTTCACGCGCGTGACCTCGGCGACGATCGCTTCCGGGTCAGCGCCTGCATTGGTCGCAATGCGCCACAGCGGCCGCGTCAGGACCGATTTGACGAGGCGCACGCCCTCCGCAACATCACCGCTCGTGCTCGCAAGCAGCTCGTCGAGCGCGGGCGTTATCTGCGCAAGCGCCGAGCCGCCGCCGGCGACCACGCCTTCCTCCGCCGCCGCGCGCACCGCATGCAGCGAATCTTCGATGAGCTGGATCGTCCGCTTCTGCTCGACCGGTGTCACACCGCCGGCATAGAGCACCGCCGTTCCACCGGACAGCTTGGCCAGCCGCTCACGCAACTTGTCCTGTTCGATGTTCGGCGGGGCGATGTCATACTGCCGCTGGACCTGAGCCCGGCGTGCGGCGATGGCCGCATGATCGCCGCCGCCGCGGATGATCGAGGTATGGCTCGAACTGGTCCGCACGCGCTCGGCCGAGCCGAGGTCGTCGGCCGTCACATCCTCGATGCGTCCACCGAGATCGCGGGCGATCACGCGGCCACCCGTCAGGATCGCGAGGTCTTCCATCATCGCCCGGCGCCAATGGCCATATTCCGGCGGATGGACGACAAGATACTTGCCGGGCCCCTGTTTGCCGAGAAGCGTCACCACAACCTCCGGCGCCATTTCCTCCGCCACGATCAGGAGCGGCCGCCCGACCTTGTCGGCGATCGCGCGAACGGCATCGAGAGAGGATGGCTCCCTGATCTTGATGTCCGTCATGAGAATCAGCGGGTGTTCGAGCACCGCTTCCATCTTCTCCTGATCGGTCACCATGTGATGGGAGAGGTATCCGCGATCAAAGGACATGCCTTCGACCACATCCAGCGTCGTTTCGGTGGTGATGCTGAAATCCGTGGTGATGACGCCCTTGGCGCCGACGCGTTCATAGGCTTCGGCGACGAGGGCGCCGAGCCTGGGGTCGGTGGCGGCGATGTTGGCGACCGCAGCGAGCGCGCCATTGCCCGTGGCGGGCCTTGCCTTCGCCTTCAGCGCCTCAACGATCCTGTCGATCGCCAGATCGATGCCCCTGCAGAGATCCACCGACTTGGCTCCGCGCTCGTTGGCCTCGATACCCTTCTGCACCAGTGCGTTTGCCAGCACGATCGCCGTCGTGGTGCCGTCGCCGGCGATCTCGTTCGTCTGCATGGCAACTTCGCGAACGACCTGCGCGCCCATGTTCTCGAACCGGTCGGACAGCTCGATCTCGGATGCGATCGATACGCCGTCGCGTGTCACCATCGGCGTACCGATCGGCCGATCGATCATCGCATTCATCCCGCGCGGCCCGAGCGTCGGCTCGACGGCTGCGGCGAGACGGCCGATGCCGCGGGCGAGCGCCCGGCGGGCATCGGAATTGTGTAGCATCAGTTTGGACATGGTTCCTCCTTCCGCCTGGCTGGCGGTTCGTTGACGGAAGCCTCTTTCCCGGGAGGCCGTTTCTTAACTGCGCGGTGAATGCTCGGGGCGAGGTGGTACCCGGCCGGCGATGAAATCGACCAGCGTGGGTTCTCCGTCCACCACGCTCAGTTCCTTGTAGCGCGTGTCCTTCAGTCCACGGCACAGGGCGCCGTTGAACTCCATATTGATCCGCACGCTGCGGAGATCGGCGAGACGGGCGCCGAGCGCATCGACATCGATACGCCTTCCGTCTTCCATGACGATGACCGCATCGAGCGGGCCGAGCCCGGGCCAGCGCTGCATGAGCGCCTCGCGGTAGCGTGCCCTGTTCCTGCGCGCCGCATCACTTCCGCCGACAAGGGTGTCGAATGCGGCAAGGCTCATGCGAACGATCTCGCCATCGGCGATGCCGAGTTGCTTAAGATCCAGGATGACGGCCTCCTGCCGGCGTTTGAACGCCTTTACCCGGAACGTCTCCCGGATCGCTTCGAGATCACATGTGTCGGACAGCGCGTCGAAAATGTCGGCAAAGCTACTCCCCGCCGCAATTCCGGCATTCACCTCATCGGCAAACATGTGGTCATGCAGCGTGATCCGGAAACGCGGCCGCCAAGACAACGCCTCGAGCGCTTTCCGGATGTCCTCCAGCATCAGGAAAGCGAAATTTGGAGAGCACCAGTAGGTCGGCAGGCGAAAATCCACCTCCACATGGCCGGCCGCGCCGATCTCGGCTCTCTCGATAAAGCCCATTTCAGTCACGGGCTCGTCGAGCTCGGGATCGTTGACCCTTTCGAGTTGCCGCCAAAGTTCCCCCTGGCGGCTTTCCTTGAGACTGACGACACTCATGGCCTATTCCGCCGCAATGCCGAAGGGTGAACCTGCCAGCGCCTTCTTCTTGGCCGCAATGTCGATATCGTAGAGGCGGGCGGCATTGAGCCCCAGAATCTTCTCCTTGATGTCTGGGGTCAGGTCGACGCCGCGTTCCTTCTTGATATCCTCGGGCAGTTCGAAGGCCCAGAACTTCTCGACCAGCCAGCGCGGCGTCCAGATCGCATAGTCCGAGCCGAACAGGATCTTGTCCGGGCCACACCAGAAAAGCAGCTCTGCAATGACCTCGGCGAAATAACGCGGCCGCGAATGGATGAAGGGCAGGGCGACGGCGAGGCCGCCATAGACATTGGTCTCCTGCACCGCGATCCAGCAGAAATCGTCCAGCCGCGGCAAGCCGCAATGCTCGATGATCCAGTTCAGGTTCTGAAAGTCGGTCGCGGCATAGTCGACGTCATGGACATCGAAGGAATCCTTCGACAGCGGAATGATGGTCGGCCCCTTGTGAACGTGAATGTTCTTGATGCCGAGCTTCTCGCAGAGCTCGAAACACTTGTAGGCCTGGGGATCGTTGAGCTTCCAGCCCTTGGAGGCTCCGTTCCACTCGGCCGTGTACATCTTCACGCCCTTGATGTCGTAGGTCTCCTTCATGAAATGGATATATTCGAGCGCCTTCTCGCCATCACGGGGATCGAAGGATCCGTTGACGATGAAGCGCTCCGGATAACGCTTGGCGACCTCGGCATTGCGTTCGATGGTGTTGAAGCCGTTCCTGTAGAAATCCTTGAGATAGGTCGACTGGATGATGGCCACGTCGTCGGGCCCGTCGATGAACAGGTCGTGATAGAGATCGTCGGCGCTGTACTTCTCGAACTTGCTCTTCTCCCAAAGCTGATCCTTCGGGCTGAGATTGGTGTGATAGGCGTAAAAACACTCCACGAACTGCTTGCCATGAATGTTGCGCTGGTTCTCCGGACTGCCGTCCCAGAAATGGGTATGGCCGTCGATGACGAAGATCTCTTTGCCTTCAGGTGTGATATACATTTTGTGCTCCTCTCGAATGATCCACGACCGTGCGGCACGCCCCGATCGGAACGCGCCGCAACCTCCCATCTCAGATGTAGTCGAAGACCTCGTCCATGTTGCCGAACAGGATGACGGTGTTGTCGTCGATCCGGACCATGCGGCCATAGTGGGTGGAGGTGTTGACCTCGAATATCTCGGCGGTCATCTCGCGGCCGAGATATTCGCTGATCTCATCCATCTTGAAGATCAGCTTGCCATCGCCGTCGATGCGGATCATCGCCGGCTGGTAGGTGACGATGACGCCGGGCTTCTTGCTCATGAACTCGGCGATAGCGCGTGCCTCGACCGAGTCGTTCATGGTCACACCACACTGATGCGAGATCGTCTGCTCGAAGGTGATGTCCTTCATCGACTTGAAGATGTTGTCGTGCGAATTGTCGCGTGCGATTACTGACATGTGCATGTCTCCCTGGTTTTTAGCGCTTGAGGCCGAGTTCGCCGAGGATCCGGGCGAGCCGCTCCTGGGATTGGGCCCTGACGTCGGTGAAGGCGATGGGCTTGGAATGGGGCATGGACCAGATCGGCTGCAGGCCGAGCGCCGCCTTGTCGGCGAGCGCCGCATGCTTGGTCACCCAGCCCTGGAACAGCTTCTTGTTCTGCTCCCCATGCAGGTCGTCATTCGCCAGCAGGTAGATCAGGTCGATCGTGTTGGCGAGATTGCGTTCGTAGTCCGCTTCGGCGGCCGAAATCACCGGCGGGGTGATGAAATCGTGGTTGGCGGCGGCCGCCTGCATCAGGAAGCCCGACCGGAAGAGTTCGCCGACCAGGGGCTCGAACACGATGTTGATCGCGAAATACTGCTCCAGATAGTCCGCCGTGCCCATGATCGTTTCGACCGCTTCGCGGGTACCCTGCCAGACGCCGTCCTCCAGCCAGTGCTTCTTGCCCAGCTCGTCGTCCCAGCCCGCGATATCCATGCCGATCTCGGCAAGATAGAGCGTGATGTCCTGCGCAAGCCGCAACTTGTAGGACGAGTTGGTCAGCGTGGCATTGTTGATCATCTGGGTATAGCCGTAGCGCTGGGCCTGCATCAGCGAGGTGCCCAGGCCGAATTCCGCATGCTTCCAGGCGCCCAGATGCGCCTGCAGGATCTTGGTCCAGACCTTGTCGAAGGTCTTCGGCGCACCCGCCCGGCGCGCATTGGCGATCACGCTCTGCACCATCGTCTCGATCTTGGACTGGCGCTGGTAGTGCGTGCGCTCCCATTCCTGGTCGGGCGCGCGGAAAGCGTGCCAGTTGGAGCTGCGCGCCGCCGTGTTTTCCTTCACATAGGCGCCCTTGCCATTGGCGAAGGAGATGATCCAGTTCTGGATCAGATAGCGCTCCGGATCCGGCTGGACGTCGACGGTGACATCCTCGTAATGGGTGGCGCGCTGAGCCCTCGTGTCAACGGCGGAGTAAAAACCGGCCACGGGGCGGAGCAAAAGTCGGCCACTGCGGCGCCGGCCTGAGACCGCCGGGAGGGCTTAAGCCCGAGC
>NZ_SLVX01000009.1 GCF_004341885.1 Shinella granuli | reverse complement strand
CTCGGGCTTAAGCCCTCCCGGCGGTCTCAGGCCGGCGCCGCAGTGGCCGACTTTTGCTCCGCCCCGTGGCCGGTTTTTACTCCGCCGTTGACATCGAGAGCAGCCGTGGACAGGAACTCGGACTGCCAGTTCTATCGGAAGCGCGCCGGTCGGTTTGTCAGGTTCATCTGGATTTCGAGCCGGCTTGCAAATCGACCCACCAGCCGCACGAGCTTTCTGGTTTCCGACTCCTTGATGCGCTGTGATCGGCAATAGGCCAGGACGTCGAACACTCTGCTTGCCGGTGTCGAAAGTTTCTTGTCGAGATGTTGCATGATGCCTCCCCCGCTTTCGTGCCAGCCAAATGCGCTGGAGGAGAGGATGTTCCTGTCGAACGAGGGTTTGTACGAAACCGTACCGATTTCCGTGCCCGCTTTCTCGCAGGCTCGGCCGACGGTGGATGCACGTCCGTTCCCCTTTGTCCGCTTCCGTACCGACACCCGTCGCTGGGTTGTCTCACCGATTTTATGGTCATAGATGGACGGCCATTGACTCCAGGAGAGACCGAGGCCTTTGGCAGATATGCGGTCGCTGAACTGCATGGGATTGTTGGATGGCAAACGTTTGGCAGGGCAGGTTTCGGAACAACCTGCTGCGGCGTTTACCGGAAACGAGTCTGGAGCGGTTTGCTGCGCGGCTGGAGCGAATAGAGCTTTCTCGCTCCTGCCAGCTCTCCTCTCCGCATCAGCCGATGGAGCACGCCTATTTCTTCGAGAGCGGGATCGCGTCCGTCGTCGTGCGGTCTCCGGAAGGCCAGCATAGCGAGATCGGGATCATCGGGCGGGACGGCATGTGCCCGACATCGGCGATCCTTGATGTCGATACCGATCCCTTCTCAATCCTCACGCAGATGCATGGGGAGGCCTACCGCATCCCTGTCCCGGTCCTCAAGGCGGTGCTGTCCGAGGATTTCGAGGTTCGCAGGCTTTTTTCCCGCTACGCCCAGGCCCTGGCCGTCCAGCAGGCCTACACCGCGCTCTCCAATGCCGCGCACCAGATCGATGAGCGGCTCGCCCGATGGATCCTGATGTGCCAGGACCGCGTGGATGGGGCGGATATCAGCCTGACGCACGAATTCCTGTCGGTCATGCTTGCCGTCCGCCGCCCGAGTGTGACGACGGCGCTCCATGTGCTGGAGGGCAAGAAGCTCATCTATTCCGGGCGCGGCGTCGTCAGCGTGCGCGACCGGGCAGGCCTCGAGGCCTTTGCGCATGACGCCTATGGGGAATGCGAGAAGGAATACGAACGGCTTATAGGGATCGTTGTGTCCCGGCCCGCTAATTGATTGCATCGCTGAAAGGCATGCGCGCCACCAGTCGCCCGCTTTCGTCGACAATCTCGAACATGCGTGTTTCGTCTACCTGCCCTTTGCGGACATCCTCGGCCAGTATCTCACGGGCTGCAAGACGGGCATCGTCCAACGCTGCATTCAACGTGTTGAAATCCGCACCTTCCCGATCCTCGATCCGTTCGGCTCGACTGCAGATGTGAAAGAAGTAGCGGGTCATGTTCGCCTCGGAACAGTTTCGACTCTTCTAAGGACTAACGAAGCCGCGAAGTGTTCCATTCTCTTTTGCCGGAATCCGTACGCTATCGTACAGCAACCTCCACGACCGCGCTCCGTTTCCCCCGAAAGGGAGGAATGAATGGAAGTCCTGGTCTCCGAGCGCGCCACTCAGACGGTTTACGGTGCAATTGAAGCGCAATTGCCTGCGCTGCGGCGGTTTGCCCAACGGCTGAGCCGGTCGGCAAGCGATCGCGAAGACCTGATCCAGGAAACGGTCATGCGGGCGCTTCGATCCTCTCACCATTTTCACCCAGACACGAGACTCCGTTCGTGGCTCTTCACGATCATGCGCAACACCTTCAACACGGAATATCGCCGCCGCTGTCGGGAACCTGTCGGGTTGGACGACGCAATCATCGAACGAACCGGCATGGCAGCGCCGCAGGAATGGGCGGTTCGCCGCAGTGAGTTGCACTGCGCACTTCGACGCATTCCGCCGCGCTCGCGCCGTACATTGCTGCTTGTCGCGATGGGCGTTAGCTACATCGATACCGCGCGGTTGTGCGGGTGCGAGATCGGCACCGTGAAAAGCCGCGTCAATCGCGCGCGAAAGATGCTCGAGGACGAGATCGGCCGCCCTGGCGCGTCTTGACGAGAACAATTGCTGAAACCATCGGTCCCCCCTTCGCGTTGCAAACCTGACCCCTGAAGAAGAGGAGAGGGTGCCATGTCCGATGACAGCACGAAGACCATGTGGGCGACATTCTCGACCCGGGAGGCCGCCGACCGGGCCGTCGAACATCTCGTGCAGCAATGCGGGATCGCCCGCGCCGATGTCTTCGTCGAACCGAGCACGGAGGCCAACACGGCCGGCGTCGAGCCCTCCGGTGGCGATGCCTTTCGCGCCGATGCGCCGCTTCACGGTGAGATCCGGGTCTCGGCCGATATTGCGCGCACCGATCTCCTCAAGGTCGAAGAGGCCTTTCGCCAGGTCGGCGCGCGCAGCGTGATGGCGCAATAGACCTGGTCAAACCTGCAAGGAGCCCACTCATGGCCATCATTCCGAACGAACCCAGTCCCGGCCCGAACCCGGTGCCGGATCTTCCTCCGATCGGCGAGCCGACGCCGCCGGTCAAGGAGCCGGAGCCCGATCGCCTGCCGGACGAGGAGCCCAATCCGAACCCGGACGAGAACGATGACCCGCCCAAGCAGACCGGCTTGCGATAGGCTTCGATCCGTCGGTCTACGTCCGGGTCAATGCATCGTGATGGCGATGTTCGCATCGTGTGCGGCCGCCAGAAACGCATCCCGCACGTCCTCGTCCACCGCCTCGCCGTCGAGCGCATCCGCACAGAGGCGGATGGCTTTGTAGAAGGCGGGGCCGTGCTGCTTCGGCCAGAAATCCATGAGATAGGCCGCAGCCTCCTGAGCGTTGCGCACCACCACGAACGCTTCCGCTTCCGGATCGGCCAGTACGACGGGCAGTTGCCAATTGGGAGCGCTTTCCATGCCGAAACCCCACGCTGTTGTCTTCCTTCTACAACCGGGAATGGCGAAGAATGTTCCCTTTGCTTTCCGGAATTCATTGCGGATCTGTGGCTTCGTCGCCTTTATCCCTTCGGCAAACCCGGCCTCAGGGTGAGGCCATTTGACACCCCCTGAAAATCCCGAGGAACCAAACGCCTCGATCTCTGTTTGCTCCTTGCCTTCAACAGGCTGACAACGAGGAGACACCATGAACAAGTTATTGCTCGCCGCCGCATTCGTCGGCGCATCGACCCTCGGCGCCTTCGCCCAGACCTCCACGGCGCCTGCCACTGATGGCGATACGCCGGCGATCGCGACCCCGGACGAGAACAACGCCACCGCGCCGGTCGAAGGTGCGAACAGCTTCACCGAGGACCAGGCGAAGGAACGCATCGTGGAAGCGGGTTATGCCGACATCACCGGGCTCACGCTCGACGACAAGGGTGTCTGGCGCGGCACCGCGATGAAGGACGGCAAATCCGTCAATGTCGCACTCGACTACCAGGGCAACATCGTTGCCAACTGAGAAAAGGATACTGCCATGAAGAGAACTGCTACCGGACTTTTTGACGACTATTCCGACGCGCGTGACGCAGTCAGCGCCCTTGAAGCGCGGGGTATTCCCTCGGACGATATCAGCATCGTCTCGAACAATGCGGACGAGCGCCGGAGCGGCGATACGAATGCTGCGGAAGGCGCGGGAGCGGGTGCCGGTATCGGCGCGGCCGTCGGCGGCGTCGGCGGCCTTCTGACGGGCCTTGGCATCATGGCCATTCCGGGCGTAGGGCCGGTCGTTGCCGCAGGCTGGCTCGCCGCCACGGCGGCCGGTGCCGCCGCGGGTGCGGTCGCCGGCGGTGCGGCAGGCGGCCTCATCGGCGCGATGACGGAATCCGGCGTGCCGGAAGAGCACGCCCATGTTTATGCCGAAGGCGTGCGCCGTGGCGGCACGCTCGTTACCGCCCGCGTCGAGGAAAGCCTCTATCCGGAGGCCGAGGCGATCCTGCGCCAGTCGAACTGGGTCGATCCGGACGAGCGGCGGGCGGCCTATTCCGAACAGGGCTGGACGCGCTTCGACGAGACGCTCGATCCCTACGGTCCGGCCGAAATCGAGCAGGAGCGGCTGCGCTACCGGCGCTGATCGCGCAGAAACGTCGCAATTCCCAGATCTTTGACGAAGTGGCTGGCCCGGACCTTCGGGCCGGCCGCGTTTGTATGCGTCGCCTCGCGTGTGGCTCACCGTCGCGCGCCCGCTCTTGCGACATGGACAGGAAGTCGTAAGCTCGGCGGCGCGTCGGCATCATCTCCGAAGTGCCGATGCCAGGCGCTGCAATATACATCGGCCCGAAACAGGAGGCGTGGACATGGCCGCCCCGTTGCGCTCCGCACCCCCCAATAACCTCCTGCAGCTTCTGCCGGATGTCGACTTCCAGATGCTGGCACCCGATCTCAAGCATGAGGTCCTTCCCAAGGGCAGGCCCCTGGCGCATCGGGACCGGCCGATCGACGCGGTGTACTTTCTGACATCCGGCATCGGGTCCGTCGTGATCACGACGCCGGAAGGCCGGCGCGCGGAAGCGGGCATCTTCGGTTTCGACGGCTATATCCCGACCTCCGCGGTGACAGGCGCCCGGATCAGTTCCTATGACGTGACGGTCCAGCTCGACGCCGAGGGCTACAGCATGGACTTTGACGATTTCCGCCGCTGGATGGACCAGAGCAAGCCCTTCGTCCAAATCATGAACCGGTCGATGGAGAGTTTTGCCGTGCAACTGGCGCACACGGCCGTGTCCAATGCGGTGCACGAGGTCAACGAGCGGCTCGCCCGCTGGCTTCTCATGTGCCACGACCGCTCGCGCAGCGACGAGATGGCGGTAACGCACGAACTCCTGTCGGTGCTCCTGGGCGTCCGGCGGCCCAGCGTGACGACCGCCCTTCATGTTCTCGAAGGCGAAGGCTTCATCCGTTCGCTGCGAGGCAGCGTCGTCATTCGCAACCGTCCGGCCTTGGAGGATTTCGCGCGTGATTCTTACGGCAGGCCGGAGGAGGAATATCGCCGCCTAATGAACGGGCTTTTCTGAAGCGTGTGGATGTGCCGTCAAGGCGCAAAGCGCACTTCGACCGTTCGCCGGCAACAGACATCGATCTTTCCTGTTGCGTCGCGTCTGGTGTGGTGCGACCGCGTGTTCGCGGAATGCAATATAGGCTCGCCGCAGCGTTGATTGTCGGCGCAAGAACGGGGCTGAATGCCTCATTCCTGATGTGCCCCTGAGCCGAACGTCGCCCGAGATCCGGTCTTTCCCTTTTCTCCGGCATGGCGGAAAAACATCATTTTTTCAATAGATTGACTTGGGCGGCAGGTGTCTTGGGATTTGCCGGCGGCATGTTGTGTTCATCAAGATATCACATATTGCGATAGATAGTTATTGACATGTCATACCAGTTTGAGGATATAGGCTTACACCGGGTGCCCGGTGAGGGAAATTCGGCTGGACGACGTTGGGTTCGGCTGTCGCATTCAGGGAGGTCTTCGATGACATCGATCGCGTTGTTCGGCGCCGGTGGCAAAATGGGCTATCGGCTCGCCAGGAATCTCAAGGGTTCGCGCTTCGATGTCCGCCATGTCGAGGTGAGCGATGCCGGAAAGGCGCGTCTTTCCGATGACCTTGGCCTTTCCTGCGTCTCCGCCGATGAAGGCCTCGACGGCGCCGATGTCGTGATCCTCGCGGTTCCGGACGCGGCGATCGGCAAGGTCGCGGCCGGCATCGTCGACAAGCTGAAGCCGGGCACGATGGTCGTGGCGCTCGACGCGGCCGCCCCTTTCGCCGGCCATCTGCCGAAGCGCGGCGACCTCACCTATTTCGTCACGCATCCCTGCCATCCGCCGATCTTCAACGACGAGACGAACCCGGCCGCCAAGCGCGACTTCTTCGGCGGCATCGCCGCCAAGCAGCATATCGTGTCCGCCCTGATGCAGGGCCCGGAAGAGGCCTATGCGCTCGGCGAGGAGATCGCCAAGGCCATCTGGGCTCCGGTCATGCGTTCGCACCGCGTCACCGTCGAGCAAATGGCGCTGTTGGAGCCCGGGCTCTCCGAGACGGTCTGCGCTTCGCTGCTCGTCGTCATGCGCGAGGCCATGGATGAATGCGTCAGGCGCGGTGTCGCCAAGGAGGCGGCCCGCGACTTCCTCCTCGGCCACATGAACGTGCTCGGCGCGGTCATCTTCGAGGAGACGCCCGGCGTCTTCTCCGATGCCTGCAACAAGGCGATCGAATTCGGCAAGCCCGTGCTCATGAAGGACGACTGGAAGCGCGTGTTCGAGCCGGAGGAAATCGCCGCCAGCATTCAGCGCATCACCTGATTTTCCGGCGGGTTCGCCCGCTGACGACGCGACTTGCACCGGGGCGGCCCTTTTCAATGGAGGAATGGCCGCAGGGAGCCGGTGCCTAACCGGGAGGAAAAGATGAACATTACCCGCAGACTGATCACCGTCGGCTTCGCCGCCGTCATGGCCGCAGGCGTCGCCATGCCGTCCTTCGCCGCCGATCTCATCGCCATCATCACGCCGAGCCACGACAATCCGTTCTTCAAGGCGGAAGCCGTCGGCGCGGAGGCGAAGGCCAAGGAACTCGGCTACGAGACGCTGGTCCTCGTGCATGACGACGACGCCAACAAGCAGTCGCAGCTCATCGATACGGCCATCGGCCGCGGCGCCAAGGCGATCATCCTCGACAATGCCGGCTCGGAGGCCTCGATCGCCGCCGTGCAGAAGGCGAAGGATGCCGGCGTTCCCTCCTTCCTGATCGACCGCGAGATCAACGCCACGGGCGTCGCCGTCTCGCAGATCGTCTCGAACAACTATCAGGGCGCGCAGCTCGGCGCGGAAGAATTCGTCAGGCTGATGGGCGAGAAGGGCAACTATGTCGAGCTGCTCGGCCGCGAAGCCGATCTCAATGCCGGCATCCGCTCCAAGGGCTATCACGACGTCATCGACGAATATCCCGACATGAAGATGGTCGCCCAGCAGTCGGCCAACTGGAGCCAGACCGAAGGCTACTCCAAGATGGAGACCATCCTCCAGGCGAACCCGGACATCCAGGGCGTGATCGCCGGCAACGACACCATGGCCATGGGCGCGATCGCGGCACTCCAGGCGGCCGGCCGCAAGGATGTCATCGTCATCGGCTTCGACGGCTCGAACGACGTGCGGGACTCGATCAAGGCCGATGGCATCAAGGCGACCGTCATGCAGCCGGCCTATGCCCAGGCCCAGCTCGCCGTCACCCAGGCGCATGAATACATCACGACCGGCAAGGCGCCGGCCGAGGAAAAGCAGCTTATGGACTGCGTGCTCATCACCGCGGACAACGCCGGCAAGCTCGAGACCTTCGCACTCGCCGAATAATTTTTCGCGGTGGCGCGAGGCGGGGTGCGGTCCTGCCTCGCGCTTTCTGTTCATGACGGAGAATGGAATGGTGAGGTTTCAGGCTGCCTGTACGGTTCTGCTTGCCGGCGCTCTGGCGCTTGGCGGCTGCAAGTTCGTCAAGACCGAGGACGAACAGAAGCAGGCGGCGGCCGGTGCCTTCAATCCGGACAAGCTGGTCGCCGATATCTGGGACGCGAAGGTCGTGCCCTATCTCGAACAGCGCGCCGGCCCGTTCCGGGAGGTTTCCGCCCTTGCGGCGAACGACCTCGACGCGGCGGCTGCAAGATACGGCCACAAGGAGAAGCAGGGCAACGCGCCCTGGACCTTTGCGGCCAAGATCGACGGGGTGATCGTCGCGGAAGAAACGAAGTCGCGCGCAGCCTATGTGGACGTGGATGTCGACGGTGACAGGCAGGCGGATGTGCGCGTCTCGATCGGCCCGGCCATCCGCGGCACGGCGCTGCGCGACAGCCTTGATTTCGTGATTTTCAACGACTTCAAGAACCAGATCGAATGGGCGCAGTACGGCAAGTCCTTCAACACCCATGTGAACGGCGCGCTATTGGAAAAGCTGCCGCGCGAAGGCCTGACCGGCAGGACGATCAAGGCGACGGGCGCCTATCCGCTGCCGGCCAAGGGGCAACTGCCGCAATTCGTGCCCGCCACCATCGCGGTCGGAGGCTGAGATGAGCGGCATCGACGACGGCGACGTCATTCTCGAACTCAAGGACATCACGAAAGCCTATTCCGGCATCGTGGCGCTGAAGAAGGCCGACCTGAAGCTGCGGCGCGGTGCGGTCAACGTGCTCGTCGGTGAAAACGGCGCCGGCAAGTCGACGATGATGCGCATCATCGCCGGCGTCGAGCAGCCGACGCTGGGGGAAATCTGGATGGATGGCGAGCGCATCCACCTGAACAGCCCCGCGGACGCCGTGCGCCACGGTATCGGCATCGTCTTCCAGGAGCTGAACCTCTTCGGCAATCTCTCCGTCGCCGAGAACATCTTCGCGACGCGCGAGATCACCCGGGGCCTGCGCGGCATCGACCACAGGGCGCAGGTGGAAAGGGCCAACGCATTCCTGAACCGGCTGGAGGCCGGCATTTCCGCCGATACGCTGGCGGAAGACCTGCCGATCGGCCAGCAGCAACTGGTCGAGATCGCAAGAGCCGTCTCGCTCGACACGCGCATCCTCATCATGGACGAGCCGACCTCGGCGCTCAGCGCCGCCGAGGTCGACGTGCTCTTCCGCGTCATCGCCGACCTCAAGGCGCGCGGCGTCGCCATCGTCTATATCTCGCACCGGCTGGAAGAGCTGATGCGCCTCGGCGATTACATCACCGTCTTGAAGGACGGCCAGATCACCGGCCATGCCATGGTCAAGGATATCGACACACGCTGGATCGTACGCTCGATGATCGGCTCGGACGCCAAGGATTTTGCCAAGCAGGTCGATCACGAACCGGGCGGGGAGGTCTTTCGCACGGAAAACATCTGCCTGCCGCGGGCGCAGGGTGGCTATGCCGTCGATCATGTCTCGATCGGCGTGCGCAAGGGCGAAATCCTCGGCATCTACGGCCTGATGGGGGCGGGGCGTTCCGAACTCTTCGAATGCATTATGGGTCGGCACGAGCACTATACGGGGAAAATCTTCGTCGAGGACGAGGAGCTGAAGGGGCGCGATACGACGCGGCGCATCCGCGAAGGTCTGGCGCTGATCCCAGAGGATCGCCAGCGCGAGGGCCTCGTGCAGTCCATGTCGATCGCCGACAACCTCTCCATGGCGAGCCTGGGCCAGTTCCTGAAGGGCGGTTTCCATATCGATCTGAAGCTTGAGAAGAAGGCGGTCCGGGATGCGATCCGCAATCTTTCCATCAAGGCGAAGAACCCGGAATTCGACGTCACCTCCATGTCCGGCGGCAACCAGCAGAAGGTCGTCATCGGCAAGGCGCTGATGACCGGGCCGAAGGTGCTGTTGATGGACGAGCCGAGCCGCGGCATCGATGTCGGCGCCAAGGCGGACGTTTTCCGCACCATGCGGCAACTGGCGGGCGAGGGGCTTGCCATCCTGTTCTCCACCTCCGACCTCGAAGAGGTCATGGCCCTTTCCGACCGCATCGCCGTCATGAGCAACGGCCGGCTGGTGATGGTGGTGGACCGCAAGGATGCCACCGAGGAGATGATCGTTTCGGCCTCCGCGGAGGGACACAAAACCAGAAGGATGCATGCGTGATGACGACAGCAACGCACACTGCCGCCACCGGCAATCATCTCTCCACGGGCGCGGCCCTGCTCACGATCATGAAGCTGAGGACC
Source organism: Shinella granuli (assembly GCF_004341885.1). Classification (GTDB taxonomy): domain Bacteria; phylum Pseudomonadota; class Alphaproteobacteria; order Rhizobiales; family Rhizobiaceae; genus Shinella; species Shinella granuli. The sequence continues at coordinate 199,646 of NZ_SLVX01000009.1, read as the reverse complement.
TTCATCGCCCTCTTCGCGGTGATCATCTTCTTCTCGATCTTCGCGCCGAATTTCTTGTCGACCGCCAACATGATCCTGATGTCGAAGCACGCGACGCAGAATGCGTTCCTTGCCATCGGCATGACCTTCGTCATCATCACCGGCGGCATCGATCTCTCGGTCGGCTCGATCGTCGGCCTCTGCGGCATGATCGCCGGTGGCCTCATCATGTATGGCGTGGCGTTGCCGCTCGGCTACACGGTCTATTTCAACGTGGTCGAGGTCGCGATCATCGTCATGGCCGTCGGTATCCTGATCGGCGCGGTCAACGGCCTGCTCATCACCCGGCTCAACGTCGCGCCCTTCATCGCGACACTCGGTACGCTCTACGTGGCGCGCGGCATGGCGCTGCTCTATTCCGACGGCCAGACGCTGCCCAATCTCACGGGCCGCGAAGACCTCGGCAACCAGGGCTTTTCCTATCTTGGTTCCGGCTCGATCCTCGGCCTTCCGGTCTCCGTCTGGATTCTCATCGTCGTCGCGCTGGGAGCGGCCTACTTCGCCCGCTTTGTCCCGCTCGGCCGCCATATCTTCGCCGTCGGCGGCAACGAGCGCGCCTCCCGCATGTCCGGCATCCGCGTCAATCGCGTGAAGATGTTCGTCTACATGTTTTCAGGTTTCTGTGCAGCGATCGTCGGCCTGATCATTTCCTCGGAACTGATGGCCTCGCATCCGGCGACCGGCACCAATCTCGAACTGAACGCCATTGCGGCGGCCGTTCTGGGTGGTACATCCATGTCGGGCGGACGCGGCACGATCGGCGGCACGATTATCGGCGCCTTCGTGATTGGCATTCTCTCCGACGGTCTGGTGATGATGGGTGTCAGTTCCTTCTGGCAGATGGTGATCAAGGGGCTCGTGATCATCGTGGCGGTCGTGGTCGACCAGGCACAGCGCCGTCTCCAGCAGCGCGTCACCCTGATGCAGATGGCAAAGGCAGGCTGAGCATGGCGAAGACAAAGGGTGCGCTGATCGGCTGCGGCTTCTTCGCCGTCAACCAGATGCATGGCTGGCAGGATCTTGATGGCGTCGAGATCGTGGCGATCTGCGACCGCGATCCGGAGCGTCTTCACCTCGTCGGCGACCAGTTCGGCGTCGACAGGCGATACCGGTCGGCGGACGAGATGTTCGATGATGGCGGCTTCGATTTCGTCGACATAGCGACGACGGTCGGCAGCCACCGCGCGCTGGTCGAGCTTGCCGCCAGCCACGCGGTGCCGGTTATCTGCCAGAAACCGTTCGCCCCGGCGCTTGCCGATGCCAAGGCCATGGTCGCCGCTGCCGAAAAGGCCGGCATTGCCCTGATGATCCACGAGAATTTCCGGTGGCAGACGCCGATCCTCGCCGTCAGGGCGGTGCTGGACAGCGGTGTGATCGGTGAGCCCTTCTGGGGACGGGTTTCCTTTCGCTCCGGCTTCGATGTCTTCTCCGGCCAGCCCTATCTTGCCAGGGGAAAGCGCTTCATCATCGAAGACCTGGGTATCCATTCCCTCGATATCGCCCGTTTCCTCTTCGGGGATGCCAGCCGCATGACGGCCCGCACGCGCCGTATCAATCCGGATATTGCCGGCGAGGATGTCGCCACGATGCTGCTCGACCACGACAACGGCATCACCTCGATCGTCGATGTCAGCTACGCGACGAAACTGCCGGAAGAACCCTTTCCGGAAACCTTCGTCGAGATCGACGGCAGCAGGGGCACGCTGCGCCTCGGCAAGGATTACAAGCTGACTGTCCACGGTCCCGACGGTACGACACGGAGCGTCGTCGCGCCCAATCTGCTGCCCTGGGCCTCGCGCCCATGGCACAATATCCAGGAGAGCGTGGCGCTTATCCAGAAACACTGGGTCGAGCGACTGGCGGAGGGCCGCGAGCCGGATACGTCCGGCCGTGACAACCTGAAGACCTTCGCGCTCGTCGAGGCCGCCTATCGCAGCGCCGAGTATGGCGAGACGATCGCGATTGCGGACCTGCTTGCATGAGCGGCGACCCGTTCAGGCTCTATGGCACGAACGAGCGCGAACCGGAAAGCCGCACGCTCGTTGCCGGCGACCTGAGCGTGGTGCTTCAGGATGGCAATCTGCGCACCCTGCGGTTTCGCGGTCATGAGGTGCTGCGCGCCATCGCCTTTCTTGTGCGCGACAAGGATTGGGGCACCTGCAATGCCGTGATCCGCGATCTGGCGGTGCAGGCAGCGGGCGAGGGTTTTTCCGTTACCTACAAGGCCCGCTTCACCGCGCCGTCGGGCGCCAATCTGGATTGCGCCATTGCGATCTCCGGCACCACGAAGGCCGTGGCCTTCTCCGCCGATTGCGTCAGCGATGCCGATTTCGAAACCGCGCGCGCCGGCTTCGTCGTGCTGCATCCGGTCACCGGCGTGGCGGGACGGCCCTTGCAGGTCCGCCACGGCGATGGCAGCGTCGAGCACGCGCACTGGCCGGACCAGATCGAGCCCTGGCAACCGTTCAAGGATATTTCCGCGATCACCCATCAGGTCGCATCCGGCATTTCGGCGGCGACAACGTTCGGCGGCGACGTCTTCGAGATGGAGGACCAGCGCAACTGGACCGACGGCTCTTTCAAGACCTATGTGCGCCCGCTGTCGCTGCCTTGGCCCTATCTCGTGCCGGAGGGCCAGCCGTTCAGCCAGGCGATATCGGTCGAAATCCAGGTTGCCGACAATGCGGCGCCCGCCACCGGCGCATCCGGCGCCATCACCCTGCAAATGGCGCCGACAGGTCGCCGCTTTCCCGAAATCGGCGTCGGTCTGCGCCCGGAATGCCTCGCGCAGGAACATGCCGCGCTCGATACCCTGGCGGCCGTCGGCGCACGGCATCTGATTGCCCATTTCGATCCCGGCGCCGGCCACGGCCTGGCGGCCTTGAAGGGATATGCCGGCATCGCGGCGAAATCCGGTCTCAGGGTGACGCTGGAACTGGCCGTGCCGTGCAGGCGTCCGCTGGCCGAGGAGATGGCCGGATTTGCCCGCCTGGTGCGTGAAGCCGGTCTGCTGCCCGACACGCTCTTCGTCTGCCCCTCGGTCGATCGCCAGTCGACGCCGCCGGGCAGCATCTGGCCGGAATGCCCGCCGCTCAAGGACATCTATGCCGCGGCGCGGGCCGCCTTTCCCGGTATCCGCCTCGGCGGTGGCATGATGAGCTATTTCACGGAACTCAACCGCAAGCGCGTGCCCGCGGATCTCATCGACTATGTCAGCCATTGCACGAACCCCATCGTGCACGCTGCCGACGATCTCTCGGTCATGCAGACTTTCGAGGCGCTGCTTTCCGTCGTCCGCTCGACCCGCGCCATCTACGGCGAAAAGCCCTACCGCATCGGCCCTTCGACCATCGCCATGCGGCAGAACCCCTATGGCAGCACGACGAAGGACAATCCGGCGGGAGCGCGCATTCCTATGGCCAATGTCGATCCGCGCCACAATGGTCGGTTCGGCGCCGCCTGGACGCTGGCCTATGCCGCGACCGTTGCCGCGACGGGGCTGGAAGTCCTGACGCTTTCGACGCTTGCCGGTCCGTTCGGGCTGGTGGCGGGGGAGGGCGAACCGAGGGCGCAGGGGACGTGGCGGCCGCTCGCGCATGTCGTCGCACGCCTCGGCGCGCTGGCGGGCGAGGATGTGCAATCCGTCGAAACGTCGCGGCCGGATGCGGTGCTTGGGCTTGCTTCGCGGAAGCGGTTGCTGCTGTCGAATATCACGCCGGCAATGCAGACAGTGGTCCTGCCTTCGCTGCCGCGTTCGGTTTCGCTGATCGCAGAAGAGGCTTTGCCCGTCGCCGCGCGGCTCGTCCTGCCGCCCTATGGCTGTGCCGAGATCGTGCTCTGAACTATTTCTGTCCCTTGAGCGCATAAAGTGCGCGGGAGCGTTCGAGGTGCTTGATCATCGCCTTTTCGGCAAGGTCCGCATCGCCTCTCTCGATGGCACGGATGATTTCCTCGTGCTCGGCGAGCGTGAAGTTCTCGCGACCGGTCCAGATGAGCATTTCGGTATGATAGGATTTCAGCCACCCCAGCATCGCGCCGCTGACGGCGGCGAAGATCGGATTGCCCGAGATCTGCGCGATGTACTGGTGGAATTCCATGTCGGCATCGATGAAGGCATCCGCATCGCCGAGGCTCTGTTTCTGCTTGTCGAGGAGGGCGCGCAATTCCGCGATGTGCTCCGGTGTCGCCTTGGTGGCGGCCTCGCGAATCATGCCGCGCTCGAAGAAGATGCGGGCGCTCTTCAGGTGTTCCAGCGAGTCGGAGGAGCCGGAAAGCATCAGCTTGGCCGGCAGGTCCACCTGGCGGATGATGGATTCGGCGGTGATGCGCAGCACCTTGGCACGTTCACCCTGGGAAATCTCGACCAGCCCCTTGCCGGCGAGCGCCTGCATGGCCTCGCGAATGGCCGGGCGGCCGACGCCGTAGCGCTCCATGAGTTCGCGTTCGGAGGGCATGTCGTCGCCGGCTTTCAATTCGCCGGTTTCGATCATGGTCTTCAATCGCGCGAAAACTTCGTCGGAGAGTTTCTTGCGGACGATCGGTTCGGAAACGACGCTCATGAGTCACCTGATTTCGACAGGTTTGAATATGCACCAAGTTCCTTCGCCGCAACAGCTTTCACCGCAATCGGCTTGCAATAACATAAATACTCATTATACCAGTTATTGGGCTATAACAAGATACGCCTCGGCGGCGGGAGGGAACGTGATCCGTCTGACATATCGGATAGAGACGCCGGGTCCGGTGGAGGCTATGGCGATGAAAATCGCCAGCGACCAGTCGACCGGTACCTTCGTGGCGCTGCCGGGCGAGACGGAGGCGCTGAAGGCCCGCGTCGCCGCGCGCGTCGTCGCCATCCGTCCGCTCACGCCGGTGGATCGCGCATCCTTTCCCGACGAGGCAGGCGACGCCACGCAGTTCAGCCGCGCGGATGTCGACATCGACTTCCCGCTGGATGCCATTGGCACCGATCTTTCCGCGCTGATGACGATCGCCATCGGCGGCGTCTTCTCCATCAAGGGCATGACAGGCATTCGCATCGTCGACATGAAGCTGCCGCTGGAATTCGCCGCTGCCCATCTTGGGCCCCAGTTCGGCGTTTCCGGGAGCTTTGCGCTGACGGGGGTCAGGGGCCGGCCGATCATCGGCACCATCGTCAAGCCGGCATTGGGCCTTCGCCCGCATGAGACGGCGGAAATGGTCGGTGAACTGATCGAGGCGGGTGTCGATTTCATCAAGGATGACGAGAAGCTGATGAGCCCGGCCTATTCGTCGCTGAAGGATCGCGTGGCGGCGGTCATGCCGAAGATTCTCGACCACGAGCAGAAGACCGGCAAGAAGGTCATGTACGCCTTCGGCATCAGCCATGCCGATCCGGACGAGATGATGCGCAATCATGATCGGGTGCTGGAAGCCGGCGGCAATTGTGCGGTCGTCAATATCAATTCCATCGGCTTCGGCGGGCTTGCCTTCCTGCGCAAGCGCTCCGGCCTTGTATTGCACGCCCACCGCAACGGCTGGGACATCCTAACGCGTCATGCCGGGCTCGGCTTCGAGTTCTCCGTCTGGCAGCAGTTCTGGCGCCTGCTCGGGGTCGACCAGTTCCAGATCAACGGCATCCGTGTCAAATACTGGGAGCCGGACGACAGTTTCGTGCGCTCCTACAAGGCGGTCACCACGCCGCTGTTTTCAGACAGGGACGTGGCGCTTCCGGTCATCGGCTCCGGCCAATGGGGCGGCCAGGCGCCGGATACGATCGCGGCGACGGGTGGTTCGACCAACCTGCTCTATCTCTGCGGCGGCGGCATCGTCAGCCATCCGGGCGGGCCGGGGGCAGGGGTGAAGGCGGTGAAGCAGGCCTGGGAGGCGGCGGTCGCCGGTGTGCCGCTCGAAGCCTATGCCAAGGACCATCCGGAACTTCGGCAATCCATCGAAAAATTTGCCGATGGCAAGGCGGCCTGAGCCATGATGCGACCCCTGATCAGCTACTACGGCGACGATTTCACCGGCTCGACCGACGTCATGGAGGCGCTTGCCTCGAACGGTGTCGAGACGGTGCTTTTCCTGAAAGTGCCGGATGCCGACCTGTTGTCGCGCTTTGCTGGTGCACGCGCCTTCGGCCTTGCCGGCACCAGCCGCAGCGAGGCTCCGGACTGGATGGATGTGCATCTGAGCGAGGCTTTCGGCTGGCTGAAGACGCTGGATGCAGAGCTTTGCCACTACAAGGTCTGCTCGACCTTCGATTCCGCCCCGCATGTCGGCAATATCGGCCGGGCGATCGAGATCGGCCGCGCCGTCTTCGGCGCGGCGACCGTGCCGCTTATCGTCGGCGCGCCGCAGATCCGGCGCTATACGGCCTTTGGCGAGCTCTTTGCCGCCTATCAGGGCCGCAACTATCGCATCGACCGCCATCCCGTCATGGCGCGCCATCCCGTCACGCCGATGGACGAGGCCAATGTGCTGCTGCATCTCTCGCGCCAGACAAAACTGTCCTCCGCGCTGGTGGACAATGTCGCGCTGCTCGATGCGCCGGAGCCTGAGGAGGCGGATATCCTGCTGCTCGACGTGCTCGACCGGCAGACGCAGGCGGCGGCAGGCAGCCTGCTTTGGAACCGGTTGCGCCCGAAAAGCCGCTTCGTCTGCGGTTCGTCGGGCGTCGAATATGCGCTGATCCCCGCCTGGCGGAAGGACGGGTTGCTCGGCGAGAAGCCAACCTTTGCCGATGCCGGTCCGGTGGATCGTATCGCCGTCGTCTCCGGCAGCGTTTCGCCGACGACGGAGCGCCAGATCCGCCATGCACTCGTCAATGGTTTCGATGGCGTGACTCTCGACCCGGTCGCCCTTTCCCGTGCAGAAAATACTGCAACCATCGCAGCCGCGGTCGAGGCCGGCCTCACGGTGCTTGAGAGCGGCCGAAGCGTCGTGCTTTACACGGCACTCGGGCCGTCCGCCGACCGTGGCGGCGAGCTCGATTCATCCGTCGGCGCACGCCATCGGCTTAGCCGGGCACTTGGTCGTATCCAGTTGGAACTGGTGGCACGCGCGGGCCTTTTGCGCGCCGTCGTCGCCGGAGGCGACACGTCAAGCCATGCGCTCGGCGAGATGGGAATCGCCGCCCTCACGCTGAGAATGCCGCTGCCGCAAACGCCCGGCTCGCCGCTCTGCATGGCCCATGGCGGTCCTGCGGATGGCCTGCAGATTGCATTGAAGGGCGGCCAGGTGGGTGGAGACAATTATTTCAGCATGATCCGGTCGGGTAGGATTTAGACTGCCGTTCCGGGAAACTCGGAGGGCTTGCGATCCGGCGGTCTCTTAAGGGGGGCACATCCCCTCTTCCCTACCGGTTGGAAGAGAAATCGAGGCCGGCGGGCAGGTCTGTAGCCTTTGATCTTGCTTCCTGCCGGGCCTGGCGTGGAGTCAGGCCGGTCGCCTGGCGGAAGGCGTGGATGAAGGCGCTTTCCGAACCGTAACCGAACTGCGCCGCGATGGTCGCGATCGTTGCATCCGGTTGCAGCAGCGCCTTTTGTGCGAGTGTCATGCGCCATCGCAGCACATAGTCCATCGGGGCGCGCCCGACGGCGGCACGAAACCGTGCGGAGAACCGCGATCGTGAGAGATGGCTGATCCCTGCAAGCTCATCGAGGCGCCAAACCCGATGGGGCGCATCGTGAATGGCGCGCAGCGCGGCGCCGATCCGCGGATCGGAAAGCGCCGCAAGCCAGCTGCCCGTCCGCTCTTCCGGTAGGTTTCGCAGCAGCTCGATGAAAATCATCTGCATGATCTGCCTTGCCATCGCCGTCGAGCCGGGGGCGTTGGAGGAAAGCTCGTCCTCCAGCCTGCCGACAAGCCAGTGCAGGCGCCCGGCAACCGGGCTGTCCGAGCGGACCACGATTATCGGCGGTAGCGTGTCCGTCAGAAACCGTGCGGTTTCCGTCAGGTCCATGCGCCCGCTGAGACAAAGGAAGTCCGGTCCCGCGCCGGCATCCAACTGTGCGTAGCTGCTCTCGCGTGGTCCGGCAAAAACCTCGGCAGCGTGCCGGGGCAGGCGGTTCAAATCGGTCCCGATGACAAAAGGCAGTTCGGGGCCGATCAGGAAACAGTCTCCCGCCGTCAGCCGCCATCGCTTTCCCCTGGTCTCCACCGTGCATTCGCCACGCTTGATCATGTTGCATTTGAGCGCCCGCACGGGCGGTACATGCATTGCCCATAGGCCTCGTGCCGCAAGCCCGGTGGATATCACCGCGCGCGCCTCGACCAGGCTCAGGAACTGTGAAAGCGGGTCTTCCATGACGATTCAGGATGATCTCGATATGATTCAGGTATATTTCATATAGAATTACTCGTCTTCGGCGTCCACTTTCCTGGCTTTCAGACAGGAGAAGAACATGACGGTCACTCAAGAGACACTTGGCACGCCCTTTGGCCCCTTCACGACGGCAGAGGAGGTCGTGCGGGACGTCGACCTTTCCGGCAAGACGGCCATCGTTACCGGTGGTGCATCCAACCTTGGTCGCGAGACCGTGCGGGTTCTTGCGTCGAGGGGCGCCCATGTCATCGTGCCGGCACGCGACGTCACGGCCGCACGGCAAGCATTGTCCGGAATGGATCGCGTCGAGATCGTTTGCATGGATCTGCTCGATCCGGCTTCCATCGACGGTTTTGCCGACAGGTTTCAGGCCGATCACGAAACCCTCGATCTTCTGATACTGAGCGCCGGCGTGATGGCCACGCCCCTGTTCCGCGACAAGGAAGGGCATGAAGGGCAACTTGCCACCAATCACCTTGGGCACTTTCATCTGACTGCCGCGCTGTGGCCGGCGCTGCGTGCCGCCGAAGGCGCGCGTGTCGTGGTCCTTTCCTCCCGCGCGCACCAGCTTGGAGGCCTCGATCTCGACGACCTCAATTTCACGCGTCGTCCCTATGACAAGTGGCTCGCGTACGGCCAGGCCAAGACCGCGAATGCCCTCTTCGCCGTTGCATTGGATGCGCGTGGCATCGCGCATGGCGTGCGGGCGTTTTCGGTTCATCCGGGCTCTATCCTCGGTCCGCTGGCGCGGCATCTGAGCCGGGAAGAGATCGATGCGTTCGGCGCTTTGAGCGAGGACGGTACACCGGTGGTCGATCCTGCCCGGGACAAGAAATCGTCCGAACAGGGCGCCGCCACCACGATATGGTGTGCCACCGCGCCGGAACTGGCCGGGATCGGCGGTGTCTATTGCGAGGATTGCGACATTGCACCTTTGCGCACGGAAGGCCAGCTCGGCGCGGCTGGTGTTCGGCCTTTCGCGGTCGATCCGACCATCGCCGAAGCTCTGTGGGCACAAAGCGTGCGGTTAACCGGTCGCGATCTGCATGAGTGATCGCGACCGGGCTTCCGGATGCCTGGCAGCGGCGATGCGGCCCGTCGATCGGGCCCATCCGAACGTCATCCTGCTTGCAAGCCATAACGCGGATCATTATAGTCCGCGTTATGGCGCATATCACCGCTGGCGTGGAATACGCATTGCATTGTCTCCTGTGGCTGGTGGATTCGCCCGGTGCACCATTGAGCAGTCGCGACCTGGCGGATTTTCAGGGCATTTCCCCGAGTTTCCTGGCGAAGGTTTTTCCGAAGCTGGAGAAAGCGGGAATCGTGGCTTCATCGGAGGGCGTGAGGGGCGGTTATCGACTGGCCAAGCGGCCCGAGGCAATCAGCGTGCTCGCGGTCGTCGATGCCATCGAAGGCGAGAAACCGCTGTTCGATTGCCAGGAAATCCGGGGCCGTTGCGCCGCCTTTGGCGGGCGGCCACCGGCATGGGCAACGAAGGGTGTATGCGCGATCCATGCGGTGATGCTGCGTGCGGAGAAGGCGATGCGCGATAGCCTGGAAAGCCAGACGCTGGCCGACATCGCCGGCACCCTCGAGCGCAAGATGCCGCCGGAGTTTTCGGAGGAAGTCCGCAGATGGGTCGAGGAAAGAACCGAAGCCCGGATCCGCGGTAAGGCATGAGGCGGATTTCGGATCCGTCGCTCCGGCGGGTGGGGATGTTGGTCATGAAGGACATGTTCATTTGCAAGCGTGAGACAGGTTCTGCGGCACACGCAAATCATCCGGAGGCCGCACGATGACCGCCACCGCCGCCGTCATTGCGGATTGTCCGCTGGTTCTCGTCGTCGATGACGACGCGGGCGTCCGGAATTCCCTGCAGGAACTCATGGAATCCGTCGGGCTCGACGTTGCCTGCTTTCCATCCCCCTCCGAACTCCTGAATGTCGGCCTTCCCGACCGGCCCGGGTGCCTGGTTCTCGATGTCCGGATGCCGGGGGCAAGCGGCCTTGACCTGCAGCACCAGCTTGCGACACGGGGAATTGCGAAGCCGATCATCTTCCTGACGGGTTACGGCGACATTCCGATGACGGTGCAGGCGATGAAGGCCGGCGCCATCGATTTCCTGACGAAACCCGTGCGTGACCAGACGCTGCTGGACGCCGTGATTGCCGGTATCCAGCGGGATGTCGAGCAGCGGGCGCAGGCGCAGAACATCCACCAGCACGCGACACGGTTTGCGACCCTGACACCGCGTGAACGGCAGGTTTTCCGGGAGGTCGCGCATGGGCGCCTCAACAAGCAGATCGCCTTCGACCTCGGGATCAGCGAGATCACCGTCAAGCTCCACCGCAGCAATGTGATGCGCAAAATGGGGGCGATTTCGGTTGGCGAGCTCATTCGTACCTGGGATTCGTTGCCGCCCGGCTTGCGCGAGAAGCCGCAGGCCTGATTTCAGGCATCAGCGGTTGCAGCGGGCCTGATCAAGAAGCCCCTATCTCCTGAAAGATCTTCCTCCCCGGCCATCGGCGACCGGGCCGAAGCGGTCTTGCTCCCCTGTCCGCTGGTCTGGCGCCAACCTATGCCAATGCCGTCAGACATGCCCGAGGTGTGCCCTGACGCCATGCCGACAGAGTTGGTGATCGACGGATGGGGCAAGGCACCTAATCCCCCGATGTGCCGGACCTGTCCTCTGGGACTAGGTAAGCGATGCTTGCGTTCGATAGTCCGGCGGCCCGCTCTGGCGCATTCTCCTCACAAGTCGAGACGACGCGAGGGAGAGACCGGATGCGAGATATCATCGAAGCAAGGGCCCCCGCCGTCGTGGCCGGCCTGCCCTGACGGCTTCCCATCCCGGGGAAGCAGCCTCGTTCATCGATAAACGGCCTCGTCAAACAGTCGCCCGGCGCCCCTGCGCCGCTCGGCGATCCGAGCAATCCGACATCAACTTGAAACCAGGAGAGTGGACATGAAAATCGTCGTCATTGGAGGCACCGGGCTGATCGGCTCGAAAACTGTCGAACGGCTTCGCAAGAAGGGCCATGACGTGCTGGCCGCTTCGCCGAATTCCGGCGTGAACACCGTTACCGGCGAAGGCCTGGACGAGGCGCTTGCCGGCGCCCAGGTGGTGATCGATCTGGCGAATTCGCCGTCCTTCGAGGAAAAGGCTGCCATGGACTTCTTCGAAGCGGCGGGCCGCAACCTGTTCGCGGCGGAAAAGGCCGCCGGCGTTCGCCACCACGTGGCACTTTCGGTGGTCGGCACCGACCGGATGCAGGCGATGGGGTATTTCCGCGCCAAGCTGCTTCAGGAGAAGCACATCAGGAATTCCGGCGTTCCCTACACGATCGTCCACGCAACCCAGTTCTTCGAATTTGCGGGCGCCATCGCCCAGTCGGCCACCGAGGGAATGACCGTTCGGCTGCCCACGGGCGCCTTTCAGCCCATCGCAGCCGACAACGTGGCGGATGCGATGGCTGATGCCAGCACCGCCGAACCCGTGAACGGCATGATCGAGATCGCCGGTCCGGAGCGGGGGCGGATGCACGATTTCATCGCCCGCTACCTCAAGGCTACCAACGATCCGCGCACCGTCGTTGCTGATCCGCAGGCCCGCTACTTCGAGGTCGAGATCGATGATCGGACGCTGGTTCCGGATGATGGCGCACGCCTTGGCCAGATCCGCTTCGACGACTGGCTGAAAACCGCCGCTGCCCCGAAAGCGTGAACGGCCCGTTCCGGGATTTCTCTCAGCTTCGCCGGATCCTCGGTTCGGTGAAGCTCTGTTCAACAAGGAGAACGAAGATGATCAAGACACTTTTCTGCGCGACGGCGTTCCTGTTCGCTTCCATCGTGGCGGGCGCCGCCCATGACGGCGATGACGAAAAGGTCACGCTGGTCTATGACCAGCCATTGCCGAACGTGCCCGGCAAGAGCATGAAAGGCGTGCTCGTCGAGTATGCGCCCGGCGGCAACTCGCCCGCGCACACGCATCCGGATTCGGCATTCATCTATGCGACGGTTCTGGAAGGCGCGATCCGCAGCCAGGTCAATGACGGCCCGATCGTCGTCTACCGTGCCGGCGAGAACTTCTCTGAATTTCCCGGCGATCATCACGGCGTCAGCGAAAATGCCAGCGAGACGGAGCGCGCCCTGCTGCTTGCCGTGTTCGTGGTCGACACGGACGAAACCAACCTGACGACCTACGAGAAATAAGCTCGTGACACGCGTCAGGGCGAAATTCCGGAGCCACTTCGACGCCATCGGCGCCAGGACCTCGCCGGGCCTGCCCGTCCATGTTCGACCCCGCAACGACGGGCTTCGCCTGACGCAGGTCACCGATGCCGGAGTGGCGCAGCCGCCGCGCCACTCCGGTTTTCGCATCAGCGGCCGCACGGCCGTGAACGACGCCATGCGCATCGGAAGGCTCTATACCTCGGCACAGGTGTCTTTGTCGTCAACTCCATTATACGCTGCCGGTTGGGTGGATCGTGGTGCCGGTCGTCGGACGAGGCATCACGACGATCTCAAGTGCAATGGGATCAGGTCGAGGCATGTCGAGGTCAGCCGGAACATCGGGAGCAGATAGGAGCGGATCTGCAAAACCACCTGATATCAACGCTATGGAGGCGGCCAGGATTGTCGAGCGGATTACCGGCAATGCTTGGGCGACAGATGCCGAGGGCGTCTTCATCTATGTGACGCCGGCTGCGCTGGCCTTTCTCGGCATCACCCTGGAAAGCCTCAATGCGCCTTCTGCCGGAAGCGCCTTCGGCTGGAGGCGGGTCATACATCCGGAGGACTACGATGCCGCGGCAGCGGCCTGGCGCCGCTGCCTGCAAACCGGCGAACACTACAATGTCGAGCACCGGATGTTGCGCGCGACCGGTGTCTATGGCTGGGCGCGCAGCACCGGACAACCGATACGCAACGGCGAGGGCATGATCGTCGGATGGTACGGCACCGTGATCGACGCTGCCCTTCGGCCCGAGCCCGGCGAGCGTTCGGCGATACATCTCGATGATCCTCTAGCCGGCGGACCCGCCCGCAATCCGCGTCCGTCCATGGAAGCGATCCATCCACATGACAGGTCCATTGTCGAGCAGGCGGCGGCGAGGGCCTTCTTCCATGGCATTCCCCAGATCAGCAGCTACCGCCAGCTTCAGGCGGACGGCAGCTATCGCTGGGTCGAGTTCCGGATGGAGCCGGGCCATGGCAATAGCGTCGACGTCGATCCGGCGGTGGCACGACAGGATGCGCCATGGACGATCGCGCGCTCCTTCGGCGAGACCGGCGATGCGATTCAAGCGGCCCTTGCCATCGAAAAGCTCTATGGCGGCGCCTGGGCCATCGATGCCACCGGACAGTTCACCTATGCGACGCCGACGGCGCAGACCTCGATCGCCATGACATTGGAGGATCTCAATCTTCTGCTGGACGGCAAACCCTTCCTGGACGGTGGGAGACAGGGCTGGCAGCGAGGCACGCATCCCGACGACAGCGACCGGGCAGCCGAGACGTTGCGCCATGCCCTTAGGACGGGCGAGAACTGGAACTTCGAATACCGGGTCCTGCGCGCCAACGGCGCTTATGTCTGGCATCGGGCCGCGGCACGGCCGACACGCGACGAGCAGGGGCGGATCACCGGATGGTACGGTACCGCGCTGGACATCGACGTCTATAAACGCACCGAGACTGCCTTGCGCGAACGCGAAAGGCAGCTCCAGCAATTGATCGATACCGTGCCGGCGCTGATCTGGAGCACCGCGGCGGATGGGACGCCGACCTATGTCAGCAAACCCTTCACCGAGATAACCGGCGCCACGCTGCAAGACATCACCGCACCCGATGGATCTGCGTCCCTCGGCGTGGTGCATCCGGAGGACAGGGCGGCGGCAAGGGAAGCGTTCCGGCAGTCGGTCACGGCAGGTGTTCCCTATGTCCAGCGCTATCGTCAGCGCCGGGCCGATGGAAGCTATCGCTGGACCGAGACGCGGGCGGCGCCGTTGCGGGACGAAGCCGACGCGATTCTTCAATGGTACGGCGTGAGCACGGACATTCATGACCTCGTCACGACGCAGGACGCGCTCCGCGAGAGCGAACGGTATTCCCGTCAGTTGGTCGAAACGTTGCCCGCAATGGTCTATTGCGCCTTGCCCGACGGCAAGCCGATATATCGCAGCCAGCGGCTCCGCCGATATCTCGGCTTCAACCTCGAGGACAAGGACGAAGAGGGAAAATCCCGGCTGGACGGCACACTCGACGCGGTGATCCATCCCGAGGATCTCGCGGCGGTGAAGCAGCGATACAACCACGCACTGTCCACAGGCGAGCCCTATGCGCTGAGGCATCGGCTGCGGCGGTTCGACGGCGTGTATCGCTGGGTGGAGACGCGCGCCACGGCGATGCGCAATGGCGATGGTGCGATCGTCCAGTGGAACGGAATATGCCTCGATATCGAGGATCAGGTGAATGCGCAGGAGGAGCTCAGCCGTGCCCAGGAGAACCTGGCCCGGGCAAACCAGGCAGCGAGCCTTGCGGAGCTGTCGGCATCGATCGCCCACGAGGTCAACCAGCCGCTCTCGGCCGTGATGAACTATTCCAGCGCCTGCCAGCGCTGGCTGACCGCGGAGCCCCCCAACATCGAACGGGCCCAGAAGGCATTGGAGATGATTGTCCAAAGTGCCGATTCCGCTGCCGATGTCGTCAGCCGTATCCGCGCCCTCTTCAAGCAATCGACGGACAAGAGGGATTGCACGACGCTTGGCACCGTCGTTGCCGAAGCCCGCGCTCTGCTTGCCGAGGAGGCCTCGCGGCGGCGCGTGCGGATGACGATCGAAGGCGACAGCGGGCTTCGGCCGGTTCCGTTCGATCGGGTCCAGATCCAGCAGGTGCTGGTCAATCTCATGCGAAACGGTATGGATGCGATGGCATCCGTCTCGAACGAAAGGATCCTTCGGATCCAAGGTTACGGGGCCGGGGACATGGCCCGGATCGAAGTCAGCGATCAAGGCAGAGGCATCCAGTTTCCCGACAGGATATTCGAGCCCTTCTTCACGACGAAGGATCAGGGAATGGGGATGGGGCTCGCCATCTCCCGTTCGATCGTCGAAGCGCATGGCGGGCAGTTGTGGGCGGAGAGGAACGAACCGCGTGGTGCGAAATTCATCTTCACCCTGCCGCTCGTAATGACGAAAAACGCATGAGCCGGGATTGGCGCATCGAACCGAACCGGCCGCCAATGGAATGGCGGATAGCAAGGAACACGGTATGAGCAAGCCTGTTGTGGCAATCGTCGACGATGATCCGAGGGTGCTTGCTTCCCTGGAGGAGCTGCTGGAATCGGCAGGATATGTGACCAGGAGCTTCCTTTCGGCAGAGGCACTGCTTGCCCAGGGGCTCACAGGCATAGAGGTCCTGATCACCGACATCGGCATGCCGGGAACCGACGGGTTTGAACTGCGCGACCGGATCCGGCAAGCGCTTCCGGAACTGCCGGTATTCCTGATCACGGGCCGGCACGAGATTACCGATCAGAGCCGGTCTCGCGGCAAGGGTGGTTTCCTGCGCAAACCCTTCGATGGCCATGTCCTGCTTGCGGCCCTCCGCGATGCTCTGGATAGCCGGGCAAGCTGATCCCGTCCACGTTCGCTACCGCTCGCGCATCATGGCCGATGTCTGGTTCACGCGGCAGCGTGGAGGCTGGCGCGAGCGTTTGTTCGGCCCGTCCACCCGGGAGGGCTTGTCTTCGCCCGTAATACGGGGAGGGGCGCTCGTCTTGGCGATCACGTCGACATCATCCGTATCCCTTCCTTCACGCCAGCCTGCCATCACGGAATCCCTGCTCCCGTAACCGAACCGGGCAGTCAACCCTGTTCTCTGGTGTAGCCCAGCCTCTTCCATGGCCTGATCGACCGCCAGAACACGCCGACCTACACTTCGTCGCATGGTCCGTGCTCGGCACGTTCCGACCCCGCAAAACAGGAGCGCATCATGACGCAGGCAGAAGCAAATCCCCGTACGATGGGGCAGCAGGAGACAAACTTGGGTTTGAGTAGGGCCCTCCCGAATGGATCGGGAACGGAAGAACTGGTTCCCTCGCGCTACGCGGTGCAGGTCGGCGAGATCGAAGTGCTGGTGATCAGCGACGGCGTGCTGCCCCTCCCGACCAAGATGCTGGGGCACAATGTCGAGCCGAAGGAACGCGCGGCCTGGCTGGACGGGATGTTCCTGCCGCCGGATGCCTTCGACTGGTCCTTGAACGTGGTTCTGGTCCGCAGCGGCGGGCAGACCATACTCGTCGATGCCGGGCTCGGGCTGGACCCGGATTTGAACCTGCCCCGGGCCGGGCAGGTGGTCAGGCGGCTGGAAGCCGCCGGCATCGATCTTGCATCCGTGACCGACGTGGTGCTTACCCACATGCATATGGACCACATTGGCGGGTTGCTCGTCGAGGGCGTGAAGGACCGGTTGCGCCCCGATCTGCGCATTCACGTGGCTGCCGCCGAGATCCGGTTCTGGGAGGCCCCCGATTTCACGCATGTCAACATGCCCCCAGGCTTCCCGGACGCGCTTCGGGCGGCAGCCAAGCGGTTCGCGGCAGCGTACCGCAGCTATCTGCGGCCGTTTGATGAAGAGCATGAGGTGGCGCCGGGCGTGACCGTCCGGCGCACCGGTGGCCACACGCCCGGGCACAGTGTCGTCCGCCTGGCATCCGGCGGCGACCGGCTGACCTTCGCCGGCGATGCGGTGTTCGCGGTCGGCTTCGACCACCCCGACTGGCACAACGGCTTCGAGCACGACCCGGAGGAGGCCGCCCGCGTTCGGATCCGCCTCTTGCGGGAACTGGCGGATACCGGCGAGCAGTTGGTGGCCACGCACCTGCCGTTCCCCTCCGTCGGCCGGGTGGCGGCCGATGGTGACGCCTTTCGCTGGGTTCCGGTCTTCTGGGACTACTGACCGTATGGTCGATTGCGTTTGCCAGGGAAAGACGATCTTCCCGTAAAGCCAAACGAAAACACAGGAAGATGGAGCGGGTCCGGTTCAATCCGAACCGGACCCGCTCTAGGTAAGAAAAACTCAAAGCCCGGCAAGCGCCTTGGCCTCGCTGGCCATGAAGTCGCAGAACAGCTTGACGCGCGCGGGGACGGTACGTCCGAAGGCATGCAGGACGCTGAGCGGAAGCGTCGGCAGCGCGATGTGCGGCGCGACGGAGACGAGCGCGCCCTCCCGCAGTTCATGCGCAACCAGGCATCGCAGGACATAGGCGGCGCCAAGCCCGCTGCGCGCGGCATGAATCAGGGCGGCGCCCGTGTCGCAATCGATCCTCCCCCTTGGAGTGAAGGCCGTTCCGTCTGCCAGGCGGACGGGTTGCACCGCGCCATTCATCGCGTAGCGGGCGAAAGGCAGGTCGGCAAGGGCTTCAGCGGTTTCAGGATTGCCCCATGTCTCCAGAAAGGCGGGGGAGCAGACCATCGCCATCGGCAGGTCCGCCAGACGACGGACGATAAGATCGTCCTGCAGGGGAGCGCCGGCACGCAAGGCGACATCATAGTCTTCGCGGACAAGGTTGACGAAGCGATCGGTCAGCCCGACGTCCAGATGCAGGTCCGGGTAGTCCGCCGCAAAAGCACCGAACAGGCGTGGAAGCAAGAGCGGGGCGAGCTCGGCAGGCATGCTGATGCGCAGTCTGCCCGATGGTGTCCCCTGCGACCGGATGGCTTCGTCGCTCGCATCCAGTTCCCGCAAAAGCGGCGCGACGCGCTCGAAGAACACCTGCCCGTCCTGCGTCAGGGTGAGCGCGCGGGTGGTACGCAGGAAAAGCCGCGTGCCGATCTTCTTCTCCAGGCGTGCCACGCTCTTCGAGATCGCCGAGGGCGTGGTGCCCAGATCGCGTGCGGCCGCCGTGAACGATCCGGCCTCGACCGTCCGCACGAACGCCATCAGTCCCGATGTCTCATCCAGCAGATTTGGCATTGGCATCTCCGCGGCACAGATCATGTGCCTGACCATGGTCTAAAGGCTTGAGGTCGCAGTGCTTATCTCACGCTCCGTTGAAAAGGAGATAAGCAAAATGCAGCAGCTCAAGAACAAGGTCGCCGTGATCACCGGCGGCAACAGCGGCATCGGCAAGGCGACCGCGCAGCTCTTCGCCGAAGAGGGCGCACAGGTCATCATCACCGGGCGGCGTGATGACGTCGTCGACCAGGCGGTCGCCGACATCGGCCACGGCGCCATCGGCCTCGTTGGCGACGTGGCCGATCTGGCGCATCATCAGAAGCTTGCCGACCTGGTGAAGAACAGATTCGGCAGGCTGGACGTCTACATGGCGAATGCCGGCATCATCAACCTCACCACGTCGGACAAGGTGACGCCGGACGAATACGACCGGCACTTCGCGACGAATACCCGCGGGGTGTTCTTTGGCGTACAGGCGGTCGCTCCGCTGATCCGCGACGGCGGCAGCATCATCGTCACCAGTTCGCTCGCCGCAACGAAGATCCTGCCGGACCATACCGTCTATGCCGGTTCGAAAGCCGCGGTCGCCGCATTCGCCAGGAATTGGGCCGTCGAGCTCAAACCGCGGAAGATCCGGGTCAACATTCTCAGCCCCGGGCCGGTCGAAACCGCGATCCTCGGCAAGCTCGGCGTTTCGGAGGCCGACAGCCCGGCTTTCGAAAGGCACATGGCATCCCTTATCCCCGTGGGGCGAATGGGCCTGCCTGAGGAACTTGCGCGCGCGGCGCTGTTCCTCGCCTCTGAAGCCGGAAGTTTCGTCAACGGCATCGAACTGCATGTCGATGGTGGCATGACCCTGGCTTGAAGCAGGGGTGCGCGCCTGCGCTCCCCGGAATGCCTTGCAGCCGGTTCGCCGCGAACCGGCTGCAATCGTCTCTGACAACCGGTTGCCGATTTCGGCTTCCGGAGCCGTGGTAAAAATCCGGCTGTCGCTCATGGTGAGTGCCAATTAGCCGGCGGTCCGGCGCCATTCGCTGGGCGTCAGGCCGGTGTGCCGTTTGAATGCGACGGAGAAAGCGGTCAAGGTCGCATAGCCCAGCACGCCTGCAATGTCGGTTATCGGCATCGCGGAATCGCGCAGCATCGCCACCGCCTGCTCCATGCGCCTTTGCCGCAACCATTCGTGTGGCGTCAGGCCCGTGCTTTTTTTGAATGCACGGCAGAAGTGGAAGCGCGAAAGGTTGGCCGCCTCCGCGAGAGCGCCCAACGAGAAATCGTCCTCGTTTTCCGACGACAGCCGTTCCAGCGACATCCGCAGGACGCTGGGAGACAGGCCGCCGTATGCTTTCGAGGCCATCTCGGCGAGACCGCTATGGGTCTTGACGATATGGATGGCAATCAGCGTCGCGAGTTGCTGACGATACAGGGCATCCAGATGGACCAGTCCGCCCGCCGAGTTGAGCGTCATTTCAAGGAGTGTCGACATGATATTGTCGGGCCGCACCGTACTTTCGATCAGCGGTTTGGTCGGACCAGGGCACTCCCGTGCCACCTGCTCGAGAAGCTCCGGCGCCAGATAGAGCTGCACGATCTCCATCGGACCATGAATGTCCCAGCGCGAACTGGACCCGGCCGGGATGAAGGTTATGCTGCCGCGACGCCCCATACCGGTTGAATATTGCCGTCCGGATCGGCGCTCAAGGCGTTGCATCGGTCCGAGATAGGTCATGATGACGTGATCCGACATTGGAAGCACGACCTCATGAAACGGCGCGTGCTTCCAATGAGCGAGGCGGGTATCGAAAGGGTCGTCGATGCTGAAGGATTCGATCGGGGCGGTGCGGAGCACGCGCTGCATCTCTCTATCCGCCGGGACTCCGCTCTGTTTCTGAGGGGCGGCGATTGCAGCGGGGTCTTGATCCATGAAAGGGGAGGGAGCCATACGTGATCCTTCCAACAGGCTCGTGGTCGAGAATGTGGAAGAAAAGTAGAGCCCGAGGGCTGCAGACGATATCGGCCGATGGGATATCCTGATCTGCTCCGGGGGAACGGGCAGCCCCCTTCGAATGCGGGCCTGATCCCTGTCGATTGGTGAAATGCCCTATGCTTGGGAATAGCTTCGCCTTCAATGCCGATGTCTGCGATCTGGATCGGGAGGCGGCGCCAGCGGCGGATAGCGCCGCCTCCCGGCCGGCCTACCGCTGGATGAAAGCGAGCAGGTCGGCGTTGATGATCCCGGCATGGGTCGTGCACATGCCATGCGGCAGGCCGGGATAGATCTTGAGGGTGGGATTCTTCAGAAGCTTGGCCGCGAGGGGGGCGGCGTCGGCGACGGGCACGATCTGGTCGTCGTCGCCATGCAGGACAAGCGTCGGAACCGTGATGGCCTTGAGGTCTTCGGTGAAGTCGGTTTCCGAGAAGGCCCTGATGCCGAGATACTGCGCGTTCGCAGCTCCCGTCATCGCCTGACGCCACCAGTTCTGCACGATCGTGTCGGTGACCTCGGCGCCGGCGCGGTTGAAGCCGTAGAAGGGGCCGCTTGCCAGGTCGAAGTAGAATTGCGCACGGTTTGCGGCGAGCTGCGCCCGCAGCCCGTCAAAAACCTCGATCGGCAGACCGCCGGGATTGGCCGCAGTCCTTACCATGATCGGCGTCACGGCTCCGATCAGCACCAGCTTCGCCACGCGCCCGTTCGGCTGGCCGTGTCTGGCGACATAATGCGCAGCCTCGCCGCCGCCGGTGGAATGGCCGATATGGATGGCATTGCGCAGGTCGAGATGTTCGACGACCGCCGCGACGTCAGCGGCATAGTGGTCCATGTCATGGCCGCCGCTGACCTGGCTCGAACGGCCATGACCACGGCGGTCATGGGCAATTACCCGATAGCCCTTGCCGAGAAAATAGAGCATCTGAGCGTCCCAGTCGTCTGCGGAGAGCGGCCAGCCGTGATGGAAAACGAGAGGCTGGGCATCCTTTGGGCCCCAGTCCTTGTAGAAGATCCCGGTGCCGTCGGCGGTGGTTACGTAGTTCATATCGTGGTTTTCCCTGGTGGCATGGTTGCCGTTGCTGGAGGTGTTCTCGGCGGCAGCGCTGAGAGGCATTCCTGCCAAAACAGAGGCCGAGAGGCCGGCAATCAAGAGGTTGCGGCGAAGTGGCATGGGGGCCGCAAAAAGATGCTCGCTGGCGATGGATGGGTCCGGATAAGTGGGTTTGATCATGGCTATCTCCTTCTTGGGGTGTCTCGCCCGGGGAGATTTATCGAAGAGGGAAGGTCTGTGACCTTTCGCTATTGCCGGGGGTGTCGCGGGATTGCTGCACTTTCGCTCGATTGAGCCAGGAGGGGCTCAAAACGGCTTCCGTTGATTGCCGGAGACGCCCCGGAAGGCTTCCTCAAGCCTTAACGGTGCCAAGGAGGGAACTCGTCGGTAATGGCGCTCACGACGGTCATCGCGACGCGGAAGATTGATGCGAAGCATCTGTAAAGGGGAGAAAGGTTATCTCCCTCGGGCCTTGTCCGGCAGCCATGTCGCCGGTGTTCATCTGCCCGGAAAGAGGGGCCAGCCGGCCACCTCGCGCCAGCGAACATCCTGGAGTGATCGGCAGGGCATCCCTATGGATAGGACATGACTTCCGCGTGGGAGGCGACGCGAAACTCCTTCGTGTCCGTTACCCAGCCGCGGAACATGCCATCGGTGTTGTAGGGGGCGGCGACCGAGCCGTCGGCGCCGACGGCAACGAGGCCTGCGCCGATATTGTGCGGCTTCAGGTCTTCCATGATGACCTTGGCAGAGGCAGTCTTCACGTCCTCGCCGAGATAGGCCATACGCGCGGCGACCTCGTGGCCGACGACGTGGCGGATGAAGAATTCGCCCTTGCCGGTGCCGGAGAGCGCGCAGACGCCGTCGCGTGCATAGGTGCCGGCGCCGATGACCGGACTGTCGCCGACCCGTCCGTCGGGCTTGTTGTTATAGCCGCCCGTCGAGGTGGCGGCGGCAAGGTGGCCGTGCCGGTCGAGCGCGACCGCGCCCACTGTGCCGTGCTTTTCGGATTCGCTGGCGGCGACCTGCGTGCCGGCGGCGACATGGGCCTTCATCGCGGCCAGCGCCTGCCTTCGCCGTTCGGTGGTGAAATAGGCCTGATCCACCACCGCCAGCCCCCTGGCCTCGGCGAAGCGGTCGGCGGCGGGGCCTGCAAGCAGCATGGCATCGCCATGTTCGAGAACGGCGCGCGCGGCAAGCACGGGATTGCGGATATGGCGCGCGGCGCAGACCGCGCCGGCCGCCAGCGTCTCTCCGTCCATGATGGAGGCGTCCAGTTCATGAATGCCGTTCTCGTTCAGCGCAGCGCCATGGCCGGCGTTGAAATGCGGGCTGTCCTCCATGACGACGACGGCGGCCTGCACGGCGTCGATGGCACGTCCGCCGCGCTCCAGAACGGCATAGCCGGCTTCCAGCGCGCGCCCGAGGTCGCGCCGGGCTGCGATCCATTCGGCCTCGCTGAGGTCCAGCTTGGCCATCACGCCGCAGCCGCCATGGATGGCAAGGGCGAATTTCGTCATGGGAATCTCCGATTATCATGAGAAAGGGCACCGGCGGCTGCCGGTGCCCCTGAGGCCTGTTGCCGGGCTTATTGCTTGGGATGGACGTCCATGGCCAGCGTGTCCTCGTCCGAGCGCGGATCGTAGGTCACCTTGTCGGCCTTGGCGCCCCAGGCGGAAAGGTTGGTCGCCAGCGGGAGGTCGGGCAGGTCGGTCGCAACCAGCATGTTGGCCTCCTCGAGCAGGGCGCGGCGCTTGGCTTCGTCCATCTCGACCGCTGCATCCTCGATCAGCTTGTCCATCTGCGGGTTGGAATAGCCGCGCACGTTGAAGGCGCCGAGCGACTTTTCCGCATCGTTGGTGTGCATCAGCGACGACAGCATGTAGTTGGCTTCGCCCGTCAGCGTGCCCCAGGAGGCCATGTAGAGCGAATATTCGCCGCGCGTCTTGGCCGGGTTGAACACCGCGGCCGGCACGCCCTGCACATCGACCGTGACGTTGATCGCGGCCAGAAGCTGGGCGACGGTCGGGCCGAGTTCGGTCGGCATGCGGTCGTTGGCATAGCTGAGCGCGACCTTGAAACCGTCAGGATAGCCAGCCTCGGCCATCAGCTTGAGCGCCTTTTCGACATCGAAGGCCGGAGCGGCGATCGCCGTGTTGTAGCCGAAGATATTCGGGCTGACGAGCTGGGTGGAGACGACGCCCATGCCCTCAAGCGCGAATTCCACGATGGTCTCGCGGTCGAGCGCCAGATCGAAGGCTTCGCGCACCTTCGGGTCGAGGAAGGGGTTCTTGTCGAGTGTCTTGCCAGCATTGTCCCAGACCTGCGGGGAGTTCTCCCGGAAGTCGAATTCCAGATAGGGAATGTAGATCGATTCCGTCTTGATCACCTGCAGGGCGGAATCGGACTCGATGCTGGCAAGATCCGTTGCCGGCACCTTGGAGATGAGGTCGACCTGACCGGCCTTCAGCTGGGCGACGCGGGCCGCGTCATTCGGGATTTCCTTGCGAATGACCTTGTCCCACGGCTGGGCGCCGTCCCAGTAGCCGTCGAATTTCTCCAGCACCAGGTCCTGCGTCGGTGCCCAGCTCACGAACTTGTAGGGGCCGGTGCCGATGGTCGCCTTGCCCATGTTGAAGCCCTCGGCCGAGCTGTCCTTGGTCGAGTAGTCGGCTGCCGCCTTGTGCGAAACGATGAAGAGGCGAATGAAATCGTTCGGCAGGGTGGGGGCGGGACCATTGGTCTTCACGCGCAGCGTATAGTCGTCGATGATCTCGACGCTGGCGACGCGCCGTACATAGATGGTCGACGGGTTCGGGCCGGTGACGTTCGGGATGCGCTCGATGGAGAACTTCACGTCCTCGGCGGTGAAGTCGGAGCCGTCATGGAACTTCACGCCCTGGCGCAGCTTGAATTCCCAGGTCGTGTCGTCCAGCGCCTGCCAGCTCGTCGCCAGCGACGGCAGGATTTCCAGATTGTTGCCGGAGCGGAGCAGCGTGTCGAAGATGTGCTTGGTGGCTTCGGCATTGGCCGAGGTCGCGGTGAAGTGCGGGTCCATCGAGGCCGGGCCGTTCTTCGTCGCGATCACCAGATCGGCGGCGAGCGCGGCGATGGGCGACGACAGCATGGTGGCCACCAGGGCTGCGCGGAGCATGGATTTCAATATCATCGGACTTCCTCTCTCGTTAAACGGGGTGTTGGCGGGTCCGCCGCCGTCCGGCTCCAGCCGGAGAATGATAGGTGCGGATCAAAGCGCGTCGTCCGACTGATCGTTGTCGATCATCTGCGGCCACTGGCCGGAGGCGGTCACGAGCTTGGTCATGATCTCCGAAAGGCTCAGCCGCTCGGCGGGGCTGAGGCATTCCAGCATGCGGCGTTCATGCTCGATCATCATGCCCTTGGCGAATTCCACCGCCTCGCGCCCCTTGCCGGTGAGATCGAGCGTGATGCGGCGCTGGTCGTCCTGGTCGATGGCGCGGTCGATCATGCCGAGGCGGGTCAGCTTGTTGGCGGCGCGGCTCAGCGTGTTCTTCGGGAAGCCGGACGAGCGCACCACATCGGTCAGCGTCGAGCTTCCGCCGAGATAGAGCGACCAGAGCACCACGAATTCAGGGCGCAGCAGGCCGAGATGCTGCTGGATATAGCTGTAGACCGGGTTGTTGAAGTGAAGCGCCAGATAGTTCAGGCGGAAGGAGAACCAGCAGGGATTGTCCCACAGTTTCGCGTGCATGAGCGCGTCTATTTTCGTGCCCGGCGCGACCACGGGCTCCTCCCGGCCGGCCCGCCCCTCAAACAGTGCCTGACGCAACGCCTCGTCCATTCCGCTATCCCATGCAAAATAGATATTGATCTCGAATGGGACTTTATTTGGCGTGAAACCCTTGCGTCAATCGCAATTTTTGATCCATAAAGAACTAATTTCAAGAAGCGGCTCCCCGTGGACAACGGGGACGGGCGGCGCGCCGAAGGCGTGGCCGAGCAGTGAGAAGGACGGGAAATGCGCATTCAGGACATGCATTGGAGCCAGGTCGAGGAGCGGGTGAAGGAAGACGATCGCTGCGTCCTGCCGATCGGCTCGATCGAACAGCATGCCTATCTGAGCCTCGCCACCGACATGATCCTGGCCGAGCGGGTCTCGGTGGAGGCAGCCGAGCCGCTCGGCGTGCCGGTCTTTCCATGCCTGCCCTACGGCATGGCCTCGGGCTTTGCCGATTTCCCCGGCACGGTCACCCTTTCGCTGCGCACCTATATCGGTATCTTCGAGGATATCCTCGACAGCCTCCACGGTTCCGGCTTCCGGCGCATCCTCATCGTCAACGGCCATGGCGGCAACACGCCGGTCAATCCTGTCATCAGCGAGTGGATGAACCGCAATCGCGACGCCTCGGTCAAGCTGCACGACTGGTGGCGCGCGCCCAGGACCATGGCGAAGGTGCAGGAGATCGATCCTGCCGCCTCGCATGCGAGCTGGATGGAAAACTTCCCCTGGACCCGTCTCGAAGGCGCGCCGATCCCCAATTTCCAGAAGGAGCGGATCGATTTCGCCGCCACGTCGCGCGTCGACGCGGGCCGCAAGCGCGCGCGTATCGCCGAGGGCAACTATCACGGCGTCTTCCAGCGGCCCGATGCGGACATGCTGGAGGTCTGGCAGGTCGGCGTCGAGGAAACGCGTCACGAGATCGAGCACGGCTGGCACTGAAATCCGGGGGCATTTTGCCCCGTCGCGGGTTCACCGGGGGGAGACATGGCATCTTTCATTCTTCGCAGATTGGGGCAGGCGGGCTTCGTGCTCCTGGTCATGTCCATGCTCGTCTTCATGGGCGTCTACGTCATCGGCAATCCGGTCGACGTGCTGATCTCGCCCGATGTGACGCAGGAGATGCGCCAGCAGGTCATCCAGCAATACGGGCTCGACCTGCCCTTGTGGGAACAGTATTTCCAGTTCCTCCAGCGCCTGCTGACCGGTGACCTCGGGCGCTCCTTCGTCTTCAACATGCCGGTCGTCACGCTGATCGCCCAGCGTCTGCCGGCGACGCTGGAACTGACGCTGATCGCGGTGCTGTTCGCCTCCCTCATCGGCATTCCGCTCGGCGTCTATGCCGGCTACAAGCCCGACAGCTATATCGCGAAGGCCATCATGGCCGTGTCGATCCTCGGCTTCTCGGTGCCGACCTTCTGGATCGGCCTGATGCTGATCATGGTCTTCGCCGTGCAGTTCGGCGTCCTGCCGGCCGGCGGGCGGGGGCAGACGGCGGAGCTTTTCGGCATCCCGTTCTCCTTCCTGACGCTGGACGGCTGGTCGCATCTCATCCTGCCGGCCCTCAATCTCTCGCTGTTCAAGCTGTCGATGATGTGCCGGCTCGCCGCGTCCGGCACCCGTGAGGTGATGCTCACCGACACGATCAAGTTCGCGCGCGCGGCTGGCATTTCGGAAGGCACCATCCTGCGCCGTCATGTGCTCAAGCTGATCTCGATTCCGCTGGTGACGGTGTTCGGCCTGGAGCTCGGCTCGACGCTGGCCTTCGCGCTGGTCACCGAAACGATCTTCTCCTGGCCGGGGCTCGGCAAGCTGATCGTCGATTCCATCACTTCGCTCGACCGGCCCGTCATGGTCGCCTATCTGATGCTCGTCTCGGCGCTCTTCGTGGTCATCAATCTTTGCGTGGATCTCGCCTATGCGGCGCTCGATCCGCGCCTGCGGCAGGGGAGGCGCTGACATGTCGATGGAAGCCCGCGCGGTGACGTCCGTCTCGCCGCTTTCCGAATTCTGGCATATCTTCCGCCGCAACAAGATCGCGGTCGTGGCCCTCGGCGTCGTGATCGCCATCATCCTTCTGGCCGTCTTCGCGCCGTTTCTCGTGCCGCAGGACCCTTATGACCTGAAGTCGCTGGTGCTGCGCGATGCCCGCCGCCCGCCGGGCCATGTCGGCTCGACCGGCATCGTGCATCTGCTCGGCACGGACAGCCAGGGACGCGACCTGCTTTCGGCCATCGTCTACGGGCTGCGCATCTCGCTGCAGATGGGGCTTGTCGCCGGCGCCATCGCCTTTTCGATCGGCGCGGTGGTGGGGTGCTTTGCCGCCTATGTCGGCGGGCGCATCGAATCCGTCATCATGCGCATTGTCGACATCCAGCTCTCCTTCCCGGCGATCCTGCTGGCCTTCGTCGTGGCGGCGATCCTCGGCCAGGGCAAGTCGCAGCTCATCCTCGCGCTGGTCTTCGCGCAATATGCCTATTTCGTGCGCACTGCCCATGGCGCCGCCGCGGCCGAACGGCAAAAGGATTATGTGCAGGCCGCCCTTTCCGTGCCCATGAGCGGCTGGTTCGTCATCACCCGGCATATCCTGCCGAATTCGCTGCCGCCGCTCATCGTGGTCGCCACGGTGCAGATCGCCTCGGCGATTTCGCTGGAAGCGACCCTTTCCTTCCTCGGTGTCGGCCTGCCGCCGACGGAGCCGTCGCTCGGCATGCTGATCGCCAACGGATTCCAGTACCTGATGTCGGGGCGCTACTGGATCGCGATCTATCCGGGCGTCGCCCTCATCATCCTCATCATGGCGATCAATCTGGTCGGGGACCAGATCAGGGATCAGCTCAATCCGAGGCTGCGCAAATGAGCGATCTTCTGGATGTCCGCAATCTGCGGACCTATTTTGCGACCGACAGGGGCACCGTCAAATCGGTGGACGACATCTCCTTCACGCTGAAGCGCGGCGAGGTCATGGGCCTCGTCGGGGAGAGCGGCTCGGGCAAGTCCATCACCGGCTTTTCGCTGATCGGCCTGCTGGACGAGACCGGCCGCATCCAGGAGGGCAGTTCCATCCGGTTCAACGGGCGCGAACTGGTCGGCCTGGACGGCAAGGAATTGCGCAAGATCCGCGGCAAGGACATCTCCATGGTGTTCCAGGATCCGATGATGACGCTGAACCCGGTGGTCCGGATCATCGACCAGATCGGCATGGCGATCCGGGCGCATGAACCGGTCTCGGAGGCCGAAATCCGCCGCCGCGCGGTCGAGGCGCTGGAGCGGGTGAGGATCGTCGATCCGGAAAGCAAGGTGGACCAGTATCCGCACGAATTTTCCGGCGGCATGCGCCAGCGCGTGGCGATCGCCATCGCGCTCCTGCATCGCCCGCAACTCGTCATCGCCGACGAGCCGACGACCGCGCTCGACGTCTCAGTTCAGGCCGAGATCCTGCGCATGGTGAAGGCGCTGGTTGCCGAGATGGGGACCTCCCTGATCTGGGTGAGCCATGACCTTGCCACCGTTTCCTCGATCGCCGACACCATCGCGGTGATGCGACGCGGCAAGATCGTCGAGGCCGGTCCCGCACGGCAGGTGCTGCACAACCCGCAGCATCCCTATACGCAAGGGTTGCTGGACGCCCTGCCGTCGCGCTCGACGCCCGGAAAGCCGCTGGCGTCCGCCGCGACCGAGGCGGCCGGCCCGGTGGACCTCGACGGTCTCGGCGGCGCGGCGATCGGTGCCGCACCCGACGAAGCCTTCGTGAAGGCGGAGGCGATCGAGAAGATCTTCGCCCCGCGCATCGGCTTCCTGCGGGGTCTCGGCATACGCTGGGGCCTGCTGCGCCAGCCCGGCCCCGTCCATGCGGTGATCTCGGCAAACCTTGCCATTGCCCGCGGCGAGATCCTCGGCCTCGTCGGCGAATCCGGCTCCGGCAAATCGACGCTCGGGCGCATCCTGTGCGGCATCTATCCGCCGACCTCCGGCACGGTCAGCGTCGGCGGCAAGCCGGTGCGCTCGGCGACGGGCAAGCTCGGCACCCATGTGCAGATGATCTTCCAGGATCCCTTCGCCTCGCTCGATCCGCGCCGCACCATCTTCCAGTCGGTGGCCGAAGGGCCGATCGCGCACGGTTTCTGCACGCGCGCCGATGCGCGCGACTATGTCAACCGCTGGCTGCGCGCCGTCGCCTTCGACCCGGCGCTGGCCGATCGCTATCCGCACCAGTTCTCGGGCGGACAGCGCCAGCGCATCGCCATCGCCCGGGCGCTGGCCATGCAGCCGGAAGTCATCATCTGCGACGAACCGGTCGCCTCGCTCGATGTCTCGATCCAGGCGCAGGTCATCAACCTGCTGATGGAACTGCGCCGCAGCCTCAACATCACGCTGCTGTTCATCAGCCACGATCTCTCGGTCGTGCATCACCTGTGCGACCGCGTCGTCGTGATGCGCCATGGCGAGATCGTCGAACAGGGCCCGGCGGGACAGGTTTTTACCGCGCCCCGGCATCCCTATACGCAGATGCTGCTCGCTGCCGTTCCGAAGCTTGAGACGAGTCCACAATAACATCGGATCGCGTGTCGATGTCGGTGGAGAATCCTCGGCATTGTAACGAGCGCTTCGAACGGGACGGATGCGAGCATGATGCCCGAGCGTTTGAGCGCCGGGGAAGGGTAGCCTTCCGGCAAGAAAAGTCGGCTTTCGTTTCATGGCAGTTCGGGGAAGAGCCGTGGTCGACGCGCATCACGCTCCAAGCGTGGAAAATTTTCTTATTGGAATCAACACAGTGGGTCCCCGGTGTGCGGGACATGCCGATTTGGCTGTGTTTTGTTGATTTTCTGCATATTGACAATTTCCACAAAACCAACATAAATCCACATAACTGGAGATGAAGGTCGTGGATTTTTCGGTTCTTGCACTCAGATCGGCAATTGCTTCCGGCAGCCTCACCTCCGAGGCGCTCGTGCAGGAAAGCCTGGAGCGCATCCGGCGATTGAAC
The DNA here is from genome assembly GCF_004341885.1 of Shinella granuli. Lineage (GTDB taxonomy): Bacteria > Pseudomonadota > Alphaproteobacteria > Rhizobiales > Rhizobiaceae > Shinella > Shinella granuli. The sequence goes on along the minus strand of NZ_SLVX01000009.1, from coordinate 169,563 downwards.
CCGGTCGTCAACGCCTTCAGCCAGGTCTACGAAAAGGAGGCTCTGGAGGAGGCGCGCGCCTGCGACCGGGAGCGGGCGGAAGGCCGCCTGCGCGGCCCGCTGCACGGCATCCCCATGGGGGTGAAGGACCTCTTCTTCGTGGCGGACCGGCTCTGTCAGCGAGGCTCGGCCGCCTACAGCAATTTCGCTCCCAAGGCGACGGCACCGATTGTCCAGCGGATGATCGATGCCGGATCGATCATGATCGGCAAGACGACGACGACGGAAATGGGCTGGTCCGGATCCGGCTGCTCGGATTTCTACGGGCCGACCCGCAATCCCTGGAACCTGGAACTGACGAGTGGCGGCTCGAGTTCCGGTTCCGGTGCGGCGCTCGCCGCGCGGATGGTTCCCTTCACGCTGGGGTCCGACGGCGGCGGTTCCGTGCGCATCCCGGCAGCCTTTTGTGGAATTTTCGCCATGAAGGGTTCGCTGGGGCGCGTACCGGCCTGGCCGTGGAGCGCAACGGAAATGCTCTCCCATGCCGGTCCGATGAGCCTTTCGGCGAAGGATAGCGCCCTCCTGTTCAACATCCTCAAGGGGCCGGATCCGCGCGACCATCAGGCGCTGCCCGATGACGGCGCCGACTATACGGCACCGCGATCCCTCGGGTCGTTGCGCGTCGGTTTCGTACCCGGCCTGTTCGGCTTTTCCGTCGCGCCCGAAATCGAGCGGGTGGTTCGGGAAGCCGTTGCGACCCTCTCCACGACGCTCGGCATCGACATCCGCCCGGTCGTCCTCGACTGGCAGGACCCGATCGGGATTTTCGAAACGCTCTGGGTCGCCGGTCGCGGCGTCGCCTATGGCGCGCAGGCGGACCTCTCGGCTTTCGGGAGCGGTTTCCGCGGTCTCGTCGAGGCTTCGGCGCGCTACGATCTCGCCGACTATCTTGCGGCTGCAAAGGCGCGCGCCGAATTCGCCGGCAGCGTCCATGCGCTTTTCGAGGATATCGACCTTCTGCTCATGCCAACCGTGCCGGTCGAGCCCTTCGCCGCCGACCGCGAGGCGCCCGAAGGCTTCACGTCGCCGTCCGAGGTGCTGGCCTGGACGGGTTGGACGCCCTTTACCTATCCCTTCAACCTGTCGGGCAACCCGGCAGCCTCGCTGCCCTGCGGGCTGACGGCGAATGGCCTGCCGGTCGGCCTTCAGGTCGTTGGCCGGCGGCATGCCGATGCGCTTGTGATGGCCTTCTGCCAGCAGGCCGAAGACCATCTTTTCCAGAATAAAATACCTCCGCTTGTCGTTGCTGGCGGCAAAGCGGGGTGGGGAACACCCAGCAATCCAACTGCGGAGATATCGTCATGCAATTCAACAGGAGAGCATTCCTAAAGAGTTCTGCGCTCGCTGGCGTCGCCGTCGGCCTGCCGGTCCTCAATACCGCCTTTTTTGTCAATCCGGCGCATGCCGCCGAGGGCAAGGTCCTCAATTTCATGTCGGCGGAGAACCTGACCGGCAACTGGGACCCGTCCTCGCACACCACGCTCGCCCAGATCAATCTGGAGAGCTTCGTCTTCGGTTATCTCACCCGCGCGCCGATGCGGCCGGACAACCCGGACGAACTGGTGATGGAACTGGCGACCGACATGAAGCTCGTCGACGAGCATACACTGGAGTTCACGCTGCGCGAGGGCGTGACCTTCCATGACGGCAAGCCCTTCACCGCCGAAGACGTGAAGGCGACCTTCGAATATGCCAGCCAGCCCGACCGGCCGGCGGCGTGGTATCCCGGCCCCTGCGAGGTCGAGGTGGTGAGCGATCATGTCGCCCGCATCAGGACCGACAAGGCCGGCTACCCGGCGAGCCTCTTCTGGTTCCTGTCGGCCTTCCTGCCGATCATGTCCGCAAAGGACGTCGCCGACCCGAAGACGCTGTCCTCGCGTCCGAATGGCACCGGCGCCTTCAAGTTCGCCCGCCAGGACGGCAACACGACGGTGCTGGAGGCTTTTGACGGCTTCTATCTCGGCAAACCGGCCATTCCCGGCATCAATTTCAGCTTCGTCGGCGATGCGACCACCCGCACGCTGGCGCTGCTCAACGGAGAGGCGGACCTCATCGAGCGTCTTGAGGCCGAGCAGGTCCAGACCATCGAGGAGACCGGCGGCTATAAGTTGAGCAAGGCGGTGTCGGTCGAGAACAAATATCTCTGGTTCCGCTGCTCCAAGCCGCCCTTCAACGATCCGCGCGTGCGCAAGGCGGCCGCCCATGCGATCGACCGCGCCGTGCTGCTCGACATCCTCGGCGTCTCCGGCCACGCGTCCAAGGCGTGGATCTCGCCGGTGAAGTTCGGCTATGTCGATACGCCGAACTATCCGGAATACGATCCGGAGGAAAGCCAGCGGCTTCTGGCCGAAGCCGGCTTCCCGAAGGGTGAGGGCCTGCCGGAACTCGAATACATCACCTCGGTCGGCTTCTATCCGAAGACCAAGGAATATGGCGAGGTCATCACGGCGATGCTCCAGGAACAGGGTTTCCCCGTGAAGCTCAATGTCATGGAGGTCGCGGCCTGGAACGAGCGGCTCTATGACCGGCCGGGCGGCGGGCCGGGCCACATGATCGACTGCGGCTGGTCGACGGGCTCGCCGGAACCCGACCTCGTGCTGCGCACGCATTTCCATTCGAGCTCGAAGCGCATCTGCGGCATCGAGGACAAGGATCTGGATACGGTTCTCGACAAGGAGCGCAACACGCTCGATCCGGCGGAGCGCAAGGCGGTGATCCAGAACGAGGTGATGCCGATGCTGGCGGACAAGGTGCCGGCGCTGTCGCTGTTCACCTCGGTCTTCATCCACGCCATGCGCGACGGGCTGGACGGCATGTACTTCTACCCGAACGGCATGATGGACGCGAACAAGGCGACCCTGGCCTGATGGCACGCGGCGGCCGCCATCAAGGGCGGTCGCTTCCATACCGATCAGCGCAAGGGAAACCGCATGTTCGTCCTGTCGTTCCTGTTGAGACGGCTCCTGCAGGGAGCGCTCATCATCCTGCTCGTGACCTTCATCATCTTCACGCTGCTGCGTGTGGTGCCGGGCGATCCGGCACGCCTCATCGTCGGCGGCATGGCGCCCGACGAGGTGGTGGTGATGAAAGCGAAGGAACTCGGCCTCGACCGGCCCATTCCCGTGCAGTTCGTCTCCTATCTCGGCGATCTCGTGACCGGCGATCTCGGCACGTCCTTCGTGCGCCCGAAAAGCGGCGCCAGCCTCGGCGGCTCGTCCTTCGACGATGCGACGCGCGAGGAGCGCGCCAAGGTGCTGGACCTCATCCTCGCGACGCTGCCGATGACGCTCCAGCTTGCGGCCGTGGCGCTGGCGCTCGCCTTGCTCGTGGCCGTGCCGCTCGGCACTTTGGGCGGGCTCTATCCGGGGCGCTGGCCGGACAAGCTGGCACTTGCGATCGGCTCCATCTGCGTGTCGACGCCGAATTTCTGGCTCGGCATCGTGCTGACGCTGTTCCTGTCGGTGAAACTGAAACTGCTTCCGGCCATCGGCTATCGCGGTTTCAGCTACACCATCCTGCCGGCGATCGTGCTTGCGGTGGAGATCGTGCCGTTCATCCTGCGCACGCTCACCGTCTCGGTGGCGCAGGTGATGCGCGAGGATTTCATCCAGCTCGCGCCGATCCGCGGCCTCTCGCGCAGCCGCACGATCTTCTCCCATGCGCTGGGCAATTCGGCGATCCCGCTCATCAATCTGCTCGGCGTGCAGCTAGGCATGCTGCTCGGTGGGGTCCTCGTCATCGAGTTCATCTTCGACTATCCCGGCCTTGGCCTCCTGACGATCAATGCCGTGCTGCAACGCGATTTCCCGCTCATCCAGGGCATCGCGATCTTCATTTCCGTGATGTTCGTGATGATCAACGTTCTCGTCGATCTCATCGCGATGACCATCGATCCGAGACTGGAGTACTGACGTGGCCGATATCGCCCATGAGAATGTCGCCCCGCGCCCCGCGGCCAAACGGGGCGTCACGCCCACCCGGCGCATGCTCCAGATCGCTGCGGCGCGTACGGATTTCCGCATCGGCCTCGTCGGTTTTGCCATGCTCGTCGGCCTTGCGATCCTGTTGCCGCTGGTGAGCCCGGTCGATCCGATCAAGATCGCCTACGGTTCCAAGCTGCTGCCGCCGTTCCCCGCCGAGGGCTGGAAGTGGCCCTACCTGCTCGGCACGGACCAGCTCGGCCGCGACGTGCTGATGCGCTGTCTGGTGGGCCTGCGCTATTCGCTGCTGATCGGCATCACCACCGTCGTCCTGATGTTCGTCGTCGGCTGCAGCCTCGGGCTCTATGCCGGCTTTCGCGGTGGCTGGGTCGATGCCGTCATCATGCGGCTCACCGATGCGCAGCTTTCGATCCCGATGATCATCCTCGCCATCACCATTCTCGGTGTCTCCCGCCCGACGGTGCCGGCGATCATCCTCGTTCTGGGGCTTTCCGGCTGGCCGCTCTATGCCCGCGTCGCCCGTTCCGTGGCGCTCGGCGAGCGCAGCCGTGGCTATGTGCTGGGCGAGCGGGTGCTCGGGGCCTCGGACCTGCGCATCATGCTGCTCTTCGTCGCGCCGGTCGTTCTGCCGCCCATCGCCTTCGTCGCGGTGCTCGATATCGCCCGCATGATGATCTTCGAATCCATTCTCGGTTTTCTCGGCCTCGGCGTGCAGCCGCCGACGCCCACCTTCGGCAATGTCATCGCCGATGCGCGAAAATACCTTCTGAACGCCTGGTGGATCGCCACCATGCCCGGCGTCTTCATGCTGGTTTCGCTCACCTGCCTCAACCTGATGGGATCGGCGCTGGAGCGCGCGCGCAATGCCGTGCTGCGGGGAGAAGCGTGATGACCGGTCCCATTCTCGCCGTCTCCAATCTCAGCGTCGATCTCGAGCGTGAAGGGCGCAGCCGGCGCGTCGTCGACGATGTCAGCTTCGCCCTGGCGCCCGGCGAAGTGCTCGGCCTCGTCGGCGAGGCCGGTTCCGGCAAGTCGGTGCTTGCCCGTGCGCTGGTGCGCGCCGTCTCCACGCCCTTGGAGATCGCCGCCGGCAAGGTCGTCTTCGAGGGCAAGGACATCCTGTCGCTGCCGCCGCGCGCGCTCTCCGCCATCCGCGGCAACCGCATCGGTTTCATCGGCGCCAATCCCATGGGGTCGCTCGATCCCCGTCTGCCGATCGGCCAGCAGATCGTCGAGAAGCTGCGCTGCGTGCGGCCCGGGATCGGCCGGGCCGAGGCGCGCGACAAGGTGCTCGACCTGCTCGCCCGCGTGCGCATCCCTTCGCCGGGCGCCCGCTTCCACGAGGCGCCGTTCCAGTTCTCCGGCGGCATGATGCAGCGGGTGATGATCGTCGATGCGCTTGTTTCCGATCCGTCGCTGGTCATCGCCGACAACATCACCCAGCCGCTCGACGTGACGGTGGCCGCGCAGATCATCCGTCTCATCGACGGGCTGCGGCAGAGCCTGGATACCGCTTTCCTCTTCATTTCGTCATCGCTGCCGGTGGTGGCGCAGATCGCCGAGCGCACGCTCGTCATGCAGCGCGGCCGCATCGTGGAGGAGGGGCGCACGGCGGAGATCGCCGCGCGTCCCCGGCAATCCTATACGCGCGCGCTCATCTCGCGCATCCCCTCGATCTGGAAGGATGTGACGGCCCCGGCGGCGCGGGAAGGCGAGGCGGTGCTGACCGTCGACAACGTCATGCGCTCCTACCTCGTGCGCCGGCGGGGCTCCTTCAACGCCTATAACGAGGTGAAGGCGGTGCGCGACGTCTCCTTCACCGTGAAGGCCGGCGAGAATTTCGGCATCGTGGGCGAAAGCGGCTGCGGAAAGTCCACCCTGACCCGCCTCCTCGCCTGGCTGGAGCAGCCGGACGGCGGTCGCATCGCCTTCCTCGGCAAGGACCTTTCGCACCTTTCCGCCCGCTCGCTGACGGAAATGCGCCGGTCCTTCCAGCTTCTTCTGCAGGACCCCTACGGTTCGCTGCCGTCAGGCATGCCGCTCCAGCGCATGATCGAGGAGCCTTTGCTCATTCACGGCGTCGGCCGGGCGGAGGCGGCGAAACGGGCACAGGAGGCGATGGCCGAGGTGGGGCTCGACATGGAGCTTGCCGACCGGCTGCCCGTGGGTCTGAGCGCCGGCCAGCGCCAGCGCATCAACATCGCCCGCGCGCTGGTGCTGAAGCCGCGCCTGCTCATCCTCGACGAGACGCTGTCGGCGCTCGACCAGGTGGAGCAGGCCGAGCTTCTGGACCTCTTCAACCGGCTCCAGGCAACACACGGATTTTCCTATGTGTTCATTTCGCACGACCTCGCGCTCGTGCGCCGGATGTGCCACCGTATCGCCGTCATGTATCTTGGGCGCATCGTGGAATTGGCCGACAACAGCACGCTTTTCGAACAGCCGCACCACCCCTATACGCGGGCGCTGCTGAGCGCCATGCCGACGCTGGAGGACAACCGTTTTCCGCGCCCGCGCTACCTGCTCGACGGCGAGCCGCCAAGCCCGATCGATCTGCCGCTCGGCTGTTCGTTCCGCTCGCGCTGCCCGCGCGCGCAAGGCGACTGCGAGAAAACCGATCCGCCGCTGCTGGCCCTTGCCGGCGGCAACTACGCCGCCTGCCTGCACCGGCACGAGGCGCCGCATGAGGAGGAAGCCGTTCATGTCGAGTGAGATCCGCAAGGAGGTCATCCTGGAGCGCCTGGACCGCGATCAGCGCGTCAGCGTGCTCGAGCTTTCGGCCGAATTCGGCGTTTCCGGCGAAACGATCCGGCGCGACCTCAAGGACCTGGAGGCGGAGGGCGCCGTGCGGCGTGTGCATGGCGGTGCCATTCCGGCGGGCCGCACCGCCGACACGCCGATCACCGAGCGCATCAAGCTGAATGCCCTGGAGAAGGACGAGGTCGCGGGCCTTGCGCGCGACCTCATCGTCGACGACTGCGTCATCTTCCTCGACACCGGCACGACGACGCTGGCGCTGGCCCGCCGGCTCGTCGGTTTCAAGAAACTCAGGCTCTATACCAACTCGCTGCGCATCGCGCAGGCGGCCTGCGAGCATTTCGGCGTTCAGGTGCTGATGACGCCCGGGCACCTGCGTCCGGTGGAGCAGGATCTCGTCGGCTACGACACGATCGCCTACATCCAGCAGTTCCATTTCGACATGGTGTTCATGGGCGCAGCCGCCGTGAATGCCGATTACGGCTTCATGGACTTCGAGGAGGACGAGGCGCGCATCCGCCAGGTGCTGCTGAAGCAGACGTCGCGAAGCGTGATGCTTGCCGATCACTCCAAGTTCGGCAAGGTCGGCAATGTCATCACCGCGCCCTTCGGCCGGGTTCATACGCTGGTGACGGACCGCCGTCCTCCGCCTGCCATCGTCACGGCTGTCCAGGCCGAGGGGCTGGAGATCATCCATGGATAGCGCAGCGGCTATGACCGGCTCCGATCTGGCGACGATTTTCGATCGGATGTCCGCGATCGGCGCGCATCCCGGGGCAGGGATCACGCGGCTGGCCGCAAGCGCCGAGGATGGCGCGGCGCGGCGCCTCTTTGCCGACTGGATGTCGAGGGGTGGCGCCCGCATCGCGCAGGATGCGATCGGCAACCAGTTCGCCTGTTTCGACTGGGCGGGTGAGGGTGCCCCCTGGGTCTTTGCCGGCTCGCATCTCGACAGCCAGCCACGCGGCGGCCGCTTCGACGGCGCGTTTGGCGTGCTCGCGGCTGGCTGCGCGGCGCTGGATCTCGATGCGGAGATTCGCGCTGGCGGCTTTCGCCCAAGCTGCAATCTCGCCGTCGTCAACTGGACGAACGAGGAGGGCGCGCGCTACCAGCCGAGCCTCACCGGCAGCGGCGTCTTTTCGGGCGCCCTGCCGCTGGACGATGCGCTTGCTCTCAAGGACGGGGCTGGCATTGCGCTCCGCGCCGCCCTCGATGCGATCGGTGTGGCCGGCGAAACGGGAAGCGTTCCGCCTCGCCCGGAAGCCTATGTCGAATTGCATGTCGAACAGGGCCGGGTCCTGACGGAGGCCGAGCGGCGGATCGGCGTTGTCGAGGGAACCTGGGCGGCCCGCAAGATCACCGCGGCCTGGACCGGCCGCGCCGCCCATACGGGACCGACACCCATGGCGGACCGGCGCGATGCGCTTCTCGCTGCGGCGCGGGGTATTACGGCCTTCGAGGCCCTTGTCGCCGCGCATCATCCCCACCTCCATCGCTCGGCTGCGCGCCTCGTCATCGAGCCGAATTCGCCGAACGTCGTGGTCGAGCGCGCGACGGTCTGGTTCGAACTGCGCGGTCGCGACGTCGTCGAACTCGACATCGCTGGCCGGGCGGTGATCGCGGCCTTCGAAAAGGCGACGCGCGAAACCGGCACGCGGTTGGAGATTGCCGCCGATGGGCTGCGTGCGCCCGCCCGCATGGACGACCGTCTGTCGGCGCTTGCCGGCGACACGGCACGTGCCTGCGGTTTCGATCCGCTGATCATGCGCTCGGTTGCCGGGCATGACGCCGTGGCATTGCAAAATGCCGGCATTCCCTCGGCCCTGATCTTCATTCCGAGCGTCGACGGCATCGCGCACCATCCCGACGAACTGACCCATCCGGAGGACATGAAGGCGGGTCTCAAGGTTCTGACAGCACTGTTGCGGCGGCTCGCCGAGGGAGGATTTCATGCAGAACGATGAGGCGATCCTGCCCGCGCTTGCAGCCATCGGCCTGTCTGGTGCGGCGCTTTCTCCGTCGATCGGGGGCATTGTTTCCCCCATTCACCGGGCCGTCGAGAACACCTGCCTTTTCGCCACGGCGCCCGGCCGGCCGCCAGTCTTCATCAAGCACCGTCACGACGACATGGCCGATTTCATCGCGCTGGACCGCGTTGCGGAGGCCAGCCGCAAGGCGGGAGAGCTTGGTATCGCGCCCCGGCTGCTGCATGCCGATCCCACACGCGGTGTCCTCGTCTTCGACGCGCTGGGCGAGGAATGGGCATGGGGCCGGGCGGATGTGCTTCGCCGTCCCGCGGTGCTCGAAAACCTGCTTGCCGCCAAGCGCCGCTTCCAGGAGGCGGAACCGCTTGCCGAAGACCGCAGCGTGTTCGATCTCGTCGCCGCCTATCGAAGGCTTGCCGAAGCGCCCGGCGTGATCCTGCCCGCGCCGGTGCGGACCGTTGCAGCGGCCGTAGAGCGGATTGGCGCGGCGATCGCGGCCGCCGGCGTCGATCGCGTCGCCTGCCATGCCGATGGCGTGTCGTCGAACGTGATGGTCGGGCCGCAAGACGCCGTCCGGCTGGTCGATTTCGAATGGGCGCGACAGGCGGACCCCGCCCATGATCTTGGAACCGTGCTCGCCGAACTGCTTCCCTTCGATGGCGAAGCGCTGCTGGCGATCGAGATCGCGACCGGAAAACCGGATGGGCAGATCCTTGCCCGCGCGCGCCTCTATGGCGCGGCGGACGATCTGATGTGGGCGCTATGGGGCTTCATCAGTGCGGCGCGCTCGCCGCGAAAGCACGTGGAATTCTTCAAATACGCCGAATGGCGGCTGCTCAGGGCGCGCACCGTGATCGAGGGGCCGCGCTTCGAAACGTGGCTGAAACAGGTCTGAGGGAGGGGCGGATGCGGCGCAGTCTGGGTGAAGGCGTATCTCCGGCGGAGCGGGCGATCGAGGCCGCCATTCTCGCCGTCGCGGATTGGCGGGAGCGGCCGGTTTCCTACGAGCCGGTGCCTGGCGGCATCAGCAATCCGAACTGGCGGGTGCATGTCGATGGCACGCCGCACAGCTTCTTCGTCAAGATCCCGGGCGAAGGCACGGAAATGTTCATCGATCGCCGGACGGCGAACGAGGCCGGCCGCAAGGCGCATGCCGCCGGCGTCGGCGCGCGCATCATCGACTTCTTCCCCGAGACCGGCGTGGAGATCAGCGAGTTCGTCGAGGGGCTGCGCACATCCACCAATGCAGACTTTCTCGACCCGGTCGTGCGCTTCAACGGCCTGCGCGCCCTGAAGGCCTTCAATGACAGCGTGCCGCTCTCCCAGCGCAAGACGACCTTCGACATGATCGACGAGCATTTCGAGCAGGCCCTGGTGTTGGGCGGCGAGTTTCCCGGCGATTTCGGCTGGCTCAATGCGCGCTACCGCGAGGCGCGGCAGGCCCTGGAAGCGTCCGGCCTCGACCTCGCCCCCTGCATGAACGATACGCTCGCCGGGAATTTCCTGCTCCATGCCGACCAGCGGGTCATGCTCGTCGATTTCGAATATGCCTCGACAAACGACCGGGCGGCCGAACTTGCCCTGTGGTTCAGCGAAATGTGCTTCTCGCCGGAGGTGGAAGCGGAGATGATCGAGGAATATTACGGCCGTCTCGATCCGGCTCTCCTGGCGCGGGTCTGCCTGTTCAAGGCGCTGGTCGATCTCAAATGGTCGACCTGGGCGATGGTGCAGAACCGGATCTCCCGCCTCGATTTCGATTTCTTCAAATACGGTTTCTGGAAGCACATGCGGGCGCGCTTCGTGATGAGCGATCCGCGCTGGGCGGAATGGTTGAAGGCCGTTTGAGGAAGGCGGAGCAATGATCCCCGTTGATTTCATACACCGGCTCGCCGCGGTCGCGGCGCGCGAGACCCTGCCGCGGTTCCGGCAGGCAGGTCTTATCGCCAACAAGCTTGCGGCCGGCTTCGACCCCGTGACGGAGGCCGATCGCGAAACGGAAAAGGCCATCCGCGCATTGATCCGGACCGAGTTTCCGGACCACGGTATTCTCGGCGAGGAGTTCGGCGCGGAGGGAGCGGAGAACCGGTATGTCTGGGTGGTCGATCCGATCGATGGAACGCGCTCCTTCATTGCCGGGATACCGCTCTGGGGCACGCTTGTCGGCCTGACGGAAGAGGGCGATGCGGTCGCGGGCATGATGGTGCAGCCGTTCATCGGCGAATTGTTTTACGCCACTGGCCACGGCGCGCACTATGAAGGGCCGCATGGCCGCACCAGGCTTGCCACGCGGGCAACGGAAAACCTCGCCGACGCCACGCTCTGCACGACCACGCCTGCGATCTTCGAGCCCGCGCAGAGAGCCGCCTTCGACCGGCTGGAGCGGCAGGTTCGCCTGTCGCGCTACGGCACGGATTGTTACGCCTATTGCATGCTCGCCGCCGGGCAGGTCGACCTCGTGGTCGAGGCGGGTCTGCAGCCGTACGACATCGTCGCCCTCATTCCGATCATCGAGCAGGCGGGCGGCGTCGTCACGGATTGGAGCGGCGGGCCTGCGGAAAATGGCGGCTCCATCATCGCGGCCGGCTCTGCCGGATTGCATTCACAGGCGCTCGCCTTCCTGGCGTCTGCCTGAGCTTCCGTGCAAGGCATCCGCTGTCTTTGTAGCCGGTCTTTTTGATTCAATCGGCTAACGACGGGCTCCCGTCCTGTTCACCAGAAGCCTTCGTGAGCCTTTGCAATCTCCTCTTCGAGCGCAGGGACGGGGCCGACGACCTCCACCCGGCGCTGCCCGGCATCGAAAATGCGCTCGCAGGGCATGTCCATCGTCAGGTTTTCCGGATTGTCGCCCGTCAGTTCCGCGAGGCGCTTTTCCGTCATGCCGTAGACGAGACGGCCGATACCCGCCCAATAGGTGCCGCCGGAGCACATGCAGCACGGCTCCACCGAGGTGACGAGCGTGCATTCGGCTAGAAATTCCGGAGAATAGGCCTTTGCGGCGTTGCGCGCGACATTCATCTCGGCATGGCCGACGCCCTTGTCGTCCTTGAATGTGTTGCCCGCGGTGAGGAGCACGGCGCCATCCGGCCCCGCCAGCAGCGCGCCGAACGGGTGATTGCCCGTCGCACGGCTTTCCTCCGCGATCTTCATCGCCTCGCGCAGGTTGCGCAGGTCGATGTCGGTTGCCTGTCCCTTGTTCTGTTTGCCAATCATTTCTTTTCTTCCTCAACGCTTGAAATTCCTGCAGTCACAGAGTGCGCGAGAAAGGGGCTTGCGCCAATGATGCGCGCGACCTGGCGTCCCTTCACGCCCGCTTGGAAACACTCACTTTCTAAGCCAGACAGTGCCGCTCGTGTTGATCGCCGGCACACCGCCGGCCGGCTGGTGGGAAACCTGCCGCAGGCCGGAGAGCGCGTCCTGTATATCCCGCCGGGTCCTTGATGAGTCCGCGTAGACGGCATAGACCGGATAGGTGAATTCGGGGGCGCCTTTGATCCTTTCGAGCGTGCCGGCCCTCAGATAGGGCGCCACCGTTCCCTTGCGGAAATAGCCGGTGCCGCCGACACGCAGGATATAGTGGAGGGCGAGCAGGCCGAAATCCACCTGTAGCGCCGGCTCGGCAAAGCCGGCCTGCCCGAAACCGGACTGGCCGGCGAACTGCGGCCCCCATTCGACATGGACATGGTCCGGTTCCTCGCCCTCCTTCAAGCCGGTGGTGCTGCGAACCAGGACGAGCTGTTCTTCTTCCAGAAGATCGACCCGGAAGCCCGGCATCAGCTTCGGCGCGTAGAGCACGGCGATGTCGAGCACCCCCGTGCGCAACTGTTCGAGCAATTGGTCGGGAATGCCGATGCGGGCATGGACCGCGATATTCTGGCAATGCCCCTTCATCCAGACCAGCCATTCGAGCATGAGGGGGTTCCACAGGCTCACCTCCCCGCCGACGGCCACGACGGCGGTGCGGCCGGGCGGCACGGTGAGCTGCTGGCGCGCCCGTTCCCAGACCTGCACGAAGGATTGGGCGAAGCGCTCGAATTCCCGGCCCGCCGCCGTCAGCGCCGCGCCGTTGCGCGTGCGCACGAAAAGCTTGCGCCCCAGCGCTTCTTCGAGCGTGCGGATGCGTGCGCTCACCGTCGTCTGGGTGATGTGCAGCCGCTCCGACGCCTTCAGGAAGCTGCCGGTATGGACGATCTCAAGAAAGGTGCGAGCCCGGTCGATATCCATGCGAAGCCCCGTTCAATGCAATTTTTTTGTGCTTATAACGCATTTAGATCCGTTTGCCTTCCTGTTCCCTACTGTCAGGCATTCTCGGAACCGGCCTTTCCGTGGTGCTGCGCATGGAGACGCTCTCCTCGCCGCCGCCGTTGATCGAACAGTCGAGGGACTTGCAAGCGAGGTGCGTAGCGGCAGGCGGCCTCCTCGATCTTCGGAGAAACAGGCTCGGCAGTCCCGCGATTGCTGATTGCCGACCAAGCCAAAGGCGAACTTGTGCGCTATAACGCCATCATGACAATACAAAGCAATATCGCCGTTATCTCCAGTCACGATGCGCATCATCCGCAGGTGCTGCTTGCGGACGCCGTGACACGGTGGCGCGATGAGGGCGCCCGCGTTGCAGGGGTGCTCGCAGAGGGTTACGAAGGGGAAGGCGCGTGCAGCGCGGGCCATTTGCGCGACATCGCGACCGGCCGTCGGTTTTCGATCCATCTGGATGCGCCGCCTGCCGGCACCTCGTGCCACCTCGACGCCCGCGGCGTGGAGGAAGTCTGCAGCGTGTTGATGGCTGGTATCGCTTCCGCCGATGTCCTGGTGCTCAGCAAGTTCGGCAAGCTGGAAGCGATGCGGCAGGGCCTTTGGGATGCGTTCACGTTCGCCGCGCAGGCTGGCATGCCTTTGCTGACGACCGTTTCGCCCAGGCATATGGAGGCCTGGAACGCGTGGGCGCCGTCGGCGATCCGGCTGCAGCCGGATGCCGAAGCGATCGACGGCTGGTGGCGGGCGGCGCGTCTCGTGGCACCTCGTCCGCGCTGAGGCGATGGCCCCTTGGTCATGCCACTTGGATTATTTTAACGCAATTCCGGACGCAAAACCGCTTCGCACTTTTGCTGGAACTGCTCTAGAAACCGGGGAGCGTGTCAAGCCTGACGACCTTGACGGTTTCACCCGCCACGGCTGGCGCAGCCCCCGCCGGCCGAAACAGGAGCGCATTGGCGGATGCGAGCACGGCCAGCATCGAACTGTCTTGCTCGGAGAACGCTTCGACTAAGAGCGCACCATCATCAAGGGAGACCGTTGCTCGCAAATAATCGTCCCGCTCTCCCGTCTTGCCGATTGGGGAAACAAGACGAGCATTCTCGAACCGCGGGCCGGAAGCGTCGTGGCCCGCCAGCGCGCCGATGGCGGGTTCGAGGAAAAGCACGGCACAGACCAGGGCCGATACCGAATTGCCGGGCAGCCCCAGCACCGGCATGTCGCCGAGCGTGCCGAACATCAGCGGCTTGCCGGGGCGCATGCGGATCTTCCAGAATTCGAAGCTCAGGCCGAGTGCCTGAAGTGTCGGCCGCACCCTGTCGTGGTCGCCGACGGAGGCGCCGCCGGTGATCAGCAGGAGATCCGCATCCAAGCCCTGAAGGGCGGCTGTGATCGCGGCGTCGTCATCGCCGGCAATGCCCAGGTCCGATGCCTCGCCACCCCATGCCCGGACGAGCGCAAGGAGTGCCGGGCGGTTCGCGTCGAAGATCCGGCCCGGACCGATGCCGGTCCCGCTTGCCACCAGTTCATCGCCGGTCGAAAGCACCGCGACCCTTGGCCGGCGGTGGACGAGGATGCTGTCGTGACCGGAGGCGGCAAGCAATCCGATGTCGCGCGCCGTCAGCACGCGCCCGGCCGCGACGACCTCGGCTCCTTCGGCAAAGTTCAAACCGGCCTTGCGGATGAAGAGGCCCCGTTGGGCGGCGGTGCGAAAGACGATACGCTCCCCGTCGCTCTCCACGTCCTCCTGAATGACGATCGCATCGGCGCCGGCTGGAACAGGCGCGCCGGTGAAGATACGCATGCATGTTCCGTGACTGAGCGTCGGCACGGCGGCAAGCCCCGCTTTCGACGCGCCCGCGAGGGGAAGCGCAATGCCGCTGGCAGGGACGTCGTCAGCCCGGACGGCATAACCATCCATTGCGGACACGTCGAAGGGCGGCGACGTCGTCAGTGCCTTGACCGCGGCGGCCGAAACCCGACCCAATGCCTCTTGCAGGCCGATGGTCTCCACCGCGACCGGGCGTATCGCGGAGGTGATCATTCCGCGTGCTTCGTCGACGGTAATGGCACTTTTCCCGAACGGCTTCTCGATACCCATGCACCCCTCACATTCCGGCAGCCTGCAATGAACAGTTCATTCCGGTTCCACGTCAGTCCGCAGCGGCGGCGGTCGTCCTCGAAATGGTGGCTCCGCGCGCGCCGCTACCGTTGGCTTCGGTCGAATATAACGAGGCGTCGCTGGAACCGATAGGCCGATCACGCACCGGCACCACTTGCGTCGCCGCCGTATCGCAGCAAACTGCACGCGCACGCGACGGACCGCAGGAATGCCTTGCTGCCGCGCTTCCCTCTATCCCTTCGTCGCGCGGGGGCTCCTCCTTCAAGCAAGCACCGTTCCGGGCAGTTCCAGGCTCCGGAAGTGCTCCTTCGCATGATCGTAGAAGACGGCCGGTGCAAAATGCAGACCGGCGCGGGCGCGCACCATCAGGCCGAACCGGTTGGTGGAAAGCCCGGGATCGTCGAGCGGGCGGAACACCAGAGCCCCGCTGCTGATTTCGGTGTGCGCGCCGATCGGGGTCATGATCGAAACATGATGCCCGGCCTGCGCCAGCTCGACCAGCATACGGATGGAGCCCACCTCCAGAAGCGGCGGCGGCACGGATGCAGATGCGTCGAGGGTCGACTGGATGGCGCGCCGGATGGACAGTTCGCGGGTCCCGATCGCGACAGGGTGCACGAAACAGTCGGCAAGGGTCAGCTTCTGGCGGCTTGCCAGGGCATGGTCCGGCCGCATCAGGGCACCGACGCGAACGTCGCGCCGGACGGCCATTTCGATCTCGCGCGGCGGCACCGTGACGAAGCCGAAGCCGACATCCACGGTCTCGTCGACGAGGCGGGTGACGACGTCGGCCGACGACGTGACCTCGACGCTGAGATGGAGCGTCGGATAGCGTTGCGCGAACGCGGTCAGGAGGGGCGGCAGGAAGGAAAGGCCGACGCTCTCCACCGTGGCGATGCGCACCGATCCGGTCTTCAGCCCGCGCAGCATGTCGAGCTCCGAGACGGCCGCCTCCAGCGGCGAAGCAACGCGGCGCACATGACGGAAGAGAATTTCGCCGGCCGCCGTCAGCCGCAATCCGCGCCCCTCGCGCTGGAAGAGCGCCATGCCGAGCGCATCCTCGAGCTGGGCGATCTGGCGCGAGACCGCGGACGACGCGACGTTGAGCCGGCGGGCGCATTCGCGAACGGAGAGCAGCTCCGCGACGGTCTGGAAGTAGATCATCGCGGGCTGGTGGAACATGCGGGCGAGCAGGGCAGGCGACAGCGCGCGCTCGCGCGGCGGTGACGGACGGGTGGTTTTTTCCTTCGGAGCGCGCATGGGCGATGCATTCCATTGATGCCTTTCCGGCAACAATCTGCTCTTGAATTGGAAATGGCAAGATCAGTTGCGATGCGCGACAGTGATGGCGCGGCACGGGACGCCGCCATTCGCACCGGAGCTGCCGCCTTGGACATCAACACCATCACCGCCGTCAGGAGGCCGCGCGAGCGCGCCGAACTCTGGCCGTTTTGCGAGGGCGATGCCTGGCTCGGCGGCGGGACCTGGCTGTTTTCCGAGCCGCAGCCGAAGCTCTCCCGGCTGGTCGACCTTTCCGATCTCGGCTGGCAGCCCCTTGTTGCCAGCGATGCGGGCCTCTCGATTGCGGCGACATGCAAGGTGGCGACGCTCGATGCCTTCGAACCGCCGGTCGCCTGGCCGGCGGCGCGGCTGATCGGAACGTGCTGCCGCTCGTTCCTCGCCTCCTTCAAGATCTGGAACATGGCGACGGTCGGCGGCAATCTCTGCATGTCGCTGCCGGCTGGTCCGATGATCTCGCTGACGGCGGCGCTCGACGGCGTCTGCACCATCTGGTCGCCGGATGGTTCCGAGCGAAGGGTTCCGGTGGTCGATTTCGTGAAGGGGCCGCTCAGCAACGACCTGCGGCCGGGCGAGATCCTGCGCAGCATCAGCCTGCCCTGGCAAGCGCTGGCGCGCCGCACGGCCTTTCGCCGCGCGAGCCTCACGCCGCTCGGCCGTTCCGGCGTGCTTCTCATCGGAACGCTTGCGAGCCGGGGGGAATTCGTCCTCACGGTAACGGCGTCGACGCGGCGCCCGGTCCGGCTCGCTTTCGCCGCTCTTCCGGGCGAGAGGGAGCTCGTGCGCCGCCTGGAAGCCGAAATTCCCGAGGCGCTCTACTACGACGACATCCACGGCCTGCCCGACTGGCGCCGGCACATGACGCATGTCTTCGCGGAAGAGATCCGGCTCGAACTCGGAGGACGGCCATGACCTATCTCGTAAACGGCGTGGAGCATGGGGCAACGCCCCGTCCGGGCCAGTGCCTGCGCACCTTCCTGCGCGACCTCGGCTGTTTCGGGGTCAAGAAGGGGTGCGATGCGGGCGACTGCGGTGCCTGCACCGTCCACCTCGACGGCCGGCCGGTGCATAGCTGCCTGGTGCCGGCATTTCGTGCCGAAGGCTTGGAGGTGACGACGATCGAGGGGCTCGGATCGCCGGACGACCTGCATCCGGTGCAGCAGTCCTTTCTCGACGCGCAGGGTTTCCAGTGCGGCTTCTGCACGGCCGGCGCGATCATGACGGCGGCGGCGCTCGACCAGGCCCAGCGCCGTGACCTGCCGGCCGCGCTCAAGGGCAACCTGTGCCGTTGCACCGGCTACCGGGCGATTGCGGATGCCATAGAAGGCGTGAAGCATGTCGAGCGCGTCGGCGCAGGCGAGGCGTGCGGCCGCAATCTCGCGGCCCCTGCTGGGCCTGGCGTCGTGACCGGCCGTGTGCGTTACACGATGGATGTCGCGCCCGTCGGTGACCTGGCCGGCCTCACCCATATGAAGATCCTGCGTGCGCCGCATCCGTCCGCGCGCATCGTTTCCATCGATGCGCGCGCCGCGCTTGCGCTGCCGGGCGTCGTCGCGGTGCTGACCCACGAGGATGCGCCGGATCGCTATTTCTCCACCGCGCGCCACGAGATGTATACGGACGACCCCGACGACACGCTGGTGCTAGATCCGATCGTCCGCCATATCGGCCAGCGGGTTGCAGCCGTCATTGCGGAAAGCGAGGGGATCGCCGAGGCCGGCTGCAAGCTGATTGCGGTCGAATATGAACTGCTGCCCGCTGTCTTCGATCCGGAGGACGCCCTGAAGCCCGGTGCGCATGTCGTGCATGACAAGCCCCTCTCGTCCCGCATCGCCAATCCGCAGCGCAATATCGTCGCCGAACTGCATGGGCATCTCGGCGATGTCGAGGCGGGTTTTGCCGAGGCGGACGCCATCCACGAGGGCACCTACCATATCCAGCGCGTGCAGCACGCCCATCTCGAAACCCATGGCGCCATCGGCTGGCTCGACGGCGACGGGCGACTCAACATGCGCACCAGCACGCAGGTGCCGTTCCTGACGCGCGACGCGCTGTGTGCCCTCTTCGACCTGCCGCAGGACAAGATCCGGGTCTTCGCCGAGCGCGTCGGCGGCGGTTTCGGCGGCAAGCAGGAGATGATCACCGAGGACATCGTGGCGCTCGCCGTTTTCAAGACCGGGCGCCCGGTGAAGCTCGAATATACGCGTATGGAACAGTTTTCCGCCTCCACCAGCCGGCATCCGATGAAGATCACGGTGAAGGTCGGCGCGAAGAAGGACGGCCGCCTGACGGCCATTTCGATGCGCATGCTCTCCAATACGGGCGCCTATGGCAATCACGGACCGGGTGTCATGTACCACGGCTCGGGAGAATGCATTGCGCTTTACCGCTGCCCCAACAAGAAGGTCGATTCCGTCGCCATCTACACCAACGAAATGCCGAGCGGTGCCTTTCGCGGCTATGGGCTGAGCCAGAGCAATTTCGCGATCGAATCGGCGATGGACGAGGTAGCCCGGCAGATCGGCATGGACCCGATCGCGTTCCGACGGATCAACGTCGTCGTGCCGGGCGACCCGATGACCGCGGCGGACGACGGCCCGCATGACGTGGAATATGGCAGCTACGGGCTCGACCAGTGCCTTGACAGGGTGGAAGCCGCCCTGTGCAAAGGGCCGCATCCCGATCTCTCCGACGACTGGCTGATCGGCCGCGGCATCGCCGCCGGCATGATCGACACGATCCCGCCGCGCGGCCACCGGGCCGAAAGCCGGGTCACGCTTTTGCCGGACGGCACCTACGAGCTGAAGACCGGCACGGCCGAGTTCGGCAATGGCACGACGACCGTGCATGGGCAGATCGTTGCCTCGCTGCTCGGCACGACGCTTTCCCATGTGCGCATCAAGCAGTCGGACACCGACCACATCTCGCATGACACGGGCGCCTTCGGCAGCACCGGAACGGTCGTCGCCGGCTCGGCGACACGGGAGGCGGCGGAGGACCTTGCCGGCATGCTCCTCGATTTTGCGGCATCGTTCGCCGGCGCCCGGCGATCGGCGTGCAAGCTCGGCGAGGGCGTCGTGATTGCCGCGGGCCAAAGCATCCCGCTTGCGAAGCTGGCGCAGGCAGCGGCCCTGGCGGGGGTAAAGCTCTCGGGGCAGGGTCGCAGCGGCGGCACGCCGCGCTCCGTCGCCTTCAATGTCCAGGGTTTCGAGGTTGCCGTCCATCGCCGTTACGGCGAGATCCGCATCCTGCGCTCCGTCCATGCCGCCGATGCAGGCACGGTGATGAACCCGATGCAGTGCCGTGGCCAGGTGGAGGGCGGGGTCGCCCAGGCGATCGGCGCCGCGCTCTACGAGGATCTCAAGATCGACGGGGAGGGGCGGGTCACGAACCCGACCTTCCGGGGCTATCACATCCCCGCCTTCGCCGATATTCCGCGCACCGAGGTCTTCTTCGCCGACACTTACGACCGGATCGGACCGCTTGGCGCGAAATCGATGAGCGAGAGCCCGTACAATCCGGTCGCCGCGGCGCTCGGCAATGCCATTCGGGATGCGATCGGGGTCCGCCTCTACGCGACGCCCTTCAAGGCCGACATGCTTTACAAGTTGGCGATGGAGGTGCGGCCCGCGCCGGTATCGATGCCGGCCGATGTTCATGAACCTGCCTGAGAAGAGGAGCACGCGATGAAGATGCCAGCCGGATCGTGGGATCAGTTCGACGATTACGTCATCGACTTTGCCATCGACCGAAAGCGCCGCAGCGAACGGATCGCGATCGTCACGCTGGTGCAGATCGAGGGATCCTCGCCGCGTCCGCTGGGGGCGCAGATGGCGGTTTCGGAGACGGGACGCTGGACGGGCTATCTCTCCGGCGGCTGCATCGAGCGGGCCGTGGTCACGGAGGCCATCGCCGCCATCCAGGACGGGGAGAACCGGCGCGTGCGCTACGGCCGCGGCTCGAAATATTTCGATATCCAGCTTCCCTGCGGCAGTGCGATCGAACTCGTTTTCGATGTCGGCATCGCGGATGAGGACCTGGTTGCGATCGATTCCCGCCTGCACCGCCGTCTGCCGGCCATGATGCATGTGCCTTCGCTTGCGGGCGACGAGACCGAGACATTGACCCGCATCTACGCGCCGCGCACGCGCCTCATCATCGCCGGCATCGGGCCTTCGGCCGTTCAACTCTCTAGGCTCGGCCTGCTCACCGGTTTCGAGGTTGTGCTCTATTCGCCGGACAGGGAAACGCGGGAAGAGGTGCTGAAGACGCCGGGCGTGGAGGTGGTGCCGATTCCGAGCGCGGCGAGCCTGCCGGTGATCCATGCGGATCGCCATACGGCGGTGGCGGTGATGTTCCATGACCATGAATGGGAAACGAACCTGCTGCCGCTCATCCTCGAGACGGACGCCTTCTATGTCGGCGCCATGGGCAGCCGGAAGACCCATCAGCGCCGGCTCGATATCCTCGCGCGCTTCGGTGTGGAAAAGGAGAAGCTGGGCCGGATCCGCGGGCCGGCCGGCCTGTTCGAGAGCGGCAAGAGCGCATCCTCCATCGCTCTCTCCATCCTGGCGGAGATCATGCAGGCGAATGTGGGTGCAACAGCCGGAGCCGGCCTGTTGACGGATGGCAGCGAAGCGTCTGCGTTGCCGCTCTGGGAGCCCGCCAACCAACCCTTGCCGGTCGGTTGTCTTTCTCGCGACGGCACAGTCACCCTTTGACGGCAGCCCGTTTACAGTCTGCCGTAGGCGCCGGTGATCGCGGCGAGGAAGCTGGCAAGGCCGGCCGAGCGAAGCGGCAGATACGACTTGCCCTGTTCCCGGCACAGGCGCTTCACGAGGCCCACAGCCGTGTGGCTGATGTGGTCGACCGGAAAGAGAACCGTCGCCGCCTGACCGACGAGGGCGGGCAGGAGCGTCGTGCTGTCTTCCATACCGCCGTCGTGAAGAAGCAGATCGACCCTTCGGTTTTCCGCGCAGGCGCGCAGATGATCGAACAGATTGCGCCGGCCGCCGACATAGAGAACAGGTCCGGGCATCGCGACGGCATCCTGCCTCTCCCCGCTCCTCGTCCTTTCGGCAAGCATCGCCTCAAGGGCCTCGTTTTCCCGAAGCAGGGCATTGCTGAGATCCTGCGAATGGTCGAGGGCGCGCTGCAGGCCGCCAATGGTCTCCTCGGCCGCGACGAGCTGTTCGGCGAAGGTATTGGCGCGGTTCGACCCGGTTTCGACGCGGTCCGTCGCGCCGGTTGCGGGGGATGCCTGGCGAGAAGCGGCGGCGGATGCTTGGGCCTGTACCAGCTTTTCCTCTAGCTGCCGGATGCGCTGCTGCAAGGCGACACGCTCGTCGGCGGCCGTCCTCAGCCGCTGCTCCTGGCGTTCGCTCTTCTCATGCGCAAGCGCGAGGTCCTTTTCCAGCCGTGTCAGGCGGGCGATGTCGAGGCGGCTCGCGCTGCCGACAAGGTGCGAAAGCATATGCACCTCGCCGAAGATATCGCGGATCAGCGCCTGCGGGCTGCCCGGATGGCTCATCAGCGCCCAGTAGGGGCCGGCGATGTCGCCACGGTCGAAGGATTCCCGCCAGATGCTGCGCAACGCCGCCTCGTCCGCCTGGCGGGGAATGCGCTTGATGGCGCTTTCGTGGCGCTTGTCGAGCGCCTTGTTGAGCAGCTTTGCCGCGTGGTCGCGCTGGCCGGCAAGACGCACGCCGCGCCCGTGCAGGGCATGGTCTGTCGCGGTGCGTGCGTCCTCCTGTCCGGCCTTGACGAGAATCTGGCGGAGTTCGCCGGCGGTCAGGCATGTGCCGATGATCGAGCAGTGGAACGTCGTGGGGATGTCCCATGTCCGCAGGCGCTGCGAGCCGGCTTTGGCCGCAGGCGCTTGCAGGGGCAGGAAAACGCCCGAAGGGCCCGGTTGCGGAGATGTCAGGCGGGGCAGGCTCGGCATGGATGTTCCGATCTTGGCAGGGGGCGTTCAGGCCGCGGCTTCTCGGCCTTGCTGATGGGGCAGATCCGTTCCGAACTGCATCTGCCAGTACAGGGTGAGGATGTGGTTGCGTGTGAGCGGGGCGAGCGGCAGTGTCGGCGCGTCATGGATCGGCATCCACCTCGCCTCGTCGATCTCGCAGGTCGGCGCGATGATCTCGTCTTCGAGCTGGACCCTGAATACATAGGCGACGAGGAGGTGGTCCGTTTCGTCGGCCGCCTCCGCTTCGAAACAGCCGAAGGGCGCCATGCGCGCCGGCGGAATGTCGAGGCTCAGTTCCTCGCGCAATCTCCGGGCAAGCGTCGCCTTCGGCGTTTCGGTGCCCGCGATCCTGCCGCCGGCCTGCATGAATTGCGGCCCGCCGCGCTTGCGCACGAGAAGCGTGTCGCCGTTTTCTCGGATGATGAGCGCGACCGCGATCCGGATTTCTTCCTGCATGATGATCGGATGACCCTTCAATTCGTTGTTGCCGCGCCGGATGCCGCCCAAAGGCGCTTTCGCTTCGATGGCAAATCCACTAATCGTTATATTTCATGAAATATAACGATTTGAAAAGAGCGATATCGATGCGGTGGCGTGCGGCGCCGAGCCCAGCCGCTTGAGGCTGGCGGCCGCGACCGGGCGGAAGTCCGTTCGGCTCTCCGATCGATGACGCGAGAAACGATACGGGACGCGCTAATGCTGATCAGGCATCTGAAGTTTTTCGTGACGCTCGCCGAAGAGCAGCATTTCGGGCGGGCGGCGGAGCTGTGCAGCGTCACGCAGCCGACGCTGTCGCAGGCCATTCGAAAGCTCGAGGAGGATTTGAACCTTTCCCTGATCGTCCGGGGTCACCGCTTCCTTTCGCTGACCGCCGAAGGCGAAAAGGTCCTGCGCTGGGGGAGGCAGATCCTTGCCGACTACGAAAGCCTGCACGATGACCTCAGGGGCAAGAAGAAGGGCGGGCTGACCGGCACGTTGCGGCTCGGCGTTATCCCTGCGGCCATGCCATCGGTCTCCTTCGTCACCGAGCAGTTCGAAGATCGCAATCCGCTGGTCCAGATCGAGATCCGCTCGATGTCGTCACGGGCGATCGAGAAATCGCTGGAGACCTTCGAGATCGATGGCGGCCTGACCTATCTCGACAACGAACCGCTCGACAATGTCCGGCGCTTTCCGCTCTACCGGGAGCGCTACGTTTTCGCATGCCGGTCCGACCATCCCCTGGCGAAGGCGCAGACCGTGCGCTGGGCGGAGGCGGTGACGCAGCCGCTGTGCCTGTTGTCCGACGATATGCAGAACAGGCGTATCCTCAACGGGATTGCCGCAGGCGCCGGAGTGGAGCTTCGGCCGAAGGTGGTCAGCAACTCCTTCCTCGGCGTTGCTTCGCATCTGCGCCGCGGATTGTGGTGCGCGATCGTGCCCCACACCTTTGGCTTCGTCTTCGGCCGTGCGGACGACCTGGTCCTTCTCGACATGGTCGATCCGGTTCACCATCAGGCGATCGGCCTCGTGCTCGCCGACCGTCTGCCGCAATCGCCGATGGTCCTGGCGCTCCAGGACTGTGTGGAGCGCGCCGATATCGAAGGGCATTTCGATCGTGCCTTCGGCGGAGGCACTGGACCCTTGCGGGACGCCGCGATGCAAGAACACGGCCGGAAGGGCCGAAAGCTGGGTGTCGTCGGGGAGGGCCGATGACGGCGCACCACAGGGAGTTCAAGATCCATGATGCTGCGCGTGGCCGACTCGCGGTGTTCCGTGGAGGCGCCCATTGTGTCCGCGGGGCGTTGCGGTCCCCCGATCGCCAGTTGCGGGCAAATTTCCTGACCGGCATTGAAGTTGCTTATTGCTGCGCTGCAACTTCATCGGCATCGCCTATGGATTCGTAAAAAACATCCATTGGATGTCGCATCGGCTGCCATGCAAGATGCCCGTGTCAAAGAGATACCTCTTAACCCGAGGCCTCCAGGAGGAACCCCGCATCTCGCCGGTCACCGGCCGGCGTGCCTGATCGTACCGAGCAGGCCTTTGACCCGTACGCGGCACGCGTGCGGGAGGTCTCTGGTTGTCTCAAGTTCAGAAAGGAAATGTCATGGCCAAAGTAGTGTGCGTCCTTTACGACGATCCGATCGACGGTTATCCGACCGGCTATGCGCGTGAATCCCTGCCGGTCATCGAACGCTATGCCGACGGGCAGACCCTGCCGACGCCGAAGGCGATCGACTTCGTTCCGGGAAGCCTGCTGGGTTGCGTGTCCGGCGAGCTTGGCCTGCGCAACTATCTGGAATCGAACGGTCATACCTTTGTCGTGACCTCCGACAAGGACGGGCCGGAATCCCGGTTCGAGGAGGAACTGGCCGACGCGGACGTCGTGATCTCCCAACCCTTCTGGCCCGCCTATCTGACGGCCGAACGCATCGCCAAGGCGCCGAAGCTGAAGCTGGCGCTCACGGCCGGCATCGGTTCGGACCACGTCGACCTGCAGGCCGCCATCGACCGCGGCATCACCGTCGCGGAGGTCACGTTCTGCAACTCCATCAGCGTGGCCGAGCATGTGGTGATGACCGCCCTCAACCTCGTGCGCAACTATACGCCGTCGCATGCCTGGGCGGTGAACGGCGGCTGGAACATCGCCGATTGCGGCGCCCGCTCCTACGACATCGAAGGCATGCATGTCGGCACGGTGGCCGCCGGCCGTATCGGTCTTGCGGTTCTGCGCCGGCTGAAACCGTTCGGCATGCATCTCCACTATACCGACCGCCACCGCCTGCCGCGCGAGGTCGAGCTGGAACTGGGCCTGATCTGGCACGAGACGCGGGAAGACATGTATCCGGCCTGCGATATCGTGACGCTGAATTGCCCGCTGCATCCCGAGACGGAGAACATGATCAACGCGGAGACGCTGAAGCTCTTCAAGCGCGGCGCCTATCTCGTCAATACCGCACGCGGCAAGCTCTGCGACCGGGACGCCGTTGCGCGCGCGCTGGTGAGCGGCCACCTGGCCGGGTACGGCGGCGATGTCTGGTTCCCGCAGCCGGCGCCCAAGGATCATCCCTGGCGAACGGCCCCGAACAACGCCATGACGCCGCATATCTCGGGCACCTCGCTCTCGGCGCAGGCCCGTTACGCGGCCGGCACGCGCGAAATCCTCGAATGCTTCTTCGAGGGTCGGCCGATCCGCAACGAATATCTGATCGCGCAGGGCGGAGCCCTGGCCGGTGTCGGCGCGCATTCCTATTCGAAGGGCAATGCGACCGGTGGCTCCGAAGAGGCGGTCAAGTTCAAGAAGGCCAATTGATCGGCCCGGCCCGCGCAAGACGGACATGCGCGGGCCGATTTTCCTGAGGAGGCGAGCACATGTCGCCAGGTATGGAAGCCGTCAGGCCCGTTTCCGGGACGCAGGCGCTTCTCCTCCATATCAGGAGGAGTGCGATTCCCGCCCTCGCGTCAGGCCTCGGTGGCGCGTTCGCAATCTGGTTGCTTGCCGTGCTGACGGAGAATCTGGGCCAGGTTCTCTTGATCGCACCATTTGGAGCAAGCTGCGTTCTTCTCTTCGCCTTGCCGCAAAGCCCGCTTGCACGGCCGCGGAACGTCATCGGTGGCCACCTGATCTCCGCGCTTGTCGGCCTGCTTGTCCTGACGTTCCTCGGCAACGGTGTCGTCGCCATGGGGCTCGGCGTCGGTCTTGCCATTGCGCTCATGCAGTTCACCGATACGCTTCATCCGCCGGCCGGGGGCAATCCCTTGGTTGTCATCCTTGCCGGCGCAGGCTGGTCTTTCCTGCTTCTGCCGATCGCCGCGGGAACCGGAGCCCTTGTTCTTCTTGCCTGGCTCTATCACCGGTTCGTTTCGAAGCGCGTCTATCCCGCATGAAAGGCGCCAGGCGTAAGTTCATCGCGCGTGTGGACGAAGGCCCGCCGCCATCCATGCGAAATCGACGGCGGCCATCACCACCACGCAGATGACCCTATTTGGCAACGGTATCGGCTGTAGCAAACGCCGGATTCGCCTTCGGCGATACCGGGAAGCCCTCCGGCGTAAACCATTTGGCTAGGGCCTAGACCTTTCAGCCACGTTGCCTCGGCGGAAGAGAGTTTTACGATGCAGCATGGTCCGTGACCTGGCCCTCCGCCGGAAGCATCGGCCGGGCAGAACCGTGCCGGCAGCCCCCGACCCCCATCCTTGCCGGCCACGGTTGGGGGAGACCCCGAGGCGCCCTGTGTCCTCGTCCTCCGGGTCTCTCCCGCCCTGGCGCGGCTGTTCGGCCGGCCATGGCGCAACCATCCTTTCCGGAAGGGGCTTTCTCATGGAAAAAGTGAAGGAACGAAAGATCGCATCCACACCCACGCGGCGCACGGTCGACGCGGCTCTCGACAAGACCGACAAGAGCGCCGCCACGCTTGCGGATCTCTTTCTCCGCTATCGGCGCGAAGGCTGGAGCGACAGCGAAATCGAAATGGGCATCGCCGGCCAGTGAGGCCGGTGGACATTAGCGGCGCGAAGCGCCGCCCCGCACGAGAAGAAGCCAGTCGCTGGAGCCCGAAGCGTTCTGCGTGGACGGGGCCTGCAGCCGGTGTATGCCGGCATTTCTGTCCAGCGGGCCGGATCGGCTGAGCGCGCCGGTGGACGGATCGTACCATTCGAAGGCCAGGTCCGCAGCCGCAAGCCCGTGCGCATCGATCTCCACGGAAAGCGCATCATAGAGATAGACGACGGCGAAGGTTCCATCATCCGCAAGGGCCGAGATCGCGGTCGCCGTGGGCAGTCCCGTGGCCCTGACGGCGAATGTCGGGTCGGCAGGCCGCAGCCTCCACCAGTCGAGACGTTCGAAAAACCGTGCGAGATGGCCGATGCTTTGCGCGCCTTCGCTTGCGAGCGCCTGCTCCCAGCCCACTGGGGCGTCGTAAAGGCCGGGGCCGCCGAAATGCCACACGGGATTGTTGCCGTAGACCTGGCCGCTCGCCCCCGACAGCAACGCGCCATAGGCGATCTTGCGGATTTCCGATGCGCCGACGCCGTGCTCGTTTTCGTAGCGCGATTCGATGAGGAAGAAAGGCCGGCGCGGACCGGAGCGGTGGCGCGCCAGAGCCGCCGCGGCCACGTCGCCATAGGTGTAGACGGTATCGAGCTTCAGCCAGCCTGCGTCCTTCCAGTAGAGGTGGGTTGCGGAATCGCGATCCCCGTGCACCGTCTGCAGGACGCCGGGATTTCCCGCCTCGATCCCCGCGGCCAGGGCCTCCACAAGGCGCTTTTCGGGTGGATCATAGTCGCCGCCCTGGACCCAGATGACGTTCGGATAGCGGGCGAACCGCTTGCCGACATAGCGGCCATAGGCCTGCAGCGCCTCGGGGCCGGCCGCGGCCACTTCGCCATACCAGCCCTGCGGGCCGCCATTAGCGCCGAGATAGGCCGGCGCCAGAAGCACCAGCATGTCCGCCTTGAGCGCGATATCAAGCATGCGCTCGGCCGCCGCAAAATAGGGATCGTTCGGCTTCGTGAAATTGCCCGGTTCGAGAAAGGGTGCGACGCCGTCGATATTGGCGGGTGCGTTCCGGGCGAATTCGTGCTCGATCAGCGAGACCAGGAGGGTGTTGAACCCCCGCGCCTTGCGGTCGGCGACGTAGGACTGCGCCTCCGATGCCGAGAGGTCCGCGATCATCGACCAAGCCGAATCTCCCGTGATGAGAAACGGTTGTCCCGCCTGGTCCTCAAGATGGAGGCCGCCAGGTGCGATGCGCAGGGGAAACCGCGCATTCTCCGCACCGGTCGCATCTCCCGGAAGCGACAGGCTGGCCAGCAGGCAGACGCAGAGGGCGAGGCGGAGGACATGCATGGCGGTTCCTTTCGAAGGGATCGACATCGGCCGCAAGCGACAGGTCACAGCCGCTCGCGAACCAGGCGCAGCCAGTTCTTCACCGGGCCGGGGAGGTAGGTCCGCAAGCCGGGGCGCAGACCCGAGGGCAGCGACCAGTTCTCGATGGGCAGCGACGGGGCGATCGGCGGGGGATTCAAGGCGGTCTTGCGCAGCGCCTCGGCATAGCGCATCGCCATGCGCTCCACGGTAAAATTCCGCGCCACCTTGCGCCGGGCGCCGGCGGACAGGTGCGCGAGGCGCGGGCGATCGCCATCGAGCGCATGGACGAGGTCGGCGGCCTTCCTCCTGTCGCCGACAGGAAACAGAAGGCCGTCATGCCCGTCGTCGACGACCATGTCCGTGACGCCGCGAAGGGCGGAAGCGATCGGCACGCAGCCCGCGGCCATGGCCTCCACCAGGGCCATGGGCAACCCCTCGTAGCGTGACGGCATGAGGAGGACATCATGGCGTGCCATCAGCGCTGGCACCGCCTGGATGCCGACGGCGCCCAGGAAATCGACCCGCGCCGAGGCGGGCAGGGCCGCCCGGAGGCGGGGCAGGTCCGGACCATCGCCGACGATCGTCAGCCGCGCCGTGCCGGGCGACCGCGCGAAAATCTCCGGCAGCCACAGGACGCCCTTCGACGCATCCTCGATCCGGCCGAGAAACAGCAGGCGAAGGCCCTCAAACCGTAACGTGCGATCCTGCAAAGGAAAATCCTTCAGCGAAACGGCGTTCGGAATGACATGGGTGCGGCCGGCGGGAAAGCCGTGACGGTCGACGAGATCATCCCGGGCGCGGCGGCACACGCAGATGGTCGCGTGCACATGCGGCGCGATGGCGCAGGCCGCGGCATAGGTGCCGGGCGTGATGTTGTGCACGACCATGAAGCGCAGGATCTCGGGCGGCAGGTAACGCACGATGTTGGTCTGGACGCGGTCGCTGAGAACATTGACGACGACACCATCGAAGCCTTCCGCCACGATGGCGTCGGCGAGGCGGCGGGCCGTTTCCCGGTCGTCGGGAAGGGCGGCCGCATCGATCCCGGCGCCCAGGGCCGCCGCGTCCGAAAGCGTGGGGTCGACGCCGCCGGTCCCGTGGCGGAGCCCGAGCCAGCGGAGTTCTATATCGTAGGGCGCAAGCCCCCTGCGAAGCTGCGTGAACACGGTGTAGGTGCCGCCGAGATGCGGGAGGACGAAATAGGCAAGCTTCATGGTCAACCCCCTGCATCCTTTGTCGCTGCACGGGGGAGGCATTGGAATCCGCCCGTTCGTACCGTCACGGCCCTCCTTCGCGACAGCCCTCCGCCGATCTACCCCTTCCGGATGAGGCTGCGGGTCGAAGGGGGGCGTTTTCCGCTCTCCGCCCGGGCGCAATAATCCCGCCGCTATCACGCTCCGGATGGGACCTACGGATGAAGATCGGCCTGCTGGGACAGTTCGGCTCCGGAAACTCCGGCAATGACGGCTCGCTGGAAGCCATGGTGCGCTTCCTGCGCCAGGCGCGGCCCGAGGCGAGGCTGCTGTGCATCTGCTCCAATCCGGCAAAGGTCCGCGACGACTTCGCGCTCGATGTCGTCAGCATCCGCGGGAAGAAGCCGTCAACGGGCCGGTCTGTACGATCGCCCGGCGCCGGCTTCTGGCGCGTGCCCTCCCGGATCGGCAGCATGATCGCCATTTTCCAGGCGCTTGCCGGGACGGAGGTCCTTGTCATTCCCGGCACGGGCATCCTCGACGATTTCCAGGAGACGCCGTTCGGCTGGCCCTTCATCCTCTTCTGGTGGTGCCTCGCCGCCCGTTTGCGCGGCATCCGCATCGCCTTTGTCAGCATCGGCGCGGGACCGATCCACAATACGCTCAGCCGCCGCTTCCTGAAGGCGGCGGTGCAGATGGCCGAATATCGGTCCTACCGCGACGATTTCTCGCTCCGTTACGTGAGGGATCTCGGCGTCGATGTGTCCCGCGATCTTCGCTTTCCCGATCTTGCCTTCGGATTGCGTGCCCCGACCCAAGATCCCGTCGTGGACCGCCGGCCGGCGCATGCCGCCATCGGCGTCGGGGTCATGCACTATCGCGGCTGGAAACGCGGGCAGGCCGATGGGGACGCGATCTACCGCACCTATATAAACAAGCTTTCGGCGGTCATCGGCCGGCTTCTCGAGGATGGCCGGAGGGTTCATCTCTTCATGGGGGACAAGGCGGACGAAACGGCCCTGGACGATATCTTCCAGGGGCTTGCACCACGCCCTGCGGGCGCGAGCCACGCCTTCGTGTCGGTGGCGCGCACGACCTCGCTGGATCAGGTGATGGAAGAGCTCAAGAAGGTCGATATCGCCATCGTCTCGCGCTACCACAACCTGCTCTGCGCCCTGAAGACCGGCCGGCCGGCCTTTTCGCTCGGATATGCGCAGAAGAACGACGAACTGATGGCGACGTTCGGCCGCGCTGCCTTCTGCCAGCATATCGAGGATTTCGATGTCGAGGTCCTGATCGGGCAGGTGCGCACGGCGCTCGCGGACCTCGATGGCGCCCGCAAGGAGATCGAGCAGCACAACGCCGCGATCCGTCGCGAACTCGCCCGGCAGGGAGAGCTTCTGCTGTCGGGCATATTGAAGGAGCGGTGCGCCTGACACCGTACGCCTTGAAGGGGAGGGCCCAGGCTAAACGGACAGGTGGTGTGCACCGGCGGCGGGCTTACGTTACCCCGTCACTGTGGAGTGAACCGACATGAGATGCAGTTCCGAAAATGCAGCGCCGCCGGCCCGCCGGCGCCGGAAAGTGTGACCCGCATGGTTCGCCGCGCCTATATCATGGCATCGCTGGAGCAATATCTCGCCCTGCTCATCAATTTCGCGGTCCTTGCGACCGTGGCGCGACTGCTCACCCCCGGCGAGATCGGCGAGGCCGTCACGGGGCTGGCCATCGCGGTGGTCGCCTTCTCGACGCGTGAATTCGTCACGGCGGAGTTCCTCATCCAGCGCCATGCCGTTGACCGGGAGGCCGTGGGCACGTCCCTGACGCTGCAGGTGCTGTGCAGCGCCGCCGTCGCCCTCGGTCTCGGTCTCGCCTCCGGCCTCATCGCCGGCTTCTATGGCACGCCCGACCTTTCCTTCTTCCTGCTGCTCGCCGCCGTCGCGGGGTTCACGGAGGCCGTCGCCCAGCCCGTCATCGCCATCCTGCGCAGGAACATGAGCTTTGGCGCGCTTGCGGCGATCCGCACTGCGGTGTCGCTCGTCAACGGGCTGACGACCATCCTTCTTGCCGTCCTCGGCTTCGGTCCGATCAGCTTTGCCTGGGGCTTGCTGGCGGGCGCGATGATGCTCGCGGGCCTCTCCGTCATGCTTTCTCCCGTGCCGACGCGGGAATTCTTTCGCCCGGGCCTCTCGCGCTGGCGGGAGGTCCTTGCCTTCGGCGCCTTCAAGGGGGCGGCGCTGGTGGTGGAGCGTATCCAGGAGGCCGTGCCGCAACTGATCCTCGGCCGGCTCACCTCCATGACCGCCGTCGCACTCTACAACCGCTCGAACGCCCTTTGCGGCGTGCCGGACCGCATCATCATGTCCGCCTTCTACAGCATGGCCTTCCCGGCGCTGGCAAACAGCATCCGCGAGGGATACGACATTGAGAAAACCTATCTTCGCGTGCTGGCCTATCTTTCGGTGCTCTACTGGCCGGCCGCCATCATGGTTTGCCTTCTCGCTCCGCAGATCGTGCGGATCGTGCTCGGCCACCAGTGGGAAGAGGCCATTCCCGTCGTGCGGATCCTCGGTCTTTCCGCGGTCTTCTGGGCGCCGGCGATCGTCACGGGACCGCTTCTCCTGGCACTTGGCCAGAACCGCGACGCCTTCCTCGCCAGCCTGGTTTCCCGCGTCTTTGCGGCGTCCGTCCTTTGCACCGCCAGCCTCTACGGGGTGATCGCCATGGCGCTCAGCCAGTTCATCGCGCTTCCGGTCCAGACGGCGGTGGGCTTCTTCTTCGTACGCCGCCATATCCCCTTTTCCCTGCGCGCCCTCGTTGCGGCGTTTGCGCCGAGCGCCATCGTCACCGCCTTTGCCCTTGCAGGCCCCTTGGCGCTTGTCATCTCCAACGAGCAGCCGCAGTCGGACCTCCTGTCCTTCGCTGCGGCCACCGTCCTTGCCGCGATCGGCTGGCTCGCCGGGCTGCACCTCACGCGCCATCCCTTCCTTGCCGAAATACAGATCGGGCTGCGCCTTGGCCGCAGCCGCATCGAACGGCTGCGGCGGCTCCTCGCCGCAGGGGCCTAGGTCATGGCGAGCGTCGATGTCGTCATTCCCAACTACAATTACGGCCGGTATCTCGAAGCCTGCGTGACGAGCGCGCTGTCCCAGGAAGCCGCCGCCGTGCGCGTCCTCATCGTCGACAACGCCTCGACGGACGACAGCGTGGCGATCGCCCGGCGCCTTGCGGCTGCGGACCCGCGGGTGGAACTGCTGCTTCGCCCGGAAAATCTTGGTCCCCACGCCTCCTTCAACGCCGGCATAGACTGGGCGCGCGCCGACTATTTTCTTCTCCTCTTTGCGGATGACTTTCTCGTGCCGGGCGCACTCCGGCGGGCAACCGCGGTCATGGAGAAAGACCGGGCGATCGCCTTCTGCTACGGACATGCTGTCGCGATCCGCGACGACGCGCCGTTGCCCGAGGTCGCGGCGCAGCCTGCTTTCCCGACGGTGGAGCTGATGTCCGGCCGCGCCTTCATCGAGCGTTTCTGCTATCTCGGCGTCTTCCAGATACCAGGCCCCTCCATTCTCGTGCGCACCAGCGTCCAGCAGCGCACCGGCCACTACCGGACCTCCCTTCCGCACAGCGACGACTACGAAGTTTGGCTGCGGCTTGCCATGCACGGTCCCGTTGCCGCGCTCGATTGCGTGCAGGCCGGAATCCGCACCCACGCCGCAAACCGTTCGACGGACCTGTGGACGCATCAAAGCCTGCATGTCCTGCACACGGCGGCGGCGGCGGAGAGCTTCTTCCACCATGAGGGTCGATGGCTGGACGGGGCCGAGGCGCTGCGCAAGCGCGCCCGGCGCGGTATCGCCCAGCGCGCCTACTGGTCGGCCGTGTCCCATGCCCTGCAGGGAAATGCGGAGGCCTTGCGACTGCTGAACGTCGCCTTCCGGCTGTCGCCCTTCACGGCGCTCGTGCCGCCCCTCGGCTATCTCCTGCGGCGTCGCGATATGATGCCGCGCGTCCGCTCGCTCCTTGCCAGGGCGCTGCGCTAGCGCCGGTTGACGGGAACGACCTGCCGATGCTCTCGCGACAGGGCGTAAGCCTCCTATACGTTCGGTGGAGGTTCTACCCCATACAGTCGCGTTAACACCGTCGGAACGGTTTCCTATAGTGTCGGTTACGGGCGCTCAGTCTGTCCGGCCTTGCCTCACGGGGGAGAACATGACCGTTTCCGACGCAGCCGCCGTTTCCGAAAAGAACGCCTATTATGACACGTCCTATTTCGACAAAACGTTCGCGCACCAGCGCTACGCGGCCTATTTCGATCGCCTGAAGTTCGAGAAGTTTGTCGGCCCGTCGGATCGCGTGATCGATTTTGGATGTGGCGGCGGCTACATACTCTCCGGCCTCGATGTCAGGGAGAGGGTCGGCGTCGAGATCAACGAGGCGGCCGCGGCGGCGGCGCGCGAGAACGGCATCCAGGTTTTCGACAGTATAGAGAAGATAGAGGAAGGCTGGGCCGACATCATCATTTCCCATCATGCACTCGAACATGTCGACGACCCGCTCGCCATGGTGCGGTTGATGTTCACCAGGCTTCGCGCAGGTGGGCGGATCGTGCTCGTGACGCCGAGCGAAACCTTCAAGATGCGCTACCGCGAGGACGACCCGAACTTCCATCTGTTCACATGGTCGCCCAGCAATCTCGGCAATCTGCTGAAGCGCGCCGGTTTTACGGAAATCAGCGCGTCGCCAATCCATCACCGCTGGCCGCGCTACTGGTGGGTTGTCGGCCCCATCGTTGGCAAGAGGGCAATGAACCGCATCTGCACCGTCTACGGACGGCTCATGACGGGGATCAGCCAGGTGAGGGCCGTCGGCTACAGGCCTTGAGCGTGTCGCTCACCATTGACAGGCGTTCCGGGGCGGTGAGCCACGGTTCGCTTCCGCCTCCGGAATAATTTCCAGCAAACGTGTGAAACGGTTTCGCGCCCCGGCTCATCGGCGGGCGATGTTCGCCTCGTCCAGGATGATGCTCACGCGAAGGATGTCGCCCGCCAGCACCGGGTCGGTCTGGCCGACCTCGACTTCCTGGTACTTGCCGTCGAGCATCCGGATGGCGGAGAAGCGGAAGGCGGCCTGCCGGCTGCCATCCTTCTTCTGCAGGGCGATGCCTGCCTCCGCCATGGACTGGATGTTGTAGGCCATCTTCCGGCGCAGGCGCAGGATGTCGATGTTCACCTCGCGCAGCTCGGCTGCCGCCTCGCCGCGGCGCTGCCCGCGCAGCGATACCAATCGACCGTCGATCAGCGTCAGGTTCTGGCGCGCCCGCGCGAGGAACGAGCCGAACTCCAGGACGTCGCGGTTGGTGGCGGATATTTCCCGCTGTTTCTCGCGAAGCTGGGTTTTCGAGGTGAGGCCGCGCTCCACCATGGCGCTCGCCACCTTGACGTCCTCGTTGAGCAGCGCAAGCTCGCCGTCGCGCAGCTTGCCGCTCTTTTCCAGCGTGTCGATCTCCTCGACATAACCAACCCGCTGCCGCTCCAGGCTGCTCAATTCGGCATCGAGCGAGGTGCGCCGCATTTCGAACAGCGTGCGCTCGGCCTCGACCACCTGCTGGACGACGCGGGCATCGGGCGTTCCGATGTCGTCATTCGCCACATAGGTGAAAGGCCGCCCGTTGAGTTCCGCCTCGAGGCGCGCCCGCTTCACGTCCTGGCCGAGAAGCTGCACGCCCAGATCGGCATATTCCTGCCGGAGGCCGGTAAGGCGCGCGGAACCGCTTTCGCCCTCCGCAAGCGCCTCCTTCTGTCCTCCGCCGAGCGCGAACAGTTCAAGCGCGATCATGCCGGGGTGAAATTCGTATTTGCCGGGCTTCTGCACCTCGCCGACGATGTAGACGGGTGCGTAGTTCTCCACCACCACCGCGACGGAGAGATTGGCGATATGCACCTTCAGCCCGTCGTCGATGATCGCGCGGACCTGCTCGATGCTCTTTCCCCCCACGGGGAGATTGCCGAGCAGCGGATAGCCGATCGTGCCGTCCGCGCCGACCGGAAAGGAGCCGCTCAACCCGGTATCGCCATAGACGGTGATGCGCAGCACGTCGCCGCTTCCCACCGGATATTCGGCGCCGGCCGCCTTGTCCGGACCGCTCGAAACGGCAAGCAGCAGGGCGCCGAGGACCGCGGCCAGGCGGATGGTGCCTCGTCGACGGCCGGCGGCAGTGGGAATGGCCTCTTGCGCTTTCAGCATCTGTTTCAAGCCTCACATTCCGGCAATCGACGGCATGTCGACGGCCGCATCGGTTCGTTTTCTGCCTTCATTCGCGGCCTGGAGATCCTTGGTCGGGCTCGCCCGGCGTTTCAATGTGCCGCGCGAAGCCTCGTTGATGACCAGACCGTCCACGACGATACCGGCCGCTGCGGCCTTGCGCAGGCCGCTCATCGCCTGCAGGAGGTCGCTGCCGGCAGGGATGACAAAGATGGTCGCATCGACCAGCGCCGACACGAGCAGCGCCCCCGACCCGCTCCCCACCGGGACGGAATCGATGACCACCGCGTCGTAGGTCTGCTTGAGCGTACCAAGCAGCCGGGCGAAGGACTCGTGGCCGAGAACGTGTTCGGCCGGGCCTTCCGCCAGGTCGGCACAGACGAGATCGATGCCCGATCCGCCGTCGTGGCGCAGGATGTCGTCAAGCGAAATGCCATCGCGTGCGGCAACGAGATCGACGAGCGTGCGCCCGGGCTGGATGGAAAACTCCCGCGCCACCGCGGGGGCCAGCAGGTTCGCGTCGAGCAGGACGGTTCGCAGGCCCGTTGCCGCCAGCGACCGGGCGAGACAGGAGGCGATGAAGGTCTTTCCCTCGCGAGGGCCGGCCGACGTCACCGAAACCGTCAGGGCGTTGCCGGCGCGGGCGGAGAGCCGCAGGCGCCCCTGCAGGTCGGCCACCGCATGGGCGAAGGGCGCATGCCCCTGGCAGATCAGCTTGGCGATGCCGGTCCGCTGGTGCTGCGAAAGCTCGGGAATGCGCCCGACGATCGGCACGCCGGCATGTTCCTCATAGGCGGTCGACCGGCGCAGGAAGACGGAGCGCAGCTCCAGAAGCACGGCGGCGAGCAGCCCGCCGGCGAGGCCGAAGACGATCCCGGCGAGCAGCCAGGTCGCAGCATCGGGGCCTGCCCGCGAGGATGGCGGCATCGCCTTGGAGATGATCCGCGCCTCCGCCATCGCGATGCCGTCCTGCTCGATCGTCTGCTTGTAGCGGGCAAGATAGCTCTCGTAGATCGCGCGGTTCGCGCTCGCCTCGCGATCGAGCTGGTCGGCCTGGACGATCGCCTCGTTCGCGATGGACATCTCGGTCTGCATCTGCTTGAGGCTCGCTATGAGGCCGGCCTGCTGACGCTTGGAGACCTCGATCTCGTTGCGCAGGCTCTCGACGATCTGGTCCACCTCCACCGCGATCTGCGCCTGGATCGTCTCGAGCTGGGACTTCAGCTCGGGGATCTGCGGGTTCTTGACCGCACCGCTCTCGCTGATCGTCGCAAGCGAGCGCTTGAGGCGCGACTCCTCGGTGCGCAGTTGCTGGATCGCCGGTGAGTTCAGGACCTCCGACAGAGTGAGGCCGCTTTCTGTCTTGGAAACGTCGAGCGCGGTCTCCAGCCGGGCGCTCGCGCCCGCGACCTGTGCCCTCAGCTTCGCCAGCTCCGTGTTCAGCCCGGCAATCTGCTGCGAAAGCAGGGTCGTGCCGCCCGACTTGACGATGCCGGATTTTTCGCGGAACTCGGTGGCCGCATGTTCGGATCGTTCGAGCTCGCTGCGCAGGCTCACCAGACGGGTGCCCAGCCAGTCGCTGACATGCCGCGTCGCGGTCGTCTGCACGTCGACCTGATAATCGATATAGGCCTCCGCATAGGCATTGGCGACGATGGCGGGAAATTCCGGGTTCGCACCGCTGAACGAGATGTAGATCGTATAGGACCGGCCGTCGTTGGCGACGCGCACGCCGGAGAGCAAGTGATCGACCAGAATGCGATCGTCGATGGCCGGGTGGAATCTCGGCTCGGCGGTCGTTGCCGCCGAGGAGCCGGCGCCGGTCTCCCCTGTCAGCCCCAGACCCCTGGCGACATCGACGCCGGCCGCCCGGAGCTGCGTCAGGACCTTTTCGCCCATGGACCTCGAACTGATGATGTCGATCTCGGTGCGCAGTGCCGGGCTTTCCTGCGGCAGGGGCGAGACGACGGATTCGGTGGGCAGCGCCTGGAACTTGCGCACGTCCAGCGCCAGCACCGCCTCGGCGAAGTAGCGCGGCGGCTGGTCCAGGTAACCGACCGTCGAGCCGAACATGCCGGCCGCCAGGAAGGCGAGGATCAGCCATTTGCGCTGCAAGACAAGCGATACCGCCCGAGAAACGGCAAGTTCCTCGGAGACGCCAGGGTTCCCCGACACGATCATGACACTATTCCTGTTGCGGGGCGTTCTAGACCCGGTCGAGATGATGCTCGGCGTCGGGCAGGAGGTCGCCGACCTTGCATGCGACCTCGGTGCGGTTCGTGGCGCCGAGCTTCTTCATGATGTTCCTGATATGCACCTTGACGGTGCTTTCGCAGAGATTGAGTTCCCGTGCGATCATCTTGTTCGCCTTGCCGCGGCGCAGCGCTTCGGCGACGGCCGTCTGGCGTACCGTGAAGGCGGAACGGATCGCCTTGCGGGCAACGAAGCCCCCGACGAGCCCGCGCATCGCAAGCACGCTGCTTGCCGGCACGAATTGCCCTCCGGCAATCGCCAGTCCGATCGCCTCGATGCACACGTCGATGTCGACGGAACTTGGAATGAAGCCATGCACGCCGAGATCGATGGCCTGCAGCACATGGTCCAGCGTCTGGCTGTTGGAGAGCACCACGACCGGCACCGGCTCCAGCGTCGTCACGAGCTGGGTGATTTCCTGGCGAACCGAAACATCCGTGATGTCGTTGCTGCCGATGTTGATCAATGCGACCCTGAGGGTGCCGAGCGTCGACTTGCATTGCTGCCAGCTTGCGATGCCCGAGAAGGTGAAGATGCTGATGCCGATCTGGTGGGAAATGAGACTGTTCGCCAGGCATTCCCGGTCGAGGTTCCGTTTGTCGAAGATCGCCAGGTAATCGTTTGCCGCGTAGGTTTGCGACGGATACTCAACTCGCTCGCTCACGGCCTCCCGCCGCTCGACGCCGAGCGAGTTCCGTGATCGAAAGATATCGATTGACTGCCTCTCCAAAAATGTTTCGTCTTTCGCCATGGTATCCCTCGCTAACTCCTGGTTCGAAATCCGAGTCCTGATCTATTTCCGCTTGTGCCTCGCTCCGCTTTATTAGCGTTAACGTTTCGTGAAGGTGAATCCACTTAAACGAGAGCCAATTTTCTTACAGTAAACGCCTCCGCGAACAGCGAGGGCGAACGGCATTCCATTCCGCGCATGCGCGCAACGCCTCGAAACACGTCCTCGTGGAACCAGTCCTTCGATCTTTGCGTCGCAAAATGCTCCATGAGCAGGTCAATCTTGCGCTCGATCATTCCCGGCAGCAGCGGCACATAGGTGTTGCGCTCCGTGAAGTCCCCGTCCCATTTCGGAACCTCGTATTCCAGCACGAGGTGGTCGCGGAAGACATTCGTGGTCAGCCTGTTCAACTCCTGATGGTCCTGATGCGCATCGAAGCGGCTATGCGTGAAGATCACCTCCGGCTCCACGCGCGCGCGCAATGCCAGCAGGAACTGCTTTATCTCGCGGCTCTGGCTCGGAAAGTAGCTGTCCTCGAAGCCGCAGACCTCCACCACCGCGGCGGCAGCGCCCTCGAGAAAGGCGGCCGCCGAACGTCGGGTTTCCAACGCGCGCTCCGGCGTTGCGCTCAGCACGCACCAGTAGACGTCGAGCTTCACGCCGGCCGCGATCAGGCCGAGGATCGTGCCGCCCGCTCCGATCTCGATGTCGTCGGCATGCGCGCCGAGGCAAAGGATCTTCAACGGGTGCCCGGCGGAGGCTATCGACAGCGTTTTCATGAACGGCCTGCCATCCGAAGGCTGGAGACCCGGCCGGCCGCCGCCCGGCGCACCCACGGCATCTCGCCGCGCTCGACCATTTCCTCCAGCACCTGCCAGTCGCGCAGCGTATCCATCGACCGCCAGAAGCCCTCATGCTTGTAGGCCATCAGCATGTCGTCCGCGATCAGCCGCGCGAAGGGTTCGAGCACCAGCTCCTCACCCTCCCGCATATAGTCGAAGATCTCGCGGCGCATCAGGAAGTAGCCGCCGTTGATCCAGATTTCCGATGTGTCCGACGAGCGGAACTCGACCACCCGGCCGGTCGCGTCGATGTCGGCGAGATGATAGGTCAGCGGCGGCCTGACCGCGAGGAAGCAGGCGATCTTGCCGCTGGCCTCGAAGCGGGCGACCATGTCGTCGAGATCGACATCGGTCAGGCCGTCGCTGTAGTTGGCGAGGAACATTCGCTCACTCATCACATGGTCGCGCACGGCCCACAGGCGCTCACCGATGTTACGCCAGATGCCTGTGTCGATCAGCGCCACGCGCCATTGCTCCTGCGCCTCGCCAAGAAGTTCGACCCGGCCCTCGCCGGACACCACGCAGTCCGAAAAGGTTTGCGGCCGGCAATTCAGGAAGAATCCCTTGATGACATCCGCCTTGTAGCCAAGGCAGAGGGTGAAATCGTCATGCCCGTAGGAGGCGTAGTACTGCATGACGTGACGCAGGATCGGCTGGGTGCCGAGCGGGATCATGGGCTTGGGGATGCTTTCGGAATATTCCCGGATGCGCGTGCCCCGGCCACCGCAGAAAAGCACGACCTTCATGACCAGGCCTCCGAGGGATCGATGATGCTGACATCGGGGATCGGGACGATGAATTTCGCGCCCCATTCGCCGACATGGCGCATCTGGGCGACGATCTCGTCCTTGAGGTTCCAGGGCAGGATCAGGATGTAATCCGGCTTGTGCCGGTCGATCGCGTCGACGGGCAGGATGGGAATGTGCATTCCCGGCGTGAACCGGCCATGCTTGTAGGGATTGCGGTCGACGGTGAAATCGAGGAAGTCCGTGCCGATGCCGCAATAGTTGAGCAGCGTGTTGCCCTTGCCGGGGGCGCCGTAGCCGCAGATGCACCCGCCGCGCTCCTTCACGCCGATGAGGAAAAAGAGCAGGTTGCGCTTGGCCTTGCGGGCCCTGGCTGCAAAGGACGTATAGGCCTCCACCGTATGGAGCCCGGCGCGTCGTTCCTGTCCCAGGAGGTCGGCGACGCGGGGGCTGATCACGCTGCGCGCGCC
The DNA here is from genome assembly GCF_004341885.1 of Shinella granuli. Classification (GTDB taxonomy): domain Bacteria; phylum Pseudomonadota; class Alphaproteobacteria; order Rhizobiales; family Rhizobiaceae; genus Shinella; species Shinella granuli. The sequence goes on along the minus strand of NZ_SLVX01000009.1, from coordinate 128,858 downwards.
GGCATGGCCGAGATAGACCCGCAGCGAACCGCCATGGGTGGGCAGTTCCTCCACGTCGAAAACCTCAAGGCCGTGCAGCCGCGCGGCGATCTGCACCGTGAGCAGGGAGAAGTAGGAGAAATGCTCGTGGTAGATCGTGTCGAACTGGTTGTGCGCCAGAAGCATCGCGACATGGGGAAATTCCAGCGTGATGACCCCGTGCGGCTTGAGGATGCGGTTCATGCCGGCGAGGAAGTCGTTGAGGTCGGGCACCTGCGCCAGAACGTTGTTGGCGGCGATCAGGTCTGCCTGCTGGCCGGCCGCGACCATGTCGTCGGCAAGCCGCCGCCCGAAGAAGGCGATCTTCGTCGGCACGTTCCTGGCGATGGCGGCCTTCGCCACATTGGCGGCCGGCTCGATGCCGAGCACCGGAATGCCGCGCGCCACGAAATGCTGGAGCAGGTAGCCGTCATTGCTGGCGACCTCCACGACGAAGCTCTCGCCATCGAGGGCGAACCGGTCGATCATCCCTTCGCAGTAGCGTTTCGCATGCGCCACCCAGCTCGTGGAGTAGGACGAGAAATAGGCATACTCCTCAAAGATGCTTTCGCGGCTGACATACTCCTCCAGTTGGACGAGCATGCATTCTTCGCAGACACGGACATGGAGCGGATAATATTCCTCCATGCGTCCGAGCTCGTTTTCCTGACGAAAACTTTCGCAAGGCGGCGACATGCCGAGATCAACGACAGTATGGTTCAGTGCCGTACCGCACAAACGGCAGCTCGGTTTCAAGGAAATATCGGATGCGTACGAAAGCGAAGGACTAATCTGCGAGCTCATCTACCGTCTCCACAGAAAATTCGACAGAACGGGAACGAAAAGCTGAACGTGAACAGCTTTCCAAATTGAAATCGTCTCTTGGCCCACTGTCAGATTAGGCGAGTGGTACGGCAGTTACGATACTGCCATGCGAACAGACACCCTGTCTGAAAGGCGTAGCATTTCGAACCAGGGGGTAAGATTTTCCTAACTATAGGCCGGCCGGCCCGCCAGAATACGTCGGAAGCAGCACTTGGCAGCACCATCGCATGCGGCAGGATAGCGCGTCCCCGGAAGGGAGGATGTCATGTTGTTCGCCCAAACTGATCTCGAAGGCGTATGGTTGATCGGGTCATGTCCCGTTGCGGACGAGCGTGGTTCCTTCGCGCGAACCTTCTGCGTCGACGAGATGGAGCAGCATGGGCTCGAGCACCATTTCGTGCAGCACAGCCTTTCCCGCTCGCGGCAAAGGCATACGCTTCGCGGCCTGCATTTCCAGGAGGAGCCGCATGGCGAGGTGAAGCTGGTGTCCTGCCTCAAGGGGGCGATCTGGGATGTCGCGGTCGATCTGCGGCCGCGGTCGCATACCTATCTTCGCTGGACGGCGGCGGAACTTACCGAGCAGAACATGCGGCAACTCTATATTCCCGAGGGGTTTGCGCACGGCTTCCTGTCGCTCACCGAGGATGTCGCGGTCGGCTACCTCATATCGGCGCGCTATGAACAGGCGGCAAGCCGCGGCCTCCGCTACGACGATCCGGCGCTCGGCATCGACTGGCCGGCCACGCCCTCCGCCATGTCGGACAAGGACAGGAACTGGCCGTTGCTCTCAGGCTGACGGCCCCGCATCGGCCAGCAGCCCGCCGGCCTTCAGCCGGGCGGCGGCCTCGGCGATATCGCGGAAGGGCAGGCCGGAACGGCGGGCGATATCGAGAAGGGTATGAGCGCCATCCGCCAGATTGAGGACCCAGAGGTAGCCCATCGTGACATCCGAGGTAACCTTGTGCCCGCCGGTCGCCGAATAGAGCCCGCGCCGCCCGAGCTGCGGCTCGCCTTTCGGCGAAAGGTTCAGCGGCAGCCAGTCCCCCTCCAGAACCTCCACGATATCGAGGATCATCCGGAAGGAGGATGCCAGGTGTTGCGGCTGCACCAGGTCCAGGTTGTCGGCCGAGGTATGGTATTGCGGGAAGGAGCCGAAGGCGCTGCGTTGCAGGAGGCCGACCGGAAGGTTGAAGCCCGGCGAGCAGAACTGGCGTTCGTCATAGCCGAAAGGGCTGAAATCCACCGTGGCAACCCGCCGCCCTTCGCAGCGCACGGCATCGACCGCCCGGTCGATGACCGCGTCACCGCGGCGGCTGCGCTTGTAGACCGGACCGCCGCCGTCACCGATGCAGGAGACGACCAGGCCGTGATCGATGCGGCGCGTTGCCTCTTCATTTGCGGCCAGCCAGCAGAGCGCCCCTATGGTGCCCGGCGCGAAGAGGAAGCGGTAGCCGAAACGGTTGCGCCGCCGCGCCAGCGTTTGCGCAAGAAGGGCCAGAACAGCAAGGCCCGAGCAATTGTCGTTCGCCAGCGAAGGATGGCAGATATGGGCGGAGAACAGGACCTCGCGATCCGTTTCGCCCGGCAGGAAGACCTCGCCATAGGTCAGCGCCCCATCGGCAAGCTCCGTATCGATGAAGACCTCGTACTCCTCGTCGGGCAGGGCGAGGTAGTCGCGATGGGTCATGCAGAAACCCCAGTCGCGGCTGTAGTAACTGGTGCGGTAGGGGATCAGGTCCGGCTGGTCGGGCAGCGTGTGGAGATGCGGTCTCAGCTCTTCCAGCGACAGGCGGCGCAAGACCGGCTCGCTGTAATTCATGAGATGGAGGTTCGAGTCGGCGAAATCCACCACGGTCCGGCCGTTTGCCGTGCGCAGGAAGGCGCCGCGCACGGTCCATTCCTTCGGCACCGTCCAGTCGAACACCTGCGTGCCCGTCGGCACCTCCCGCACCGCGATGTCGACATGCTCCGACAGGATGGCGAGGGTTTCGCGCACGCCGTTGCCGGTGATGCTTCGGCAGATCGGAAAGAGCCGGGCGACGAGCGCAAAAAGCGCGCGGCCCGGATCGGCCGTGTCGCCCGGCAAGGCTCCGGGGGGAAATCGTGTGGCCTCGTTCATGCCATCGCCTCAAACGCGGATTTCCCGCATGGCGGCCGGGCTGCGAACCGCGGGGCGCCAGCGCAGGTCCGGGTCGATCGCGCCGGTTTCGAGGAGCTGGCGGATCTGGCTGATGCGCTGGTAGCGCGGCCCTTCGAACTCCGCGAGGCTGAGCCCGGCGCTGCTGTAGGCCGTATAAAGCTGGCGCGCGCCGGCGACCACGTCCCATTGCGGCCGAAACGCCGGCAGAACACGGGCGATCTTGCCGAAGTCGACGCGGTAGGAGCGCGCGTCCGGCCCGGCTTCCTGTGCATATTCCAGCCGGCATCCCGGGACGATCCGCGCGACGACGTCGGCGATCTCGCGGATCTGGTAATTGTGCGCCGTCTGGCCGACATTGAATGCCTCGTTGAAGACGCTCTTCACCGGCGCTTCGAGGGCTGCGAGGAAGGCGCGCGAAATATCCTCGACATGCACGATCGGCCGCCAGGGCGTGCCGTCCGATTTCAGGAGGATGAGGTGCTGCGTCACGGCCCAGGCGACGAGGTTGTTGAGAACGATGTCGAAGCGCAGCATCGGCGACAGGCCGTAGGCGGTCGCGGGGCGCAGGAAGACCGGGCAGAACCGCGCATCCGCAAGTTCGGCGATGTCGGCCTCGGCCCGCACCTTGGAAATGCCATAGGCAGAGACGGGATTGAGCGGCGCATCCTCGTCCACGAGGTCGGCGCCGGCAAGGCCGTAGTTGCTGCAGGAGGAGGCGAGGAGGAAGCGGGACACCCCCGCCTGTCTCGCCGCGCGCGCGACCCGCACGCTGCCCCTGTGGTTGATGTCGTAGGTGACCTCGGGATCGAGATTGCTGAGCGGATCGTTCGAAAGGGCGGCGAGATGGATCACGGCGTCGAAGCCGTCGAGGTCGCGGGGGGAGATATCGCGCACATCCTTCAGCACGGACGGGATATCGAACATCGCGCCGCCCGGCGTATAAGCGCAGTGCCGGTAGAGCCCGGCATCATAGCCATGCACGTCATGCCCGGCGCGCAAGAGGAAGGGCACCATCACGGCGCCGATATAGCCCTGGTGTCCGGTCACAAGCACCTTCATGTCGAAAACCCCCATCTGATGTTCGCGGATGGTAGGCGCGGGGTGTCGCGGCCGCGATTGAGGACAAAGACGGCGCCCCCTGCTCGAACGGCGCAGGCGCCGCGATACCCTACTCCTTTCGGCTGTTGTAGCGACGGAAGACGACCTCCGAGGGCCGGCCCACGAGGTAGCGTTCGACCCCTTCTTCCAGCGCCAGCCGATAGATGTGGAGGGCTCCGTCGAAGGCATCGACGGTCTGGTCTATATCGTCGTCGCCGTGCGAGTAGCTCACCACCAGCGACGGGGCGAGCACGCCGCGGCGGATCGTTTCCTGAAGGAGCAGGGTGCGCAATGCCTGCGAGGGCTTTCCCGTCGCATCCCGCGTTCCATAGGACAGGCAGGCCGGGTGCCCGACGACATTGACATGGCGTTGCAGGCCGTGCCGGGCGATGACCTGGTCAAGCCCCGCCTTCAGCCGCAGCCCCTGGCTGCGCAGATGCTCGATGACGGGCTCCTGCGCATAGACATGCATGGTGGCGATCGCCGCCGCCATGGCGTGGGTCTCGGCGCCGTGCGTCGTCGACAGCAGGAAGACCCGCGGCTTCTCCACCTGCTCGATGCCGCCGAGCACCATGTATTCCCGCTGGCCGGCAAGGGCCGAGATGGCAAAACCGTTGCCCAGCGCCTTGCCGAAGCAGGAAAGGTCTGGCTGCACGGCGTAATGCGCCTGCGCACCGCCGCGCGCCCAGCGAAGCCCGGTGATCATCTCGTCGAGGATGAACAGCGCGCCGTTGTCGTGGCACAGGTCCTTCAGGGCCTGGAGATAGCCAGGCTCGGGATCGTCGCCACGCGAGGCCTCCAGGATCAGCGCCGCGATGGCGCCGGGATGACGGGCGAAAAGCGCGCGCGCATCGTCAAGGTCGTTGTAGCGGAAGCCGAGCGTCAGGTTGCTGACGGCCTTGGGAATGCCGGCATTCATCTCGGTCGTGCCGATGAACCAGTCGTCCGTCGAGAAGAACGGATGATCGCTGCACCGCGCGATGAGGTCCCGCCCCGTCACCGCCCGCGCCAGGCGCACCGCCGCCGAGGTCGCATCCGAGCCGTCCTTGCAGAACTTCACCATGTCGGCCGTCGGGATCATGTCCAGGAAGGTGGAGGCGCATTCGACCTCGATATGAGAAGGCCGCGTGAAGTTGCAGCCAAATTCGAGCTGCCGCATGACGGCATCGAGCACATGGCGATAGGCATGGCCGAGGCCGACCGCCCGGTTGCCCATGCCGTATTCGATATAGCCATTGCCGTCGACGTCCCAGACGTGGCAGCCGTAGCCGTTGACGATGAAGCCGGGGGAGAGCACGGGATACTGGTCGTCTCCCTTGGCATAGGTGTGCGCGCCGCCCGGAATCATCGAATGCGCGAGGTCGCGCAGCCTGTTCGAATTGTCGAAATTCTGGATGAACCCGGCCATTGCGCAGCCCCCGCTCGGTCTCCTAGACCTATCACCGCAGGGGTAGCGCGCCATCCAAGTCCTTGGGATAGACGGGCTGGCCGATAGGGGTAGGCCCGTTCGCCTTCCGCGATTTCGGACACAGAGGCGCTCCCCATGTCGGCTGGAAATGCCCTAGCTGAACAGCTCGTTGAGCTTGAAGATGACCTCCGTCCGGTTGTGGACCTTCAGCTTCTTCATGATGTTGCGGATATGCACCTTGACCGTGCTTTCCCTGAGGTCGAGTTCGTAGGCGATGATCTTGTTCGCCTTGCCCAGCTTGAGCATGGAGATGACCTCCTCCTCGCGGCTGGTGAAGACCTCGGCCCGCTTGCGCTCCTGCTGGTCGGCGACGGACATCAGGCGGCGCAGTTCCGGCAGGCTCTCGGTGGAGATGAAGATACCGCCCGACAAGGCGAGCGAAATCGCCTTCACGCAGACGGCGATGCCGACTGCCGATGGAATGAAGCCCTTGACGCCGAGATCCAGCGCCGTCAGCACCTGGCGCAGGTCATGATTGTCGGACAGGATGATGACCGGCAGCTCGGGAAACTTCGTGACCAGCATGCGGATACTGTCCTCGATGCCGGACTCGGTGAAGTCATGGCTACCGAGGCTGATCAGAAGGCCGCTCGATTCTCCGGAATATTTCGCCATCCACGCGTCGATGGAATTGAACAGCACGATCGTCATGTTGAGACCGTGCGACACAAGGCTTTGCGACAGGCACTCGCGGTCGAGCGCCCGCTCGTCGATGATGTCGAGCACCGGCGCCCGGTAGAGCGACGGCTTCACGTTGACGGACGATGGGAAAGGGGAGGACGGGATCGCCCCGTTCAAGCCCTTTCCGATGCCAGACCCGATTATTCCCCTGACTTCAGTCACAGCGAAACTCCTGGTACATCACGCTTAACGTCGGGAATGTCTGGCCGCCGCGTCACATCTCAAAACAGATGCAACGTCAAAATTGAGTGTGACAAAAGCGGTTTTCCAGCCTGTCGGCCGCCGTCGCTTTCCCGTATTTGTCCATTTTCCACTATACATCACCAGAACGCGACCCGAATAGATTCGGAAAATACGTAAATATGGCAATTATTTAGTGTGAATAGTATTATGATTAATCATGAGTTGCGCAAGGCGACACCATTCTAAGGATAATCGTGCCGCCCTTGCACGCTACGGCTCGTCTTCTTCCATCGGTCGTACAGTTCCTCGATGCCGGCCCTGAGGCCGATGCTCGGCGACCATCCGAGCGCGCGAAGCCTGGAGCAATCAAGGAGTTTTCTGGGGGCGCCATCCGGCTTCAGTGTGTCGAAAACGATATGGCCGCGGAAATCGACGATGTCGGCAATGAGGAAGGCGAGCTCACCGATCGCGATCTCCTCTCCGGAGCCGATATTGATGGGCTTCGGGCTCTCATACTGCTTCATGAGGAAGACGCAGGCATCGGCGAGGTCATCGACATGGAGGAATTCGCGCCGCGGCGTGCCGGTGCCCCAGACGACCACGCTGTCGCGATGGGCGATCTTCGCCTCGTGCATCTTGCGGATCAGCGCGGGGATGACATGGGAATGATCGAGGTCGAAATTGTCGTTCCGGCCGTAGAGATTGGTCGGCATGACGGAGATGAACCGGTGGCCGTATTCCTCCGCATAGGCGGAAGCGAGCTTCATTCCGGCGATCTTGGCGATCGCATAGGCCTCGTTGGTGGGCTCAAGGCTTCCTGTCAGGAGGGCCTCCTCGCGGATCGGCTGCTCGGCATGTTTCGGATAGATGCAGCTTGAACCGAGGCACATCAGCTTCTCGACGCCCAGTTCCGAGGCCGCCTTGATGACATTCACCAGGATGAGCACGTTCTCGACGAGGAATTCGGCGGGATAACGGGCGTTCGCGCTGATGCCGCCGACCCGCGCGGCGGCTATGAACACCGCCTCGGGCCGCGCCTTTCGCATCCAGTTCGCCGTATCGGCCTGGGAGGTCAGGTCGACCTCGCTGCGCGGCACGGTCTGCAGATCGCAGTTTTCGTCCTCCAGGCGGCGCAGGAGCGCCGAGCCCACCATGCCGCGATGGCCGGCCACCCAGACGCGTTTTCCACGCAGATCATAGGGACTTTCATCCATGGAGGTCATTGCGACCCTTCTCCCTCATCATGACGTTCACGTCCGACATCACCATCTCCGAAACGAGATTGCTGAAGGAAATCGTCGGGCTCCAGCCGAGCCGGGCCCAGGCCTTGCCCGGGTCGCCGAGCAGGAAATCCACTTCGGCGGGCCGGAAATATCGCGGGTCGATCTCGATGAGGCGCTCGCCGCTCTTGCGGTCGTAGCCGACCTCGTCGACCCCATGCCCTTCCCACACGATGGTCCGCCCGACGACGTCGAAGGCGCATTCCACGAATTCGCGAACGGTGTGGACCTCGCCGGTGGCGAGCACATAGTCGTCGGGCGCATCCTGCTGCAGGATGCGCCACATGCCCTCCACATAGTCCTTCGCGTGACCCCAGTCGCGCTTGGTCTCGAGATTGCCGAGATAGAGCTTGTCCTGCATCCCCCACTCGATCGCCGCGACGGCGCGCGTGATCTTGCGCGTCACGAAGGTCTCGCCGCGCCGGGGGCTTTCATGGTTGAACAGGATGCCGTTCGAGGCATGGAAGCCGTAGGCCTCGCGATAATTGATCGTCATCCAGTAGGCGTAGAGTTTCGCCGCGGCATAGGGGCTGCGCGGGTGGAAGGGTGTATCCTCGCGCTGCGCCGTTTCCCCCAGCCCACCGAAGAGCTCCGAGGTCGAGGCCTGGTAGTAGCGGCAATCCGCTCCGAGCTTGAGGATGCGCATCGCCTCCAGGATCCGCAGGGTGCCGAGCGCGTCGGTGTTCGCCGTATATTCCGGCGTCTCGAAGCTCACCTGGACATGGCTCTGCGCACCCAGATTGTAAATCTCGTCCGGCCGGACCTCCTGGATGACCCGGCAAAGGTTCATCGCGTCGGTAAGATCGCCGAAATGCATCTGGAAGCGCGCGCCGGGCGTGCGCGGATCGACATAGAGATGATCGACCCGGGCCGTGTTGAAGGATGAGGACCGGCGCTTCAGGCCATGCACATGATAGCCCTTCTCCAGCAGCAGCTCCGTCAGATAGGAGCCGTCCTGGCCGGTTACGCCGATGATCAGGGCTGTCTTGTTGGTCATGGCTCGCTCCCCGTCTCAATCTGCGAGAGTTAGCGAGCGGACACCGGATCACAAGGTGACCGTTCGAGCAGTGCGATGCGTTTCTCCTCCTCCGATCAGGCGATGGCCGCCGAATGCAAACCGAAGGTTTATGCTCCCCCTGCGGAAGGCTTAGGGCGGATAGGGGAGCCGGATGCTCCCTAGCGCCTTTGGAGAGCTTGCCGGATGCGGCACGGCTGGCAGGATCGTACACTCCAGAATTGAGGGCGGGCGCGATCATGCGGGTGATTTTCGTCAATCGGTATTTTCATCCCGACCAGTCGGCGACGAGCCGGATGGTCTCCGCCCTTGCCTTCGGACTGGCGCGGCACGGGACCGAGGTCGCGGTTGTCGCCAGCCGCAGCCGCCATGACGACCCGCAGAGCGCTCTTTCCGGCAAGGAAACCCATGCCGGTGTCGGCATCGTCCGGCTCGCCACGAGCCGCTTCGGCCGCCATGCCCTGCCCGGGCGCGCCGTGGACTACCTCTCCTTCCACGTCATGGCTTTCATCTGGCTGCTGCGCCATGTCAGGCGTGGCGATATGGTCGTCGTCTGCACGGATCCGCCGCTCATCTCGCTCGCCTGCGGGTTGCCGGTGCGCCTGCGCGGCGGCCACATGATCAACTGGATCATGGACCTCTTCCCTGAAACCGCCGTCGAACTCGGCCTCTTTCGCAGGGCACCCTTCCTCGGCCGGCTCGCCGCCCATCTGCGCGACCGTTCGATCGCGCGGTCGCGGCTGAGCATATGCCCGACCGAAAGGATGGCGGATTTCCTGCGCCAGCGCGGTGCGCCGGCCGATCGCGTCAAGGTGCTGCACCACTGGTCGGACGCCGCCGAGATCCGGCCGGTCGCGAAAGACCGAAATTCCCTGCGCGCCGCCTGGGGCTACCAGGAAAAATTTGTCGTCGGCTATTCCGGCAATTTCGGCAGGGCCCATGAATTCGCCACCTTGATCGATGCCGCCACTTCGCTGAAGGACCGCACGGATATCGCCTTCCTGATGGTCGGCGGCGGCTACAAGCTGGCGCCGGTCATGACCGCGGTGCGCGAGCGTGGCCTTACGAATATAACGTTCAAGCCCTTGCAGCCGGCGGAGCGCATCGCCGAAAGCCTCGGCGTGCCGGATCTGCATGTTGTCTCCCTGCTCCCCCATCTCGAACATTGCATCATCCCGAGCAAGTTCTATGGCGTTCTCGCCGCCGGCCGGCCGACGCTCTTCATCGGCGATCCCAAGGGCAGCGTCGCCGCTGTCATCGACGCGCATGGCTGCGGCGTCACGGCCACCATTGGCGAGCCGGAGCGACTGGCCGGAACGATTGCGTCGCTTGCTGCCGCGCCGGAGCGCGTGGCGGCAATGGGTGCGAAGGCGCGGGCCCTGCTGGAAACGGACTACGCCTATGACCGCGCGCTCGTCAGTTGGCGCACCCTCTTTCACGCGCTCGCCGAGGATGATGCGCTTCCCGCACGATCCCGCATCCTGGAGGAGGAGCCGTCGTGAACGAGACGATCGTCGTCAGCCAGCTCGGCGCCCGCATGCACTATGCCGTGCCCCGGATCCTGGCACGGGAAGGCCAGCTCGGCCATTTCTTCACCGATATCTGCGGCACGAAGAGCTGGCCTTCCCTGCTGCGAAAACTGCCGCCGGCGATGTTGCCGAAGGCTGTGCGCCGCCTCACCGGACGCATCCCGAGCGGTGTTCCCGCCGAACTCATCACGGATTTCCCGCTGTTCGGCCTCAGATCCGGCATTCGGCGGCTTCGTGTCGAAAACGACATCGAGGAGATCTCGCACGCTGTCTGGGCCGGCAGTCATTTTTCGACGCTCGTCGCCGGCTGTGGGTTTCACGATGCGGCCGGCCTCTACGCCTATAGCGGCGACGCGCTGGAGCAGATGCAGGCGGCCAAGCGCCAGGGCATGTGGACCGCCGTCGAGCAGATGGTCGCGCCGCGCGCCGTACTGGAGCGCATCCTGGCGGAGGAGATGGGCCGCTTTCCCGACTGGGCCGGGCCGCCGAAGCGAAATCCTTTCGCCGACACGCTCGCCGAGCGCGAACGCGCCGAATGGCGGATTGCGGATTGCATCGTCTGCCCGTCGGAATTCGTCCGCGATCATGTCGTTGCAGAAGGCGGGCCGGCGGAGCGTTGCGTCGTCGTTCCCTATGGCGTCGACGCCGAGGCGCGGTTCGGCGCGGCGGGCCGCACGCCCGGGCCGTTCCGTGTGCTCACCGTCGGCGAGGTCGGGCTGCGCAAGGGGTCGCCCTATGTGCTCCAGGCTGCCGAGCGCCTCGGCGCGGCCGCGCGTATCCGCATGGTCGGCCCCGACCGCCTGCCGCCCTCCCTTCGCCGCAGGCTGGGTCGCTCGGTCGAATTGAAAGGCATCGTGCCACGCCAGCAGATCGCCGCCGAATACCATTGGGCGGACGCGTTCCTGCTGCCCTCGCTTTGCGAAGGCTCGGCCACGGTCGTCTACGAGGCGCTGGCGGCCGGCCTTCCGGTCATTACCACCTACAGCACCGGCAGCGTGGTGCGCGACGGCGTGGAGGGCCTCATCGTGCGCGAGCGCGATCCCCAGGCGATCGTCGAGGCCATCCGCCATCTCGCCGACAATGAGGATACAAGGGCGCGCATGTCGGAAAACGCCCGGCGCACCGCCCGGGAGAACACGGTCGAAAAATACGGCCGCCGTCTTCTCGATGTGCTCACCCACCTGCATGCGCGCCATGGCGTCGTGTCATGAAGATCGTGCACGTCATCACCTCGATGGATCCGGACAAGGGCGGGCCGCAGGCGGTGGTGATGCGGCTCGCCGCCGCGCAGGCAAATCTTGGCCATGACGTCCAGGTCGTCAGCCAGGCGGACCGGAACGTCGTCGCCCGCATGGCTGCGCTCGGCCGGCTCATCCCCGGCTTCGAACGGATCAGTTGGCATCTTCTTCCCCCGCCGGGACGCGTCGAGGAAATCCTCTGCCGCAAGGCGCGCGGCTTGCTGGGCCACGTGCTCGCCGATGCCGACCAGTTGCATCTGCATGGCGTCTGGGAACCGATCCTCGTTTCCGCCGCGACCATCGCACGGCGCATCGGCCTTCCCTACTGCGTCTGCCCGGCGGGCATGCTCGATACGTGGAGCCTCGCCCAGAAGCGCTGGAAGAAGCGGCTGGCGTTGGCGCTCGGCTGCCGCCGGATGCTCGACAACGCCGCCTTCATCCACGCGCTCAACCGGGACGAAGTCGACCTGATGCAGCCGGTGGGCCTGCGCGCTCCGGCCGAGATCATCCCGAACGGCGTCTTCATCGAGGAGTTCGAACAGCTTCCGTCGCCGCGACCGTTTCTCGATTTGATTGCCCGGCCGGGCGGGCGGCGCTACGTGCTCTTCCTTTCCCGGCTGCACTACAAGAAGGGGCTGGACCTGCTGGCCCACGCCTTCCGGCAGGTGGCCGCCGAATGCCCCGACGTCGATCTTGTGGTCGCGGGGCCGGATGGCGGTGCGGAAGACGATTTCCGTACGCTGGTGCGGCGCTTCGGGCTGGAGAAGCGTGTCCTGATGGTCGGGCCGCTTTACGGCGAAACGAAGCTGCAGGCGCTCGTTGCCGCCGCCTGCTTCTGCCTGCCGAGCAGGCAGGAGGGGTTCAGCATCGCGATCACCGAGGCGCTCGCCTGCGGCACGCCCGTCGTCATCACGCATGCCTGCCATTTTCCGGAAGTGGCGATCGCCGGTGCGGGCGTCGTCACCACGCTGGAGCCGGCGGAGATCGCCCATGGCATGATCGAGATCCTGGAGAATACCGGCGCGGCAGAGAAGATGGGAATGCGCGGGCGGCACCTGGTCTTCGAGAACTACACCTGGCCGCGCATCGCACGCCTGACGACCGGCCTCTACGAAGCCTATGCGCATGCTGCGTAATCAGGCGGCGTCGTCCTCGTGCCGGCGGCCGGCGACGGCGCGGGCCGGATTTCCGACATAGACGGTCCAGGGCGCAAGCGGCTTCACCGCCACCCCCCGCGCGCCGAGCACGGCCCCTTCGCCCACCACCGTTCCGGGGCCGACGAAGGCCTCCGCCGCGATCCAGCACTTGCGCCGTAGCACGATCGCTCGTGACACCAGCGGAAAGCCCGCCCGATGGATATCGTGCGTGCCGGTGCACAGATGTGCGCGCTGCGAGACGATGGCCAGCGCCTCCAGCGTCACCGGCGCGACATTGTAGCAGATCACGCCCGGCCCCATCGAGGCGTTGGGGCCCATGATGAGATTGCCCGGCCACCAGATGGAGGTCGTGCCATGCACGATGGCCGTCGGATCCAGCTTCGCCCCGAACAGGCGCAGCAACCGGTTGCGCCAGGGATGGAACGGCGAGGGCGTCCAGGCGGCAAGGCATCGCCATGCGATGAGCCATGCCAGCCGCATCAGCCGGAAACGCAGCGCGAAGGTCGGCCCGCCGAGAAGCGGTGAGACACAGGTCACGTCGTCGAAACGCGGATCGTCATAACGGGACTTCATGGGGGAACGGGCCTCCTCGATGTTGAAACGACTGCGCCGATCCACCTCGTCCCGGGTGCGACCGTCAGGAGCCGGAGCCTCGTCCTTCCTTCTCCTGACGGCGGCCTTGGGAGGCGGTGGGCCTCCCCTGACCCCGGTCATACCGGCAGGCCGCTTTCGCGTCGCCGCAGCTCCTCGGTCTTGATGACGATCATGTATTCGTAGGCCGCCAGCAGCCGGCAATAGTGATAGCCTTCCCGGCCATCGAGGAAGCCACCGCGCACGACATACATGTAGAGGAAGCGGGCAGCGGGGCGGAAGGGCAGCCGCATGGCGAGTTCCTTCAGCGCACGCCGGCGCGTCTCCGGCACATGGCTCAGCACATCGCGCCAGGGCACATGTTTCTCGCGCAGGCTGGCGATCGTCTCGCGCGCCTCGGAAGAGGAATAGCGGTTGTGCTTGTCGTACCAGGCGGTCATGCCCTTGTTGAAGCTGTAGTGGATGAAATGCGCATTGAGACGCCCTTCCGGGCCGTCTGAAAGGCAGCGCGAATGCGCCTCCCGCTCGTAGCGCACGCAATCGGGCCGCACGAGCCGGGTGATCCAGGTCGGGTAGAGGCTGCTGTGCTTGATCCAGCGCCCCATGAACATGTTCTTGTAGCGGATGCGGAAGGAGGTCTCCGGCCGTGTCGGGTCGCGGACGATGGCCAGCATCTCGTCGCGCAGGTCCGGCGGCGTGATCTCGTCGGCGTCGGGCGTGTAGACCCAGGGGTATTTGTATCGGATCTCCTTCAAGCCATAGGTGCGCTGCCCGGATTCCGTGTCGTGCACCCGCTGGTAGACACGCGCTCCCGCGGCGCGCGCGATTTCCACCGTGCGGTCGGTGCTGTAGGAGTCAAGCACCACGATGTCGTCGCACCAATCCAGCGAAGCGAGGCAGGCAGGCAGGTTCCGCTCCTCGTTCAGCGTCATGATGAGCACGGAAATCGACATGGGCTCGTCTCCGCCGGTCACAGATGCAGATGGATCGGGGGCCGCGCGACGCGGTGGCGCGCCGTGGCTTCGACGGCCAGCACGAAGGCCGTATGGGCGAAGGCGACGAAAAAGAGGCCGATCGTCATCACCGATGCCGGCAGGCCGGCGACAAGACCGGCATAACCGACGCCGCCGCACAGGAACGACACCGCGATGATGGTGTAGCTCGCAGCGGCCGGTGAAAGGCCCGTGTCGATCAGCAGGTGGTGCAGATGCCGCCGATCGGCCGACATCGGGTTGCGATGATCGAGCATGCGGCGCACCATCAGGCTGAGCGTGTCGATGACCGGCACGACGACCAGCCACAGCAGAACAGGGAAAGGCAGGCCCTCCGTCCCGTTGGAGAGGTGCAGAACAAGATAGGCGATGATCGCCCCAAGGGTGGTGCTGCCGGCATCGCCCAGATAGACGGACGCCCTCGGCCGCCACGGGCTCCGCGCATTGAAGATCAGGAAGCCGCCGATCGCCGCGATCAGCGCCATGACGGGGAAGACAAGCCCTTCCTCGCCGAGATGGACCGCAAGAAGGAGGATCCAGACCAGGGCGGCTGCGGCGCTGCCGCCCGCAAGGCCATCGACGCCGTCCATCATGTTCCAGGCGTTGACCAGCCCGACGATGAATATGGCGGAGAGGATGAAAAGGCCTACCGCCCCCCCGATCGCTTCCGGCGGCAGCAGATCGCCGAGGGACAGCCGGCCAAGATCTTCCGTGGAGATCAGGGCCAGCGCGATCAGGACCTGCGCCAGGAAACGGGTGCGGGCAGGCAGGGGAAACCGGTCGTCGACGACGCCGAGAACCGTGATCAGGCCCATCGCCACCCAGAAGCCAGGCCCGAGGCTCAAAGGTTCCGACAGAAGGGAAATCCCTGCGAAGGACAGGAAGATCGCGATGCCGCCGCAAAGCGGAACGGCGCCTTCATGAAGCTTGCGGTGATCCGGCAGGTCGATCAGGTGCAAGGGGACCGCAAGCCGGCGCAGGAAAATGATCAGAAAGGCACTCAAGGCAAGGGAAGCTGAACTTTCAAGCAGCAGGAAAACCATAGGATCCCCCTCGTTGCGGCGCTCACCGTTCATCATCACGGTGTTTGGCCGGCGATGAAGCATAGCGAGAGACCCCGGGGCCTGAACATTCGAGCAAAGGGGGAAGAGACGAGAAGTAAAACACCGGAAGATGTTTACACGCTCTGGTTTTCTACCTCGTTTCCCCCACGCACTCCGCCTTTTGGCCGAAGCAGGGGCATGTGCGGTCACCGCCTCCTACGCCGCAACCCGGCTTTCCCGTCGGTTTGGTGCCCGGTTTTGCGGGGAGGGCGCCTTACCACCAATGGCGCAAGGCGCTGCGCCGAAAGGACAGATGGCGCGCCTCCGGCGGCGACCGCATGCTCGCCGCATGGAAACGATCGAGAGCCAGCGCACGTTCTGGAATGCATGGAACGCCGAAAATCGCGAGGCGAGCGTCGGCGAGATATCGCGCCGCCAGGCCGAGATCGTTCTGGACTGGCTGGGCAAGCTCGACCGCGACGACCTGGACATCATCGAAGTCGGCTGCGGCACGGGATGGCTGTGCCCGCACCTTGCCCGCTTCGGCCGGGTCACCGGCACCGACCTGTCGGACGAGGTGCTGCGGCGTGCGCAGCTTCGCTGGCCCCATATCAAGTTCATCGCAGGTGATTTCGCCGCGCTGCCCCTTTGCGAGGAAGCCTATGACGTCGTGGTGAGCCTGGAGGTTCTCTCGCATATTGCAGACCAGCCGGCCTTCATCGCCCGGATCACGCGGCTCCTGCGGCCGGGCGGCGTTCTGCTTCTTGCTACGCAGAACAGGACCGTTCTCACCGAGCGCTGCCATGTCCCGCCGCCCCAGCCCGGCCAGTTGCGCAACTGGGTGAACAGGCGTGAGCTTCAACATCTGCTGGAAGCCGGCTTCCATGTCGAGCGGCTCGTTTCCGCCAGCCCCGTCGCCCACAAGGGGCTGCGCCGCATCCTGGCCGGCCGAAGGTTGAACAACGCCCTGAGAACCATCGTCGGCGATCGCTGGCGCGACCTTCTGGAGCGCCGTGACTGGGGCTGGACGCTGATGGCGATGGCGCGCAAGCCCGGACATCGGGTTGCCGGGCAAGGGTGCACGGGCTGACGTTTCACCGCGCCAGGCTTCCGCTGAACCGCACTTCAACAGCCGTCACGCCTTACCCGATCGGCCACCGGCCGGCAGTCTTCCCCCATCGGCGCGTGAGGGCAGTGCTTCACCGCGCGCGGTGAATAAAAAAAGCCCGATTCGCGTTGTTGAATGGGCTTTAGCCTATCGATGACTATCATGCGGGAGTCATAGATGAAGCTGCGTCAGAGTTCTCCAGATTTAATTCGAAATAATAATGTCGTGGTCAGTGGTGAAACGAGGAAAATTGCTGATTTCCTGAGAAGAATTGCATTGGAGATAGAACAAGCGGGCCATGAGGATGTATGTATCCCCTCTCAGATCGGGCCGTTCCTGGAAATAGACGGAAACAGAGTATGCCTGTGCATTCTGGACCAGTCGCGCATGGCCGCGGCACAGGTGAGCAATGGTCTTCTGTCCACCTTGTCTCGACGCCAGCACGAGATTCTCATGGAGCTGGTGAAAGGGCATTCGGCAAAAACCATTGCCGAGCATCTCGGCATTCATCCAAGAACCGTCGAAGCGCACATATACAGAATCTACCGGAAGACCGGCACCCATGGAATCGTTCAGCTCATGGAGGTTTTTTTCGCGCAGTTGTAGCGCTTTTCCAGAATGGGGGAAGAACGGTCGTTCGTCGCCCTGGGGGCGGGGATACGCGCGAAGATCAGCACTGGTATCATGAAGAGCGCGATATGCACCCAGGCGATGGCGATCTCGTTCGTGAAATGGGTCACGGCGAGCATGGCCGGTATGACGGACAGCATATAGAGCAGCTGCATGGCCGTATTGCCCTGCATGGCGCATGAATAGATCCCTGCCAGCAGGGCCGCGATCAGCGCGAATTTCAGGCATCCGAAATAGGAAAACGATGCGAAGGCGTCCATCATGCCCGTCGGCGTCGTTCCCGGCGCCGGTTCATAGCCGACCGCGTATCGCAAGGGGTTGCGAATGTAGAGCGCTTCCTTGCGCGCCGAGCCGACGAGCTGGGCCGGCACATAGGAATGGACCAGCGTGTTCCAGTGGGTCGAACCGAAATCATAGGCGTTGTTTTCGGAGACATAGGAAAGGGAGAACGCGAGGTTGCGGAATTCCGGGCCGCCTTGCTGGATGAGCTTGCGCCAGTTTTCCGCAAGGTTGATGTCGAGAACCGCGCGCCAGTTCGGCGCGCCGCTGTAATAGGTCGCCGCCCGATATTCGCCGGCGGCGAGCAGGCCGACGACGGCGAAGACCATGCTCGACGCCACGACATGACGGGGTACGGCATATCGCCGGTGAAACCACAGGGCGAGCGCTATCATCAGAGCGAGTTCGGCCGCCTCGCCGCGCCGTCCGGCGATCACGATGCGGTCGAAGTAGAACACGCAGTCGAACAGGATGATCCAGAGCGCCATCGGCGAGCGACGGCGCGCGAAGCACAGGAGCGCGATCGCCAGCCCGTAGGTCAGGAGCTTGGCGAAGAAGAGATATGCGACCGCGGTTCCGGTGAGAAAGCCGCGGAGGCGCTGTTCATCGTCGAGCTGGCCGAACTTGTGAAAGAAATACGCTCCGGCCAGCGACAGCACGGCGGAACAGGCAAGCAGCCGCTTTTCGCTGAATGTGGCGTTCCAGCCCGGTTTCGAATGCCGCCCGAGCTCCCAGCCGATAGCGCACATCATAAGGCACAGCCAGGAAAAGAAGATCGCACGCGTCAAGGCGCCGTCCTGCGGCATGAAGCGATCGTTGATGAGCCCGGGAATCTGCGGCAGGACGAATGTCAGGAACATGGCGGCGGCAAGAAACGGAAAACCGTAAAATCCGCCGCGCTTCCAAAGCCCCCAGCCCAGAAAGGCAAGGGACGTCAGCAGGAGAAGCACTGTGCCGATCCATGCCATGGCGAACCTCCGGCCGGTGGTCTCGCATGATTGCGACGAGACGCCCGCCGGCGCAACACAGCCGTTCGACGTAGCGAATGCCGGCGCCTGCCTCTCAAGCCGGTGTGGCGCACGCGGACATCGAGCCCAGGCCTGCCGCCTGCTGCCGGTCACCGTTCCGGCAGATGGAAGGCCTGCTGGAAATAGGAGCGGAAGGCGAGCATGGGCGGGGAAAGCTCCATTTTGCGCCGCCAGGCGAGGCCGACATCCATGGCGGGCACGGCATCGCTGATATTCACCGTCTCGATGCGCCGGCCCTCCAGCGACCAGGGCCGGTGCACCATGTCGGAAAGGATCGCCACGCCCTGGCCGTTGGCGACGAGCGAGCGCACCGCCTCCACCGAGGAGGTGCGCAGGATGACGCGGGGCTGGTAAGGCGTCGTGCTCCAGTATTTGAGGGCGGAATGCGCCGCCTCGTCCACCGTCAGCATGATGTAGGGCTCCTCCGCGATTTCCTTCAGCCCCACCGTCTCGGCCTGCAGCAGCGGATGCTGTGCCGGCAGCCAGAGGCGGCGCGTCGAGCTCAGCACCTTCTCCGTCACCAGCGCGGGATTGAGGATGTTGGAGGTGAGCAGCACCGACATGTCGTAGCGGTTGCTCAAAAGCCCCTCCTCGATCGATTCGCGATTGAGCTCGAAGAGCTGGATGTCGAGCTTCGGGAAGAGGCGCCGCAGCCGCTCGATATGCAGCGGCAGGAAATAGCCGATGACCGTATAGGTCGCCGCAACCGTCAGCGTGCCCTCGATCTCGCTGCTGACGGCATTGAGGTGCACCGCCTCGTCGACCTTCTTCAGGATCTCGTAGGCATGCGACAGGAACTGCCGGCCGGCCGGCGTCAGGTCCATGCCGTGCGGCGTGCGCAGGAAGAGGCCGACGCCCACCGTGCGCTCCAGTTCCTTGATCGCCGTCGTCACCGCGGACTGCGAGATCGACAGGTCGACGGCGGCCTGCGAGATCTGCCCGAGCTCGGCCGTCGCGACAAAGTAGCGGATCTGTCTGAGGCTGATCGTCAAGGCTGTGCTGTCCCTTCTGATTTATTGCGGCAAGGTATCGGAAAATCAGAAGGAGCGATATCGAAATGGGCATGGCGCTGCACCATTGCGGGCGTTCTGCGCATATCCATTTGATTTCCCGTATTTTTGCGCCGCAACAAAAAGAGGCAACGGGTTCTGATTTTCAGAATTCATATATAGAAAAATAGAATTTTTCAAAAGGCGGAAAACGACCTAGCGTTTCCCCGTCGGGAAAAGCAGGCGAGGGAAGAGACAGTGCGCGAGGTCGTCGACATCAATTGCGACATGGGCGAGGCCTTCGGCCGCTGGCGCGTCGGCGATACCGACGATGCCGCCCTGATGCCGCTGATCAGCTCGGCCAATATCGCGACCGGTTTCCACGCCGGCGACCCGAACCTGATGGACCAGACCGTGCGGCTTGCCGCCGAGCACGGCGTCGGTATCGGTGCCCATCCGGGCTACAACGACCTGCAGGGTTTTGGCCGCCGCAAGATCGCCGGCACCGCCCGGGAACTCGTCAACGACATCATCTACCAGGTCGGTGCCATCCGGGAATTCGCCCATCGCCACGGCGTGCGCCTGCAGCACGTCAAGCCGCATGGCGCGCTCTACATGGAGATGGCCGCCAATCCGGAGTTGTCGCAGATCTTCGTGCAGTACATGCGCACCGTCGAGCCGAATGCCTACATCTTCTGCATGGGCGGCTCGGCCACCTGGCGCGCAGCCGGGGAGGCCGGCCAGCCGGTCGTGCGCGAATTCTATGCCGACCGGGACTATGACGACAGCGGCTCCATCGTCTTTACCCGCGATGCCGGCCGGCCCGATCCGGCGGCGATCGCCCGCAAGGTCTTGCGCGCCTGCAAGGAGGGCAAGGTCAGGACGGTGACGGGAAACGACATCGCCATCGACTTCGAATCCATCTGCTTCCATTCCGACACGCTCGGCGCCTTCGACATCGTGCGCCAGATGCGCGAGGCGCTGGTGGGGGCGGGCATTCGCATTGCGCCGGTCTCGAACGTGGCCGGGCGCTGACGTCATAAAGTGGAGAGAGAACCATGAGCAAGATCGAGATCAGATCGCCCCTGCCGGGCACCTTCTACCGGGCATCCTCGCCGGACGTCCCGCCGTTCAAGGCGGATGGCGACGCCGTTTCGAGCGGCGATGCGATCGGGCTCATCGAGGTGATGAAGACCTTCCAGGAAGTGCCGGCCGGCGTTGCGGGCAGGAACATCACCTTCCTCGTCGACAACGAGGAGCCGGTCATGGCGGGCCAGGTCATCGCCGAGGTGGAGGCATGACCATCCGCTCGATCCTCGTTGCCAACCGCGGCGAGATCGCGGTGCGCATCATCCGGGCGGCCAGGGCGCTCGGCATCCGCACCGTGCAGGTTCACAGCGCGGCGGATGCTGACATGCTGGCGGTCAAGCTCGCGGACGCCGCCGTCGACATCGGCTCGCCGGCGCCGAAGAAGTCCTATCTCAACATAGCGGCGGTGGTGGACGCGGCGAAGGCCGCCGGCGTCGATGCGGTGCATCCCGGCTACGGCTTCCTCTCGGAAAATGCCGATTTCGCCGATGCCGTCGAGGCGGCGGGCATGATCTTCATCGGCCCGAAGGGCGACGCGATCCGCCTGCTCGGCGACAAGGTCGCGGCGCGAGCCGTCGCGGCGAAGGCCGGCGTGCCGACGGTGCCGGGCAGCGCGGGACGCCTTTCGACGATCGAGGAAGCGCGGGCCGTGGCGGAAAGAACCGGCTTTCCGATCATGATCAAGGCGGCGGCAGGCGGCGGCGGCCGCGGCATCCGCATCGCTGCCGACCTTGCCGACCTGGAGCGCCATTTCCCGCAGGCCTCCGCCGAGGCGCTCGCCGCCTTCGGCGATGGCGGCCTCTATCTGGAGAAGGTCATCACCCGGGCGCGCCATGTCGAGGTGCAGATCCTCGGCGACGGGCAGGATTTCATCCATTGCTTCGAGCGGGAATGCTCGCTGCAGCGCCGTCGCCAGAAGGTGTGGGAGGAGGCGCCGTCCTTCCTGCTGCCGGCGGATGTGCGGACGCGGCTTTGCGACAGCGCCGTGGCGCTCGCCCGCGCGGTCGGCTATCGCGGCGCCGGCACGGTGGAATATCTTTATGACGAGGCGACGCGGGAATTCTACTTCATCGAGGTGAACACCCGCATCCAGGTCGAACATCCGGTGACGGAGATGATCACGGGCATCGACCTCGTCGAGGAGATGATCCGCATCGCCGGCGGTGCGCCGCTGTCGATCCGCCAGGCGGATGTCGCGGCCGAGGGCCACGCCATCGAATGCCGCATCAATGCGGAAGACCCTGCCAGGGGGTTCATGCCCGCGCCGGGAACGATCACGAGGCTCGTCGTGCCTGAGGGCGAGGGCATCCGCTTCGATACGATGCTCTACGAGGGCTACACGATCCCGCCCTTCTACGATTCGCTCGTCGGCAAGCTCATCGTCTGGGCCGAGACGCGCGAGGCTTGCTTCGCACGGCTGAAGGGCGCGCTGGAGGGGCTGGTGATCGAAGGCATCCCGACGACGATCCCGCTGCATCTGGCGCTCGCCGCGGACGACAGCGTCCGGCGCGGCGCCTTCGACACTCGTTTCCTCGAACACTGGCTTGAAACCGAATTCGCCGCAAGGGCCGGCGCGACTGCGGAGGTTGCCTGATGAGCATCCGATACACATTTGGCGGCGACGAGCACCTCTTCGTCGAATGCAGCGAGGAGATGTCGCTCGAAGCCTTCTTCAAGAGCCTTTCCATGGCGAAGGGCGTGCGCGAGAGCGGCATTAAGGGCGTGACGGAGATCTGCCCGGCCAACGCCTCCTTTCAGGTGAAGTTCGATCCCGACCTCATCCATCCCGACGACATCCTGCGGGAAGTGAAGGCGATCGAGGGCGCGGCGGAAAAGGCCGAGCCCGTGCTGAAGACCCGCATCGTCGAGATCCCCGTCTTCTACAACGATCCCTGGACGCACGAGACGCTGATGCGCTTTCGCGAGCGCCACCAGGAGCCCTCGGGCACCGACCTCGACTATGCCGCGCGCATCAACGGCTACGGCTCGGTCGAGGATTTCGTCGGCGCCCATTCCGGCTCGCCCTGGTTCGTCTCCATGGTCGGCTTCGTCGCGGGCCTGCCCTTCATGTACCAGATGGTCGAGCGAAAGCGGCAGATCCAGGTGCCGAAATACCTGCGGCCGCGCACGGACACGCCGAGGCTGACAGTCGGCCATGGCGGCTGCTTCGGCTGCATCTATTCGGTGCGCGGGGCGGGCGGCTACCAGATGTTCGGCATCACGCCCATGCCGATCTTCGACCCGGCGCAGACGACCAGTTATCTCCGCGATTTCATGGTCTTCTTCCGCCCCGGCGACATCGTCAAGTTCAAGCCGATCGATCGCGACGCCTATGACCAGGCGGTGGAGGATGTCGACCGGGGCCGTTTCGCCCCGCCCATCCGCGAGGTGCGTTTCGACCTCCGGGACTTCCAGAAGGATATCGACGGCACCAACGCCACGCTGGAGGGCATGCTCCATGGCCATTAAGGTTCTCCACCACGGTCTTGCGACCACTGTCCAGGATCTCGGCCGGCCCGGCTATTTCCATCTCGGCATCCCCGTCGGCGGGGCGATGGACCGTTTCGCCATGCGCGCGGCGAATTTGCTGGTCGGCAATGACGAGGGCGCGGCGGGGCTCGAGGCCGTCTTCATCGGCCCCAAGCTGGAATTCACCGAGGATGCGCTGGTCGCCGTCACCGGTGCGGACATGCCGGCCAAGGTGGACGGCGTTGCCCAGCCCGGCTGGACGGCCTTCAAGGTGAAGGCGGGCCAGACGCTGACCTTCGACTTCCTGAAGTCCGGCGCGCGCATCTTGATCGCGGTCTCCGGCGGCATCGATGTGCCGGAAGCGCTCGGCAGCCGCTCGACCTATCCGATCGGCGCGCTCGGCGGCCACAAGGGCCGGCCGCTTGCCGCGGGCGACGAATTGCCGGTCGGGAAGGCAAGCCTTTCCGGCGAGGGGAGAACGGTGCCCGAGGCGCTGCGCCGCAAGCCGGGCCTGCCGGCGGCGCTGCGCGTCGTGCCGGGCCTCTACTGGCATCGCCTGACCGAGGCGTCGCAGGAGAACTTCTTCGCCGACGAATGGAAGGTGGCGAACGAGGCCGACCGCATGGGCTATCGCTTCAAGGGCGGGCGCAAGCTGGATTTCGTCGCGCGAGACCAGCCCTTCGGGGCGGGCTCCGATCCGTCGAACATCGTCGATAGCTGCTATCCCTATGGCTCGATCCAGGTGCCCGGCGGCACGGAGCCGATCATCCTGCATCGCGACGCCGTCTCCGGCGGTGGCTATTTCATGGTCGGCACGATCATCTCCGCCGACATGGACCTGATCGGCCAGCTCCAGCCCCACACGCCGACCCGTTTCGTCAAGGTGACGATGGAGGAGGCGCTGGCGGCGCGCAAGGCCCGGCAGGCGAGCCTCGCGCAGCTGCGCGAAGCGCTGGCATAGGGGAGGGGCGATGCGACCGGCCGCCGCGCTCATGACGAGACATGTCCTGCCCGGCGGGGCGGGGTCATTGTCCGTGCAGCGAGGGCGGCCTGGTCGTGGCGTTACGAGGCACCCCCCTCTGGCCTGCCGGCCATCTCCCCCTCAAGGGGGGAGATCGGCAAGAGGCGAAAACCTTGCTCAATTGGCAACTTTGGAGATTGGCGGAACGGTGCCCCATCCAATCTCCCCCCTTGAGGGGGAGATGGCCGGCAGGCCAGAGGGGGGTGGACGGCATGACCCGGCCTCTTCGCGGGAGGCGGGCGGACGCCTTGCGATCCGCTGCTTCTCAATCCAGCACGGGTGTCAGATACGCCGCCGTGACGCCCGGCCCGGGGATGATCGCGACGATCTTCATCTGGGCGATGGTGCGGTTCAGCGAGGCCTCCAGATGGGTCTCCATCATCGAGACGGCCGCTTCCGTCGCCCCGCGCAGCAGAAGCTCGCCGACCAGCCGCAGCTCCGTGATGATCGCGGGATCGCCCGGCAGGCCGAGGCGGCGCAGCAGCCGGTCGGTGGCCGTGACGGGCAGGAGGTTGTTGCGCACGAGATCCTTCAGCCGCTCGTTCGGCGCGGCGAGCACGCAGCATTCGATGAATTCGGTCTGGATCGCCTCGCTTTCGCGCAGGGAGCCGGCGGCGCTCGCCTCCTCGGCGGCGCGCAGGCGCTTCAGCAGCGCCTCCAGCCGCGCCTGGTTGACGGCACGCGCGCCAAGACGGATCGCCGGCGGCTCCAGCATGGTGCGCAGCACGAAATGGTCCTTCACCGTCTGGGCGGTCAGCGGCCCGGCGATCCAGTGCGAGCTCTGGTTCTTGCGCACGAGCCCCCGCTCGCGCAGGCGCGTCAGCACGTCGCGCACCACGGTGCGGCTGACGTTGAAATGGGTGGCGAGCTCCATCTCGATGATGCGGTAGCGGCCGAACACCACGCAGCCGGCGACGTCCGCCTCGACCTGGTTGTAGATGCGCTCCCAGGAGGAGCGGCTTTGCAGCGCCTCGTCCGCATGGCGCGGCACGATGAGCCCGAGCGCCTTGATGTCCGTGCGGTTCGGCTCGATGCCGGCGCCCGGCGGGCCGACCAGGAAGCCGCGGCCGGAAAAGCGGTGCACCAGCCCCTCCGCCTCCAGCGCCTGCAGCGCCCTTTGCACCGGCGCGCGCGAGGTCTGCAGGATGTCGGCGATCGGGCCTTCCAGGAGCACCAGGCCGGGTGGCAGCGTGCCCGCTTCGATATTGCTGCGCAGCACGTCCTCGGCGATCGCGTAGCGTCGCTGGGTGCCGGTGGCTGCCTGCTCGTCCTTCATGGGGTCCTGATCCGTCGGCCTCGTGGAGGGCAGCACTCTGCCGCATTCTCCGCCGCAAGGAAAGGATGGCATAAATGATTATTGAATACAAAATTTGAAGATAGCCTCGGCAGTTCTTCGAGCACGAAAGATGACGGCGCGCTATCGCTGGTCGCGCCACCATGGCGGTTCGGTCGCCGAATTTATAGGCGAAAGCGGTGAACTTTGCGCATAATGCGCGGAAATTCGCCAGAAGACGTGGAAAGCCTTGGTGCGAGGACGACGTCTCCGCAGCCGGAAATTCATGAGCAAAATGCCGGAACGGCCCCGCGATAGAAATTTCTAAAAAGTCTATTGAATACAAAAATCATTTATGCCATGGTTTTGACAACAAGACGCCCGGAAGAGGCGTCGACAGTGGAACAAAACGAAATGCTCAGGATCGACGCTGCGCCGCGCATCTGACCGATGCGCGAACGGGAGCCTCTTGCCCTCTCCGACGGCCTCTTCGCGCCCGGGGATGCGGAGCCCCGTGCGCCGAAGGTCCTGGCCGGAACTGGTGGGAACAGAGGTGTCAGCCGTCCTCCAATTGAAGAATGTGCACAAGGCCTTTGCCGGCGTGCCGGCGCTTGCGGGCGTCGATGCGGCGCTCATGGACAATTCCTATGTCTCGCTGCTCGGGCCGTCGGGCTCGGGCAAGACGACGCTGTTGCGCGTCATCGCCGGCTTCGAGCAGCCGGACGGCGGGGAGATCCTCTTTGCCGGCAGGCGCATCGACGGCGTGCCGCCGCATGAGCGCGGCATCGGCTTCGTCTTCCAGAATTTCGCGCTCTTTCCGCATCTGAGCGTCGCGCAGAACATCGCCTTCGGCCTCGAGAACCGCGCCGTCGCCCCGGTGACGGACGCGAAGGCCGTCACCGCCCGGGTGCGCGACATGATCGGCCTCGTCGGGCTCACGGGCCTCGAAGACCGCGCCGTCACGCAGATCTCCGGCGGCCAGAAGCAGCGCGTGGCGCTCGCCCGCACGCTGGTGACGGAGCCGAGCATGGTGCTGCTCGACGAGCCGCTCGGCGCGCTCGACGCCAACCTGCGCACGCGCATGCGCGGGGAGCTCCGCACCATCCGCGAGCGCTGCGGCGTCACCTTCCTCCACGTCACCGGTTCGGAGACCGAGGCGCTCGCCATGGGCGACACCGTGCTGGTGCTCGATCGCGGCCGCATCGCGCAAGCGACGGATGCCGGCACGCTCTACAGCCGCCCGGCCTCCGCCGACGTCGCGCGTTTCCTCAATTGCTACAACATCTTTTCCGGCGCGGTCTCGGGCAATGTCTTCGAGAGCCCCGTCGGCCGCCTGGCGCTCGGCGGCGTGCGCCAGGCATCCGGCAGGCCGGCCTACGCCATCCGCTACGACCGTGTTGCGATCCGCCCGAGAGATGCGGCGGCCGCTGGCGACGAGGTGCGCATCGAGGCGAGCTTCGTCGCCAGCGAGTATTCCGGCGCGGCGATCAACTCCTTCTTCACGCTCGACGACGGCCGCGTCTTCGAGGTGGAGACGCATCTCAGCCATGCCGCGCCCGAGGCCTTCGAGGAGAAGGCCCGCTACGCCCTCGTCTGGAAACGGGAGGACGCCCTTGTCTTCGTTTGAGAACCCCGTCGCCGGTCCCGCCCCTGTCCACCCGGAGAATGAGAGATGACGATGGCCGCCACCAGCCATGACACGCCCGTCGAAACGGCGGCGCCTTCCACCCGCAGGCAGCCGGACCGCACCTATTGGCTGCTCGCCCCCGGCGTCCTGTGGATGCTGCTCTTCCTCGTCGCGCCCATCCTGATGATGGTCTACGTCTCCTTCTGGACGCAGACCACCTTCAAGATCGAGCCGACGCTGACGCTGAAGAGCTGGATCACCTTCTTCTCCTCCGACACCTATCTCGGCGCGCTCTGGACGACGGTCCGCATCTGGCTGATCGTGCTCGTCTCCACCCTCCTCGTCGGTTATCCGGCGGCGCTCTTCGTCGGGCTCTTCGTCAAGAACAAGACGCTCTCGACCGCACTCCTGGTGCTCTGCGTCATCCCGTTCTGGACCTCCTTCCTCATCCGCGTGCTCGCCTGGCGGCCGATGCTCGGCAAGGAGGGCGCGATCAACATGATCCTGATGAAGCTCGGCATCGTCACCCAGCCGATCGAGGTGCTGCTGTTCTCCGAACTCTCCGTCATCATCGGCATGACGCAGATCTATTGCGTCTTCATGGTCGGGCCGATCGCCTTCATGCTCGGCCGCATCGACCCTTCCGTCATCGAGGCGGCGCAGGATCTCGGGGCGAGCTTCTGGCGGATCTTCAGAACCATCATCCTGCCGCTCTCCATGCCGGGCGTGGTGGTGGGCGCGATCTTCGTCTCCGTGATGGTGCTCGGCGAATTCGCCACCTCGGCCGCGCTGTCCGGCCGTAAGGTCAACCTCCTCGGCAACATCATCGTCACCCAGGTAGGGTCGCTGAAATGGGCCTTCGCCGCGGTCGCCGGCGTGGTGCTGACCATCCTGATGGGCGCGGTCGTCGCCGCGCTGCTCAGGGTCGTCGATCTCAGGAAGGAGCTCTGAGCCATGAACGCTTCCGGCATCAAGCTCGGCCTCGGCCTCTATACGACGCTGTTCATCGTCTTCCTTTACGGCCCGCTCGTCGTGCTCGCCATCCTCTCCTTCCAGACCGGGCCGGAAGGTGGGCCGCAATTCCCGATCATCGAATGGTCGACCTACTGGTACAAGCACCTCTTCGGCCTCACCCCGCCCTCGCGCATCGCGCCGCTGCCGATCGAACAGGCGCTGGTGCGCTCGCTGGCGCTCGCCGTCATGACGATGATCGTCTCGACCGTGCTCGGCGTCACCGCCGCCCAGGCGTTCCGCAAGAAGTTTCGCGGCTCGGGCGTCGTCTTCTATCTCATCGTGCTCGGCATGATGGTGCCCGGCGTGCTCGTCGGCCTCGGCATGGCGCTGGTCGCCAACACGCTCGGCGTCGACCGCCACTGGTGGGGCACGGCCTTCGTGCTGCATGTCGTCTACACCTTCCCCTTCGCCTTCCTCGTCATGCTGGCGATCTTCAACCGCTTCGATCCGAGCGTGGAGGAAGCCGCCTGGTCGCTCGGCGTCACCCCGGCGCGGACCTTCCGCAAGATCACCTTCCCGCTGATCTTCCCCGGCGTGCTCTCGGCCATGCTCTTCGCCTTCACGCTCTCCTACGACGAATTCTCGCGCACGCTCTTCGCCTCGGGCCGGGACCTGACGCTGCCGCTCGCCATCTACGGCACCTTCTCGGTGGAAGTGCATCCGAACGTCTTCGCCTTTGGCGTGCTGACCACGCTGTTCTCCTTCGCGTTGCTCGGCACCTATGCCGTGCTGATGGGCCTGTCGGTGCGCCGCGCCAAGCGCATGGCGATCCAGGAGGAGGCGTGATGGCGGGCGCAGCTCTCGTCACCGGCGCAGGCTCCGGCATCGGCCGCGCCATCGCGATGAAGCTCGCGGCGGACGGTTACGCCGTGACGGTCAACGACCTCTCGTCCGAGCGCGCCGAGGCGGTGGCGGACGAGATCCGCGTGGCGGGCGGCAAGGCCGTCGCCGTGGCGGGCGATGTCTCCGGCGAGGCGGATGTCGCGGCCATCCATCTTGCCGCCGTCGCGGCGCATGGCGATGTCACGCTGCTCGTCAACAATGCCGGCATCGCCCATCAGGCGTTGTTCGAGAACCTCGATGTCCGCGATTTCGACCGCATGTTCGCCGTGCATGTGCGCGGCACGTTCCTGATGACCAGGGCCGTGCTGCCGGCGATGCTCTCCGCCGGGGCGGGCGTCATCGTCAACGTCGCCTCGCAGCTCGGCCAGATCGGCGGCGTCGAGCTCGTGCACTATTCCGGCGCCAAGGCCGCGATCATCGGCATGACCAAGGCGCTTGCCCGCGAGGTTTCCGCCCGCGGGGTGCGCGTCAACGCCGTCGCGCCCGGCCCGATCAACACGCCGCTCGTCATGCAGCTTTCGGAGGACTGGCGGGCCGCCAAGCGGGCGGGCCTGCCGCTCGGCCGTTTCGGCGAGCCGGAGGAGGTGGCCGAGACCGTCGCCTTCCTCGCATCCCCCGCCGCCAGCCTCTTCGTCGGACAGACGCTCGGGCCGAATTCCGGCGACGTCATGCTGTGAACCCGGAGATATCCATGACCAAAGAAACGAAACGCATCGTCATCGTCACAGGGGCCGGCATCGGCATCGGCGCGGCCACCGCGAAGGCGTTTGCGGCCCTGGGCGACCATGTGGTCGTCACCGACATTCTTGAAAGGGAAGGCCGGGAGACGGTGGCGGCGATCTCGGCCGCGGGCGGCGCGGCGGAGTTCCACCTCTATGACGTGCGCTCGACGGAGGCGACCGACGCGCTGGTCGCCGATGTCGAGGCGCGGCACGGCCGCATCGACGTCGTCGTCGCCAATGCCGGCATCGCGCACCGCACGAAGCTGGCCGACCTCACCGACGAGAAGTGGGACCTCACCTTCGACATCGACCTCAAGGGCATCTTCCGCCTCGTGCGGGCCGCCGCGCCCGGCATGCGCGCCCGCCGGTCGGGGGCGGTCGTCGCGCTCTCCTCCATCATGGGCGTCGCCTATGGCTGGGACGAGCACGTGCACTATTCGGCGGCCAAATCTGGCGTCGTCGGCCTGGTGCGGGGCCTTGCCGTCGAGATGGCGCGCGACGGCGTGCGGGTGAACGGCATCGCGCCCGGCTACATCCGCACCGCGCAGCTTCTCTCGGAGGAGAACTCGCTCGGGCCCGCGGGGGCGGAGAAGGCGGCGGAGTTCATTCCGATGGGGCGGCTCGGGACCGGGGAGGACATCGCCGATGTCGCCGTGTTCCTCGCGTCCGACAGCGCGAGATACATGACCGGCCAGGTGCTGGTCGTGGATGGCGGCCTCCTGGTGGGCCGGTACTGAGCAATCCCGGCAAGCATGTGCAGCGGTTTGCGCCCGGAATTGCAGACAAAAAGGAGCCGCGGGGCGGCTCCGGGGAACGATAACAACTGGAGAAGAGACATGTTCAAGTCGGAAATCAATCGCCGCTCGCTCCTCAAGCGCTCGGCCGGGGTGATGGCGCTGGCGATGGGCGGCGGCACGCCGTTCCTCTCCTCACGCATGGCCTTCGCGCAGGCCGCTGACCTCGCCGGCCAGCAGCTGCGCACCATCGGCCTTTCCGTGACGGTGCAGGAGCGCATCCTCGAGGAGTTCAAGAAGGCCTCCGGCGTCGGCGGCACCTCGGGCACCGCGGCCACCTTCCCGGACGCGCAGACGAAGATCCTCTCGGGCTCGAAGGACTACGACTGCTGGGAGATCATCGCCGAGCGCCTGCCCTCCATCGTCATGACCGACAATGTCGAGACGATCCCGGCCGCCTCGCTGAAGAACTGGGCCAATATCCGCGACACCTTCACCACGGCGAGCGACAAGTGGGACCGTGCCGCGCAGATCGTCGGCCAGATCTGGGCGGACGAGGGCCAGACCGTGCTCAACATGGTGCCTGCCGTCTACAACTACGATTCCATCGGCTACAATCCGGATGTGCTCTCCGACGAGGAGGCCAACACCTGGACGGCGATCTTCGATGCGAAGTGGAAGGGCAAGTCGGGCCTCAACACCGACCCGCTCATCGCCTTCGGCCAGGCCATCATGGCGATGAACACGCTCGGCCTGTCGGATGTGAAGAACCCCGGCAACCCGACCGCCGCCGAGATCGACGAGGCCGCCGCCTTCCTCGTCTCCAAGAAGAAGGAAGGCCAGTTCCGCGCGCTCTGGGGCGATTTCGGCGAGCTGGTCAACCTGATGGCCTCGGGCGAGATGGTCGTCTGCGACGCCTGGCAGCCGGCCGTCATGGCCGTCAAGGCGCAGGGCAAGGCCTGCAAGTACGCCGTGCCGAAGGAAGGTTATCGCGGCTGGGCGATCGGTCCCTCGATGATCGCCGGCACGGCCAACCGCGACGCCGTCATCGCCTATGCCGACTACTGGCTCTCGGGCGAGCCCGGCATCACTGTCTCCGAACAGGGCTATTATTCGCCCTCCACCAACATCAAGGATGTCATGTCCCCGGAGAAATACGCCTTCTGGTACGAGGGCAAGCCCTGGGTCGGCGCGGAGGAGCGCGGCATCAAGGAGGGGGACCTGCGCGACGGCGGCTCGCTGGAGGAGCGCGCAAAGAACGTCGCCTACTGGCACCAGTGGCCGGACGAATACGACCACCTCATCCAGAAATGGGACGAGTTCCTCAACGCCTGATCCCAAGACGAAGGACCGGGGCGCGCGTGGCCCCGGTCCGCGACCGGAGATTTTCCTGATGCTGTTCGACCTCGAACTCAACAATGTCGGCAAGGTCTATGACAATGGCACGCCCGCCGTCATCGACTTCAACCTGTCCGTCCGCAAGGGCGAGTTCATCGCCTTCCTCGGCCCGTCCGGCTGCGGCAAGACGACGACGCTGCGCATGATCGCCGGCTTCGAGGGCATTTCCTCCGGCGACATGCTGATCCGCGGCGAGCGCATGAACGACGTGCCGCCGCAGCGCCGCCCGACATCGATGATCTTCCAGAACTACGCGCTCTTCCCGCATATGAGCGTGCGCCGCAATGTCGGCTACGGGCTGGAGGTCAAGGGTGTTCCCAAGGGCGAGCGCGAGGCGAAGGTCGACCGCATCCTTGCGACGCTCGGCCTTCAGGACATCGCCGAGCGCAAGCCGGAGAAACTCTCCGGCGGCCAGCGCCAGCGCATCGCGCTCGCCCGCGGCCTCGTCGTCGAGCCGGATATCCTGCTGCTCGACGAGCCGCTCGGCGCGCTCGACGCCAATCTGCGCAAGGCCATCCAGAACGAACTGAAGCTCTTGCAGAAGAGCCTCGGCGTCACCTTCATCTTCGTCACGCATGCCCAGTCGGAAGCGCTGGCGCTCTCCGACCGCATCGTGGTGATGAACCAGGGCCGCGTCGAGCAGGTGAGCCCGCCGCACCAGCTCTATACCCGCCCGAACACGCCCTTCGTCGCGCAGTTCATCGGCCGCAACACCGTGCTTTCGGGCGAGGTCGCGGGCAGCGAGGGCGAGGACGTGGTGGTGACGACGGGCATCGGCACGCTTTCCGGCCGCGCCAACGGCGCGCTCGCCGAGAAGGGCCGCGTCAATCTCGTCGTGCCGGCCGAGGCGATCGAGCTGCATGCGGCGGGCGAGGGGACGCTGTCCGGCGCGAAGAACCGGGTGGACGCCCGCATCGAGCGCTCGGAGGTCGTCGGCCATATCGCGCATCTGACGGCGCGGCTTCAGGACGGGCGGGCCGTCGCGCTCGAAGCCCATGTCGACAAGTACCGCCCGGGCGCGTTCCCGGCCGGAACCCCCGTTCTTTTGAGCTGGAACCCCGCCGAGGCGACGGTCATCCCGGCCCATTGATCCTTTTTGAGGGAACCAAGGAGATACAAAATGGCAAAAGAGATTTTGTGCAGTTTCGGCGTCGACGTCGATGCGGTGGCCGGATGGATCGGCTCCTATGGCGGCGAGGATTCGCCGGATGACATCTCGCGCGGCATCTTCGCCGGCGAGGTCGGCAGCCTGCGCCTCCTCAAGCTCTTCGAGCGGTTCGGCGTCAGGACGACATGGTTCATCCCCGGCCACTCGATCGAGACCTTTCCCGAGCAGATGCAGGCCGTTGCCGAGGCCGGCCACGAGATCGGCATCCATGGCTATACCCATGAGAACCCCATCGCCATGACGCGCGAGCAGGAGACGGAGGTGCTCGACAAGAGCATCGAGCTGGTCTCGAAACTCTCGGGCAAGCGGCCGACCGGCTACGTCGCGCCGTGGTGGGAGTTCTCCAACGTCACCAACGAGCTGCTTTTGGAGCGGGGCATCAAGTACGACCACTCGCTGATGCACAACGACTTCACACCCTATTACGTGCGCGTCGGCGACAGCTGGACCAAGATCGACTATTCGAAGAAGCCGTCGGACTGGATGGTGCCGCTGAAGCGTGGGCATGAGACCGACCTCATCGAGATCCCGGCCTCCTGGTATCTCGACGACCTGCCGCCGATGATGTTCATCAAGAAATCGCCGAACAGCCACGGCTTCGTCAATCCGCGGCATCTGGAGGAGATGTGGCGCGACCAATTCGACTGGGTCTACCGCGAGATGGACTATGCCGTCTTCCCGATCACCATCCACCCCGACGTCGCCGGCCGGCCGCAGGTGCTGATGATGCTGGAGCGGCTTTATGCGCATATGATCAGGCATCCGGGCGTGAAATTCGTGACGATGGACGAGATCGCGGATGATTTTGCGCGGCGGTTTCCGCGGAAGAAATAGGGGCGGGATCCCTGATCCAAGAGCGATGTTGGAGATGGGCGAAACAGTCCCATCCCATCTCCCTCCCTTTGAGGGGGCGCCGCATCCAAGGAAGAAAGGAACCACCCCATGTGCTCCCTATGCGGCGTCATCGGCGGAGATCAGCACTGGACGGATGCCGCCGCACGGCCCGGCGTCTTCACGCGCAACGTCGAGCGCCTCGACCGGCGGCGCGAGCGCGCCCGCCGGGTTGTCGCGGTCAACCGCGTTCTGGCCGCTTTCGGCATGAGCCTTTCCGACTGGCAGGGCTCGTCCTTCGTGCTGGCGACGCGCACCGGCAAGAGCGAGATGATCGAAGACCTCGGCCATCTCTGGCCGGCCGCCGAGCGCCTCGCCGGCCGGCCCTGCGATCCGCTCGACCCCGCGCTGATCGCGCGCATGGAAAGCGTGAGCGATGGCTGACATTCCCGCTTTCACGCCCGTCCATCTCCTCACCGGCTTTCTCGGTTCGGGCAAGACGACGCTGCTGAAGCGTCTGCTTGCCGATCCGGCGCTTGCCGATACCGCCGTCATGATCAACGAATTCGGCGAGGTCGGCCTCGACCACCATCTCGTCGAACGCATCGACGACACGATGGTGCTGCTGCAATCGGGCTGCGTGTGCTGCACCGTGCGCGGCGAGCTTGCCGAGGCGTTGCGCGATCTCCATTCGAAGCGCGAGCGCGGCCTCGTGCCGCCCTTCACCCGCGTCGTCATCGAAAGCACCGGCCTTGCCGATCCCTTCCCCGTGCTCTCGACGCTGAAATCCGACCCCGTGCTGCGCCATCATTTTCGCGCCGGCAGCGTGGTGACCACCGTCGATGCCGTCAATGGCCTCGCCCAGCTCGAAACCTATGTCGAATCGAACCGGCAGGCGGCCATCGCCGACCGGATCGTCGTGACCAAGGCGGATCTTTGCGCGGGCAGTGCCGGTCTGGCGCGCCTGCTTTCGCGCCTTGCCGAACTCAACCCCGATGCGGTCCGCCACATTGCGACGGCCGACGGGCCGGGCGCCGAAGCGCTCTTCGGCGATGACGCGGCCCATCGCGCAGCAAAACTGCAATCGGCGAGCGGCTTCTATTGCGATGCCCCCGCCGGGTTGGTGACGGCGGACGGCACGCCGCACCAGGCGGCCATCTCCTCCTTCGTGATCGCCGCCGATACCCCGGTCGACTGGACCGGTTTCGGCGTCTGGCTCACCATGCTGCTCAATCGCCACGGCGAACGCGTGTTGCGGGTGAAGGGCATGCTCGACATCGAGGGCGAGGACCGGCCGGTGGCGGTGCATGGCGTGCAGCATCTCGTCCATCCGCCCGTGCATATGGACGCGTGGCCGGCGGGGGAGCGCTCTTCGCGCATCGTGTTTATTGTTGACGGTCTCGATCCGAACCTGTTGAAACGGTCCTTCAACGCCTTCGCGCTTGCCGGGAAGGCCGCAGACAGTCCGCAGCCAGAGGCAGCCGAACCGGTTCGCAACGCCCAGAGCCCTTGATGAACAAGCATTCCCCGAAACCGGAACCGGCAGCACCGGCCGTCCATACGGCCGGCAAGCCGAAGCTGCGCGTGCTTGGCACGGCCATCTCGCTTCTGGAGGAGCTGCGCGTGAAGGCCGAGGCCGATCTCGGCATCGAGGTCAGTTTCGACAACAACGACTTCATCGTCACCCAGCACAAGGCCGCGCAGGAACCCGACAGCTACGACATCTACGATCAGTGTTTCCACAATCTCGATATCGTCTGGTACTGGCGCGCCATCCAGCCGATCGAGATTGCCCGCATTGCGCTCTGGGACGAGATCAACGACCTGACGAAGACCGGCCAGATCGGTCCGGGCGCCCGCCTCGGCCAGGGCGACGTGCCGGCCCGCAAGCTCTATGTCCAGCCGAGCCTTGCGCTCGGCGACACGCCGACCGGCCGCATCTCCATGCTGCCGACGACGCACAATTTCGACAGCTTCGCCTATCGCAGCGATGCCGTCGATCCCCTTCAGCCGATGAACAGTTGGGCCGCGCTTCTCGACGAACGCTGGAGCGGCCGCTCCGCCCTCGTCGACGAGCCGGCGATCGGCATTTTCGACGCCGCGCTCGCCGCGCAGGCGGCCGGCCTGATGAGCTTCGGCAATATCGGCAACATGACGGTGGCGGAGATCGACGAGCTGATGGATATCCTGGAGGCGCGGCGCAAGGCGGGCTTCTTCCGGGGGTTCTGGCGCACGGCGGAAGAGGCCGCGGGGCTGATGGTGGCCGGCGAAACCGACATCCAGAGCATGTGGTCGACGGGCATCGGCATCCTGAACGGCCGGGGCTTCCCCGTCGAGCAGGCCGCGCCCGCGGAAGGCTATCGCGCCTGGCACGGCGGCCTGTGCCTTTCGCGGCGGCTTTCCGGCCGCATGCTGGATGTCGCCTACGACTATCTCAACTGGTGGATTTCCGGCTGGCCGGGCGCGGTCGTCGCCCGGCAGGGCTACTATATCTCCACCCCGGAGCGTTCGCGCCGCTATATGAGCGCAGCCGAGTGGGATTACTGGTACGAAGGCCTTGCCGCGCGGGAGGACCTGCCAGGTCCCGATGGCACGGTCCGCGTGAAACGCGGTTCGGTGCGCAGCGGCGGCTCCTACTGGCAGCGCGCCAACGGCATCGCCGTCTGGAACACGACCATGGATGAACATAACTATCTCGTCCGACGCTGGATGCAGCTTGTCGGGCGCGCAGAGAAGGACATTTGACGATGACGACAGAGCCGCGGTCGATCGCCCAGCTTTCCGTGCTCCTGCAATCGGGTGCGCTCGATCCCGTCGCGCTTGCGCAAGAGACGCTCGCGGCCATCCGGTCCCATCCGGATGCCGCGATCTTCACCTTTCTTCTGGAAGAGCGCGCAAACGCGGAGGCGGAGGCTGCGCGGCGGCGCCTGCGCGAAGGGCGCTCGCGCGGCGCGCTGGACGGCGTGCCGGTCGCCTGGAAGGACCTTTTCGATATTGCGGGCCTGCCGACCACCGCCGGCTCGCGCGTGCTGAAGGATGCGGCGCCCGCAGGCCGGGACGCGGCCGTGGTGCAGGCGCTTGCCGGCGCCGGCATGGTCAGCGTCGGGCGGGTGAACATGAGCGAATTCGCCTTTTCCGGCCTCGGCATCAACCCGCATTACGGCACGCCGCGCAACCCGGCCTCGCCCGCCGGCGAGCACCGCATTCCCGGAGGCTCCTCGTCCGGCTCCGGCGTCGCGGTCGCGGCGGGGCTCGTGCCCGTCTCTATCGGCACGGATACCGGCGGCTCGGTGCGCATCCCCGCCGCCTTCAACGGCATCGTCGGCTACAAGGCGACGCGCGGGCGCTATGCCATGGACGGCGTATTCCCGCTGGCCAAAAGCCTCGATTCCCTCGGCCCGCTCTGCCGTACGGTGCAGGACGCGATCCTCATCGATGCGGCCATGCGGGGTCTGCCCGCCGCGGGACCCATCCCGCGCCGGAATGTTGCCGATCTCTCCTTCGTCATCCCCGAGACCGTGTTCTTCGACGGCGCGGAACCGGAGGTCGTCGCGGCCTTCGAGGCGGGCGTCACGCAGCTTTCGCGGGCCGGCGCGCGCATCCGGCGCGAGGCGTTCCCGGAATTTTCCGCGATTTTCGACTTGATGGCGAAACACGGTGCACTGGTGACGGCCGAGGCCTTCGTCCTTCACCGCGCGCGCATCAAGGGCGCGGCAGCGGCGGAGATGGATCCGCGCGTCGTCAAGCGTACGCTGCTCGGCGAAAAGATCACCGTCGCCGACTATCTCGAAACGCTGGAGGCCCGCGAAAAACTGACCGCCGCCTTTGAAGCCCGGCTCGGCCCGAAAGACCTGTTGCTCAGCCCGACGCTGCCCCATGTCGCCCCGGCAATCCAGCCGCTGCTCGATGACGAGGACCTGTTCTTCCAGACCAACGGCAAGACGCTGCGCAACACGCTTGTCGGCAATTTCCTCGACTGGTGCGGTGTCTCGCTGCCCTGCGGCACGGGTGCCGGCGGCATGCCCGTCGGGCTCCTCGTCTCGGCGCCGCGCAACGGCGACGACCGGCTGCTTGCCGCCGCTGCGGCGGTGGAGGGCGCGCTCGGCTGAGTTTCTTGATCAGCCCTTCCCGCGGCATCGGTGTTCCGCCGGTGAAATGCGGAGCCATGTGGCTGCGTTTCCACGGCACAGCGAACAGGGACATGGCGTGTTTTGCCGCCCGGCGCATTCCCGCCCGGGCGGCCGCAACACCTCAGAACTCGATCACGATCTTCCCGAATGGTCCGCGATCGAGATGCGCGAATGCCTTGTCTGCGTCCTCGAAGCGATAGCGCCTGTCGATCACCGGCTTGAGTCCGATGCTGTCCACGGCTCTGGCGAAATCTTCAAGCGCCCGGCGGGAGCCGACCGAAATGCCCTGCACGACCGGTGATTTGAGCAGAAGCGCCGATGCGGGACCGGAGATTTCGAACCCTTCGAACACGCCGATCAGGGAGACGCGCCCGCCCACCGCCACGGCGTTCAGCGCTTCTCCAAAACCCGCGCCGCCGGCGATATCGAGCACATGATCGGCGCCATGGCCGTCTGTCAGGTCGAGAAGCCGCTCCACCCAACCGTCGCGAAGCAGGCGATGGTCGGCGCCCAGGGCGCGCAGTCTTTCGAGCTTCTCCGCGCTTGACGAGGTGACGAAGGTCTCCGCGCCATGCGCCCGCGCAATCTGCAGGGCAAAAAGGGCGACCCCGCCCGTTCCCTGGATCAGCACCTTCTCGCCGGCCTTCAGCTTTCCGCTTTCGATGAGCGCCATCCATGCCGTAAGGCCCGCGCAGGGCAGCGTGCTTGCCTCCCCGGCATCCAGCGTCTTCGGCGCGGCAACGAACCAGTCTGCCGGAAAGGTCACATAGTCCGAGAGCACGCCGGGATGCGCGCCGCCGAGCGTCCTGTACGGCGGATTGCGCGCATTGCCCAGGCCCTTGCCTTCGATCCGGCCGGGCATGAAGGTGGAGATCACCCGGTCGCCGGGCTTGAAGCGGGTGACGCGGGGGCCGACGGCCTCGACCACGCCAGCCATGTCGGAGGCCGGTACGAAGGGATATTCCAGCGGCAGGCCCATGCCGGTCTCCAGAACAAGCTTGTCGCGGTAGTTCAGGGAAACGGCTTCGGTGCGCACGCGAACCTCGTCGTAACCGGGTTCCGTGATCGCGGCGGTGCGGATCGCGAAATCCTTCGGGCCGATTGCCGCCATGCTCCACTGCCTTGCCATTGTCATCGTCATTCTCCTTCTGGATGCATGAAGGAAGCCTATCGTTGAAAAAGCATCGGCAGTTGCGGTATTAATTCGCCACACTGGTTCCCAGATGGATACAATATGGAACACCTGAAGGACGTCTCGGTTTTTGTGGAAGCGGTCGATGCCGGCGGTTTCTCGGCGGCTGCGAAGCGGCTCAACCTGACACGCTCCGCCGTGGCCAAGACGATCGCGCGCATGGAGGCGCGGTTGAAGGTCCGGCTTTTTCATCGCACGACGCGCAGCCAGGGCATGACCGAAGAGGGTCGCTTTTTCTATGAGCGATGTCTGAGGGCGATCGAGGAGATCCGGGCCGGCGAGGCGGAGCTGGAATCGGGCCGGCGCGATGTCCGCGGCAAGCTGCGGGTCACGATGCCTGTCATTTTCGGCCGCCAATGCGTCGCCCCGCTGCTGATCGGCCTGCTCGACAAGCATCCGGGGCTCGAACTCGACCTCTCCTTCAGCGACCGTGTCGCCGACCTGCGGGCCGACGGCTTTGACCTGGCCGTGCGCAATGGCCGCCTCAAGGACGATGCCGATACCATCGTTCGGCGGGTCGCGTTCCAGCGCCTGACGGTCTGCGCCTCGCCGGCCTATATCGAGAGGCACGGCGAACCCCAAGGGCT
Source organism: Shinella granuli (assembly GCF_004341885.1). Lineage (GTDB taxonomy): Bacteria > Pseudomonadota > Alphaproteobacteria > Rhizobiales > Rhizobiaceae > Shinella > Shinella granuli. Next base: position 89,468 of record NZ_SLVX01000009.1, on the reverse strand, counting down.
GGAGGACGTGCCGAACCATGAGGGCATCATCTATGGCAAGAGGGAGAGCCATGACACCTGGGTCTTTCCATCGTCCGACGATCCCTGGCGTGTCGTCCTGCCCCGCTCCCGCCTGAGGCTGGACGATCTGGAATCGATCCGGGATGCGGCCTGTCGGGGATTGGGGCTGGCCTGGCTGCCCTGTTGGATGATCCGGAACGACGTTGCGGCGGGGCGGCTTCGGCAGGTCTTGAAGGCCGTGCCGTCGGTCACCTTCGAGACCCATGCCGTCTGGCCGCGCTCCCCCGTCATGCTGCCGCGCGTCCGCCTGGCCATCGACACGCTGGCGGCGGGATTGCCCGGCATGATGGAGTAAGTGTGAGCGAGGCAAGGGGAGGCGCCCCGGCACTATCCGCGCTTTGTCATTGTCACAATTGCCTCTGGCCGGAGGCACGTCCGTCTTGAAATTGCGCTGTTCCCGGCGTCTGCCAGAGGTGCCGCGCATGCCGCGTGCGTTGAAGATAGGAGAAAAAACTACGCTACCCGGTACAAGTTGGAATGTGCGCTCTCGTTGGGATTAAATTCTATAGATTATATAATTTGTAGGTTTCGAAGAAGAACATCGTGATGATCGCAGACCGCCCTTTCGCCGCCGCCCTTGCAGGCAAGATGGTTTTGTCGCCTCCAGGGGGCAGCTTGGGCTGGGTGCAAGTGCTGCGCGAAGCCGCCATCGTCCCCCGATGCTGCGATCGATCTCGGCTGTTCCCGGCAGGAGCTTGCCGATCCACGGGATGTCGACCACCGGGGGCGGATATCTGAAGACCGTCCCGAACCTTCGGCCGCGGCTTGGCCTTGCCGTATGTCCGGCCTGCGCATCATCTTTATCGAGGAGCTTTCATGACCATTCATACCAAGCCCATCCATTTGCCGACGATCGATTTTTCCCGCTTCTACGGCGGCCCCGCCGAGCGAGAGGGCTTCATCCGGGAGCTGACCCGCGTCCTGCATGACCACGGTTTCTTCTATCTTACCGGCCACGGCGTGCCGCAGAGCCTGATCGATGACGTACTCGCCGCTTCCAAGCGGTTCTTCGCCCTGCCGGAGGCGGAAAAGCTGTCGATCGAGATGGTGAAGTCGCCGCATTTCCGCGGCTACAACCGGGCCGGCTACGAACGGACCCGCGGGGAACAGGACTGGCGCGAGCAGCTCGACATCAACACGGAGGGCGTGCCGGTCGAAGCCGGGCCGGAGACGCCCTGGAACCGCCTCTACGGTCCGAACCAGTGGCCGGCGGCGCAACCGGAGCTGAAGCAGCTATTGCTGCGCTATCAGGCGGAGGTCACCCGCATCGGGATCGACGTGCTGAAGGCCATCGCGCTTTCGCTCGGCCAGCCGGAAGACGCCTTTGCCGAGATCTACGAGCCGTCGCCCTCGCAGCTCCTGAAGATCATCCGCTATCCCGGCCGCGAGGCTGCCGGCAGCGACCAGGGCGTCGGCGCGCACAAGGACGGCGGCTTCGTCACGGTGCTGTTGCAGGATACGACGCCGGGCCTGCGCATCCGCACGGAGGAAGGCGTCTGGATCGAGGCGCCACCGGTGCCCGGCACGTTCATCATCAACAGCGGCGAGCTCCTGGAGCTTGCGACCAACGGCTTCGTGCGGGCGGATGTGCATGACGTCGTCACGCCGCCTGCCGGCACGGAGCGCTTCTCCGTCGCCTTCTTCCTCGGCGCGCGCTACGACGCGACCATTCCCGTGATCGCCCTGCCGGACGAATTGAAGCGCGCCGAACGGGGCGTGACGGTCGATCCGCTCAACCCGATCTTCCGTGAAGTCGGCATCAATCACCTGAAAAGCCGCCTGCGCTCCCATCCGGATGTCGCGGCCGCGCATCATCCGGACCTGCTGTACCTCCTGGAAAAACCGGCCAAGGGGTGACGACCATGCCCGCCTCGAAAGGGCGGGCGTTTCCTCCGTGGCGAGGTCTAGCCATGTCCGAGGCGGCCATGCGGTTGTTTCCGGGTGGCAGGCCGCCACCCGGGCATTTGATGAGGGCCGGCCGATCCTACGACGCGGAGGTCAGCTTGACATTGCCGCCATGGCCGCCGCCGCCGAAGACCTGGTGGCCGCCGAAGGACGAGCGCAACTGGTTGCGCGGGCCGGGCAGGCCGAGTTCCGGGAAGAGCAGTTCGGAGACGCGGTAGGCCTCCTCCACATGCGGATAGCCCGACGCGATGACCGTATCGATCCCGAGCGCCTGATATTCGCGAAGCCGCGCGGCGACGGTCTTCGGCGAGCCGACCAGGGCCGTGCCGGCGCCGGAGCGCACGAGGCCGATGCCCGCCCACAGGTTCGGCGAGACCTCCAGCCTGTCGCGCCGGCCGTTGTGCAGGGCCACCATGCGCGCCTGGCCGACGGAATCGGAGTTCTTCGTCAGCACCTCCTGGGCCGAGGCGATGGCCTCGTCGGAGAGTTTCGAGATCAGCCGGTCGGCGGCTTCCCATGCCTCGTCGTCCGTCTCGCGCACGATGAAGTGCAGGCGGATGCCGAAGGTCGCCGCGCGGCCTTTGGCGGCGGCGGCCTTGCGGGCGTGGGCGATCTTTTCGGCGACCTGCGCCGGCGGCTCGCCCCAGGTGAGGTACTTGTCGACGATGCCGCCGGCGAAATCGATCGCCGCATCGGACGAGCCGCCGAAATAGATCGGCGGGCGCGGTGCCTGCACCGGCGGCAGGCCGAGCTTGGCGTCGATCGCCTTGATGTACTTGCCGTCGAGGGTGGAGCGGCCGGTCTCGATCAGCTCGTTGAAGACCTGGAAGAATTCGCTGGCGTGATCATAGCGTTCGTCATGCGGCAGGAAGATGCCGTCGCCGGCAAGCTCCTCGGCGCTGCCGCCCACCACGATGTTGAGCAGCAGCCGGCCGTTCGACACGCGGTCGAGCGTGGAGGCGAGGCGCGCATAATAGGCCGGCGTCGCGGTTCCCGGGCGGATCGCCACCAGGAACTTCAGCTTCTCCGTGCGTGCGGCAAGGTCGGCGGCGAGCACGAAGGATTCTTCGCAGGCCGCGCCGACGGGAATGAGCACGCCCGAATAGCCGAGGCGGTCCGCCGCCACCGCGATCTCGCGGAAATAGCCCGGATCCGGCGGGCGGCTCAGCTCATCGGAGCCGAGATAGGCGCCGTCGCCGGAGCTCGGGATGAACCAGAGGAAATCAAGGGGCTGGTCGGGTTTGCTCATGCGCTGTCTTCCAGGTTGGAACAAAGTTCGCAACAGGATAATAAATTCTATAGTTTGAGTAAGGAATTATATTCTCTGTGCCGCCGCCGCCGGAGTTATTCCTTGCGCGCCGCGGCCGATGCGCCGGCCGGCTGCCGGCCGGCCGTGAGCCGCCGCTCCAGCCACCGGCTGTAGCGGGACGCGCTGAAGCAGATGGCGAAGTAAACGAGCGCGACGACGATATAGGCCTCGTTGTAGAAACCCAGCCATTGCGGATCGGTCGCCGCGGCGCGGGCGGCGTTGAGAAGGTCGAAGATGCCGATGACGGCGAGCAGCGATGTCGCCAGAAGGAAGCCGATGGCCAGATTGACCATGCCGGGAATGACGATGCGGAAGGCCTGCGGCAGGATGACGAGGCGCTGTGTCCTCCAGTAGCCGAGGCCGAGCGCCGTCGCCGCTTCCCGCTGTCCGTCGGGAATGGCCTGCAGCCCGGCGCGAATGACCTCGGCGATATAGGCGGCCCAGAACAGCGTCACCATGAAGATGGCGCGCAGCATCTTGTCGAAGGAGAGTGCGTCCGGCAGGGCCATGGGCAGGATCAGCATGGCGACGTAGAGGATGCCGACCATCGGCGTGCCGCGCATCAGTTCGATATAGAGCACCGAGAAGGTGCGCAACCCGCCGAGCGACGAGCGGCGGGCGAGCGCCAGCAGCACGGCGACGGGCGTTGCCGCGGCAAAGCAGACGGCCCAGACGAAGAGCGTCACCGGCAGGCCGCCCCATTGATTGGAGGGGATGGGTGTCGCGGTGAAGGCGCCCTCCAGGAGAAGCCAGCAGGCGAGGATCGTCAGCGGCCAGGCGAGAAGCAGCGTGCGGCCCCAGAAGCGGGGCAGGGCGCTCGCCGTCAGGATCGCCGCGATGAGCAGGATGACCAGCGCTGGCCGCCATTGCAGGTCCGGCGGGTAGAAGGCGAAGAGAATGAAGCGCAGCTTCGCCGAAACGAAGGCCCAGCAGGCGCCCTCCCGCGTGCAGGCGCCCGCATCGCCGGTGAAGGTGGCGTCGAGCACGGCCCAGCGCAGCAGTGGCGGCAGGATCTGCGACAGGACGAGCAGCGTCGCGGCGGTGATCAGCGTGTTCGTGCGCGTGCCGAACAGGCCGGTGCGCAGTGTCGCAAGCGTTCGGGCGGCCGCCGTCATCGGGTGCCTCCCCGAAGGGCGACGCGGTTGTTGTAGGCGTTCATGAGGGCGGACAGCGAGAGGTTGATGGCAAGGAAGGTGCCGATCAGGATGATCAGCGCCTCCATGGACTGGCCGGTCGTGTTGGCCGTTGTGTTGACGATGCTGACGAGGTCGGGAAAGCCGATGGCGACGGCAAGGCTCGAATCCTTGGTGAGGTCGAGATAGCTCGACGTCGTCAGCGGCGTGATGACGCGCAGCGCCTGCGGCAGCACGACGAGGCGGATGATCTGGCCGTCATGCAGCCCGAGCGCCCGCGCCGCTTCCCACTGGCCGGTGCCGACCGACTGGATGCCCGCCCGCACGATCTCCGCGATCAGCGCGGAGAACCGGACGACGAGGCCGGTCAGGAGAGCCGCGAATTCCGGCGAGAGATTGAGCCCGCCACGAATGTTGAAGCCGGAAAGCGCCGGTATCTCGGCGACCGGCCGGGCACCGGAGAGGAGGAGAAGGGAAAACGCCGCGGCGACGGCGAGGATGACCGCCGCAAGGCCGGTCCTGCCTGTCAGCCGGCGGGCGGCGCGCAGCGCGAGAAGCAGCGCGATGGCGCCCGTGCCTGCAAGCGCCAGCGCGGCCGGCAGGCCGAAGACGCCGCCCTCCAGCGACAGCGAGGGCATGTAGATGCCGCGATTGGTGAGGAAGACCGTGCCGAAGAGCGCGGCGGCCTGGCGCGGGGCGGGCAGTGCCTTGGCGAGACCCATCCAGAAGAAGAGCTGCAGCAGCAGCGGCGTGTTGCGGGTGATTTCGATATACCAGCGCACGAGCCCGGACAGCAGGAGATTGCGCGAAAGGCCGGCAATGCCGACGGCAACGCCGAGGATCGTCGCAAGCAGGCAGCCGAGGAGGGAGACCTTCAGCGTGTTGAGAAGCCCGGCAAGGATCGCGCGCAGATAGGTGTCCCCCGCGCGAAAGGCGATCGGGCTTTCGCCGATCTCGAAATTGGCGGAGTTGGAGAGGAAGCCGAAGCCGGGCAGGATGCCGATCCGCGCCATGGTTTCGAGCACGTTGTGAACGAACAGGGCGGCGAAAAGCGCGACGACGGCAAGGAAGGCGAACTGGCCGACCGGCCAGCCGCCCCACCAGGCGCGCACCTTCCCGAAAGCGCCGGGCCTTGGCGGGCCCGGCACCACAGCGCGAAACACGCGTCTGTCCGACATCAGCGGAACGGCGGCGAATAGAGCAGGCCGCCGTCGGTCCACAGGCTGTTATAGCCACGGTCCCAGCCGAGCGGCTTGAGGTTGCGCTCGAAGATCTCGCCGTAATTGCCGACGGTCTTGATGATCGTATAGGCCCATTTCGGATCGAGCCCGAGCTCGTTCGCGAAGGACGGGTCGACGCCGAGGAAGCGCTGGATGGCCGGATCGTCCGTCTCCAGGAACTCATCGACATTGGCCGAGGTGATGCCCCACTCTTCCGCCTGGATCGTCGCGTTCACCGTCCAGTTCACCAGTTCCAGCCAGCGGTCGTCGCCGCCGGCAATCGCCGGTGCGAGCGGCTCCTTGGACAGGCGCTCGGGCAGGAGCACGTAGTCGTCGGGCTTCTTCAACTGCGTGCGCTTGCCGACGAGATCGGAAGAATCCTGCGTGATCGCATCGACCCGGCCGGATTCGAGCGCGTCGATGAACTGCCCGGTATCCTCGATGGTGACGGGCGTGAAGGTCTTGCCCGTCTTGCGGAAGAAGTCGGCGACGTTGAGCTCGCCCGTCGTGCCGCTCTGCGCGCCGATGGTCGCCCCGTCGAGGTCGGCGGCCTTGGTGACGCCGAGGTCCTTGCGCACGAGGATGCCCTGGCCGTCATAGAAGACCGTCGGGCCGAAGTGGAAGCCGAGCTTGAAGGCGCGCGTGGTGGTGACGGTCACGCCGGACAGCAGGATGTCGAATTCGCCGCTCTGGAGGGCGGGAAGGCGCTGCTGCGGCGAGGAGGAGGTGAACTCCACCTTGTCGGGCGTGCCGAAGACGGCGATGGAAAGGGCCCGGCCGAAATCGATGAAGAAGCCCTGCCACTTGCCGTTGCTGTCGGGCGCGAAGAAGCCCGGCGTGGTGCCGACGCCGACCTTGATGGCGCCGCGCTGGTTGATCTTGTCCAGCGTCGGGCCGGCATGGGCGAGACCCGAAAGCATGGTGGTGGCAAGGAAGGCGGCGGCCGCAGCCGCCTGAATGGCCCGCCGGAAGGGTTTTTGAACTATCATATTGAAATGTCCCCGTTTTCAAAAAGAACTGAGCTTCCGCGGGACACGCTCTCTGGCTGGCGCGGAAGATATCTTTATATTATCTATGTAATTAGTGTATTTAAGGGACGAACATTCCATTTTGCACGACGGGAGAGGAAATTGCTTCCCGGGGCGGACCTGTGGCGGCCGGTTTCGACTGCAGCGCGTGCAATGCGTTGGCCAGTCGGCGTATGGGGAGGGGGGAGGCGAATTGCCTATGGAATTCCTGGCGTTTCTTGCCTGTGGGGGCCTCCGCCGGAAACTTGCAAGAGGCGGAGCGGAAAAGGCAGGGCGCGCGATCGGGAGAATGCCGGAACCGCGATGCCTGCAAACGGCAAAAGAATATTCCTCCGTCGGGCGATGAAATAATCCATAAAATCTATAAACTATATATAATTTTGATAGGCTGACCCCATCATTTCGCGAGGGGACATCCGATGAGCCAGCAATCCGAAACCATCCTTTCCAGGGGCCTGTCGCGCCGCGGCCTGATCAAGGCGGCGGGCGTCACCGCATTCGCCGCCACGGCCGGCGTGATCGGCGCCCGTTCGACGCGCTATGCCATTGCCGGCAATCTCATACCGATCAAGCTGGAATGGACCGAGGTCGCGGCCTGCCATTCTCCCGTCGGCTTCGGCCTTTCCAAGGGCATTTATGCCAAGCACGGCCTCGATGTGGAACTGTTCTATCAGGGCGCGAGCGGCCAGACGCTCATCCAGGCGCTCGCCACCCGCAAGGCCGAAGCCGGTCCGGGCCTGCTCTACGACTGGCTGAAGCCCATCGAGCAGGGTTTCGACGTTCGGCTTTTCGCCGGCTCGCATGGGGGTTGCCAGAGCATCCTGGTCCAGCCGGACAGCGACATCAAGACCCTGACCGACCTCAAGGGCAAGACCATCGGCACCTTCGACGTGATGTCGCCCTCGCGCGTCGCCTTCTCCGTTGCGCTTGCCAAGGCCGGCCTCAATCCGGAAACCGACGTCACCTGGAAGGTCTTCCCCTTCGACCTCGTGGCCGAGGGCGTGCTGAAGGGCGAGGCGGATGCCGTCGCGCATATGGATCCCTGGGCCTATTCCTATGAGAAGCAGCACGGTTTCCGCCGTGTCGCCGATACGCAGACCGGCACCTTCCAGGATCGCGTCTGCTGTGTGCTCGGCGTCAACGGCGACTATTACGAGGCCAACAAGGATGCCATCAAGCGCGTCGCGGCCGCCAACCTCGAAATCCACCAGTACACGTCAAAGCACCCGGACGAAGTCGCCAAATGGTACTTCGACACGCTGAAGCCGGGCCTGTCGCTGCAGGATCTGACGGAGGTCCTCGCCGCCTTCACCTATCATGACCACTGGTTCGGCAAGGATCTGCTGAAGGAAGTGCGGATCGGCTACGAGGACCTGAAGCTGACCGGCGTCATCGATGCCTCCACCGATCCGGAAGAGATCGCAAGCCGCATCACCATCGACATCTTCGCGTGACGCCATGAGCACGGCGGTCGAGGAAACATTCGGCGGGGCAGGGCGGCGATCCCTCGCCCTTCCCTTTTCGGGCATCTGGCGCAACGGGCTTTTCGCGGCCGGCACCTGGTCTCTCGCTGCGGTGCTGACCTATGGCCTGCCCGATGTCATCACCTGGGGCGCGACGGAGCTTTTCGCAGCCGTCACGCTTGCCGGCGCGGGGATTTTTCTCGTGCTGTCGGTGACGGTCCACCGGCTCGGCGGGGTCGGCCGCACGCTCGTCCACTACGGGCCGTGGTTCATCGTGCTCGGCCTCTGGCTTGCCGCATGGGAGGTGCTGACGGCCAAGCTCGGCTGGCTGCCGAAGCCGTTCTTCTCGCCGCCGCAGGGCCTGCTGCACGTCTATGTCACCGACTGGGAGCGGCTGCTGATCTGCATCGCCTATACGGGGCGCCTGTGGGGGCTCGGCTTCTTCTCGGGCATCCTCGTCGGCTTTGCCGGCGGCGTCGCGCTCGGCTGGTCGAAGCGGTTCGCCTATTGGGGCATGCCGCTTCTCAAGCTGATCGGGCCGGTGCCGGCGAGCGCCTGGATCCCCTGCACCTTCTTCATCTTCCCGTCGACTTTCCACGCCTCCGTCTTTCTCGTGGCGCTGGCGTCGGGCATTCCGGTCGCGATCCTCACGGCGGCCGGGGTCAGCCAGGTGAACCGTTCCTTCTACGATGTCGCCCGCACCCTCGGCGCGGACAATCGTTTCCTCGTCCTCAAGGTCGCGATCCCGGCCTCGCTGCCGAACGTCTTCGTCGGCCTGTTCATGGGGCTCTACTATTCCTTCGCCGTTCTGGTCGTCGCCGAGATGCTTGGCGCCAAGTTCGGCCTCGGCTGGTATCTCCAGTTCAACACGGCCTATTCGGCCTATGCCAATGTCTATGCCGCCCTCATCGTCATGGCGCTGATATGCGCCGGGCTGGTGCGGCTGCTCTTCCTCGTGCGCGATGAACTGCTCGGCTGGCAGAAGGGGATCCTCTGATGGCGCTCGCCCTTGCAGAAGCCCCCGCCGCCAGCATCGCGCTCGATGTGGAAGGCGTTTCCCACCGCTACGAGCTCGACGGCAAGGAACTGAAGGTTCTCGACAATGTGAGCCTGACGATCGCGCCCGGCGAGTTCGTCGCTCTGCTCGGCCCGTCGGGCTGCGGCAAGTCCACGTTGCTGCGCCTTGCCGCCGGGCTGGAGACGCCGACGACCGGCAGGGTGCTGGAAGATGGTCGGCCCGTTACCGCGCCGAACCCGGACCGCATCCTCGTCTTCCAGGATGCGACGCTGTTTCCCTGGCGCACCGTGCGCGGCAATATCGCGACGGGCCTTGAGGCGCGGGGCCTCATCCGCGAGCGGGAATACCGCATCGACGAGGTGCTGGAGCTCGTCAAGCTGGAAGGCTTTGCCGATTTCTACCCGCACCAGCTCTCCGGCGGCATGGCCCAGCGCGCCGCGCTTGCCCGGGCGCTGGTCAACGATCCCAAGCTGCTGCTGCTGGACGAACCGTTCGGCAAGCTCGATTCCCTGACGCGGCTGAGGATGCAGAACGAGCTTCTCGACCTGTGGAAGAGCGCCGGCTTCACCGCGCTGCTCGTCACGCATGACGTGGAGGAGGCGCTGCTTCTGGCCGACCGCGTGATCGTGCTCTCCGACAGGCCCGCCGCCATCGTCGCGGAGGTGCGGGTCGACCGGCCGCATCCGCGCCGGCGGGACGATGCAAGCCTCATCGCGCTGCGCCGCTCGCTGCTCGAAACGCTGGGGATCGCCCACGATGTCTAGCGCGCGCCTTGGCCAGCATGCCGTCGCCATTGCCGGTGGTGCTCTCGCCCTCGTCGCCGTCGGCTGGTGGTGGCTGATCTTCGGCAAGGTCGTCGAGAACGACTATCTCACCGTCCGCCAGGCCGTGACCTGCCTTGCGGGCGCGAGCGACCTCTGCGCGCTCGCCCAGGCGCTCTGCACCAACGACCATCTCTACGGCATCCGGTGGTACGCGCCGGAGGCCTTCTGGGCCGCGGCAAGCATTCTCGTCGCGGGCGTGTTCCTGTCCGTCCGCCCCTCTCGCGCCTGAGGGCGCCTCACCAAAGGAGTACTGTCATGACGATCCATCAATCCCCCGAGGTCGCCGAGCAGGATATCGTCACCGTCCCGGCCGGAACCGCCACCTTCAAGAGCCGCCATCCGGAAACCATCGCGCTGCACGGCGGCAGTTTCCGCTTCGATCCGGCGAGCGGCGCGGTCGCCGTGCCGATCTACCAGACCTCGTCCTTCCAACTGCCCGGCACGGACGGCGCCGACAAGCTCTTCGCCCTCGAAGCGCCCGGCCATCTCTATACCCGCGTCTCCAACCCGACGCAGGACGCCTTCGAGCAGCGCCTCGCCGAGCTGGAAGGCGGCGCGGCCGCGCTTGCGCTCGCCTCCGGCCAGGCGGCCTCGGCCTTCGCGATCCTCAACCTGGCGCGGGCCGGCGACAACATCGTCAGCGCCGCCGGCCTCTATGGCGGCACCTGGGCGCTCTTCGCCGCCACGCTGAAGAGTTTTGGCATCGAGACCCGCTTCGTCGATGCGTCCGATCCGGAAGCCTTCGAGAAGGCGACGGACGCGCGCACCCGCGCCTATTATGCCGAATCCCTGCCGAACCCGAAGCTGGAGGTCTTCCCGATATCCGAGGTCGCCGCCATCGGCCGCCGCCACGGCATTCCGCTCATCGTCGACAACACCGCTGCGCCGCTGATCATTCGCCCGCTGGAGCATGGCGCTGCCATCGTCGTCTATTCGACGACGAAATATATCGGCGGCCACGGCACCTCCATCGGCGGCGCGATCGTCGACAGCGGCACCTTCCCCTGGACGGAGAACCCGGCCCGCCAGCCGAACCTCACCGAGCCGGACGCCAGCTACCAGGGCAAGACCTGGATCGAGAAGGCCGAGGCCATCGCCTTCCACCCCTATATCCTGCGCGCCCGTGCCGTGCTCCTGCGCGACCTCGGCGCGGCGATCAGCCCGCAGAACGCCTTCCAGTTCATCCAGGGCCTCGAAACCCTGCCGCTGCGCCTGCGCCAGCATAACGAGAACGCGGTGAAGGTCGCCGAATATCTCAAGGGCCACGCCAAGGTCGAGCGTGTCATCTTCCCGAAATTCCAGGAGGGTGCCGCCAAGGCGCGGGCGGAAAAATACTTTACGCCGGGCTCCTTCGGCGCGCTGGTCGGCTTCGAGCTGAAGGGCGGTCGCGAGGCGGGGCGCCGTTTCATCGACAGTCTCCAGCTCTTCTACCATCTCGCCAATATCGGCGATGCGCGCTCGCTGGCGATCCATCCTTCGACGACGACCCATTCGCAGCTCTCGCTGGAAGACCAGCTCGCAACCGGCGTCACGCCCGGCTACGTGCGCCTTTCCATCGGTCTCGAACATCCCGACGACCTGATCGCCGATCTGGAAAGAGCCATCGCGCTGGCCTGAGGCCGGCCGCCCGATCGGCGTGCGACCCCGGCGCTTCCTCCTCGCGCCGGGGTCTTTTGTTTGGCCCATCCCCGTCACGGCTGCCGGAAGAAACAGCATTCCGCTTTGTAATATATAAAAAAGATAGAATTTCTGTATTTATATGGAGCGACGGCTACTCTCCTCGCCAATTCCAAGCGTGATCGGCCGCCGCGGCCGGCACGGCAGCGATGAGTGGGAAGCATGACGCAGATCGAGAACGCCTGGGGCGCCGGCCCCGGGGAAGGATATGAGGCTTTGGCCGCGCCGTTCCGGCCGATTTTCGCCGAGATCGCCGCCGAGGCCGTGCGGCGGGACCTGGAGCGCGACCTGCCGCACAAGGCGATCCGTCTTTTGAAAGAGGCCGGTTTCGGCGCGGTGCGTCTGCCGGTCGAGGCGGGCGGCAAGGGTGCGAGCCTGCCGCAGTTCTTCAATCTTCTCATCGAGCTTTCCGCCGCCGATTCCAACATCACGCAGGCGCTGCGCGGCCATTTCGGCTTCGCCGAGGATATCCTCAACACGAAGGACGCTGCGCGCCGGGCGCTCTGGTTTGGCCGGATCGGCCGCGGGGAGATCGCCGGTAACGCCTGGAGCGAGATCGGAACGGGTGCAGCGCTCGAATGCTTCTCCACCAACGTCGCGGAAAAGGACGGCCGGCTCGTCCTCAACGGCGCGAAATATTATACGACCGGCTCGTTCTTCGCCGACTGGATCGACGTCGGCGCGTCCAATGCGGCCGGGGAGGACGTTTCGGTCGCCGTGCGTCGCGAAGCCGCCGGCGTCGAGGTGGTCGACGACTGGGACGGTTTCGGACAGACGCTGACGGCGAGCGGCACCACCACCTTCCGCGACGTCGCCGTCGCGCCTGACGATGTCGTCATCGATGACGATCGCTTCAAATATTCGGCCGCCTTCTACCAGCTCGTGCATCTTGCGACGCTCGCCGGCATCGGCCGGGCGATCACGGCGGACGTTGCCAAAGCCGTGGCGGAGCGGCGGCGTACCTACACCCACGCGAGCGCCGCGCGTTCCAGCGCGGATCCTCAGGTCCTGCAGGTCGTCGGGCGCATTCGCGCCGCGGCCTATGCGGCGGGCGCGGTCACCCTTCAGGCGGCCGCCAGCCTCGAACGCGCCTACTCCGCCCATTTCGTCGATGACGCCGAGGCCGAGGAAAAGGCCAATGCCATTGCCGAACTCGAGGCGGCGCAGGCCCAGACGGTCGTCTCGGACCTCATCCTCGACGCCTCGACCCTGCTTTTTGACGCGCTCGGCGCCTCGGCGACCAAGAAGCCGGCCGGCCTCGACCGCCACTGGCGCAACGCCCGCACGCTCGCCTCGCACAATCCGCGCATCTACAAGCATCGCATCATCGGCGATTTCGCCGTCAACGGCACGCCGCCGCCCTATCAATGGCGCATCGGCGCCAGCGCGGGCTGACGGCGATGATCAGGCTGGAACGGATCACCAAGAGTTTTACCGGCAGGCAAGGTGCGGTCGCCGCGCTCGACGGTGTCGACCTCTCCATCGCCAAGGGCGAGATTTTTGGCGTCATCGGCTCCTCCGGCGCCGGCAAGTCCACGCTGGTGCGGCTCATCAACCTGCTGGAACGCCCGAGCGGCGGCGAGATCTTTGTCGCCGGCGAGCGGGTGACGGACGCCCGCGGCGAGCGCCTTCGCGCGCTGCGCCGGTCGATCGGCATGATCTTCCAGCATTTCAACCTTTTGAGTGCCCGCACGGTCGCCGGAAACGTCGCCTATCCTCTGGAACTGACCGGGCAATATGGCAAGGTGGAGATCGCCGAACGGGTGGCGGCGCTGCTCGCCCGCGTCGGCCTCACGGAGCATGCGCAGAAATATCCGCGCCAGCTTTCGGGCGGGCAGAAACAGCGCGTCGGCATTGCCCGGGCGCTTGCCTGCGAGCCCTCGGTTCTCCTTTGCGACGAAGCGACGAGCGCGCTCGATCCGCAGACAACGGGTGCGGTGCTCGATCTCCTGCGCCAGATCAACCGCGACCTCGGCGTCACCATCGTGCTCATCACCCATGAGATGGATGTGATCCGCCGCACCTGCGACCGCGTCGCCGTGCTCGATCGCGGCCGCGTGGTGGAGGAGGGACCGGTGACCGACGTCTTCCTGCATCCGCGCCACCCCGCGACGCTGCGCCTGGTGCGCGAGGCCGAGCCGGATGGCGGTTCGCTCGACGCCGTCGCCGGGGCCGATCTCGGCGGACGCACCGTGCGCCTCACCTTCACGGGGCCGGCAGCGCACAAGCCGATCCTCGGCCGCATCGCCCGGGAAAACCTCGTCGATTACGCGATCCTCGCCGGCCGCATCGGCCATATCCGCGAGACACCCTATGCGCAGTTCATCGTCTCGCTCAGCGGGCGGGACGTGGCGGGCGCGATCGCGGGGCTGGAGGCGAGCGGCGTCGATGTGGAGCTGGGCGGCGCGCCGCTGGCCGCCATCGAGGAAAGGCCGCGCCATGTCGTTTGAGAACATCTATTGGGGCGATATCGGTGCGGCGCTCGGCCAGACGCTCGCCATGGTCGGCGGCGCGCTGCTGCTCACCGTGCTCGTCGGCCTGCCGCTCGGCGTCCTGCTCTTCCTCACCGGGCGACAGCAGCTCTTCCAGGCCCCGGTCGCCTATGGCGGCCTGTCGTTCGTCTTGAACATCATCCGCTCGGTGCCCTTCATCATCCTGCTCATCGTGCTGATGCCCGTCACGGTCATCGTCACGGGCACCTCGCTCGGCGTCCGCGGCGTCATCTTCCCGCTCGTCGTCGGCACCGCGCCCTTCTTCGCACGGCTGGTCGAGACGGCGCTGCGCGAGGTCGACCGTGGCGTCATCGAGGCGAGCCTCGCGATGGGCGCGTCCACCAGCCAGACGATCCTGCGCGCCGTGCTGCCCGAAGCGCTGCCGAGCCTCCTGGCGGCCGTCACGGTCACGGCCATCGTGCTCGTCGATTATACGGCCATGTCCGGCGCGATCGGCGGCGGCGGGCTCGGGGATCTTGCCATCCGCTACGGCTACCACCGGTTCCAGACCGAAATCATGCTGGTCTGCGTGGCGATCCTCATCGTCTTCGTCCAGCTCATCCAGGCGAGCGGCAACCGTCTCGTCGCCCATTTTTCCCGCAAATGACCCGCGCCAGGAGGACCCACATGCGCATCCTGAAATCCCTCACCATCGCCGCCGGCCTCGCGCTCGCCGCCTTCGGTTCCGCCAGGGCGGACGACACGCTCGTCGTCGGCGCCACCGCCATTCCGCACGCGGAGATCCTCGAATTCGTCAAGCCGATCCTCGCCAAGGACGGCCTCGACCTCGATATCCGCGTCTTCACGGATTACATCCAGCCGAACGCCCAGCTCGTCTCCGGCGAGCTCGACGCCAACTACTACCAGTACAGGCCGTTCCTCAACGACTACAACAAGCAGCGCGGCACGGATCTGACGCCGATCGTGCCCGTGCATATCGAGCCCTTCGTCGCCTATTCGACGAAGATCGACGCGGTGGAAAAACTCGCCGACGGCGCGACCGTCGCGATCCCGAACGATCCGGTCAATGGCGGACGCGGCCTGCTGCTTCTGCAAAAACTGGGTCTGATAAAAGTTGCCGGCAAGCCGGAGCTAACCTCGCCGGAAGACCCGTTGCCGACCATCAAGGACGTCGTCGAGAACCCGAAAAACCTCAAGATCGTCGAGCTGGAATCGGCGCTTCTGCCGCGCGCGCTCGGCGAAGTCGACCTCGCCGCACTCAACGGCAACTACGTCTTCGAGGCAAAGCTCGACATCTCCAAGTCGCTGCTGATCGACCGCGGCCAGGATGGCTACAACGTCTGGAGCGAATATCTCGTCACCCGCCCGGAGACCAAGGGCGATGCACGCGTCGCCAAGCTCGCCAAGGCGCTGAACAGCGAAGAGACGCGGAAATTCATCGAGGAGCGCTACAAGGGACAGGTGGTCGCCGCCTTCTGATTTTTCGCCCTTCGCCGCCGGGCTGTGCCCTATCGCAGCCCGGCAACCCCTTCTTGAAGTGACGGCCGAAACCATGACCCCGACCCAAGCCAACGCACGAAAAACCCTTGCCGAACCCGCGCCCGGCGAAGCCGGCTGGCTACCCGCCCCACCGGCGCGAGCCGCCCATGTCATCCGTGACGACGCGGAGGCGATCGCCGTCGCGGAACGGCTGAAGCCGCTCTTCGCTGCCGAGGCGAGGGAGCGCGACCGCGACCGGCGCTTGCCCTTCTCCGAGGTCGACCTCTTCTCGGAAAGTGGTCTCTGGGGCATCACCATCCCGAAAGAGTACGGCGGGGCGGGTGTCTCGCAGGTCACGCTGGCGAAAGTTTTCGCCACGCTCGCGGCCGGCGATCCTTCCCTCACCCAGATTGCCCAGAACAGTTTCGAGATCGTCGACGTCATCCGCCAGACCGGCAGCGACGCACAGAAGCACGAGCTTTTCGGCGCGGTGCTGGCGGGCAAACGGCTCGGCAATGCCTTCTCCGAATTCGGCGGCAAGAATGTCGAAGCTTTCGAGACGAAGCTTGTCCGCACGGGCGACCACTTCACCGTCTCGGGCAAGAAATTCTATTCCACGGGCGCGCTCTTTGCCCATCTCGTGCCCATCGTTGCGCTCGATGAGGACGGCCATGTCGTCGTCGCCGTCGCCGATCGGGACGCGGCGGGGCTGGAGGTCGTCAACGACTGGTCGGCCTTCGGCCAGCGCACCACCGCGAGCGGTACGGTGATCCTGAACGCGGTGGCGATCCCGGAAGCCCGCGTGCTGCCCGCCCATATCGTCTACGAGAACCAGAGCGCCGTCGGTCCGCAAAGCCAGCTCATCCACGCGGCGATCGACGCCGGCATCGCGCGCGGCGCCATCGAGGCGACCATCGACCTCGTGCGAAACCATGCCCGCCCGTGGATCGACAGCGGTTCGGATAAGGCGGCGGACGATCCCTATACGATCGCGGCGATCGGCGATCTCAAGATCCGCCTCCACGCCGCCGAGGCGTTGCTCGAACGCGCCGGCCGCCAGCTCGACGAGACCATTGCGGGCGTCACCGACGAGACGATCGCCAGGGCGAAGATCGCGGTCGCCGAAGCCAAGGTGCTGACGACGGAGGTGGCGCTGGCCGCCGCCAACAAGCTTTTCGAGCTCGCCGGCACGCGCTCGACGCTCGGTACGCACAATCTCGATCGCTTCTGGCGTGACGCGCGCACCCACACGCTGCACGATCCGGTGCGCTGGAAGTTCCACGCGGTCGGTCAGTATTACCTCAACGGCGTGCAGCCGCCGCTGCATTCGTGGATCTGACAGGCCGGAAGAAGGGGAGGGCGCCGTGCCGCCCTCCGCAAGAAGACATGCGAAAAGAAATCCTCCTCAACGCCTTCACCATGAACTGCGCCGGCCATATCAACCATGGCCTTTGGGCGCATCCGCGCGACCAGTCACACCGCTATACCAGGCTCAGCTACTGGACGGACCTGGCGATGACGCTGGAGCGCGGCCTGTTCGACGGCGTGTTCCTCGCCGACATCGTCGGGGTCTACGACGTCTACCAGCGGTCCGTCGACCTGACCCTGCGCGAATCCATCCAGCTTCCGGTCAACGATCCCCTGATGCTGATCTCCGCCATGGCGGCGGTGACGAAGGGGCTCGGCTTCGGTGTCACGGTCAATGTCAATGCGGAGGCGCCCGCCATCTTCGCCCGGCGCATCTCGACGCTCGACCACTTGACGGACGGCCGCATCGGCTGGAACATCGTCACCGGCTATCTCGACAGTGCGGCGCGGGCGATGGGCGAAAGCGCGCTCGGCGAACACGACCAGCGCTACGACCGGGCCGACGAATTCCTCGATCTCCTCTACCAGCTCTGGGAAGGAAGCTGGGACGACGACGCCGTCATCCGCGATCGCCGTGCCCGCGTCTATTCGGACCCGGCCCGGGTGCGAAAAATCCGGCACGAAGGAAAATTCTATCGCGCCGAGGCCTATCATCTCAGCGAGCCCTCACGCCAGCGCACGCCGGTGCTCTACCAGGCCGGCACCTCCGGCCGCGGGCGGAGTTTCGCCGCACGCCACGCCGAATGCGTCTTCATCTCCCCGCCGGATGCGGACGTCGCGCGCACCGCGGCGCGCGCTATCCGCAAGGGCGCGGTGGAGGCGGGCCGGCGAGCCGAGGATGTCCGTATCTTCGCCGGCCTCACCGTCGTCGTCGACCGCACGGAGAAGGCGGCAAAGGAGAAGTTCGAGGACTACGCCCGCTACGCCAGCCCCGAGGCGGGCCTTGCACATTTCTCCGCCGGTACGGGCATCGACTTTTCGCAATATGAACCCGACGAGCCGATCGCCTACGGCAAGGGCAATTTCGTACAGACCTCGGTAGATCTCGCCCGCGCGCGCGGCTGGACGAAGCGGAGCATCCTCTCCGAGATGGCGCTCGGCGGGCGCTATCCGCTGATCGTCGGCAATCCCTACCAGGTGGCCGATGCGCTGGAGGCGTGGATCGCGGAAGGCGAGGTGGACGGCTTCAACCTCGCCCGCACCGTCGCGCCGGAAAGCTATGAGGATTTCGTCGATCTCGTCATCCCGGTTCTGCAGGAGCGCGGCCGCTACAAGACCGCCTACGCGGCCGGCAGCCTGCGCAACCGCCTCTTCGGCGAAGGCGACCGCCTGCCGGACCGACACCCCGCCGGCTGGTTCCGCGCAAGGGCGGCTGCTGCGGAGTGAAGGGGCGGGCTGCGCGGCGTATCTTGCGTACAGCCGAATCTTTTCCCAAGCCGGCTCCATTTTGGAAAAACCTGCCTGTTTTCGCATATTAGTCCATCTATTTTATAGATTATATGATTATTGATCCAACGGGGACACCATGACCGACGACACGTTTTCCGGCGTTAACCGCCGCAATCTCCTGAAACTCACGGCTGTCGCCGGCGTGGTGGCGGGCACCGGCCTTCTTTCGGCGCGCACCGCAGCGGCTGAGGAGGGGCTTTCCCTGAAGGGCAAGCGCATCGGCATCAGCACCGCCGGCACGGACCATTTCTTCGATCTCCAGGCCTACAACGCCCAGGTCGAGGAAGTGAAGCGCCTCGGCGGCGAGCCGATCGCCGTCGACGCCGGCCGCAACGACGGCAAGCTCGTCTCCCAGCTCCAGACGCTCATCGCCCAGAAGCCGGATGCCATCGTGCAGCTCCTCGGCACGCTCAGCGTCATCGATCCCTGGCTGAAGAAGGCGCGCGAGGCCGATATCCCGGTCTTCACCATCGATGTCGGCTCGGTCAACTCGATCAACAATTCGACCTCGGACAACTGGGGCATCGGCAAGGACCTCGCCCTCCAGCTCGTCTCCGACATCGGCGGCGAGGGCAACATCGTCGTCTTCAACGGTTTCTACGGCGTCACGCCCTGCGCCATCCGCTACGACCAGCTCGTCAACGTGACGAAATATTTCCCGAAGGTGCAGATCGTGCAGCCGGAGCTGCGCGACGTGATCCCCAACACCGTCCAGGACGCCTTCACCCAGATCACCGCGATCCTCGCCAAATATCCGGAAAAGGGCTCGATCAAGGCGATCTGGTCGGCCTGGGACATCCCGCAGCTCGGCGCGACGCAGGCGCTGACCGCCGCCGGCCGCACCGAGATCCGGACCTACGGCGTCGACGGCAGCCCGGAAGTGCTCCAGCTCGTCGCCGACCCGAATTCGCCGGCCGCCGCCGACGTCGCCCAGCAGCCGGCCGAACTCGGCCGCGTGGCGATCCGGAACGTCGCCCGCTACCTCGCCGGCGAGACCCTGCCGCGTGAGACCTATGTGCCGGCGCTGCTCGCCAACAAGCAGAATGTCGGCGAGGTGTCGAAGAAGCTCGGCATCGGCTGATCGTCGAAGCGGACCGCGGCGGCGCCGCGGTCCCTTTCCGGAAAACGGGGAATGCAGCCATGGCGGACACGGCAAAGAGCGGCGAGGCGATCATCCGCCTCGAAAACATCGTCAAGCGTTTCGGCGGGGCTGAGGCGCTTTCGGGCGCGTCGCTGACCGTCCGGCGCGGCTCGGTGCATGGCCTCGTCGGCCAGAACGGCGCGGGAAAGTCGACGCTGATCAAGCTCATCGCCGGCCTCCACCGGGCGGACGAGGGCACCGTCGAGATCGACGGCAAGGCCTATGACCGGCTGACGCCGCATCTCGTCGAAGAACTCGGTGTCCATTTCATCCACCAGGATCGCCTGCTGGTGCCGACCTTCACGGTGGGGGAGGCGCTGTTCCTCGGCCGGGAACTGCGGTTTCCCGGCACGCCCTTCCTCGATCGTGCGGGCATGCGCCGCAAGTCCGCCGAGATTCTGGAGCGCTATTTCGGCCTTTCCCTGCCCCATTCGGCGCTGATCGCCGAATTGTCCGCGGCGGAAAAGCAGATCGTGCAGATCACCCGCGCGCTCATCGCCAATCCCAAGGTGCTGGTCTTCGACGAGCCGACCGCCGCGCTGGTCCGGCGCGAGGCGGACCTGCTCTTCCAGCTCATCCGACGCCTCAGCGCCGAGGGCGTCACGGTCCTCTATATCTCGCACTATCTCGGCGAGATCGTCGATCTCTGCGACACCGTGACGGTGCTGCGCAACGGCCGCGACGTCGCCACCCTGCCGGTGGCGGAAACCTCGGCGGCGGATATCGGTGCGCTGATGGTCAACCGGGCCATCGGCGAGCTCTATCCGAAACCGGACGTCACCCCCGGCGAGGTGGTTCTCGACGTGGAGAATCTTGCCCTTGCGGGCCGCTTCGAGGCGGTGTCCTTCAGGCTGCGCAAGGGCGAAGTGCTAGGCCTCACCGGCCTCGTCGGCTCGGGGGCCAAGGAGGTGGTGCGCTCGCTCTTCGGCCTCGACCGGCCGACCGGCGGAACCGTCCGCATCAAGGGCGAGACGGTGTTCTCCGCCGATCCCGCCGCCGCCACCCGCCGGCGTCTGGCGCTGGTGCCGGAGGACCGCCGCCGCGACGGGGTCGCGCTCGACCTTACCGTCACCGAAAACACCACGCTCGCCAGCCTCGACCGATTTTCCCGCGGCATCATCGACCGCAGCGCGGAACGCCGTCAGACGGAAAACCTCGTGAAAAGGCTTGAGATCAAGACCGACGGCGTCGACGCGCTGGTGAAGACGCTTTCCGGCGGCAACCAGCAGAAGGTGGCGATCGCCAAATGGCTGAGCCGACAGTCGGAAATCTACCTGCTCGACGAGCCGACGGTCGGCGTCGACATCGCCGCCAAGGTGGAGATCTACCGGCTGATCGGGGAACTGGCCGAGCGCGGCGCGGCCGTCCTCGTGCTCTCCTCCGATATCGAGGAACTGCTCGGTGTCACCGACCGCATCCTCGTCTTCTTCCGCGGCAGCGTGACGCGGGAGTTCCCCTCTTCCGAAACGAGCCCGGGCGAGATCCTTGCGGATGTCACGGGTGCCCACGAGACGCTTCGCCATGCTGGTTGACGCCCCCTATATCCCGGCCTCCGTCATCGAAATCGAGGCGCAGAAGGCCTTCGAGACGGGCAAACCCGGTCCCGCCTTCGGCCGCCAGCTTGCCACGATCGCGTTGCGGGGCGGTGCGCTCGCCGTCTTCATCGGCGTTCTCGTGGTCTTCTCCGTCACCGCGCCGTTCTTTCTCACCGTCGGCAATATCGGCAACGTGCTCGGCCAGTCGGCGATTGCCGGCGTGCTGGCGATCGGCCTCACCATCGTCATCATCGCGGGCGGCTCGAATGTGGTGACGGGCGGCATCGACCTGTCGCTTGCCGCGAACATGGGCCTCAGCGCCGCCGTCTATGCCTCGCTCGTGCAGGCGGGCCATGGTGATGGCCTCGCCATCCTCGGCGCGCTTGGAACGGGCCTTGCCATCGGCGCGGTCAATGCCGCCGCCGTCACGCTGGCCGGCATCGTGCCGCTGCTGGCGACGCTCGCCGTGATGAACGTCGTCGCCGGTCTCGAACTGGTGCTGACGCAGAACACCGTCGTGCCGGCCTCCACGGATTTCCTCGCGGCGCTTTCGGCCGGCGGTCCCTTCGGCATTCCGGTGCTCGCCTATATCCTGCTCGGCTTCACGCTCGTCGTCGCCGCCATCGTGCAATATACGCCCCTCGGCCTTCGCCTCTATGCGGTCGGCGCCTTTCCGGATGCGGCGCGCGCGGCGGGCCTGCCGGTCAAATCGTTCGTCGCCGGCTCCTTCCTGGCGAGCGGCCTTTGCGGCGGCCTCGCCGGCGTCCTCTCGGTCTCCTATCTCTCGGGCAGCACCACTGGGGCTGGCGACATGCTGCTGCCGGTCGTCGTCACGGCCCTGCTCGGCACGGTCTTCTCCCGCCGGCTGGTGCCGACCATCACGGGCACGCTGCTCTCCGCGCTCTTCGTCGGCTTCCTCATCAACGGTTTCCAGCTTCTCAACATTTCCAGCACCTTGGTCAGCGGCGTGCAGGGTCTCCTGATCCTGCTCGTCGTCTCCGCCACGACCCTGCTCGGCCGCAAGGAGAATGCCTGACATGGCCCTTCCGTCCTTCGCCCACGGGCTCGCGCGCTATGCGCTGGTCGCCGCGCTTGCCGCCGTCTTCGCGCTCTTCGCGGCGCTGGCGCCCGGCTTCCTCTCTGGTGCCAATCTCCTCAGCGTGCTGGTCAACAATTTCGCACTGCTCGCCATCGTCGCCATTGCCATGACCTTCGCCGTCTCGGCGGGTGGTATCGACCTTTCGGTCGGCACGGCGGTGGATTTTTCGAGCTTCGCCTTCGTCTCCCTCGTGCTCGCCGGGCAACCGGTGGCGCTCGCGGCGCTCGGCGGGCTTGCCGGCGGGGCGCTCGTCGGCCTCTTCAACGCCGTGCTGATCGCCGGCATCGGCATCTCGCCGTTCCTCGCGACGCTCGGCACGCTCTTCGTCGGCCGCAGCGTGCAGCAATTGCTGACGAATGGCGGCAATCCGGTCTACCTGCCGCCGGCCGGCGTGCCGGAGGCTTTTCGCTTCCTCGGCCATGGTGCGCTCGCCGGCATTCCCGTGCCGCTCATTGTCACGGCGCTGGTCGTCGCCGGGGCGTGGGTCGTGCTGGCGCGCACCCGTTTCGGCCGGGTGGCGCTCGCAACCGGCATCCAGGCGAGCGTCGTGCGTTATTCGGGCCTGCGCCTTCCGCGCATCACCGCCGCAACCTACGTGCTGGTCTCGACGATCGCCGCCGTGGTCGGGCTCATCCTCACCTCCACGGTGACGGTCTACATCCCCTCCTCGGGCAACGCCTTCCTGCTCAACGCCATCGGCGCGACCTTCATCGGCACCACCTTCGACCCGCATGGCCGGCCGAACGTACCGGGGACCGTGCTCGGCGTGCTGCTGCTCGGCGTGGTCGCCAACGGGCTCCTGCTGTCGGGCCTCAATTTCTACTGGCAGCAGGTCGGCACCGGCCTTCTCATCTTCTCCGTCCTCGCCATCGGCTTTGCCAACCGCAAGGCCGCCGGCCGGGTGTAATCCCGGACTTTTCGAAAGGATCTTTCATGAGCAGCGTCACCCGGCTCGCCGCCCGACAGGAAACCGCCCACCGCATCGTCAGCGAGGACGAGGCGCTCGCCGTCGCCCGCCGGCTGGCCGACGAATTCTCCGTCGGGGCGAGCCGGCGCGACTATGAACGGGCACTGCCGCATGAGGAACTGGACAAGCTTTCCGCCTCCGGCCTGCTCGCCATCACCGTCCCGGCCGAATATGGCGGCATCGATGTCTCCAACGCCGTGCTCGCCGAGGTGACGGCGATCCTATCGGAGGCCGATAGCTCGATCGGCCAGATTCCCCAGAACCATTTCTACATCCTCGAAGCGCTGCGCCATGACGGCAGCGAAGAGCAGAAGCGGTTCTATTTCGGCCGGGCGCTTGCCGGCGACCGCTTCGGCAACGCCCTCTCCGAGGTCGGCACCAGGACGGTCGGCGACTACAATACGCGCATCACCCCGGACGGTGCGGGCTTCCGCATCAACGGCCGGAAGTTTTATTCGACGGGCGTGCTCTTCGCCCATTGGGTGGCGATCTTCGCGCTGGATGGCCAGGATCGCCTGACCATGTCGTTCGCCCCGCGCGAGACCGAGGGCATCGAGATCGTCGACGACTGGGACGGTTTCGGCCAGCGCACGACGGGCAGCGGCACGACGATCCTGCGCGATGTCTATGTGCCGGCCGACGCCGTGGTGCAGCATCAGAAGGGGTTCGAGCGCCCCGGCACGATCGGCTCCGTCGGCCAGATCATCCATGCCGGCGTCGATCTCGGCATCGCCCGCGCGGCGCTGAAGGAGACGATCGGCTATGTGCGCGACAAGGCGAGGCCCTGGACGGACAGCGGTGTCGACCGCGCGGCCGACGATCCCCTGACCATCGCCCGTATCGGCGAGCTTGCCATCCGTATTGAGGCGGCCGAGGCCGTGCTGGAGCGGGCGGGGCGCAAGGTCGACCAGGCACAGGTCAATCTCAACGAGGAGAACGCCGTTGCCGCCACGCTGGCGGTCGCCGCCGCCAAGGTGCTGACGACGGAGCTCGCCATCGACGCGGCCAATGTGCTCTTCGAGCTCGCCGGCACCTCCGCAACGAAACGCGGCCTCAATCTGGAGCGCCACTGGCGCAACGCCCGAACGCATACGCTGCACGATCCGGTGCGCTGGAAATACCACGTCGTCGGCAACTATCACCTCAACGGCGTCATCCCGCCGAAGAACGGCGCGCTCTGAAATCCAACCCTCGTGGTGGGGGTGGTCCCCTGGCCGCAATCCCTCGGGATTGCGGCCCTTTTTTTGGCCAGGAAAAAGGGCGGCCTGCTTTGCGGGCCGCCCCGTTTCACGCCGGTTCTTTGCCGTCAGCTATAGAGGCTCGGCTCCGGCACGCGGCCGTTCAGTGCGAAATCGCCGACCTCGCGCGCCTTGTAGAACACCGGGTCATGCAGCGTGTGGGTGCGCACGTTGCGCCAGTAGCGGTCGAAGCGGTGATGGGCGGCCGTCGAGCGGGCGCCGGTGAGTTCGAAGACGCGGGCGGTGACGTCGAGCGCCACGTGGGTGGCGTTGACCTTGGCCGCATAGGCCTCGATGGCTGCCTCGCCGCGTTCGCGGGCGCTGACGCCCCGGCCGCGCGCAAGCGCCGACTGAACGGCGGTTGCGGCAGTATCGGCAAGCGCGGCGGATGCCTTCAGCGCCGCACGGAACTCGCCGATGCGCTCCAGGATGTACGGATCGTCGCTTGCCTTTTCGAGGCCGGACGTGACCCAGGGGCGCGTCGTGGTCCGGACATAGTCGCTCGCCGCCGCCAGCGCGCCTTCCGCCGTGCCGAGATAGAAATTGACGAAGACGAGCTGGATCAGCGGCGTGTTGAACGTTGCCTGGACGGGCGGGGCGCTGTCCTTTTCGACGAGCGGCAGGAGGAAATCGGTCTCGTAGACCGGAAAATCGCGGAACTCGACGCTGCCGCTGTCGGAGAGCCGCTGGCCGATATTGTCCCAGTCGTCATTGGCGATGTAGCCCGGCCGGTCGGTCGGCAGCACGAGATTGGCGATCTGGTCGCCGAGGGCCGCATTCGCATTGATGCGGTCGGAAACATGCGCGCCGGTCGAGAAGGTCTTCTTGCCGTTGAGCAGGTAGTGGTCGCCCTGGCGCGTCAGCGTCAGGCCGGGATCGCGCGGATTGACGGCGGCCCCCCAGTAGAGCTTCTTCGCAACCGTCTCGGCGCCGAGGTCCCACGCCTTGTCCGGGTCGTCGGCCGCCCAGTAGACATACTGGCTGTTGACATAGTGATAGCCGAGCAACTGGCCGATCGAGCTTTCGCCGCGCGCGAGGATTCGCACCAGCTTCAGCCCGTCCACCCAGTCGAGGCCGCCGCCGCCGATCTCGACCGGGTGCAGCGCCGTCAGCAGGCCTTCGCTCTTCAGCCGGGCGATCTCCGCATGCGGCGGCTTGCCCTCGGCATCGAGCGCTGCGCCGCGGCGGGCGAGATCGGCGGAAATCTCCTCGGCGCGTGCAAAGAGGCGGGCCCGGTCGTCCTGAAGTTCGGGTTCCTTGACAAGGTGCAGGGCAGTCATGGTCGGTCTCCAGCGGTCTGGCCGATACCGGGCAGGGCGCCACGGTCGGATGGGTGGATCGGTGCGCACGGGTGTCCGCCGCTTCCGCGCATCTTCCCAAAGCCTTCGGGCAGCGGCCAGAAAAGCCATTTCCAAAATTAGTATATATAAAAGATAGAATTTCTGTATTTAGAATGTGGAGGTACTATTCTCGCCGCACGACCATGCCGTCAGGCATTCCTGCTACCTGGAGAGACCCCATGGCCCGCCACATCCGTTTCAACGCCTTCGACATGAACTGTGTCGGCCACCAGTCGCCGGGCCTGTGGGCGCATCCGAACGATAAATCCTGGAAATACAAGGACCTGGACTATTGGCAGGATCTCGCCCGTACGCTGGAGCGCGGCGTTTTCGACGGCATCTTCATTGCCGATGTCATCGGCTACTACGACGTCTACAAGGGCTCGAACTACCACGCCATCCACCAGGCCGCGCAGATCCCGGTGAACGATCCGCTCCAGCTTGCCGCCCCCATCGCGCTTGCCACCGAACATCTCGGCATCGGCATCACGGCGTCCACCTCCTTCGAGCATCCCTATACCTTCGCCCGACGCCTCGCGACGGCCGACCACCACTCCAAGGGCCGCGTCGGCTGGAACATCGTCACCTCCTACCTTGAAAGCGGCGCGAAGAATGTCGGGCAGGGCGGCCTGCGCCGGCACGACAACCGCTACGAGGTCGCCGCCGAATATGTCGAGGTGCTCTACAAGCTGCTCGAAGGTTCCTGGGAAGAGGGGGCTGTGGTGCGTGATGGTGAAAAACGCATCTTCACCCATCCGGAGAAGGTCCATGAGATCGGCCACAAGGGCAAGTATTTCGAGGTGCCCGGCTACGGCCTGACGGAACCCTCGCCGCAGCGCACCCCCGTGCTCTACCAGGCGGGCGCCTCCGGCCCGGGCAAGGCGTTCGCTGCCGCCCATGCGGAGTGCATCTTCGTCGCAGCGCCGACCAAGTCGGTGCTCAAGGCCTATGTCGCCGATATCCGCCAGCGCATCGCCGCCGCCGGCCGCGATCCGAAGAAGGTCTTCATCTACACGCTCGTCACCATCATCACCGACGAGACGGAAGAAAAGGCACAAAGGAAATTCGAGGACTACAAGGGCTACGTCTCCTACGACGGCTCGCTCACCTTCATGTCGGGCTGGAGCGGTATCGACTTCGGCCAGTATGCGCCGACGGACGTCGTGGAGAAGATCGAGACAAATGCCATCCATTCCTTCGTCGAGCACATTGCCGGCGGCGACAAATCCTGGACCATCGACGAGCTCGCCCAGTTCGGCGGCATTGGCGGCATGGGGCCGGTCTTCGTCGGCTCGCCGGAGCACATCGCCGACATCCTGCAGGAATGGGTGGCGGATACGGATGTCGACGGCTTCAACCTCGCCTATGCGGTGACGCCCGACAGTTTCGAGGATGTCGTCGCCCATATCGTGCCGGAACTGCAGAAGCGCGGCGCCTATCCGACGGCCTACCGCCCCGGAACGCTGCGCGAAAAACTGTTCGGCGAGGGACCATATCTGCCGAAAACCCATCCGGCCGACGGCTACCGGGATATCGAGGCCGTCAAGCGGCGCGAGGCCGAGCATGTTCCGGCGTTGAAGTCGGTCGGGACGTGATGCCGTCCGCAAGCAGACCTTACGATCGCGTCGCCGCCTCGGTCCGCCAGGTCTGGAGCCACTGATCGAACCCGGCCGCCCGGTCCGTGGGGGCTGGCCCCGCGATCTCGTAGGCTCCGACGATCGGGTTGATGGCCGGGCAGAGCTGTATAAGCTGGCCTTCGCGCAACTCCCGCTCGATCAGCGACGGGCTCGCCTGGCCGATGCCGAGGCCGGTCATGCAGGCATCGATGGAGGCTTCGTCGGTATCGAAGGTGATGCTGCCGCTGCGCGGCTGGAACGGGATGTCCGCCGCCGCGCACCAGCGCCGCCATGACCATGCATCCGCGGTGTCGAGCAGGATCGGCAGGTCCAGCAGCGCGTCCGGCGTCACCGTCTTCGCCATGCTGCCGATCAGAAGTGGCGAGCAGACGGCGACCGTCCGGTCGAGCAGGAAGGCGGAGGCAAACCGCGCCTCGTCGGAACCTCTCTTGTAACTGACCGTGACATCGGGAACATCGCCGGCGCCGAGCGCGAGCGACTGGATGTTGAGATCGACGCTGGGGTTTTCCTGAAGATAGGCGCCGAGCCTTGGAATGAGCCAGCGCCGCGCCAGCGTGATCGGCGCCTGGATCACCAGGCGCACGCGATCCGGCAGAAGGGCGCGCGTGCCGTTCTCCAGCGTGGCGAGGGCCGCGTTCACATGGATCAGATATTGCCGTCCCGCATCGGTGAGCGAAATCGCATTGTGCCCGCGGTGGAAGAGCTGGACGCCGAGCGCATCTTCCAGCGACTTGATCTGCCGGCTGATCGCGCCGGGCGTCAGGTGCAGTTCCCGCGCCGCCAGCGTGAGGCTGCCCGTGCGGGCCGCGATGGAAAAGGCCGGTAGCGTCGCCAGCGGCGGCAGTTTGGCGCGGTTGGATTGAGGATTTCTCATGCCCGCGTGAGAATCTTTCGCTTGCAAATAAGTTGACCATATCTATCCACATTCTCTCCGAACCACAAGAATGATCCGGGAAGCCCGTCTTGAAGACCGATATCCGCAATCGGCGCGATCCATCCGCGCCGGGCTTTCTGCCGGGCCGCGGCATGCATTTGGCGCAACCCCGTATGCGACCTGCCGTGCGCCGCTGTCATCACTGATCACATCGAGGGAGAGAACCATGTTTTCCAGTTTTGCCTTGTCGAGCAGGCGCGCCCTTCTGTCCGGCGTCTTCGCCGCCTGCCTCGTTGCCGGCATGAACACCGTGCTTGCCGAGGAGGCGATGCAGGCGGTGACCGATGATCGCGGTGTGGAGGTCGAGGTCCCCGCCCATCCGAAGCGCATCGCCTCGATTTCGTTCTTCGCCGATGACGTGGCGCTGGCGCTCGGCATCAAGCCGGTCGCCAGCACCTACATGGTGGCGGGTCGCCCGCCGGAATTCCTGCTCGGCCTCACCGGCGAAATGACGCAGATCGGCCAGCGTGCGAAGCCGAACCTCGAATTGCTCTCGGAAGCAAAGCCGGATCTTATCGTCGCCATCCGCCGCTATACCGTCGGCAATGCGCCGCAGCTCGAGAAGATCGCGCCCTATGTCGCCTGGAACATGGAACTGCTGGACGGCAGCGACAGGGAAATCGAGGCGCTGGCAAAACTCCTCGGCAAGCCCGAACGCGGCGTCGAACTGAACAAGGAATTCCGCGCGCATCTTGCCGAGATCGCGGCCAAGGCGCCGAAGGATACGCATCCCCGTTACGCCATCATGTGGGGCGGCGAAGTGCCCTTCGCCTTCCATGACGAGAACACTTCCGCATCGATCGTGAACGCCATCGGCGGCGAGAACATCGCAGGCGCCATGATACCGGGCGGCGAGTTCGGCATCGATCTCAGCCTCGAAACCATGCTTGAAAAGGATCCGGAGGTCCTCTTCATCTATGATTACGGTCCGGACCGCCCGCACGAGAACAACCCGATCTGGAAGGAACTCACCGCCGTCAAGAACAACCGGGTCTTCTATGTCGGAGACCAATGGGTGGAGACCAATGGCCCGATCGCCCGGGAGATCGTCCTGCGCGAGGCGGCCCATTATCTCTATCCGGATGTCTTCCCCAAGGTTGACGTGAAGGCGGAAGCGGCCAAGATCATCCCGGCCGAACTCCAGAAGTAAGCGACTGACCGCGACGACGATGGACGCACGGAAATCCTCGATAGCCATCGGCTGCATCGTCGTCGCGACCCTTCTCGTCCTTGCGGCCGGTCTGATGCCCGGCGCGCGCACGCTCTCCTTCGAGGCTGTCCTGCGGGCGCTCGTCAGCCCCGACGGCAGGATCGAGTCGATCCTCGTCTGGACCCTCCGGCTGCCGCGGAGCCTTGCCGCCGCGACGGCCGGCGCGGGGCTTGCCGTGTCGGGCTATCTCCTCCAGTCGCTGACCCGAAATCCGCTCGCCGATCCCGGCATTACCGGCGTCACCGCTGGGGCGATCGCGCCGATCGTCGTCTGCTTCGTCTTCCTGCCTTCCGTTTCCGGGCTGTACTACCCGCTCGTCGGGCTCGCCGGGGGTCTTGCGGCGGCTTCGGTGACGTTCTGGGTGGCGCGGGGCGGCAACGGCCATCCGCTGCATCTGGCGCTCGGCGGCGTCAGCGTCTCGCTCTTCCTCGGCGCGATCACGATCTACGTGCTGCTCTTCGCCGGGCCGCAATCCACCGCGCTGCTGTTCTGGCTGGCCGGGGGCTTTGCCGGACGGACCTGGGGACATCTGCTGCAGATGCTGCCGTGGGTGCTGGTCGGGGTGTCGGGCGCCTTCCTCTTGCATCGGGTGATCGCCATGTTCGCGCTCAGCGACCATTCCGCCGCGGCGATGGGGGTCCAGCTCAATCTCTGGAAACCGGTTCTGCTCCTGCTCGGCATCTGCCCCGTGGCGGGTGTTGCTCCTGTCGCCGGCCCCGTGGCGTTCGTCGGCCTTGCCGCACCGCATATCGCCAAGCTCCTGCGACCGCGCGGCACGGCCCTGGAGATCGGCCTCACCGCCGCCATCGGGGCGCTGATCGTGACTGCGGCGGACCTTGTCGCGCGCACCATCGCCATTCCCAAGGAACTGCCGGTCGGCATCGTCACCGCCCTGCTCGGCGGGCCGTTCTTCGTCTATCTCGTCCAGCGCGGACGGCTCGATTTCAAGGGGGAGGGCGCATGAGCCTGAACGCCCCGGCCATCGGCCAGCCAAGCCGCTGGATCCTGCCCGCCGCCCTGGTGCTCGTCCTCCTGTCGTTCGTCGCCGCCGTTTTCCTCGGCATCGTCGACCTCCCCGCCCGGGATGTCCTGTCGGCGCTGACCGGAACCGGCTCGCCGGAAGCGCGCTCGATCATCCTCGACATCAGGTTGCCGCGCATCGTGACGGGTATTCTCGCCGGGATGCAGTTCGCCCTCGCGGGCCTGTTTCTCCAGACCATCACGCGCAACCCGCTCGCCGATCCCTCGCTGATGGGCGTCTCGCAGGGCGCGACGCTGACCGTGACGGTCTTCCTTCTCTTCACGGTCTATCTCGCCAATCCCGATTCCTATTCCGTCAACGAACTGCCGATCGCCTGGCTTCCGCCCGCCGGAATGATCGGCGGCATGCTCGCCGGCGGCATCATCTATCTGCTGGCCTTCCGCCTCGATCTCAGCCCGCTCCGCATCACGCTCTGCGGCATCGCCATCGGCGCGGTTCTGCATGCCGTCGCCATCGGGCTCATCGCGGGATGGGGCTCGGCGCGCATCGAGATCATTCTCGAATGGCTCTCCGGCAGCCTCTATGCAAGGACCTGGGATCATGCGCTCTTCCTGCTGCCGTTCACCATTGCGGGCCTCGCAATGCTCCCGCTGATCTATCGCCCGCTCATCCTGCTGCGGTTCGATCCGGCGGTCGCCCGCTCCTTCGGGTTGTCCTATAAACGGCAGTTCTCGCTTGTCCTGCTCGTCTCCTGCGCGCTGGCGGCCAGCGCCGTCGGCGCGGTCGGGCCGGTCGTCTTCGTCGGCCTCATCGTCCCGCATCTGGCACGCTTCCTCGCAGGACGGCATTTTCCGCTGGTCCTTCCGCTCACCGTCGTGCTCGGCGCCGTCATCGTCACGCTGGGTGACCTGATCGGCCGGCTGGCCGGCGGGCCGGAAGAAGTGCCGATCGGCGTCGTCACCGCCCTCATGGGTGTTCCTGTCCTGCTTGCGCTGCTGCGCAAGGTTCCGTGAGATCGCCCATGCCGCTCACCGCCTCGCACCTGTCGGTCCTCTACGGTCGCCGGAAGGCATTGACCGATTTCTCCCTGTCGATGGAGAAGGGGGAGATCCGCGCGCTCATCGGGCCGAACGGTTCGGGAAAGAGCACGGCGCTGCAGGCCCTGGCCGGATTGCTCACGCCATCGGACGGCAGGGCGGAGATCGAGGGCGTCGCCGTCGCCTCGATGTCGCGCCGTGCCATTGCGAAAAAACTCGCCTTCCTGCCGCAGCAGCCGACGGCTCCGGACGAGATGACGATCGCGCAGCTCGTGCGCCAGGGCCGTTTTCCCCATGTCGGCCTGTTCCGCTCCTATGACAGGAAGGACGAAGCGGCGATCGAATGGGCGCTCGAAAGCACGGGCCTCACGCGCTTCGCCGACCGGACGCTGCAAGAGCTTTCCGGCGGCGAACGCCAGCGCGCATGGATTTCCGCGGCGCTGGCGCAGGAGGCCGATATCCTGCTCCTGGACGAGCCGACGTCGTTCCTCGACATCGGCTATCAGGTGGAGGTGCTGGACCTGGTGCACCGCCTCAGCCGAGAGCGCGGCGTGACGATCCTCATGGCGATCCACGACATCAACCAGGCGATCGCCGTCAGCGACCGCATCTGCCTTCTGGAGAAAGGTGAGCTACGCTTCGACGGCGCGCCGAGGGCGCTTGCCGAAAGCGGCCTGATCGAAAGGACCTTTCGGGTGAAGGGGCGGTTCGTCGAGGTCGCACCCGACAAGCCGCCCCATTTCGACGTCGAGCTTACGAAGCTGCACCGGCCGGGTTCTTGACGAGCCGGAAGACGATCTTGGTCTGCGTGTAATAGTCGAGGGCATCGGCAAAGTCGGGCGTCCAGCCGTCTTCGAAGAACGGGACGAAACCGTCATATTCCAGCTTGCGGCCGGAGACTTCGAAACCGGCCTTGGCAAAGGCCCTGGCATAGTCGGTGATCGACCGGTCCTGGACGATGGTGTTCGTGCGCCGGGCGACGAGATCGCGCCACTTCGGCCAGAGCGGGTTGTCGGTGTGGCAGCCCGTGACGGCATAATAGACGCCGCCCGGTTTCAGGGCCTTGAAGATATCGGCGGCATGGGCGTCGATATCCTCGACGAGATAGATCACCTCATGGCTGACCGCCAGGTCGAACTCCTCCACCCAGCCCTCGAGCGTTCCGCCGACGGCATGCTGGACGGGAATGTTGCCCTTGAAAGCCTCGGCCCTGGCAACCGACTGTTCGGCGATGTCGATGCCGAGTGCCTTGCGGAAGGGCCTGATGGCATAGAGGTGCCGCAACAGGCCGCCCTGGTTGCAGCCGAAGTCCAGCACGCTCTTCTGGCTGAGGTCGCGTTCGGCGATCAGGTCGATCAGGTGCCGCCAGATCGGCGCATGACCATCCGCCATCCGGTCCTCGGCGTCCGGATCGACATACCAGGTGGTGATGGTCTTGTTGTTCGGGCTCACGGCAAACCTCCGATGCAATCCTCGTCGTGATGGCGTTCTAGAGCAACGGGACTCCCGCCGGTAGCCCCATTTCGCATATGCGGCAAGGATGCTCTTGCCGTTGCCATCGGCCTGCAATGCGGCGCGCCGGAAGGGCGGTCCCTACCGGCTTAAAACGAAATCCGCCATGCGACGGATCAGGAAAGCACCGACCGTTGCACCGGCATCCTGCAGGCCGATGGTCTTCTCCTGGAAGGCGGCTGCCTTGCCGTGTTGGGCAAGCGCCGACCTCCTCGGCCAGGCGGCATGCGTTTGTGCGACGGGCTGTCTTCCGGTTCCGGCGCGAGGCGAAGGTTTATTCCTTCGCCTTGGGCTATTTGGCCGGCGTCGCCGTGGCCATGCTCTCCGCATCCTTGAATGCGCGAAGGAAATGGTCGTTTTCCTCTCGGGCGCCGATGCTGACGCGGATGAAGGTCTCGAAGCCGGGTTGCTTCCACGGCTTGACGATGACCCCGCGCTCGAGCAGCGCCACGGCCAGTTCCGAAGCGTTCCTCCTTGCATCCACGAAGAGGAAGTTGCCTTTCGACGGTGCTGTCCGATAGCCGGCGGCGGCGAGGGCCGTCCTCATGCGCTCCCGCTCCTCAAGGGCGGCGGTGACCGATTGTTGCAGGTGGGCGAGGTCGTCCAGGGCGGCGATCGCCGAGGCCTGGGCGATGGCATTGGTGTTGAACGGGGTGCGGGCGCGGTTGAAGAAATCACAGAGGCCGCCGTCGCCGACGATGCCGTAGCCGATGCGCAGGCCCGCCAGGCCATAGGCCTTGGAGAAGGTGCGCAGCACCACCCAGGGAATGTCCTTTTCCCTCAGCATGTCGATTGCCGACGGGTAGTCGTCGCCGACGGCATATTCGGCATAGGCCTCGTCGATGACCAGCAGCGTCTCGCCGTCGAGCGCGGCGATGACCGCCGCAAGCTCATCGGGCGTCAGCCAGCAGCCGACCGGGTTCATCGGGTTGGAGAACATCAGCATGCGCGGCTTTCGGGCCGCGGCGGCAAGGAGCGCCGCCATGTCGATGGTGAGGTCGTCGGTCACCGGCACGCGCTCGATCCGGCCGCCCATCAGGGCCGTGTAGTCTTCATGCAACGGGAAGGAGGGGTAGAGCGTCGCGACCGTGTCGCCCGGGCGCACGACCGAGCGGCAGATGACGCCGATCAGGTCCTCCGAACCGTTGCCGAGGATGACCTGGCGGCTGTCGACGCCGAAGCCGGCGGCGAGCCGGGTGCACAGGGCGCGGCCCTGCGGATCGGGATAGAGCCGGGCGAGCTCTCCGATATCGGAAAACAGCCGCCGCAGCGCCGGGGAAGGGCCGAGGGGGTTCTCGTTGGAGCCGAGCTTGGCGATGGTGTCCACATGGTACGTCGCCCGCACCTCTTCGAGCGTCAGCCCGGCATTGTAGGGCGGGATAGAGCGGATTTCTCCGCGGATCAGGCTTGAAGGGTCTGCCATTTTGCGGCTCCATGCGATGGGTTTGCCATGCCGCATTCATACGCCGGGAATTTTGATCTGTATATATGTATAGACATTTTCTTGCGGAAGTGCTGTCATTTGCAGGAAGTCAATCGAGGTGCCGCCATGAACCGTCCGATCTTCGATCTCTCCCGCCGCCGGGCGCTCGTCACCGGGGCCAGTCGCGGGATCGGCCAGGCCATCGCGGTGGCGCTTGCCGAGGCCGGCGCCGACGTGGCTGTGACGGCGCGGTCGCTCGATGGCCTGGCCGAGACCCGGGCCCTGGTGGAGAAGGCCGGCCGGCGCTGCGTGGCGCTTGCGCAGGATGTGCGCGACGTGGAGGCGTGCACGGCCGTGACGAACGCTGCGGCCGATGCACTCGGCGGTCTCGACATCCTCATCAACAATGCCGGCTTCGAAAATGTCCGCCCGTCCTTCGACATCGACGAGGCACTGTGGGAATCGATCCTTTCGACGAACCTGAAGGGCGCCTTCTTCTGCGCGCAGGCGGCCGGCCGCATGATGGCCGGGTCCGGCGGCGGGGCGATCGTCAATCTCTGCTCGCTGACGTCCTATGTCGGCATTCCGACGGCGGTGCCCTATGGCGCGTCGAAGTCGGGCCTTCTCGGCGTGACGCGGGCGCTCGCCACGGAATGGGCGCCGCACAATATCCGCGTCAACGCCATCGCCCCCGGCTATTTCCGCACGGCCATGACGGAGGCGTTCTACGAGAACGAGGACTGGCAGGCGCGGATGCTGGACAAGATCCCGCAGCGTCGCTTCGGTGGCGAAGGCGATATCGGCGGCGTGGCCGTTTTCCTGTGCAGCGATGCCGCCGCCTATGTCACCGGCCATTGCATTCCGGTCGATGGCGGCTACCTTGCCTCGATCTGAGCGGTGCACCCCCTTGTATCGGTCGTGCTGCCTTTAGAGGCGTTGCAAAGCGGCGATTTTTTGCGGTTGCACAAAATTTAAACGATCTTTTTTGCAGTGCAAAAAATGCGCAAATCTGGTTGACGGAGCTTGTATGCATATGTATAGACAATTACGTGAAATGCTCGGCCGCCCGCCCGTGGCCGCAGTGGCAAGAGGAAGCCTTCCAGCGGCCCCGCGTCGCAGGTAGAGCAGCACAGGGGAATGTCATGGGCGTTGTCGATGCCGTGCAGCCTGCGGTCGAGCCGCGCGACCGGATTGCGGTTTCCGTCAAAGATGTCAGCATGGTCTTCGGCAATGTCCATGCCGTGCGGAGCGCATCCTTCGACCTGCCGAAAGGGCGGTTCCTGACGATCCTCGGGCCATCGGGATCCGGCAAGACGACCCTGCTGCGCATGATCGCCGGTTTCGATCGCCCGACCGGCGGCGAGATTTTCATCAATGGCCAGCCTGTCAGCGCCGTGCCGCCGCATGGCCGGGCCATCGGCATGGTGTTCCAGAAGCTGGCGCTTTTCCCGCATATGACGGCTGCCGAGAATGTCGCCTTTCCGCTGAAGATGCGCCGTCACGATGCCCGCGGCATTCCGGAAAAGGTGGAGCGCTACCTCGATCTCGTCCGCCTCGGCGGTTACGGCAGCCGGCGTATCAACGAGCTTTCCGGCGGCCAGCAGCAGCGCGTGGCGATTGCCCGCGCCCTGGTGTTCGAGCCGGACCTGCTGCTGCTCGACGAGCCGCTCGCCGCGCTCGATCGCAAGCTGCGCGAGGAGATGCAGCTGGAATTCCGCCGCATCCAGAAGGAACTCGGCGTGACGACGATCAACGTCACGCACGATCAGCGCGAGGCGCTGGTCGTTTCCGACGAGATCATCGTCATGAACGGTGGCTCGATCCAGCAGAAGGCGCGCCCGGTGGATGCCTATCGCGCGCCTTCCAATGCCTTCGTCGCCAATTTCATCGGTGTCACCAATTTCGTCGAGGGCAGGGTGGTCGAGCTTGCCGGGTCGCGTGCGACGATCGAGGCCAATGGCCTGCATCTTGCCGGCCTGGCGGCTGACGCAACGCTCGCCGGCGGCAAACCCTGCGCCGGAGCGGTGCGCGCCGAACAGATCCGCGTCGCGCCGAAGGATGGTCATCTCGATGGCCTCGAAACGGTGGTCGACGGCCTCGTGGTCGACTGCATCTTCGAAGGCGAGCGCGTCGTCTATGAAATCCGGGTTCCGCGGCTCGGTGGCGTGCTGATGCGTGTCTTCGACCACGATCCCGAATCCCATTTGCAGTTCGGCCCGGGTGACGCGGTTCGCCTCGGCTGGAATGCAAGGGACATGCATGTCTTTGCAA
Source organism: Shinella granuli (assembly GCF_004341885.1). Classification (GTDB taxonomy): domain Bacteria; phylum Pseudomonadota; class Alphaproteobacteria; order Rhizobiales; family Rhizobiaceae; genus Shinella; species Shinella granuli. The sequence goes on along the minus strand of NZ_SLVX01000009.1, from coordinate 52,756 downwards.
AATAACCAACGAAGGCTAAGCCAGAGGAGAACGCGTAATGTCGCATGATAAATTGTCATCCATGCAGATTCGCCGCCGCACGCTGCTGGCGTCGATGGCCGCGGCGGGTGCGTCCGCAGGTCTTTCGACGCTGGGTGTCAGCCGCGCTTTTGCCCAGGAGCCGGAAAAACCGGCCGAAATCATCGTCCGTGCCTGGGGCGGCAGCTGGGTCGATGCGCTGAAGGCCGGCGTTTCCGACAGCTTCACCAAGGCCACCGGCATTGCGGTTCGCCATGACCTGACCGAAGACAACGAGATCCAGCCGAAGGTGTGGGCCGCCGTCGCCCAGAAGCGCGTGCCGCCGATCCATGTGAACTGGGACACGACCACCAACGCCACCAAGTCGGCGCTGCGCGGCGTGACGGAGGACCTGTCGGACCTGCCGAACCTCAAGGACACCACCGAGCTTGCCAAGCCCGTCGGGCTCGACGGCTATCCGATCGTCAACACCTATGGCTATGTCTACGTGCTGGCCTATCGCCCCTCGGCCTTCCCGAACGGTGCGCCGAAGTCCTGGAAGGACCTGCTCGATCCCAAGCTCAAGGGCCGCATCGCGCTCTATAACGACGGCATCGGCTTCCACTTCCCGGCCCAGGTTGCCGGCGGCGGCAAGCTGGAGGATATCCCCGGCAACATGCAGCCGGCCTGGGACTTCATCTCGAAGATCAAGGAACAGCAGCCGCTGCTCGGCGAGGACCCGGACTTCACCACCTGGTTCCAGAAGGGCGAGATCGACGCCGCCTGCACCATTTCGACCAATGCGCGCGAAGCCAAGAAGAACGGCATCGAGCTTGCCTGGGTGGTGCCGGAAGAGGGCGCGAAGTTCGATACGGACGGGCTGTGGATCCCCAAGGGCCTGCCGGAAAACGAACTCTACTGGGCCAAGCAGTACATCAACCACGCGCTGACCAGGGAAGCCCAGCAGGTCTGGCTCGACGGCCTTGGCCTGCCCGGCGTCGTGCCCGGCCTCACCCCGCCGGCCGACCTCGTTGACGATCCGTCCTATCCGGTGACGGAAGAGGCCTTCGAGCACCTCATCCGCATCTCGTCCAAGGTACAGGTCGAAAACGAGAGCCAGTGGTTCGCCAAGTTCAAGGAAATCATGCAGGGCTGAGGCCCTGCCTGCCCGCCGCGGCATTTTGGCGGCGGGCCGTCTCCTTTCGCTAAGAGGATCGGTTCATGCGCACTCCCCGTGCCGCATATCCCGTGACATGGCGTGTCATGGATATGCTCGAACGCCTTGCGGCCGCCGTCTGGCCATCGAGTTTCCAGCGGGGCCTGCCCTATCTCATGCTGCTGCCGGCCATCGTGCTGGTGGGGCTGCTGGTGCTCGGCCTCGTGCAGATCGGTGATACGAGCCTGAGGGTGCTCGACACCAGCACGTTCCTGATGTCGGAGGACTACACGCTCGCCAATTACCAGCGTGTGCTGACGGAGAATTTCTTCGCGACGGTCGCCGGCCGCAGCCTGATGGGCTCGCTGATCGTCACCGCGATCACGCTGCTCTTCGCCTTCCCCTATGCCTATCTGATGGTGCGAACGCCCTCTTCGGCGCTGCGCAAGTTCCTGCTGGTCGCCCTGTTCCTGCCGTTCTTCATCGGCCAGGTCGTGCGTGCCTATGGCTGGCTCATCATCCTCGGCAACCAGGGCATGGTCAACGAGGCGCTGGGGCTCGTCGGCGTGCCGCCCATGCGGCTGCTCTACAACTATCCGGCCGTCCTATTCGGCCTCGTACAATACATGTTGCCCTTCGCGGTGCTGATGCTGGCCCCGGCGCTGACGGCGATCCCGAACGAACTGGAGGCCGCGGCCGCCTCGCTCGGCGCCGGCTGGGTGCGCACCTTCCGCTATGTCGTGCTGCCTTTGTCCCGCCCGGGGCTGGTCGGCGCCGGCCTCGTGGTCGTCACGCTGTCGCTGACGGATTTCGCCATCCCGGCCATTCTTGGCGGCGGCACCCAGGATTTCATCGCCAACGCGATCTACGACCAGTTCTTCCGCACCTCCGACCAGGGCCTCGGCGCGACGCTGTCGCTGATGCTCGTCGCCGTCGGCTCCATCCTCGTCGGCGTGGTCTTCATGCTGTTCGGCGCGGGCACGCTTGCCATGGGGGAGACGCGCAAATGACCGGCAGCCGCAGCAAATCCGTCGTCCTGTGGACCTTCGTCACCGCCGCGCTCCTCATGCTGTCCGCGCCCACCGTCGTGGTGCTCGGCGCATCCTTCACCGCCGGCAACATCATCACCTTCCCGCCGGACGGGCTGTCGCTGAAATGGTACGGCGCGATCGCTCAGGCGAGCGATCTTAGGCAGGCTTTCGTGCGCTCGCTGATCGTCGCCACGATCTGCACGGTCGTCGCCATTCCCGTCGGCACGCTCGCCGGCATCGCGCTGGCCAAGTACCGCGTGCGCTTCGCCCGCTCCATCCAGATCTACCTGCTGCTGCCCTTCACCATTCCCCTGATCGGCTCCGGCATCGGCCTGATGCTGGTGTTCGGCAATGCGGGCGTGCTCGGCAAGCTCTGGCCCGTCGGCATCGCCTGCTGCGTCATCAACCTGCCCTTCATGATCTGGGCTGTGACCGCAAGCGCCAGCAACCTGTCGCCCGATCTGGAACTGGCTGCGGCCAATTGCGGCGCGCCGCCCCTGCAGCGCTTCCTCTACATCACGCTTCCGGCGGTGCTGCCCGGCGTCATCACCGGCTCGCTCCTGATGTTCATCCTCGCGCTCAACGAGTTCCTGGTCAGCCTTCTGCTCGTCGACGCCCGGAGTGTCACGCTGCCGGTGCAGATCTACAATTCCATCCGGTCGATCATCACGCCGGACCTTGCCGCCATCTCGGTGGTCTTCATCGCCTGCGCCGCCTTCGTGATCGCTCTGCTCGATCGTCTGGTCGGCCTCGACATCTTCCTCAAATCGAAATGACCCTTGAAGGGCCAGACATCAAGGACAAGACGATGACATCAGTGTCTTTCTACGAGTATTCCAAGCTCAACGCCGAGGAGAAGGCGGCCCTCCTGCGCCGGTCGGAGACCGATATTTCGGGTTTCATCGAGAAGGTCGCGCCGATCCTGGAAGCCGTGCGCACCGAGGGCGACAAGGCGCTGGCGCGTTTCGGCCGCGAACTCGACAAGGCCGCCATGACCGAGGCCAACCTCAAGGTCACCGAGGCGGAATTCGACGCGGCCTTCAAGCTGGTCGATGCGAGCGTCGTCGAATCGATCCAGTTCGGCATCGACAATATCCGTATCTTCCATGAGGAGCAGAAGCCGGAAGCCATGTGGCTGAAGGAGATCCGGCCCGGCGCCTTTGCCGGCGACCGCTTCACGCCCATCCAGTCCGTGGCGCTCTACGTGCCGCGCGGCAAGGGCTCCTTCCCGTCGGTGACGATGATGACCTCGGTTCCCGCGGTCGTTGCCGGCGTGCCGAACCTTGCCATCGTCACGCCGCCGGCGCCGGATGGCTCCGTCGATGCCGCGACGCTGGTCGCCGCGCGCCTCGCCGGCGTGGAGACCGTCTACAAGGTCGGCGGCGCCCAGGCGGTGGCGGCGGTCGCCTATGGCACCGAGACCGTCAAGCCGGCGCTGAAGATCGTCGGGCCGGGCAGCCCGTGGGTGGTCGCTGCCAAGCGTTCGCTGTCCGGCGTCATCGATACCGGCCTTCCGGCCGGCCCCTCGGAGGTGATGATCCTCGCCGACGAAACGGTGCATGGCGGGCTGGCCGCGCTCGACCTCCTGATCGAGGCCGAACATGGCCCGGATTCGTCGGCCTATCTGGTCACCCACAGCCGCCGCGTCGCGGAAGAAGCGCTTGCCGCCCTGCCGGATCACTGGTCACGCATGTCGGAGCAGCGCGTCGCCTTCTCCAAGGCCGTGCTGACCGGCAGGACGGGCGGCATCGTGCTGACGAATTCGATCGAGGAAAGCTATGCCTTCGTCAACGCCTATGCGCCGGAACATCTCGAACTTCTCTCGGAAGACCCCTTCATCCATCTCGGCCATATCACCGAGGCCTCGGAGATCCTGATGGGCACGCATACCCCGGTCAGCATCGCCAATTTCTCGCTCGGGCCCAACGCGGTCCTGCCGACGAGCCGCTGGGCCCGTACCTTCGGCCCGCTCTCCGTCACTGACTTCGTCAAACGCAGCTCGATCGGCTACGTCACCGCGCCGGCCTATCCGGAATTCGCCCGGCACTCGCACAATCTGGCGGTCTACGAGGGCTTCTCCTCCCATGCGCTGGCGGTGTCGCCGCTGCGCGACGCCTACCTGAAGAAGGGCGGCTGAGAACGATGAAGGCGGTGCGGCTTCACGATGCGAAGGACCTGCGGGTGGAGGCGGTGGCCCCGCTCTCCGCACCGCCTGCCGGTTTCGTCAATCTCGCTGTCAGAGCTGCCGGCATCTGCGGCTCCGATCTTCACAACTACCGTACCGGCCAGTGGATCACCCGCCGGCCCTCGACGGCGGGGCATGAATTCTGCGGCCGCGTGACGGCGGTCGGCGAGGGCGTCGGCCATGTCGCCGTCGGGGATGTGGTTTGTGCGGATTCCCGCGTCGGATGCGGCACCTGCCCGGCCTGCCGCAACGGCCGCGCCAATGTCTGCGAGGCTCTCGGCTTCGTCGGCGAGGTCTGCGACGGCGGTTTTGCCGAGGCGGTGCAACTGCCCGCGCGGCTGGTGCTGCGCCACGATCCGACGCTTTCGCCGCATGTCGCCGCGATGGCCGAACCGCTGGCGGTGGCGTTGCATGCCGTGCGCCGGCTGGCCGCCCCGGTGGGCGAGCCGGTGCTCGTCGTCGGCTGCGGCACGATCGGCGGGCTGAGCGCGCTGCTTCTCTCCCGCCTGCATGACGGCCCGCTCCTCCTCGCCGATCTCAACCCCGAGAAGGCTGCGCTGGTGAAGGTGGTTGCGGGCGGCACCGTGGTCGCTCTCGAACGGGATGCCCTCGATGCGGCGCTTTCCGGCGGGCGGCTGCGCTATGCGCTCGATGCGACCGGCAGCATCCGGGCCATTGCCGGGGTGCTGGACCTGCTTTCAGGCAGCGGCGCGCTTGCCCTCGTCGGCATCGGCCACGGCAAGCTCGACCTCGACCCCAATATCCTCGTCGAGCGGGAAATCACGCTGGTCGGCTGCCATGCCTTTGCGGACGAACTGGCCGATGCGGTCGGCCTGCTTCCCGAACTCGCCCCGGCGCTTGAGCAGCTGATCGAGGTCCTGCCGGGACTCGATGCGGTGCCTGCGGCCTATGAGCGGCTTTCGCGGGGCGAAAGCCGGGCACTGAAGACGATCGTCGCGGTGGCGGACTAACCGCTGCGTCATTCCGGATGCCGGCCCTGCCTGCCGGTGGAGACAGTGAACCATGAACACGCTTTCGGATTCCGCATCGCCGCTCTACGAGAAGGTCAAGGATTTCGTCCTCGGCAATATCGGCAGCGGCAAATGGACCCGCAACAGCCGGCTTCCCTCGGAGAACGAGCTTGTCTCCGCGCTCGGCGTCTCGCGCATGACCGTACACCGGGCGCTGCGGGAGCTGACCTCGGAGGGACACTTGCGCCGCATCCAGGGCGTCGGCACCTTCGTCGCGCCGCCCAAGCCGCAATCGACACTGATCGAGATCAGCAACATCATCACCGAGATCAAGGCGCGCGGCAGCCGTCACCGGGCCGAGGTAGTCGTGCTCGAACGCATCAGACGGCCGGAGCCGGAGCTTCTGCTCGCCTTCGAGTTCGAAGCCGTCAGGCCCGTCGATCACTCGGTGGTGATCCACTTCGAGAACGACCTGCCCGTCCAGCTCGAGGAACGCTTTGTCAATCCGGACCTCGTCTCCGGCTATGTCGAGCAGGATTTCAGCATTACTGCGACCTACGACTACCTGCAGACCGCAACGCCGCTGACCGAGGTCGAACACCTCATCAGCGCCCTGCCGGCCGGCGAGGGCAATGCGCGCCTCCTGCAGATTCGCCCCGGCGACTGCTGCCTTGTCCTGCACCGCAAGACCTGGACGGGGCCGGTCGTCGCTACGGTCAATACCCTGACCTATGTCGGCAGCCGCTATTCGCTTGGCAGCCGATACCTGCACGGCAGCAAATAATCCCCTTTCATCCGGAAAGAATGCCATGAACCAGCCCACCAGCCGCACGGCGGAAATCAGGAAGCTCGCCAAGACAGGAAGCGGGGAGGCGGAGCGGATGCTGGCCGATCTTCTGCGCGACCTCTTCACGATCGAGGTGCGGAACGTAGCGATCAACCACGACCAGTACAGCCTCAATTCGCTGAACGGTTTCTTCGAAACCGATGATGGCGCCTTCTTTTTCAAGTTCCATCAGGAAGAGGGCGAGGAGGCGATGAGCGGAGAATATTACCGCGCCGACATCCTGGCGAAGGCCGGGCTCCCGGTGGACCAGCCGCTGCTGATGTCGGTGTTGCCGGGCGAGCAGATCCTCGTCTATCGCCGCCGTACCGATCCACGCTTCTCCGACGTCCTGCGGGCCTTGGACATGACGGACGATGCCGAAGTGCGCGAAAGGGCCGTCGCGGCCGAGCGCGCGCTGAGCGAGGCCGTGCTGAAGGTCTATCTCGACACGCTGCATCCGGTCAGCGCCGCCGAGGTCGCGGCCGAGCCGATCCACCGTCTGTTCTACGAACGCCTGATCGATCCGCCGGCTGGCGCCTATCCGGGCGGGCGGCTTTCGCGCTTCTATGTCGGCGAGGACTTTGCCTTTCCCGGCCTCACGCTCGGCTGGGACCGGCTTTCGCGGTGCCGCTTCGTCGTCAACGGCATCGAATACAAGGATGGTATCGGCGCGCTTTTCGATGCCGCGCACGAACGGCTTGCCCCGGCGCGCCTTGCCGACGCTGGCGGCGTCGTCGCCCATGGCGATGCCCACAACGCCAATGTCTGGTACGAGGAGCGCGAGGGTTCCGCACGCCTTGCCTTCTTCGACCCGGCCTTTGCCGGCGAGAACATCCCGACGCTTCTCGCCGAAGTGAAGACGACCTTCCACAACATCCTCGCCCATCCCTTCTGGCTGTACGATCCTGCCATGGCGGCCGAGCGGTATCGGGCAAGCGCGGTTCTCGACGGCGACCGGCTGCACGTCACCATGGATTTCGAACCGAGCCCGGTCCGGCGAGCGCTGCTGGAGGTGAAGGCCGAGGCCCTGTGGCGCCCCTTGCTGGCGGCCCTGAAGGCGCGGGACATGCTGCCCGCCGACTGGCGGCGGGTCGTCCGGCTCGGCCTCTTCCTCTGCCCGACGCTTGTCATGAACCTGCGTGCCGGAGCGACGAGCCACAATCCCGTCTCCTCGCTCATCGGCCTGTCCATCGCGGTGATGGCCGGCAGCGAGCCGGTGGCGGGGGAGGATGCGGTCACCCGCTTTCTCGACGCGATCGACCCCGGCAGGGGCTGACATGGCCCCGGTCAATATCCACGATTTTCGCGACCTCGCCCGCCGGCGCCTGCCGAAGATCTTCTTCGACTACATCGACGGCGGATCGTTCGAGGAGGAGACCATGCGGGCGAACCGGTCGGATTTCGCCCGGTTCGGCCTGCGCCAGACCGTGTTGTCGGAAGTCCGTCAGCAGGATCTTTCGACCGTCTATCTCGGACGTCGCCATCCCCTGCCGTTCATGCTGGGGCCGGTCGGGTTCCTCGGGCTCTATTCCGGCCGCGGCGAGGAGAAGGCGGTGCGCGCCGCCCATGCCGCCGGCATCCCCTTCTGCCTGTCGACCTTCTCGATCGCCTCGCTGGCCGATCTTCGCGCGGTGACGGGCGGGCCGCTGCATTTCCAGCTCTATGTGCTGGAGGATCGCTCGCTCTCGGAGGCGTTCCTTGCGACGGCCGAACAGGCCGGTGTCGACACCCTGTTCGTCACGGTCGATACGGCCATTACCGGCATTCGCGAACGGGATGTGCGCAACGGTTTCCGCTCCTTGACGCGGGTGACGCCGGGGCTTCTGGCGCGGCTCGCGCTGAAGCCGCGCTGGCTCGTCGACGTCGCGATGCGCGGCATGCCTTCGGTGCGGGCGATCGAGCACCGGCCGGATTTCGGCCGCGGCGCCCTGGAACAGGCGGCCAGCCTGTCGCGCCGCATCGACAAGACGCTGTCCTGGAAGGACATCGCCTGGCTGCGCGAGCGCTGGGCCGGAAAACTTATCGTCAAGGGCGTTCTTGCGCCGGAGGATGCCGTGGCTGCTCGGAACCTTGGCTGCGACGGGGTCGTGATCTCCAATCACGGCGGCCGCCAGCTCGACGGCGCGTCGAGCACCATCGGCGCGCTTCCGGCGATCCGGGCCGCCGTCGGCCCGGATTTCTGCCTCATGCTGGACGGCGGCATCCGCCGCGGCACGGATATCCTCAAGGCGGTCGGCCTCGGCGCCGATGGCGTGATGCTCGGCCGGGCCTATGCCTACGGCCTTGCTGCGGCAGGCGAGGCCGGCGTCGCCGAGGTGATCGCGATCCTGACACGGGAAGTCTCGATCAGCCTCGTCCTGATGGGCATCGCCTCGATCGACGAACTCAAGGCTGCGGGCAGCGCTGCCGTGCAGCACAAGGGCGGCGGGGCCTGATCTGCGTTCCTTGGAGGCAGGCTTGCACCCGGCTGCCGTTGAGGCGCAGGCCGGGACCGTCCTCATGCCAGAATGCTTTCCGCCATCGCCGCGTCACTTTGCGGAGAAGAGGCCCCTGAGCGCGGCAAGGTCGGTGCGCAGGCGCCGGTCGATGTCCTCGTCGTCACTGTTGTCATCGGCGATGAACTTGAAGAACCGGATGTTCTGCAGCGAGAACAGGCAGTCGGCCAGCGCCTCGCTGTCGACGCTCTCCAGTATCAGGCCGCGCTTCTGGAACGTGACGATCATCGCGCGCATCAGCTCGATGAGAACGCGGTCGAGTTCGAGATAGGTCCGCCCGAAATCGCTGCTGCCCTCCTGGATGCTGGCCGAGAGCACCTCGCGCCAGGTCGACTTCTCCAGATAGCGCATGGCGTGGCGGCGCAGGATCTGGCCGAAGGTGGCGACGGCGTCGATGATATCCGTCGGTTCGCGCGCGATCATCGCCTTCAGTTGGCGGATCAGCAACTGGTCGCTTTCGCTGACGAGAGCGAGGAGAAGCCCGGCCTTCGTGTCGAAGTAGTTGTAGACGGTGACGGCGGAGACGTCGGCATCCCTGGCGATCATTTCGATCGTGGTCGGGGCGTAGCCATCCGTCTGGAAGCGCGCCTTTGCGACTTCCAGGATGCGCTCGCGGCGGCTTGCCTTCTGCCGTTCTCTCAGTCCCATCAAGGCCATATCACCCGCCTGCCTTTCCCCATGGCTTTTGCCTGCGATTTCCTTGATGCGCAACCAAAATTGATATTGCCAAGAATTTCAGTGGCACAAAGTTTCAATGTTCTGCGTTGCGCCCGCCCGGTCGGGTCAGCCGGTCTCCGTCGCCCCACCCGGCAGTCCCGCGCCAAAACTGCGAAGCGCCCAGCGCCTGCCGTCGCTGGTCAGCGACAGCATTGCGAGCGGCTCGACATCGATACGCCAGAGCGAGGACAGGGGCGCGCCGACCACATGCAGGAAGAGCAGTTTCAGGACGATGGCGTGCGTGACGGCCAGCGTGTGCCCGCCTTTTGCATGACGCTGTTCCAACCAGGCCGCCGCCCGGGCCTGCACCGCTTCGAAAGTTTCGCCGCCGTGCGGGGCGCAGGACGGATCCGACATCCAGCGCTGCAGGTCCTCCGGCGACTGTTCCGCCACGTCCGCGATCGTCCGGCCGTTCCATCGCCCGTAGTCGGCATCCCGCAGCGCCGGGCATGATGCCGCGTCGGGGGCGAAGGCGGCGGCGGTTTCTGCCGCGGAGCGCTCGGGCGCATGGAGCACCAGGTCGAACCGGCCGAGGCCTCGTGCCCGTTCGCGCAATCGCACCCGCTCCTTGGGCAGCAGGGGGACGTCGGAGGAAAATCGCGTCTGCTGATTGGCCGCGGTCGCGCCGCGGCACAGGATTGTCAGGCGTGTGGCCCTGCCTGCGGCTGGTTTCGGCTCTTTTGCTTGCGTGCTCACCTTCTGTCCATGCTCCGCGCCGTCAAAGGAAAAGGGTCGGCCGCGCCGGGGCGCCGCCGACAGATAGCCCTATCATCCCGGGAGGCCAGAAAAATTCCCGGGCGGTCCCGTCCCAAGAATGGTTTTGCGGCATGCCCGGGCGTCGGCATCATGCCGTCGGTGGATGCAGCCGCGTATCGAGGGCAAAGTTTTCCTGGAATTTCAGGGTGTAGGCGCCCGGCGCGGCGCCTGCGAGAAAGATCAGGTTCCAGCTGTGCGGCGAGACCGCGCTGGGAATGGCAACGAAACGGTGCCGTCGCAAGAGCTCGTCGCCGAAGGCCTGCTGGCCCGCGCCGGGAATGCCCGGGCGCAGCCAGTTGGGATTAGGCACCGTTTGCGGATCGACGATGTGGACATCGCCGGTATCGGCGATGACGGCGGCCGTCATGCGATGCGCTACCGTGTCGAGCGCCCGAAACCCCTTGTGGACCGCGACTTCGAGAATGGCCGTCGCGGGATCGAGCGAGCAGTAGACCGCGCGCGTGCCCCTGCTGTTCCAGCGGCCGCCGACGCGATAGGCCCCTTCGCCGCTATCCCATGTCGCGGCATGGATGGCCTGGTCGAGCCGCCAGGCGACCAGCTCGCTGCCGCCGAGCGCAATCGGCAGAAAGGTCATGCGTAGACGCCGTATTCCAGACGGTCGAGGTGATCCTCGACCAGTTCCACGCCGGCAGGCGTGCCGAGAAGGTCGATGGGGCGGCGCTGGTCGAGCCCGACGGCCGGCCGCTCCAGCCATTGCTCGGCCTCCGCCTGCGATCCGAAGATGTCCGTCGCCTTTGCCAGGATCTCGGCGAATTTCCATGTCCGGCCGCTCTGTTCCAGGCTGAGCGGCTTGGAGGGCGTCTCCTTCCGCCGCTGCCAGGTGCGCAGGCTCATGCCCACGGCCTTTTCGAGCGACTCGTTCTTGCCGATGAAGACGAGATTGCCGACAAGGTGATCCAGCGCCGAGGCGGGCAGGCCGTGCAGCAGCAGTTCATGGGCGTCGAGCGCATTGGTCAGGCGGCGCGACAGGATGCGCGCGCCGCCGAGCAGGGCTTCGATTTTCTGCAGTTCCCCGCCGGCTGCTGCCTGGGATGCCTTTGCTGCGACGGCCATGGTTCTTCTCCGCGTCATCTGTCGCTTGATATATGCCACCTGTCGCATGCGATTTCAAGCTCCGGAGTCATGCCGGAAGATTTCGCCAACCAGGATGACGGCCTGGTTCATGGGTCGATTTCCTTCAGCAGGGTTCCCGGATTGGTGAAGCGCTTGCTGACGAGGCCGGCCTTCCCGGTGGATTTCCTGCTGCAGGCAATTCCGCTGATCCGGCCGGGCGGTTAAGGTGCCGCTGCCATTGCCAGGGGACTGCACATGCGGAGAGCGGCCGAATGACCACAATCACCGTGGACGATGTACTCGACCGGGCCGGTGCCGGAGCCTATCAGCGGCGGCTTCTGGCGATCTTCGGGCTGGTCTGGACTGCCGACGCGATGCAGGTGCTCGCTGTCGGCTTCACGGCCGCCTCGATTGCCGCCACGTTCGATCTCACCGTCCCGCAAGCCCTGCAGACCGGCACGCTCTTCTTCCTGGGCATGCTCCTCGGCGCCGCCGGTTTCGGCAGGCTGGCGGATCGCATCGGCCGGCGGCGGGTCCTGATCGTCACGGTTGCCTGCGACGCCCTCTTCGGCACGCTTTCCGTCTTCGCGCCCGATTTCACCATCCTGCTCGTGCTGCGCTTCCTCACCGGGGTGGCTGTGGGCGGCACGCTGCCGGTCGATTATGCGATGATGGCGGAGTTCCTGCCGGCGCGAAACCGTGGCCGCTGGCTGGTCATGCTCGAGGGGTTCTGGGCCGTCGGCACGCTCATCGTCGCGCTCGTCGCCTGGGCGGTCAGCCTTGCGGGCATGGCCGACGGCTGGCGCTACATCTTCGCGGCAACGGCAATTCCGGCGCTGATGGGCATCGGCCTGCGCTTCCTGGTGCCGGAATCCCCCCTTTACCTCTTGCGCCTCGGGAGGATGCAGGAGGCGAAGGCCGTTCTCGACAGGATCCTCGTTGCCAATGGCAAGGCGCCGCTGGCGGCGGATGCGCCCCTGGTCTCGCCGCCCAGCGTCGGGCAGCCCGGCATTTTCGGCGCGGATTTGCGCCAGCGCAGCCTGATGATCCTGACGATCTGGTTCCTGGTCTCCGTCTCCTATTACGGCGTCTTCACCTGGCTGCCGCCGAAGCTTGCGGGCGAGGGCTTCGGCTTCGTCCGGGGCTACGGCTTCCTCGTCTTCCTCGCGCTGGCCCAGATACCCGGTTATGCGCTGGCCGCCTACGGGGTCGAGACATGGGGGCGCCGGCCGACGCTGACGGGCTTCTGCCTGCTCTCGGCGCTGGGATGCCTGCTGTTCGTCGTCGCCGGCACGGGCACGCTGATCGGCGCCTCCCTGCTGATCATGAGCTTCGCCCTGCTCGGCACCTGGGGTGCGCTCTATGCCTTCACCCCGGAACTCTACCCGACGGCCTCGCGGGCGACGGGCATGGGCACGGCGGGCGCCGTGGCCCGGCTCGGCGGCCTGCTGGCGCCGTCCCTGACGGGGCTTGTCGTGGAGCAGAGCTTCGGCCTTGCCATCGGCATCTTCGCCGGCCTTCTGGTCGCCGCCGCCGTCGCGGCCTTCCTGATCGATGCGGAAACGCGGCAGGCATCGCTGGCCTGAGAAGGCCGGTTTCCACCGGCGTCGGGGCGCGGCGGGCGGCGGCGTCCGGTCCCCTGCGCGGTTTCGCGCCGCTGCAAACCCTTGTCTTTCCGGCGTGCATCATGTCATTAGGGCGTCTTCCTGCGGAGACGGGTACATGATCAAGAACACAATGGCCGGACGACCATGGAAGAGCCTGGTGCTTGTTGCGTCCCTTTTCATGGGGGTCGCCGCACATGCAACGCCCGTGCTCGTCGTGGATGCCGACAGTCATCAGGTGCTGCATGAAGAGGACGCCGGGGTGCCCTGGTATCCCGCCTCGACGACCAAGCTCATGTCGGCGCTCGTCGTGTTCGAAGCCATCCGGGCCGGCGAGGTGAATCTCACGACGCCGGTCGTCATGTCCCGCAACGCGACGAAACAGGCCTTTCTGGAATCCGGCCTGGTTCTCGGGCGGACGATGACGCTTGAAGATGCGCTCTTCGCCATGATCACCGCATCGGCGAACGATGTCGCCGTGGCCCTTGCGGAAACCGTTGCCTCCGACGAGGCCTCCTTCGTCCGGCGCATGAACGAGACGGCGGCCCGCATCGGGCTTACCGGCACGCATTTTTCCAATCCGAACGGCCTGTTCGACCGAAAGAACTATACGACCGCCCGCGATCTTGCGCTGTTGGGCATGGAAGTGGACCGGCTGTTCCCGGAATATCGCCGCTTCTTCCTCGCCTCGGCCGTCACGATCGACGGCAAGGAGATCAAGTCCAACAACCTGCTGCTGACCCGTTTCAACGGCACGGTCGGAATGAAGACCGGCTTCCTTTGCGCCTCCGGACGGAATCTCGTCGGGCTGGCCACGCGCAACGGACGGCGCATAATGGTGGTCATTCTCGGCGCGACGACCGAACGGGAGCGCAACGAGCGATCGGCGCAATACCTGACGCAGGCCTTCGACGGCCGCCTGTCTTCCGATGCCGGGCTCCTGGAAAACCTGCAGAACCGGACCGATGTCGCGCCGGAGGACATGCGCATCCGCCTCTGCACCGACAAGAGCGCGGCCTATGAGGCGAGCCGCGACGCGCTTTACCCGATGGGCCTGCCGGGTCACGAGACCTATCTGCAGGACCAGATACCGGGACAGGTCCACGCGATCAGCACCTGGGCCACCGATACCGCAGATGACGTCCCGGTCCCTACGCGCCGTCCGTCCTGAACGGCGCGATCGGCAAGGGCCTCAGGCGTAGCGGGCGACGGCAAGGTCGGTGGCGTCGATCTCCGGCTTCCGGCCGGAAACGAGGTCGGCGATGACGCGGGCCGAGCCGGAGCTCATCGTCCAGCCGAGCGTGCCGTGGCCGGTGTTGAGGAAGAGGCCGGCGACCCTGGTCGGGCCGATGACGGGCGTGCCGTCCGGCGTCATCGGGCGAAGACCGGACCAGAAGCTCGCCTTCGACACGTCGCCACCGGGGAAGAGGTCGGTGACGGAGTGCTGCAGCGTCAGGCGGCGCGGCTCGCCGAGATCGTTGGTGTAGCCGGAGATCTCGGCCATGCCGCCGACGCGGATGCGGTCGCCGAGCCGGGTGATGGCGATCTTGAAGGTCTCGTCCATCACGGTCGATTCCGGCGCGCGTGCGGGATCGGTGATCGGGATCGTCAGCGAATAGCCCTTGACCGGATAGACCGGCAGGCGGATGCCGTGCGGGCGAACGAGGAGCGGCGAGAAGCTGCCGAGCGCGACGACCACGGCATCGGCCGCGAGCACTCCATGGGCGGTGACGACGCCGCGCACGCGGCCGCCGTCCACGTCGAGCCCCCGGATGATGCTGCCATAGTTGAAGGTGACGCCGAGCGCCGCGGCCTTCGCCGCCAGCGCATTGGCGAACTTGAAGCAGTCGCCGGTCTCGTCCTTCGGCGTCAGAAGGCCGCCGACGATCTTTTCGCGCACATGTTTCAGCGCCGGTTCGACGCGGATGCAACCTTCGGGGTCGAGCACTTCATAGGGAATGCCGTCGGCGGCGAGCGCCTTGACGTCCTTGGCCGAGGCGTCGAGCTGGGCCTCGGTGCGGAAGAGCTGCAGCGTGCCCTGCATGCGCTCGTCATAGGTTATGCCGGTTTCCGCGCGCAGCGCGGCGAGCGAGATGCGGCTGTAGTCGGCAAGGCGCAGCATGCGGCTCTTGTTGAGGGCATAGCGGGCCGAGGTGCAGTTGCGCAGCATCTGCGTCATCCAGGAGAGCATGGCCATGTCGACCTTGGGGCGCAGGATCAGCGGCGCATGCTGCATGAACAGCCACTTCATTGCCTTCATCGGAATGCCGGGCGCGGCCCAGGGCGAGCAATAGCCGAAGGAGACCTCGCCGGCATTGGCAAAGCTCGTCTCCAGCGCCGGACCGGGCTGGCGGTCGACGACCGTGACCTCGTGGCCGGCGCGGGCAAGCTGGTAGGCCGAAGTGACGCCGACGATGCCGGCGCCGAGAACGATGACTTTCATGATGTCCTCATTGGGGAAGAGAATGGCTCAGCGGTACTGCCGCCGGTAGCGTTGGCCGAGGCCGGTCAGGATTTCGTAGGGAATAGTGCCGGCATCGCGCGCCACGTCCTCCAGGCTCTGATGCGGGCCGAGGATCTCGACGCGGCTGCCCAGGGCAAGGCGGCCCTCCGGCAGGGCGGAGATGTCGATCGTGATGCTGTCCATCGAAACGCGCCCGACGATGGGCAGGCGCACGCCGTCGCAAAAGGCGGCGCCCCGGCCCGAGAGGCTGCGGGGCAGGCCGTCGGCATAGCCCGCGGCGATGGTGGCAAGGCGCGCCGGGCCGGGCGTGACGTGGCTGGCGCCGTAGCCGACGCGCGTGCCGGTGGGTACGCTGCGGGTCTGCACCACGGCGACGTCGAGGCTGACCACCGGCTCCATCGGGTTCGCCCGGCCGGCAGTCGGCGCGCCGCCATAGAGCGCGATGCCGGGGCGGGCGAGCACGCCGTGATAGGCCTTGCCGAGAAAGATGCCACCCGAATTGGCAAAGCAGACGTCGAAGCCGGGAAATTCCGCCGCAACGCGCTCCATCTCGGCGCGCTGGTCTTCGTTCTGTTCGCTCTCCGCATCGTCGGCGGAGGCGAGGTGGCTCATCAGGAACAGGACGTCGATGCAGCCGCCGGCGCTGACGAGGCCGGCAAGCGCCGCGCGCTCCTCCGGCGGCACGCCGAGGCGCGACATGCCGGTGTCGAACTGCAGCACCGCCGGCAGCGTGCGGCCGAGGGTCTTCGCCATGCCGCTCCACGCGTGCCACTGTTCCAGCGAATTGACGACCGGCACGATGTTTTCGCGGGCGCAGGCGCTTTCGTTGCCGGGCTGCAGGCCGTTCAGCACGAAGACCGCGGCGTCGGCCGCCAGAAGGGGGCGCAGGCGAAGCGCCTCGACGAACTGCGCGACGAAGAAGTGGCGGCAGCCATGGGCGTAGAGTTTTTCTGCCACCCGGCCGGCGCCGAGCCCGTAGGCATCGGCCTTGACGACGGCCGCAGCGCGCGCCGGGGCGACCTCGGCGGCAAGCTTTTCATAGTTGCGGGCGAGTGCACCGAGATCGATGCCGAGATAACCCGATGCACCGTCGATCACGCTTGCTCCGCCAGTACTGTCCCGTTGTATGCCGCCGTCCATCCCAAGCCCCCTCAATTGCGCGAAGCCTAGTGAAACGATCGTGAAATTGCCGAGGAAACAGCGATTGATTGTTGCGTGAAAGCATGATTTTTGAACGAAACGACGACGATTTGGAATGATCTGCCATGGCCGCCCTCGACGCGATCGACCGTAACATCCTCCGGCTCCTGCGGCTCGATGCGCGCATGAGCAATGCCAGCCTTGCGGCCGATGTCGGCCTCTCCCCGTCCGCCTGCCTTCGCCGGATCAAGCTGATGGAGCAGGCGGGCGTCATTCGCGGCTACACGGCGCTGGTGGACACGTCGAATGTCGAGGCGAGCATCGCCGTCATCATCAACATCACGCTGGAGCGGCAGACGGAGGACCATCTCGACCGCTTCGAGGCGGCGGTGCGCAAGCATCCGGAAATCCGAGAATGTTTCCTGATGACGGGCGGTTCGGATTACCTGCTGCGCGTCGAGGTGGCCAATGCGGGCGAGTTCGAGCGCATCCACAAGGAAATCCTCTCGGCCATGCCGGGCGTCTCGCGCATCCATTCGAGCTTTGCGATCCGCAACGTGCTGGCGACGCGGCCGCGGGGGCGGCGATAGGCGGCACCCCGGGCGTCAGGTCCGGCCGCCGTAGTATTTCTCCGCGATGCCGCGGGCGGCGGCGGCGGCCTTCCGGCCGATCTCGTGCATGCGGGCCATGTCGGCGCGCGCGGTCGGCGCCGCCACCGCCAGCGCGCCCATCGGCCGCCCGCCGGGCGTGAGGATCGGCGCTGCGGCGCTGATGACGCCGATCTCGAAGCCCTGCTGGCTGATCGAATAGCCCCGCTCCACCGTTTCGCGCAGGAGCGTGCGCACGGCGTCCGCATCCGTGGCCGTATGGGCGGAAAAGCGCTCCAGCGGCCGCGCCAGCGCGCGGTCGATCTCACCGGGCGGAAGGAAGGCGAGATAGGCGAGCCCCGATGCGGTGGCGTGGAAGGGCAGCACGGCCCCGGGATCGACGATCACGCGGTGCGCCTGCGCGGAATCCTCCACATGGATGGTGGAGAGCCGCCCGCCGGAAAATTCCGACAGGTGCACCGTCTCGCCGGCCTCTTCCGCCAGCGCCTTGACGAAGGGGGCGGCCACGGCGACGAAGGGGAAACGCGCCTGGCGCAGGCGCGCCAGCCGGACGGGTGCCGCGCCGAGGCGGTAGCGGCGCGTCTCCTCGTCCTGTTCCACGAA
Organism: Shinella granuli; assembly: GCF_004341885.1. GTDB lineage: Bacteria > Pseudomonadota > Alphaproteobacteria > Rhizobiales > Rhizobiaceae > Shinella > Shinella granuli. The sequence continues at coordinate 35,129 of NZ_SLVX01000009.1, read as the reverse complement.
GCCGTGTCTTTCCAGATCCACCAGGAAGCGTCGCGCCGTCGCCTTGTCGAGCGCGGAAAGCCGCGCGAGGTCGCTGAGGCCGATATCCTTGTCGAGTTCGGAAATCAGGTCGAGGAGGGAAAGGGCCTTTCCGATGGTGCTCATGCTGCGCTCCGCGGTGTTGTGTCTGTCGTCCCGCAAGGAGCCATTTTCCGCTGCCTGCCATTCCTGTTCCGCACGCTCGACCGGCCGAGATACTTAACATGAGAAATAACTTGACGGCGGAACTGGCTTTTGCAAATCTATAATTAAAATAACGGTTCAAATAATGAACCACAAGGAAAATGTTTCGTGGGAACCGCCGTCGCCTCGGCACGGCATCGGACAAGCGGCCGCCGGACGCGTGGGGGCGGCCGCCAGGATGGGAGCAAGATCATGACAGAACACAGCGTGCCGCCCGGCGGCGCGAACCAGTTGCGCAGGAACAGCCTTGGTGTCGGGGCGGTCACATTCCTCGTTGTCTCGGCGGCCGCGCCGCTGACGGCGGTTGCCGGCGGCGTGCCGCTGTCGATGATGCTGGGCAATGGTCCGGGCATTCCGCTGACCTTCGCCTTCGTGACGACGGTGCTGCTGCTCTTCGCTATCGGCTATGTCGCCATGGCCCGGCATATCAGCAATGCCGGCGCCTTCTATGCCTATACGGCGCAGGGTCTCGGTGGCCTTGCCGGCGGCGCCGCGGCGCTCGTCGCCATCCTCGCCTACAATGCCATGCAGATCGGCGTCTTCGGCCTGTTCGGCGCCGCCACGGCCGGCTTCCTCGCCGGCTACGGCTTCGACCTGCCGTGGTGGGTCTGGACCTATATCGGCATCGCGCTCGTCGCGGTCTTCGGCTATCGGCGGGTGGATTTTTCCGCCCGCGTGCTCGCCGTGCTCGTCGTGCTGGAATATCTCGTCGTGCTGGTCATCGACGCCGCCATTCTCATGAAGGGCGGCGACAGCGGCCTTTCCGCCGCGCCCTTCACGCCCTCGGCCTTCTTCTCGGGCACGCCGGCCATCGGCATCCTGTTCTGCTTTGCCGCCTTCATCGGCTTCGAGGCGACGACCATCTACAGCGAGGAAGCCCGCGAGCCGGAAAAGACCGTGCCGCGCGCCACCTACATCTCCGTGCTGATCATCGGCCTCTTCTACATGCTGACCTCCTGGCTGATGGTCAACGGCGCGGGCGTCGACAAGCTGGTGCCGGAAATCCAGGGCCTCGCCGACCCGACCACCTTCCTCTTCGGCCTGGCGGACCGCTATGTCGGCGGCGGCATCACCACCATCATGAGCATCCTCTTCATCACCAGCCTCTTTGCCGGCGTCGTCGCCTTCCACAACGGCGTCGCCCGCTATCTCTACGTCGCCGGCCGCGAGGGCCTGCTGCCCAGGGCGCTCGGTGTCACCCATCCGGTGTTCCAGAGCCCGCATGCCGGCTCGGTCGTGCAGACGGTGATCGCCGCCCTCGTCGTCGCGCTCTTCTCCTTCACGGGGCAGGATCCGGTGCTGGCGCTGTTCTCCTGGCTCACCAATGTCGGCACGCTGGCGATCATCCTTCTGATGGCGCTGACCGCCTTCTCCATCGTCGCCTTCTTCGGCCGCAATCCGGGCCTCGAAGGCAACCGCGTCGTCACGACGGTGCTGCCGGTTCTGACGGGCCTTATCCTCCTGGCGCTGGTCTTCTACATTGCCACGAATTTCGGCGCGCTGGCCGGGGCGGAGGGGGCGCTTGCCGTGTTCCTGCCGGGCCTCGTGCTGATCGCCGCGATCATCGGCCTCCTGTGCGCCCTGCGCCTGAAGGCGGGCGATGCCGGCGCCTTTGCCCGGCTCGGCGTCCGCCGGGAAGTGTGAGAATCCGGGTGGCGCTCCGGCGCCACCCGTCCTTCGAGGGAAGACCATGCAGGAAAAGATCGAAGCGCTCCGCAACCTCGCCGTCGCTCCGCAGGCGCTGTTCATAAACGGCATCTGGCAGGGCCCGGCGGATGGCGCGGTGCTGGATGTCGTCTCGCCCATCGACGGGCGCAGGCTGACGACCATCGCGGATGCCGGCGCGGAGGATGTCGACCGGGCGGTGAAGGCCGCCCGTGTCGCCTTCGAAAGGGGCCGCTGGGCGAAGGCAGTGCCGGCCGAGCGCAAGCGGGTGCTGCTGAGGATCGCCGAGCTGATCGACAAACATGCCCTGGAGCTCGCCGTGCTCGGCGTGCGCGACAACGGCACCGAGATTTCCATGGCGCTGAAGGCCGAGCCCGGCAGCGCCGCCGGCACGTTCCGCTATTACGGCGAGGCGATCGACAAGGTCTATGGCGAGATCGCGCCGACGGCCGGCGACGTCCTCGGCCTCGTCCACCGCGAGCCGGTCGGCGTCGTCGGTGCCATCGTGCCGTGGAATTTCCCGCTGATGATCGGCGCCTGGAAGATCGCCCCGGCGCTTGCCGCCGGCAATTCCGTCGTGCTGAAGCCGGCGGAGGCCGCATCGCTGACGCTGCTGCGCCTTGCCGAACTTGGCGCCGAGGCCGGGCTGCCGGAGGGCGTGCTGAACGTCGTGACAGGCCGTGGCGCGGTGGCCGGGGAGGCGATGGGCCTGCATCCGGATATCGACGTGCTGGTCTTCACCGGCTCGGGTCCCGTCGGCCGGCGCCTGCTCGAATATTCCGCGCGTTCCAACCTGAAGCGCGTCTATCTGGAGCTCGGCGGCAAGTCGCCGAACATCGTCTTCGCCGACGCGCCGGACCTTGACCGTGCGGCCAAGGTCTCGGCCTATGGCATCTTCCGCAATTCGGGGCAGGTCTGCGTGGCCGGCTCGCGGCTGCTCGTCGAGCGCTCCATCGCGGAGGAGTTTTCGCAGAAGGTGGCCGAAATCGCCGCCGCGATGACGGTCGGCGATCCGCTGCTGTTGACCACCGAGGCCGGCGCCGTCTCCAGCGAGGCGCAGCTCGGCAAGAATCTCGATTTTGCCGAACAGGCGCTTTCCGAGGGCGCCAAGCTGCGCACCGGCGGCAAACGTGTCTTTGCCGAGACCGGCGGCTTCTACATGAAGCCCACCGTCTTCGACGTCACGCCGGACATGACGCTCGCCCGCGAGGAGGTTTTCGGGCCGATCCTCTCCGTCATCCCCTTCGACAGCGAGGACGAGGCCTTGCGCATCGCCAATGGCACGGACTATGGCCTCGCCTCGGCCGTCTGGACCGCCAACCTGTCACGGGCGCATCGCATGGTGCGCGGTATCCGCGCCGGCGTCGTGCATGTCAACACCTATGGCGGGGCCGACAACACCGTGCCGCTCGGCGGCGTTCGCCAGTCCGGCAACGGGCACGACAAGTCCCTGCACGCGCTGGACAAATATCTCGACCTGAAGACGGCCTGGATCCAGCTCTAGGACCGATCGACATTCAGTCCGTGCCGGTCTGCAAATGGCGCTTTTCCGCGCTTCCGGTGCTCACGTACGTTCAGTACGCTGCGCTCCGGGTCGCGGAAAACCACCATTTTCGCCACGGCCTGAACTGAATGTCGATCGGTCCTAGGCGTCTTCCAGCGAGCGGGCGATTTCCGTGATGACCGTGAAGGCGGCGTCTGCGTCGTCGCGGGTCATCTCGAACTGGCCGGCCTGGAAGCGGATGGCGATGCGGCCGTCGACGCGGGTCTGCGTCAGGTAGATACGGCCGTCGTCGTTGATGGCGTTGACGAGGGCGATATTGTGCCGGTCGGCCTCCGCGCCGCCCTTGTGGCGGAAGGAGAAGAGCGAGAGCACCGGCTCGCTGACGATCTCGAAATCCGGCTCGCCGGCAAGACGCTCCGTCAGTTCCCTCGACCAGGCGACATGATTGCGGATCATTGTGCGCAGCCCTTCAAGGCCGTGGTAGCGCAGCAGGAACCACAGTTTCAGCGCACGGAAGCGGCGGCCGAGCGGCACGGACCATTCGGAATAGTTGATGATGCCGTCATGGCCGTGCGTCTTCAGGTATTCCGGCTGGATGGCGAGCGTGCGCACCTGGTCTTCCGGGCTGCGGATGAACTGCACCGAGCAGTCGAAATTGGCGCCGAGCCATTTGTGCGGGTTGAAGACGATGGAATCGGCCGCCTCGACGCCCTCCCAGAGATTACGGAATTCCGGGCAGATCATGGCCGAGCCCGCCCAGGCGGCATCGACATGCAGGTAGAGGCCATGCGCCTTGGCCACTGCCGCCACATCGCGGATCGGGTCGCAGGCGCCGATGGAGGTGCCGCCGGTGCAGGCGATGACGCCGGCCGGGATATGGCCGGCGGCACGATCCGCGTGGATCGCGGCATCGAGCGCCTCAGGGTCCATGCCGTTGAGGGGGCCCTTGGTCGGGATGCGCACGAGGTTCGCCTCGCCGATGCCGGCAATCCAGATCGCCCGGTCGATGGAGGTGTGCACCTGCTTCGACGCATAGACGCGAACCGCCCCGTGCGCCGCCAGCCCCTCGCTGTTCCCTTTCCAGCCGAGCGCCTTCTCGCGCATGACCAGCACGGCGGCGAGCGTCGCGGTGGAGGCGGAATCCTGGATGACGCCGGAAAAGCCCTCCGGCAGGCCGAGCGCCTGGCGCAGCCAGTCGACCACCCGCGTCTCAAGCTCGGTGGCGGCGGGCGAGGTCTGCCAGAGCATGCACTGGGCGGCGACGGAAGTGACGAGATAGTCGGCGATCACCGAAACGGGCGCGGCATTGGCCGGAAAATAGGCGAAGAAGCGCGGATGCTGCCAATGGGTGAGGCCATCGGGAATGATGCGCTCGAAATCCGCGAAGATCGCTTCCATCGCCTCGCCGTCTTCCGGGGGCGTACGGGCGATCTGCCGGGCGATATCGCCTGGCTTCGTCTGCGCCCGCACCGGCCGGTCACGCAGGCCCGCGCGGTAGTCTGCGCCCCAATCGGCGGCCGTTCGCGACCACTGGCGGAATTCTTCGCTGTCCATCTCTTGCTCCTGTCTGGCGCTACGCAGTTCTCGGTGTTCGTCCGTCGATTTGCAAGGCCCCTGAAGAGGTCCGCATCCCGAGCTTGCCGTGCGTGATTTCCGTGGCGTATCCGCGCGAACATATTTAACACGTTAATAGTGATTGGGTGCCTGTCAAGCCGGCGAAAGGGCATTGGCCGACGCGGCTGCGAGCGTCGCGGTTGCGGTGGTAAAACGTACTTGTCCGGTTCGTTATATGAACCAATGCTTCAAATATAGACTTGCAAACGGTTGTGCTTCCTGCCAAGTTAATTCGCATGTTAAGTATATGGGCCGCGACACCCGAGGAGCTGCTGCGGGCGGAGCCGGACTTGACGGGAGGAGAACGGAAATGCGCGTCGACGACATGGCCCGGATGCTGCGGGGGTCTTTGTCCACACCGGATATCGAGATGGAACTGACGCGGGCCGTGCCGGCCCGCTATCCTCCGGTGGGAGACCGGTTTTGCAGCGAGCCGGCATGTCGGGCCATGCGCGGGCCGGGTGCGCCTTCGGCGCAGGTCAGGCGCTTTGTCCCGCTGTTCATATCGAGGAGGAACGGTCGATGAGCGCGAACGCCCGTCTGCCCCATATTCTGGTGATCGGCACCGGCGATACCAAGAGCGAGGAGCTCCTGTTCATGGCCGATGTCATCGGCAAGGCCGGGGGCGTTCCCGTTCTGGTCGATGTCAGCGTGCTCGGCGACCCGCCCTATGTGCCGGACCATTCCAAGCGCGACATCGCCGCCGCGGCCGGCACCACCATGGAGGCGATCACCGGCAGCGGCGACGAGAACACCGCCATGGCGCTGATGGCAAAGGGCGCCGCGGCGCTGGTGCGCCGGCTTTCGGAGGCGGGAGAGGTGGACGGCATGATCGCGCTCGGCGGCTCGCTCGGCACCGATCTCGCCCTCGACGTCGCCGCCGTGCTGCCGCTCGGCGTGCCGAAGTTCATCGTCTCCACCATCGCCTATTCCCATCTCCTGCCGCCGGAACGCATCGCGCCCGACCTGATGATGATCCTGTGGGCCGGCGGGCTCTACGGCCTCAACCCGATCTGCCGGGCGGTGCTGTCGCAGGCTTCGGGCGCGGTCGTGGGCGCAGCCAAGGCCGGCGAGCGGCCCGGCCGTCAGCGCCCGCTGGTCGGTATGACCTCGCTCGGCTCCTCCTGCCTCAGCTACATGAAGCTGCTCAAGCCGGAGCTGGAGCGGCGCGGCTATGATGTCGCCGTGTTCCATTCCACCGGCATGGGCGGGCGCGCCTATGAGGCGGTGGCGGCGCAGCGGGGCTTTGCCGCCGTCTTCGATTTCTGCATCCAGGAGGTGACCAATGCGCAGAACGGCTCGATCGCCGTCTCCGGGCCGGACCGTTTGGAAAATGCCGGCCGCGCCGGCATTCCGCAGATCGTCGCGCCCGGCGCGGTCGACATGGTGGACATGCCCGCCTGGCAGGAGACGCCGGATCGCTTCGCCGGCCGGCCCTATCATGCGCACAACCGGCTGATCGCCTCCGTCACCGTCTCGCCCGATGAGCGCCGCGCGGTCGCCCGCGTCGTCGCCGCCAAGCTGGAGGGGGCGAGCGCCCCCGTCGCCTTCCTGCTGCCGACAAAGGGCATCCAGGAATGGGACCGGGAGGGCGAGCCGCTGCACGAACCGGACGGGCTGGAGGCCTTCCTCGACGAGATGCGCCGTGCCGTGCCGGCCTCCGTCGCCTTCGAGGAGGTCGATGCGCATATCAACGCCCCGGACTTTGCCGCGAGAGCACTGGAAATCTTCGACCGCTGGGTGGCCGAAGGCATCGTCGAAAAGGGACAGGCGGCATGACGGAAGCCAGGCGCGCATTGATCCTCGATTTCGGCGGCGTCGTCACCCGCACGCTGTTCGAAACGCATGACATCACCGAGCGGGCGCTCGGCCTGCCGGCCGGCACGCTGACCTGGCGCGGTCCCTTCGACCCGGCCAGCGATCCGCTCTGGCAGTCGATGCAAGCGCGAAAAATCACCGAGCGCGACTACTGGATGACGCGCACGCGGGAGGTCGGCGCGCTGCTCGGCGAGGACTGGACGGACATGAAGACCTTCGTGCAGCGGGCGCGCGGGGCCGATCCCGAACTCGTCCTGCGCCCCGAGGCGCGCGATGCGATCCTGAAAGCCAGGGCGGCCGGGCTGAAGCTCGCCATCCTCTCCAACGAGCTCGACCTTTTCTACGGCGAGAGCTTCCGCAGGCGCTTCCCGCTGATCGACCTTTTCGACGTCATCGTCGATGCGACATACACGAAGATCCTGAAGCCCGATCCGCGCGCCTATGAACAGGTGCTGGCGGAACTCGCTCTCAGCCGTGCCGACTGCGTCTTCGTCGACGACCAGAAGAAGAACATCGAGGGCGCGGCGGCCGTCGGCCTTCCCCATGTGCATTTCGACGTGACCCGGCCTGCCGAAGGTTATGCGCAGGCGCTGACCATGCTTGGACTTTGAAAGGATATCCCATGCGCGATTCCAACTTCCTGATCGAGAACAATGCCCGTCATCTCTGGCATCCCATGGCGCATCCAGCTGAAATGCAGGCCAAGCCCCCGCGCATCATCAATGCGGGCGAGGGCGTTTCGGTGGTGGATATCCATGGCAAGACGGTGCTGGATGCCGTCGGCGGCCTGTGGAACGTCAATCTCGGCTATTCCTGCGAGCCGGTGAAGAAGGCGATCCGCGACCAGCTCGACGAGCTGCCCTATTACTCCACCTTCCGCGGCACCACCAATTCGCCGCTGATCGAACTGTCCTATGAGCTGGCCGAATTCTTCAGGCAGGACGGGCTCACCCGCGCCTTCTTCACCTCGGGCGGCTCGGATTCCGTCGAGACGGCGCTGCGGCTCGCCCGCCAGTTCCACAAGATCAACGGCCAGCCGGAGCGCACCAAGTTCGTGGCGCTGAAGAAGGGCTACCACGGCACGCATTTCGGCGGCGCCTCGGTCAATGGCAATGCCAATTTCCGCCGCAACTACGAGCCGCTGCTGCCCGGCGTCTTCCACCTTGCCGCGCCCTATCCCTATCGCAACCCCTTCAACACGGCCGATCCGGCGGAGATCGCCCAGGCGATCGCCCGCCAGTTCGAGGACGAGATCGCCTTCCAGGGCGCCGACACCATCGCCGCCTTCATCATGGAACCGGTGCTCGGCGCCGGCGGCGTCATCGTGCCGCACGAGACCTTCATGCCGCTGATGCGCGCGATCTGCGACAGGCACGGCATCCTCCTCATCGCCGACGAGGTCATCACCGCCTTCGGCCGCACCGGGGCCTGGACCGGCTCGCGCGGCTTTGGCGTCAAGCCCGACATGATGACCACCGCCAAGGCGATCACCAACGGCTACTTCCCCTTCGGCGCGGTGATGATCGCGGACAAGGTCGCCGATACATTTGAAGCCAACAGGGATTCATTCGGCGCCATCGGCCATGGCTATACCTATTCCGGCCATCCGGTCGGCGCGGCGGCGGCGCTGGCGACGCTGAAGGAAACCGCCCGGATCGACACCGCCGCCAATGCTGCCGCGCGCGGCGCCGAGCTGATCGCCGGGCTGGAAGGCCTGAAGGCGAAGCACGAACTGGTCGGCGATGTGCGCGGCAAGGGGCTGATGGCCGCGCTGGAGCTCGTCTCCGACCGCCGGACGAAGAGCGCGGCTGCCAAGGACGTGGTGCAGAAGGTCTATGATGCCGCCTATGACGAGGGCGTGATGGTCCGCACGTCGGGCGCCAATGTCATCCTCTCGCCGCCGCTCGTCATCACGGCGGCCGATGTGCAGAAGATCGTCTCGGCGCTGGATGCGGGACTGTCGACGGCGCAGAGAGGGGTGTCGCCATGACCGATGCGCAGGCCCTGCGCGCCCGCCGCGAGCGGCTGCTCGGCCGCAACATGTCGCTCTTCTACGATGACCCGGTGCATCTGGTGAGGGGCGAGGGCGTCTGGCTGTGGGATGCGGACGGGCGGCGGTATCTCGACTGCTACAACAATGTGCCGCATGTCGGCCATTGCCATCCGCGGGTGGTCGAGGCGATCTGCCGGCAGGCGTCGATGCTCAACACCCACACGCGCTACCTGCACGAAGGCATTCTCGACTATGTCGAACGGCTGACGGCGACCTTCGACAGGAGCCTCGACACGGCGATCCTCACCTGCACCGGCAGCGAGGCCAACGACGTGGCCCTGCGCATGGCGCAGGCGGTGACCGGCCGGACGGGCGTCATCGCCACCGACTTCACCTATCACGGCAACACGACGGCGGTCTCTCAGCTCTCGACGCGCATGCCGCCGGTCGGCGGTTATGGTGGGCATGTACGCCTTGTGCCGGCGCCGGATGCCTATCGTCCGCTCGGCGGAGAGGGCGGTAAGGCCTTCGCCGAGGCCTGGGCCGCCACGGTGGAGGCGGCGATCGCCGCGCTGCAGGAAAGCCCGTTCGGCTTTTCCGCGCTGATCATCGACCCCTTCTTCGCCAATGAGGGTTTTCCGGACCTGCCGGAGGATTTCCTCGCGCCCGCCGTCGCGGCTGTCAGGAAGGTCGGAGGCCTTGTCATCTGCGACGAGGTGCAGCCCGGTTTCGGCCGCACCGGCACGCATTTCTGGGGGCATCAGAAGGCCGGCATCCTCCCCGATATCGTCACCCTCGGCAAGCCGATGGGCAACGGCCATCCGGTCGGCGGTGTCGTCGCGGCGTCCGAGATGCTGAATGCCTTCCGCAAGGCGTTCCGCTACTTCAACACCTTCGGTGGCAATCCGGTCTCCTGCGCGGCGGCCATGGCCGTTCTCGACGTGCTGGAGGAAGAGAAGCTGCAAGAGAATGCGCTTCATGTCGGCGCCTATGCCCGCGAGGGTCTGCGGAAGCTGGCGGACAAGCATACGCTGATCGGCAATGTGCGCGGCAGCGGCCTGTTCTTCGGCGCGGAGCTGGTGCTCGACCGGCAGGAAAAGACGCCCGCCTCGGACATCGCCACGCGGGTGACCAACGGCATGCGCGAGCGCGGCGTCTTGATGGGCAAGCTCGGCATCCACCAGAACGCCACCAAGATCCGCCCGCCCATGCCCTTCTCCCGGGAGAATGCCGACCTGATGCTGGCGGTGCTCGACGATGTGCTGAGCGGGCTGTGACGCGATGGATGACATGATCGCAGCCCTGACGGCCCGCGCGGCGGGCGCCCTAGTCCATTGGAACCTGCCGGACCAGGTGCCCGAACTCTTGAAATACCGCGAGAACGCGGTCTTCAAGGTTCACCTGCGCGACGGCCGGCCGGCGGCCTTGCGGCTGCACCGCCCGGCCTATCATTCGCCGGCGGCGCTCGCCTCGGAACTCGTCTTCATGGCGGCGCTGCGTGAAAAGGGCATCGCCGTGCCGCTGCCCATCGCCACGGCGGACGGCGGCCTGCTTGCCGCCTTGCCGTCCCCGGCGGCGGCCGAACGACACTATGCCGACCTGATCGACTGGATGGAGGGCGAGCCGCTCGGCGATACGGGCGCTCCGCTTCCCCGGAGCGGCCGGGATTTGCCGGCGCTCTTTCGCGCCATCGGCCGGGAGATGGCGCGCCTGCACGATGCGGCCGATGCCTTCTTGCGGCCGGCCGGGTTCGAGCGCCCGGCCTGGGATGTCGAGGGGTTGCTGGGCGAAGCGCCCTTCTGGGGCCGGTTCTGGGATTGCCCGGTCATCACGCCGGTGCAGCGGGACGCCCTGGCGCGCCTGCGCGCCCATCTCCTGCCGCGGCTTTCGGCGCTGGCGCCGGGGCTGGACTACGGCCTGATCCATGCCGACCTGGTGCGCGAGAATGTCTTCGTGGCGGGAGGCGCCGTCGCCTTCATCGATTTCGACGATTGCGGCTTCGGCTTCCGGTTGTTCGACCTGGCGACCGCGCTGCTGCGCAACCGGCATGAACCCGACTATCCGCAATTGCGTACGGCCCTGCTGGAAGGCTATGCCGCCGTCCGGCCGCAGGCGGAGGCGGAATTCCGGCACCTGCCGCTGTTCCTGCTGCTGCGCGCGCTCACCTATATCGGCTGGGCGGCGGCGCGGCCGGAGCTTCCGGACAATCCCGCGCGCCTGCAGCGCTATCTTGGCGACACGGAAACGCTTGCGAGGGAACTCGGCCTTTGACGGCAGCCCGTCAGCGCGGATCGGCCTTGCGCAAGGCCGTCGGCACGATGCCGAAGCGGCGGCGGAAGGCGGTGGCGAAATTGGCGGCGCTGGTATAGCCGGCGATGGCGCTCGCCTCCTGCACGGTGACGTTTTCCTGGTCGAGGGCGGCAAAGGCGCGCTCCAGCCGGATATTGCGCACATAGTCGAAGACGCTGCGGTTTTCCGCGACGCGGAACAGGCGTTGCAGGCCGCTCGCGCTGATGCCGGCCTCGCGCGCGATCGTTTCCACGCTCAGCGCCTCGGTGGCGCGGGCCGCGATGAAGTCCCGGGCGCGGCTGAGGCAGATCGCGTCCTGCCGGCTCAGCAGCGTGCCGCCCGCCCCGCGCCGGTCGGCCTGCAGCACCGCCGCCATCGTCTCCGCCACGAGCTCGACGGCGCGGCCTTCGAGATAGAGGTCGCGCAGTTCGGGAATGAGCGGCGAGGGGCTGAAGATCTGCCGCACCAGCTCCATCATGCGCGGCGTCAGCGTCCAGCGGTGCTCGCTGAGGTGATCGCGCAGCAGCCGCGCGCCGCCCGTCGTATCCGCCACGGCTTCCAGCGCGTCGCGGTGCAGCCATTCCGGCGTTGCGGAGACCACGAGATGGCGCAGGTGCTGGCCGCCGCGCGAGGCGCGTTCGAAATTCTCCGGGCAGGCATTCATGATCGCAACGCCGCGCACCGCGCTGCGGTCCGCCTGGAAGGCAAAGCGGCGGCCGCCGATCGAAAGATCGACGCTGCCCTCCAGGAAGAAGATGCAGGAAAGCTCCTCCGGCAGGAGCGAGGTGGCCGTGAAGGCCCGCTCCTCGATCGCGTCGCTGACATGCAGGACGAGGCCGCGACGCAGCTCCCTGTGCAGGAACTCGCCCTTCATCAGTGTGTCGTCGGGCGAAAGCCGGTCGTCGGGGCTGTCGAAGGCGATGCCCTCGTGGCGCAGGAAATCGCGCACACGCACGCGGCCCCCCTTGCCCTCGTTTCCGGCGTTGCCAGGTGCGGCCGCCATCCCCTGTCCTTCACTGTTCCGGTCACCGGCATTGCGCAGGATGACCCGTTATTGGTGATCGAATTCCGGCACTGCGCGGAGATTTGCCGGTGCGCAAAGGCATCTGCGCGGTGCGCAAAGGTGCCGACATTGTCCGTCGTGCAAGTGTTGCCCTAGAGATAGCTTAACTTGATTTAAGAGGTCAAGTTTAGGAAAAGGCTATCGGACGGTGGGACCGCGATCATGAGATTGGCAGAAGAGACGGTGATGGGAGCAACGGAGAGGGCGGGGCGCGCGATCTGGCACAGGCGCCTGTGGCTGGCCGCGACCGTGGCGCTGGCCGGGCTTGCCGGCCCGGCACAGGCGCAGGAGGCCGGCACAACGGCGCTCCAGACGATCACCGTCGAGGGCGGCGAGGACAACCCGAAGGGGCCGGACCAGGGCATCGTCGCAAAGCGCAGCCTCAGCGCCTCCAAGACGGACACGTCCCTGCTCGAAACGCCGCAGGCGGTCAGCGTCGTCACGCGCGACCAGATGGATGCGCAGGGCGTGAACACGGTCGCCGAGGCGCTGCGCTATACGCCGGGCGTGCATCCGGACCCGAACGGCTACGACATCCGCTACGACTGGCTCTATATCCGCGGCTTCAACGCTTATGGCACGATGTGGCTCGACGGGCTCATTCTGCCGGGCGACCCGAGCAACTATGCGACGCCGAGCGTCAATGCCTTCGCGCTGGAACGCATCGACGTCATCAAGGGGCCGGCCTCCGTGCTCTACGGCAGCACCGTGCCGGGCGGCCTCATCAACCAGGTGAGCAAGCGCCCGCAGGCGACGGCGCACAACGAGGCGGGCCTCCAGACCTCCTCGCATGGCGGCGTGCAGGCGACGCTCGACATGACCGGCCCGCTGACCGAGGACGGCGACTGGCTCTACCGCCTCGTCGCGCTTGGCAAGAACATGGGCAGTCAGGTCGACCGGGAACGGGAGAAGCAGTTGATGCTGGCGCCGAGCCTCACCTGGTCGCCCACCGACCAGACCACGCTCACGCTCTACGGCTATTACCAGAAGGACCGCCCGACCTTCAGCCCGCGCTTCTACCCCGCCGTCGGCACGCTGATCGACAATCCGACCGCCCGCGTGCCGCGCGACATCTATCTCGGCGATCCCAACGCGGATGTCTTCGACCGGGACTTCTACGCCCTCGGCTATGAATTCGAGCACGAGTTCAACGAAACCTTCACGGTGCGGCAGAACCTGCGCTACAGCCGCTCCGACCAGAACATGTTCCTCGTCCTCGTCAACCCGGCCTTCGCCTGGCAGCCGGACGGGCACACGCTCAACCGCGCCTCGGCGATCTCCGACGACCGGGTCTCGGCCTTCAATGTCGACACGCAGCTCGAAGCCCGCTTCGATACCGGCGCGCTCGACCACACGATGCTCTTCGGCCTCGATTACCTGAAGGCGACGTCCTCCACCAATTTCGGCAATGCCGTCGCCGGCGTGCCGCCGCTCGACCTCCTCGACCCGCGCTACGGCGAGGTGGACATCCCCGTGCCGGCCATCCAGCGCTCCGGCCTGCAGGAGCAGCAGCAGCTCGGCTTCTACATGCAGGACCAGATCCGCTACGACAACTGGGTGGGCACCTTCGGCCTGCGCTACGACCTGTCCGAGATCGACAGCACGAACCGCCTTGCTGGCACGCCGACCGTGACGACGCGGGACCGGGAGCTGACCTGGCGCGCGGGCCTCACCTATCTCTTCGACAACGGCCTTGCGCCCTATGCCAGCTATGCGACCTCGTTCCTGCCGACGCTCGGCACGGACCGGGACGGCAACCCCTTCCGGGCGCAGACGGCCGAGCAGTATGAGATCGGCCTGAAATACGAGCCCCCAGGCGGCCGCGGCATGATCACCGCCTCGCTCTTCGACCTGACGCTCGACAACGCCCTGACGCCGGACCCGGCCGATATCCTGTTCGACGTGCAATCTGGCCGCCAGCGGGTGCGTGGCCTTGAGATCGAGGGCAAGTATGAGCTGACGCCGGAGCTCGACCTTCTCGCCGCCTATGCCTATTCCCATTCGGAAGTGCTGAAGTCCAACAATCCCGTCGAGCTCGGCCGTGAGGTGCTGCGCCTGCCCGAGCATCAGGGCAGCGTCTGGCTCAGTTATCGGCCGGCCTTCGCAGAGGGGCTGACGCTCACCGCGGGCGTGCGGGCCATGTCCTCCTACCAGACGGACAGCACCTACAAGGCGGAACTGCGCATTCCCGGCCGGGCGCTCGTCGATATCGGCGCGGAATACGATTTCGGCGCCATCGACAAGGATTTTTCCGGCACGAAGCTTCGGGTCAACGTCACCAATCTGTTCGACAAGGAGTACGTCTCCCATTGCCTCAACAGCACCGGTGGAAGCTGTAACTACGGCGCGGGCCGCGCCATCACCGCGAGCCTGAAATATTCGTGGTGAGCGCCTCGCATCGAACCGGGACGAGGGGAGGGGGCGCCGGCTTGCCGGCGGCCCTCTGTCGGCTGTCGCTGCTGTTGCTGCTGGCGTTTCCGGCCTTCGCCTTGCCGGCGCGGGCCGAGATCCTGCTGTCGGATGCCGCCGGGCGCAGCGTGCGCCTTGCTGAGCCGGCGCGCCGCATCGTCACGAACGAAAGCCTGCTGCTCCTCTCGCTCGCCCTTGTCGATCCCGATCCCGTCGCGCGCATCGCCGGCTGGGCCGCGCCGCAGCGCATCGATCGCGGCATGTACGAGGCCTATCGCCGGCGCTTCCCTGATATCGACGCCGTTCCCACCGTCGGCGCCGTGCTGCCGGGGAAGACATCCGTCGAGGCGATCCTCTCGGTCAAGCCGGACCTTTTCGTCGTCTCCATCTGGGAGAGCGGCTGGACGGAGGCGGCCGCGACGCTGGAGGCGGCGGGCGTGCCCGTCCTCTTCCTCGACGGGCCGGTGAACGACGACAAGGGGCCGGCGGAAACGACCGCCTTCTCCGTCACACTGCTTGCCGCCGCCATTGGCCAGGAGGCGAAGGGCAGGGCGTTCGGCGATTTCCTGCAGGAACGCTACCGGCGCATCACGGAGCGCACGGCCAGGGCGAAGCCGGTTTCCGTGCTGGTCGATGCCCATGCGGGGGCCACCTGCTGCTCGACGCCCGGCAAGGGCAATCGCATGACGGACTATCTGCGGCTTGCGGGCGGCGAGAGCATCGGCGCGGATGTGCCGGGCTATGACGGCCAGCTCAGCCCAGAATTCGTGCTCGGCGCGGATCCCACGGTCTATATCGCCACCGGCGGCCCGCATCTTGCCGCCCAGGGCGGCCTCGTGCTCGGCGGCGATGTCGATGCCGAAAGCGCGCGCGGATCCTTCCGGGATATTCTCGGCAAGGGCCTGCGCGACGGGCTGACGGCGGTGCAGCAGGGCCGGGCGCATGCGGTGTCGCACCAACTGTCGATCTCGGTTCTCAACATCCTCGTCTTCGAATGTTTCGCGAAGTGGATGCACCCTGATCTCGTCGCGGATGTCGATCCCGCCAAGACGCTCGCCGAGATCAACGACCGTTTCCTGGCGGTGCCGCTGGAGGGCACCTTCTGGATCGACGCGCAATAGGAAAGAGACATGCACGCAAGACAGTACACCGCCCGGGCGCGGATCGCCCTGCGCAACCCCGCTCCCGTCATCGCGGAATTCTGCGATCATATGCAGGAACACAATGCGGAGGTGAGCGAGGGGCCGACCGGCCCGCTGCTTCGACTCGGGAGCATCCGCGCGCAGTTCTCGCGCGAGGGCGAGGCGACGCTGGTCGATGTCGCCGCGCCGGATCTCGAAGGGCTCTATCTCGCCCGCATGGCCGTCGCCTCGCATATCCTGGAATTTGCCGGCGACGATCCGCCGGCCATCACCTGGACGGGCGATGGCGAGGAGATCGTCCGCCCGCCGAACTTCCAGATCCTTCAGGTCGTCGCCTGCCGGACGCTGACGCCGCACATGCGCCGCCTGACGCTGTCCGGCGAAAACGTCGCGCGGTTCGCCGGGCTCGACGCGCTGCACCTCAATCTCATGGTGCAGCGGCCGGAGGCGGGAGAGCCGCAATGGCCGCATGTCGGCGCGAACGGGGTGATCGCCTGGGAAAAGCCCGAGCTGCGCCCGCTGATGCGCAAATATACGGTGCGCTCCGTCGATCTGGCCGCCGGCACGCTCGATATCGATTTCGTGCTCCATGCGGATGCAGGTCCCGGCTCCGGCTTTGCGGCGGCCGCGGCGGTCGGCGACCGGGTCGGCGTGGTCGGCCCCGGCGGCGGCGGCCTCGTTGCGGCCGACTGGTATCTTTTCGCCGGCGACGAGACGGCGCTGCCGGCCGTCGCCCGCATGTTGGAAAACCTGCCGGCGGGCGCACGCGGCCGGGTCTTCATCGAGGTCGCGGATGCCGGCGAGGTCCAGGCCCTTGCGCCGCCGCCCGCGATCGCCGTCGAATGGCTGTTCCGCGATGGCCGGCCGCCGGGCAGCACGAGCCTGCTGATCGATGCCGTGCGGTCCGTGGCATTCCCGATGGACGGCGAGGCCGTCTATGTCTGGGCGGGCTGCGAGTTCGAAGCGTTCCGGGCGATCCGCAGCTTCGCGCGGCAGGAAAGGCGCCTTTCCAACACCGAGCACCTCGTCGTTTCCTACTGGCGTTGCGGGCGCGCGGAAGAGGACTGACGGACGCGCAACGGCGAATGAGGGGCGGCATCGGCCTTTCGCCCGCCGGCAGATGCTTGTCGGCGAGGAGGCGTGACGGTGCGTGGTCGATGAAGACCGGCGCTCCGGTTGCCGATGAATAGTTTTCTTTCGGAGATGATGATTCTCTAATATTTCTCCGTCGTGATCGGCTGCTATTCCGTATTTTTGGATTATTTTAGACGAAGTTCTTTCAATCGTTATATTCTATTGAATACAACGGCAATTGATGTTGCGCAAATATATACTTGATTAAAATAGAAAAGTTTAATTCACTTTATTTTCAGCGGGGCAATGCTAGTATTACGACAATGAATGGTATCGGAGGACGTATACCTTGTCTGAGGTCGCCCCGGAACAACTGACGCCGCAAAGGCCCGGATCGCGTCGGCGGCGGGAGCTCATCACGTTCTTTGTCCTTGCTTTCGGCATCTGGCCGATCGTCGCCGTCGGTGTCGTCGGCGGCTATGGTTTCCTCGTCTGGATGTTCCAGATCCTCTATGGCCCGCCGGGCCCGCCCGGGCATTGAGGGGAAGGTCATGGTGCAGCAGGCTCTCTCCAGGCGGACCTTTCTGAGCGGTGGCCGGCGCAGCGCCGCCGCCCGTATTCGCCCGCCCGGCATCGCGGAGGAAGGCCTTGCGGCCTGCACGGGCTGCGGGCAATGCGTGGAACACTGTCCGACCGGCGTCATCGCCCTTGTCGATGGCCTGCCCGCGCTCGATTTCTCCACGGCGGAATGCACCTTCTGCGGCGCCTGCGCGCAAAACTGTCCCGAGCCGGTGTTCGCCGATGGCGTCGCCGGCCGCTTCGATCATGTCGTCGCCATCGCGTCCTCCTGCCTGCCGTTCCAGGGTGTCGACTGTCAGGCCTGTCGGGATGCCTGTCCCACCGCCGCTATCCGCTTCCGGCCGGTGCGCGGCGGGCCGTTCGTGCCGGACCTCCTGGCCGAGGCTTGCACGGGCTGCGGCGCCTGCATCTCCGTCTGTCCCGTCGGCGCGGTTTCGACCGCGCCGCGAAACGCGGAGGCCGCTTATGCCTGAACGGCGGCAACATCATATTTCCAGCGCTGTGATTGCCACGAAGCCGGGTGCGCTCGACAGCGTGCTGGCGGCGCTCGCGGGCTTCGACAATGTCGAGGTGCACGGCTGCGACAAGGGCAAGATCGTCGTCGTCATCGAGGGGCCGAGCACCGGCGTGCTCGGGGATACGCTGATGCGCATCTCCGTCCTCGACGGCGTGATCGCGGCGAACATGGTTTTCGAACATGTCGAATTGGAAGAGGACGAGGTGCATGGGCAGCGAACTGACGCGGCGTGACATCCTGAAGGCCCAGGCGGCGGGCGTCGCGGCGGCGGCGGCGGGCATCGCGCTTCCCGCTGCCGCCCAGCCGGTTCCGGGCGGGGTGAGCGCGCTGGAGATCAAATGGGACAAGGCGCCCTGCCGCTTCTGCGGCACGGGCTGCGGCGTCATGGTGGGCGTCAAGGAGGGAAAGGTCGTCGCCACGCACGGCGACATGCAGGCCGAGGTCAACCGCGGCCTCAACTGCATCAAGGGCTATTTCCTCTCGAAGATCATGTACGGCTCCGACCGCCTGACGGCGCCGCTCCTGCGCAAGCGCAACGGCGTCTATGCCAAGGACGGCGAGTTCGAGCCGGTGACCTGGGAAGAAGCCTTCGACGTGATGGCCGAACAGGCCAAGAAGGTGCTGAAGGAAAAAGGGCCGACCGCCGTCGGCATGTTCGGCTCCGGCCAGTGGACGATCTTCGAGGGCTATGCCGCCACCAAGCTGATGCGCGCCGGCTTCCGCTCGAACAATCTCGACCCGAACGCCCGCCACTGCATGGCATCGGCCGCCGTCGCCTTCATGCGCACCTTCGGCATGGACGAGCCGATGGGCTGCTACGACGATTTCGAGCATGCCGACGCCTTCGTGCTCTGGGGCTCGAACATGGCGGAGATGCACCCGATCCTGTGGACGCGCATCGCCGACCGGCGGCTCGGCAACGAGCATGTGCGCGTGGCGGTGCTTTCCACCTTCACCCATCGCAGCATGGACCTCGCCGATATCCCGATGGTCTTCAAGCCGGGCACGGACCTCGTCATCCTCAACTACATCGCCAACCACATCATCCAGTCCGGCCGGGTGAACGAGGATTTCGTGCAGAGTCACACGAAGTTCGTGCGCGGCGTCACCGATATCGGCTACGGCCTCAGGCCGGACAATCCGGTGGAGGTGAATGCCGCCAATTCCGCCGATCCGGGCAAGACGGAGCCGATGGACTACGAGGCCTTCAAGGCCTTCGTCGCGGAATACACGCTGGAAAAGGCCGTCGAGATGACCGGTGTCGAGGCCGGCTTCCTCCGGCAGCTCGCCGAGCTCTATGCGGATCCGGACCGCAAGGTCATGTCGCTCTGGACCATGGGATTCAACCAGCATGTGCGCGGCGTCTGGGCGAACCAGATGGTCTATAACCTGCATCTCCTGACAGGCAAGATTTCCGAACCCGGCAACAGCCCCTTCTCGCTGACCGGCCAGCCGTCTGCCTGCGGCACGGCGCGCGAGGTCGGCACCTTCGCGCATCGCCTGCCCGCCGATATGGTGGTGACGAACCCGGAACACCGCAAGCATGCCGAAGAGATCTGGCGCGTGCCGCATGGCATCATTCCGGAAAAGCCCGGCTATCACGCCGTCCAGCAGGACCGCATGCTCCGCGACGGCAAGCTCAATTTCTACTGGGTGCAGGTCAACAACAACGTCCAGGCCGGCCCGAACACCTCGAACGAGACCTATCAGGGCTACCGCAATCCGGAAAACTTCATCGTCGTGTCGGATGCCTATCCGACGATCACGGCGATGAGCGCGGACCTCATCCTTCCCGCCGCCATGTGGGTGGAGAAGGAAGGTGCCTATGGCAATGCCGAGCGGCGCACCCATGTCTGGCACCAGCTTGTTCAGGCGCCGGGCGAGGCGCGGTCCGACCTCTGGCAGATGGTCGAATTCTCCAAGCGCTTCACGACGGACGAGGTGTGGCCTGCGGACATCCTCGCCGCCAACCCCGCCTACAAGGGCAAGACGCTCTACCAGGTGCTGTTCGCCGAAAGCGACGTGGCGAAGTTCCCGATCAGCGAGGTCAGCCCGGACCACGCCAACAACGAGGCGCAGCATTTCGGCTTCTACCTGCAGAAGGGCCTCTTCGAGGAATATGCCGCCTTCGGCCGTGGCCATGGGCACGACCTTGCGCCCTATGACACCTATCACGAGGTGCGCGGCCTGCGCTGGCCGGTGGTCGACGGCAAGGAGACGCTGTGGCGCTACCGCGAAGGGTACGATCCCTATGTGAAGCCCGGTGAGGGCGTGAAGTTCTACGGCAATGCGGACGGCAAGGCGGCGATCATCGCCGTGCCCTACGAGCCGCCGGCCGAATCCCCTGACGACGAGTTCGACACCTGGCTGGTCACCGGCCGCGTGCTGGAGCACTGGCATTCCGGCTCGATGACCATGCGCGTCCCCGAGCTCTACAAGGCCTTCCCCGGCGCGCGCTGCTTCATGAATGCCGACGATGCGCGCAAGCGCGGCCTCAACCAGGGATCGGAGATCCGCATCATCTCGCGGCGCGGCGAGATCCGCTCGCGCGTCGAGACGCGCGGGCGCAACCGCATGCCGCCGGGCGTGATCTTCGTGCCGTGGTTCGATGCCAGCCAGCTCATCAACAAGGTCACGCTCGACGCCACCGACCCCATCTCGAAACAGACGGATTTCAAGAAATGCGCAGTCAAGATCGAACCCGTCGCCTGACCCCGAGCCCCGGATGGATTTTCGCCGCGATCGGCGTGGCGGTGCTTGCCACCGGCGCCATGGCGCAGATGGTGCCGCAGCTTTCCGGCCCGCAGGGCGATGCGATGCAGACCCTGCCGGCCGATCCCCTGCCGAAATGGGTCATCGACGACATCCGCCGCATGCGCGCCTATCCGGAACAGCCGCCCGTCATCCCGCACTCGATCGACGGCTACCAGCTGTCGGTCAACGCCAATCGCTGTCTTTCCTGCCACAAGCGTGAGTTCTCGCAGGATGCCGGCGCGCCGATGATCAGCATCACACACTACATGACGCGCGAGGGCCAGATGCTCGCCGACGTCTCGCCGCGGCGCTATTTCTGCACCGCCTGCCATGTGCCGCAGGCCGATCACAAGCCGCTCGTCGAGAACACCTTCAAGGACATGAGCGAGATGGGCGTCACCAGGGCGGGAAGCGAGTGATGGTTGCGCGCATCAAGGCACTGATCGCCTGGGTCTGGACCATTCTGACCACGCCGGCGGCAACGCTCAGCCTCGCCTTCCTGACGCTCGGCGGCTTCGTCGGCGGCGTCATGTTCTGGGGCGCCTTCAACACCGCGCTGGAGCTGACGAACACGGAGAAATTCTGCACCTCGTGCCATGAGATGCGGGACAACGTCTACCAGGAGCTGACCAACACGGTGCATTTCACCAACCGCTCCGGCGTGCGCGCCTCCTGTCCGGATTGCCATGTGCCGCACGAATGGACCGACAAGATCGCCCGCAAGATGCAGGCCTCGAAGGAGGTCTGGGGCAAGATCTTCGGCACGATCAACACGCGCGAGAAATTCCTCGACCACCGGCTGGAGCTTGCCCAGCATGAATGGGCGCGGCTGAAGGCGAATGACAGCCTGGAATGCCGCAACTGCCATTCGGCCGTCGCGATGGACTTCACCAAGCAGACCCAGCGCGCGGCCGATATCCACGCGAAGTTCCTCCTGCCCGGCAAGGCGACCTGCATCGATTGCCACAAGGGCATCGCGCACGAACTGCCCAACATGGAGGGCATCGATCCCGGCTGGAAGATGCCGCGCGAACTGGAGGGCGAAACGCTTCCCGCGGCGTCCAACGGGGCGATCGAGGACCTGCGCAAGGCGGTGGCGAGCGCGCATGGAGCGGTGACGTTCTAAGCAATTCCAGCAAAAGTGCGACGCGGTTTTGCGTCCGGAACTGCGATTCGAAGAAAAACGGAAACGCTCCAACGCCCGTCGACATCCAGTTCATGCCGGCCCGTAACGGCATTCTCCGCATTTCCGGGCCGAAGATGCCGTTGCCAAGACGCGGCTGAACATCCGTGCTGCCAGGTGAGCCGATCCTTTACCGGCCGGCGCCCTCCAGCGTCTCGCTCACACGCTCCCAGGCCTTTTTCAGGTGGCGTCCGAGAACTTCGGACAGTCGGTCGGCATCGCGCGCCTCCAGCGCGGCGACCATTTCCTCGTGCTCGCCGACGGCGGCGGCCCATTTTTCGGGGCCTTCATGGCCGACGAAGCGGATGCGCTTCAGCCGGGTCTGCAGCATGCCGTGCACCTCGGCCAGCGCGGCATTGCCTGAAATGGCGACGATACGTGTGTGGATCGCCTGGTTGAGCTTGTAATATTCCAGGCGGTCGCCCGCTTTATAATGCCGGACCATGCGGTCGTGCAGGGCACGGATTTCCGCGATCTCTTCGTCGCGCGCGCTGGCGCAGGCCAGCCTGCCCGCCAGTTCCTCCAGCGTGGCGAGGACCGAGAGCATGTCCTTGACGTCCTTCGCTCCGAAGCGCTTCACGACGGCGCCGCGGCTGGGAACGAGCTCGACCAGGCCTTCGCTCGCCAGATATTTGATGGCCTCGCGCAGGGGGGTGCGCGAAACGCCGAGCATCTGGCCGAGCTGGCCTTCGTTGAGGCGCGTTCCCGGCGACAGGTGCCCTTCGATGATCATGTCGCGCAGGCGGCCGACGAGCGTGTCGTGCAGCGCCGTGCGGCGGATCGGTTCCGGCAGGCTGCTTTCCGGGAGCCCCAAGCTTCTGATCTCATCCATGTCTTTGATCTTGCGTATTTCAGGTCCGGTCCGAGGGCGCCGGCCGCGTTGGCGATTTGGTGCGAGCATGGAGAGGCCGGAGGGCGGCGTCAATAAAAAATGCTGCATACAAAATACAAAAGACTTGATGCAGCATTTTGGATACCGTATGAAAGCTGCATACAGAATGCAGCGGAGGAGCTTCATCATGACCGAGAGCGCAAAAGACGCGCGTCCCGTTATCGCGCTCGCCATGGGCGACCCGGCCGGCATCAGCCCCGAGCTGACCGCCCGCATCATCGCGCTCGACGACGTCAAGGCGGCGGCCCATCTCGTGGTGATCGGCGATCGCCGCATTCTCGACGAGGGCGCGAAGGCGGCCGGCCTCGACCTCGACCTGGAGGACGCAACGCTCGAGACCTTCGGTGCGGCGAGCGGCGAGCGCCATGTCTTCATCGACCTTGCCCATCTCGACCCGGCGGACGTGGTGCGTGGTGAGGCGACGCTTGCCGGCGGTACCTTCGCGACGACCAATTTCCGCACCGCGCTGCAGCTTGCCGATCGGGGCAAGGCCGGGGCCGTCTGCTTCACGCCCTTCAACAAGAAGGCCATGCGCTACGCCTATCCGGGTTATGACGACGAGATCCGCTTCGTCGCCGATGTCATCGGCTTCACCGGCAAGGTCCGCGAGTTCAACGTGCTGGAAAAGGTCTGGAATGCGCGCGTCACCTCGCACATTCCGCTGAAGGACGTGGCGGCGGCGCTTTCGGTCGAGGCGATCCTCGCCGAGATCGAGCTCACCGCGGCCTGCCTGCGCAATGCGGGCTATCACAATCCGCGCATCGCCGTTGCCGGCCTCAACCCGCATGCCGGCGACGGCGGTTCCTTCGGCATGGAGGAGATCGACATCATCGAGCCTGCCGTTGCGGCGGCGAAGGCGCGCGGTTTCGATGTCGAGGGTCCGTTCCCGGCCGATACCGTCTTCCTGCGCGCCCTGAAGGACGGCTTCCAGGCGGTCATGACCATGTATCACGACCAGGGCCAGATCGCGATGAAGCTCATGGGCTTCGACAAGGGCGTCACCATGATGGGTGGCCTGCCGTTCCCGCTCTGCACGCCGGCCCACGGCACGGCCTATGACATTGCCGGCAAGGGCATTGCCGATGTCGGCGCGAGCCGCGAGGCGCTGCTTCTGGCCGCGCGCATGGCGAAAAAGGCCGCCGCGCTTTCAGCCGCCGCCTGACCTGTCGAATTTTTGAGGTATACCGGCACGGAGGAGGTTCGTGCCGGGATCATCCCAACGGAGGAGCAAGATGAAAAAGTCCCTTACCATTGCCTGCATCGTTGCGGCCGCATCGGGCGTCGCCCTGCCGGCCTTCGCCTTCGAGCCGGAGCGCCCGGTCGAATTCGTCGTCACGGCCGGCCCCGGCGGCGGCACGGATATCTTCGCCCGCACCATCCAGTCGATCATCGCCAAGTACGAGCTGATGAAGGCGCCGGTGGTGGTGACCAACAAGGGCAGCGCCGGCGGCGCGGAGGGCTTCGTATATGCCGCGACCGCAAAGGGCGATGCCCACAAGCTGACCTTCGGCACGAACAACGCCTATCTGCTGCCGGTCCGCGCCAAGGTGCCCTACGCCGCCGCCGACCTGACGCCGGTCGCCGCGCTCGCCTCCGACGAATTCGTGCTCTGGGTCAACGGCAAGTCCGACATCAAGACAGCCGCCGATTTCGTAGAGAAGGCCAAGGCGGCGCCGGGCACGCTGAAGGTCGCCGGCAGCCAGTCCAAGGACGTCGACCAGATCCTCACCTCGATGATCAACGAGGCGACCGGTGCCGATATCGGCTACGTTCCGTTCAAGAGCGGCGGCGAGGCGGCCGTGCAGCTTGCCGGCGACCACGTCGCGGCCAATGTCAACAATCCGAGCGAGAACCTTGGCCAGTGGCAGGCCGGCATGGTCAAGCCGGTCTGCGTCTTCAAGTCGGAAAAGCTGAAGAACGATGCGAAGGTGGCCGGCGACCAGGGCTGGGCCGACATCCCGACCTGCAAGGACAGCGGCATCGCCATCGACAACTACGCCATGCCCCGCACCGTCTGGCTTGCCGCCGGTGTCGAGCCCGAGGTCGTCAGCTTCTATGCGGATGTCCTGAAGAAGGTGTCCGAGACGCCGGAATGGCAGAAATATCTTGCCGACACCTCGCAGTCCGGCACCTATATGAGCGGCGCGGAGTTTGCGGATTTCATCAAGAAGGACGAGGCCGCCGTCAGCGCCGTGCTGAAGCGCGAAGGCTGGCTTGCGAACTGAACCTCCCAAGGTTCCGCGCGGATGCCCCACGGCATCCGCACCCCCTTTCGGAAAGGTCTGATCCATGCGTGAGAACAGCGCGAATGGGCTTTCCCGTTTCGCCATGGAAACGGGCGTCGCCCTCCTGACGGGCGCCTTCGGCATCGCCGTCGCCTACGGCTCGATCGAGGCCGGCGCAGGCTGGACGGAGATGGGGCCGGATGCCGGCTATTTCCCCTTCTATATCGGCCTGCTGATCGTCTTCGGCAGCGCGATGAACCTCGTCTACGCTGTCGTCAAGCATCGCGGCAGCGGCGAGATCTTCGTCGACATGGCGCGCTTCAAGGTCGTGCTCGGCTTCCTGCTGCCGCTCGTCGCCTTCGCCGCGGTCTCCACCCTCGTCGGCCTCTATGTCGGCACCGCGCTCTACATCGCCGGAACGATGACCTTCCAGGGCAAGTACAAGTGGTGGGCCGGCCTTGCCGCGGGCATCGGCGTCGCCCTCTTCTTCTTCGTCATTTTCGAGATCGGCTTCAAGGTTCCGCTCCTGAAGGGTCCGGTCGAGGCCTTCTTCGGGATCTACTGATCGCGCGGGGGCGCCGGTCTTCGGAGGAAAGACATGGAAAATATCGGTCTTCTCATGGATGGCTTCGGCCATATCCTGAGCTTTAACCACATCCTGCTCATGATGCTCGGCGTCACGCTCGGCATCCTGGTGGGCGTGCTGCCTGGCCTCGGCGCGCCGAACGGCGTGTCGCTGCTCCTGCCGCTCACCTTCTCGATGGATCCGATCTCGGCCATCATCCTGCTCTCCTGCATGTATTGGGGCGCGCTCTTCGGCGGGTCGACGACCTCCATCCTCTTCAACATTCCAGGCGAGCCCTCTTCCGTCGCCACCACCTTCGACGGCTATCCGATGGCGAAGAAGGGCGAGGCGAGCCGGGCGCTGACGCTCGCCTTCGTCTCGGCCGGTCTCGGCGCGCTTGCCGGCGTCGTGATGATCACGCTGCTTTCCGGCTGGGTCGCCAATTTTGCGCTGCGCTTCTCCTCGCCGGAATATTTCGCCGTCTATTTCCTCGCCTTCGCGAGCTTCATCTCGATGGGCGCCCAGTCGCCGTTCAAGACGCTCGTCTCCATGATGATCGGCTTCGCGCTCGCCTCCGTCGGCATGGACACGATCTCGGGCAACCTGCGCCTGACCTTCGACATTCCCGAACTCATCAAGGGCGTCTCGTTCCTCATCGCCGTCATGGGCCTCTTCGGCATCGGCGAACTGCTGCTGACCACGGAGGAGGGGCTGCGCTTCGAGGGCATCAAGGCGCGCGTGAAGCTCGTCGAGATCGGCCGCACGCTGGTCGAGATGCCGCGCTACTGGTTCACCATCGCGCGCTCCACGCTGATCGGCATCTGGATGGGCATCACGCCCGCCGGCCCGACGGCGGCCTCCTTCATGAGCTACGGCGTCGCCCGCCGCTCGGCCCGCGACAAGTCGCAGTTCGGCAAGGGCGATCCGCGCGGCGTCGTCGCGCCGGAGACGGCCGACCATTCCGCCGGCACCTCCGCGTTGCTGCCAATGCTCGCGCTCGGCGTGCCGGGCTCGGCCACCGCGGCCGTCATGATGGGCGGCCTGATGATCTGGGGCCTGACGCCCGGTCCGACGCTCTTCACCGACCGGCCGGATTTCGTCTGGGGCCTGATCGCCTCCATGTATCTCGGCAACATCGTCGCCGTCGTGCTGGTGATCGCCACCGTGCCACTCTATGCCTCGATCCTGCGCGTGCCCTTCGCCATCATCGGGCCGATCATCGTCGCCATCATCCTGTCCGGCGCCTACCAGGTCGGCAATGCCGTCAGCGACATGTGGCTGGTGCTTCTCTTCGGCCTCCTCGGCTATGTCTTCAAGAAGCTCGATTATCCGCTTGCCCCGCTCGTGCTTGCCATGGTGCTCGGCGACAAGGCGGAGGATGCCTTCCGGCAGTCCATGCTCTTGTCCGGCGGCCAGCTTTCGGTCTTTTGGTCGAACGGGCTGGTGACGACGCTGATGCTGATCGGCCTTGCGCTGCTCTTCTCGCCGCTCGTCTTCTGGCTCCTCGGCATCTCGCGCCGCCGCCGGCTCGGCGTTCCCAAGTCCCCGCAGGACGGCACGCCGGCGGTCTGATCCGCCGGCTCCCCACCCTTTCCGCATCAGGAGTTCGCCATGACCGTTCCGGCACCCGCATGGACCCGTGAGACCTGGCCGATCGCGGCCGCGATGATCCAGTATCCCAACCTCCTGGCGGACGGCCGTTCGGTGCAGGACCAGTCCGTCGAGGAATGGGCGGCGACGCTCGACGACGTCGTCGATGCCGGCTTCACCGAGCTCGACCCGACGGATAGCTGGCTGCGGCTCGCCGACCTTTCGCCGGCGCGGCTCGACGCCTTCATGGCGCTGGTGCGCTCGCTCGGCCTGACGATCCCGGCGATCTCGACCTCCCGCCGCAGCGTCATCGATGCCGTCCATGGCGATGCCTATCTCGCCTATGGCCACCGCGTCATCGACACCGCGAAGGCGATCGGCGCGGGCGCCGTCTCCTTCGGCCTCTTCGAGCCGCTGACGGCCGGGCAGAAGACGGCGCTCTGGTTCTGGACGGTCGATGGCCCGCGCAATCCTGATGATCCGGCCGTCTGGCAGAAGGCCGTCGCGCGCATCCGCGAGCTCGGTCGCCATGCCGAGGAGCTCGGCATCGAGGTGGCGCTGGAAATGTACGAGGATACCTATCTCGGCACGGCCGACAGCAGCGTGCGTTTCGTCGAGGCGGTCGGCCTGCCGAATGTCGGCATCAATGCGGATATCGGCAACCTCATCCGCCTGCACCGCCCCGTCGAGCACTGGCAGGCGATGATGGAGAAGGTCGCGCCCTTCGCGAAATACTGGCACGTCAAGAACTATACGCGCACGGAGGATCCGGGAACGGGGGTGATCGTCACCCATCCGGCGCCGCTGGAGACGGGCATCATCAACTACCGCGCCGCCATCCGCATGGCGCTTGCGCACGGTTTCCGCAGCGCCTTCCTTTGCGAGCATTACGGCGGCGACGGCCTTTCGGTCTCGGCCGCCAACCGCGATTACCTGCGGCGCATCCTGCCGCGCCGCTGACACGACGATCCAGCAAGACGAGGGACGATCACCATGACCACCATCTTCGATGCACCGGAGGATTTCGCGGCCACCGCGCTTGCCGGCTTTGCCGATCTCTACAGCCGCCATGTCCGCCTCGTGCGCGGCGGCGTGGTGCGGGCGACACGAGTGCCGGAGGGCAAGGTCTCGGTCGTCGTCGGCGGCGGTTCGGGGCATTATCCGGCCTTTGCCGGCTATGTCGGCGCGGGCATGGCGGACGCGGCGGTTGCCGGCGACGTCTTCGCCTCGCCCTCGACGGCGGCGGTCGCCCGCGTCTGCCGGCAGGCCCATCACGGCGGCGGCATCCTGCTCGGCTTCGGCAACTATGCCGGCGACGTGCTGAATTTCGGTGTCGCCGCCGAGCGTCTCAGGGCCGAGGGCATCGATGTGCGCATCGTTCCCGTCACCGATGACGTGGCGAGCGCGCCGGCCGAGGCGCATGGAAAGCGCCGTGGCATTGCGGGTGATCTTGCCGTGTTCAAGGTCGCGGGCGCGGCGGCGGAAGCCGGCCTTTCCCTCGACGAGGTGGAGCGCATCACGCGCCGTGCCAACGACCGCACCGTCTCCTTCGGCGTCGCCTTTGACGGCTGCACCTTGCCCGGCGCCGGCGGCCCGCTCTTCACCGTGCCGAAGGGCCGCATGGCGCTCGGCCTCGGCATCCATGGCGAACCGGGCATCCGCGAGGAGGCCGTCGTGCCGGCGAAGGATCTTGCGGCCCTCCTCGTCGAACGGCTTCTTGCCGAGCGCCCGCAGGGCGTCACGCGCGTGGCAGCGGTGCTCAATGGCCTCGGCGCAACGAAATACGAGGAGCTCTTCGTTCTCTGGACCGCGATCTCCGGGCTGCTGAAGGCGGCCGGGCTGGAGATCGTGGCGCCCGAGGCGGGGGAATATGTCACCAGCCTCGACATGCAGGGCTGCTCGCTGACGCTGATATGGCTGGATGCGGAGCTCGAAACCTACTGGACCGCGGCCTGCGATACGCCCGTCCTCCGGCGCGGCGGCGAGATCCGCACGGAGCCGGCCACTGATACCATCGTCAACGAGGATGCCGCGCCGACCTTCGGCCCGTCCTCGGCCGCCTCGCGCAAGGACGCGGCCTGCATCGCAAGGCTTCTCGGCCTTGCCGCCAAAGGGTTGAAGGACGCGGAGGACGAGCTGGGCCGCATCGACGCGCAGGCCGGCGACGGCGACCATGGCCAGGGCATGCGCCGCGGCTCCGCCGCCGCCGAAGACGCCGTGGGGCAGGCACTCGCCGCCGGTGCCGGCGCTGCGAGCACGCTTGCGGTCGCCGGCGATGCCTGGGCGGACCGGGCGGGCGGCACGTCGGGTGCCATCTGGGGCCTGCTGCTGCGCGCCTGGAGCAACGCGCTTTCCGACGATGCCGTTTTCGATGACGCCGCCGTGGTCAGGGGCGCGCGTCTTGCGCTCGATGCGGTGACGCGGCTTGGCCGCGCCCGCGTCGGCGACAAGACCCTCGTCGATGCGCTCGTGCCCTTCGTCGAGACGCTGGAAGCGTCGTTTGTAGCCGGCAAGCCGCTGAAATCCGCCTGGATCGACGCCGCAGGCGCTGCGACGGCAGCGGCCGACGCCACCGCCGCGCTGACGCCGAAACTCGGCCGTGCCCGCCCGCTCGCCGAACGCAGCATCGGCCATCCGGACGCCGGCGCGATCTCACTGGCGCTGGTTGCAAGGATCATCGGCGAGGCTATCTGACCGGTCGACAGAGCAATTCCGGAAACGGGCCCGGCGATTTTTGCCGGGGCCATGCGGACCGTCCTGCCTCCAGCTCCATCAGGCTCTCAAGGCGGCCGCCGGGCTGAGGCGAAGGGCCGAAAGCGCCGGTACGATCGACACCAGCACCGCAAGAGCGGCGAACCACATCGCCAGCGAGAGATCCGCCCGGGCGAATTCCACGGGCATATGGACCGCCGTCGTGGAGGCGAGGGCGGCGGAGATGGCCCGTGCCGCGCCATAGCCGATGGCAAGGCCGAGGGCGAAACCGGCCAGCAGCAGCAGGAAGAGTTCGCCCCAGACGATCGCGAAGACCGCCCGGCGCGGGGCGCCAAAGGCCCTGAGCGCCCCGATCTGCCGCCGGCGGGCGCCGACATGCATGATCGTGACGAGCAGGATGGCGGCGACGACGATCGCCTGCGTGGCGATGGCGATCGCAAGCAGCAGGCTGCGGGCATCGCCGAGCGTCGCATAGAGGCGGGTCAGCACCTCGGCGGGGAACACGGCGAGCGTCGTCTCGCCGCGATATTCCTGGCGCAGGCGGTAGGCGTCGCCCATGGTCTTCGGCTTGACGAGGACGGCGGGGATGCCGGGCGTTTCGGCATCGAAATGTTCGTCGAGCGCCGCGTCCGCCTCGACATGGACCGCGTGGTCGTGATCCTCCGCCGCCGCGCCGTCAGGCGCTTCGTCGCCATGGTCGTGCGCGTGTTCGGCCTCCGCGCCCATGCCGTGCAGTTGCCAGACGGCCCGGATCGGCACGAGGATCGCCCGGTCCCAGGCGGTGCCGGTCGGCGCCATGCGGCCGCGTACCGTATAGGCGAGTTCGACATGGGTATGGCCGCCGCTATCGGCCGCGCCGTGCATCGGCTTGATCTTTGCCCCGAGGCGCATCGGCACGTCGGCGCCTATCACCGCCTCGCCGAGGCGGGCGAAGACCGCGCCTTCCGCAAGTGTTGGCGAGAGGGCCGCAACCAGCGCCGTCGTCGTGCCGACGACCGGGCGACCGTCGGCGGAATCGCCGAAGCCGACGGGGGCGGCGAAGGAAACGCGCGGGTCCCGCGCGAGCTTTTCCAGCACGGCGCCGGACATCAGGGGCAGGGGGGATGGCTGGAGGAAGACGGCCGACAGGGCAAGCTGCGTCTCGCTGCCGGCGGCGCCGACGACGAGGTCGAACTTTTCCGCCGCCCGTGCGCTGCCGAGCCGGACGGCCCGTTCCTGCAGCGTGACGGCGACGCTGAGCGCGACCGACAGCGCGATCAGCACGACCACGGCGAGCGCGCCGCCCTTGAACCGGCGAAGATCGGCGAGGATGAAGCCCATCATGCCGCTTCCGCCTTTCCGGCATCCTCGACGATGCGGCCACCGTCGAGGACGATATGCCGGCCGATGCGCTCCACCAGGGCGGGGTCATGGGTCACGACGAGCAGCGTGGCACCCTCCGCGCGGGCAAGCCGCACGATGAGGTCGGCCACCTCGCCGCCGATGCGGCGGTCGAGGCTCGCCGTCGGTTCGTCGGCGACGATCACGCCCGGTTTCGACAGCAGCGCCCGCGCCACCGCCACGCGCTGCATCTCGCCGCGCGACAGCGTCTCGATGGGCTGGCCGGGGCGGGCAATGCCGGTGATTTCGAGCAGGTGAAGGGCGCGTTCGCGCTCGGCCGGCTTCAGGCGGCGGGCGAGCCGCACCGGCAGCACGACGTTCTCGTAGGCCGAAAGGCCGGGGAAAAGGTGGAAATCCTGCATCACCAGGCCGATATGGGCGGCGCGGAAGGCATCGCGCCGGCCGGTGGGCAGGCGGGTGATCTCCGTTTCTCCCCAGGAAACGGATCCCTGCGTCGCCCGCTCCAGCCCGGTGACGACATTGACCAGCGTGCTCTTGCCCGAGCCTGAGGCACCCGTGATCGCAAGGCCGCCGCCTGCGGCAAGATGCAGTTTGTCGATGGAGAGCACCGGCGTGTCGAGGCCCGGAAAGCGCATCTCCAGGCCGGCAATATCGAGCGCGAGCATCGTCAGACCGTGTCGAAGGTGGCGCCGCGCAGGCGCAACTGGCTGACGAAGCCGGTTTCAGGATCGACCCACGACCCGTATTCCAGCACACCTTGGGCCTCGATCGGCGCATTGTACTGCACGAAGGTCTGCTTTTCGGCGAGGTAGACGACGAGGATATTGTCCGGCCAGTCGGCATCCGAGGAGCAGAAGGGGCAGAGCGACATCGGGATTTCTGTGAGCACGAAGAAGTTCGCCTCCGCCTTCAGCGGCGGCGCCATGAACCCCTTCACGGCGACGTCCTGCCCGTTCAGCCGCTTCACCTTGTCGGAGAATTCGAGGCCGAGCACGCCGAAGCTCTTGTAGAGTTCGCCGAAGCCCAGCGTCTCGCCAGCAAGGGCCGGGCGGGAAAGGGCGAGGGTGGGCAAGGCCGCCAGCGCGCAAAGCAGCCGGCGCCTCTCGAACGATACGCGGTCCGTCTGCGTCATGGCCGGGCCTCCTTCTTTGTCGGCAGGAGCGTGGACAGGCGGCGCGGGCCGCCTGTCCAGCAAGGTCTGGTGTCAGTCCTTCGGCACGCCGAGCGCGAAGGCATCGGCCAGCACGCGGTAGACGTCGCTCTGTTCCATGTAGCCGCGGAACCCTTCGGAGCCGGGGCCGATGGCCTGCAGCACGACGTCGTCGACGGCATGCACGCCCGTGTCGTCTTCCTTCGGGATATTGCCTTCCACGAAGACCGCACCGGGCACGTCCTTGTAGGCTTCGTTGGCAACATATTCCTTCGCCTCGTTCTGCACGGCCGGCACGAATGGACCGTCCAGCTTCGGGCGGAAGGTCTCGTAGTGGTCCGGGCCGTTGTTGGCGGCCAGGAACAGGCGGCGCGAGACGTCGATGCGATCCGGATAGCCGTCGCCGTCCTTGTCCTCGTAGTTCGGGAAGCCGGCATTGTCGTAGGTGCCGACCTTTTCGCGCATCACGTCGCCCGGCTTCTCGTCGTCGACCGTGCCGATGATGGCGACGCCGTGCGTGTGGTCGCCCGTCACGACGATAAGCGTGTCCGGGTTCTTCTCGGCGAATTCACGGGCAACGCCGATGGCCTTGTCGAACTCGATCGTCTCGACGAGCGCGCGATCCCAGTCGAGCGGATGGCTCATCTTGTCGACCGACGCGGCTTCCACCATCAGGAAGAAGCCTTCCGGGTTCTTCGAGAGCTTGTCGAGCGCGGCCCTGGTCATCTCGACGAGGCCGGGCTGGTTCGGGAACTTGTCGACGGTGCCTTTCTTGAGGAAGTCGCGGTCGAGCGTCACGTCCATGTTGCCGGTGTGGAACAGGCCGAGCAGCCGCTCCTGGTTCGATCCGGCGGCCGCGGCGAGCTCGGCCTTGTCCGTCGCGATTGCATAATCGGCATTACGGAACTCGGCGATATAGTCCTTGTCGTCCTTGCGCTTGGAGCCCGGCACGTCCTTGGAGAGGAAATAGGCCGAGCCGCCGCCGAGCAGGACGTCCGGCTTGACGTCGAGCATCATGCCGACGATCTCGGCCTTGTCGGCGCGCTTGCGCGTATGGGCGACGAGCGCTGCGGGCGTCGCGTCCTGGAGTTCCGAGGTGGAGACGATGCCGATGGACTTCCTGGTGTTCCGGCGCAGCGCCTCGGCAATGGTCTCGACCTTCGGGTCGTCGAGGCTTGCCGGCGTGCGGTCGGCATAGACGCCGAGCGCGTTGACGCGCGACTTGTGGCCGGTCATGTAGGCCGACATGGTGTTGGCGCTGTCCGTGGCGATCGAATGGGTGGAGGACGTGCCGATGAAGGCGACCGGCGGGATATCGTCCATCGCCAGGCGGCCGTTCGCCTTGCCCTCGGTCATGCCCTTGGACATGATGCGCGCGCCGGTGCGGTGGGCGACGGACAGGCCGTCGGCGATCAGGAAGATGATGTTCTTCGCCTTCGGCTGGGCGGCGGTCTCGTAGACGTCCCAGTTGACCGACTGCGTTTCGCTGCCGGCGGACACCTCGACCGTGTAGTCGCCGGCCGTGCCGATCGTCAGGCCGCGCAGGATGAGCGCCGAACCCAGCACTTCGTCCTCGGCGCCCTTCTCTTCCGCGACGAATTCGGCGGGCTTGCCGAAGACCTCCGCATAGTCCTTGCCGTTGACCGTGATCTTCACGTCTTCCGGCTTCACGACCGCATCGAACTCGACCTTGAAGTCGAACGGCGAGCCGACGAGGATCGTGGCGCGATCGATGGGATAGACGGTTGCGGCGTTGGCGGCGCCGGCGAGAATCGTTGCCGATGCCAGGGCGAGGATGAGTTTACGCATGGGAGGGCCTCTCTTGAGCGGTGCGTTACCTCCCTGCGCATAGAAAGCCTGCATGACAGGCGTATTACACCGCGATGACCATGCTGTGACCGTCGCGTATGACGCGCCTCAATCGATCGACGGGTGGAGGACGGGCCGGTAGCCGGAACGAAGCGCCGCGACCGTCGAGGGCGGCGTCAGCAGGGCGTCGGCGCTGTCGAGGCGTCGCGGCGGGGCGTAGCCATCGGCGGTCCAGCGATGAGCGAGGCCGGCGCGAAGGGTGAAGGCGTGCCCCTCGGCCGCCACGACCGCTCCGTCGGGAAGCGCCGCCAGAGGTCCGGCGATCGGGTGGAGGCGCTTGCGCCGGCCTTCCAGGCGTTCGCCGTGCAGGACGGCATCCATCGTGCCGGCGGAGGGCGGCGGCTCGTCCTTCGCCGATGCCCAGCAGGCCTGGAAGCGCTGCGCAGCCTCCCGGCGGCAGAAGAAGCAGGGCCGGTGGCCGGCGGCCAGCGCGACCGCCTCGTCGAGGAAGAACAATTCGGTCCAACTCCGTCCCCCCATCACCTCCCGCCGGCGGCCCTGGAAGTCGCGGAGGCAGATCAGCCAGGCCCTGGACGCCCAGCGTTTCGAAAGCAGCGTCTTCGTCGCCGGGTCATGGATGATGCCGCGATTGCCGGTAAACAGGCCACGCTGCGGAAGCGCGACGATCTCGCCGAAGGGCGTGACGCGATTTTGAAGGGGCATGGCACTCCACCCGGATCAAACGACAGTGCGCCATCCTATCCCCAGGCATCGGCGCCGTCTCCCTTTCAAAGAGGGCCGGTTGGCAGTCGCCCGTATCGTCTTACTGGATGATATCGTCGATCTTATATTGATGGCATCGCTATCAAATATGCGAGGTTGCCATCATGCCGGCGGTTACAATCCGGAACCTTTCCGAGACGACTGTCAACGGCGGAGTAAAAACCGGCCACGGGGCGGAGCAAAAGTCGGCCACTGCGGCGCCGGCCTGAGACCGCCGGGAGGGCTTAAGCCCGAGC
>NZ_SLVX01000008.1:1744-279620 GCF_004341885.1 Shinella granuli | reverse complement strand
TCGTTGCAGAAAGGAAATAGGTGGCCGGATTTTACTCCGCCCGCAGCAGCATTATGCCGCCGCTACCGTGGCCGACTTTTGCACCGCCGCTCTCATTTTGTGATATGATGTTTCAATGGACGTGCGAATTGTGCTTCGTCCTACCCGGCAATCCAAGACATTATTGCGAGTGCCTCAGCCGTTATTCTCCATCGTATGGAAAACCGGCTCGCAGCAGAGGTTTTATGCTCTCAGGAGCACCGTCCAACGCGATGTCGTTTGAAGCGGCTGGATATCTGGTGCGCGAAACGCATCGAGACGATTCCCGCGCTGTGGCCCTCGCGCTGAGCGCCACAGGCTTCAAAGTCATTGTCGAGGCGCGCGCCGTTGTCAAAGCCCTCGATGAACGCCTCACCCAACCGCTCGGCGGGCCATCCGGGGAGCGCACGCTTCTCCTTGCCGCAGCACTGCGCGATTTGCTCGACCAGTCCCAACCATGATTCCACGGAGAACGAGATGACGAATTCCCCGCCGATTACCCGGTTCATTGGCGAAACGGAGCGCACGTTGCAGGCACTGTTGCAGCACCAGCTCCAACAGGCTGGATTGACCTTTGCTCAATGGGTTGCGCTGACCGTTCTGTCTGGCGGCCCACTCAGCTCCACAAGACTTGCCACGGCCATTGTCGATGCCCGAGTCGTTGCTGCGGGTGAAGAGCTGAATGTCGTGAACGAGTTGGTCGAGAAGGGAATTGTAGAGCGCGGAACTGAACTCTCCATGACGGAACTGGGGTTCGGAGTGTTCCTCCCACTTCGCGACCGTGTGCGTGACATCACCATCCGCCTTGTCGCCGAAATGCCCAGCGAAGACCTGGCGGCAACCCGCCGAGTCCTGGAAGTCCTGACTCGCCGCGCGACCGAATTGCTCACCGCAGAAGTCGCCGCCACACCACAGTTATCTTGATGGATGAAGAGCGGGGTTCGTCGACCGCGGCGTTAAAGACGTGAGCAAACTCAGCGGGTAAGCGTGTTCCACGCCCTCATGCATCAGGCTGGCATCAGCACTGTGGCGAAGTGTCGTCCTATCATGTCGGCGACCGTCCGGACTGAGGGCAACTGACCGCGCCGATGAGGCATGAGGAGCGACGTCCGGACAAGGCCCGCAGTCCAGTCGGGCAAGACACGCACGAGAGAACCGGTAGCAACAGGCTGGAGACAAATGGATCTGGGTAGCCGTACAATGCCCAAGCCGGCACAGGCCGCCGCAACCAGGGTGGTGCTTTCGTTGGCGTGAAAACAGGTTTCGAGCACGCAAGTCACCTCACGCCCGTCAAGATGCCGCAATGCCAGGGTGGTTCCACCCAGGCCGGAATCGATGCCTTTGTGACCGCGCAGATCTTCCGGGGTTTCCGGTGTGCCGCCCGGGCCGAGATAATACGGCGATGCGACCAACCAGAATTCGTCGACGCCCAGCGTCCGTTGTATCAGGTCGGAATCCGGCAGGGGGAGGACGTGGTCGCGCAATGCGATGTCGTAACCCTCCCCGACGACATCGACGAAGCGATCGGAAGCGTCGAGCGCGATGCGCAAGCGCGGGTAGGATAGCGCGATCTGCGGCAGGAGATCGGCAAGCAGGTGCTGGGCGGTGGGCACGGAAGCCGTAATGCGGACCAGCCCGGTCGGCTCGGCCAAGCGACCCGCAATCACCGTTAGCACCGTGTCGGCCTCGATCACGATTGCCGAAGCGTGTGCGTAGATTTCCTGCCCGATATCGGTGATGACAAAGCGGCGCGAACTCCGTTGGATCAACCGCACTCCCGTTACACGCTCAAGCTCGGCAATACGCTTGCTGAGGGTCTGCTTGGGTATGCCCAGGAGCCGTGAGGCGGCTGTGAAGCCGCCGCTTTCGACGACACGCGCGAACATCTGCAAGTCGTTGAGGTTGAGCATATCGTCTCCAAATGTGGACGCAGGGGTGCAATTTCACCTGCTTGAGATGGTTTGTCCATCATTTTAGCAAGGTTCAATCAGAACAGATGAATTGATCGAGGACTGCCATGAATTGCCCAGCAAAGTCTCCCTCCGTACCCGCCGGCCGGTTCTGGCCATGACGATGTCCTCATTTCAGGAGCGACCCGCACTGTCGGCGCGGGCCAGCAGACGTGACTGGTGGGGCCTGGCCATTCTCGCGCTGCCCTGTCTCCTCTATTCGATGGACCTGACGGTTCTCAATCTGGCCGTTCCCAGCCTGACCGCGGATCTGCAGCCGAGTGGTCCGCAGTTGCTTTGGATCGTGGACATTTATGGCTTTGTCCTCGCTGGCGCGCTGATAACGATGGGTGCGCTGGGCGATCGGATTGGTCGGCGCAAGCTGTTGATGTGGGGCGCGGCTGCTTTCGGCAGCGCGTCGATCCTTGCGGCCTTCTCACCCACGGCAGAGCTGTTGATCGTCGCCCGCGCCTTGCTCGGCCTGGCGGCCGCAACGTTGGCGCCATCCACGCTATCGCTGATTTCCACCATGTTTCGTGACCCCGGGCAGCGCAGCCTGGCGATCGGCATCTGGATGGCGAGCTTTTCGCTCGGCGGCGCCATCGGACCGCTCGTCGGGGGAGCGCTGCTCGAACATTTCTGGTGGGGCTCCGTCTTCCTGATCGCTGTCCCGGTGATGGTCTTATTGCTGGTTGCGGCTCCGCGCCTGCTGCCCGAATTCAAGGACTCCGATCGTGCGCGGGTCGAGGTGGGGACCGCGCTCCTCTCGATCGCGGCCATGCTGGCCCTGGTCTATGGTGCCAAGCGGGTCCTGATCGGGAGTTTCGATCCTGCCGGTATGGTCGCGCTGGCCACGGGCATCGTGCTCGGCACCTTGCTCGTGCGCGGGCAGCTGGCCGCCGGCCGGCCGATGATCGACTTCCGCCTGTTCGCGCAGGCTTCGTTCGCCATCCCCGTCGGCATCTATTTCACCGGGCTGTTCCTGTCCTTCGGCACGCTCCTGCTCTTTGCCCAATATCTGCAACTGGCCCTGGAAATGCCGCCCTTCGAAGCGGGGTTGTGGACCTTGTTCTCCGCAGCCGGGTTTCTCATCGGTTCGTTGAGCGCTCCCGCATTCGCCGAACGCGCAGGCCCGACGAGGGTCATCCCGATCAGTCTGCTGGTTGCGAGCGCCGGGTTTGCCATGCTCTCGTGGAGCGTTATGGCAGGGCTGTTTCCAGCCGTTCTGGCCGCGGCTTTTCTCATGGCGCTGGGCGTCGGACCCGTCCTGACGCTTTCGACTGACCTCATCGTGGGAGCCGTTCCGGTCGCGCGTGCCGGTTCTGCCGCTGCCATTGCCGAAACCAGTTCAGAATTGGGCGGCGCCCTCGGCATCGGGGTTATGGGGAGCATGGCGATATCGGTTTATCGCGGTGCCATCGGGCCGGCGCTCGATGCAAGTCTGCCCGAAACGGTGCGGGTGGCGGCCGCCGACAGTCTGGGCACGCTTCACGCAGCAATAGGCGGCCTCGGCCAGCCTGCGCAGGAGACTTTGCGGGCTGCTGCCACATCGGCTTTCAATATCGGTTTCGCTGCCCAAAGCGCCGCCTGTGCTGCCCTGGCCCTCCTCGCCGCACTGGCTTCGCTCGCCATGAAGAGCAGGGCAACACGCTTGAATCAGAATGGAGTTTGACATGACAAAGATCGCAGTCCTCGGCTTGGGCGCCATGGGCCGTTCAATCGCCCTCGCGCTAAGCCGGAATGGGCATAGCCTGACCGTGTGGAACCGAACGCATGCCAAGGCACAGGCACTGGCATCGGACAGGATCGTGGCAAGTCCAACCGTCGCAAGGACCATCGCGCCCGCAGAGCTTGTCATCGTGTGCGTGCTCGATCAGACGGCCGCCGGTCAGATCGCGGGCGACTTTCCCGACATGTCCGGCAAGGTGGTTGTCAACCTGACCAATGGAACGCCCGATGAGGCGATCGGGTTTGCCAGGCGTCTCGATCGGAAAAACGCACGATTGCTGAGCGGCGGCATCATGGCCGTGCCGCCAATCATGGGCACCAGCGACGCCTTGATCCTCTATAGCGGCGACCAACACGCTTATGAGGACCACCTGCCGACACTCATGGCGCTGGGGTCGGCCCAGTTCATGGGAGACGATCTGCGCCTTGCGCCGCTGAATGACCTGGCATTGCTGGCCGGCATGTATGGCGTGTTCTCCGGCGCGGCTCATGCCTTTGCCATGTTCCGAGCCAGCGGCAGGCCTGCTGGCGAACTGGCGCCGCTGCTCAAACAATGGCTTGGCGCGATGATCGAGACGCTGGACGAGATGGCCGCGCAGGTCGACAGCGGCGACCACGTCACAGGCGTCGTCTCCAATCTGGCCATGCAGGCGATCGCCCTGAACAACATTGTCGCGGCCAGCAGAGACTTGGGGGTCGGCCCTGCGCTGATGGTGCCGATGCAGCAGCTCGTGGCTGCTCGGGTGGACAAGGGCCATGGCCGCGAGGATATTTCGGGCGTTGTCGTAGAGTTGCTTGACGCGCCTGCAGTTTAGCTTGGGGCGCCGGCAAATCCCCCGGCACCGGCTTCAATAAGGCTCTGCCCGGCCATCAAGGTCTTATCGGATGCCCTCGCATCACAGGCCATCCAGCCTGAGCCGCCTCGCCAGAAGATCGACAAAGACCCGAACTTTGGCGGGTGGAAGTCTGCTTTCTTGCCACAGTGCGTGGATCGGCACTGGCCTGGGTTCGAATTCGTTCAGGACGATCTCCACGTCACCGGCCTCCACGAGGTGCCTGATCTGCCACAGCGGCGAGTACCCCAGGCCGAGTCCGGCACTCACGGCCGAGTAGATCGCTGCCATCGTGTTCGATCGAAACGCACCGCGGACGCCCACCATGCGCCTCTTCCCGCCAATCTGAAAGGCCCACTGACCCGGCCGGCTATCGACGGTTCTCACGATGCAGGCGTGCTCGCGCAAGTCCATGGGATGGGCCGGCCGACCATGCCGGGCGAAATAGGACGGCGCACCGAACACCACGCGCCGTAGCGCGCCCAGCCTTTTTCCCTGCAAGCCGGAATCCGGCAGATCGGCGATGCGCACCGCCAGATCGAGCCCTTCGCTTGCAAGGTCCACGAAGCTATCCGTCAGCTGAAGATCGACCTCGACCTGCGGATAGCTTTCCATGTATTCCGCGATAATCGGAACAAGGAAATCGGGGCCGAACAGCATTGGCGCGCCCACCCGCAAAATGCCCGATGGCTCCGTCCGGCGATCCGCGACTTCCAGCCGCGCCTCGTTGATTTCCAGGACCGCCGGCTTCACGCGCCGATAGAACGCCTGACCGGCGTCGCTGAGCGCGGAACGCCGTGTGGTTCGGTGGACAAGCTGAACGCCAAGGCCCTCTTCAAGTGATGCCAGAGAGCGGCTCACCGCCTGCAAAGAGCGATCGAGACGACGCGCAGCCGCCGTAAGGCTCCCCGTGTCGGCGATATGAACGAATGCTTCAAGGTCCTCAAGGCGGCTCATATTATCTCGCAGATAGTGATTGAGAATCACTTATAGCAAAGATTGTTGCATTTACCGTGAGAAATTAGAGTGCTCCCAGTTCAATTTATCTGCACAAAGGAAATGGTCATGGGATCCACCCAACCCATCATTCTGGTCGTGGGAGCCACGGGCAAATTCGCACGTCTGGTCGTTCCCGAATTGCGGCGGCGGAATGCTGTCGTCCGCGCGCTTGTGCGCGACGATGCACGCGCCGACCTTGCTCGCTCGCGGGGCGTGGCCGAGACCGTCATTGGAGACCTCCGCAACAGGGATAGTCTTGCCGAGGCTACCCGGAACGTGGCCGGCGTCTTCCATATCGGCCCGGCATTCACTCCCGACGAAGCGGCAATGGGTGTCGCCCTCGTCGAGGCCGCGGAGCGAAACGACG
Source organism: Shinella granuli (assembly GCF_004341885.1). GTDB lineage: Bacteria > Pseudomonadota > Alphaproteobacteria > Rhizobiales > Rhizobiaceae > Shinella > Shinella granuli. The sequence goes on along the minus strand of NZ_SLVX01000008.1, from coordinate 273,726 downwards.
TCAAAAAGTTCGCCTTCTCGTCGGTGATCCAGCCGACGAACACGCGCCTGAAAAACCACGCGAGCAAGATTCCGGTCGAGGAGGCGCTTTACTCGTCCCGGCTCGAATACACGATCCTGCATCCGGCGAACTTCATGCAGAACATCGGGATGGCCTGGCCATCGATCCTTCGTGACGGCGGTTTCGGGGAGCCCTTCCCCAAGGACATAAGGATCGCTCGCGTCGACTACCGCGACGTTGCCGAGACCGCAGCTATTGCTCTTACGGAGGATAGGCTGGCGTTCGCCACACTGGAGTTGTCGGCAGGGATGTTCAGCCGCAACGACATTGTTGCGGCCATCTCGGACGAGCTCGGGCGTCCGATAGAAGCCTTCGAGCCCAGCTTCAGCGAATGGGCGCATAGCGCCCGGCTGCCCTATAGCGACCAACAGCTTCACCTTCTCTCGAAGGTCCACGATCACTACCGGAAATACGGATTGGGAGGAAACAGCCTCTCACTGACCGCTGCGTTGGGGCGCGAACCGCGTTCGCTGCGCCAGTATGTCCGCGAACTGGCTCGTCGGCAGGACATCGAATCCAGCAATTCCGTCATGGAGTAGGAATATGCAAATAAATCAAAAACGATCGGGACTGAGAAAACTCCCGCCGAGCTCCGCCCGGATATTGATGCCACTGATCCTGTCGATCTTTATGTCGGCAATCGTGTCGGCGGTGGCGACCTCTACAAGCATCGGGCCGGGAATCAGCTTTGCCGCAACCTGGCCAGAGGCTTGGGGAGCCTCCTGGATAGTCGCGTTCCCAACGCTGCTTTTCGCATTGCCGATCGTTCGCCGGATCGTCGCCATGTTCGTCGAGCAGTCAACGTGAGCCTCTTTACGCCCGAACGTCATTCGCCCTGCTAGCCGGAGTTCTCCAGCTGCTCGATCAAGATCGCCGAAAACACCTCGGCGACCGCGCGCTTGGTCTCGCTGGGATGGATCACGAAGTAGGGGTAGGGCGCGGGGATCTCGAGGTCCAGCACCTTGATCAGCGAGCCCCGGCGTAGATCGTCGGCGCAGAGGATCGAACTGCCCACCGCCAAACCGCAACCCTCCCGCGCGCCTTGCAAAGTAAGGAAGGCGTTCGGAAAATACATGTGCTGACGAGGGACGGCCTGGCTCACCGTGCTGGTGCTGATCAGCCGCTGCCAGTCCTCTCCGTTGTCGGAGTGCAGGAGGACATGGTTCTGCAGGTCTGCCTCGGACCGCAGGGCGTTTCGATAAAACAGGTCCGGGCTGCAGACTGCAAAATACCGTTCGTTCTTGAGGATGGCGTAGCGCGATCCATGGATTGGCCGCTCTCCGTAGGAGATGACCACATCCATCGCCTCGCTGGCCTGCTCGATGGGGAAAAGCCGGACCGTGACGAGGGGAAACCGCTCGGCGAACCTGTCGAGGATCCGCATCAGGCGCAAGGCGGCAAGAGCAGGTGCGCATGAGACGCGCAGCTCTCCCTCGAAGCTCTCGCTTGCCGCGGTCCGGCAGGCGCTCTGGATTTCCTCGAAGGAGCGACTGAGTTTCGCGAAGAGCGCTGCTCCGGATGGGGTGAGGCTGAATTCCTTGCGGCTCCTGACGACGAGCTGCGTTCCAAGCTCTTTTTCCAGCACGCGCAGATGATGCCTGATCGCGCCGGGAGTGACGTTGAGGTCGTTGGCGGCCAAAGGGACGCCGCCCAGTTTTGCTACGGAAACGAACGCCCGCAACGACGTAAGATACAAGAGTTCTGGGTTCATTCGGGTCTCAAAGCGTCAATTGATTTAACGTAACATGCGAAATTTATTAATTTGCGTCAATTTAATTATTGGATGTACGGTTCGCGGCATACCAACGACGCGAGATCCGACCGAACATGGGAATGCACGAGCAACCAGCTGCCGATGACGGGGATGCTCTCATCCGCATGGAGGGCGTCAACAAGGTATTCGGCAACTTCACGGCCTTGAGCGACGTCAGCATCGATGTGCGCGAAGGAGAGTTTCTCACGCTCCTCGGACCTTCCGGTTCCGGCAAGAGTACCACGCTCATGTGTCTTGCCGGCTTCGAGACGCCGACGCGCGGGCGCATCCTCTATCGTGGCGAGGACGTCACGCGCCTGTCACCCGAAAAGCGTGGCCTCGGCGTCGTTTTCCAGGGCTACGCGCTTTTTCCTCATATGACGGTCGCCGAAAATGTCGGTTACCCGCTGGTCGTCCGGAAAGTCCCAAAGGCCGAGCGTGACGCGAACATCCGCGCCATGCTGTCGACCGTCGGCCTTGGCGGCTATGAGGATCGGCGCATCCAGGGCCTTTCCGGCGGCCAGCAGCAGCGCGTCGCCCTTGCGCGTGCGCTGATCTTCGGGCCGAAGCTCCTGCTTCTGGACGAGCCGTTCTCCGCCCTCGACCGCAGCCTGCGCGGTGAGATGCAGTCGGAGCTGGCGCGCATCCACAAGGAACTCGGCACGGCCTTCGTCTTCGTGACGCATGATCAAGACGAGGCGCTTTCGCTCTCCGACCGCATTGCCGTCTTCAACAAGGGGAAGATGGAGCAGGTCGCATCGCCAAGCGACATCTACGAGGCGCCGGCCTCGACATTCGTCGCCGGCTTCGTCGGCAAGACGAACCTTCTCGACGTCACCGATCTCGTGGCAGGCAACGGCAACGGTCTCTATCGCGCCCGCTATGGAGACGTCGAAATCATCTGCAAGGGGCCGGAGCATCTGGCGCACGCCGGGTCGGGCAAGCTCAGCGTGCGAGCCGAAGAGGCCGAACTGCATGCTTCCGCACCCGCAAGCGCCGATCTCAACGCCATCAAAGTCCGGCTGCTTCGCTCGGTCTATTTCGGCGGATGGGTGGAAGCGCTGCTCGAAGATTCCGCCGGCAAGCTCTTCAGCGTGCGCCTCACGACGACGCGGGCCCGCCATACCGGCCTTCAAGACGGCCGGGACTACTGGCTGAGCTGGCCCAAGGGTACCGGCTATCTCGTTCCTGCATGACCAACCGCATCAGCACAACAAAGAAGGGGAATGAAATGACTGTGATGAAACCGGATCGCAACCTCCCGGCCATGACACGCCGCCAGTTTGGCCTGTCGGCCATCGCTGCAGCCGCGGCCGGCGCCTTTATGCCACGCTCGGTCTTCGCCGCCGACCAGCTCGTCGTCGCCAACTGGGGCGGCGACGCCGTAACAGCCTTTGAACAGGCCTTCGCCGAACCGTGGGGCAAGCTGAACAGCGGCAAGCTCGTCGTCGATGGCGGCGGGCCGAGCGAAGGTGCCATCAAGACGCAGGTGGACAGTGGCGCGGTGCGCTGGGACGTCTGCGACGGCGAGATGTATTCGTCCTACCGCCTCGGCAAGGAGGACCTTGTCGAGAAGCTGGACTTCAATGTGATCGACAAGAACCTCGTCGGCTTCGGCGACGTCCACGATTTCGGCATTGCCAACTATGTCTACAGCTATGTTATCGCCTTCGACGCTGCCAAGTTCGGCGGTGATCCGCCGAAGAGCTGGGCCGATTTCTGGGACGTGAAGAAATATCCGGGCAAGCGCGCGCTCTACAAGTGGATGAGCGCCAACCTCGAGATCGCTTTGCTCGCCGACGGCGTCAAGCCGGAGGAACTCTATCCGCTCGACCTCGATCGGGCGCTCGCCAAGATCGCCGAGCTGAAACCGCATATCCTCACCCATTGGGAGACCGGCGCGGAAAGCCAGCAGCTCCTGCGCGATGGCGAGATCGTCATGGGCCAGGTCTGGAACACACGCGCGGAACTGGTGAAGAAGCAGACGTCGGGGCAGATCGACTATACGTTCGATCAGGCCGTAGTCTCGCCGTCGGTCTGGTTCGTGCCGAAGGGTAACCCGGCTGGCCGCGATGCTGCCATGCGCTTCATTCGCATGACGCAGGAGCCGGAGGTCCAGGCGAAGCTCATGGAGGTCTACGGCATGGGGCCGGTAAACCCCGCGGCCAACGCGCTCCTGTCACCCGAGCTTCAGAAGATCAGCCCGACGGCGCCGGAGAATATCGAGCGTTCGGTCTCGATGCAGAACCAGTGGTATGCCGAAAACTACGGTCAGGCCCTCGACAAATACACCGCCCTGATCTCCGGCTGAACCCAAACCGCCGGCGGGCCTCCCGCCGGCACCCCTTTCCGGATTTGAATCGATGCTCAAACATCCTGCGAACTGGCTGGGGCTTTCGCTTGCCCTGCCGTTGCCGACATTGCTTGTGCTGGCCTACCTGCTGCCACTCGCGGGCGTGCTCGCCTGGAGTGTGAGTACGCCGGCTGGCATCGGTTTCGGCCACTACCGGCAAATTGCGACCGACCCGCTCATCCTTTCCATCCTCTGGCGCACGCTGCGGATCTGTACCGTCGTGACGCTGGTGAGCGTCGTGATCGCCTATTTCCTCGCCTATCATCTTCGCTTCGGCTCGCTTCTGAAGAAGCGGATCCTGCTGATCGGCGTGCTGATCCCGTTCTGGCTTTCCGCCCTCATCCGCGCTTTCGCCTGGCTGATGATCCTGCGTGGGAATGGTCTGGCAAACACGTTCCTGCAATCCGTGGGTGCGATTTCAGAGCCGCTGGCGCTGGCACGCAACGAACTCGGCGTGATGATCGGCATGGTCCATTTCCTGGTGCCCTATGCGGTGCTGCCGATCCTCTCGTCGCTGCAGCATATCGACGACCGGCTCCTCCAGGCGTCACGCAGTCTCGGGGCGAGTTTCTGGAGAAGCTTCAAGGATATCCTCCTGCCGCTTTCCAGCTCCGGCCTGCTGGCGGCGACCGTCATCGTCTTCGTCTTCAGCCTCGGCTTCTTCGTCACGCCGTCCGTGCTCGGCGGCGGGCGCGTGGTCATGGTGGCGGAATATATCTACCTGCAGATGTTCCAGCTCTCCAACTGGGGGCTCGGTGCGGCGCTCAGCGCCATCCTGATGCTCATCGTCGTCGCGCTGATGCTGCTGCTCATCAGGATCGTGGGCATCCGCCGGCTGATGGATACCGCGTCATGAAGCAGGTCGCGAGTTGGACGGGCATCGCCGTCGCCGTCACATTCCTCCTGCTGCCGCTGGTGGTCATCATCCCGCTGTCGCTCACGCCGACGAGCTTTCTGTCGTTCCCGACGGGAGACCTCTCCCTGCGGCACTACGAGGCCCTGTTCACCGATCCCAAATGGATCGGCTCTGCCGCCGATAGCCTGATCGTCGCGACCCTCAGCGCCGTCGTCTGCACGCTTCTGTCGGTTGCGATGGCGAGCGGCCTCTGGCTGACCAACACGCGCCTCGCGCCCGTCTTCATCACGATCGCGCTCCTTCCCATCGTGGCGCCGCAGGTCGTCTCGGCGATGATCGTTTATTATCTCGAGGCGAGGCTCGGCATCCTCGACAGCTATGTCGGCCTTGTCGTCGGCCACTGCGTCGTCGCGCTGCCCTATGCCGTCATCGCCATGCTGGTTGCGTTCTCGCGGCTCAGCCGTTCGCTGGAGCGCGCCTCACGCTCGCTCGGCGCCGGCACCTGGACGACGCTGTGGCGCGTGCTGCTGCCAAACGTGAAGTCCGGCATCTTCGGTGCGGCGTTCCTGTCCTTCGTCATCTCGTGGGACGAGGTGGCCGTCACGCTGTTCATCTCGGGCCTCAACGTGATGACGCTGCCGAAGCGCATCTGGGACGGCCTGCGCTTCGACATCAACCCCGTCATCGCCTCCGTTTCCGTCGTGATGATCCTTCTGACGACCATCGTCCTGATCGTTCAGGCGATGCGCAAAACAAAATCCTGATCCATACCAAGGAGAGAACTGCCATGTTGACTGCATTTTCGTTGGCCACCTACCGGGACCGCCAGAAAAAGTTGCTCAAGCGCATCAAGGGCAAGGAGCTCGATGCGCTGATCGTGAACTTTCCGGACAACATCAACTACCTGACCGGTTTCGACAGCCTCGGCTTCCTCTGGTACCAGGCGCTGATCATTTCGGAGAAAGTGCAGCCGGCATTGTTCTTCACGCGGACTTCGGAAATGCCCTGCGTGCACGAGCTTTCGGCCATCGAGGAGTCGGTCTTCTACAACATCGCCACCCAGGATCCGCTTGAACTCGTGGCCAAGGCGTTGATCGACGCGGGCCATGCCAAGGGCCGCATCGGCATCGAGACGCACGCCTTCACCTTCTCGCCCGACCAGTTCCTGCGCCTGCAGAAATACTTGCCGGAGGCGACCCTCATCGACGCCTCGACGGCGGTCGCCGAGGAGCGCCTCATCAAGTCGCCGCAGGAAATCGAATATCAGCGCTCCGCCGCCCGCATGGCCGACTATGCGATGAAGCGGGCGTTCGAGGCGATCCGCCCGGGCCGCTCGGAAGTGGAAATCGCCGGCGAGATCGCCATGGCGCTCGGCGAGGCCGGCAGCGAATACAGCGCCATCTCGCCCATGGTGGCGACGGGCCGCCGCAGCACGATGACCCACGCCATGCCGCACCGCCAGGTGGTCAGCGTCGGCGATGTCGTCATCATCGAGCTCGCCGGCGTGTGCAACCGCTACCACAGCATCCTGATGCGCAGCGTGGTTGTGGGCAGTCCGTCCGACCGTGTGAAGGAAGTCTCCGATCTCCTGACGGAATCCTTCCACGCGGCGATCGACGCGGCCAAGCCCGGCCTGCCGGTCGGCGGCTCCAACACGGCATGCAATAAAGTCCTGAACCGGTTGGATCTGGCCAAGACCCGCGTGCACCGCATCGGCTACAGCCTCGGCCTCGCCTATCCGCCGACCTGGCTGGAGGCGATGATGCTGGACGAGGCGGATGACCATGTGTTCGAGCCCAACATGTCCTTCTCGATGGAGCCGAACCTGTCGCTCTACGATGAGGGCTTCGGCCTCAAGCTCGGCGATACGGTGCTCTGCTCGGCGAACGGCTCTAAGAGCCTTTCCGAACTGCCTCCGACCCTGACCATTCTGGATTGAGGCGATCATGACGCAGGCACCGGCCATGGATATCTTCTGGCACGACGACGTGCTGTTCCACGACACGGGATTCGGCTTTTTCGAAGCGCCGGAAAACCCGCTTCTCTCGGTCCAGATGGTCCATCCGGAAAGCGCGGACCGCATTCGCAACATGAAGGCGGTGCTGCAGCGCGGACCAGTCGCCCAGAGCCTGCGCTGGCATAGGGGAACACATGCGTCGGAGGCGGACATCGTCCGCTTCCACGACGAAGCCTATGTAGCCGAGATAAAGCGTGCGGCCCACGAGGGCCGGCGGTTCTCGTCGACGACACTGCTCCGGCCTGGCGCCTGGCCGGGGCTGCTTGCGGCGGCGGGCACGACGCTCGACGCCGGCCGTCATGTTCGGGAAACGGGAGCGCCCGCCTTCGCGCTTGTCCGCCCGCCCGGCCACCATGCGGGCCGCGCGATGGCTGACGGCTACTGCTTCTTCAACCATGTCGGCATCGCGGCGGAGGACGCGCTGGCAAACGGCATCGGCCGCGTGGCCATCATCGATTGGGATGTCCATCACGGCAACGGCACGCAATCGGGTTTCTACGACCGCGCCGACGTGCTGACCGTCTCCATGCATATGGACCACGGCGCATGGGGACCGACCCACCCGGAAACGGGCGGCATCGATGAGAGAGGTATGGGCGCTGGGCTCGGCTTCAACCTCAACATACCCCTGCCCATGGGGTCGTCGGACACGACCTATCTCGGTGCCTTTGACGAGATCGTCGTCCCGAAGGTGCGCGCGTTCAAGCCGGACCTGCTGATCATGGCCAATGGTGTCGATGCCGGCCAGTTCGATCCCAACGGCCGGCAGCTCGTCACCATGTCCGGTTTCCATGCCCTGGCGTCGCGCGCCCGTGCCCTGGCCGATGAACTTTGTTCTGGACGGCTTCTTGTCGTGCAGGAAGGTGGCTACAATCCTGCCTATGCAGCCTTTAGTGTGCATTCGGCGATCGAAGGTTTTGCCGGCCTGCCGGAAAGCCTGAAGGATCCGCTTGGCTACATGCCGCAAGCCCGCGAACGGGCGGAACGCGACGTCGCGGCGCTGAAGGCCGGCATTCTCGCCGGGATTGAGAGCGGACGCCGCACGCAGAAGACAGGAGCATTCGATGCATAGGACCCGCCTCTATATTGACGGCATGTTCACCGCGCCCGAGGGCGAGCAGTACTTTCCGGCGATCAATCCCGCGACCGAGGGAACATTCGCGGAGGTCGCGGCAGGACAGGCGGTCGATATCGACCGGGCCGTGCGTGCGGCACGCCGGGCATTCGATGCCGGCGAATGGCCGGGCCTGAACGGCGGGGCGCGCGCCGGCATCCTTCGCCGCATTGCCGAAGGCATCCGCGCGCGGCTCAAGGAGATCGCGCTTCTCGAAGTCCGCGACAACGGCAAGCCGGTCCCCGAAGCGGAATGGGACGTGGCCGATGCCGCCTTCTGCTTCGACTATTATGCCGATCTCGCCGAAGAGCATGCGGCGCGTCCGCGGGAGACCGTCGATGTCGGGGACGCCCGTTTCCAGGCGACGATCTCGCGCGAGCCGCTGGGTGTCATCGGCGCCATCACACCCTGGAACTTCCCGCTGCTGATGGCCGTGTGGAAGGTCGCGCCGGCGCTTGCCGCCGGATGCACGGTGGTACTAAAGCCGTCCGAGCTCTGCTCGCTCTCCTGCGAGGTGCTCGCCGAGATTATCCATGCGGCCGGCGTTCCGGCGGGCGTCTTCAACCTCGTCACCGGCACCGGACCGGAGGCCGGCCAGCCGCTTGCCGATCACCCCCTGGTCGACAAGGTGGCGTTCACCGGCTCGGTCGCGACCGGCCGCAAGGTCATGCAGGCCGCCAGCGCCGGCATCCGCACGGTGTCCCTCGAGCTCGGCGGCAAGTCGCCCTTCCTCGTCTTCGACGACTGCGACATCGACAAGGCCGTCGAATGGATCCTGTTCGGCATCTTCTGGAACAAGGGCGAGGTCTGCTCGGCAACCTCGCGCGTTCTGGTGCAGCGCGGGATTTTCGACCGGCTTCTCGAACGCTTGCGGATCGCCACGGAGACGATCGAGATTGGTTCGGGAGAAGCATCTGGCGTCAAGCTCGGCCCGCTGGTTTCCAAGGGCCAGTACGACAAGGTGCGCGACGCCATAGAGGCCGGCAAGCGGTCCGGAGCGCGGCTCGTCACCGGTGGCGACCGTCCGGAGGGGTTCGATCACGGGTATTTTCTGCGCCCGACGATCTTTGCCGATGCCCCCACCCATTCCGCGATCTGGCAGGAGGAAATCTTCGGCCCTGTCGTCTGCATCAACGCGTTCGACACGGAACAAGAAGCGCTCGATCTCGCGAACGACAGCAAATACGGTCTTGCAGCGGCGGTCATGTCCGACGACCTCGACCGCTGCGAACGCGTCGCTGCGAGGCTGCGGGCCGGCATCGTCTGGATAAACTGCTCGCAGCCGACATTCACGCAGGTGCCCTGGGGCGGCTACAAGATGTCCGGCATCGGCCGCGAGCTTGGCCGTGCGGGCTTCGACGCCTGTTGCGAGACCAAGCAGATCACCCGTTTCGATCACCGCGAACGCTGGGGCTGGTATCTCGATGCGCCGGAATGAGCAACGCAAGCGCAAGGATGCCTGACATGTCCGACACCCCCGCCCAGGCCGTTCGCGCACCGTTCTGGAACGACACCGTCGGGCCGCAACCGGACTGCCCGCCCCTTGCCGCCGACACCAGCTGCGATCTCGCCATCGTGGGCGGCGGGTTCACGGGCCTGTGGACCGCGCTCGAAGCCCGACGCCGCCAACCGGACGCGCGGATCGTCCTCGTGGATGGCGGGCGCTGCGGCAACGCGGCGTCGGGCCGCAACGGCGGGTTCTGCGCGCCATCGATTTCGCATGGCGTCGGCAATGCATTGAAGCGCTGGCCGGCGGAGGCCGAGGCTCTGGTGCGTCTCGGACGCGCCAATCTGGATGCGTTCGAAGCCGACCTTGCCGAGTTCGGCATGGAGGTCGAGTTCGAACGCAAGGGCAAGCTGACGGTTGCGGAGAAACCCTGGCAGATCGAGGGCCTGAAGGCGCAAGCTGAAAACTACCGCCGGTTCGGCATCGACTGCACGTATCTGACCGGAGACGCGCTGCGGGAAAATTTCAACTCGCCGGTCTACACCGCCGGCCTTTATGAACCGAATTACGCACTGCTCAACCCGGGAAAGATGGTGGCGGAGCTGCGGCGCGTCGCGCTGTCAAAATCGATCGATATCCATGAAAACACAGGCGTCACCGAGGTGCGGGACACCCCGCACGGTGTCGAACTGGTAACGCGGGGCGGCGTCATTCGCGCGGCCAGGGTCGTTCTCGCCACCAATGCGGCGCCGCCGCTGCTCAGGCACCTTCGCAGCGCAGCCATCCCGATCTTCGACTATGCGATCGTCACCCGGCCGCTCAGCCATGGCGAACTCGCGTCGATCGGCTGGGCCGGCCGGCACGGCGTCGCCGATTGCGGCAACCAGTTCCACTATGTCCGCAAGACCGCCGACGATCGCATCCTCTGGGGCGGCTATGACGCGATCTATCACTTCGGTTCTCGCCGGGACGAGGCCTTCCTTCTCGAAAGCGACAGCTTCGCCCGCCTTGCGGCCAATTTGGCCCGGGCGCTGCCCACCCTCGCCAATGTGTCGATTACCCACGCCTGGGGCGGCATCATCGACACCTCGGCGCGCACGACCTTTTTCGCAGGCACGGCACACGCCGGTCGCGTGGCCTATGCGATGGGATTTACCGGACAGGGGGTCTCGGCAAGCAGGTTCGCCGCCCTGACCATGCTCGATCTTCTGCAAGGGCACGATACCGAGCGCACCAGGCTGGCGATGCTCCGCCGCCCGCCCTTCCCGTTCCCGCCGGAACCGCTCCGCTGGCTCGGCATCCGTCTTGCCCAGAACGGCCTTGCCCGTGAAGATGAAACCGGCCGGCGTTCGCTGTTCAACAAGACCCTCGACGCGTTCGGCGTCGGCTTCGATTCCTGAAAGGACATACGTTGCACCCTTCTCCCCGACATCTCATCGCCTTTGACGATGGCGCGATCGACGCAAGAGAAACCGTAACCTCCGATCCCGTCGTGGTCGATCAGCCTTACCGGGCCCGCAGCTGGCGGCATTTCGAACGAACCGACAAGGGTGCGCTTGCCGGTATCTGGGAGGCCGAGCCGCATATTGAGCGCGTCGACTGCGATTATGACGAACTGTGTCATATCCTTGAGGGCAGGGTGAGGCTGACGGACGCCGGAGGCGTCGCCCGAACCTTCGCAGCGGGCGACAGCTTCGTCGTGGCGGCCGGTTTCAAAGGCACTTGGGAAAACCTCACGTATGTGAGGAAGGTTTTCTTTATCCTTGGCTAAGCTTACGTTTGGGACGGAAATATTTTCCGCCATGTTGCGCTTGTGCGCTGGCCAACCCCAAGGGACTCTGCGCAATGCTGATGTCCTTCATTCGGATCATGACCGGCCTTACCGCTGATCAAGAAAAAAACGCACCATTTCTGTCGTGGCGTCAGGTCCCCGAGGATCGGTATATGATCCAGGGGTATGGCCGCCGAACCAGGCATGGCCCGCTCCGTCCACCAGCCAGCATTCCAATGCCGTGCGTCCTGTCTCGTCCGCGACAAGGGTTCTCGTATAGGTGAGCCCGCCAGCAGAACGGCCGGAATTGCGAACCGGGCTAGCGTGTCTAGACGGTGTTGTTGCCGCGACAATCCGATCTGCGTTGCAGGGATGGACCGTCCGGTCCGCGTTGCCGTGGAAGACAATCGTGCGGACCCGGCCTGCCTGGTCGGCACCTGAGAGCGGCTTTGGGCGAGAGGCGGAACCGGCATTCCCACGCATCGCGGCGAACGCCGAGACGACGTCGTGGGCCGATCCGTAGGCCAACCCGGAATGTATGCCCACGGCTGCGTAGAGATCGGGATAGGTCTCGCCCATCACCGCGGCCATGGCACCGCCGGCAGACAGGCCCGCGACAAAGATCAAGCTACGATCGAGGTTGAATTCACGGATGATCTCTTCCGTGATGCCTGCGATGATCGCAGGCTCGCCAGCGCCGCGTCTCTGGTCGGATGGCCGGAACCAGTTCCAGCAGGACGACGCATTGTCCGCTCCGGTCTGGTCAGGATAGGCAACCAGAAGGCCCTGCGTTTCGGCGACGGCGTTCATGCCGGTTCCAATCGCGAAGTCGTCGGAATCCTGCTTGCACCCGTGCAGCATGACGATGAGGCCGTGTGGCCGGCCCGGCGCGGAAGCCGGAACATAGAGCTTGTAGCCTCGTGTGCCTGCCGCACAGGAGAAGGTGCGGGCCAAGTATTCGGCGCCCTCGGGAATGACGGGCGAAAGGCAGCGTTTCGCGATACCGGGCAGGCTGCCGCTCGAAAGCGAACCGAGCGTGCCGGTCGACGCACGGCCCTCGCTCAAAATCCTCAACGTGTCCGCCAGGGATCGTCGCCGTGGCGGCTGCGACGATCCCGTCCGGGTGCTGGCGGGCTCCGGTCTTGCCGAAGACTCGATGACCTCGGCGTTCGGATCGACGGAAAAGGGTTTCGAGCGCGATTTCGTCGCGGGAGGTATTATGTCGGAAGCTGTCGGTTCGGGCTCCATACTGCCCGCTCGGTTGGCAAGGGCGTCTTGGATCACGCGGGTTGCCTCGGCAAGGTTCAAGGCATACGTGGAGAGCGTCGCCCGGCGCATGGCCGCGGCAAATTCATTGTTCATGGTCTCGTCCTTGTTTAGGGGCGCAAGGCCCTATCGGATGCGGTCTGCGAGCGCGGCCTTTACTTCCGCGCTGGCCTGAAGCGCGCCGAGCACGGTGATGGATTCGATGGTCGCGAGGGCGAGCTCGGGGGTGACGTCCGGCGCAATACGGGCGAGGCCGACCACCTTGATATGCAGTTTCTCGCCGGCTGCCTTCACGGTTTCCAGATCCGCCCTGCTGTAGTCGCGCAGTCCCAGTTCGAGGGTGTGGCGGACGATCGAGCGTTTGACAGCCTCTCCATCGACGCCAAGCTGGTTGCGGATCGCCGTACGGATGAAATCGGTGCGGTTCGAGTAGAACCCTTCCTGCACGAGGAGGTCGATTCGACCGAGGTCGACATAGCCGAGATTGATGGTGATCTTCTCCAGGTCCGCGCCCTTGTCGCGAAGCTTGTGCACATTGTTTGCCATGACATTCTCCATCCGTGTGGATGGTATATGGATGGTTGATGCGTGATTTCAAGGATTGTCGATTGGAAAGCGTTGCCTGCCATTGGCTGGCCTGGCGCTTACACCGCGAGAAGGTCGTCCATGGAAATGATCGGATCGCCTTGGCGATAGGGTTTGGAAAACATGCTGCCGTGCGGAAGAGGCATAAAGGAGCCGGGACGATGGGGTGGCCCTCGGTCAAGGAGCCTGCTCTCGTTTCCCGGCGGCTCGTGCGCGATGCTCCGTGGTCGTCAGGTGCGCCTGCGCGTCGCCATGACGGTGCGCTTTCATCGGCCTTGCCAGAAAGCGCAGCGCGCGGGCGGCCGTGGCGGCGATGCGCCCGAAGGCCTCCGTCCTGGCCTTGTCCCGCAGCCTTGCCCCCTGCCGGGCATAGAAATCGATATCGATGGAGCCGTCGCTGCGGCGGACGATGTCGGCTGGCGGCTGGATCGGCATGGTGGACGCTCCCTGGCTGTTCGGTGCCATTGTCGGACGGGATCGGCCACGCCGCTTGAGGAGACGTTCACGATTGTCTTGTCTTTTCCTGAATTTTCCCTGCCGGCGGGATGCCGGCCGTCTATACTGTTGCCCATGCGTTATCGGTTCGGCGATTTCGAGCTCGTACGGGAAACGCGCGAACTGCTCGCGCGGGGACAACCGCGCCCGGTCGAACCGCAGGTCTTCGACCTTCTGCTATACCTGATCGAATCGCGCGATCGCGTCGTCACCACGGACGATCTTGTCGAGGCGATCTGGGGTGGCCGGATCGTCTCGGAGGCCGCGGTCAGCGCGAGGATCAGCGCTGCGCGTTCGGCGGTCGAGGACGACGGCAAGCGGCAGCGATGGATACGGACCTTTCCCCGCCGGGGTTTCCGCTTCGTCGGAGACGTCGCGGTGGAAGCGCCCGGCAGGTCGCCTGCGGCGGCGGGCAACCAGCACATCGCCTTCTGTCGTTCACGTGACGGGACCCGGATCGCCTATGCCACGAGCGGGGAGGGCTATCCGCTCGTCAAGGCCGGGCATTGGCTGACCCATCTCGATCACGACTGGACCAGTCCGATCTGGCGGCCGTTCCTCGACAGGCTGAACAGCGCCTTTCGGGTCGCGCGATACGACCAGCGCGGAAACGGTCTTTCCGACTGGGATATCGGCGACCTCTCGCTCGACCGGTTCGTCGACGACCTCGCGGCGGTCGTCGACGCGGCCGGTTTCGAACGCTTCGCCCTCTACGGCACCTCCCAGGGCGCGCCGATCGCCCTGGCCTATGCGCACCGCCATCCCGAACGGGTGTCCCATCTCGTCCTGCATGGCGGTTTTGTCGAGGGCCGGCTGATCCGCATGCGCGAGGGCGAGCGGCAGCAGGCCGAGGCGATCCTGACGCTGATGCGCCACGGCTGGGGGCGAGCCGGAAGTGCTTTCATCGATGCGTTTGCGACGATGTTCATTCCCGACGGCACGCGCGAGCAGATCGAGTCGCTCGTGAGCCTTCAGTGCCGCACGACCTCGCCGGACAATGCCGTCGCCCTGCACCGGGCGGTCGATACGTTCGACGTCAGCTCCATCGTGGAAGAGATCGACATTCCGACCCTCGTCGTGCACGCGCGTGGAGACAGCGTCCAGCCGCTCGACCAGGGTCGGGAACTGGCCAGCCGCATTGCCGGAGCGGAATTCGTGCTTCTTGAGAGCCGCAATCATATCCCGCTCCCGCAGGAAGCCGCCTGGCGGACCTTCTTCGACCGCCTGGAAGCGTTCGTGCGCGGATCGGACACAAAACGATAGCCGTTTGTGTCCGGCGAACCTCCATCGGCGCTATGTCACCGCTGCTCACGATCTTTCCGTGACGCGGTTTCTGAGTTTGCCTTCATCGAGCAGAATTCTCACCGTCTTCGCCGCATTGCGACGCATCTCGACGGACGCGTGGTCAGAGTAGAAGGCATTGTGCGGCGTGATTACCAATCGGCCTGCAATCCAGTCCTCGCGGTTGCGCCACGCCGTAAGCAGCGGATGAACGCCGGGCGGTTCCTTGACCAGCGTATCGATAGCGGCCGCAGCGAGATGCCCGCTCCGCAGTGCGGCCTCGAGCGCATCGAGATCCTCGATCAGGTCTCCGCGCGCGGTGTTAACGACGATGGCCCCGGGCTTCAGCTTCGCGAGGCCATCGGCATTCAGGATGCCGCGAGTCTCGTCGTTTGCCGGACAATGGAGCGTGACGATATCCGATTGGGAAAAGAGTTCGTCCAGTCGCTCCGGCCGTTCATAGCCGATGGCCTTTTCATGCCCTGGCGGCTGGTTTGGATCATAACCGAGAAGACGGAAGCCGAAGGGCTTCAGCCGGTTGATCACCGCCGTTCCGATCCGGCCGACGCCGACAACGCCGACCGTGGCTCTGTTGGAGCGTGAAAGCGGCTTCAGGCTATGGACCTGCCATCCGGATGTGTATCCGCGGGCGCGGGCGTCATGTTCCCAAAGCCGTCGGTGCAGGGAAAGGATCATCGCAACGGCGTGGTCTGCGACCTCCTCGGTGCCATAGTCCGGATTGTTGGCGAAGGGGATGCCGGCCTCTGCGAGCGCATGAAGATCGATCTTCTCGTAGCCGACGCCATAGCGCACGACACCCTTGCAACGGGTCAGGTGGGCGATGCTTTTCGGCCCGAGTCTCGCACCCCAGACCATCAGGGCATCGAGCCTCGCCAGCCGGTCGGGGGTGAAGGACGCCTCGTCCGTGCTGGCGAAGAAGTCTATCTCGACATCGTCACCGAGCACGCCGGCTTCGAGATCGGGCGCGCCGATCATGTGGTCGGTAATTCCGACTACATGTTTTTTTGCTGGTATCATTGGTCTCTATCCTCGCGGCGCTCGCATCGCCTGCAAATCCGGGTGCCTGCGACAAATGCGGATCGCGCGGAACATGGCGGCAGCCTATTCCGCCGCGACTGCCGCCGAAATCGGCTGTGCGCCGATCAGCAGGGAAGCTTCCGTGATTGCCTGATTCACGCGACCGAGTATGACGGGCGACACTGTGCCGTCGATGAAATCACGACCCGAGGCATAGATCGCGGTCGGCGCAACAAAGGCCTCGAAAAATGCAAAAAGCGGTCGCAACTGGTGCTCGACAACGAGCGAATGCCTGTCTCCGCCGCCGGTTGCCGTCAACACGATCGGCTTGCCGCGTAAATCGGCGGGATCGAGCAGATCGATGACGTGCTTGAAGAGACCCGTATAGCTCCCCTTGTAGGTCGGAGATCCGATAACGAGCGCGTCAGCCTCGACAATCGTTCGGATCACATTGCGTGCTTCGGGGGCCAGGCCAGCCACCGACCTTGCCGCCGCCAAGGATGATCCGAGGTCCTCGATGTCGAAGACCACATGCTGCCGGCCAACCTTTCTTGCGAGCGCTTCCGTGACGCTTTCCACGAAAGCTCTCGTGCTCGACGGACGGGTGATGTTTCCCGAGAAGCCGACGATCAGATTGTTGCTCATTCAAATTCCCTCAATGGTTCGCGTGAAGCTGTCAGAGAGACGGAAGTCCTTCCCGTCATGCCGTCTTGAGAACAGGTGCTCTCGTTGGATGGCTCGATCCGCCGGCCTCGGTCTGCTTCCACGCATCGAAGGCGGAGCGGCCCAGTATCGCGATGGACGTATCTTCCTGCGGCGCATGGACGAGCACGGACTGGATGTCCCGGAAATGCCGTTCAAGTCCGAGATCGGCGCCGAGGCCCGGATTGCCGATGCCGCGCACCGCGATCTGGACGGCCTCGCGCAAGTGCCGCCCGGCAAGAATACGCGCTCTGATCAGCCGTTCGGGTTCGCTCTGCTGCGCCCCGAGCGCATCGAAGATGATCTGGCGGGCACCGGAGACGAGAAGGTCGATTTCGCCCGAAAGCGTTACGAACCGCTCCGTGCGGGCGATGGGATGGCCGAGATTGGTGGGGATGCGCTCATGGGCAAAGCGGATGAAGGCTGCCTGTGCGGCTTCCGCCACGCCGAGGTAAATGGCGGTCAGCGCCAGCGTGATCCCCGCATGGGCGCGGTTGTCCTGCTGGGCGACGGACGGATCGACGAGTTCGAGAACGTCGTCCGCTGGAATCTCGACATCGGCGTATTCGACGTCATGCGAACCCGTGGCGCGCATGCCGAGGCTGCTCCAGTTTTCGATCACCCGAATGCCGGGAAGGCCGTTCGGCACGACGAAGGTCCCGACACGCGCCGGCGTCTCGTCGGTATGCGCCCACACCAGGAAATGCGTGAGGCCGTGCGCGCCGGTCACGAAGCGCTTGCGGCCGGTGATCGACCAGCCGGTCGCCGTGCGCCGGGCAAGCGTTGCAGGCAGGCCGCCGCGCGCCGGCGAGCCGAGGTCCGGCTCGACGCGGGCGGCGTTGAGGAGGAGCGGACGGTGCTTCGCCTCCGCCAGCAGGCGCGTGTAGAGACCCTCCGGCCAGTGGTTCTTCCCCGCCTGACCGAGATGGTTGAAGATCGTCATGGCGCTGATGAGGGCGACCGACGGGTCGCCCCGGCCGAGTGCCGCCAGAATGTAGGCGGCATCGTAGAGGCTAGCGCCTTGTCCGCCATGACGGATGGCGACGGTGCTTTCCAGGAGACCGCTCTCGTGAACGGCATGGATGCCCGGCCAGGGGAACGCACCGGTACGGTCGGCGTCCGGTGCCGCTTCAGCGAGTGCGCGGGTCGTGGCGTTCAGCACGTCCGTGTCATAGGGCGTGCCGCCGGGGCTTTCCGGCTGGTTCAGCAACAGCGCCGTCATCAGGCGGCGGCCGTCTTCTTGGCATCTTCTCGCTGGCGGATGCCTTCGCGCACGAGCGGCAGGACATAGCGGCCGTAATCGACCGCGTCGTTGAAATTGTCGTAGCCACGGATCGAGATGAGATCGGCGCCGAGATCGATGTAGTCGAGGATGGAATCGGCAATCGTGCGCGGCGATCCCACCAGCGCCGTGGTGGCGCCGCCGGCATTGGTCGCGGTGACCGTCGGATACCACAGGGCCCGGTCATGCACGTCGCCGCGCGCCGCGATTTCGAGGAGACGCTGGGACCCGACATTGGCAGGACGTGGAGCGGAAAGGGGTGAACGTCCGAGGCCCTTCTGGCGGTTGTCGTTCAGCCGCTCCAGAACCCGGTGTGCCTTTTCCCAGGCGAGTTCGTCGGTTTCGGCGACGATCGGGCGGAAGGTGACCCAGATGCGCGGACGATCGGTCCGGCCGGCTTTGGCGGCTTCCGCATAGATCCGGTCGATCTGCTGCTTCGTCTCCGCCAGCGGCTCTCCCCAGAGGCCGAAGATGTCGCAGAGCGAACCGCCGATGCGGTAGGCTGCATCCGACGAGCCGCCGAGCGAAATCGGGATCAGCCCCTGCGTCGGGCGCACCGCGCTGCGGAACTGCTTGAACTGGTAATACTTGCCGTCGAAATCGAAGGGCTCCTTCGAGGTCCAGGCCAGGCGCAGGATGCGAATATATTCTTCCTGCCGCTCGTAGCGCTCCTCCTTGTTGAGGAAATCGCCCTCGCGGGCCTGCTCCTCGTCGCTGCCGCCGGCAATGAAGTGCACGACGACCCGGCCGCCGCTCAGCTGATCGAGCGTTGCAAGCGATTTGGCCGCAACCGTCGGATAGACGGTGTTGGGGCGCAGCGCGACGATGATCTTGATGTTCCTGGTGTGGGCGAGAACCGTGGCGCCGAGCGTGAACGGATCGAAGGACGAGGAGGAGTAGGGCAGCAGGGTATAGTTGAACCCGTAATCGTCGAGGGCGCGGGCATAGCGCTCCAGGAAAAGCGGATCCACCGGCGCGTCGGGAAGAGGGGTCAGGTCGTTCGAGGCGTTCGGGAAGCTAACGCTGATGAATTCCGCGGCCATGGGAGCTCCAATCTTTTACCGATAATGCGGGCACGTTAAGACGATGTGCCGTGATGAGGAAGACAGGTCTTTCTCTTTCTAGTGAAATGGTAGAAAATATTCCCTCGGGATCACCTCCGAGAGAATCCGGCGATAGGCCAGTCATCGTGCGGGCGACCAGCCGAGCCCTGGCGCGACCGTTTCCGCCAGATCGCTCAGCAGCCTTATATTCTCGGCAAGCCCGTAGGCGGGCGGCAGGAAGAGGACGATCTCGTCCGCCGCGGCAAGGCCGGGGTCCTTGAACACGGCTTCGATCACCTGATCGGGCGTGCCCTGAAAGACCGGGGAAATCTGGGCGCCTGCGGGCGCAGGCTGGCTGGCGGGCGCCAGTGCACCCTTCGGGCGGGAGGCGGCGATGCCGAGCGTCCGGCGTTCGAGGTCATAGGCCGCGTATTTCTCCCGGAGTTCGGCCGTGGTGCCGACGAGGATCGAGGCGGCGACGGCGACCGATGGCGGCGCAGTGCCCCAAGTCTTATGCCAGGTGGAGCGATAGGCCTCGATGATGCGGGCCTGATAGGCGCCGAAGGTCTCGCCCTCGGCCTGGCCGTGCTGCACGGTTCCCGAAATGAGGCCGATGCCGAGTTCAGCAGCCTGCACGGCGGAATCGATGCTGGCCGAACCCTGCCGGATCCGGGCGCGGAGGCCCGGACTATGCGGGGTCACGCGCAGCTCGGCACCTTCCGGCACACCCTGGCTGGCTTCCACGACGGTGTGAAGCACCTCGCCGGAGATGGCGGCAAGAAAGCGGGCCTGGCGGCGTTTTGCTTCCGTGCGGGCATCCGTCTCGACGGCGCCGAACACGGCATCGAAGGCGCCATTGGCGCCGGTGGCGATGGCCAGTTCCAGCCGGCCGCCGATCAGAAGATCGGTCGTTCCGGCCGCTTCGGCGAGCAGGATCGGGTCCTGATAGCGCATCGGGATGACCGCCGAACCGAGCGTGATCCGGCTTGTGTGCTGGCCGGCGGCGGCGAAGAACGGAAGCGGCGAGGAGAGATAGTGGTCGAAGTGCCGCTGGTAGGCCCAGCCGGACTGGAAGCCCAGCTGTTCGGCCGCCTTGAACAGGTCGATGCCCTCGCGCAGGCCCTGTGCCGGACCGGCATCGTCATTGAACGAGACGCGTGTATTGAAGCCGAGCCGCTGTTTCGGGCGGAACGATGCGGGCAGGGTATGGGCGGGTGCGGCGATGGTCATGCGATCTTTTCCGCGATGAGGATCTGCCGGGTCTGCGGGCGCGCCACGGGGGCGGGGCGGGCGAGACCGGCCGGGATCGAGTCCAGCAGCGACCGGGTATAAGGCGCCTTGGGATGGTCGAAGATGTCGGCGACCGTGCCATGTTCGACGATGCGGCCGTGCTGCATCACCGAAACCGTGTGCGCGAGCTGGCGCACCAGCGCGAGATCGTGCGAGACGAATACATAGGTCAGACCCAGCCTGGCCTGCAACGACAACAGGACCTCGATGATATCGGCCTGGACGCTGACATCGAGCGCGGAGGTGGGCTCGTCGAGCACGATCACGTCCGGCTTGAGAACGAGCGCCCGGGCAATCGCCACGCGCTGGCGCTGGCCACCCGACAAGGCGTCCGGCTTGCGGGCGAGCAGATGCTCGCCGAGGCCGACATTGGCCAGCGCCTCGCGAACCCGCTCGTCCCGTTCCTCACGGGTGCCGATCCTGAACCGGTCGAGCGGTTCGCGCACCAGCTGCTCGACCTTCCACGTCGGATCGAGCGAGGTGAAGGGGTTCTGGTAGACGAGCTGCAGATGACGCCAGGTCGTGCGCAGCGATGTATGCGAGCGGCCGTCCAGCCGTTCTCCGGCGACGGAGATCTGACCGGCGTCGGGCTCCTCCAGGCCAAGCAGGAGGCGGATCGTCGTCGTCTTGCCGGAACCGGATTCGCCGACCAGCGCGTGGGTCGTGCCGGCGGGCACGGAGAAGGAGACGCCGTTGACGGCTGTCAGCCGCTTGCCGTCGAGGGCGAATGTCTTGGTGACGGCATTCACCGCGATCTTCGGTTCTTTCTCTGCGCCGGCATTGAGGCGGTGAAAGCCAGGATCGCGCAGCGCGGCGTAGCGGTCGGGATTGAGCGCGGGCACGTCGGCGTGGAGTTTTCGCGCATAGGCGGATTTCGGGGAGGCGAAGACCGATGCGGTGCTCCCGGCCTCCTGGATGAGGCCGTCCTTGAGCACCACGAGGGAATCGGCACGCTCGGCGGCGATCGCAAGGTCGTGCGTGATGAGAAGGAGGCTGATGTCGAGGTCGCTTTGCAGGCGCGAAAGCAGATCGAGGATCCGCTTCTGGATGGTGACGTCGAGCGCGGAGGTCGGCTCGTCCGCGACCAGCAGCTTTGGCCGCGGGAGGACGGCCAGGCCGATCAGCACGCGTTGCAGCATGCCGCCGGAGAGCTGGTGCGGATAGGAATCGTAGACGCGCTGGGGGTTGTCGAGCCCGACCTGCGAAAATGTTTCCAGGACGAGCGCCTTGCGAATGGCTTTGTTCGGCTCGTCGAGCAGCGCCGCCGCTTCCATCGCCTGGGCGCCGATCGTCCGCACCGGGTTGAGCGAATTGCCGGGATCCTGCGGCACGAAGCCCATGGCCCGACCCCGCAGCGGGCGGAAGCGGCGTTCCGAAAGCCCGAGCACCTCCTCGCCGTCGAATTCCACTCGGCCCGTCGCGCGCCCACCGCCGGCGAGAAGCCGCAGCACGGCGCGGGCGATGGTCGATTTGCCCGAGCCGGATTCCCCGATAAGGGCGAGGCTCCTGCCGCGGGCAAGCTCGAAGCCGACTCCGGTGACGACCCGTTGCGAGCCGTAGGAAACCGACAGGTCTTCGGTGCGCAGCAGGGGCGTCGATACCGGCACGGTCAGATCCTTGCGGAAGGGAAGGGTGGTCAGTCTGTCTTGCGTAGCCATCGGCTGATCCTGTTCACAGAGAGGACGGTCGCGATCGTGACAAAGGCGGGGGCGTAAACCAGCCACGGCCATTTGAGGTAATCCTTGCCGATCGAGATCAGCAGGCCCCAGTCGGAGGCCGGCGGCGGGTCGCCGTATCCGAGGAAGGCAAGGCTGGCGATGACGAGGATCGAGTCCCCGAAATGGAGCACCGCGAGCGGCAGCACCGAGCGCGACGCATTCGGCAGGACATGCCGCCACAGGATATGCGCGCGCGTGCCTCCCAGGAGGAACGAGGCTTCGACGAAGGTCGCGCGCCGGGTCTTGATGACTTCCGAGCGCATGACGCGCGCAAAGACGGCAACTGCCGAAACGCCGGTGGCGATGGCCGCATTGATGGTGTCGAAACCGATCGCCGTCACGACGATGACGGCCAGCAGGAATTTCGGGATGGCGAGCAGCACATCGACCAGGCGGGCAAGCACCGTATCCACCCAGCCGCCGAAGAAACCGGCGAGCAGACCGATGATGCCGCCGGCGACGACGCCGATGACGACGGCGATGAGCGCGCTCGAAACCGAGGAGGCGGTGCCATAGACGACGCGGGTGTAGACGTCGCGGCCCAGATGGTCGGTGCCGAACCAATGGGTGAAGCTTGGCCCCAGCAGCTTGTCGGCGGGAAAGCCGTTGACCGGGCTGAGGCTCGTGAAGAGGGCCGGGGCGAGTGACCAGGCCAGCACCAGCGCGACGATCGCAAAGGAGAGCGTGACGGTCGGCGGCACGCGAAGACGGCTTTTGCGGATGGAAATGCCGGGGGTGGTGGAATAGGAGGTGAGGGTCATGATGCCACCGCCGGAGAAACGCCGGTCGTGCCGTCCTCGGTATCGGCACGGGATTTCGGTCCGCCGAGAAGCGTCACGCGCGGGTCGAGCAGCGGGTAGAGCAGGTCGGCGATCAGGTTGACGAGCACGAAAACCACCGCCGCGAGCGAGACGATCGCTTGCAGGACGGGCAGGTCCTGCGTGCTGACCGACCGCTGCACCAGACTGCCGATGCCCGTGCGCCCGAACACCGTCTCGGTGATGAGGGATCCGCCCAGCAATTCGCCGATGGTGAGCGCGATGACGGTGACGACCGGAAGTGACGAAGGCTTGAGCAGGTGCTTGGCGAAGAGGCGCGCCTGACCCAGGCCGCGACCGCGCGCGACGGCCGCATATTCCTGCGCCGCCTCGTTGTCGAGGTTTGCGATCAGCACTTCGGCAATCTGGGCGGAAATCGGAATGCCGAGCGCGATCGCCGCAAAGAGGGTTGCCCAGACGCTGTCCGGTTCGATGACGCGGAAGACGCCGAGCTGGAAGCCGAAGAAATGGATCAGCACCAGGCCGATGACGAAATTCGGCACGGACAGGAACAGCGACGGGAAGCCGCGCAGCAGCCCCTGGCCGTACCTCTTGGGAACGAACTGGGTGCCGTAGGCGACCGTGGCGGCCAGGACCAGCGCGACCGCAAGGCCCGACGCCGCGAGGACCAGCGTCGACGGAAGCACCTCGGCGATCAGGGTCGCCACCGGCCGATGGGAGCGCATGGACAGGCCAAGATCGCCGGTGACGAAGCCGGAGAACGACGACCAGAGCTGGACAAGCACCGGCCTGTCCAGGCCCTGGGCGGCGATGATCTCCTTGATCTCCTCCTGCGTGAACCCGCTCTGCGGATTGTTCAGGACGTTGGTGATGGGGTCACCCGGCAGAATGCTGACCACGACAAAGGTGAAGACGTAGGTCAGCAGGATGACGACCAGGGCCTGGGCAAGACGCTTTGCGGCGTAGGTCAGGTAGGCATTCCTCATGCCGGTCACCTCACGTTGCTTTGTGGAATTGCGGATCAGTCGCTTTTCTTGGCCGTGTAGTAGCTGGCATAGGCAACCCCGTTATAGACTTCGCCCTTGACCGCCGGGGACTGCACGTAGATGCGCTGGACGATCTGCGTGCGGGGGATGAAGTAGCCCTGGTCGAGAATGTAGGTCTGCAGCTCATCCAGGAGCGGGCTGCGGGTCTCGGTGGAGCCGGCGCCGGCGATCTTGTCGCGCAGGTCGTTGAGCTTCGGATCGCGGTCGTCGAGGGCGAACCAGTTCTCGCCATTGTTGGCATTGGTGAGGATGCCGGCGACGGTGCCGGCGTCGATGAAGCTGCGCGTCACCTCGTAGGCCGGGATGGCCGGTCCGCCATACTTGACCTTCTCGCCGAAGGTCACGACGTCATAGGCGCGGATATCGACCTTCCAGCCGATCTTGCCGAGCTGCTGGGCGATGAGCTCGTCGACCGACTTCGACGTCGCCAGATAGGGGTTGGAGTGGAGCGTCAGCGACAGCGGCTTGCCATCCTTGGTGCGGATGCCGTCGGCGCCCTTCACCCAGCCCGCCTCGTCGAGCAGCGTTTCGGCCTTTTCGGGATTGTAGGCCAGCAGGTCGCTGTGGTCGGTTGCGCCCGGCACGTTGCTCTGGATGAAGGAGGTCGCGAGCTTCCAGTCGGGGGTGTAGACGGTGTCGATGATCTCCTGGCGATCGATGCCGGCCTGAAGGGCCTGGCGCACCTTCACGTCGTCATAGGGGGGCAGCTTCGTGTTGACGGCCCATCCGTTGACGAAACCGAGATAGCGCGGGGTGGCAATCGTGAAGCCCTCGTCCTTGAGCGACTTCAACTCCTGAGGGGAGGCGTTGTAGGCAACATCGGCCTGGCCCGACTGGACGGAAGCCACGCGCAGCGAGGGTTCGGACACGAGCTTGTAGGTGATCGTGTCCAGGAATGCCGGACCGGTATGGCCGACGGCTGCCGGTCCCCAGTTGTAGTCCTGGCGCTTGACCAGTTTGACGAAGTCGCCTTCCTTCCAGGAGTCGACGACATAAGGGCCGCTGCCCGAGGTCTTGCTGAGGTCCGCCTGCTCGGAGGCAGGCTGCGCGAGCGTCTTCGGCGAGATGAGGATCGAGCCGTGGTAGCCGAGCGTCGGGATGAAGCCGAGCGTCGGCTTGTTGAAGAAGACCTTCACCGTCGTCGCATCGACAGCTTCGGCATGGTCGTAGGTCTTCGGGAAGAGGCCGATCGGGTTGATGCCCTCGCTCTTGCGGCCGGCATACCAGATGTCGAGATTGGCGACGACCGCCGCGGCATCGAGCGCAGTGCCGTCGGAGAAGGTCACGCCGCTCTTCAGATGCAGGGTGAACTCGGTGGCAGCATCGTTCTGCTCCCAGCGTTCGGCAATCCACGGGCTGACCTTGCCCTCGGCATCGACATAGAGAAGCTTGTCGGTGACATGGCCCCAGATGTGGCCCTGAAAGCTGGAGATCGCGCTGTTGTTGGGGATCCAGGTGTCTCCCAGGGAATCGATCAGGAAGGTGATGTCGCCGCCATTGGCGTCGCTGTCCTCTGCCTGAACGGGCGTGAAATTCGCCGTGCCAACCAGGGTGGCGAATGCCAGCACCGCGGTGGCTGTCAGCAGGCGGCGCCGGGAAAGGGAGAACGGGAGGAAGCGGTCAGTCATGGTGCGGGTCCTGTTTGTTGCCGGGCGGATCATGGTGCACAGCGTAGGCAGGAGACCAGCAGAGAGAAAGACTGGTTATTCTTTTTCTACTAAATCTATGGATTATTTTGTTCGATTTCCGCGACGGGGTGGATCAGCATTTCCCGAAGCCTGTCCGGCATCGCCGTTCCCGGCCGCAAACCGCATTTCCTCGAACACCCGCACGGCGGGTGCGTCGCCGACCCCATATTGCCCAGTGCTCCAAGAGAATAGGAACATTGGACTGTTTCCGGCCGATCGATGGACAGAGGTGCTCTTCAGCGCGGGCTTTTGGCGGAGAGGGTGGCCGCGTCGAAAACGGCGAGCGCACAGTCGCGCGCGACGAGAACGGCCTGGGGATCGCGTCCGACGGCGACGGTTGCAAGCGCCCCTTCATAAAGCAGGCAAAGATGTGCACCTGCCTGCTTTCCCTCGACGTTGGCCTTCGACATGATATCCCGGAAAATGTCGCCGACCATCTTCTTGTGCGTTCGGGCGACGGACACGATCCGGTCGGAATCGCCGTGTTCGGCAACGGCAAGCGCAAAGGCGCAGCCGCGAAATTCAGGGGTATCGGCCTTTTCGTGCAGACGTTCGAAAATCAGTTTGATCTGATTTCGCGGGTCCGATTGGGCTTCCAAAGCTTCGTGGAGGGAACGGATAACCCGTTCGTGGCGATCCTGAAGATAGGCCGCGACGAGATGGTCTTTCGACGGGAAGTGTCGATAGAGCGTCGCCTTTGCGACGTTCGCTTCCTCGATGATGCGATCTATGCCGACAGCACGAATGCCTTCGCCGTAGAAAAGCGCTCCGGCGGCTGTGACGATCTGGTCTGATATGGGTTCTTTCATGGGATTGCTTCGGATTGGAGTACGTCACCTATGGTCCTCAGACGACGGAGACCGTTCAGCATGAGGCGAGCAAGGTTCTAGGCCATCCGGCGATGAAGAGAAAGACAGGTCGTTCCTATTTTTAGTCTTTCCGTGGATGATCGTCGTCATGCCGTCGGCAGGATCTTTCCGGGGTTCATGATGCCGAGCGGATCGAGGGCGTGTTTGATGACGGCCATGAGGTCCACGGCCTTGCCGTGTTCCTGTCTGAGATAGGCGATCTTGCCCGTGCCGACGCCGTGCTCGCCCGTCGACGTTCCGCCGACCGAGAGTGCCTTTTCGACCATCTTCTTGTTGATGGCAGCGACGGCGGCCAGCTCGTTTTCGCTCGAAGGATCGACGGCGAAGACGACGTGGTAGTTGCCGTCGCCGACATGGCCGAGGATGGCGGCCGGGACGGGAAAGCCCTTCAGCAATTCGCGGGTGTGCAGGACGCAGCCGGCGAGTTCTGAAACCGGAACGCAGACGTCGGACGACCAGCCCCTGGCATTCGGTCGCTGCGAAACGACGGCGTAGAAGGCGCTGTGGCGTGCCTTCCACAGCCGGTTTCTCTCCTCGGGCGATGTCGCCCATTCGAAGTCGTTGCCGCCGTTTTCCTGCACCAGCGATGCGACGAGCGCGACCTGCTCCTTGACGGCGCCGACGGGGCCGTGGAATTCGAAGGCCAGCGTATCCTCCAGCTTCAGGGACAGGCCCGAATAGGCGTTGACCGCGGCGATCAGCCCGCGGTCCATGAACTCCATGCGCGCGACGGGAATGCCAAGCTGCACGACGGCGATCGCGGTGTCGATCGCCTGTTGGACGCTTGGGAAGGAGCAGAGCGCGGCAACGGTGTGCTCCGGAATGCCGTAGAGCCGCAGCGTAACCTCGGTGACGACGCCAAGCGTCCCTTCGGCGCCGACGAAGAGCCGCGTCAGGTCATACCCGGCGGAGGATTTTCGCGCTCGACCACCCGTCTGGATGATCTCGCCGTTCGGCAGAACCACCGTCAGGGACAGCACGTTTTCACGCATCGTGCCGTAACGGACAGCATTGGTGCCGGAAGCACGGGTAGAGACCATGCCGCCGATCGAGGCATTCGCGCCGGGATCGATGGGGAAGAACAGGCCCTTGTCGCGCAGCCAGGTGTTCAGCTGCTCGCGGGTGACGCCGGCCTGTACGGTGCAGTCGAGGTCTTCCTGGCTGATGCGCAGGATCTCGGTCATATGCGAAAGGTCGAGCGAGATGCCGCCCTTTACGGCCGTGAGATGCCCTTCCAGCGACGTGCCTGCGCCATAGGGAATGACGGGAACGCGGTGTTGCGCGCAAAGCGTCACGACATCGGCAACCTCCTGCGTGCTCCCGGCGAAGACGACACCATCCGGCAGGGCCGCCACATGGTGGGATTCACCGCGGCCGTGCTGCTCCAGCACCGCTGCATTGGTCGTGAAGCGCTCGGCGAAGCGCGCCTTCAGTTGCCCGACGAGTTCTTGAGGAAGTGCGGTCATATGCCGATGGCCAGCTTCGCGGGACCGGTGGCGTCGGGCAGTGCAAGGGGCATGTCTGTCTCCACGGGTATCCGGTCAGGCGATGAGCCGTGCGCCTTCGAGGTGGCGTTCCAGGAAGGGCAGGCTGTCCTGGCCCCAATAGAGTTCGCCCTGGTAGCGGAAGGTCGGCAGGCCGAAAACACCCGCCTCCTTTGCAAACTCGCGGTTCGACTGCCAGAGGGCGGCGACATCGTCCTGCGCCGCCCGGGTCTCCAGAGCGTCCGCATCGAACCCCGCGGCCTGGATGATCGGCCGGCGCACCGCGATATCGCCGATATCGGCCTTGCGGCTCCAATAGGGCGCCTGCAAGGCTCGCGTCAGGCCAATCCAGTCCGCGCCCTCAAGCTGGGCGGCCAGAATGAGAAAACCCGCCGGTGTCGGATCGGAAAGTCCGGCCCGGTTGGAGAAATCGACGACCTTGCCGCGCAGCGCCGCCCAGCGCTGAAGGTCCTTCAGCCAATAGGCGCGGCGGGCATCCGGCCGGTCGCGTGAATAGATGCCGCCATTTTCGACGATGAGCGGGATGAGATAGGGCCGGACCTCTGCGCCGAAGCGCCGGGCGAGGTCGAGAAACGGGTCGAGACCGATATAGGCCCACGGAGATCCGATGCCGAAGAAGTAGTCGATGCTGCGGGTCATTGTGTCATCTCTTTGCAGGTTGGTACTTGCCAGGGGCAAGGTCGAAGACGGCAAGCGCACAATCGCGCGCAACGGTGGTGGCCGCTGCCGCCTTCAGGCAGCATGCGGCGCGGTGACGCCCGTTGCATCGGAGATGGTCTTCGCATGTGCCTGAAGCCTTTCCAGCGGCAGCAATCTCTCGAAGGCAGGTTGCCCGGCGGCACGGCCGGCAAGCTGCTGGGCAGCCTCGTTATAGGGCGTCGCGATGCCGGAAAGACGCCCGAGCAGAACGATCTCGCCATTGAGATAGTCGACCTCGCTCGATGCGCCGCGCCTGAAGCTTTGCCAGGTCGATTGCTGTCCCGGTTCGATGCCGCTGTTTTCAGCCGTTACCCAATGGGCAATGCTGATCGTGCGTTCCGAGGGGGAAGCCAGGCTGTAGCCCGCAGCAGTCAGCGCTTTGCGCGCTTCCTCGACAAGAGCCTCGGACACCAGGGCCTGCTCCTCGTTTGCGCCATCGAACAGTTCGAGCACATTGCGCACATTGTGGAGCAATTTGGCTGCCTTCCAGCGGCGGATATCCGAAGTGGTCTCGGCGATGTATTCGGACCGTGCGAGGTCGGCGACGACCTGGGCGGCAATATCGTCCGTGCCACGCGGGTAGCGCCCGACGGTGACGACGGCGACCTGCGGATGACCGCCGACGACCACCGTGCCCGTCTCGGTAAAGCGGGCAGGGGTGAGGATACTGGCGCCGTAGACATTGGCGAAGCGACGCAGCGCTATGGATTCCGTGGCAAGCCCGTTCTGGAACGTCACGATCGGCAGGCTCGACGCCGTCTCGCCATCGGTGCCGTCGAGGGGACGCCAGGCCCAATCGGAAACGGCGCCCCCGGCATCCTGTGCCTTGACCGTGAGGAGCAATATGTCGTCCCGGCGCAGGGGCGGCGGGCTCGCCGTATCGGAGGCCTTCAGGCGGAGCTGGCGCGTGCCGGAGGGACGCCGATAGGTGAGGCCATGCTCAAGGATATGGCGGATCTGGGCGCCTCTGCCGACGAGCGCATAGTCCACGCCGGAAAGCTCGAACTGTGCCGCAAGGCTTGCGCCGACGGCGCCCGCGCCGATGATGATATATCGGGTCATCGCTTTCTTGTCTCCGTTACGCGACGGCTGCTGCCGGGGCAGCGGCGCCGGCTCAGACCCCGAGGTTCTGTCTCAGGGTTTCGTGCTGGTAGTCGTGGTGGAAGATGCCGCGGCGCTGGAGTTCCGGAATGAGATGTTCCGTCAGCGCGCTGAGGCCGAGCTCGTATTTCAGCGTGAAGGCGAGGAAGTTGAAGCCGTCGGTTGCGCCGCGCTCGTAGCGGTCCTGCAACTGATCGGCGATGTTTTCCACGGAGCCGATCGGGAACCAGTGCCCGGCGCCGCTGGAATGATAGATGATGAGATCGCGCACCGTGCGCACCTTCCCGCTTTCGATCAGGTCGCGGAAGACGCCGAACCGGGACCGCCGGCCCTCCACCTTCGCCGTCTGGGGCAGTTCGGCGACGGGGATCGGCGCATCGAGGTCGATCCCCTCGAAGTCCACGCCGCCGAACTGGCTGGCGAGCGATTTGCGCCCTTCCTCGAAATCGATGTCGTCGATGACATTTCGCCAGAAGCGCCTGGCCTCCTCGTCCGTCGAGCCGATGACCGGGGCCACGCCCGGCAGGATCTTGATGGCATCCGGCGAGCGGCCGAAAGCCGACGCGCGCTGCTTGAAATCCCGGTAGATCTCGATGGACGGCTCGGTTTCGGTCAGGCCGGTCGTGAAGATGACGTCCGCGATCCGCGCGCCGAGCTGGCGTCCCTCGGCCGACGAGCCGGCCTGGGCGAGGATCGGCTTGTCCTGCGGGCTGCGCGAGACGTTGAGCGGACCCTGAACGGAGAAATGCCGGCTGCTCCAGTCGATCCGGTGGACCTTCCTGGCATCGACACGCTGCCGCCCGCTGTCGTCATAGGTCACGGCGTCGCGCTCCCAGCTCTCCCAGAGCGCCTGGACGACGCCGGCGAACTCCTCCGCGATGGCATAGCGGTCGTCATGGGCGGGCAGCGGCTTGCCGAAGTTCTTCTCGCCGGCCGAGGAGGTGACGAGGTTCCAGCCCGCCCGTCCGCCCGAGATGTGATCGAGCGAGAGGACCTGGCGGGCAAGGTTGTAGGGCTCGGTGAACGAGGTCGAGATGGAGCCGATGAGGCCGATCCGCGACGTGCGGGCGGCAAGGGCGCTCAGCAGGGTGACGGGCTCCAGTCCGGGCTTCGGCGCCGTCTCGCTGGTGACGAGGGCGTCGGCGAGGAAGATCGTGTGGATCTTGCCGCGCTCGGCCTGCCGGGCCTGCTCGATATAGGCGTCGATGTCGAGCAGGTTGTCGGTCGGCCCGTCCCTTCCGGGCTTCTTCGTCTGTCCGGTCCCGCCCAGGAGCAGGCCCAGGACCAATCCCTGGCCGCGCTCGCTTGTGCGGCCTCCCCATTTGTTCGTCATGGCGGTCGTCCTCAAGAAATGGTGGCGGTCTTCAGGCCTGGAGTTCCAGCCGTCCTTCGGCGGGCCGCGGCGTGAAGGCCGGGGCGAACGGCGCCGGCCGGTGATGGTGCTCGGCGTGCTCCGAAAGCGGATGGACCTGAACGAAGCCCTTGTAGGCGGAGAGCTCGACATCGACGCCGTAGACCCGCTTGATCAGTTCCGGCGAATAGACGTCGGCCGGCGGACCGTCGGCGATGACCTCGCCGTCATGCAGGAACACGACGCGGTCGGTGAAGCGGGCCGCCTGGTTCAGGTCGTGGATGGCGATCACGCCGGCGACGTTGTTCTTCCGCGTGACCGCCCGCGCGACGCTCAGCGTCTGCCACTGGTAGCGGATGTCGAGGGCGCTGGTCGGCTCGTCGAGCAGCAGGATTTCCGGATCCTGCGCCAGGGCGCGGGCGATCAGCACGCGCTGGCCCTGGCCGCCCGAGAGTTCGGTCACGGCGCGGTCGCCGAGTTCGTCGAGGCCGAGCAGGCGCATCGCCGCTTCCACATGATCCCAGTCGTCGTCCCGCGGGCGGGTGCCGAAATAGGGGGTGCGCCCCAGGAGGACCGCCTCCTTGATGTCGAGGGCGAAGGAAAGGCCGATGGACTGGGGCACATAGGCGACGATTTTCGCCAGTTCCCGCCGCGGCAGCGCCGCGAGGTCCGTTCCGCCATTCCAGGTGATCGAGCCGCGCGTATGGCGGTTGATGCCGGCAATGGTCTTGATCAGGGTGGATTTTCCGGAGCCGTTGGAGCCGAGCAGCCCCACCAGTTCGCCTTTCCTGACCTGGAGGGTCGCGCCTTTGACGACCTCTCTCTTTCCGTAGCCAACGACGAGGGAGTCAATCCTGAGGGTCATTCGATCGCCTTTTGCCGAGTGAGGATGAGGTAGAGGAAGATGGGCGCGCCGACCAAGGCATCGATGATGCCGACCGGAATGACGCCCGGCGAAATGACGAGCCTGCCGACGGCATCGGAGACGACGAGCAAGAGCGCGCCGATGATGGCCGAGAAGGTCGTGAGGAAGCGGTGGTTGGAACCGACCACCAGCCGCGCGATATGGGGCGCGACCAGACCGACGAAGCCAATGATGCCGGTAAAGGCGATGGTGACGGCGGTCAGTGTGGCGGCGATGGCGATGGTTTCCAGCCGCACCCGGGAGACCGCGACGCCGAGGCTCTTGGCGGAATCGTCGCCGGCAAAGGCAATGGCGTTGAGGGCGCCGCTGCGGTAGCGGATGTAGGGGAAGGCGATGCCGAGCAGGGCGAACAGCACCAGCACCTGATACCAGGCGGAATTGTTGACCGAGCCCCAGGTCCAGCGGACGATGGCGGCGAGGATCTCATCCTCGGCGAAGTATTGGATGCAGGCCGTGAGAGCGCCGAACAATTGCGACAGGGCGATGCCGACGAGGATGAGCGAGGTGGGATTGAGGTTCCGCGTCGAGGCCAGCGACAGCACCAATGCGGTGTTGAGGAAGGAAAACAGCAGGGCGCCGAACACGAGCGAGAGCGCGGCGCTGCCGGCGGTCGCCCCGAACAGGACGATCGCGAGCGATGCACCGAAGGCCGCCGCCGGTGCGATGCCGAGCGTATAGGGGCTCACGAGCGGATTGCGCAAGAGCCCCTGGAAGAGCGTGCCTGCGACCGCCAGCGCGGCGCCGCCGAGGATAGCCAGCATGATGCGCGGCACGCGCAGTTCCCAGATGACGGTCTGGATCTGGAGCGTTGCGCGGTCCGCGGGCACGGCGCCCGTCACCTTCGCCCAGAACGTCTGCAAGACGTCGCCGAGCGTTGCCCCCGACGTGCCGATCTGGATCCCGATGACCGCGGTGACCAGCACTGCGACCAGTCCGAAAGCGATCGCGGCGTTCTGGAACGCATAGCGGTCACGGGAGCGCCGGGATTTCCCGGCACCCCGGCCCCGGCCGGGAGCGCCGGCCAGATCGGGGCCTGTCTCGATGGAACTCATTGCAATCCTCGCTAATCGGTTGCGCGCTGCGGTGCGTCGGCGAAGGGGGGGCTCAACCGCCGAGCTTGTAGGCGTAGTCGGAAACCGGCCGCGGCTTCACGCCCTGCGCTTCGAGCCAGCGGGCGAAGTAGGCGTCGACATCGACATCGGCCAGGCGGTCGGGATAGAGCCATTTGGCGACCGCAAGGGCGCCGACCTGCTTGCCCAGCGCGGAAAAGAAGAAGTTGCTGAAGACGAAGACGTTCTTGTCCTGAACGGCCTTGATCGCGCTCCAGCCGGCGCGGCCGGCAATGCGGTCGGACTGATCGGCGAGCTGCTTCTGGTCCCAGGGCTCGTAGCCGGAGGCCAGGCCGTCAACACCGTTGTGGATGATCACGTCGGGATTGCGGTTGATGATTTCGACGGGGTCGACCGTATAGGTATGGACGGACGCGCTCCCGGTGTTGGCGATCTTGATGTCGCCGAAGATGTTCTGGCCGCCGCCGAGGACGATCGTGTCGTGCCAGCCGGAGCCGGGAAGGGACGTGACGAAATCGGCGTTGTTCTCGAAGTAGACCGTCTTCGGCTCGACACCCTTCAGCTTCTCGGTCAGGACCTTTTCGATGTCGTCGTAAAGCTGCGCGAGGTCGGCAGCGCCCTTTTCCGCGCCGAAGATCTTGCCGATGTTCGGCAGCTGCGCCCGCAGCACCTTCGGATCCCAGGTGCTGACGACCACGACCTCTATGCCGAACGGCTTCAGCTTCTCCTCGGCATCCTGCCAGGGCGAGTTGCGGCGCGCGAAGAACACCTCGGCGCCCGAGGTCGCGATCGTCTCCCAGTTCGGGCCGTCGAAATGGCCGGCATCCGGTACGTCGGCGAACTCCGAGAAATAGTCCTTGTTTGCGGTGTTCTTGCGCGGATCGGCGGTCTGGTCTACGGCGACGATCGTCTTGCCGGCGCCGATCGCCCGGACGATCTCCGTCTGATACCAGAGATCCGGATAGACCGCCTTCACCGGCACGGGCAACGTCACCTCGCGGCCGAGTTCGTCTGTGATCGTCACCGTCTGCCGATCCTCCGCCTTGGCGGGGGCCGAGAAGCCGACGGCAAGTGCGGCCGACAGGAGAAACGCTGCGCCTATTCCGGCGGTGCGGCGGGATTTCAAGACTGCACGAGACATGATCGGTTCCTGCTGTTTGAGCCTGGTTGGACGCCCGAACTCGAGAAGCGTCCTGCTATCCGGTCGTGGCATGCCTAGAACGTACGGAGCGGCGCGCCCCTGAGAAAGACAGGTCGTTCTTTTTCTATATAAATAGTAGAAAATTATGCCCTGAGATGAACCGGGCGGAAACTGTAGCGTCTGGGAGGGGCTTGCCGCCGATTGAGGGTGAGGTCTGGTTCGGCTGTTTGAACGAGAGAAGTGAGACGGCCTTCCCGCCGCCCCGCAACGCGCTTGCGAGCGCTGGCCCGGGCGCGGCATCGAGCAGCACGACGGAGACGCTGTTTGCCCTGAGCCATGCGGCCAGCATGTCGCCGGCCGTCAGCGGACAGAGGTTCAAAACCATGTTCACATGATCGAGGCGGGAGCAGCGCTCCGCCCCGGAGACGGCTCATGACGTCTCGACGACTATTGCGCCGTTTCGTCTGTGGCGGCGGAGGTCTCCAAGGGGGGACGGTCGGCGGCCCATGTAAGCAGTGCATCTAGCGCCGGACACAGCGCCTGGCCCCAATCCGTCAGCGCATACTCGACCTTCGGCGGAACCTGGTGATGGACGATGCGGCGGACGATTCCGTCCTTCTCCATCTGTCGCAACTGCTGGATCAGCATCTTCTGCGAGACCGCGGGAATTGCTCGTTCGAGATCGGAGAAGCGCATCACATGGCCGCCGAACAGATGGAAAAGTATCACCAGCTTCCAGCGTCCCTCAAGCAGCTTCAGCGCCTGTTCGACGCCTGCGGCCGCGGTCTCACGCGTATACGCGCCTTGCTCACTTTTAGGTAAGTACCTTACTTTTTTGTCTGTACTTGTCATTTTTTCAGAATACAGCATCTATTCCTTTGATCAACCCCGATAGCGCCGGCATTCATTGCGGCCGACGCCGCACCGTTGAAGCCGACGGGTCGGGGCGAAGGAGAGAACGTGCAGTGCGGGGGGAGGAGACGACCGCCGCCGGCGATCTCTGCTGACCCGATCACGCCATTATCCGTGTCGCTCAGGAAGGAAATGAAGATGTCTATCGACCTACCGCAACCCGCTGCAGACTATTTCGCCGCCGACAAAGGACGAAGCGCTGAGGATGTCGCCGCGTGCTTCACCGAAGGCGCCATCGTCCGGGACGAGGGCAACACCTATGCCGGGCGTGAGGCGATCCGGCACTGGAAGGAAAGCTCCTCCACGAAATACACCTACACCGTCGAACCTTTCGCGATCGCGGCCGAAGACGGCAGGACAGTCGTCACAAGCCATCTGGCCGGAGATTTCCCCGGCAGCCCCGTGGACTTGCGCTACGTCTTCGTTTTCGAAGGCAACAAGATCGCAGAGCTGGAGATCGCCGTATGAGCTTCGATCTTCAGCTTGCCGGCCGTCGTGCACTGGTGACGGCAGGCACCAAAGGTACCGGCGCGGCAGTAGTCCTGGCGTTGTCGGGGGCCGGAGTGACGGTCCTTGCCACGGCGCGGACCGTGCCTGAGACGTCCCCGGATGGTGTCCACTACGTTGCCGCCGACGTGACGACCGCCGAAGGCTGCGCCGTCGTTGCCAGGGCCGTCATCGAGCGCCTTGGCGGCGTCGACATCATCGTCAACGTGCTGGGCGGCTCGTCTGCGCCGCCCGGCGGTTTTGCGGCCCTTACCGATGAGGAGTGGTTCAAGGAGCTGAACCTCAATCTGATGTCAGCCGTCCGCCTCGATCGGGCCCTGTTGCCGTCGATGATCGAGCAGGGATCGGGCGTCGTCATCCACGTCACGTCGATCCAGCATGTCTTGCCCTTGCCGGAGGCCACGACCGGCTACGCGGCGGCCAAGGCGGCGCTTTCGACCTACAGCAAGAGCCTTTCCAAGGAAGTCACGCCCAAGGGCGTGCGTGTGGTCCGCGTCTCGCCGGGCTGGATCGAAACCGAAGCGGCGGTCGCATTGGCGGAGCGCTTGGCAGCCGACGCCGGAACCGACGTCGAGGGCGGCAGGCAGATCATCATGAAGGCCCTCGGCGGGATCCCGCTCGGGCGGCCTGCCAAGCCGCAGGAGGTTGCGGATCTGATAACCTTCCTTGTCTCCCCGCGGGCCGGTTCGATCTCGGGAACCGAATACACGATCGACGGCGGCACTATACCGACGGCATAGGCGGCTTTCGGGAGGCCGGGCTACCCTCTTGCCCGGCCTCCCGCCCTTCACCCGCTCACCGCCCCGCAAGGTTGGACAGCCGTCTTGGTGTCGCGGTGCAGGTCGCCCGTCAACTGCGGGCAGAAGGCTGGACCGGTTGAGCGCATAAGCTCTCAGCCCTCCCTGTAATAGTAGCTGTAGCCGTTGAGCGCCGGCGCACCGCCGAGATGCGCATAGAGCACCCGCGACCCTTCCGGGAAGAAACCCTTGCGCGTCAGGTCGATCATTCCCTGCATCGACTTGCCCTCGTAGACCGGGTCGGTGATCATCGCCTCGGTGCGGGCGGCGAGGCGGATGGCGTCGTTGGTCTCGTCCGAGGGAACGCCGTAGGCCGGATAGGCATAGTCGGGATTGATGACGATCTCGTCCTCGCGGACCGTGCGGCCAAGGCCGACCAGTTCGGACGTGTTGTCGACGATGGACCGCACCTGCGCCCTCGTCTGGTCCAGCGTTCCGGAGGCGTCGATGCCGATCACCCGGTCGGCGCGATCCTGCGCGGCAAAGCCGACGATCATGCCGGCCTGGGTGGAGCCCGTGACGACGCAGACGACGATGTAGTCGAAGGTGAAACCGAGCGCCTCTTCCTGTTCGGCAACCTCCTCGGCGAAGCCGACATAGCCGAGGGCGCCATATTTGTGCACCGAGGCGCCGGCGGGGATCGGATAGGGCTTGCCGCCGGCGTCCTTGACCGACTGGATCGCGTCTTCCCAGCTCTTGCGGATGCCGATGTCGAAGCCGTCGTCGACGAGGCGGCTGTCGGCGCCCATCAGGCGGGTCATCAGGATGTTGCCGACGCGGTCATAGACGGCGTCATAGTGCGGCACCCATTTTTCCTGGATCACCACGCATTTCATGCCGATCTTGGCGGCGGTCGCGGCGACCATGCGCGTGTGGTTCGATTGCACCCCGCCGATCGAGACCAGCGTGTCGGCGCCCGAAGCGATTGCGTCCGGCACGATATATTCCAGCTTGCGCAGCTTGTTGCCGCCCATGGCCAGGCCCGAATTGCAGTCGTCGCGCTTGGCGTAGATCTGCACCTTGCCGCCCAGCGCTTCGGTCAGGCGGGGCAGGTGCTCGATCGGGGTCGGGCCGAATGTAAGAGGGTAGCGTTCGAACTTTTCGAGAAGGGACATCGGGAGCTCCGGAAACGGTGGATTGGTGTTTGCACGTCATCCGCAGAATAGTGCGCTTTTCCTGAAAGGTGCTTCCGAAGTTCGCCTGGCTTCACGTAGTTGTCGTGATAGACTGGCGCTGAAATGAGGTTTATGAACCATAATGGATAAGAATATGGAAGATTCTTCCAAGGCTCCTCTGGACCGTACCGATCTGCGCATCCTGCGCACGCTCCAGGTCGAAGGGCGCCTCACCAATGCGGAACTGGCCAGCCGGGTGAATGCCAGCCCGGCGACCTGCCATCGGCGCACCCAGCGCCTGTTCGAAGCGGGCTACATTACCGGTGTTCGGGCCGAGATCGCGCCGGCCTCGGTCGGGCTGGGGGCGCTGGTCATGGTCGGCGTCGTACTGGATCGATCGACCCCGGAGAGCTTTGCGGCATTCGAGGGGGCGGTGCTCGAACTGAAGGAGGTGCTGGACTGCAACCTGGTGGCCGGTGACTTCGACTATCTTCTCAAGATCCGCGTTCGAGACATGGCGGATTTCAACAAGCTGCATGGTCACAAACTCATCGCGCTGCCCGGCGTCCGGCAGACGCGGACCTTCTTCGTCATGAAGAACGTCAAGGACAATGCACGCCTGCCGTTCTAGGGCGTAGCTGTGGATTGGCATTGCGAAGCGGACGAAGCGACTGATGCTTCGCCCGCTTTGCTTTTCTCAAGCGCAAGCGCTGGCCATCACTTTAGCTCGGCCGCAACGCTTTGTGCGGCACTGTCGATCGCGTCTGCGACCACCGTCGGCTGGGTCATGAAGAGGGCATGGCTGGCGGAGACCTTGGTGATCTTCGCCCCGATGCGCTCGGCCATATGGATCAGCATGGCCTGGTCGAAGGCCTTGTCTTCGGTGGCGATAACAGCCCAGCTCGGCTTCGTCCGCCAGGCCGCGTTCGTCAGCTTGGTGCCGAAGACGGACATGTTGATCGGCACCTGCGAGTCACGCAGGAATGCGGCATCGGCATCGGTGGTATCGTGCGCGAAGCCGGCCTTGAACTTGTCCGGATTCACGAAGCCGTAGCCATCCTCGCCGATATCGATGACGAAGTCGGGCGTCGGTGCAAAGCCTTCGTACTGCTGGGCGGTCGTTTCGCCGGCATCGGGCGAAAGAGCGGAAACGTAGACCAGGCCCGCGACCTTGGAATGATCGCCCGCCTCGGTGATGACGACCCCGCCCCAGGAATGGCCGACGAGGATCGCCGGGCCGTCCTGGCGGTCGAGGGCGCGCTTGGTTGCCGCAACGTCGTCCGCCAGCGAGGTGAGCGGGTTCTGCACGATGCTGACGTGATAGCCGCGGGCGGTGAGATTGTCATAGACGCCGCGCCAGCCGGATCCATCGGCGAAGGCGCCGTGAACCAGCACGACGTTGCGGACGGCCTGGTCGGCCGGGATACGGTCTTCGGCATGCGCTGCGGAACCGGCGGAAATGACGGCGGCGGCGGTGGCGGCGAGCAGGGCTTTGGTCATCGAGGGCATCGTTCTGTCTCCTTCAGGGGTGAATTTGTCATATCAAGATAAATATTATCGCGATAAATAATGACGTAAAGGAGGGCGCTCGGTTTGTCCAGCGAAATTTTTATCGCGATATATATTTTCGCCATTCACATCGCTATATAAGGCGAAGAGGAACCGCCATGACCGATGAAGCCGCCAATATCCCCGTGCCACTCGATGACCAGCTCTGCTATGCCATCTACACGGCCGGCATCGCCATCCAGCGGCTTTACAAGCCGGTTCTCGATGAACTGGGGCTGACCTATCCCCAGTATCTCGTCCTCAACGTGCTCTGGCGCGATGACAGTCAGACCGTCGGCGCTATCGCCGAAAAGCTGGCCCTGGAATCGAGCACGCTGACGCCGCTGCTCAAGCGGCTTGAGACGTCCGGGCTGGTACACCGGTCACGAAACCCGGAAAACGAACGACAGGTCGTGGTCGCGCTGACCGATGAGGGCAAGGCGCTCAGGCTCCGCGGGGGCTGTCTCGGAGACGCGCTCCTGAGCGCGTCCGGAAAGACGCCCGGCGATCTCGCCACGCTGAACAAGGGTATCCGGGAGCTGCGCAACCAGATCTACGATCACACGGGGTCATGGTCGGCACCGTTGTGATCCAGGCTGCATGCCTGTCGGCGGTCACGATATCGCAGTGGTCTCGGCCAAGGACATTCAGCGTGCCGTCAGGCGCGTTCCTGCATCGCGTCGACTGGATGAGGTCGCCTTAACGAGGGCGGGGCAGCAACGCGCCGGGACTGCCTGTCGCCAATATGCCGCCGCCCAACCGCAATCACATGATCGGCATATTGCGCGGCCTGGTTCAGGCCGTGAACGACCATGTCGATCGCCGGCCCTGCCCGGCAGGACGGACTGAACGGATAAATCCCGATCTGGTGGCAAGCCATGCCCGCCTTCCTTCCATTGGGCGTTTGCTGCGCAAGCCGCTTCGGCCGGATCGGAAGGTGGGGCAGGTGCATGCGGTCCTATCGCTGCTCATCAATTTTTCCCCGTCGGAGCCGGCGATCTTCGGTCGCGGCTGCCCCGATGCACGCCCTGCTCAGTCCTCCTCACGGATGATAGAATTCGTAAAAAATGATATAAATGATAAAATTGTTGTTTTTGAAAATGGCTCAGGTTATGTAGCAACCCTCTTCACTGGAAACCCTCAGGAAAGGTCGACCCCATGAAAAGGACAGTTGAGCTCATGACCGAAGCCGAAGCCCGGTCAGAGAAACAGGACGCGCTGCGCGAATATTCCGGCAACGATTTCGATTTCATCGTGTGCGGTGGCGGCTCCAGCGGATCGGTCGTCGCAGCCCGATTGGCGGAAGACGGCAATGCGCGGGTACTGCTTCTCGAGGCGGGCGGGGACGACGCGGCCGAGAGTGTCTCCGATCCATCCCGGTGGCCGCTGAACCTCGGCAGCGAGCGGGATTGGGGTTTCTCCGGAGAGCCCACACCCAGGCTTAATGGACGGCGGCTTCCTTTGAGCATGGGCAAGGGGCTTGGCGGCGGCTCGAGCATCAACGTCATGGTGTGGGCGCGCGGCCACAAGGAGGACTGGAACCACTTCGCAGCCGAAGCGGGCGATGAGGCTTGGGGTTATGAGTCGGTGCTGGGCTACTATCGCCGGATCGAAGACTGGCGCGGCGCACCGGATCCCTTGCGAAGGGGAACCGGAGGACCGGTCTACGTGGCGCAGCCTGATAGCCCCCAGCCGGTCGCACAGGCCCTGGTCGACGCCGCGGGCCTAGCGGGCATTCCGGTGTTTGACAGCCCCAATGGAGAGATGATGGAAGGCGCGGGAGGCGCATCGATCGCGGAGTTGCGAATCCGCGGCGGCAAGCGGGAATCTGTGTTCCGCTCCTACGTTTATCCGTTGATGGCGCGGCCGAACCTGACTGTGCTCACGAATGCGCTGGTGACACGGCTGGTGCTCGATGGCAAGACGGTGATCGGGGTCGACGTTCTGCTCGATGGCGAGCACCGCCAGTATCGCGCGCGCTGCGAGACGGTGCTGTCCCTTGGCGCGGTCCATACGCCGAAAGTCCTCATGCAGTCTGGCATCGGTCCCAAGGAAGAGTTGCAGGCCCACGGAATTCCTGTTGTCCAGCATCTCCCGGGCGTCGGCCGCAATCACCAGGATCATATCGCGTTCGGCTGCACCTGGGCCTACCGCAAGCCTGAAGGCATCGGCGGCGGTGGCTGCGAAGCGACACTCTACTGGAAAAGCGATTCGCGTCTCCGCCAGCCGGATATCCTTCAGTGCCAACTCGAATTCGCCGTGCCTTCGCCGGCAGAGGTGGAAGTGGAGACGCCGGAGCATGGCTGGACGATGTTTGCCGGGCTTGCACAACCGAAAAGCCGTGGTCGGCTGCGCCTCTCCGGGCCTGCTGCGGATGATCCTATCCTCATCGAGCCAAACTCTCTGAGCGAGCCTGAAGACATGGCTGCCGCCTTGGCGGCCGTGGAACTGTGCCGCGAGGTCGGAAACAGCGAGGCTTTCACCCCGCTGATCAAGGGGGAGACGGCCCCGCGCATGCGGGACCGGGCGGGAATGATCGACTTCATTCGCAGGTCCGCGGTCACCTATTGGCATCAGTCCTGCACGGCAAAGATGGGGCGTGATTGGATGTCGGTGGTCGACAACCGGCTCAAGGTTTACGGCATAGAAGGCCTTCGCATCGCCGATGCCTCGATCATGCCGCGAATTACCGTCGGAAACACGATGGCGCCCTGCGTCGTCATCGGAGAACGGGCCGCCGACATGATCAGGCTGCAGCACGGCTTGTCGCCCGCACGAAACAGCGAACACGGCTGAAGTTCATCGGTCGCTGCTTTCAGGCAGTTCAGCACGTGGCGATATCCATCGCCACGTCCGGCCCGGTTTTCTCGAACTTATGCCGCCAGTCGGTGGCGTCGTTCCAAGTCCGCGTCTCTCCCGGCGTCAGCCGAGGCCGCGCGGGAAGGTGGCGTCTTTCATTTATTGCATATTTAGCATTTTTTACTATATCTTGCGCCACAATCGTGGATCAAGCCGTGGACGATGTTCTTACAACTGCGAAGGCAGCCCAGCTACTAGGCGTATCGGTACGCACTGCCCAGCTTTGGGTGGAGAGCGGCCAGTTGCCTTCCTGGAAAACGCCCGGGGGTCACCGGCGGATACCGCGTCAGGCTGTGCTCGATCTCATTGACAACTCTGCCCACGAGCAATCGGCCGTCCGGGCTCATGCCGTGATACTGGCGGGCGAAGGGCGTGCCGCCCGGTGGCGCACTGCCGGTCTTCCCGGATCGGGGCTGCTGGTGGATGTTGCCGAAGAAATTCAAATCGTGAAGGCGTGGCTCGCTTTCATTCCGCCCATGCTTGTCGTCGTCGAGAACGCCGATGAGGGGGAGCGGAAGAGGCTGGTGGCCGCGCTCAGCAATGACGTGCGCTTCAACCGGACGCTCATCATCAGCCTGAAAGCGGCCGGCGCCGCTGGTCCCGTCGCTTTGGCGCCACGGCATGCCCAGTTCAGGATGGCGGCCGATGTTGCCGCAACGAGCGCCGCAATTGTGGACTATCTCTCCGCCCACGAGCAGGACGAGAGCGAGCCTGCGGCATTCCCGAAGCCGTGGAGCGAGCGCGCACGCCTGGAGGCGGTGAGGCAGTCGGGATTGGTGGGTTCTCCACCGGATGCCGGTTTCGACCGGCTTGTACGCTTGGCGGCGCACGCTACCCGTGCTCCTATCGCGATGTTTACGCTTATCACGCAGGCCGAACAGTGGTTCAAATCGCGGGTTGGTTTCGAGGGCTCCGATACCCCGCGAGATTGGGCTTTCTGCAATGAAACGCTCGTCGCGAACGAGCTGACCGTGATTGAGGATCTTACGAAAGCGAACAAATTCGCGCAGAATCCGACCTTGGCCGAACCCTATGGCTTTCGGTTCTATGCCGGCGCGCCCGTCCGCGACCCGCTCGGTTTTGCGCTGGGTTCGATATGTGTCATCGACGTCGTCCCCAGGACGCTGGGCAAGGAAGACCGTGAAGCGCTCATCACCATTGCCGAGGCAGCTTCCCAGCGGATTCATCTGATGGTGCTTGAACGAGAAGCAGCGGGTTTTCGCGCATAGGAGGATAGGCTGACCACGTTGCTGGCCGAATGCGCATTGTAACGTGATAGTGCACCATTGTTGCATCCGGCGCCGGGGTTGCGAATGACCAGCCCATCCGCGAAATCAGCCACGCCGGATCGCCGACATGAAGGATATGATCTCAAGTATCACGCCGTCTTCGTTGACGATCTCGAAGGAGCGCCCGTCTATCGTCTGGCCACGCGCGACAGAGTGGGACAAGATCTCTCGTGCGGCGGCGACCGCTTGCTGCCTCGCCATGTCCATGGTGGCGAGGACACTGCCTTCCAGGTCCCTGTGGAAGGTGAAAGCGGTCCTTACGTGAAAATAGAATTTCGGCATCGCCTTGCCTCCGCTCAAACAGCCAATGTCGAGGCAAGCGTGGTCGGTGCGAGCGGCTGCTACGGACCCCGACGCAATCAGTATCGCAGGAACATCGACAGGAACAATTTGTTCC
Organism: Shinella granuli; assembly: GCF_004341885.1. Lineage (GTDB taxonomy): Bacteria > Pseudomonadota > Alphaproteobacteria > Rhizobiales > Rhizobiaceae > Shinella > Shinella granuli. The sequence goes on along the minus strand of NZ_SLVX01000008.1, from coordinate 230,057 downwards.
GCCTGCATCAAATTATGCCTGCCTATCAGGGGGTCTCTTCCAGGTTACGCGCACATGCCCAGCCACAGGACGCCGGCGAAACACAGCGTGGCGAGGATCGCTGCGCCGTTTGCCAGGGCGCCGATCCTCGCCAGCGGCGATGCCGGCCCGTTCCGCCTCGCCTTCCATGAAAGCCCGAGGAGGACGAAGACGATGGTCAAGGCGGTCGCGACCAGCAGCAGGCGGAGCGTGGAGACCGCGCCTATCATGTGGCTGTCCCAACCCGCCCGGCAGCCGGTCGCTTGAAGGGCGTAGAGGATGAGAAAGCCGCCGGCCCAGCCGATCCAGGCCGCGAAGAGACCAAACAGGGGATTTCCGCTCATGGGCCTGCTCCGCCGGCCAGGAGTGTGAGGATGAACGGGAAGGCCATGGCGGCAAGGCCCGTGATCAAGGTGAACATATGCCAGAGCCGGCCGAGACGCAGGTCGAGATCCCTGCGGGCGGAAACATGTCCGCTTCCGATGCGCCACAAGCAGAACAACGACAGGACGAGACCGACGGCAATGTGAAGGGCAGCGTAGCTCTTGACGGCAAAGATGCTGGCGACGGCGGCATGCCGTGTCGCCGCGCCATGGATGCCGACGAGGAAGGCGACGAGGACGATCAGCGCGGCGCCATAGGCGAGCGCGGCAAAGCACAGGCTTCTCGCCACCCTGTCATTGCCGGAAAGGGATTGGCGGCCGAAGGCTGCCGCGATGACCAAGGCCGCGACGACCGCCACGCAGGTGAAGGCATCGACGGGGATGTCGAGGCCGGGTGGCCAGTTGGGGGCGGACAGCCAGAGGAAGAGTGCCCCGAACAGGAGCGATGCATAGAGCGTCGCGTCGGCGGCGAGGGTGAAGACCATCGCCCAGTAGGATGGCGGTCTTTCGGCATGGTAGTGATGCGGCAGGTTCGGACCATGGCCGACGGGCAGGTCGGCAAGATCGGACGTCAGACCGCAATCGCGGGTCCATAGCAGAAACAGCGCGACCACGACGAGAAGAGCCAGCGGGGCGAGCCAATAGAGCTTCAGGAGGAGGAGCGCGAAGACGCTGCCGCTCGCGAGCGCCGTCAGCAGGGGAAGGCAGGTTCTGTTGGGCAGGACGACGACCTGCTCGGCCCGTCCGGTTACCATGTCGACGCCGAGAACCTCCATCCATCCGTGACGGGTGGAACCCAGATAGCCTTTTCCCGCTGCAAGCGCCGGCCCGAGCCGGTCGGGGTCGAGCCGGTCCGCGCGCGCCGAGATCTCGGGAAGCGATGCGAAGGCATAGGCCGGTGGCGGTGTCGGCATCGCCCATTCCAGCGTTCCCGCCCGCCAGGGGTTGCGACGAAAGGGCTTGCCGAAGACGGCGAGCAGCAGGAAGTCGAGCGCCACGAGGGCAAAGCCCGTCGTCATGATGAAGCCGCCCATGGAAGAGACGAAGTTGAGCGTCTCCCAGCCGGCCTCCGGCGGATAGGTGGAGATGCGCCGGGGCATGCCGCGCAACCCCGTGAGGTGCATGGCGAAGAAGGTGAGGTTGAAACCCACGAAGATCATCCAGAAGGCGGCGTGCGAGAGATGCTGCACGGACTGCCGGCCGAAGATGTGCGGCAGCCAGTAATAGGCGGCCGCCATCATGGGGAAGACGAAGCCGCCGACCAGCACGTAATGGAGATGCGCGACGACGAAATGCGTGTCGTGCGCCTGCCAGTCGAAGGGCACCATGGCAAGCATCACGCCCGTCAGCCCGCCCAGCACGAAGACGAACAGGAAGCCGAAGACATGCAGCATGGGCACCGACATGCGTGGCTTTCCATGCGCGAGCGTCGCGAGCCAGGCGAAGATCTGCACGCCGGTCGGGACCGCGACCAGCCCGCTCGCCGCCGAGAAGAAGGAGAGGGCGACATGCGGAATGCCGACCGTGTACATGTGGTGGACCCACAGGCCGAAGGAGAGGAAGGCGATGGCGATGACCGCCGCGACGGCGATCTCGTAGCCTTCGAGCGGGCGGCGGGCGAGCGTCGGTATGATCGTCGAAAGGGCGCCGGCGGCCGGCAGGAAGATGATGTAGACCTCCGGATGGCCGAACAGCCAGAAGAGATGCTGCCACAGCAGCGGATCGCCGCCGCGGGCCGGATCGAAGAAGGGCAGGCTGAAGGCTCTCTCGGCCTCCAGGAGGATGGAGCCGAGGATCAGCGGCGGAAAGCCGATCAGCATCATGCCCGCGACGACGAGCATGTACCAGGCGAAGATCGGCATCCGCGTCAGCGACATGCCGGGCGCGCGCAGCTTCAGCACGGAAACGAGGATCTCGATCGCCGCGGAAAGCGCGGAGATTTCGACGAAGGTGATGCCGAGCAGCCAGACATCGGCATTGACGCCCGGCGTATAGGTTGCCGAGGAGAGCGGCGTGTACATGAACCAGCCGCCATCGGGCGCGACGCCGGCGACAAGCGCGCCCACGAGGAACATGCCGCCGAAAAGGTAGCACCAGTAGCCATAGGCGGACATGCGCGGGAAGGCGAGGTCGCGGCTGCCCAGCATCTTCGGCAGCAGATACATGGCCAGCCCCTCGAAGAAGGGTATGGCGAAAAGGAACATCATCACCACGCCATGCATGGTGAAGACCTGCGCATAGGCGGCGGCGTCGAGGAAAGCGCTTTGCGTCGTCGCAAGCTGCGTGCGGATCAGCATCGCCAGCACGCCGCCGATGGCGAAGAAGACGAGCGCAGTCAGCATGAAGCGCTTGCCGATGACCGTGTGGTTGACCGCCTGCAGGCGGCCCCATCCCGGTGGCGTGGCCCAGATGTCCGTCAGTTCCCGGTGGAGGCGCAGGGCCGTTTTATGACGAGAAGGGGTCATCGCGCCGCCTCCCGTTCGCCCGAAAGGCCGGCCAGCACCGCCTCGTACGCCTCGGCCGGATGCGCATGGACCTCGAAGCGCATGCCGTCATGGCCCGTGCCGCAATATTCCGAGCAGATGCCGCCGTAGATGCCGGGGCGGTCGGCGAGGATGCGCACGGTGGCGGCATGGCCGGGGATCGCGTCGATCTTGCCGCCGAGCCGCGGCGCCCAGAAGCTATGGATCACGTCTTCGCTGGTTGCCGTCACCACGACCGTCCTGCCCACCGGAATATGAAGAACGCCGCGGCTTGCGCGCGCGCCGTCCGCATAGCGGAACTCCCAGTGCCACATGCTGCCGCGCGCCTCCACCTCGACAGGATCGCCGCCGATCCGCAGGTTGAGGATGTACTCGCCGCGAATCAGGCCGTGGCCGATGAGCGCGACCAGCGTAACGAGCGGAAAGACGACGCCGCCGACCCAGATCCAGCGGGAGGGCGATATCCGCCGTCCCGATCCCGGCCTGAAGAGGACAAGCAGGAACAGCCCGAGGACGAGAAGGAAGATCGCCGCCCCGCCTGCCAGCATCAGCCACCAGAGATCCGCGATGGCGGCGGCGAAGGGGCCGGCCGGATCGAGCGCGGAAAGATCGCCCGTGCAGCCGGCGAGCGGAAGGACCGAGGAAAAGGCGAGCACGCCGCGGAACCCGATGGCGCGCCGCATGGTTATCGGCCGGAAGGGAGAACGCGCATGGAAGAAACGCGAGATCAGGGAAATCCGGTCATCCAGAAGGTGGAGGAAAAGGATGCGAGTTCGCTCGTTGCGATCAGTGGCCATCCGCTGCATGCCATGAGCGTGCATTTTCCCATCGCCTTCGTCTTTGCCACGCTCGGTGTGGACCTCCTTTACTGGTGGACGGGTGATGCATTCTGGCTTCGTGTCGGGCTCTGGTCTTCCGGCGGCGCGTTCTTCCTCGGCATGGCCGCCGGTGCCGTCGGAACGGCTGAACTGTTGCTTGTCCCGGGCATCCGCGCGCGCGTTGCAAGCTGGGCGCATGCCATCGCGGCCATGACCCTCATCGCCGTGATGGGTGCCAACTGGGGCGTGCGCGCGACCAACCTGCTCGACGTCCTGCCGCAGGGGCTGTTCCTGTCGGGGCTTTCCGCCGTTCTTACGGGGATCGCCGGCTGGCACGGGGGCAAGCTTATCTTCGATCACGGCGTCGGCCTCATGGTTTCCTCCAAGGACTGAATTCGTCATAGAGACGCTTGAGGCCGCCGGGTTCGGCAAGGACGTCGAGAACGGCAAGGTCGATGGCCGGCTTGGCGAGGACGATGAAGAAGATCGCGACGACGACCGCGCCGCTGAGCACCGTTGCCGTGACGAAGCGCCAGACCGGATAGATCTCCCCCTTGCGGAAGAGCCGGATGACGACGAGCCCGGTGAGGACGTGGAAGGTCGCGAGAACGCCGACGAAGGCGAGCTTCACCGAGAACCACGGCTCGAATGTCTGGCGCAGGAAGATCAGCGCCGTTCCCGTGACAACGGCGAGAAAAGCGGCCGGCGAAATGACGGCTACATAGGCGAACCGCACCAGCCGCTGTAGACGCAGAAGCGCATCCTCGTCCTTCACATGGGCCCTCTGCACGTAAAGGCCCGGCAGGCTGACCACGCCCGCAGCCCAGATCGCGATCGCTGCAATGTGCATGAACTTGGTGAGCGCGATCATGGAGCCCGCCGATCGGGGCTGCGTTCCGAAAGGACCGCGCGGATGCGCCACAGCATCGCGAGAAGATAGGGGCCTGCGGCCGGAACCCACATCAGCACGCCGGCAAGCTGCTGGTCTTCGAGCGGCGTCAGGCCGAACGCCGCGGTCGTTGCGAAATGCGCGTCGTAAAGCGGTGCGCGGGAGAAGGTGAGAAGCGCGGCGAGCATGCCCATCTGGAGCACGGAGCCGAACAGAAGGGCGCAGGCGCTGCCAGTTGGCGTGCGTGGATTCAGGGCCGCCGCCCAGAGCCAAACCGCCGAGCCCAGCAGGGAAAGCTGCATCAGCCAGTAGGCGGTGTGGGACGAAAGCGCAAAGCCATAGGCGGCCGGCGAATGCCAGAGCCAGAACAGCAGCGTATGGGCGGCGAAGCCGAATTGCGGCGCGCGCGCGAGCCAGGGCGCGCGGCCGAGCGCCAGGGCCAGGAAGGGCGCTGCGACGGCGACCAGCAGCACATGATGGAACACGCGCGCGGAAAACAGCGCCGAGGCCAGCGCGCAGAGCGGCGAGACGAAGGCGACGACGAGGACCGTGAGCCCGAGCGCCGCGGAGACACGCTCACCCCCGTTCCGGAAAAGCGCGAGCGCGAGCACGGCCAATGCGGCAAGCAATAGGGGATCGAGGTTCCAGCGCCACGGCAGGGACGCAAGATCGGGAGCGGGGCCGCAATAGATGTCGTAGATGGCCTGCGGCATCGTCGTCTCCCTCGGAGCTCCCATCATGGCGGACCTTCTGCAAGCAGGCCGCGCAGCTTGCGCACCTCGTCCGCCTCCACTGCGCCGCCGGAATTGCCCCAGCTCGACCTGACATAGGTCGCAACCGCCGCGATTTCATCGTCGTCGAGCTTCCAGCCGAAGGCAGGCATGGTGAGCGGCGAAGGATGCGTCTTCGTCGGCACCGCCCGCGCGCCTTCGAGGAGCACGCGGATGACGGTCGTCGGATCGGGGTTGTTCACCTTGCCGGAGCCCGCGAGCGGCGGGAAGAAGCGGGGAACGCCGCTGCCATCGGAAACGTGGCAGGCCGTGCAATTGTCGAGATAGATCGCCGCGCCCGCCGTCATCACGGCGTCGGCCGGCTTTCGCGGTGCTGCGCGTTCCTCGCCCGTGAGGTCCTTGAGATAGGTGGCGATCGCCTTCAGATCCGCTTCGGCCATGTGCTGCGTGGAGTAGGAGATGACCTCGGACATGATCGAGAATGCGGCGCTATGGGCATTGCGCCCGGTTCGCAAGAACTCGACGATCTCCTCCTCGGACCATTTCTCCAGCCCGCCGTGCCGTCCTGCGCGGATATCGGGCGCCGACCAGTTCTCCAGCCTGCCGCCCGCCAGGTGCCTGCCCTTCTTGTCAGCCCCGAGGAGGTTCTTCTCCGTGTGGCAGCCCGAACAGTGCCCCGGGCCCTCGACGAGATATGCCCCCCGGTTCCAGGCCTGTGATTTTTCGGGATCCGGCCGGAAGACGCCGGGTTCGAAGAACGTCATGTTCCAGCCCTTCACGGTGAAGCGCCAGTTCAGCGGGAAGGGCAGTTCGTTCTCCGGCCTCTTCTTGCGCACCGGTTCGAGCGTCGCGAGATAGGCGTAGATCGCATCCACATCCTCGCGCGGCATCTTCGTGAAGTGCGGGTAGGGAAAGGCGGGATAGAGCTGAGACCCGTCCTTCGCCTTGCCCTCGTGCATCGCCCGCCAGAAATCGTCCTTGGTCCAGCGCCCGAGGCCGGTCTCGGTGTCGAAGGTGATGTTGGGGGTGTAGATCACGCCGAAGGGTGTCTCCAGCGGGCGGCTTCCGGCGAAGGGTTCCTCGCCCGCAGGCGTGTGGCAGCCCTGGCAATTGCCGGCCTGTGTGAGATAGCGCCCGCGTTCGACCGCAGCGAAATCGTTGGCCCGAGCGGCTTCGACCGCCCCGAGAAGAGCCGAGCCCGCGACAAGGAAGGACGCGCTCTTCCTCATGCCCGCACCATCGGGCCGGGATCTGGAAGATAGCGGGACTTGATGGCCTCGGCCGCCCAGTAGGTCAGCGCGGCGACGGTGCCCGTCGGGTTGTAGCCGGCATTCTGGGGGAAGACGCCCGCGCCCATCACGAAGAGGTTTGGCACGTCCCAGCTTTGCAGGTAGCGGTTGACGACGCTGTTTGCCGGCGTGCTGCCCATGATCGTGCCGCCCGTATTGTGCGTCGTCTGGTAGGGCATGGAATCGTAGGCGCCCTCGCGCGCATTCACCTTGATCTCCCGGCCGCCCATCCGCTTTGCGATCTCCGTGGCGCGTTCGGTGAGATACGCCGTCATGGCGCGGTCGTTCGGCGTGAAATCGTAGGTCATGCGCAGGAGCGGCCGGCCGTAGACGTCCGTATAGGTCGGGTCGAGGTCCAGGCGGTTCTGCGCATAGGCCATGGACGCGCCGTGGGTCGAGACGCCGGTCGATTTCAGGAAGTTCTCCTTGACGGCCTTCTTCCAGCCCGCGCCCCATTCCGGCGTGCCTTCCGGGGTGCGGTGCGTTTCGATGGGCCGCGCATTGGTCGTCCAGCAGGCGAGGTAGCCGCCGCCGATGAAGCCGAGCCCGGCATGGTCGAAATTATCGCCGTTGTACTCGTCGATCACCATGCCGAGCGCGCCGGCCCCGACGAACTGGTTGGTGTATCTGTCCTCGTAGAAGACATCGACGGACGAGACCACCTGATAGCAGTAGTTCTTGCCGACAAGGCCTTCGCCGCTGCGTGGATCGTAGGTCCTTCCGATGCCGGAGAGCATCATCAGCCGGGCGTTCTGCAGGGGATAGGCGCAGAGGATGACGATCTCAGCCGGCTGTTCGAAGACCTCGCCGTGCACGTCGACATGCGTGACGCCGGTCGCCCGCCGGCCGCTGCTGTCGCGCGTGATCTCCAGCACCTCGTTGTGCGTCTTCAGCGTGAAGTTGTGCTTTCCCATCAGGACGGGCAGGATCGTCGTCTGCGGAATGGCCTTGGAATAGTTGCCGCAGCCGTATTTCTCGCAGAAGCCGCAATAGGTGCAGGGCGCCAGTTGCACGCCGAGCGGATTGGTATAGGGGCGGCTCATGTTCGCGGACGGCGCGGGAAAGGGGTTCAGGCCGAGTTCCCTCGCCGCCATGCCGAACTGCTTCTGGGCGAATGTCATCTCCATGGGCGGGTTGGGATAGTCGTCGCTGCGCCGGCCCTCGAACGGATTGCCCCCCGCCTGCAGCGCGCCGCGCAGGTTGCCGGCCTTGCCGCCGATGCCGCAGAGCTTCTCGAAGCGGTCGAAATGGGTTTCCAGTTCGTCATAGGTGACGCCGTAATCCTGCACGGTCATGCCCTCCGGCAGCGGGCCGTAGCGATCGGTATTGTGGCTGGCGGCGACGAAATCCGACGGCAGGAAGCGGAAGGTCTGGCCATTCCAGTGCACGCCGCTTCCACCGACGCCGCTGCCGGGCAGGAACGATCCCCAGCGGCGCATCGGCAGGGCCGTCTGGCTGTCGTTGTTGCGGAAGGTCAGTGTTTCGCGGGCCGTGTCCTGGAACATCTCGTGCCGCCAGTAGAAGCGCAGTTCATCGGGCGCGACCGTCGTCGGAAAGTGGGTCGGCGTGTCGCGCCAGCCGCCGCGTTCGAGCGCCAGAACCTGAAGGCCGGCCTCCGTCAGTTCCTGCGCCATGATCGCGCCGGTCCAGCCGAAGCCGACGAGCACCACATCCACCGGCGGCAATTTTTTCGCCATGCCTTCGCCTCCTCCTACGGGGTTTTCCATTCCGGCCGTCCGGCGAGGCCGACGGGAGGGATGTCGAGGCGTTTTCCGTCATGGTCGAGGTAATCGCGGTAGTCGTAGCGCGCGCCGGGAAAGCCGACGAGGCGCCAGCCGACCATGTCCCGGTTGCCGCCATAAATCGGATCGCTGAAGAAGCCCTCGATCGTGTTGTCGAGAACGAGTTCGAAAAAGGCCGTCGCCGCGACGCCCTCGAATTCGAGTTCGCCTTCCTCCATGGCCGTGAGGATGCCGTCTTGGACCTCGGCGCCGAGTTCGTCGAACGCCTTTCCTTCATGGGTCCTGCGACAGTGCGCGTCGAGCGCGGCGAGCGCCTTGCGGTAGAGCCCGGCCGGCGGGCTTTCGAACTGGTATCCTTGCTGCTCCGTGCCTTCGGAGAAAGGGCCCTTCGTGTACCAACGTTCGCCGCGGCCATAAAAGCCGGCAAGCTGCCGGTCGATGAAGGTGACGACGTCGGCCTCCTCGGCACCCGGACCGGTGTCGTCCGAGGGTATCAGGCGCGCGCTGATGGCGCGCACGCAGGCGCGCTCGGCCGCAGTGAAGAACGTCCGGGTTGGGTCCGGCAGCGCAGGCTGGTCCGCCATGCCCGCAACCCACGGGATTCCGGATATCGTCCTTGCGAAAGCCGAAGGCGCAGCAATCGCTGCGCTTGCAAACAAAATCGAATGAATGAACTGTCGACGCGTCGCCAAGTCGCTCCTCCCTCAGCCAAAGGTCTGAACCGCGGTGACTTGGAATGGTTCCAAAACAAAGATGTGACTGGCCGTGACCTTGCCGTGATGACGAGGGCGGCTATTTCGCACGTCAGGAATAAACCCGAACCCCGGATCCTCCATGCAGTGGCTGCAGACAATCGGCGTCAATCTCGACGTGCTTCCTCACCTCGCTACCTTGTTGACCGCCTATATTCTTGCGCTTCCGATAGGGTGGGACCGCGAGAGGCACGAACGCAGCGCAGGGCTGAGAACCTTTCCCCTCGTCGCCATCGCGAGTTGCGGCTTCGTACAGGCCGCCGAGCCGCTTCTTCAGGGCAATGCGGAAGCGACCGCACGCATCGTGGAAGGGCTGATAACGGGTATGGGTTTTATCGGCGGAGGGGCAATCCTGGTCGTGAAGAACAGCGTGCGCGGAACGGCGACGGCCGCAAGCCTTTGGGCGACGGGTGCCATCGGCACGGCCGTCGGTCTCGGATCCTACGATACCGCAATCGTGCTTTCCGTGGTGACCTTCGTGACCCTTCGCGCGATGTCGACCTTCAAGGATGATCCTGACGATGCCGCCAGGCCGCACGAATGACCCCGGGGCGAAGCGCCCGCGCATCGTCGCCGGGGTGGCTGCCTCGGCAAGCACAAGGCTGCGGCATGACATTTGAATGCCAGGGCGCGGAGACCACATAAGGAGAATGAAAAAGCACGACATACCCATCGAGCATTTGACGCGTCTTCGACGGATCCGCGGACTGGCGCGTCTGATGGACACGGCGCTTCGCGTTCCGGGCACGCGGATCTCGCTCGGGGCGGACTCGGTCCTCGGGCTGATCCCGGGCATCGGCGATTTCGCGGCCGCGGCCGTCAGCCTCGTCATCGTCAACGAGGCCCGCCGCCTTGGCGTGCCCAACGACAAGCTCGTCAGGATGCTGGTCAATGTCGGCTTCGACACGGTCGCGGGAAGCGTGCCGGTGCTGGGCGACGTCTTCGATGTCTATTTCAAATCCAACCGCCGTAATCTTCAACTGGTGCTGGATCACTTCGGTCTCGATCAGGGCGACCTTGACCGGTAACGCCGGTCAGGCCGACGCACGATCCCGTGCGGCGCATCACGCTCGGTAACGCCATGCATTCGAGCCTGTGGCTCAATTGGCGATGGATACCTGCGGCCGGGGCGTCTCGATCGGCGAGAAGCCGAAGCGTTTCTTGTAGCAGGTGGCGAAATACTGGCTGGAGGAGAAGCCGCAGTCAAAGGCGACGTGCGTAACCGAATGCTGACCGTTTTCGAGCAGCTCGCGCGCCGCATTGAGTCGCAGCATCTGCAGGTAGCGGACGGGCGTCATGTTGGTCAGGACCTGACAATGCTGGGTGAACTGGGTGCGGGAAAGATTGCACTCGGCGGCCATGTTTTCCAGCGTCCAGTCTTCGTCGAGCGCATGCCTGAGCCGCTTCAGGAAAATCTCCACCGTGCGCTTGGAGCTTGCAAGCGCAAGGTCCAGCACGGGCGACTGGCTTTCCAGCATCTGGCGGAACTGCAGCAACATCATCGAGATCAGCAGGCGCAACCGTGCCTCGCCGCCCTCGATATCGCCTCCCGCGACCACCTCGTGGATTTCCAGGAAGGTGCGGGCGACGTCGCGTGAGGCGAGGTAGGACATCTGCTCGTTTTTCGACAGGAGTTCGCTCAGCCGCTTGCGGTCCCGTTCCGGCCAGCCGATCCAGTCGGGCCAGAGCCAGCTCTCGTGCGGGCGGCGCACGCCCATGTCCATGAGAACCCAGATGATGTGGCTGGCGCCGATCGTGGGATCGCCGAGCGCATGCAACTGCCAGGGCCGCACGACGAACATCTGCCCCTCGCTGATGGTGGTCTTGCGGCCATCCATGGTGATCGTCAGCGAGCCGCGTGCGAGATAGGCGATCTTGACGCCCTCGTTGCAATGCTCGCGCAGACCCCAGTCCTGCGGGGTCGTGGCATCCCAGCCGCCGACGGAGCAGACCTGCGGCAGGGCCTTGCCGAGGTCGATGCCGGGATAGCCGCGCCGTGTCCACGCATTGAGCGCAACCTGCCCGGCGAGCGACGCTTTCATCAGGTCCTGGCAGTTTCCGGCATAGAGCAGCGCGCCCGGCTCGCGGAAAACCGCCGGCCGGTTCACGGCGCGTTCGTTGTTGGTCTTGCTCATGAAATCTCCTCCGCCCGTGTTTGAAATTTACCAGTCCTCTATTTCGAACGCGGGCAGGGATTTATTGCGCAATGCTGCGCCATCATCAAGCGGCAAAATGGAGGCGCTGGTGATTACCGTTGAAGTTCAACGGTATGGAGGAGAAATTGGGAGGATTTGCCGGTGCGGATAGGCTTCCACACGGACGCGTTCAACTCGGCCTACTGGTCGTTCGAAAAATGCTTGCAGTGGGCGAGCGACAATGATGTGCACTTCATCGAATGCGGCCTGATCGACGGCGTGAGCTGGATCCACGGGCTTGGCTATCAGCCGCATGTCGCGCTTTACGAGGATCCTGTCCTGCTGCGCCGGAAGATGGACCGCTACGGCGTGCGCTTCTCCCAGGTCGATGCCGCCTATCCGCTTTCGGGCAAGGACGGGCCGCTGCGGGGCGTGCCCTATGTGCTGAAGTCGATCGCCTGGGCCGCGCAGGCCGGCAGCCCCTGCGTCGATACGACCGACGGCCTCCATATGCCCGAGGGCCTTTCCGAGGAAGAATCGATGGCGCTGATGAAGCGCAGCTACGAGACGATCATCGAGGTCGCGGAAGCGCACGAGATCATCGTCAACATCGAGCCGCACGGATATTTCACCACCCGTCCGGAATTCATGGAGCGCATGCTGGCCTTCGTCGATTCCAGGTGGCTGCGCCTGAACATGGACACCGGCAACACCTTCATCGCCGGCCAGGAGCCGACGGAATTCCTGCAGCGCTTCATCGACAAGGTGAGCCATGTCCACGTCAAGGACGTGTCGCAATCGCTGGCGGATGCGGTGCGCGGCGGGCAGACCGGCATTGCGGTCAGCCATTGCGCGCTGGGCGACGGCGTCAATGCGGACAACATCAAGGCCTGCCTCGCGATACTGCGCGACCATGGCTATGACGGCGTGCTCAGCCTCGAATGCGAGGGAACCGCCGGCGCGATGATTGAAAAATCCTTGGCCTGGCTCCGCGCGACCTGCGGCGATCTCGGCATCAGGCTGCATTGAGCGCATCATGAAACTCGGCATCAATCTCCTTTGCCTGACCGATTTCGTCGAGGAGAGTCATCTCGACAGTATCGGGCGGCTGCGCGACCTCGGCTATGACGGCGTCGAAGTGCCGGTCCTCAAGGGCGAGGTCGGACACTACGAGCGGCTGGGCAGGAGGCTGGATGCCCTCGGCCTCGGCCGGTCGACGACGTCGATCGTGCCGACGCCGGACGCCAATCCGGTCAGCCTCGATGCGGCGATGCGCGCGCGCGGCCTTGCCCATCTCGACTGGGCGCTCGATTGCGCCATTGCGCTCGGCGCCGAAAGCATGGGCGGACCGTTCCATGCGCCGATCGGCTTCTTCACCGGCGCGGGCGCCAGCGAGGACGAGCTGAGATACGGCGCGGATGCGCACCGGGCGCTGGCCGAGCGGGCGGCGGCCAGCGGCATGCACCTGAGCCTGGAGCCGCTCAATCGTTTCGAGACCTATTACCTCAACACGATGGAACAGGCCCGCGCCTATGTCGACCGGGTCGGGCATCCCGCCTTCAAGATCATGTACGACACCTTCCACGCCAATGTGGAGGAGCGCCGGCCGCAGGAGGCCATCCGGCTGATCGGAGAGCATATCGGCGTCTTCCATGTCTCGGAGAACGACCGTGGCATCCCCGGGCGCGGGCACATAGACTTTCCGGCGATGTTCACGGTGCTGAAGGAGATCGGTTATGACGGCTGGCTGACGCTGGAGGCCTTCGGGGCCGGACTGCCGGCCATCGCGACGGCGACCCGCGTCTGGCGGCCGCTGTTCCCGGATTTCGAGACGCTTTTCTCCGAAAGCGCAACCTTCATTCGCAAGACATGGGCAGCAGCATGAGCAGTCCCGCAATCGAGATGCGCGGCATCACCAAGAGTTTCCCCGGCGTGAAGGCGCTGAAGAGCGTGAGCTTCTCGGCCTTTTCCGGCGAGGTGCACGCGCTTGCCGGCGAGAACGGCGCCGGCAAGTCGACCCTGATGAAGATCCTCTCCGGCCTCTACCGGCCGGATGGCGGCGCCGTGATCGTCGGCGGTACGGAACGGCATTTCACCCATCCGCTGGCGGCGATCCGCGCGGGCATTGCCGTGATCTACCAGGAATTCTCCCTGCTGCCGGAGCGCACGGTCGCGCAGAACATCTTCCTCGGTCGCGAGCCGACGCGCTTCGGCCTGATCGACCACAGGGCGATGAACGACGAGGCGCGGCGCGTGCTCGCGCTGTTCGGCTCGGCGCACCGCATCGAGCCGGACACGGTTGTGGCCGACCTCGACGTCGCCAGCCAGCAACTGGTCGAGATCGCCAAGGCGGTGTCGCTCGATGCGCGGGTGATCGTGATGGACGAGCCGACCGCCGCGCTGAACGAGGCGGAATGCGAGGTCCTCTTCGGCCTCGTCGACACGCTGAGGAAAAGGGGCGTGGCGATCGTCTACATCACCCACCGCATGCGTGAGATCACGCGGCTGGCCGACCGGGTGACGGTGCTCAAGGATGGCGAGACGGCGGCGAGCTTCGACCATGTGCCGGAGCCCGATGCGATCGTGCGCGCCATGGTCGGCCGCGACCTCGGCGATTTCTATGCCGAGCCGGCCAGGCTGGAGGAGATCGGCGATGTCGTGCTCAGCGTGCGCAACGCCGGCAATGACCGGTTGAAATCCGTGTCGTTCGATCTGCGCGCCGGCGAGATCGTCGGTTTTGCCGGATTGCAGGGGGCAGGGCGCGTCGCGCTCGCCCAGGCGATATTCGGGTTTACGCCGTTCACCGAGGGCGAGGTCACGCTCGCCGGCACGCCGGCACGCTTTACCAGTCCGCGCGAGGCCATCCGCGCCGGCGTCGGCCTCCTGCCGGGAGACCGCAAGGCCGAGGCGCTGGTGCTGATGCAGTCGGTCTCGGACAACGGCATGCTGACGGCGCGGGCACTGTCCGGCCTTTCCGCAAAGGCCGACGCCACGCCCTTCGTCTCGGCAGAGGAAATGGAGACGCTGCTGCGCAATGTCGATGTGCGCGCCGGCAGCTTCTCGCAGGACATCAAGGCCCTGTCCGGCGGCAACCAGCAGAAGGCCATCGTCGCGCGCTGGCTGGCGCTGGCGCCGCGCCTGCTGATCTTCATCGAGCCGACGCGCGGCATCGACGTCAACGCCAAGGCCGGCATCTACCATCTCATGCGCGATCTGGCGCGCAAGGGCGCGGCCATCATGATGGTCTCGTCCGACCTGCCGGAAGTGCTGGGCGCGTCCGACCGCATCCTCGTCATGCGCAGCGGGGAACTCGTGGCGGCGTTCCCGCGCGGCGTCAGCGAGGCGGATATCATGCTGGCGGCAACCGGCGAGGAGGCGGTCGCGGCATGAGCACGGCAATTTTCGTCAAGCGCCCGGCCCGGCGCATGGAACGCTACGCACCCGCGCTGCTGCTCGGCGTGGCGCTCGCCATCTACGTCGCCATCGCACTCGGCCTCGGCCTCACGCGCTTCCTGACGCCGGAAGCGGCGATCGCCATCCTCAACCGGTCCATCGCGCTCGGCATCACGGCCGTCGGCCAGACCTTCGCCATCCTCGTCGGCTCCATCGACCTGTCGGTGGCGCACCTGATCTCGGCATCGGCGGTGGTCGCCTCCGCCATCATGAACGGCGATCCGGCGATGATGCTGCCGGCCGTTCTTGCCGTGCTTCTCATGGGGGCGCTGGTCGGCACGCTGAACGGGCTGATGATCACCCGGCTGGAGGTCAATCCGCTGATCGCGACGCTCGGCATGGCGCTGATCATCCAGGGGTGCCTTGCCTCCTTCCACGGCCGGTTCGGCGGTTCGGTGCCGGATGCGTTCCAGTATTTCGCCTATGGCGCGGTGCTGGGCCTGCCGGTCAGCCTCATCGTGCTGACGCTTCTCGTCCTTGCCGCATGGATCGTGCTGCGCTTCACCCGCTTCGGCTCCAACATCTATTCGGTCGGCGGCAACCGCGACACGGCGCGCGCGGCCGGCATCAAGACGACGCGCGTGGTGATGGCGAGCCATATCATCTGCAGCCTGTGCGCGTCGCTGGCCGGTCTCTATCTCGCCAGCCGCCTGAAATCCGGCTCGCCCTGGATCGGCACGGAGGGCGCCTACGACCTGGAATCGATCGCGGTCGTCGTCATCGGCGGCACGATCCTGTCCGGCGGCAAGGGCGGGATCTGGGGCACCGTCGCCGGCGTGATCATCTTCTCGCTGATCGACTCCATCTTCAACCTGGCCGGCGTCGACGCCTTCGCCAAGCAGGTCATGCGCGGCATCATCATCGTCGCCGCCGTCGCCTTCTACGCCATACGTTCAAAGAGGATAGTGGCATGATCCGGGAAACCGCCGGCTCCGCAAAGACGCACGCCGCGGCCAGGGCGGGGCGCCTGCCGAAGATCAATCCCGTCTTCTTCGTGCTGGCGGCGCTTCTCGTCGCCATCACGCTGTCGAACCCGAACTTCGTCGAGCCCACCGGCTACATGAATTTCCTGAAGCGTGCCGCGCCGCTCGCCATCCTCGCGGCCGGCCAGATCTACGTCATCGTCTCCGGCGGCTTCGACCTGTCCGCCGGCTCGCTGATCACCCTGACGGTGGTCGGTTCCTCCATGCTGCTCGACAACAATGCCGATGCGACCTGGTGGGTGATCCCGGTCATGTATGCCGTCGGGCTGGCGGTGGGGGTCGTCAACGGCGTCGTCGTCAGCTTCCTGAGGGTGCCCTCGCTGATCGCCACGCTCGGCATGATGATCACGCTGAACGGCGCGGCCTTCATGTGGTCGAGCGGTTCGCCGCGCGGCTACCTGCCGGAGACGTTCCGCTTTTTCGGGCGCGTGAACCTCCAGGGTATCCCGCTCGTCCAGTTCCTGCCGGTGGCGCTGCTGGTGCTCATGGTCGTCGGCACGGTGCTGTTCTGGCTCATGCACCGCACCAATCTCGGGCGCATGCTGCATGCGCTTGGCGATAATCCGCGGGCCGCCCAGATGTCGGGCGTGCCGATCGAGAAGGTACGCATCATCGCCTTCGTCATCTCGTCGCTGAGCGCGGTGACGGCCGGCATCCTGCTCGGCGGTTTTGCGGGCGTGTCGACCGATGTCGGCGTGGGCTACGAATTGCAGGCGATCACCGCCTGCGTCATCGGCGGGGCGCAGCTTCTCGGCGGGCGCGGCTCGGTGCCGGCGTCGATCGCCGGTGCGCTGACGCTGACCGCCATCTTCACGCTGCTCAACTTCATCGGCTTGCCCAAGCCGGTGCGCGATGTCGTGCAGGGCCTGATCCTGATCGTCGCCGTCGTGCTTGCCACCTACCGGCGCAACCGCGCCGGCGGGACCTGAATTTCGTCGGCCGCAAGGCCGCCGGGAGGAACTGAACATCATGATCAACGGGAGTGAGACATGAAAAGACTGCTGACCGCCGCTGTTTCGGCTGCCCTTTTTGCGGGCACCGCGCAGGCCCAACAGCTGAACTTCGACGACCCCGCCGAATTCGCCAGGCAGCGCGAGATGCTGACGGCGAAGGCCAATGGCCCGGAGGGGGAGCCATGGGTGCAATATTACGGTGACCAGATGGCCGACACCGCGCAGTACAGGAAGGACGGTCCCCATACGATCTGCTTCTCCAATGCCGGGGTGAACAATGCCTGGCGCGTGACCGGCTGGACCAACATGCAGGCCGAGGTGAAGCTGCATCCGGAGATCAAGGAGCTCATCCACGTCGATGCCGAAGGTTCCGACGACAAGCAGATTTCCGACATCGACGACCTGATCAACGGCGGCAAGTGCTCGGTGCTGATCGTCTCGCCGAACACCACCGCCGCCCTGACCCCCGCTGTCGAGAAGGCCTGCGCCAGGCTGCCGGTCATCGTCTTCGACCGCGGCGTCAACACCAAGTGCCCGGTGACCTTCATCCATCCGGTCGGCGGCTACGGTTTCGGCATCCAGGCCGGCGAGTTCGTGGCGGCCAACGCCGCGGCTGGCGCCAACGTGCTGATGCTGCGCATCGTGCCCGGCGTCGACGTGCTGGAGACCCGCGCCTCCGCCGCCAAGCGCATCTTCAAGGAGAAGGGACTGAACGTCATCGGCGAGGAATTCACCGAGGGCGACAATGCCAAGACCAAGTCGATCGTCGAGGACTATCTGCAACGCGGCTCGATCGATGCGATCTGGATGGATGCGGGCGCGACCGCTGTCGCGGCATTGGAAGCCTTCGAGGATTCCGGCCTGCCGCTGCCGATCATCACCGGGGAGGACCAGCAGGACTTCCTGATGAAATGGAAGGCCGAGGGCTTCAAGGCGATCGCCCCGACCTATCCGACCTACCAGTGGCGCACGCCGATCATCGCCGCGGTCAAGGTGCTGAACGGCGAGGCCGTGCCCGGTCCGGAATGGGTGATGCCGCAGCCATCCATCACCGCCGAGACGCTCGACCAGTACGTCAACGAGAAGATGCCGCCGCTGCACCACGCCATGTGCGGCTGCGAAAAGCTGCCGGACTATCCGGCCGCCTGGGGCGGCAAGTAAACAGGAGCCGGGCCGTGCGACACGCGGCCCGATTTCTCGAAAGGCACGGCGGCGCTGCAGCAGCGCCGTCGAGCCTTGACGCGATCCAGTCGATGATGGCCGGGTTTTCGATCATCAGCGGGCCGTCGGTGAGGATGAGCGCCGGCATGTTGGGGGCTCTCGGAAGAGATCGTCGCGCGACGCGGCGAACCAGCAACCTTTCCGGCGCTTCGGCGACAAGGCCGAAAAGCCCTTCTCAAGGGGTATCAACGCCGGTCCCCGTCCTCGACGGCGCGGTAGCCGCGCCGCTGTTTTTGCGCGGCAAGCCTCGCGGCGTCCCGGCGGGCGTCCGCGAGGCTTGCCTTGACCTCCCTGCGCTCGCGGGCATAGGCGCCGATGCGTCCCCATTCGCGCACCAGCAGCACGGCGCCGAAGAGATCGCGCGTCACCGTCAGGCGGTAGAAGCGCTGCATGTTGCGGGCCGCATCGCGGCGCTCGAAATGGCTTGACCTCGTCTCTTCCATGGGGCGAGTCTCGCCTGTGGAGCGAATCCCGTCCAACGCCTTTTTGGAATCGATGACGGCGCATCGATTCACGATGCTGATGGACCGCGCCGTTGACAGTTGTCAACGGCGCGGGCCGGCAAGGCGGGGACGCGAATCGGCCGAGGATCGGCATGCGGCCTGGGGCAGCGGTCGTCCCGCCTTACGCGCGGCGGAGCCAGAATCCGGTGGACGACGATCCCGCAAGATGCGCATGAACCCTGATTCTCCGGGACTCCGGCCCTCCTCCGTTAAGGGCTCGTTAACCAAAAAACGCTTGACGCGACTCGCAACCTGTCCCACCGTCTCCTACGGAACTGGGCAAAGATTGTGTTTTTTGCCGTAACTGCCGGAAGCCTCTGTAGATTTTTCCGTCCCCGCATATCCCCGGGGTGGAGAATCGGGGAGACTATGGGCAAGGCGATCCGCCGGACCATGAGGGGCCGCGGGTCGGGAATGAACGGAGACTGCCGATGGCCAAGCCGTCGCACACAGCCCTGGGAGAATCCATGTCGACGCTTCGCCCGGCCGACGAAACCATTGCGGAGGATGCACAGGCGCTGTCCGTGCAGCTCCAGGCGATGCGCGACCGGCTCTTCCCGCCGACCTCGCAGAAGACCCTGCGCAGCTTCACCTCGGGCGAGGCGGCGCGGCTGATCGGCGTTTCGGACGGCTACCTGCGGCAGATCTCGCTGGCGGGAGAGGGACCGGAACTGGCCACGGGTCCCGGCGGGCGGCGCATGTATTCGCTCGCCGACATCGATGCGCTGCGCCATCACCTTGCCGAACAGGCCCGCGCCAAGGGCAATGCGGCGAAGGCCCGCTCCTATGTGAAGTGGCGCGATCCGGCGCGCGGTGAGCACCTGCAGGTCCTCTCCGTCACCAATTTCAAGGGCGGCTCCGGCAAGACGACCTCCTCCGTGCACCTTGCCCAGCACCTCGCCATGACCGGCCACCGGGTGCTCGCCATCGATCTCGACCCGCAGGCCTCGCTCTCGGCGCTCTTCGGCTACCAGCCGGAGCTCGACCTGGCCGGCAACGACACGATCTACGGCGCGATCCGCTATGACGGCGAGGCCCGCCCGCTCTCCGCCATCGTGCGAAAGACCTATTTCCACAATCTCGACCTCGTGCCGGGCAATCTGGAACTGCAGGAATTCGAGCATGCGACGCCGCGCGCGCTCGCCGAGCGCCGGGCAGGGGAGGCGCACGGCCTGTTCTTCACCCGCGTGCAGGCGGCGCTCGCCTCGGTCGCCGACGATTACGACGTCGTCGTCATCGATTGCCCGCCGCAGCTCGGCTACCTCACGCTTTCGGCGCTCTGCGCCTCCACCTCGGTCATCGTCACCGTGCATCCGCAGATGCTCGACGTCGCCTCGATGAGCCAGTTCCTGTTCATGACCTCGGACCTGCTCGGCGTGGTGCGCGAGGCGGGCGGCCAGCTCAATTTCGATTTCCTGCGCTACCTCGTCACCCGCTACGAGCCGCATGACGGGCCGCAGGCGCAGATCGTCGGCTTCCTGCGCTCGCTCTTCGGCAACCGCGTGCTGACCGCGGCCATGCTGAAATCCACCGCCGTCTCCGATGCCGGCCTCACCAAGCAGACGCTCTACGAGGTCGGCCGCGAGAATTTCTCCCGCGGCACCTACGACCGGGCGATGGATTCGCTCGAAGCCGTCAACCAGGAGATCGAGCAGCTCGTCCACAGCGCATGGGGTCGTGCATGATGACCGGCCGCGACCGCAAGAATTCGATCAAGGCGCTGTTCGGCGGCGACATCCTGCCCGCCGGCCCCGAGCGCGCGCCCGAGACGAAGTCGCTTCCCGGCGCCGAGACGCCCGCCGTCCCCGGCCGCGCGTCCTCCGGCGCCGTCAAGGCGATGGGGCTGACGCTCTCCTCCATCACCCGCGAGGCGGAGGAGGCGCGCGCGTTGCGCCAGGCGCTGGAAGAGGGCGAGCGCATCGTCTCGCTCGATACCGGTCGGATCGACGTCTCCTTCGTCAGCGACCGCCTTTCCGACGAGGAGCGCGACGATCCGGATTTCCTCGCCCTCGTCGAGAGCATGCGCGAGAACGGCCAGCAGGTGCCGATCCTCGTGCGCCCCTCGCCGGCGGCGGGTGGGGCAGGGGAGGGCGAAGGCCGCTACCAGGTTGCCTACGGTCATCGCCGCCTGAAGGCCGCCCACCGCCTCGGCATCAAGGTCAAGGCGATCGTGCGGCCGCTCACCGACGACGAGCTGGTGCTCGCCCAGGGCAAGGAGAATGCCGAGCGGCGCAATCTGAGCTTCATCGAGCGCGCGCTCTTTGCCCATACGCTGGTCGGCCGCGGCTTCGAGCGCCGGCTCGTCTGCGATGCGCTGACCGTGCAGAAGAGCGAGTTGTCGCGGCTGCTGCAGGTGGCCGAGGCGGTGCCCTTCCGCTTCATCCGCGCGATCGGCCCGGCGCCGAAGGCGGGGCGCGAGCGCTGGATGGCGCTCGGCACGCTGTTTTCCAACGGCAACGGGGCGGAGATCGAGAAGGCGGCCGATGAGACGACCTCCGAGCGCTTTGCGGCGGCGGCAAGCGACGAGCGCTTCCAGATGCTGTTCGACCGGCTGCTGCGCCCGGCGCAGAAGGCGCCGGTGGTGGCCGAAGAGAAGATCGTGCGGGCCGACGGCGCGCTGCTTGCCACGGTCGAGCGCAAGGGCAGGGCGGTGCGCCTTTCCTTCGCGAAGGATGTCGATCCGGCCTTCATCGCGGCGCTGACGGGCCGTCTGCGGGAGGATTATGCGGTCTTCCTGGCCGAAAAGGCGGGCAGGGACTGAGCGCGAACACATGTGATTCGGCCGCCTGAGCGGCCGGCAAACACCTGAGAAACCAGCGAAAGGAAACGCGGAGACAAGAAAAAAGGCCCCCAAAACGTCACCATTTCGGAAGCCCTCTTCTATGTAGCAATTCGAGAGAATCACTTCCAACAGTCAAAGTCAAGAGTCGTCCGGCCTGATCGCCGCACGAAATGAAGGACTTCGTCTGCCTGATGGCCGGCGTCGACGGGACCTCCTTGCCTCGGAAAAGGGGACCCGACAATGATGGAGCAGATTGCAACGACGCCTTTCGGCGGCGGACGGATGAGTGCGCGCCTTTTCCTGCGCCAGCGCGCGGCGGCCGGGCGGCAGGAGAAGCTGCGCGCCGGCGCGGGCGGCAACGACACCGGGCGCGCCGACAAGTGGCAGCTCATGCGCGCCGTGACGGAGGCCCGCCGGGCCTACGGCATCGGCGACCGCACGATCAGCGTGCTGGAGGCGCTCGTTTCCTTCGTCGCCGAGCGGGAGCTCGACGGCGCGGCGCCGATCATCGTCTTCCCGTCCAATCGTGAGCTTTCGCTGCGTGCGCGGGGCATGGCCCCGGCGACGATCCGCCGCCATCTTGCGGCGCTCGTCGAGGCCGGCCTGATCTTCCGCCGCGACAGCGCCAACGGCAAGCGCTTCTGCCGCCGCGACGAGACGGGCGCGCTGGAGGATGCCTTCGGCTTCGACCTTGCGCCGCTGGCGCTGCGGGCCGGCGAGATCTTCGAGGCGGCGGAGGCCGTGCGGGCCGAGGACAGGGCCGTGCGGGCCCTGCGCGGCGAGGTGACGCTGCACCAGCGCGACATCGCCAAGATCCTCGCCACGGCCCTGGAGGAGGGCAGGGCCGGCGACTGGCTGGATTATTCCGCGCGCCTGGCAGACCTTTCCGCCGGCCTCGGCCGCCGCGCCGCCGGCGATCTCCTCGCGGCGCGGCGCGAGGGACTGCTGCGCCTTCGGGCCGAAGTGGAAAGCGCTTACCTCTCAAGCCTTTCGGAAGAAGAAATGAGCGGCAATGACCTTCAAACCGAGCAGCATATACAGAATTCAAACACAGACCAGAATCTTGAATCCTACGGCCGAGAAACTCAAAAGGCGAAGGCCGTGAACGAGGCGAGGCCGGCGCCGGAACAGAAAATGGCGATCAGCCTTGGCCGGCTGGTCAGGCTTTGCCCCGACATCGCCGATTATGGACGGGACGGCCTGACAAGCTGGGCCGATCTTCTGGCGGCGGCCGATCTCGTGCGCTCCATGCTGGGCATTTCGCCCGATGCCTGGCAGAAGGCCAAGGCCGCGATGGGTGAACAGGCGGCCGCGGTGGTGATCGCCGTCCTCCTGCAGCGGGGCGAAGCCATCCGCTCGCCCGGCGGTTACCTGCGCGATCTCACCGAAAAGGCCGTCCGCGGGGCGTTCAGCATCTATCCGATGCTGCAGGCATTGGAACGCGGGCGATCCGCCGGGGACGACTGATGCAAAAGCGCCCGCCTTCGACAAAATCCGGCCCGGCCGGGCATCGATCTCGTTTGCTTGCGATATTGCATTGGGGCGCAAGAACGCCGTTGAGGTCCGTTTTGTCGCCGGCATATCCGCTTGGCGTGCTGATGTGAGATCGACGGGGCGCCTCCTTTGTCTTTTATTTAACCATGCCGCGAATGAGCGGCGCCTTTGATCCGTTAGCGCTAACAAGCGAGCGTGAGTCGCCGCCTGGGCCGGAATTCCCATGCACGACGTTCTGGGGCGGGGCGCGAAGAGGGCGGGCGATCCGTAAGCGCCGGGGCACGGAAGACAAGGGATCGCGGTTTCGTTTCCGAGGTGATGCCGATGCGCCTGACATTCGTCCTGCCGGCCTCCGCAGTTCTCCTGCTGCTTTTCGCCCTTTCCGCGACCGCCCAGCCCAGCTTCGATTGCCGGAAGGCCTCGAACGCGGTGGAGCAGGCGATCTGCGCCGATCCGGCGCTGGCGGCGCTCGATGCCGAAATGTCGGCGGTCTACGGCGCCGCGCGCGCCGCGGCGACGGGCAGCGCCGCGGAGACGCTGGTGGCGGAGCAGCGCGCCTGGCTGCGGCAACGCGGCCGCTGCGGTGGCGATGCCGCCTGCCTCGGCCGGCAGATGCGCGAAAGGATCGCCGTGCTCCGGCGCTCTCCCGTTGTGGAGACCGGGGCGATGGCCTGTCCCGCGGCGCTCGGCGAGGCGCGGGCGCTCGTCGCCGGCATCCGGTTCACCGTCGGCCTGACGCAGAAGCTGACGCCGGACACCGGCCTGCAACTGGGCTACCAGTTCCCGGCGGCGCGGCCTTCGCCCCTGCCGCTGTTCATCGTCGCCGATTTCCCGCCCGCCACGCGCTTCAGGGGCAAGGGCTTCCTCCCGCTGACGGCCGGGGCGAAGGGGCCGGACGGCCTGCGGCATGCGCAGGCGCGCGTGCGCGCCATCATCCCGCTCTTCGGCCGCCAGCCCGCGGCAAGCGGGCTCATCACGGCCTTCCTGCTTTCCGCCGGCCGGCAGGATATCGGCGTCAGCCTGGTGACGGGCGGAAAATGCGGCGAACATGTGCTGCGCACGGAGCGTTCGCCAGACCTGACGGTCCAGCTCGGCCTGCCGGAGATCGTTGTCCAGGACCGCTTCACGACCGATGCGCCGGAGATGGTGCTGGCCGATGCCTCCGGCCGCCACGCGATGAAGGTCTATGATGGCCGCTACGAGGTCTTCGACCGGGAGACGGGCGCGCTGCTGCTCGCCCGGGCGGGGCTGAACCCGCGGTTCTCGCCGGCGGGGCGGTTCGTGGCGGCGGGGCGGGCGACGGACAACCGGATCGAGGTCGTCGACCTTGCCGATGGCGCGGTGATCCAGGTGCTGCGCCCCGGAGTGCTCGCTTGGGCGCGCAACGACAGTTTCATCGTGCTCGGCGCGGAAATCCGCCAGTTGGAAAACACCGTCGTCTCCACCCTCGACAGCGATCTTGTCACCGGAACCTCCATGCGGAACATGGAGGTCGGCTGGCTCACCGAAATCGTGCTCGATATCGACCGCATGTTCGTGGCGATGACCGGCCCCAACGCCGACGGCTTGAAGGACGGCGGGCTGTTCTGGGACATGATTTCCGATGAGACCCACGATCTGGCGGAAAGCGGGCCGGGGCTCTTTGCCTTGATGTCGCAGGGCAAGAGCGACGATTTCGACCCCGACGGCGCACGCAAGGCGCTTCGCCAGCTTGTGAAAACCCACCGCGGCATCGATATTCCGCTTGAAAGCCCGCTTTGGCGGTTCGGCGAACCCGTTCGTGTCACCCATGGCATGGAGAGCTACCGTATCAACGCGCGCGAACCGGACGTGCAGGCCTTCGTGGCCGAGGACCAGGCCGTCGAAAATCCCCTGCCGGCGGTGACGGCGACGGCGGCGGATACCGACGAGCGCTGTGAAACGGCCGAGGACGGGCGCGGCCTTGCCCGCGTGGAGGGCGGGGACGTGCTCTGCGCCGTCGCGGTGGCGGGCCGCGGCCTCGGCCGCCTGCCGCAACCCGTCTTCCAGGCCTCCGAGGCGACGATCTTCGACCGGATCGGCGATGTCATCGGCGAGATCGACCGCGTGTCGCGGATCGATCACGACACCTATGGCGACCATATGGATTTCGGCGCCGCGCGGAAGGCGAAGATCGACGCGCTCGTGACAGAGATCGCCGCGGCGACGCCGGCCATCCGCGGGCGCATCCGCCCGTTGCCGCGGGAAGACATCGGCCTTGCATGCAGCACCTCCGCCGAGGCGTTCGATCCGGCCGCCATCGAGCAGGCCTGGCGCTGGGGGGAGGAGACGAAGGTCCGCCGCCTGCTGTTCGTCAATTGTTATGCCGGCAGCTCGCGGATCAGCCAGGCGGGCCTCATCCTGGTTTCGGACGGCCTCATCGTGGATATCGACCGGCAGCTCGTGCCCGACAAGGCCTCCGAGGATACGAGCGCCTTCGGCTGGAGTGCGTCCGATGCCAGCGCGATCAGCGTTTTTGCGGTGGCGCAGGAGCGCATCCTCGTCTCCGCCAGCTATTCCGGCATGGCCGCCGTCATCGACACGCGCACCGGCAGGCGCATCGGCAACCTCATGCCGCTGGACAACCCGACGCTGGTGCGCGCCATGCGGCTCACCCGCGACGGCCGGCATCTGGTGCAGCTCAACCACGACGGCCGCTTCACTGTCTCCCGCGTCGATACCGGCGAGCAGGCACTGGCGGGCGTGCATATCGACGACGAGATCGTCGTCATGCTGCCGGACGGCCGCTTCGACACCAGCTACGAGGGCGCGCATGCGCTGAATGTCCGCTTTGCCGGCATGGCCGGCCTGCAGACCGTCCACCAGTTCGGCGCGGCGCTGCACCGGCCCGGCCTTGCACAGGCGGTGCTGGCGGGCCACGACGTCGCCGCGCGGCCGGAAACGCTCGGCGCGCCGCCGCTGGTCGCCTTTTCCGCGCGCGCGGCGGAGGCCGGCCGGCGCCGCCTCGTCGTCAGCGCCAGCGACGATACCGCGCTTGCCCGCCTGCGCGTCTTCGTCGACGGCCGCCTGGTGAGCGAGCGCGCCGTTACGGGCGCGACGGCCGAGGCGGTCTTCGAGATAGACGATCCCGGCGGCGGCCACTGGATCACCGTGCTCGCTGACGATGCCGACGGCCTCGTCAGCACGCCGAAAGGCCTCGTCCTGCCGCCGCCCGCGGGCGGCCGGGGAATGCTCCATGCCGTCCTCGTCGGCATCGACGCCTATAGCGGCGATCCCGCCATTCCCGCGCTTTCCTTCGCGCGCAGCGATGCCGAGCGCCTGAAGGCGGTTCTGGCGCAGGCGGGCGACGGGCGCAGGGAACCGATCCTGCTGACCGACGAGGCCGCGCGGGCGGAAACGATCCTGAAGGCGGTGGCGGATGCCGTCGCGGCGGCGGGGCCGGAGGATACGCTGCTCTTCTCCTTCGCCGGCCATGCCGTCGGCTCGGGCGAGCGCGGCACGACGGGCGAATTGCTGCTCGCGCTGCCCGGCACGCGCACCGCGGCGCTGAAGGAAACCGCGCTGGCCTGGCGGGAGGTCGCGGCCGTCCTGGCCAAGGCCGAGGCGAAGGTCGTGGTGCTGCTCGATGCCTGCCATACGGGCCTTGCCGGCAGCAGCGCCTTCGCGACGAACGACGACGTGGCCGGCGCGCTCCTGACCCGTGCCGGCGCGCCCATGGTGGTGCTCGCCGCCTCGAAGGGCCGGCAGGTGGCGCTGGAAAGCGCCGGCAGGGGCGGCGGCGTCTTCACCTCGGCCATCGTCGAGGTGCTGGGCGCGGGGCGCGGCGCGGCGGATGCGGACACCAACGGCGTCATCGACCTCGGCGAGTTCTACGCCGCAGTCAAGACCCGCGTGCTGCGCGACACGGAGGGCCGGCAGAGCCCGTGGCTCGCCCGCAACCTGCTGGTCGGCGACATGGCCTTGTTCTGAGGCGGCGGATACGGACGCTTGGTGGCGCACGCATCGATGATGCGAACGGGCCGTGCCGCGGTATGTCCGCTTTGCACCAAGGCGGGTTGCCGGCGGTCAGGTCGGCCCGCCGATCTCGTTCGCCGTGCGCAGGAAGGCCTGGAACCGGTCCTCCGGCACGAAGGCGCCGCCGGTGGTCCAGATGACATGGGTGGCCTGGGCGAGGCGGCCGCCGATCTGCCATTGCGCGCAGAAGTCCTTGCCTGCCGGGTGCTTCACCAGGAAGTCCGGGCCGGCAAAGCCGGCGGCGGCGGACGGTTCGAGGCGCAGGTTCTGGCTATGGTGGGCGCTCAGGAGCCAGCGGAACAGGGACGGGTCGTCGACGGTGAAGACGCCGGCCAGCATGCGGCGCATGACGGTGGCGACGAAGGCCGACATGCGGGCGACGGCCATGCCGTCCGCCTCCGTGCGGTTGGTCAGGCCGACATCGTAGACGGAGACGAGATCCGCCGAACCGCTCATGAGATGGACCAGCGCGCAGGGCGATTGCACCGGCTCCACGAAGAAGCAGTGCACATTGTCGCCGAAGACCGTCTTCGCGCCATAGGCGACGCCGCCCGGTGCGCCGCCGATGCCGCAGGGCAGGTAGAGGAACAGCGGATGCTCCGCATCGACGACGATGCCGCGGGCCTGGAGCTGTCCGGCAAGCTCCAGCGCGGCGACGCTGTAGCCGAGGAAAAGCTGCCGGGATTGCTCGTCGTCGACGAAGTAGATCGTCGGGTCGCTCTCGGCGGCGATGCGGGCATTCTCCACCGCGGTCGTATAGTCGGCGTCGTGCCTGACGACTGCGACGCCGAGCCGCGTCAGCCGCTCGACCTTCCACGCCTTGGCGTCGGCGGACATGTGGACCGTCGCCCTGAAGCCGAGCGCGCGGGCCGCGACGCCCACGCTGAGCCCGAGATTGCCGGTGCTGCCGACGGCGATGGTGTAGCGGGAGAAAAAGGCTTTCGCGTCCGGTCCGGCAAGGCGCCGGATGTCCTCGCCCGCCTTCAGCAGGCCCTCGCGCCGGGCCAGCCATTCGGCGAACAGGAAGACCTCGTAGACGCCGCCGCGCGCCTTGATCGACCCGGCGACGGGAAGGGCATTGTCCGCCTTGACGAGAAGGGTGCCGAATTCGGCGCCGTCATAGCCCAGCGCCTTGCGCATGGCCTCCAGCGGCACGAGATCGGAGCGGATTTCGCCGTTCGTGGCTTGCAGTTCGGGGAAGCAGGCTTCCAGCAGGGGCGCCAGCCGCCAGTTTTCCCGCGCCTCGTCCACATCCGACGGCCGCACGGGAAGCGTCGCATCCGCGATGGCGTTCTCCGAGTAGTGCGGGTTCGTCCAGAGCGTCGGGCGCGCCGCCAGCACATCCGAGCGGGCGGGATTGTCGGGGAGGTGGATGGCCATGTCGTGATCCTGCTTCGGGTGGGAGGCGCGCGCCGCGCCATTGGCGGCGGCGTGCCGGTCTTCAGGGGGTAGCGATAGCCGCGGCGATCTCGACCTGGCAAGGCGCGTGCCGGCAGCGACGCCTTTCACGGGTCCCGTGGCGGGCGGAGCCTATCCCATGCGCTCGGAGGCATAGGAGCCGGGCGAGGGCGGGAAGACGATGGTCCGGTTGCCGTTGAGGAAGACGCGGCCGTGGATATGGGCGTGGATGGCGCGGGCGAGCACCTGGCTCTCCACGTCGCGGCCGAGGCTGACATAGTCTTCGGCGCTCTGGGCGTGCGTCACGCGCACCGTGTCCTGCTCGATGATCGGGCCCTCGTCGAGATCGGCGGTCACGTAATGCGAGGTCGCGCCGAT
Source organism: Shinella granuli (assembly GCF_004341885.1). GTDB lineage: Bacteria > Pseudomonadota > Alphaproteobacteria > Rhizobiales > Rhizobiaceae > Shinella > Shinella granuli. The sequence goes on along the minus strand of NZ_SLVX01000008.1, from coordinate 201,659 downwards.
CAGCTTCACGCCGCGCTCGAAGGCCTGCTTGTAGGGATTGGCGCCCTTGAAGGACGGCAGGAAGGAATGGTGGATGTTGATGATGCGGCCCGACATCGTCCGGCACATCTCGTCGGAGAGCACCTGCATGTAGCGGGCGAGCACGATGAGCTCGGCGCCCGTCTCCTCGACGATGCGCATCTGCTCGGCCTCGGCTTCCGGCTTGTTCTCCTTCGTCACCTTGATGTGGTGGAAGGGGATGTCGTGGTTCACGACCACCTTCTGGTAATCGAAATGGTTGGAGATGACGCCGACGATGTCGATCGGCAGGGCGCCGATGCGCTGGCGATAGAGCAGGTCGTTGAGGCAATGGCCGAAGCGCGAGACCATGAGGATGACCCTGCGCTTGGTCGTCTCGTCGAAGAATTCGGCATCCGCCTGATAGGCTGCGGCGATCTCGGCAAAGCCCTCGCGCAGCGCTTCCAGCGTAAGGCCCTCCTCGGACTGGAAGCTGACGCGCATGAAGTAGCGGCCGGTGCTCTTGTCGTCGAACTGGGCGCTGTCGGAGATGTTGCAGCCGTTGGCGGAGAGGTAGGTGGCGATGGCGGCGGTCACGCCCCGTATCGAGGGGCAGGCGACGCGCAGGGCATAGCGGTTGGAAAGGGCGGACATTGGCGATCCTTTCGGGTCGATCAGTCGATAGGGATGGAATGCTGGCGGCCGAAGGCCGTGAGCGTGTTGGAGAGCAGGCAGGCGATTGTCATGGGGCCGACGCCGCCCGGAACGGGCGTGATCGCGCCGGCCACATGGCGGGCCTCCTCGAAGGCGACGTCGCCGACGATGCGCGACCTGCCGTCGATCTGCACCCGGTTGATGCCGACGTCGATGACGATGGCGCCCGGCTTGATCCAGTCGCCGCGCACGAGGCCCGGCCGCCCGACCGCGACGACGAGAATATCGGCGGTGCGGCAGAGCTCCGGCGTGTTCCGCGTGCGCGAATGGGCGATGGTCACCGTGCAGTTTTCCGAAAGCAGCAGTTGCGCCATCGGCTTGCCGACGATGTTCGACTTGCCGACCACCACGGCGTGCAGGCCGGAAAGATCGCCGCCGAGCCGGTGCTTCAGCAGCATCAGGCAGCCGAGCGGCGTGCAGGGCACCAGCGCCGGCTGGCCGGTGGAAAGGCGCCCGGCATTGGAAATGTGGAAGCCGTCGACATCCTTGTCGGGATCGATGCCCTGGATGACGGCACCGGCGTCGAGATGAGGCGGCAGGGGTAGCTGGACGAGGATGCCGTGCACGGCGGGATCGCCGTTGAGCCGGCCGATCAGCGCCATCAGGTCGTCCTGCGTCGTGTCGGCCGCAAGCTCGTGCTTGAAGGAATTCATGCCGGCGGCGGCCGTCTGGCGGTGCTTCGAGCCGACATAGACGGCGCTGGCGGGATCGCTGCCGACGAGGACCACGGCGAGGCCCGGCACGGCGCCGGTCGCGTTCTTCAGCCGTGCGACCTTCACCGCGACGTCGTCCAGCAGGCCGGCCGCGAACATCCTGCCGTCGATGATCGCACCGCCCGCAACCCTGTCCATTCCCATGACGTTCCCTTTCGCATCATCCAAGGCCCGGCTCGGGCCGGAACGAGGCGCGAATGGCGCGCCCCCTTCTGTCGGTCCGGATCTCTCTCGCTCAGTGCGCGTAGACCGGGAAGGCGGCCGTCAGCCTGGCCACCTTGGCCTTCGCGCCGTCGACGACGTCGTCCGCCGTGCCGGCGGCTTCCGCCTCGATGAGGTCGGCGATGATGGTGCCGAGCGTGCGGAACTCCTCTTCCTTCATGCCGCGCGTGGTGGCGGCGGAGACGCCGAGGCGCATGCCGACCCATTCGGGTGGGCGCGGGCTGTCGCCCGGGATCGGGTTCTTGTTGGCGGTGATGTTGGCGCGCGCCAGAAGGTCTTCCGCCTGCTTGCCGATCAGGCCCTTGCTCGACAGGTCGACCAGCACGATGTGCGTGTCCGTGCCGCCGGAGACGATGCGCACGCCGCGGTCGATCAGGGTCTCGGCAAGGGCGCGGGCATTGGCCTTGACCTGCGCGGCATAGACCTTGAAGTCGTCCTGCAGCGCTTCGCCAAGGCAGACGGCCTTGGCGGCGAGCACGTTGCTGTGCAGCGAGCCCTGGACGCCCGGGAAGACGGCAGCCTGCAGCTTCTTGAACCAGGCCTCGTTGTTGGTGAGGATCAGGCCGCCGCGCGGGCCGCGCAGCGTCTTGGTCGTGGTGCAGGTGACGATGTCGGCATGCGGGAAGGGCGAGGGGTGGGCGCCTCCCGCGACGAGGCCGGCGATATGCGCCATGTCGACGAGGAACCAGGCGCCGACCTTCTTCGCGATCCTGCCCATGCGCTCGAAGTCGAGTTCGCGCGGATAGGCCGAGCCGCCGGTGATCAGCAGCGTCGGGCGGACCTCCTCGGCGATGCGCTCCAGCGCGTCATAGTCGATGACCTCGGTTTCCGGGTCCACATTGTAGTTGTGCGATTCGAACCAGCGGCCCGACAGGTTGCCCTTCATGCCATGCGACAGGTGGCCGCCGGCGGCCAGATCGAGCGAGAGGACCTTGTCGCCCGGCTTCAGCAGCAGGAAGAAGACGGCGAGGTTGGCCTGCGTGCCCGAATGGGGCTGGACGTTGGCATAGGCGCAGCCGAAGAGCTGCTTGGCGCGGTCGATCGCCGCCTGCTCGACGACGTCGACGAACTGGCCGCCGCCGTGGAAGCGGTTGCCCGGATAGCCTTCCAGCGTCTTGTTGGTCATCTCGTGGCCGAGCGCGTCGAGCACGGCGCGGCTGACGATGTTCTCGGATGCGATGAGCTCGATCTGGTCCTGCTGGCGCTTGCGCTCGTTGTCGATGGCGCCGGCGACGAGCGGGTCGCGCTCGTGAACGGGGGCGTTGAAATAGGCTTTCGTCTGTTCGGTCATGACCAGTCTCCGCAAGGGGTATGAGGGCTTGGAGAAAGGCTAGTCACGGCTTCGATCCAGAAAAAGTTAATAATATTTGCACATGCGTTCTGATTTGCTAATCATTCTTCGTGTTGCTCCAGGAGGAAAGAATGGACCTTGCCCGCTTGCGCGCGCTGCGCGAACTGTCGATCCGCAAGACCATGGCCGCGGTGGCCGAGGCGCTATACGTTTCCCCATCCGCCGTCTCGCAGCAGATCGCGCTGCTGGAACAGGAGGTCGGCATCGACCTCATCGAGCGGCGCGGGCGCGGCGTCGAGCTGACGCCGGCCGGAAAGCAGCTCGTCGAACGGGCGGAGCGGATCCTCATCGAGCTGGAATCGGCCCGTGCCGACATCGCCGAACTGAAGAAGGTCATTGCCGGCGAGCTGCGGGTGGCGGCCTTTCCCTCCGTCGCCGCGGCGGTGGTGGCGGGGGCGATCCAGGGCCTCCATCGCCTCCATCCGCGCCTCACGGTGCAGTTCGACGAGATGGAACCCGCCGAGAGCCTCGCGGCCCTGCGCAGCTGGCAGACGGACATCGCGATCATCGACGACCTCAACGTGCCCGCCGGTGCCGTCGATCCGAACATCGAGACGATCCCGTTGATGGAGGATGTCTTCAATGTGATGGTGTCCCAGACCCATCCGCTGGCCGAGCAGCCGACCGTCATGCTGCATCAGTTGCGCGGCGAGCGCTGGGCGCTCGACACCGCCTCCTCGGCCTATAACCGCATGATCACCGATGCGTGCCAGGAGGCCGGCTTCACCCCCAACATCGTCGCTCGCTGCAAGGGCTTCGAGGTGACGATCGCGCTGATCCGGGAGGGCTACGGCATCTCGATCCTGCCGGGTCTTCGGGCGAGCTACGACCTCGAGGACGTCTGGGTCTGCAAGGTCGAGCCGGAGATCCGCCGCAAGATCTCGCTCGCCTTCCGCAAGGGGGAGAAACGCAGCCCCGCCGTCCAGGCCTTCATCGCGGAGATCAACGCGCGGATCGGTTCCCGCCGCCGGTTACCCACCGGCAAGGGCGAGGCGCGGATCCCGCCCGATACGGCTTCCGCAGGCAATGCCGACGGTTAAAATCAAACAGTTTTGCTAAATAGTACGTAAAGCAGAATTAAGTAGACCTGAACAAATCGTGTTCCTATCGTCCCCCTGTCGATTGATATGGGTTCGCAGCTTGGCTACCAAACGGCGGACTTAGGCCAATGGCGGGAACAATCGCTACAGAACGGCAAGAGCCGCTGTTGCCCTATCGCCCAAATCAGCTCTCGGCATGAGAACCGGGCTCTGCACCAGCGTGCAGGGCGCTCGCGATATTCACAGGGGACTGCAATGAAACTGATCAAGCTTCTCACGGCCGGCATGTTTGCCGGCCTCGCCGTTACCGCAGGGCACGCGTCGGCCTCCGTCCTCGATACGGTCAAGCAGCGCGGCACGCTGAACTGCGGCACGGACAACACCGCGCCCGGTTTCGGCTACCTCAACACGACGACGGGCCAGATGGAAGGCCTCGATGTCGACTTCTGCCGCGCGGTCGCCGCCGCGGTCCTCGGCGATGCGTCGAAGGTCAAGTTCGTGACGGTCACCGACAAGAGCCGCTTCGATGCGGTCCTCACCAACCAGGTCGATGTCGTCTTCGCGCACACCACCATCAAGCCGGCGCGCGAATCCTCCATCGCCATCGATTTCCTGCCGGTCAATTTCTACGACGGCACGGGCGTCATGGTGAAGACGGAGTCGGGCGTGAAGGAATTCGCCGACCTCGACGGCGCCACCTTCTGCACGACGCAGGGCTCGGTGACCGAGACGGTCCTCACCAGCGCCTTCAAGGCGCGCGGCTGGGAAGGCTCCAAGGTCCTGACCTACGAGAACCTCGAAAAGCTCTTCGCCGCCCTCAATTCCGGCCGCTGCAACGCGATGAGCACGGACAAGTCCGCGCTTGCCGCCTGGGCCGGCAATTCGCCGACGCCGGCCGACTATCTGATCCTGCCCGACACGCTCGACAAATCGCCCTTCGGCGGCTTCGTCGCGGCCAATGATTCCAAGTGGCGCAACGCGCTGCGCTGGGTCACCTACGGCCTGTTCCAGGCGGAGGAATCCGGCATCACGCAGGCCAATCTCGAAGAGAAGCAGAAGAGCGAGGATCCGTTCGTCCAGAAGTTCCTCGGCGTCGGCGGCGGCTACGGCAAGGATTTCGGCCTTCCCGACGACTTCGTCGCGCAGGCGCTCAAGGTCACCGGCAATTACGGCGAGATCTATGCGCGCAATCTCGGCCCGGACACCCGGATGTTCCTCGACCGCAAGGGCACGCCGAATGCCCTGTGGACCGAGGGCGGCGCCATCTATTCGCCGCTCTGGAACTGATCCCCTCCTGACCGGACCGGGGCGGCATCGCGCCCCGGTCCCCCAATCGGTTCTGGTATTTCGACATGACTGTGCAAACCCAAGCGAACGTGGCCGGTAACGTGGCCGACGACGACCTGCCGGCTCGCCGCCGGCGCAACCGGATTCGGTACAACGCCACCCAGTCCGCCATCGTCGCGGCTGCCATCGTCCTCGTGGTCCTCTTCGCCTTCGCGGTGAAGGAGGGACTTGCCCGGCACGGGATCAGGTTCAGCTTCTCCTTCCTCTGGGATGCCGCGGGCTTCGACATCAGCGAAGGCAAGACGGTCGCCCTGGAGGACGGCGTCTGGCCGGCCTTGCTGAACTTCACGTCGGATCACCTGATCGCCCAGGCCTTCGTCACCGGCATCTTCAACACGATCAAGGTGGCCGTCCTCGCCATCCTTCTCAGCACCGTGCTCGGAACGCTGCTCGGCGTCGGCCGGCTCTCGACCAACTGGGTGGTGCGCAACCTCTCCTTCTGGTGCGTGGAGTTCGTGCGCAACACGCCGCTCCTGATCCAGCTCGTCTTCTGGTATTTCGCCGTCGTCCTGCATTTCCCGCCGATCGCCGCCGCCGCGAAAGTCTACGGCGTCGTGATCAGCCAGCAGGGCCTCTATTTTCCCGTCCCCACCTGGCAGGGGGGTGACTCGGTCCTCGCCATCGGGACCGCGACGGCATTCTGGGTCGCCATCCTCGGCGTGCTCTTCGATCGCAACGGGACGGTCCGGTGGATCTGCGCCGGCGCCGTCCTCCTGCTTGGCGCAATGATGTTCGCAACCGGCATCGTCGGCCTCGACCTTCCAGTCGCCTCGAAATTCCAGGCGCGTGGCGGCACGAGCATGAGCCCGGAAATGGCCGCGCTGCTGCTTGCCATCGTCGTCAACAGCGCGTCCTACATCGCGGAAATCGTGCGCGGCGCCATCGACGCGCTGCCGAAGGGGCAATGGGAGGCGGCCGCCTCCCTCGGCCTCACGCGCCGCGACACCGTCAACGACATCATCCTGCCGCAGGTCTTCCGCGTCGTCCTCCCGTCCTTCGGCAACCAGTATATCAGCCTGACGAAGAACACCGCCCTCGGCATCGCCATCGGATATCCCGAGCTGTTCAACATCTACGGTACCATCGCGAACCAGACCGGCCACAGTCTGGAAGGCATCGTCATCGTGATGGCCTCCTACCTCATCCTGAGCTGGGCCATCAGCGCCGCCGTCGGCTGGGCCGACCGCCGCATGACAAGACACGGAGCGTCGCGATGATCGCCAGATCCCTGAAATGGTCGCGGCACAACCTGTTTGCCAAGCCGTTCGACGTCCTCCTGTCCCTCACGGTCATTCCCGGCGTGCTCTGGCTCATCTGGCAGATCGCCGGCTGGGCGCTGACGGTGGCGCAATGGGACATCATTCCGCAAAGCCTGCGCGTCCTGATGATCGGCATCTTCCCGGTCGACCAGGCGTGGCGGACCTGGGTCGCGGCGATGATCATCGCCGCCCTGCTCGGCGCGGCGCTGGGCTGCGTCTTCGCGTTCCGCGGGCGGCATGCCGGCGGCCTCCTCCTCGTGGTGGCGGTTGCGCTGGTCCTGACGGGGACGAAGGGCCTTGCGAACATCCTGTGCGTTGCCGCGCTCGTCGCTCTCTTCGGACTGTCCTGGGCGCTGATTTCCCGCGTTCCCGCGGCCCGCAGGGGTCTCGTGCCGGCAAGTTTCGTCGGGCTGATCGCGATCTTCGCCGTGATGGCGCCGCCCGGCGCCGGCCTGTGGGGCGGCCTGCTGCTCAGCATCCTCCTGACGCTCGTCACCGCGGTCGTCACCCTGCCGATCGGCATCCTGCTCGCCTTCGGCCGCCGCAGCCGCTTTTCCAGCGTGCGCTGGATCTGCACCGCCTATATCGAGGTGATGCGCTCGGTGCCGCTGATCATGGTCGTCTACTGGATCTGGATCCTGATGCCCGTGCTGACGCCGCAGCTCAATCTGGCGGATGTGGTGCGCGGCATGATCGGCTTCACGCTGTTCTATTCCGCCTATGTCGCCGAATATGTCCGCAGCGGCCTGCAGGCCGTGCCGCGCGGGCAGACGGAAGCCGCCCGGTCGCTCGGCATGAGCGAGTTCGACATCAACCGCTCGATCGTCCTGCCGCAGGCCCTTCGCGTGGTGGTGCCGCCGCTCGTCGGCAATGTGCTCGACATCTTCAACACGGCGCCGCTGGTCTTCATCATCGGCCTCACCGACTTCCTGCGCGCCGGCCAGATGATCCTCGCCAACCCGCAATATGGCGACCGCACCTATGAAGTCTATTCGTTCCTGTTCCTGACCTATTTCCTCGTCGGATCCCTGATCACCTTCGTCGCCCGCAAGCTCGAAAAGCACCTTGCGCGGGGCAGCCGATGAGCGACGCGAACACCACCGGAGGCCGCTCCATGAGCACCATCGTCGAAATGAAGACCCTCAACAAGTTCTACGGAAGCCATCACGTCCTGAAGAACATCGACCTCTCCGTGGCGCGCGGCGAGGTGGTGGTGGTGATCGGCGCGAGCGGCTCGGGCAAGTCGACGCTCATCCGCTGCGTCAACGGGCTGGAAATGTACCAGAACGGCAGCCTCCTGGTGGACGGCTACCCGATGCCCGTGGAGGAGGATCGCCTTCTCGGCGGCGAAAGCGAGCTTGCCGCCATCCGCAAGGGCGTCGGCATGGTGTTCCAGCAGTTCAACCTCTTCCCGCACAAGACGGTGGTGGAGAACATCACCATCGCGCCGATGCGCGTGCACCGCAAGTCGAAGGCCGAGGCCGAGGCGACCGCGCTCAGGCTGCTCGACCGCGTCGGCCTGAAGGCGCATGCGCACAAATATCCCGGCCAGCTCTCCGGCGGCCAGCAGCAGCGCGTGGCGATCGCCCGTTCGCTGGCGATGGAGCCGCACCTGATGCTGTTCGACGAGCCGACCTCGGCGCTCGATCCGGAAATGATCGGCGAGGTGCTCGACGTGATGCGCGAGCTGGCCGCCGACGGCATGACGATGATGATCGTGACGCACGAAATGGGCTTTGCCCGCGAAGTGGCCGACCGGATCGTCTATATCGACCAGGGCGCGATCCTGGAAATCGGCAAGCCGGACGCATTCTTCGACAACCCGCAGAACGAACGCGCACGCGCCTTCCTCGCACGCGTGTTGAAGCACTGAAGCGCCGTGCGTCCGGACGGACGCACAAGGACGCGCTATATATCTGACCGCGGACGACGGCTGAAATGGAACGCCGCGTCCGGCAGAGATGTGCCGGTGCCGCCGGAAGCGGCCGGTCGCCCGTGCCGAACAGGCCCGCCACAGGGCGCCTGCCTGGCGACCCGCCCCCATCTCCCATCCTGCCCGCCGTCGACCCGCCGGAAATCGCATCGCGTTTCGAAAGATTCGCCGTTGACGAAGAAAGTTTTCGCGACTAAAAAATTTACTTAGTAAAAGTTTTAATCGGCTATAGATTGATGGCGCCCCTGCGTGGCGTGCCCGGTCGGAGGGACCGGGCCCGTGCGACGACGTGGCGGGCGTCGGGCCGTGGGTTGCATCCATGCCGGATGCGAAGAGGGGGAGTGAGCGATGTCATCGACGAAAGTGCTGGAAGGATCCGGGCAGAGCCCGGACTATGAAGGGGTGGCGGCCGAGGGGGAGGCGCATACGCTGCGGCGGCGGCTCCAGGTGTCGCATGTGGTGTGCCTGGCCATGGCCGACGCCTCGCCGGCCATGGCCGTGCTGCTGCTGACGGCGGGCGTCTTCCAGGTCGGCGGGACCTTCGGCGTCGGGGCGATGCTGATCCTCAGCGTCGTCGTGGTCCTGATCGCCATGTGCCTCGGCGAGCTCGCCTCGACCTATCCGTCGACGGGCGGCTCCTATTCGATGGTGCGCAGCGCCTTGCCGGAGCCGCTGGCCTGGATCACGCTGTTCAACTTCGTGACGCAGGGCATCGTGATCCCCGCATCGCTGCTGCTGGGCATTCCGATCTTCCTGAAGAACCTGCTGCCATGGATCACCGTGCCCAATGAGGTGATCGCCTTCCTGCTGCTGGCCGTTTCCGGCGCCATCGCCATCACCAAGGTGGAGATCGGCGCGAAGGTGAACATCGCCATTCTCGTCGTGCAGCTCGTCGTCGTCGGGCTCATCGTGCTGGCGGCGATCGTCGCCCCGGTGCAAAATCCGGTCGACATCGTGTTCCATCCGGTCGTGCTGGAGAACGGCCAGCTCGTGCCGCTGACCCTCGGCATCGCGCTGGCGACGCTGGCGCCGGCCTTCAACGTCCTGAACGGCTATGACGCCGTCTGCGGCTTCGTCGAGGAGCTTGTCGGCGGCGCGCGCGATGTCGGCCGGGCCGTCATCTATGCCGCGATCCTCGCCTCGATCCTCATCACGATCCCGCTCTTCGCCGGCGTCATCGCCGCGCCGGACCTGGTCGCCTTCCTGCAGTCGGATGCGCCGATCGTTTCGGCGGTCGAAAGCGCGCTCGGCCCCTGGGCGAGCACGATCGTCAATATCGGCGTCATCGCGGCGCTCTTCAACGCCGCGCTGACGCTCCAGATGTATTTCGCCCGCGGTGTCTTCGCCTCGGCGCGCGACGGTCTCTGGCCGCCGGCAATCGGCAACAGGCTTGCCGGGCTGAACCGCTTCCGTTCGCCGGGCTGGGGCGTCGCCGCGCTGCTCGTCCCCTCGGCGTTCCTGATCATGATGTCCAGCCTCGACTGGCTCATCATGTTCGCGGGGACGATGATCGCGACCGTCTACTTCTTCGTCGGGGTCGCCGCCTTCTGGAGCCGCATCTCGCAGAAGCATGTCCATCGGCCCTTCAAGATGCCGTTCTGGCCGCTGCCGCCCGTCATCGTCGTCGCCTTCACCGGCTATGCCCTTATCACCCAGACCACCGATTTCCTGATCGGCGAGCTGGTGCTGGCGGGGGTCGCCGTCGGCCTCTGGGCGCTGTCGAAGCTCTGGCGCAAGGCGGCCCCGAACGGCACGGAGCCGTAAGGGCCGTGGCGCCCGTCACCTCGATTGTCATCCATCTGAAACGGAACGACCATGACCAGCAATTCCTATGAGACCGGCCGCCTGAACCTGCCGTTCGTCGGCATCTGCACCTTCGGCAAATATCCCTACCAGCCGGATTGGGACGCCATCGACGCCGATGTGGCGATCCTCGGCGCCCCCTTCGACTGCGGCACGCAGTGGCGCGCCGGCACCCGCTTCGGGCCGCGCTCCATCCGCGAGGCCTCCACGCTCTTCTCCTTCGGGCATGGCGGCGCCTATGACCACGAGGACGACGTTACCTACCTGCCGAGCGGCGCGGTCTCCGTCGTCGATATCGGCGATGCCGACATCGTGCACACCGACACGATGAAGAGCCATGCCAATATCGAATTCGGCGTGCGCAAGATCCTTGACGCCGGCGCGCTGCCGGTGGTGCTGGGCGGCGACCATTCGGTCAACATCCCCTGCGTCAACGCCTTTGCCGAGGACTGCGAGAAGAACGGCCCGATCCATATCGTGCAGATCGACGCCCATCTCGACTTCGTCGACGAGCGCCACGGCGTGCGCTACGGCCACGGCAACCCGATGCGCCGCGCGGCGGAAAAATCCTATGTCAGCGGCCTCACGCAGCTCGGCATCCGCAACGTCTCCTCGACGGCCAGGGAAGGCTACGAGGATGCGCGGAAAATGGGGTCCGATATCCTCTCGGTCCGCCAGATCCGGGCGCTCGGCACGCAGGCGGTGGTGGAGCGCGTGCCGGCCGGGGCGCGTTACTACGTCACCATCGACATCGACGGTTTCGACCCGTCGATCGCGCCGGGCACGGGCACGCCGTCGCATGGCGGCTTCATCTACTACGAGGTGCTGGAGATCCTGGCGGCGCTTGCAAAGCGCGGCGACATCGTCGGCATCGATCTCGTCGAGGTCGCCCCCGATTACGACCAGACCGGTGGCACCGCCATTCTCGCCGCCCAGGTTCTCATGAACCTCATCGGCCGCATCATGCACGCAAGGAAGGGCTGAACCATGGGACGACTTCACTATGACTTCTCCGGCGAGCATGTGCTCGTCACGGGGGCGAGCCGGGGCATCGGCCGGGCCGTGGCGGAAGGTTTCGCCGCCGCCGGCGCCGATGTGACGATCCTCTCCTCCGGCGCGGGCATTCAGGAGACGGCGCAGGAAATGACCGCCCGCTTCGGCCGCAAGGTCGCGGCGATCGAATGCGACATCACCGACAGCGCCGCCGTGAAGGCGGCGCTCGCGCCGCTCGGCCGCATCGACGTGCTGGTCAACAATGCGGGGCTGGAGCGCATCACCCCGCTGCTCGATCCCGATCCGTCCATCGAGGACACGTTCCGCCGCATCACCGACATCAACACCAACGGCACGTTCTACGTGACCCGCAACGCGGTGCCCCATATGGTGGAGGGCGGCCGCATCATCGTGACGGCCTCGATCTGGAGCCGCGTCGCGGTGCCGGACTTCGCCGCCTACATCACCTCCAAGCATGCCAATCTCGGCTTCACGCGCGTGATGGCGAAGGAGCTTGGCCCGAGGGGCATCCGCGTCAACGCCGTCTGCCCCGGCTGGGTGCGCACGGAGGCGGCCATGCTGTCCTTGAAGAACATGTCGCTGCGCACCGGCCGCAGCGAGGAGGACCTGCTGGCCGAGATCGTCGGAGCGCAGGTCCTGCCCGGCCTGCTGGAGCCGGAGGACCTTGCCGCACCCTATCTCTTCCTCGCCTCGGACGGGGCGAAGGACATGACGGGCCAGGGCCTGATGCTCGATCGCGGCGAGGTGATGGCATGAACAGGCGCGTTCTCGTTACGGGTGCCTATCGCGGCATCGGTGCGGCCTGCGCCCTTGCCTTTGCCGCAACGGGTGCGCGCGTCGCGCTCGCCGACATCCGCAGGCCCGATGAAACCGCCGTCGCGGCGGCCGGGGCCGGTGCGGCGGAGACGCTGGCGCTTTCCTGCGACGTCTCCGACGAAAGCGCCGTTCTTGCGGTCGGCGATGCGGTGAAGGAAAGGTTCGGCGGGCTCGACGTGGTCGTGCACTGCGCGGGCGTCATCCACGAGGCACCGCTGCTGGACACGCCCGTCGCCGATTTCGACCGGGTGATCGCCATCAACCTGCGCGGCAGCTTCCTCGTCGGCAAGATGGCGATCGGGCTGATGGAGGGTACGGCGGAGGTGCCGGCCCGGGTGATCCTGATCGCCTCGGACATGGCCTATTACGGCCGCGAGACCTTCTCGCCCTACGTCGCCTCCAAGCACGGCGTGCTCGGCCTCACCCGCTCCTGGGCGAAGGAATTCGCCCCCCGCATCCTGGTCAACGCCATCTGCCCCGGCCCGATCGACACGGACATGCTCGGCGCGGCGAACATGAGCGCCGAATGGCGGGCGCGCGAGCTTGCCATCCCGCTCGCCCGCTTCGGCCAGCCGGAGGAGATCGGCGAACTGGCGCTGTTCCTCGCCGGCTCCGGCGGACGGTACTTCACCGGCCAGGGCGTCGGCAGCAATGGCGGGAGCATCATGCCGTGATCAAGAATCCCATTCCCTGGCCGAACGGCGCGAAATGCGCCGCCTGCATCACCTTCGACATGGATGCCGACAGCCTCATCCACATCGCCCATCCGGAGGACGGCCATAGCCGCGTCGCCGGTATCTCCATGCTGCAATACGGGCCGAAGGTGGCGATCCCGCGCATCGTCGAAAGCTATCGCCAGCTCGGCATCAGGCAGACCTTCTTCGTGCCGGCCTGGTGCATCGAGCGCTATCCGCAGGCGATCGAGGCCATCTTGGAGGGCGGCCACGAGCTCGCCCATCACGGCTTCCTGCACGAGCATCCGCGCGAGCTTTCCGACGAGGACGAGGCCTACTGGCTGGACCGCGGCATCGACGTGATCGTCAAGGCGAGCGGCCGGCGGCCGCGTGGCTGGCGGGCGCCGCTCTACAACTTCTCGCATCGCTCGGCCGATCTCCTGGTCGCGCGCGGCTTCGAATACGATGCCTCGCTGATGGGCGACGACATTCCCTATCTCCTGGAATGCGAGGCCGGCAGCCTGGTCGAGCTTCCGTCGCACTGGGGCCTCGACGACTGGCCGCAATATGTCCAGTCGATCGACCTCGACTACATGATGCCGGTCCGCGCGCCGGAACAGGGCTTTGCCGCCTTCGCGCAGGAGTTCGAGGCCGCCTGGCGGCACGGCGCGCTGTGGGTGCCGGTCGTGCATCCCTTCGCCACCGGGCGGCTTGCGCGCTGGGAGGTGGTGCACCGGTTCCTCGAGCAGGTGCTGACGCGCGGCGATGTGTGGTTTGCGCCCATGGAGGAGATCGCCGCCCATGTGCGCGCCGTCGTGGACAAGGGGCTGTGGTCGCCACGGATCGACCGGCTGCCCTACTATGCCGAACCCGTCCGGGTCCGGTGAAACGGGGCGGGGAAAAGGCCGCGGCGCGCCTCAGAGGTTGGTCAGCCATTCCTGAAGGTCGGCTTCGGCTTTTTCCAGCGCGCTGTAGTTCAGCAGTTTTCGCAGGAGCGCGGTGGTGACGGCGCGGGTGCGCAGGTTGAAGCGCGCATCCTCGCTGTCCTCGCCGGTCGACTGGTAGACGTCCAGCTTGTCGTAGAGCTGCTGCAGGCGGTTCTGGACGCTGCGCAGCGACAGGTTGCGCCGGCGGGCGATCGCGCGGTCCGTCAGGCCAAGCGCGATGTCGACGAGGATCTCGTATTCGGAATCGGTGAAACCGTTCGTCTGGCCGAGGCTCTTCTGCTGCACGCCGCGGATCTCGCGGTCGATCACGCACTGGCTCTCGACGAAGATCGAACGCAGCGCCAGCTTCAGCCGCTCGTCGGAGGCGGACTTGAGCACGTAGCCGTAGGCCGCGCCGTCGGGCACGATGCGCGAGACGCCGCGCACATAGGCCTCGTCGGAATAGTTCGACCAGAAGAGGATGCGCGTCTCCGGCCGTTCCTTCCAGATCGTGCGCGCCGCCTCGATGCCGTTGCGCGTCGCCATCTGGAGGTCCATGACGATATGCGCCGACTTGTGGTCGCGGGCGAGCTTTTCGCCGGAAAGGCCGTTCTCCGCCTCGATGACGGTCTCGCATTCCGGCAGCGCCGCGCTCACCGCCTCGTGCAGGTAGGAACGATGCAGGGGATCATCCTCCACGATCAGGACTTTCATCACCCGTTCCTCCTTCGCATGGGGCTGCCGCGCCGCCTTGCGGGGCGAGGGGAAGCCGGACCGTCACGGTTGTGCCGCTGTTGTTGCGCCCCGCGCCGATCGCGCAGGTCGCGGAAATCAGCCGGGCGCGCGTCTTCATGTTCTCGACGCCGCTGCCGATGCGCCCGCGCGTGCGAACGACGCCGCAGCCGTCGTCCACGACGTCCAGCACGAGGCTTTCGGCCTCGATGCGCAGGCGCACGGCGAGCGTCGTCGGGCGCGCGTGCCGGACGGCGTTGTTGATCGCCTCCTGCGCGATGCGGAAGAGGGCGACGCTGACGGTCGGCTCCAGCTTGTCGAGCGCGCCGGCCGTCTCGTCGGCGAGCGCCCAGCGGATCGGCATGCCGCTGTCGCGCACCGAGCGGTCGAGATGGTTCTCGACGGCCTGCGCCAGGCCGAAGAGCTGGAGGACGGAGGGCTTGGCCTGCTCGATGATCTGCCTGAGGTCATGCATGCAGTGCTGCAGCGAGCGCGACACGGGCTCCAGCGCATCGGGGCCGATCTCGCCGCTCAGGGAAAGCTGCTCGACGCGGCGGGCGAGGCGGGTGAGGTCGGCGAGGGTCTGGTCGTGCAGGTCCATGCCGATGCGCTGGCGCTCCTGTTCGAGCGCTTCGGTCAGCCGCAGCGCGCCGAGGCGCAGGCCCTCCTCCCGCGCGCGGGCCTCCGCCTCGACGATGGCGGAGCGCTGCGCCTGTTCGGCGGCGCGCAGCGCGAAGAAATAGGGGGTCAGCAGGTCGGCGATCACGCGGGCGCGCTCCACGTCGTCGAGCGTATAGAGCCCGGCGGATTGCGAAGAGCAGGAAAGGGCGGCGATGATCGCGCCTTCCACCTTCATCGGCACATGGATGCGGCTGCGCAGCGACTGTTCGTCGATCGGCGCGCGGAAGGCGCCCTCGAAGCGGAAGCGTGGATCGACGGTGGCGTCGTCGCTGAGGAGGTAGTCGACCTCGCCCCACAAAAGCGAGCGGATCGGGCTGTAGACGACGGGCGCGCCTTCGAGGTCGCCCCAGGCGGTGTCGATGCCGGTCTCGTAGGCGGTGTGGTAGTTGCCGTCCTCCACGAGCACGCAGACGTCGAGATGATCGTGCGGGATGATATGGGCGACCTCGTTGGCCACCGAACGGATGGCCGAGCGGAAATCGAGCTGGCCCGCGAGCAGCCGCGAAATGCCGAGATAGTGTTCGAAAAGCGCGGCAGGCGCCAGTTGCAGCATGGGCGAACATCCTCCCGGCGGCGGCCTCCCGCGCCGTCGCCGCCCTCCAGTAAGCGCCGACAAGCATAGCCGCGTCTTGCGTGAACCCGCAACTTCTCGCGCAAATCCCGCAAATGACTTGCCGAGCCGCGCCTGTACAGGCCTGCCGTTCTCCCGCATCCTGTCCGGGCTGAGAGGAGGAAGCTCAGCGGATAACGATTTCGATCCGGCCAACCGGATCCTGAGGGAGAGAGACAGATGGGAATTCGTAAGATGCTTCTGGCATCGGCCGTCGCCGTGTGCGTCGCCGTGCCCGTTTCCGCCTTTGCCGACACGTCGGGCAAGAAGATCGCCCTGTCCAACAACTATGCCGGCAATTCCTGGCGTCAGGCCATGCTGACGAGCTGGGACAAGGTGACGGGCGAGGCCGTGAAGGCCGGCGCGGTCGCTGCCGCCGATCCGTTCACGACGGCCGAGAACCAGGCGACCGAGCAGGCCGCGCAGATCCAGAACATGATCCTGCAGGGCTATGACGCCATCGTCGTCAACGCCGCTTCGCCGACGGCGCTCAACGGCGCGGTCAAGGAAGCGTGCGACGCCGGCATCACCGTCGTCTCCTTCGACGGCATCGTGACCGAACCCTGCGCCTGGCGCATCGCCGTCGATTTCAAGGAAATGGGCCGCAGCCAGGTCGAATATCTCTCCGAGAAGCTGCCGGAGGGCGGCAACCTGCTCGAAATCCGCGGCCTTGCCGGCGTCTTCGTCGATGACGAGATCTCGGCGGGCATCCATGAGGGCGTGAAGCAGTTCCCGCAGTTCAAGGTCGTCGGCTCCGTGCATGGCGACTGGGCGCAGGACGTCGCGCAGAAGGCCGTCGCCGGCATCCTGCCGAGCCTGCCGGAGATCGTCGGCGTCGTCACACAGGGCGGCGACGGCTATGGCGCGGCGCAGGCGATCGCCGCGGCCAAGCGCCCGATGCCCGTCATCGTCATGGGCAACCGCGAGGACGAGCTGAAATGGTGGAAGGAACAGAAGGACGCGAACGGCTACGAGACCATGTCGGTCTCCATCGCGCCCGGCGTCTCCACGCTCGCCTTCTGGGTCGCCCAGCAGATCCTTGACGGCAAGGAGGTCAAGAAGGACCTCGTCGTGCCGTTCCTGCGCATCGACCAGGACAATCTCGAAGCCAACCTCGCCACCACCCAGGCGGGCGGCGTCGCGAATGTGGAATATTCGCAGGCCGACGCCATCAAGGTCATCGAAGCCGCCCAGTAAGGCCTCCCGGCGCCGCGCGGTCGCCCTGGCCGCGCGGTCTTTTCCAGCACAGAAGCGATGGCCAATGACGGGTGAGATGGGGAAACCGGTGATCGCGGTCGCCGAGGCCCGGGTGAGTTTCGGGGCGGTCAAGGCGCTCGACGGCGTGACGCTGTCGATCATGCCGGGCGAATGCGTCGGTCTTGTCGGCCACAACGGGGCCGGCAAGTCGACGATCGTCAGCGTCATCAACGGCGGCCTGACGCCCCATGCCGGCGGCGTTGCGGGCGATGACGGGGCGCCCGCGCGCGCCTACGGCATCACGGCGGCGCGCGCCCGCGGCGTGCGCTGCGTGTTCCAGGAACTCTCGCTCTGCCCCAACCTCACC
This sequence comes from Shinella granuli, assembly GCF_004341885.1. Lineage (GTDB taxonomy): Bacteria > Pseudomonadota > Alphaproteobacteria > Rhizobiales > Rhizobiaceae > Shinella > Shinella granuli. The sequence continues at coordinate 184,263 of NZ_SLVX01000008.1, read as the reverse complement.
ATCGTGGAGAATGTCCGGCTGATGCACCGCCCGCTCGGAGGCTTCGGCTGGCGGCGGCGCGCGCGGGCGGTCATCGAGGCGAGCCTTGCCGCGATCTTTCCCGGCCACGGCATCGAGAGCGATCGCACGGTCGGCGAGCTTTCCATCGCCGAGCGGCAGATGGTCGAGATCGCCATGGCCTTTTCCGATGCGGGCGTCGCGCCGCGCCTCGTCATCCTCGACGAGCCGACGTCCTCGCTCGACGCCAGCCTTGCCGAACAGATGCTCGTCCATGTCCGCCGCTTCGTCGCGGCCGGCGGGTCGGTCGTCTTCATCTCGCATATCCTCGGCGAAATCCTCGCCACGGCGGACCGGATCGTCGTGATGAAGGACGGCCGCATCGTCGCAAGCCGGCCGGCGGCGGATTTTTCCGAGCGCAGCCTCGTCGAGGCCATGGGCAGCGTGGTGAAGGGCGAGGCCCACCGCCGCGCCGCGCGCGACCTCACCGGCGCGCCCGTGGTCCTTGAGCAGGGCGGGCGCGGCCTGCCGTTCCTGGCGCGCGCCGGCGAGATCGTCGGGCTCGCGGGGCTGGCGGGCCATGGCCAGACCGACATGCTGATGGCGCTGCATGCGGCGGGAAGCGGCGCCTGGCTGCCCGCGCGCGATCCCGCCGTCACCTTCGTCGCCGGCGACCGCCGGCTCAATGGCGTGTTCGAACTGTGGAGCATCCTGCGCAATCTTTCGATCGCCTCGCTCGGTGACATGACGCGCAGCGGCCTGGTGCGAACCGGCGAGGAGGACGCGCGCGGGGCCGAATGGCAGAGGCGCATCGAGATCCGCACGCCGGACATGGGCAACCGCATCCTGTCGCTTTCCGGCGGCAACCAGCAGAAGGTGCTGTTCGCCCGGGCGCTGGCGACCCGCGCGCCCGTGGTGCTGATGGACGACCCGATGCGCGGCGTCGATGTCGGCACCAAGCAGGAGGTCTACGAGATCGTGCGCCAGGAGGCCGCGACCGGCCGCACCTTCGTCTGGTATTCGACGGAGATGGAGGAGGTCTGCCTCTGCGACCGCGTCTACGTCTTTCGCGAGGGCCGGATCGTCGCCGAGCTTTCCGGCGATGCCGTCGGCGAAGCCAACATCCTCGCCGCCTCCTTCGAGGGAGCGGCCGCATGAGGATGTCCAACGACGCCGTGCGCCTCCTCATCCCGGCGCTCTCCCTGACCGTCCTGCTCGCCGCCGTCTTCTGGCTGCAGCCGCGGGCGATGAGCTATGTCGGTCTCAACCTCCTCTTCAACCTCGCCGTTCCGATCGCGCTCGCCACGATCGCGCAGATGCTGGTCATGGCGGTCAACGATCTCGATCTCTCCATGGGCGCCTTCGTCAGCTTCGTCGCCTGCGTGACCGCGACCTTCCTGCGCGACGCGCCGCTCGTCGGCGGGCTCATCCTCCTCGGGGCGATCGGCGTCTATGCGCTGCTCGGCGTCGTCATCCACCTGCGCAACCTGCCGTCGATCGTCGTCACGCTCGGCATGAGCTTCGTCTGGGCGGGTCTCGCCGTGCTGCTCCTGCCCGCGCCGGGCGGGCAGGCGCCGGACTGGGCGCGCGCGCTGATGACGATGAAGCCGCCGCTCGTGCCGATGGCGATCGTCGCCAGCATCGTCATCGCGGCCATCGCCCATCTTGTCGTCATGCGCTCCTCGCTCGGCGTGCTCATGCGCGGCGTCGGCGGCAACCAGCGCTCCGTCGAGCGCGCCGGCTGGTCGGTGATCCTTGCGCGCGCGGCCGCCTATGGGCTCGCCGGCCTCTTCGCGGTGCTCGCCGGCATCGCGCTCGTCGGGCTCACCACCTCGGCGGACGCCAATATCGCGCTGCGCTATACGCTGCTGTCGATCGCCGGCGTCATTCTCGGCGGCGGGGAGTTCATCGGCGGCCGCGTCTCGCCGATCGGCGCCGTCATCGGCGCGCTGACGCTGACGCTTGCCGGCTCGTTCCTCTCGTTCCTGCGCATCTCGCCCGACTGGCAGATCGGCGCGCAGGGCGCGATCCTCATCACCGTGCTGGCGCTTCGCCTCGTCCTCAACCGCATCGAGAACCGGGAGAGGCGGCGATGACCCTTTTCCGGCACCTTGCGCAGAAGAGCTGGATCTGGTCGTGGATCGCCGCCGTGATCGTCTGGCTCGCGACGATCTCCGTGACGGGCGGCGCGAGCGCGATCGGCCTCACGCAGGCCGCGCTCACCTTCGCCGCCTTCTCCATCATCGTCGGCATCGGCCAGATGTTCGTCATCACGCTCGGGCCGGGCAATATCGACCTCTCCGTGCCCGCCACCATGACGCTCGCCGGCACGGTGGCGCTGAAGCTGATGAATGTGGAGAACGGCATGATCCTGCCGGGCCTTGCCGTCGCGATCCTCATCGGCGTCGCCGTCGGCATCGGCAACTACGCCCTCATCAAGACGCTGCGCATCCCGCCCATCATCGCGACGCTGTCGATGAGCTTCATCGTGCAGTCGACGGCGATCTGGACGAACCGGGGCCTGCGCATCAAGCCGCCGCCCTTCCTGGCCGACTTCACGACGGCCAGCACCTTCGGCGTGCCCAATGTGGCGCTGATCGCCCTCGTGCTGTCGCTCGTCGCCTGGCTGCTCCTCGAAAAGACGCTTTACGGCCGCTGGATCTCCGCGATCGGCCAGAGCATGCCGGCGGCGCGGATGGCCGGCATTCCCGTCGATGGCGCGCGCTTCGTCACCTATGTCTTCTGCGCGGTGCTCGCCGCGCTCGCCGGCTACCTGCTCGCCTGCTTTTCCGGCGGCGCGGCGCTGAACATGGGCTCGGAATACCTCCTGATGTCGATCGCCGTCGTGGTCATCGGCGGCACGGCGGTGGCGGGCGGGGATTCCAACGTGCCGGGCGTCTGGGGCGCCTCGCTCTTCATGTTCCTCGTCGTCTCCATGCTCAACACCTACGGTCTCGGCGCGGGCGTGCGCCTCATCATGACCGGCCTCATCATCATCAGCGTCATCATGCTTGCGGGCGGCCGCCGACCCGGCGCCCGGTAATCCAGGAACACCAGCCATGGCCTCCGAATCCCCCTATGAAATCCACGACCCGCGCTTCCTCCACCTGATCGTCGGCAGCGCGCGGCTCGAGGAGCTCCATACCGGCTGCCGCTGGGCGGAGGGGCCGGTCTGGTTCAGCGACGCCAACCAGCTCCTGTGGAGCGACATTCCCAACCAGCGCATCCTGCGCTGGACGCCGGACGGCGGCGTTTCCGTCTACCGCCAGCCCTCCAATTTCGCCAACGGCAACACCCGCGACCGGCAGGGCCGCCTCGTCTCCTGCGAGCACGGTCTGCGCCGCGTCACGCGCACGGAGATCGACGGCTCGATCACGGTTCTCGCCGAAAGCCATGCGGGAAAACGCCTCAACTCGCCCAACGACGTCGTGGTGAGATCGGACGGCTCCGTCTGGTTCACCGATCCGACCTACGGCATCCTGTCCGATTACGAGGGCTACCGGGCCGAACCGGAGCAGGCGGCGCGCAACGTCTATCGCCTCGACCCCGAGACCGGCGCGATCGAGGCCGTCATCGGCGATTTCGCCCAGCCCAACGGCCTTGCCTTCTCGCCGGACGAGCGCACGCTCTATGTCGCCGATTCCGCCGCCAGCCACGATCCGGCCCTGCCGCGCCATATCCGCGCCTTCGATGTCGCCGATGGCCGCCGCCTTCAGAACGGCCGCGTCTTCTGCCATATCGACACCGGCATCCCGGACGGCATCCGCACGGATGTTTCCGGCAATCTCTGGTCCAGCGCCGGCGACGGGGTGCATTGCTTCGACCCGGCGGGCACGCTGATCGGCAAGATCCGCGTGCCCCAGACCGTCGCCAACCTCACCTTCGGCGGCCCCCGGCGCAACCGCCTCTTCATCACCGCCACGGCCTCGCTCTATTCCATATACCTCGCCATATCGGGCAGCCAGCGGCCCTGAAGGGGTTTTGCGGCCGCACGCCGTCTGCCGCCCGGGCGGCGGCGGGGGCGGGGCCCATCACGCCGGTTGCATTCCGAGGGCGGATGCATCAAAGCTAGGCGGCCAGGCGGGACCACCACGCCTCTGTTGGGAAGAGCAGCATGGAGCAATCCGCCCTCATCGACATCGGCCTGCCGATCGCCGTGTTCATCATCATGGCCGGCATCGGCATGACGCTCGCGCCCGTCGACTTCCAGCGCGTGGTTACGCAGCCGAAGGCCCTCGTCTGGGGCATCGTCGCCGCGCTCGTGCTGATGCCGCTGGTGGCCCTGCTGCTCGCCACGCTCATGGGCCTGCCGCCGGAAATCGCGGTCGGCCTCGTCGTCGTCGCCGCCTGCCCGATCGGCACCACGTCCAGCCTGTTTTCCTATCTCGCGAGGGGGGACCTGGCCTTGTCGATCGCGTTGAGCGCCGTCGGCAGCCTGGTCGCGATCGTGACGCTGCCGCTTTTCGCCAATTTCGCGATCGAACGCCTGAGCGATGGCGATGCCCGCGTCTACCTTCCCGTGTTGCGCACGATCGGGGTGATGATCGCGATCATCCTGTTCCCGGTGATCGTCGGCATGGGCATCCGGCGGAAGGCCCCCGGCTTCGCCGCGCGCGCCGAAAGACTGGTCGGCGCATTCGGCCTCCTGGTGCTGGTGGCCCTGATCGTCGGCATCGGCATTTCGGTGTATGAACGGTGGGTGGAGATCCTCGTCAGCGCGGGACCGGCCGTCGTCGCCTTGGTCGTCTGCGCCGTGGCGCTCGGTCTGCTGGGGTCGCGCGCGCTCGGCCTCTCGGCTGCCGAGGCCGTCACGGTGACCCTTTCGATCAGCATTCGAAACGCGGCGATCGGCATGGTCCTCGCGATCACGATGATGCATTCGCCGGAGATCGCCGTGCCGCCCGCGCTGTTCGGCCTGTTGATGTATGCGACCGGCTTCAGCCTCGTTGCCTATGGCCGCATGACCATAAAGGCGCCGGCCTGACGGGTGGGCGCTGCGCCCCGGGCACCGGACGGGGCGGCCGCGCACCAAGTCCAGCAATACGGGCTGTTCTCAAGGCGAAAAGCAAGTTTTTCCATTTTATTGCTGCGTTGACAGGATATTCGGCAAGATCGATAATATAGAGGGGCGTGTCGTCGGCAGGCGATGCCATTGGAACGGGGTGGAAGATGGCGACCATACAGCAATATTCCGAAGACACGCAGGGCGATACCTATGACGGATCAAGCTATCCGGTCTTCAAGATCGGAAGTGACGTCATCGGCCGATACAAGGGCAATATCGACGAATATCTTGGAAATGACAGTGCCGACTATTTTGTGCTTGATCTCGATGCGTCGGGATTGAAGGCAGGCGACAAGCTTCTTGTTTCCTATATTTTCTCGGAAGGGGTCCGCCTGTCGCTCCGTTGGGGCGGATATACCTACGATTATCTGAACAAGTTCGGACCGAATTACAAGATCGAGTTCCTGCACAATGAAAAGACGAGCGGCACCCTGACCATACCGGAAGGCGTCGATGTCATTTCCTTCCAAATCTACAGCTACAGCGAGACCCGCGGCAGGTATCAGGTCGATACGGTGCACCATGGCGAATCCGAGACAGGCCTGAGCTTCAAGGGCGTCGGGAGCCGTCCGGAGCTCTTCAAGGTCTCCGGTGCGACCCAGCCCGTCGAGGTCGTGGCCGGCGCCGGCAATGACTTCATCTGGACCGGCATACATGCGGATCTGATCGTCTGCGGACCGGGCCGTGACATCGCGGTCGGTCTCGACGGCAACGACGTCATCTTCGGCTACGACAAGTCGGACATTTCCGGCTTGAAGGGCAATGGCGAGGTGCGCACGTCCGGTCCCGGTGCGAAGGACGGGGCCGACCAGTTGCTGGGCGGGCGCGGCAACGACAAGATGTATGGCGGGGCCGGCGGCGACTACATGCATGGCGAGTGGGACGATGACAGTCTCTATGGCCAGGACGGCAATGACCTCATGTATGGCGGGTATGGTCGCGACACGATGAGCGGCGGCAACGGCAACGACCTCATGTATGGCGGCTCTGAAGCCAAGCCGCGCGGAGACTGGTTCGGCAAGGCCCTGACGCTCACCTGGGACGGAACGACGGGCAAGACGATGAAGCCGCAGACCTGGTCCATCGCGGGCGAAGCGCAGGCCGACGACAAGAGCAATGACCACATGTCGGGCGGCAACGGCAACGATCGCATGTGGGGCCAGGGCGGCAATGACAAGCTTTATGGCGGGCTGGGCAAGGATTTCCTGTCCGGCGGCAGCGGGAAGGACAGTTTCGTGTTCGACACGAAACTCGGCTCCACCAACATAGACACGATCGACGACTTCTCGGTGAAGGATGACACGATCCTTCTGGATAGAACGATCTTCACCAAGGTCGGAAAGGTCGGCGATTTGGCTTCCGGCGCCTTTTACATCGGCACGAAGGCGCATGATGCTTCCGATCGCATCATCTACGACAAGGCGAGCGGGAAGGTATGGTACGATGCCGACGGCAGCGGCGGCGGCAAGGCCATCCAGTTCGCGCTTCTCGACAAGGGCCTCGCCTTGACCGCCTCGGACTTCGACATCATCTCCTGATCCCGGCGGGCGACGGATCGCCCCTGGGCCAGCCGAGGCATTTCCAGCCGGAGCGACAGGGCTTCGGCGCCGGACGGTCGTCTAAAACACTCCCCGGAGCATGCCGCGCAATGGCGTTCAGCGCTTTGCGATCGGAAGAGGCGTGCGATCAAGGACGCGAAAGCGCAAAGCGCGCGGCTGAGAGAGCGCGAAGCTCTTGCCGTCCTTGGCGGCATGGCCGGGCAGGAGGGTGCGTTCCCCTTCGGCCGGGCCTCGCTCGGCGCCGTCCTTCATGATGCGCGGCAATAGCCACGATGCACCGCACGACCGGCCTTTCCGGCTGGCGGCGGCGCGCGCCGCGACGCTCACCCCCATGATCGAAAGGCTGTCGCGGCGGACATGCCGGGCAATGCGCCCCTTGCGCAAAAAACTGTTGCACGCCGGCCGGTTTTCTATATCTTATAACTTATAAGTTAGAAAACAGCGGGAGCAGATCCTTGTCAGTGCGACAGACCCTAGGCGGCCACCTTTCGGTGGCGCGCAACGATGACCTATTGTCCGGCGAACAGCTTGCCTTCCTTGAGGAGCGCGCGCGCTTCGTCAGGCTCGAGACGCTTCGGCTGATCTCGATCGCCAAGGTGGGCCACTACACCTCCGTCTTCTCCTGCGCGGAGATCTTCGCGGCGCTCTATTACGATGTGATGCGGCTTCGAAGGGGCGAGCCGGCCTGGGTCGACCGGGACCGTTTCCTGATGGGCAAGGGCCATGCGGCCGTCGGCCTCTTCCCCATTCTCGCCGATCTCGGCTTCTTCGATCCCGCATGGCTTGAAAGCTATACGCGGCTCGGCAGCCCGCTCGGCGACCATCCCGACATGACCAAGGTCCCCGGCGTCGATTTCAGCTCCGGCTCCATCGGCCATGCCCTGTCGAACGGCGTCGGCATGCTGCTCGGCGCCCGCTTCCAAAAGCGCGATTTCAATGCCTTCGTCCTCCTCGGCGACGGGGAGATGCAGGAAGGCCAGGTCTGGGAAGCCGCCCTGTCCGCCGCCGCGCACGGTCTCTCCAACCTCGTCGCCATCGTCGATCGCAATGGCTACCAGCTCGACGGCAAGGTCGACGACGTCATGGCGATCGAACCGCTCGACGAGAAATGGCGCGCCTTCGGCTGGGAGGTCCACACCGTCGACGGCCACGATCTTGCGGCGCTGACGACGCTGCTGCGCAAGGTCAAGGCCGACCGTGCCCGGACAAAGCCCTGCTGCATCATCGCCCGCACGGTGAAGGGCAAGGGCATCGACTACATGGAAACCGAGCCCGGCTGGCATCTCGGCTATCTCGGCGCGGAAGACGAGGCGAAGGCCCGCGAAACGATCCTGAACATGGTGATCTCCCAATGACCCAACTGCTTTCCAAGGACTCGTGGCAGTACCGCGAGATCAACCGCCGTGCGCCCTCGCTCCCCACGCTGTCGAATGCGCTCATCGCCCTTGCCGAGGCCGGCCATCCCGTCATGGCGGGCACGGCGGACCTGCAATATTCCAACGGCCTTTCCGGCTTCGCCCAGCGCTATCCCGAGCGCTTCGTGCAGTTCGGCATTTCCGAGCAGAACATGGTCTCGGCCGCCGCCGGCATGGCGACGACCGGCGTCATTCCCTATGTGGCGACCTTCGCCTCGTTCCTGGCGCTGCTGTGCTGCGAGCAGATCCGCATGGATGTCGCCTATTGCAGGCAGCCGGTCCGCCTGATCGGGCACCATACCGGCATTTCGCTGGGCTTCTACGGAACCTCCCATCACGCGACCGAAGACATCGCCATCATGCGCAGCATCGCCAACCTCGCCGTCGTGTCGACGGCGGACGGGCCGGCGCTCGATGCGGCCCTCAGGGCGACCGTCGACTATCCGCTTCCGATCTATTTCCGCATCCACCGCGGCCATGATCCGGTCGTCTACGAGAACGGCGTTGCCTTCGAACTCGGCAAGGCGATCGTGCACGGCCTCGGCAAGGACATCACCATCATCGCCGCGGGCTATCCCGTGCATGGCGCCAGGCGCGCGATGGAGGAGTTGAACGCCGCCGGCCATTCCGTCGGCCTGATCGACATGCATTCGATCAAGCCGCTCGACGAGGAGGCGATCATCGAGGCCTCGGCCCGCTCGAAGGTCATCCTGACGGTCGAGGAGCACACCATTCTCGGTGGCCTCGGCGGTGCCGTTGCGGAAGTGCTGGCCGAAAAGGGCCGGGGCGCCCGTCTCGTCCGGCACGGCATCCGCGACGAATACAGCCTGATCGCGCCCCCCACCCATCTCTACAGGCACTACCGCCTGGACGGCGACGGCATAAGGGCCGTGGCGCTCGAAAGCCTTGCGTAAGGAGAATGCCGATGTCGACGAACAACGAAACGATCGCCGCGCGCGCCGAAGCCGTCATACCGGGCGGCCTGTTGAGCCCCAGCCGGCGCCTCGGCGCGCCGATCGCCTTCGCCCGGGCCGAGGGGGCCTATCTCTACGATGCGGATGGCAACCGCTACACCGACTATCACTGCGCCTTCGGCGCCAATGTCCTCGGCCACCGCCCGCCTGCCGTCGCCGCCGCGATCGCCGAGACGGCCGAAAACCTCGACCTGATCGGCGCCGGCGTGCTGGAGCTGGAGGTCGAGGTGGCCGAGCTGCTGGTGAACGCGATCCCCTGCGCCGAACAGGTGGCGTTCTGCAGCAGCGGATCGGAGGCGACCTACCATGCCCTGCGTCTCGCCCGCGCCCATACGGGGCGCAAGCAGATCATCAAGTTCCAGGGCGGCTATCACGGCTGGCACGATTATGTCGCAATGAACGGCCAGTCGAGCCGCCAGATGATCGGCTCCTACGACCCGATGTCCGACGGCATGCTGTTCGATGCCGCCCGCCACACCGCCATCCTGCCCTACAACGACGCCGGTGCCGTCGAGGATTACATCCGCAAAAACCCCGGCGAGGTCGCGGCGATCATCGTCGAGCCGATCGCGCACAATATGGGCGCGGTCATTGCCGAGAAGCAGTTCCTCGCCGACCTGCGCCGCATCACCTCCGAGCACGGTGTCGTCCTCATCTTCGACGAGGTGATCACCGGTTTCCGCCACGCGCTCGGCGGCTACCAGTCGATCGTCGGCGTCACGCCCGATCTTGCCACCTTCGGCAAGGCCGCGACGAGCGGATATCCGATCGGCATCCTCGCCGGCCGGCGCGAGATCATGGAGCGGGTGGGCCGCACGGGCGAGGGCGCCGTCTTCATGGGCGGCACCTTCAACGGCACGCCCGCCTCGATGGCGGCCGTCAAGGCGACGATCGGGGAGCTTGCCAGACCGGGCGTCTACGAGCGGCTGTTCGAGCTCGGCGCGTATCTGCGCGGCGAGATCGACGGCATCATCGCGCGGCACGGCCTGAAGGCGCAGGCCGCCGGCTTCGGCTCGGTCTGGCTCGTCTATTTCTTCGACGGCGCGTTCCGCGACTACACGGACCTCCTGCGCAACGACAACGATCTCGACATGCGCTTCCGCCGCGCGCTGATCGCCGGCCGGCAGGTCTTCCAGCCGCTCCAGCTCAAGCGCCTCTACCTCTCGCTGAGCCACGATCGCGCCGTCCTCGACGACACGCTCGAACTCATCGACACGACCATGGCGGGCCTCGCCCGTTCCGTCGCGGCCTGATCTTCCAACCTGCTCTCGAACACAAAAGGGGAACCCATGAGAACTCGGTTTTTTGCAATGATGGCGAGCGCCGCACTCGTCGTTTCGTCTCCGGCGCTCGCGCGCGACCTGACCGTCGTCGGCTTCGGCGGCGCGACGCAGGACGTGATGCGCGAAACGCTCTTCAAGCCCTACCAGGACAAGGCCGGCACGCCGCTTCTGGAGGAATCCTATACGGGCGGCATCGCCAAGGTGAAGGCCATGGTCGAGACCGGCACGACGACCTGGGATGTCGTGCAGATGGACGAGAACGAGATGATCCTCGCCTGCGACCAGGGCCTGCTGGAGCCCTTCGACTGGGCCAGCCTGCCGAACAGCGCCGACATCATCGCGCCTGCCAAGTCCGATTGCGGCGTCGGCGCCTTCGTCTGGTCGAAGATCCTCGCCTATGACGGCGACAAGACGAGCGGCGTCACCTCCTGGGCGGATTTCTGGAACCTCGACAAGTGGCCGGGAAAACGCGGGCTGCGCAAGCAGGCGCGCATGACGCTCGAAATTGCCCTGCTCGCCGACGGCGCAAAGCCCGAGGAGCTCTACGACATCCTGGCGACCAGGGAAGGGCAGGACCGCGCCTTCGCCAAGCTCGACGCGATCAAGCCGAGCATCCAGTGGTGGGAAAGCGGCGCGCAGCCGATGGAGTGGCTGGCCTCCGGCGAGGTGACCATGACCTCGGCCTATAACGGGCGCGTCATCGCCGCCAACCAGCAGGGCCGGCATTTCAGGATGTCCTGGACCAACCAGCTCTATGCGATGGACTTCTGGGCCATTCCGAAGGGCGGCAACAGGGACCAGGCCTTCGACATCGTCAACTTCATGACGAGCCCCGAGCCGCAGAAGGCCTTCGCCGAGAAGATGGTCTACGGCGTGACCAACGCCAGGGCGATGGACAGCATCGCCGCCGACATCAAGCCGCAGCTTCCGACGGCCGAGGAGAACATGGCGGGTGCGCTTGCCGTTAGCACGCCGTTCTGGGTGGATCACGAAGAGGAACTGCAGCAGCGCTTCAACCGCTGGGTCGCGCAATAAGGGAGGATGTCATGACGTATCGTAGGTTCTTCGGCGGGCTGGGCATGCTCGCCGTCCTGGCGGGTGCGCCCGCCGCCTTTGCCGATGCCGGCAGATTGACCGTCGTCGGGGCCGGCGGCGTGCTGCAGGATGCCGAGCGCAAGGCCTTCTTCGAGCCCTTCGCGGCGGCGTCCGGCGTGGTGCTGACGGAAGATTCCTATTCCGGGCAGATGGCCAAGGTGCGCGCCATGGTCGACAGCGGCAGCGTTTCCTGGGATGTCATGCAGGTGGAGCAGAACACCCTCCTGTCGGGCTGCGCCGAGGGCCTTTTCGAGGAACTCGACTGGAGCAGGATCGGCAAGCGGGAGGATTTCATTCCCGAAGCCTACAGTGATTGCGGCGTCGGCGCCTTCGTCTGGTCCATGGTGCCGAGCTACGACAAGGCGAAGCTCGCGGATGGGCCGAAGACCTGGGCCGACCTGTGGAATGTCGAGAAATGGCCCGGCAAGCGCGGGTTCCGCCAGACGGCCAAGATGACGCTCGAAATCGCGCTCCTCGCGGACGGCGTTGCCAAGGACGAGGTCTATGACGTGCTTGCCACGGACGAGGGCCAGGACCGCGCCTTCGCCAAGCTCGACGAGATCAAGTCGTCGATCCTCTGGTGGACGACGGGGGCGGAATCCGTCGAGCGCCTTGCCGCCGGCGACGTCGTCGCCACGGCGACCTTCAACGGCCGCGTCGCTGCAGCCAACGCCTCCGGCAAGGACTTCGCCCTCATCTGGGACGGGCAGGTCTTCGGCATCGATTACTGGGGCATCGTGAAGGGCTCGCCCAACCGGGAGAATGCGGAGAAGTTCATCGCCTTCGCCTCGACCGAGAGCGCCCAGGCGGCCTTCCCGCAACATATCGCCTACGGCGTCACCAACCTTGCGGCCATCAGGGGCGTCAAGCCGGAGATCGCGAAGGACCTTCCGACCACCGAGGCGAACATGGCCGCGGCCGTGGCGCTCGACACGGAGTTCTGGGCCGATCACGGCGAGGCGCTTGAGGCGAGATTTGCGACATGGCGCGCGCAATGACGTCGGATGTCCTCCTGCGGCCGCGCGCTGGCGCGGCCGACGGCCAGCAGGGGCGGGTTTCCGCCCTTGCCACCGGCTTTCGCGCCGACAGGCGGCGGCAGACGATCGTCAGCCTCGTCCTGATCGGCCCTCTCGTCGCCTTCATCGTGTTTGCCTTCGTGCTGCCGCTCGGCACGATGCTGTTCCATGCCATCAACAATCCCGAGGTCCGCAATGCATTGCCGATGACGCTCGCCTCGCTGGAGGGCTGGGACGGGGCCGACACGCCGCCCGAGGCGGCCTTCGAGGCGCTGGCCGCCGACATCCGGGCGGCCGCCGATCCCAAGGTCCTGGCGGAGGCGGGCCGCCGGCTGAACTACGAGATCACCGGGTTCCGCAGCCTTCTTGCCAAGACGGTGCGAACGGTCCGCAAGGCGCTGGTGGAACCCGCCAGGGCGCAGTTGCTCGCCATCGACGGGAACTGGGACAAGCCGGCCTACTGGCGGGTCATCCAGCGCAACGGCGCGCCGCTGACGGCCTTCTACCTGCTCTCGGCCGTCGACCTGCGCCCCGGGGAGAACGGCGGCGTGCAGATGGCGCCGCCGGAGGAGCGGCTGTTCCTCTCGACGCTGATGCGGACCTTGACGATCAGTGCGCTGGTCACGGTGATCTGCCTCTTCGTTGCCTATCCGGTCGCCAATGCCATCGTCGCCATCGGCGGGCGTTTCTCGGCGATCATGCTGGCCTGCGTGCTCCTGCCCTTCTGGACGTCGCTCTTGGTGAGGACGAGCGCCTGGATCGTCATCCTGCAGAAGGAGGGGGTGGTGAACCGCCTGCTTCAGGCGCTGAACATCACGGATGCGCCGCTCGAACTCGTGTTCAACCGGACCGGCCTCTACATCGCGATGGTGCATATCCTGCTGCCGTTCATGGTGCTGCCGCTGGTCAGCGTCATGAAGGGCATCTCGCCGTCCTATGTCAAAGCCTCCGCATCGCTCGGCGCGGGACCCGTGACGACGTTTCTGAGGGTCTATCTGCCGCTCACCCTGCCGGGCGTCGGCGCGGGATGTCTGCTGACCTTCATCATCTCCGCCGGTTACTATGTCACGCCCACCCTCGTCGGCGGCGCGTCGGACCAGATGCTGAGCTACTTCGTGGCCTTCTATGCCAACACCACGATCAACTGGGGCATGTCCGCCGCGCTCGGCGTCCTGCTTCTGGCCTGCATCCTCGCGCTCTACGGGATCGTCGGGCGGATCGTCGGCATCGGCCGCATCGTTGGAATGGAGTGAGAGATGCCTGTTGCCTTGAGACGCGTGCAGATCGCCTTCTGCTGCCTCGCGATGGTCTTCCTGATCGGGCCGACGCTCGTCATCATCCCGATCTCCTTCAGCTCGGCCAACTTCCTGTCCTATCCGCTGCCGGGCTTCTCCCTGCAATGGTACGAGAAGATCCTGCAGCCGCAGCCCTGGATGTCGGCGCTCCTCAACAGCCTGATCATCGGCGTGGGCGCGACGCTGGTCTCCACGGTGCTGGGCACGCTGGCGGCGCTCGGCATGTCGCGCGGCCGGCTTCCGGCCCGCTCGATGATCCTCGCGGTGGTGATCTCGCCGATGATCGTGCCCGTCGTCATCAGCGGCGTCGGCATGTATTTCTTCTTCGCCAGGCTGGGGCTCGTCGCGTCCTTCCTGGGCCTCGTTCTCGCCCATGCGGTCCTGGCGGTGCCCTTCGTGCTGATCACGGTCACCGCCACGTTGAAGAATTTCGACATGAATCTCGTGCGGGCGGCGGCGAGCCTCGGCGCGAGCCCGTTCCATGCCTTCCGCACGGTGACGCTGCCGCTCATCGCGCCGGGCGTCATCTCGGGCGCGCTCTTCGCCTTCGTCTTCTCGTTCGACGAGGTCGTGGTCGCGCTCTTCATCAGCGGGCCGGGCCAGCGCACGCTGCCGCGCCAGATGTTCGACGGCCTCCGGGACAATATCGATCCGTCGATCCTGGCGATGTCGACACTGCTCGTGATCATCTCCATCGTCCTGATGGGGGGCGGTGCCCTGGCGCAGAAGCGCGCGGCGGCGAACCGTTCGATTGCCAATCTGTAGGGGTGAAACCATGATCATCGTGACAGGTGCCACGCACGGGATAGGGCGGGCCTGCGTGGAGAAGCTTGCAGCGGCCGGCGCCCGGGTGGTGGCGACGGGCCGCGATGCGGCGGCGGGCAGGGCGCTCGAAGAGATCGGTCCCGGCATCACCTTCGTGCCCGGCGATGTCGGCCGCGAAGAGGACTGCCGGCGCGTCGTCGACCGCGCGCTCGATCTTGGCGAGGGCCGGCTTGCGGGCCTCGTCAACAATGCCGGCATGTCGAAGCGCATTTCCTTCGCCTCCGCCACGCGGGACGATTGGGACGAGGTGCTGGCGGTCAATGCACGCAGCACGTTCCTCTTCATCCGCCACGCGCTGGAAGGCCTGCGGCGCGGCCGGGGATCGGTCGTCAACATCGCCAGCATCGCCGGAAAGACCGGCGAGGAGGGGCTTGCCGTCTATTGCGCCTCGAAGGCCGCGGTCATCGGCCTGACGCAGGCGCTGGCGCTGGAATTCGGCGAGGAGGTGCGCTTCAACGCGGTCTGCCCCGGCCAGATCGGAACGCGCATGATGGACAGGATCATGAGCGATGCCCTGCGCAGGAAGCAGCTCGAACTGCGTATCCCCGCCAACCGCTTCGGCGCCCCGCAGGAGGTGGCGGATGTCGTCGCCTGGCTGCTGTCGGATCAGTCGACCTATGTCAACGGCACGGTCGTGACCGTGGACGGCGGGGAAACCGCCGGCCTGCGCACCCCGCGCATCGCTCAGGTCTAGGATCAATCCGGCGCCGGGTTCATGCGGCGCCGCGTTCCTCGAAATAGCGCAGGAGACTGGGCGAGGCCCGCTGGATGTCGTTCTCGATGGCCTGGCGGGCCTTCTTCTTGTCGCCGGCCCTGAGGGCCTCGATGAGGTGCACGTGCTCCTCCGCACCGGTATAGTTGTGCGGGATTTCCCGGTAGTAGACGTTGAGGATCGGCCCCATCGAGACCCACATGCTCTCGATCTGGCCGACCAGCATCGGCATGCGCGACAGGCGGTAGACGCCGAAATGGAAGGCCCGGTTGGAGGAGCGCGCCGCCTCCAGGTTGCCGGCCTTCTCGTTCTTCACGAAGGCGGCGTGGAAGGCTTCGAGCTGCGCGAGATCGGCGGCGGTCACATGGTCGGCGGCGTGTTCCGCCGCCAGCCCCTCGAGCGCCATGCGGATCAGCTTGATCTGGATGTAGCGGGCGCGGCTGAGGTCCGGCACCGTGACGAACCGGCCGGAGCGCAGTTCCAGCGCCTGCTCGCTGACGAGCCGCAGGCAGGCCTCGCGCACCGGCGTGACGCTGGTGCCGAGCTGCTCTGCCAGGTCCTGCATGAGGAGGCGGTCGCCCGGCGCGAAATTGCCGACGATGAGGCCTTCCCGCACCTTGGTGTAGATCCGGGCGGACAGGCTGCCCACCTCGCCGGGCTGCATCTCCATAACGCTCATGGGCATTCTCCTCGTCTTTATCGCAGCTCTAGCTGAAATGCCCGGAGCCGCCAATCGCTTATATCTTATCGCTCGCCATGGGCGGGGCGTTGCAAAAAGTTTTCCGCCCTCGGCGAAATTCGCTTGCATGCGCTTTCTGATAACTTATAACTTATAAAATAGCAAACACGGTTCCGGAGGCTACCTTGCATAACTCGCTGCGGGCGCGCGACATGGCGTACCACTTCCATTCCCAGACCAATCCGCGCCGGCACGAGGCCGAGGGCCCGTTGGTGATCACGGCGGGGGAGGGCTGCTATGTCGTCGACGAGATGGGAAACCGCTATCTCGAAGGCATGGGAGGCCTCTGGTGCGCCTCGCTCGGCTTCCGCAGCGAGCGCCTTGCGGATGTGGCGGCAGGCCAGATGCGCAGGCTCGCCACCTACCACACCTTCAATCACCGCTCGAACGACCCGACCGTGGAACTCGTCGAGCAGATCGCGACGCTTTCCCCCATTCCGGGCAGCAAGGTCTTCCTCGTGAATTCGGGCTCGGAAGCCAATGACACGATGATCAAGCTCGCCTGGTACTACAATGTCGCGCGCGGCAAGCCCGGCAAGCGCAAGATCATCAGCCGCAAGGGCGCCTTTCACGGCAGCACCGTCATGGGGGCGGCCCTCGGCGGGCTGCCGCACATGCATGAGAGCTTCAACATGCCCGGCCTCAACGTGATCTATACGGAAAAGCCGCACTATTACCGCAACGCCCTGCCGGACGAGAGCGAGGAGGTCTATTGCGCCCGGCTGATCGCCGCGCTGGAAGCCCTGATCGAAGCGGAAGGGCCGGAAACCATCGCCGCGATGATCGCCGAGCCGATCATGGGGGCGGGCGGCGTCGTCCCGCCGCCGGCGGGCTATTTCCCGGCGCTGCGGCAGCTTCTGACGAAGCACGACATCTTGCTTCTTTCGGACGAGGTCGTCTCCGGCTTCGGGCGAACCGGAAAGTGGTTCGGGTCCGAGGCCTGCGGCTTCGTCCCGGACATGATGTCGGTCGCCAAGGGCCTGTCCTCGGGCTACCTGCCCATCGCCGCGGCGGTGATCGGCGATCCCATCTACCAGGCGATTGCCGACGAGGCCGACCGCATCGGGGTCTTCGGCCACGGCTTCACCTATTCCGGCCATCCGGTCACCGCCGCGGTGGCGGCCGATGTGCTGCGCATCTACCGGGAAATGGACGCTCCCGGACGGGCCGCCGAGCTCGGCCGCCGGCTCTTCGCCGCGCTCGACGCGCGCATCGCGGGCCATGTCCTCGTCGGCGAGGTCAGGGGGACCGGCTTCCTTGCCGGCATCGAGCTCGTGGCCGACAAGGCGAGCCGCACGCCCTTCGATCCCGCCTTGAAGGTCGGCGCGCTTGTCGAGCAGCGCTGCCGGGCGCATGGCGTCATGATCCGAAACATGGGCGACGTCATCTCCCTATGCCCGCCCTTCGTCATGACGCCGGAGGAGGTCGACCAGCTCGTCGACGGCATAGCGGCGGCGCTCGACGATGCCGCCGACCGGCTTGCAGCGTGAGGGCGTGACGATGGATGAATTTGGCGATCTGGACCTCACGGCGCAGGCGGATCTCGTGAAATCGGGGCAGGTCACGGCGGGGGAGCTGGTCGAGGCGGCCATCCGGCGCGCCGAACAGGTGAACCCCGCGATCAACGCGATCATCGCACCGCTCCATGACGAGGCGCGCGCGGAAGCCGCGCAGGCGGCCAAGGACAGCCTTTTCGCCGGGGCGCCCTTCCTGGTGAAGGACCTCTATTGCCACATGAAGGGCGTGCCGACCACCGGCGCATCCCGGCTGACCCGGAATTTCGTGCCCGCCCGGGACAGCGAGCTGATGCGCCGCTACCGTGCGGCCGGCCTCAGCACGTTCGGCAAGACCAACCTGTGCGAATTCGGCACGCTGGGCACCACCGAGCCGAAGCTGTTCGGCCCGACGCGCAATCCCTGGAACGTCGCGCGGTCGAGCGGCGGTTCGAGCGGCGGCGCCGGCGCGGCGGTGGCGGCGGGCATCGTGCCGGCGGCGCATGGCGGCGACGGTGCGGGCTCCATCCGCATTCCCGCATCCTGCTGCGGCGTCTTCGGGCTGAAACCCTCCCGCGGGCGCATCACGCTGGGTCCGGATCTCGGCGACAGCACGGGCGGGATCGTGAACGAGCATGTCCTGTCCCGCAGCGTGCGCGATAGCGCCGCCCTCCTCGATGCGACACAGGGTCCGATGCCCGGCGATCCCTACACCGCGCCGTCTCCTTCGGGCCGTTATGCGGATGCGATCCGGACGAAACCGCGCCGCCTGCGCATCGGCCTCACCACGGCCTCCCTGCTCGGCACGACGGTCGATCCCGACTGCGTGGCGGCGGCGATCGACACGGCGCGCCTGTGCGAAAGCCTCGGCCACGAGGTCGTGGACTGCGCGCCGTCGATCGACGGGGAAACCTACCGCACCCTCTACAAGCGGTTCTGGGCGATGACGGCGACGCGCGCGATCACCGCGCTGGCGCGAAGCCGCGGCGAGGACCCGTCCGCGCTCGTGGCCGAGGTGGAGAGCTTCAACCAGTATCTCTACGGCGTCGGCTCGCGGATTTCGGCCGCCGACTATCTCGTCGATCTCAACTGGTTCCACATGACGGGCAGGACGCTGGCGACTTTCCTGCTCGACGTCGATGTCTGGCTGACCCCGACGCTCGGCACGCCGCCGCCCGAACTCGGCCATTTCGATGCCGACAGGCATGGCGGCGAGGCGGTCATGGAGCGCTTCCTCGAATTTCTGGCCTTCACCACCTTCGCGAACATGGCGGGCCTGCCGGCAATGAGCGTGCCGCTCTCCTGGACGGCCGACGGCCTGCCCGTCGGCACGCAGTTCACCGGCCGGTTCGGCGACGAGGCGACATTGCTTCAGCTCGCGGCGCAACTGGAAGAGGCGCGCCCCTGGGCGCAGCGCCGTCCCGCGGTCCACGCGGCCGCATGACAGATAAAAGGGGAACCGGAATGTCATCCTCCAACTACGTCGAATTCCTCAACATCGACAAGAGCTACGACGGTCGCAACCTCGTGGTCGACGATCTCAACCTCACCATCGCGAAGGGCGAGTTCCTGACCATGCTCGGGCCGTCCGGCTCGGGAAAGACGACGAGCCTGATGATGCTGGCGGGTTTCGAGGCACCGAGTTCCGGCAGCATCCGGATCGACGGGCGATCGCTGGACGCCGTGCCGCCGCATCGACGGAACATCGGCATGGTCTTTCAGAACTATGCGCTCTTTCCCCACCTCACGGTCGCCGAAAACCTCGATTACCCCTTGCGGGTGCGCAAGATCGCGAAGGGGGAGCGGGCCGGCCGCGTTCGAAAGGCGCTGGAGATGGTCCAGATGGGGGCGATGGGCGAGCGAAAGCCCGCCCAGCTCTCGGGCGGGCAGCAGCAGCGCATCGCGCTCGCCCGCGCCATCATCTTCGAGCCGGATGTGGTGCTGATGGACGAACCGCTCGGCGCGCTCGACAAGAACCTGCGCGAACATCTCCAGCTCGAGATCAAGCATCTCCACGAGCGCCTCGGCATCACCGTCGTCTATGTCACGCACGACCAGTCCGAGGCGCTGACCATGTCCGACCGCGTCGCCGTGTTCAATGCCGGCAGGATCGAGCAGCTTGCCCCGCCGAGCGAGCTCTACGAGCGGCCCGCGACGGCCTTCGTCGCCGGCTTCATCGGCGAGAACAACCGGTTCACCGGTCGGATCGTCAGCGGCGAGGGGGATGAATACGGCGTGCGCACGGAGGACGGGCAGCTCATCAGCGTCTCCAGCAGCGCGGCCTTCTCGAAGGGCCAGCCCGTCATCGTCTCCCTGCGCCCGGAACGGCTCTATCTCGACCGGGCCGCGGCCTGCAGCAACCGCGTCTCCGGGACCGTCGACGAGGTCATCTATCTCGGCGACCATCGCCGGGTCCATGTCCGCTTCGGGGACAATGCGACGCTCGTCGCCAAGATCCCCAATGCCGGCACGGGCATCGATATCGCGCCCGCGCAGGCCATTTCGCTCGGCTGGAACAGCCGCGACGCCGTGCTGATCCCCGCCTGACATGAAGGCGGTCTATTCCGACCGGCACCGGCTGCACAGCCCCGGCACCGTCGTCGAACGCGGCGTTGCCCGGCCGAGCCGGGACGTGCCCGAACGCCTCGACGCGCTGCTGCGGGCGGTGCGGCGCGCCGGGCTTGCGGTCGTCGACGCCGTCGATCACGGCATGACGCCGCTGGCGGCCGTCCATACGGACCGCTATCTCGACTTCCTCGCCGCATCGCAAGGCGCTGGACACGGGTCGCTCGCGCCCGCCGTCTTCGAAAGCCGTCCCGATGCCTACCGGCCGGACTGGTCGCCGATCGCCAAAGCGGGGTTTCATCTGCGCGACCAGCTCACCCCCGTCGGCGCGGGCACATGGCAGGCCGCGTACTGGGCGGCGCAGGTGGCCCTCACCGCCGCCGCGCTCATCCAGGAAGGGGAGCGGCGGGCCTATGCCCTCTGCCGGCCGTCGGGCCATCATGCCGGCCGCGATTTCGGCGGCGGCGCGACCTATCTGAACAATGCCGCCATAGCCGCACGGGCGCTTGCCTCGTCTTTCGGGCGGACAAGCCTCATCGATGTCGACGTCCACCACGGCAACGGCACGCAGGATATATTCTGGGAGGACCCGCACACCTTCTTCGCCTCCCTGCACAGGAGCCCTGCCGGCTACTATCCGCACCTCACCGGCTTTGCCGACGAGGCGGGAGGGCGATCCGCCCCGGGCCGCACGCTGAACCATCCCCTTGCGGAGGGCACGGGCGATGCGGCCTATCTCACCGCATTCGGGACATGCCTCGACGCCGCGCTCGCCCATCGGCCCGCGGTCCTGATCGTTTCCCTCGGCTTCGACGCCCTGGCAAGCGACCCGGCCCAGGGCCTCCAATTGACCGCCGGGGCCTTCGGGACGATGGGCGACGTGCTCGGGCGGCTTAATCTGCCGGTCCTGTTGATCCAGGAGGGCGGATACGATCTGGCGAACCTCGAACAGGCAGCCACCCGGTTCCTGTCGGCTTTCCGGCAGCACGGCGCGGCCGGGGACGGCGGCGCCTGCTGAGGCCGGCTACGACCAGCGCGCGAAGGATACCGACGTGGCCTTCCGTTGGGTCTGCACGCGTGTCTCGGCAGGCCTGACGGAGGTCGACACGGAGGCGGCGCGCGCCTTCTGCGCCGCGGGTCCCCCGGCGAGATCATCGAGGAACGTGTTGCACCAGGTGAAGACGTCGTTGGCGCGCAGCGTCTTCATCATGGCCTTCCAGCGCTCCCGGCGCTCCTCGACGGGCATGGCGAGGCTGCGGGCCATGGCGTCCGCGGTGCCCTCGACGTCGTAGGGATTGACGAGCACAGCCTCCTTCAGCTCCTGCGCCGCGCCGGCAAAACGGGAGAGCAGCAGGACGCCCGGGTCCTCCTCGCTCTGGGCCGCGACGAATTCCTTGGCGACGAGGTTCATGCCGTCGCGCAGCGGCGTGACCAGGGCGAGCTTGGCCATGCGGTAGAGCCCGGCCAGCGCCGGGCGGCGCAGCGAGCGGTTGATGTAGCGGATCGGCACCCAGTCGACCGTGCCGAGCGCGCCGTTCACGCGGCCGGCCTGTTCGGCGACGGCCCGCTGCATCGCCTCGTATTCCGGCACTTCGGAGCGTGATTTCGGCGTGATCTGCAGCAGCGTCACCTTGCGCTGGCTGTCGGGGTGGCGGTTGAGGAAGGATTCGAGCGCGTCGATGCGCTGGGTGATGCCCTTGGAATAGTCGAGCCGGTCGACGCCGATGATGAGCTGCTTGCCGTCGAGGCTCTGCAGCATGCGCTTGTGCAGCGCGGTCTCGGCCGCCCGTTTCGCCAGCGCGGCGAAATCGTCCGTCTCGATGCCGATCGGATAGGACCGGGCGGTGAAGGCCCGCTCGCCGACGACGAAGCGGAACGTATCGAGCCGCTTGCCGAGGCCGCGCCGGAAAAGGCAATCGGCGAAGTTCTCGCAATCGTGCTCCGTCTGGAAGCCGAGCACGTCATAGGCCGTCAGGCTCGTCAGGATCTCCTCGTGCACGGGCATGGCGTGGAAGACGTCGGGCGCGGGCCAGGGGATGTGCAGGAAGAAGCCGATCCGGTTGGTCACGCCCTGCCGGCGCAGTTCGGCGGCCAGCGGGATGAGATGGTAGTCGTGGATCCAGATCAGGTCGTCCGGCTCGATGAGCGGCAGGAGGCGGTTTGCGAAGAAGCGGTTCACGCGGAAATAGCCGGCCATTTCGCGCCGGCCGTATTCGGCAAGGTCCAGCCGGTAGTGGCAGATCGGCCAGAGCACCCGGTTTGCAAAGCCCTGGTAGTATTCCTCGACGTCGCGCTCGGTGAGGTCGGTGAGCGCGTATTCGATATTGCCCTCCTTCAGCCTCTGCAGCGGCCCGACCGCATCATCCGCGCAGGACCGGCCGGACCAGCCGAGCCAGAGCCCGCCCCGCGCCTCCAGCGCTGTCTGAAGGGCGACGGCGAGGCCGCCGGCAGGCGCAGTCCCGCTCTTGTCGGGAATGGGAACGCGGTTGGAAACGACGACGAGACGAGCCATGAAATCGGTACTACCTTGTGGGCCGCGCCCCTCATTGCATGAGGGCTTTGCGAGGGCGCGTTGAACCCGAAAAAGAGGAATTTTGCGCCAGCGGGCAGCGCTGGCGGACTTTTTCGCAATGCACCGTAAACGGCCGGGGGCCGGGAAGGTTCCCTAAACCGGCGATTTTGCCGTCCCGCGGGGCCGTTTCCGCGGCTCGGCCCGCCCCCGGGACGGGGCGCTTCAAGGGCGCTGGAGGGCGGCGTCCTCCTCGGCCTGCCGCTCCCGGTGGCGGGGTCCCCTGGGGAACCATCCGGCGACGCGCGCGCCGACCGGGTCGAGCAGCGTCAGCACCACGGGCACGAAGACGAGCGTCAGGAGCGTGGAGGAGATGAGGCCGCCGATGACGGCGTGGGCCATCGGGGCGCGCTGCTCGCCGCCCTCGCCGAGGCCGATGGCCATCGGCAGCATGCCGAAGATCATCGCCAGTGTCGTCATGATGATCGGCCGCAGGCGCACCGCGCCGGCATCCGCCAGGCTGTCCTGCAGGCTCTTGCCTTCTCGCCGGCCCTGGTTGGAATAGTCGACGAGCAGGATCGCGTTCTTGGTGACGAGGCCCATCAGCATGATGAAGCCGATGATCGAGAACATGTTGAGCGTCGAGCCGGTGACGAGAAGGCCGATCAAGACGCCGATCAGCGACAGCGGCAGCGTCATCATGATGGCGACGGGCTGGAGGAAGGACCCGAACTGCGAGGCGAGGATGATGTAGATGAAGATGACGGCAAGGGCGAGCGACTGGAGCGCATAGCCCATGCTCTCCTGGAGGTTTTCCGCATCGCCGCCGAAGCTGATGCGGTAGCCCGCCGGGATCTGCATCTTCGCGATGGCGGCGTTGAGGTCCGCCGTCACGTCGCCGAGCGCGCGCCCCTCGATATTGCTCTCGATACGGATCTCGCGGGAGAGGTCCTTGCGCGTGATGGCGTCCGGCGCGGTGCTTTCGATGACGTCGGCCACCTGGTCGAGCAGAACGGTGATCGGCTTGCCGTTCTCGTCCGTCCGGCCGGTGGCGATGGTGAGGTCGCGAAGCTGCGCGGCATCGCGCCGGCCCGTCGCCGGCAGGCGCACCACGACATCGTAGGTCTCCCCGTCCGGTGCGTTCCAGACGGATATGGCATCGCCCGCCACCAGCGGGCGCAGGGTGTCGCCGATGGCCGCGATCGAGACGTCGAGGTCGCTCGCCGCCTCGTGGCGGATCCGCACGGCGAGCGTCGGGCGCTTGTTCTCGATCGACGATTCGACCTCCGTCGCGCCGGGGATGGCGGCAAGGGCGGTGGTGATCTCGTTGGAGATGCGGCGCAGTTCCGCCTCGCCGTCGCCGAGCACGGAGAGCTGGAGCGGCTTTTGCGACGAGCCCATGCCCGTGTTCTGGCCGATGGAGACCTCCAGGCCGGCAATGGAGGCGAGGCGCTTGCGGAACGGCTCCATGCTGGCCGCCGTCGTCACCGAGCGCTCGGTGCTCGGCTTGAGCTGGACGGCCACCGTCGCCTCGTTGAAGCCGCGCGCCCCGCCGGCATTGATGGTGGAATAGATGGTGTCGACATAGTCGAACTCGCGCAGCGCCCGTTCGACCTGGCCGACCTTCGCCGCCATGTAGTCCAGCGACGCGCCCTCGGTGGCCTTCAGCGCGATGGAGACCTCGCCCTGGTCGGCCGGCGGCAGGAATTCCGCGCCGATGCGCGGCACGAGCATCAGGCTTGCGAAGAACAGCGCGATGACCACGAAGACCGTCGTCTTGCGATAGCGGAAGGTCCAGCGGATGAGCCGGCGATACCGGTCGGCGAGGCGCTCGAACCAGCGGTCGAACCGCGCGATCAGCCGCCCGAGCGGGCCTCGCTTGGCGTTCACCTCGGACTGCGGATCGTACCAGACGCTCGACAGCATCGGGTCGAGCGTGAAGGACACGAAGAGCGAGATGAGCACCGCGACGGCGACGGTCACGCCGAACTGCAGGAAGAACCGGCCGATGAGCCCGCCCATGAAGGCGACGGGCAGGAAGACCGCGACGATGCAGAGCGTGGTGGCGAGAACCGCAAGGCCGATCTCGTTCGTGCCGTCGAGGGCAGCATCCACATGGCTCTTGCCCATGTGCAGATGGCGCGTGATGTTCTCGCGCACGACGATCGCGTCGTCGATCAGGATGCCGATCGACAGCGACAGCGCCATGAGCGTCATGGTGTTGAGCGTGAAGCCGAGCGCATGGATGAGGGCGAAGGTGCCGATCACCGAGATCGGCAGGGTCAGCCCGGTGATGACGGTCGAGCGCCAGGAATTGAGGAACAGGAAGACGATCACCACGGTGAGCACGCCGCCCTCGATCAGGGTGCGCTGGACCTCCTGCACCTGGGCGGCGATGGGCCGGGAATTGTCGCGCGTCACCTTCAGCTCGACGCCCTCGCGGGCAAGCTCGACATTCAGCGCCGCGATCTCCTTGCGCAGTTCCCGCGCCACTTCCACGGTGTTGGCGCCCTGCACCTTGACGACGTCCAGCCCCAGCGAGGGCATGCCCTGGTAGGTGGCGCGGCTCGTCACCTCGGCGCCGATGTCGAGGATCGTCGCGACGTCGGACAGATAGACCGGATAGCCGCCGCTCTGCGCGACGATGATGCCGTTGAAGCCCGCCACATCCGGCACGCGGCCCTCGACGGTGACGATGCGCTGGTTGATGCCGGAGATCAGCGTGCCGGCGGCGCGGTCCTGGTTCTCCTTGCGGATGGCGTCCATGACGGAGGTGACCGCGATGCCATAGGCTTCGAGGCGGTCGGGATCGACCATAACGAGCACCTGGCGCTCGCTGCCGCCGACCAGCGAGATCTGGCCGACGCCGGCGATGACGCTGAGCCGGTTGGTGATCACGCGGTTGGCGAGCGTGGTGATCTCCGAAAGCGTGCGCTTCGAGGACGAGGCGGCGATGGAGAGGATGGGCGCGTCGTCCGGATTGAAGCGGGTGACCTGCGGCGTGTCCACCGCGTCGGGGAAGCTCGCCTCCAGCCGCGCGACGCGGTCGCGCACCTCCTGGGCGGCCACCTGCGAATCCACGTCGAGCTCGAACTGCACGACGACGACGGAGCGGCCCTCGTAGGATTCGGAGATGATCGTGTCGATGCCGCCGATCGTGTTCAGCGCCGTCTCGATCGGGCGCGACACTTCGCTTTCCACGGTCGAGGGCGAGGCGCCCGTATAGCTCGCGGTGACGACGACGATGGGAAGGTCGGTCTCGGGGAACTGGTCGACGCCGAGGCGGAAATAGGAGAACAGCCCGATGACCAGGATCGTCACCATCATCATGGTGGCGAAGACGGGATGGCGGACGCTGATGCGCGTGAGGAACATCGCTTACAGCCCCTCGACGACGACCGGCATGCCCGCCTCCAGCGCCGGCAGCGGCGCGGACACGACGACGTCGCCGGTTTCAAGCCCCGAAACCGCGACGAGGCCCCGGTCCGTCCATGCCGTGCCGAGCACGACCGGCTGGCGGCGCAGCACGCCTTCCGTCACCTTGAGCACGAAGCTGCCCGTCTGGTCCTGGCGGATCGCCGCGTTCGGCAGGGCGATGACGCCCTTCCGCTCGTCGACCTTGAGGATGCCCGTCGTGAACATGCCGCCCTTCAGCGTGCGGTCGTTGTTGTCGATCGCCAGGAAGACCCGCACGGCCCGCGAGCCGGCGACGGCGGTGGGCGAAATGCGCGTGACCGCGCCGGAGAAGGTCCTGTCCGCAAAACCCTCGACCGTGAGCTCGACCGGCTGGCCGACCCGCACCATGGGAATGCGGCTGGTCGGCACGCCCGCATCCACCTCCATCCTGGAGAGATCGACGATGGTGAGGAGCTCGGTGTTGAGCGCCACCGTCTGGTCCTGCTCGACGGGCCGCGAGGCGACGACGCCGTCGAACACGGCGCGGACCTGCGCATCGGCGAGGTCGCGCTCGGCATCCGCGATCTCGGCCTGCTTCGAGCGAAGCTGGGCGGCGAGATTGGCGACATTGGCCTCGGCCTCCAGGGTCGCCGCCTCCGTGGACGCGCCGCTCTGCCCGAGGCTGGTGGTGCGGCGCAGGACGGATTCGGCGAGCTGCAGTTGCGCGGCCAGGGCCTCCGCCGAAGCCCGGCGCACGGTCAGCGTGGATTCGAGCGCCCGCGTGTCGAAGCGAACGAGAAGGTCTCCCTTGCGGACGACATCGCCGACCTTGACGGGCAGCTCGACGATCGTCGAGGCGACGCGCGCGGCGAGCGTCGACCGGCGGATCGGCGCCAGCGATCCGGAGATCCGCACGTCGCTGGCAATGTCGCGCGGCTCGACGCGCGTGACGTCGACGCCGGCCAATTCCAGCGGCGGGCTGGAAGCATCCGCCGTCTGCGCCCATGCGGCCTGAGATCCGCTAGTGGCTACCGTGATCAAAAGCCAGACGGCCCCGGCCGCGCTGGACCATGCCTTGTTGCGTGCGAACATTGTTGCTCCGAATGACAGCCGGCGGTGTTGGACCGGTACGTAGAGTTTCGGCTGCGTACAATCCAGGAATGAAAAGCGAAGATAGAAAAAATCTTGGCGATAGTGCGGGAGCGCCCCGCATTGCGATGACGCGGCTCTTTTTTCAACCAGATGCGGGCTTTTGCAAGGCGGAAAACGAGGCCGGCGGCAGGGCCGCCGGTCAGAACCTGCGGCAGGTGCAGGCCTCGTAGCCGCCGGCAAACAGCCGGCCCGCCTTCATGCCGATCCGCGCCGGCACGTCCTGCACGCTGTCCACCTTGAGCGATCGCGCGATCGAGAGGGCGGCCTCCGCGCAGACCGCGGCGTCCTCGGCCGCATTGTGGTGCGCGAAGCTCAGGCCGAGATGGGCGGCGAGCACGTTGAGCTTGTGGGATCCGAGATCGGGCCAGACCTTCTGCGCCATCTTCACCGAGCAGAGATAACGAAGCTCGGGATAGCCTTGCCGGTACTGATCGAGGCAGGCGCGCCAGACGCTGAAATCGAACGCCGCGTTGTGGGCGATCATCGTGGCGTTCCGGAAATCGTCGGCGAACTCGTCCATGACTTCGGGAAACTCGCCCGCGTCCTCGACATGTTCCGGCCGGATGCCGTGGATCGCGATGTTGAAGGAGGAAAAGCGCATGCTCTTCGGCCGTATCAGCCGCTCCTCGACGCGCACCACCCGCCCGTTCTCGATCCAGGCAAGGCCGACCGAGCAGGCGCTGGCCCGCTGTTCATTGGCTGTCTCGAAATCGATCGCGATGGTCTTCAAGGATGTTCCGGTCCCGTTGTGTGCGTCCTGCTCTAGCGGCACCCGGGCGATTCGGCAAAAGGCAAAGGCGGAAGGCCCGCCCTCTTCGGTCCACGCAAGCGCCCTGAAGGCGCCAGGGGGCATCGCAGCGAAGTCATCGCACCGCCCTTTCCGGCTGGGCGGCTACGGCGTCTCCATCGTGCGGCGGGCGATCATCCGGGCGATCGGGATGGCGGAGGTGGCGGCGGGGGAGGGCGCGTTGCAGACATGCAGCATGCGCTCCGTCTGGACGAACAGGAAATCGTGGATGAGGGCGCCGTCCCTCCCCACCGCCTGGGCGCGGATGCCGGCCTCGTGCGGCAGGAGGTCGGCAAGCCCGAGGCCCGGGCAGTATTTCCGGCATTGCGCGAGATAGCCCGGTTTCCAGAGCGAGTTGCGCAGCTCCGTCACGGCCGATTTCCGGTTGGCGAACACGGTCTTCCAGAAGCCGGGGAACAGCGCGTAGTCGGCCATGTCGGAAAGGTTGACGGAAAGGCGCGGATAGCCCTCGCGGGCAAAGCCGATCACGGCATTGGGCCCGACCGTCACGCTGCCGTCGATCATTCGCGTCAGGTGGACGCCGAGGAAGGGCAAGGCGGGATCGGGGACGGGGTAGATCAGGTGGTGGACGATGTCGTTCCTGTCGGCGGGCAGGCGGTAATATTCGCCGCGGAAGGGCACGATGCGGTGCTCGATCGACAGGCCGGCGAGAAGGGCGAGCCGGTCCGACTGGAGGCCGCCGCAGACCACCAGCTTGCGCGCCTGCCAGCTTCCGCCTTCCGACCCGATGGTCACCGCGTCCGGTGCCTCGCGAATGCCGGTCACGCGGGTGGACAGGCGGATCTCGCCGCCGAGGGCCGCAATGCGGCGTCCCATGGCCTCGCAGACCTCGGCATAGCTGACGATGCCGGTCGCGGGAACGAAGAGCGCCCCGCGGCCGCGGATATTCGGCTCGCGTTCCTTCAACTCGTCCGCGCCGAGGCGGTGCACCTCGATCGTGTTCTGCTTCGAGCGTTCGTAAAGCGCATCCATGCGCTGCATTTCGAGATCGGAGGTGGCGACGAGAAGCTTGCCGCAGGTCTCGAAGCGGATGCCGTTCTCGGCGCAGAAGGCCTTGGTGGCGGCCGCGCCCTCGCGGCACAGCTCGGCCTTCAGGCTGCCGGGCGGATAGTAGATGCCGGCATGGATGACGCCGCTGTTGTGGCCGGTCTGGTGCCGGCCGACCGCCGCCTCCTTCTCCAGGAGGACCAGGCTGCTGCCGGGACGCTCCTCCAGAAGCCGCATAGCCGTTGCCAGCCCGACGATGCCGCCGCCGATGACGCAGTAATCGTATTTCATGTGTCTTGCCTCTCGGCGGCGGACTATGCGCCAACCGCCCGGCATCCGCCATAGCCCCGCGCCATCCCGGGCGTGATCCTGCCCTGCTGAAGGCGGGCCATCGCCTTCTTCCCCTTCTCCCCCGCGGGGAGAAGGTGCCGGCAGGCGGATGAGGGGGGTGCCGAAGGCGCAAACGATCCGCATGAGCCACCCCCTCATCCGACCCTTCGGGCCACCTTCTCCCCGCGGGGGAGAAGGGGATGTGCAGCACCGTCGAACGTCAGAGGCGATGACCCTGCATTGCACGGGAGCCGCGGGAGGGGATAAGAAAACGCAATCGCCTTCCTATATGGAGCAAGGTGCATCCGGCAGCCGGATGCGTTCGGGCAAAGACAAGGATAGATTCATGACCGAGAAATCCCCCGCCGACAATTTCCCCGCCGGCTACGAGCCCCCGAAGGTATGGACCTGGGAAAAGGGCAATGGCGGCGCCTTCGCCAATATCAACCGCCCCATCGCCGGCCCGACGCATGACAAGGACCTGCCGGTCGGCAGGCATCCCCTGCAGCTCTATTCGCTCGCCACGCCCAACGGCGTGAAGGTCACGATCATGCTGGAGGAGCTTCTGGCTGCGGGCCATGCGGGCGCCGAATACGATGCCTGGCCCATCCGCATCGGCGATGGCGACCAGTTCGGCTCCGGCTTCGTCGAGGTCAATCCGAATTCCAAGATCCCGGCGCTGATGGACCACGCGCCGACGGGCGGCGGCGCGCCGGTGCGCGTCTTCGAATCCGCCTCCATCCTGCTCTATCTCGCCGAGAAGTTCGGTGCCTTCCTGCCGAGCGCGCTGCGCGCCCGCACGGAAACCTTCAACTGGCTGTTCTGGCAGATGGGCTCGGCGCCCTTCCTCGGCGGCGGCTTCGGCCATTTCTATGCCTATGCGCCGATGCGTATCCAATATGCCATCGACCGCTATGCCATGGAGGTGAAGCGTCAGCTCGACGTGCTCGACCGGCATCTGGCGGACAACCGGTTCATGGCCGGCGACGATTACACGATCGCCGACATGGCCATCTGGCCGTGGTACGGCAACCTCGCGCTCAACCAGGCCTATGGCGATGCCGGCACCTTCCTCGATGTCCAGAGCTACGGCAACGTCCAGCGCTGGACGGCCGAGATCGCGGCCCGCCCGGCGGTCAAGCGCGGCCGCATGGTGAACCGGTTGAGCGGCGATCCGTCCGAGCAGCTGCACGAACGCCACGACGCCGCCGACTTCGACACGAAGACGCAGGACAAGCTGGAGGCGAACAAGACCGCATAAAGGCGATCAGGCCCGCCGTCGCCGCGCCATCAAGAGGAGCGCCAGCACGGCGCACAGGAGGCCGAGCGCGGCCGGCAGGCCTTGGTGGCCGATCAGCTGCATGGCCAGGCCCGTCGCGGGCGAGCCGGCAATGCCGCCGAGGCCCCAGACGAGGGCGAAGGCGGCATTGCCGGCGATCAGCGCCTGGCCGGTGAAGCGCTCGCCAAGCTGGATCAGCGCCATGGTGTAGATGCCGAACGAGACCCCGCCCCAGACGAAGAGCAGCGGCCAGACGGGCCAGGCGGCAAAGACCTGCGGCAAAAGCAGGCAGAAGAAAAGCGCGGCAAGGGCGCAGGCCAGCATGGTGCGCGCCGCCCCGCAGCGCTCGGCGATGCGCCCGAGCACGACCTGCAGCACGGCGTTTCCGGCGATGAACACGGTGATGAGCGCGGCGATGCGGGCCTCGCCGCTGCCGAGCGCCGCGCCATAGACCGCAAAGAGCGACACGAAGGTCTGCTCGAAGGCCGCCGCGGTGAAGACCGCGAAGAGGAGGAGCGGCGCGCGCGAGAAAATGCCGCCGACCGATGCCGTCTCGCCTTCCCGCGGCATGTCCGGCAGGCGCCGGGCGACGGCGAGCACGATCAGGCTGCACAGGACGAAGGCGATGATGCCGACGAAGAACGGCGCCCAGCCCGTCGTGCCCGCAAGGCCGAGCGACAGCGGGCCGATGGCGAAGCCGCCCGAGACGACCGAGGAATAGAGGCCGAGGATGCGGCCGCGGCGCGCGGCGGGCGTGAGCGCGATCAGCCAGGTCTCGCTGATCACATAGAGCGGATTGGCGAAGACGCCGAGGAGAAAGCGCAGCGGCATCCAGGCCCGCACGTCCTGCACGAGCCCGATGGCCGCAAGGATGAGCGCGGCGAGGAGCGCGCACAGGACCGCCAGCCGCGCCGCGCCGACGCGCCGCGCGAGCACCGGAATGAGCGGCGCCGAGACGATGAAGCCGAGCGGCGTCATGGCGGCCGACAGGCCGATGAGGCCGGGCGTCGTGCCCTGCCGCTCCAGGATGAAGCTGAGCAGCGGATAGGTCAGCCCCTGCGCCAGGGCGAAGACCGAGACGGTCGCGATGATGCCGGCCATCGCGGCCCATGGGAGGCCGCGCTCCTCACCTGCTGTCGTGCTTTCGGCCGTCATGCAAACCTCGACATGATCCCGTCTTATACCTGCCAGAACGGCTTGGCGATCTCCGCGGCGACCTCGTCGCGCGTGAGACCGATATCGTCGATCAGGTGCGGGGTTTCCGCCGCCTTGCGCGCGAGGTCCCAGCGAAAGCGCAGGCGGGCGTCCCAGGCGGCCAGAAGGGCGCCAAGGGTCGCGGGGACGGGCAGGGCGATCGGCCTTGCGTGCGAGGATATCGTGGTCATGGCAACCTCCATCGGGTTTGCCGGGCCGGCCGGGTTCCGGCGGCTGGCCCGTCTTGAAGGCTGGATTGTGCGGGAGGCGGACGGGAACCGTCCTTAAACCTTCCCAAAAAGTTCTCAAAAACTTCCAAAACCGGTTATAGATGCGCCCTATGCAGGGAGCGCGCTTTGCCTTTGGTCCGTTCGTGCTTGATTCCGGTGCGGGAACGCTCCTTCGGAACGACGACCCCGTTGCGGTCGGCCATCGCGGGCTGAAGCTGCTTGCCGCGCTCGTCGGGCGGCCTGGCGAAATCCTCGGCAAGGCCGAGCTGATGGATGCGGCCTGGCCGGGTACGGCCGTCGAGGAGGGCAACCTCACCGTCCAGATCGCCCAGTTGCGCAAGCTGCTCGGCCCGGCCGAAGGCGGCGGCGAATGGATCTCGACGGTGCCGCGCGTCGGTTATCGCTTCACCGGGGCCATCGCGCCGCATCGGGTGGATCGCATGCCCCGTCCGCTGCCCGACAGGCCGTCGATCGCCGTGCTGCCCTTCGTCAATGTCAGCAGCGATCCGCAGCAGGAGAGCTTTTCCGACGGTCTGACGGAAGATCTCATCACGGACCTTTCCCGCATGCCCGGCCTCTTCGTCATCGCCCGCAACTCGGTCTTCGCCTACAAGGGCAGGGCGGCGGATGTGCGCGCCATCGCCGAGGATCTCGGCGTGCGCTACCTGCTCCAGGGCAGCGCGCGACATGCCGGCGGGCGCGTGCGCATCAACGCGCAATTGGTCGATGCACAGAACGGGGACCACCTGTGGGCCGAACGTTTCGACCGCAGCCTGGACGACATCTTCGCCGTGCAGGACGAGGTCGCCGGCAAGATCGTCGAGGCGCTGCTCGGGCGCCTGCGCGCCCCGCCGCCGCGCAACCGGCCGAACAGCCTCGAAGCCTACGACCTGTGCGTGCGGGCGCGCAAGCTGATCGACGATTCGCCGCAGACGGCGCGCGAGGCGCACCTGATGCTGACACGTGCCGTCGCGCTCGACCCGCACTATGCCGAGGCCTATCGCTGGCTCGCCATGAACCACTGGATGGGCTGGGTGCACTGGGGCGAGCCGGAGGAGCCGGCCCGCCGTCTTGCCCTTGCCCTTGCGGAAAAGGCCGTTGCGCTCGATCCCAACGATGCGGGCTGCCGCTGGGTGCTGGCGAACCTGCTCGCCTACGAGCGCCGCTTCGAGGAGGCGGATGCGGAATTCGCGAGAGCCATCGCGCTCGATCCGAACGAGGCCGACACCTTCGCCACCCTCTCCGACATCCTCGTCCTTGCCGGGCGCATCGAGGAGGGGCTGGAGCAGATCCGCAAGGCGTTCCGGCTCAATCCCTATCCGGCGAGCTGGTACTATCTGACGCTCGGCCAGGCGCAATATGCCGCCGGCGCCTATGAGGCCGCCGTCGAGACGCTGACCCGGGACGAGACCTACCGCACGGGCTCGCGCCGCTTCCTGGCGGCAAGCCTTGCCCAGCTCGGCCGGCTCGACGAGGCGCGGGCGGAGGTGGAACTGTTCCTGGTCGCGAACCCGCATTTTTCGACCAGCCAATGGGCCGAGACGGAGCCGTTCCGCGATGCCGCGACGCGGGCGCATTTCGTCGAGGGCTACCGCAAGGCCGGCCTTCCGGCATGAGGCCGGGCGGCGGGGAAGACGAGATCAGGGCAGGGCGCGCCGCGCCCCGGCCCGCAACAGGGAGGAAACCATGGCCGATGCAAGGATGATGGCGCAGATGACCGGCAAGGAGGGCTTCATCGCCGCCCTCGACCAGAGCGGAGGATCGACGCCCGGCGCCCTCCGGCTCTACGGCATCGCCGAGACCGACTATGACGGCGAGGAGGCGATGTTCCGCCTGATGCACGAGATGCGCGTGCGCATCATGACGGCCCCCGCCTTCACCGGCGAAAAGGTGATCGGCGCCATCCTGTTCGAGAAGACCATGGACGGCGAGGCCGGCGGCAGGCCGGTGCCGTCCTATCTGTGGGAGGAGCGCGGCGTCGTGCCCTTCCTCAAGGTCGACAAGGGCCTTGCCGCCGAGGAGAACGGCGCGCAGGTGATGAAGCCGATGCCCGATCTCGACGCCCTGCTTGCCCGCGCGGTGAAGAAGGGCATCTTCGGCACCAAGATGCGCTCGGTCATCGCCCATGCCGACAGGGCCGGCATCGCCGCCGTGGTGAAGCAGCAGTTCGCGGTCGGCCGGCAAATCCTCGGCCACGGCCTCGTGCCGATCATCGAGCCGGAAGTCTCGATCAAGAGCCCGAGCAAGGAGGAAGCCGAGGCGATCCTGCGCGACGAGATCGCCCGGGAGCTCGATGCGCTGCCGGTGGGCGAGAAGGTGATGCTCAAGCTCACCATCCCGACGATCGCGGATTTCTACAAGCCGCTCGTCGACCACAAGGCGGTCATCCGCGCCGTCGCCCTTTCGGGCGGCTACAGCCGGGCGGATGCCTGCGAGAAGCTCAGCCGCAACCACGGCATGATCGCCAGCTTCTCGCGCGCGCTGACGGAGGATCTGCGCGTGGCGATGGACGATGACGCGTTCAACGCCAGCCTCGGACGGACGATCGACGAGATCTACACCGCCAGCGTGGTCAAGGCCTGACGGCGGGGCCGGGCGCGTGCGGGTCGGGTCTGATCCCGGCGCGCCCGGCCAGCCCGGGATATTCATCATCGGCAGCACGCAGCGGAAGGGCGTGCTTGCTGGTGGGCATCGCTCGCGCGGTGGCGCGGGCTGCTGCCCTTCCTGCAAATCGCGCCTCATCGCGCACCGCGAGCCTTTCGTCCCTCGATTTGTGATCCGGATAGAGCCATGACATCCTTGCCGAAAACCAATCCCGCGATCGATCTTTCCGGCCCGTGGACGCTCGCCTCGGCCGAGGGCGACATCACGGCGCCGATCACCCTGCCGGGCGACGTGCACACGGCACTGCGGGACGCCGGCCTCATTCCCGATCCCTATTTCGGCCGCAACGAGGAGGCCGTGCAGTGGGTGGCGCAGCGCGACTGGGTCGTCGAGCGCCGCTTCCTGGTGGCGGAGCCGGATGGCGAGTGGTATCTCGACATCGACTATCTCGACACGGTGGCCGCCGTCTTCGTCAACGGCGCGCCTGTCCTGCTCGCCGACAACTGCTTCCGCCGCTACAGGCCCGATGTCGGCGCCCAACTGAAGGCCGGCGAGAATGTCATCCGCATCGTCTTCCATTCGAACATCGCGGCCGGTGCCGACCGGCAGGCCCGGCAACCCTTCTACGTCCCCTACCATGCCGGCAATTCGCCCATTCCCAACGGCAACATGCTGCGCAAGCCGCAATGCCATTTCGGCTGGGACTGGAACATCGCGATCGCGCCGCTGGGCCTCTACGGCACGATCCTGCTGCGCAGGCTCGACAGGGCCCGCATCGAGCATGTCACGACGCGGCAGGTGCACAATCCCGACGGGTCGGTCTATCTGCAGGTGACGGCGACCGTGTTCGCGAAGACCCCGGATATCGTGGCCCTGCATTTCGCGCTCGATGGCGAGCGCATCCGCCTCGATGCCGGCGTCGGCGCCGGCGAAACGGCCGTCACCCATGTCTTCGAGATCGCCGAGCCGCGGTTGTGGTGGCCGGCGGGAAGCGGCGAACAGGCGCTCTATACGCTCACGGTCGAGCTGCCCGGCGACGTCGTCGTCCGGCAGATCGGCCTGCGCACGGTGGACCTCGTCACCACGCCCGACGCGGCCGGCAGCCGCTTCGCGCTGAAGGTCAACGGGCGCGAGATCTTCTGCCGCGGCGCCAACTGGATTCCGGCCGACGCGCTGTTTTCGCTGTCGAGTCGCGACAGGACCGAGGACCTGCTGCACTCCGCCAGGGCGGCCAACATGAACATGATCCGCGTCTGGGGCGGAGGCTTCTACGAACAGGACTGGTTCTACGACCTGTGCGACCGCATGGGCCTCCTGGTCTGGCAGGACTTCATGTTCGCCTGCAACCTCTATCCCTCGACCGAGGACTTCCTCGACAATGTCGCGCGGGAGGTCGACTACCAGGTGCGCCGCCTCTCTTCCCATCCGTCGATCGCGCTCTGGTGCGGCGACAACGAGCTGGTCGGCGCGCTCACCTGGTTCGACGAGCCGCGGAAGGACCGCGACCGCTACCTCGTTTCCTACGACCGGCTGAACCGGACGATCGAGCAGGCGATGCGCAGGGCCGCGCCCGACGCCATCTGGTGGCCGTCGAGCCCGGCCTCCGGCTATCTCGATTTCGGCGACGCCTGGCATGCCGACGGTTCCGGCGACATGCATTACTGGTCCGTCTGGCACGAGAACAAGCCGTTCGACAACTACCGCACCGTGCGGCCGCGCTTCTGCTCGGAATTCGGCTTCCAGTCCTATACGTCGCTGCCCGTCATCAGGACCTATGCCGAGGCGAGGGACATGAACATCGCCTCGCCCGTGATGGAGCTGCACCAGAAGAATGCCGGCGGCAACGAACGCATCGCCGGCACCATGTTCCGCTATTTCCGCTTCCCGAAGGATTTTCCGAATTTCGTCTATCTCAGCCAGATCCAGCAGGGCCTCGCCATCAAGACGGCGGTGGAATACTGGCGTTCGCTGAAGCCGCATTGCATGGGCACGCTCTACTGGCAGCTCAACGACACCTGGCCGGTCGCCTCCTGGTCGAGCCTCGATTATGGCGGCCGCTGGAAGGCGATGCACTATCTCGTCCGGCGCTTCTTCCAGCCGGTCGCGATTGCCGCGATCCCGCAGAATGACGGCGGGGCGATCCGTTTCTCGCTGGTGAACGACACCCTCGCCGATGTCACCGTCGATCTCTCGATCTCGCTCCTCGACATGAAGGGGGAGCGCCGGCCGCTGGCGGATGTCCGGGCGGTCTGCACGCCGGATGCTGCCGTGACCGCAACGACCGTCGCCGTGGCCGATCTGCCGGCCGGCAGCCTGCTGGCCTGGCGCTTCACGGCGTCGAACGGCATGCAGGGTGAAGGGCACCATGTCCATGGCACCTACAAGGCGCTGGAGCTGGAGCCCGCCGGGTTGACGCTCACGCAGGAGGACGGACCGGACGGCGCCATCCATCTCGACGTCACCGCCGCAGGGCTGGCGCTCTTCGTGATGATCGAGACCGATGGCGACGGCCGCTATTCCGACAACGCCTTCGACCTTGCCGCCGGCGAGACGCGCCGCATCACCTTCACCCCGGCCAAACCGCTCGCCGCCGGCACCCGCCCGGAATTCCGCCTCTACGACCTGCAATCCTGCCATTAGAGCATTCTGGAATTCGCTCTAGTTCCATAAATCGTCTTATGTGATCCGAAATCGCCGAACCCGGCTGTCGCCATCCCGCCTCGGGCCGCTCCTGCCCCACGGAAATGAAGCGCGGCGTTAGCGCGCGCGCCACTCCAGATACCACGCCACGAAGGCCGCGATGCCCTCCTCCAGCGTCACGCGGGGGGAAAAGCCGGTGAGATGGGCAAGAAGGTCGGTGGAGGCGAAGGTGCGGGGAACGTCGCCGGGCTGCATGGGCAGGTAATTGCGCATGGCCGGGCGGCCGAGCGCCTTTTCGATCGTCTCGATGAAGGTCATCAGCCCGACCGGCTGGCCGCCGCCGATATTGACCGTGCGGAAGGGCGTGCCGGCCGAGAGCGTGTCGACGACGCCGGATGCCGTGACGCGGCTTTCTTCCCGCGGCACGACGTCGACGAGCCGCACGATCGCCTCGACGATGTCGTCGACATAGGTGAAGTCGCGGCTCATCTTCCCCTCGCCGTAGACGTCGATCGGGCGACCGGAGAGGATGGCGTCGGAAAACCTGATCGGCGCCATGTCGGGCCGGCCCCAGGGGCCGTAGACCGTGAAGAAGCGGAAGGCCGTCGTCGGCACCCGGTAGAGATGGGCGTAGGAATGCGCCATCAGCTCCATGGATTTCTTCGTGGCGGCATAGAGCGTCATCGGTTCGTCGGCCCGGTCGGCCTCGGCGAAGGGGATCTTTTCCGCTGCGCCGTAGATCGAGGAGGTGGAGGCGAGCAGCAGGTGCCGCGGCTGCAGCGCCCGCGCCAGCTCCAGCACGTTCCACGAGCCGACCAGGTTGGAATCCACATAGGCCTTCGGGTTTTCCAGGCTGTAGCGCACGCCGGCCTGGGCGGCGAGGTGGATGATCGCCTCCGGTTCCTGCAGCGCCGCGGCCGCATCCAGCGCCGCCCGGTCCTCCAGCATGCCGGTGACCTGTCGAAACCCTTCGTACGGCGCAAGCAGCGCAAGGCGCGCCTGCTTCAGCCGCACGTCGTAATAGGGCGTCATGCCGTCGAAGCCGGTGACGGAATGGCCGTCCTCCAGCAGGCGCCGCGCCAGGTGGAAGCCGATGAAGCCCGCGGTGCCCGTGACGAGGAAATGCGTCATTCCGCCGCCTCGCAGACCGGCGCGACCATGGGAGAGGTGCCGCGGCCGATGCTGAAATAGGCAAAGCCGTGGCGGGCCACCTCCTCCGGCTTGTAGACATTGCGCAGGTCCACCAGGACGGGTTTCGCCATGCCGGCCTTCAGCCGCTGGAAATCGAGCGCGCGGAACTGGTTCCATTCCGTGACGATGACAAGCGCCTCGGCGCCCTCGGCGATATCATAGGGCGAGGTGCCGTAGGTCACGTTGTCGAGCACGGCTTTCGACGCCTCCATGCCCTCCGGGTCGTAGGCAGAAATGTGCGCGCCGCCGTCCTGCAGGGCTTGGATGATGGAGATCGACGGGGCGTCGCGCATGTCGTCGGTCTCCGGCTTGAAGGTGAGGCCGAGCACGGCGATCTTCTTGCCGCGCACCTCGCCGCCGAGCGCCGAAACGACCTTGCGGGCCATGGCGCGCTTGCGCGTGTCGTTGATGGCGATGGTCGTCTCGATCAGCCGCACGGGGCTGTCATTGTCCTGTGCGGTCTTGACCAGCGCCAGCGTGTCCTTCGGGAAGCACGAGCCGCCATAGCCGGGGCCGGCATGCAGGAACTTGGCGCCGATGCGCCCGTCGAGGCCGATGCCGCGCGAGATCTGCTGCACGTCCGCGCCGACCTTCTCGCACAGGTCCGCGATCTCGTTGATGAAGGTGATCTTCATGGCGAGGAAGGCGTTGGCGGCGTATTTGATCAGCTCGGAGGTGCGGCGGGTGGTGAAGAGCAGCGGCGACTGGTTAAGATAGAGCGGCCGGTAGACCTCCGTCATCACCTCGCGCGCCCGCTCGTCCTCGATGCCGACGACGATGCGGTCCGGCCGCTTGAAATCGCCGATCGCCGCGCCCTCGCGCAGGAATTCCGGGTTCGACACGACGGCGATGTCCGCCTCCGGGCGGGTCTCGCGCAGGATGCGCTCCACCTCGTCGCCGGTGCCGACGGGCACGGTCGATTTCGTCACGACGACGGTGAAGCCCCTGACCGACTGGGCGATCTCGCGGGCGGCGGCGTAGACATAGGAAAGGTCCGCATGGCCATCGCCGCGCCGCGAGGGCGTGCCGACCGCGATGAAGACGACGTCGGCCTCGCTGACAGGCCCGGCGAACTCGGTGGTGAAGGAGAGCCGCCCCGCCTTGACGTTCTCCGCCACCAGCGCCTCCAGGCCCGGCTCGAAGATCGGCATCTCGCCGCGCTTCAACGCCTCGATCTTCGCCTCGGCCTTGTCGATGCACACGACGGTATGGCCGAAATCGGCAAAACAGGCGCCCGATACCAGGCCCACATAGCCCGAACCGATCATCGCGATCTTCATGGTGTTTCTTCTCCGGATGGGACCCTTGTCGCGGCTGTCCTAGCCGTCGTTCGTCACAGATGGAATATGGTGCCGGGCAAAGCACGGAACAGGGCCGGCTTCAAGTGGAATGCGGGCGGTTATCTAGGAAGGGCCGGTGGCCTTTGCCACCCGCCTCCGGCCTGCCTCACCACGACTTCCACGCCAACAACAGCCCGCCATCGTCACGCTCGGCCGCCCGGCAGGCTGCCTCGACATCGGCAAGCGGTGCGCCGCGCGGCAGGGTGCCGGCGACCAGCCCGGCATCGGCGAGCGTGATCGCTGCGCCGCGGGCGACGACGGTGAAGATCAGCGGGCCGGTGGACCACCAGGCGGGCGCGCCGGGCATCGCCGCGACGACATCGGGCAGCACCGTATTGAGGCGGATGAGGACCGGGTGATGGGCGGGGGCGGCCAGGAAGGAATTGGCGAGCAGCAGGCTGCCGCGGCCGGTCTTGCGCGGAATGTCCTCCGCCATGGCGGTCAGCCCGGTCATCGGCAGCAGGTCGTGGAAGCTGACGTCGGCGCGGGCGGGATACCAGTCGCAGTCGAGGTAGATGCCGCCCTCCTGCTCGACGAGCAGGTAGCGGGCGATATCGACGGCGCCGGGATAGTCTCCCCGCTCCAGCATGGCGGCGAACGCCCTGTTCCCGTGGATGCCGGCCTCTTCCAGGTCCTTTTCCCGCCAGAGGAAATAGCCGTAGCCGTGGGCCTTGGCGTGCTGTTCCCAGGCCTTGGCCGCGGGCGGCACGGCCCCCTCCCCGATCCAGACCTGGTGGATGACGGGCGGGATCGCGGTGCGGTTCGCCTCGGCGATCGCCCGCCGCTCGGCCGAGGAGAAGCGTCCGTGGGCGGCCAGCAGGTCCGGGTCGGGCACGAGATGGTACTGGTAGCCGATGCGCTCGAGGGGATCGCCTTCGGCCTTCGCGAGCTTGAGGAAGGCCGAATGCAGGCGGCGCGGCAGGCCGAGCGCCGTTTCCGGCCCGAGGGCGGCGCGCTCGGGATCGATGGAAACCTCCTCCAGCACCTGCCAGGCGGCGCCGAAATCGCCGGCCTCGCGGTATTCGGCGGCTTTTTCCAGTTGTTCGTTCAATCGTTGCTTGGCTGACATCAAGCTGTCCTAGAGGAAGTCCGGCAAAAGTGCGACGCGGTTTTGCATCCGGCGCCGGGGGCAAGGCAAGAGCGAGCCCGCCCGCCGGAGACGTTCCTTCATATTCGGCCCCGGCCGAAGCAACGACAACCCCCAACCTTGCCCGGAGTAAGGCGTGGACAGAAAAAAGTGCGCGCGCTAGTGTCACGGCGGGGAACATCAAGAAAAGGCCGCGTGGATAAAATCCGTCAGGCGAGAAAGCACATATGAACTCGAATGCGAGGCGCCGGCCGAGGGACCTGCTGCGGATTGAAGACCTGCACGTCTCCTTCTCCCTGATGGGCGCGAGGATCACCGCCGTCAGGGGCGCAAGTCTCAGGGTGTTGCCCGGCAAGGTGACCGCCCTGGTGGGCGAATCCGGCTCCGGCAAGTCCGTCATCAGCCAGACCGCAATGGGCCTGCAGCCGCCGACCGCCCGCGTGTCCGGCAGGATCCTCTTCGACGACCCGCTCTCCGACGAAGGCCCCATCGACATCCTGCCCCTGCCGCGCGACGGCAGGAAGATCCGCTCCATCCGCGGCGGGCGCATGGGCATGATCTTCCAGGAGCCGATGACCTCGTTTTCGCCGCTGCACACGATCGGCGACCAGATCAGCGAGTCCCTTGCCATCCACAGCGGCCTTACAGGGACGGAGATGCGCGAGCGCTGCGAGGACATGCTGTCGCGCGTCGGCTTTTCCAATCCGCGCAAGGTCTACGACATGTATTCCTTCGAGCTGTCGGGCGGCATGCGCCAGCGCGCGATGATCGCCATGGCGCTCGTCTGCGGCCCGGCGCTGCTGATCGCCGACGAGCCGACCACGGCGCTCGACGTGACGATCCAGGCGCAGATCCTCAAACTCCTGCGCGACCTGCAGCAGCAGATGGACATGGCCGTGCTGCTCGTCACGCACGATCTCGGCGTCGTCGCCAACATCGCCGACGAGGTGGTGGTGATCTACCAGGGCGAGATCATGGAGGCGGGGCCGGTCGAGACGATCTTCCAGCGGCCCGCCCATCCCTATCTCAAGGGCCTGATGGCGGCGATCCCGCATTTCGGCATGAAGCGCGGCGACCGGCTGAAGCCGCTGCGCGAGATCGAGGTCGACCAGGACAGCCTGCTCTCCAAGAAATACCAGGCCCGAACCGGGCCGGACGTCATCCTGTCGGTCCGCGATCTCAGCAAGACCTTCGAGTCCCGCAAGGACAGCTGGAACATGCCGGGACGGCACAAGGAGAAGCCCCGGCCGGCCGTCGACGGCGTCAGCTTCGACATCCGGCGCGGCGAATGTCTCGGCCTCGTCGGCGAAAGCGGCTGCGGCAAGACCACCGTCAGCAAGATCCTGATGCGCGCCATAAAGCCGGATGCCGGCTCGGTGCTGTTCGACGACGGCAAGGGACCGGTCGACGTGCTGAACGCCAGCGGTGCGGAGCTGCAATCGCTGCGCACGCGCATGCAGATGGTGTTCCAGGACCCGCAATCCTCGCTCTCGCCGCGCATGACGGTCGGCGACATCCTGCGCGAGCCCCTCGACATCCACGACTACGGCGATGCGGCCAAGCGCAGGATGGCCTCCAAGGCGCTGATCCGCGCCATCGGCCTCGACGAGGCCTCGCTGAAGCGCTATCCGCACAGCTTTTCCGGCGGCCAGCGCCAGCGCATCGGCATCGCCCGGGCGCTGGCGCTGGGGCCGAGCATGATCATCTGCGACGAGCCGGTCTCCGCGCTCGACGTCTCCGTGCAGGCGCAGATCCTCAACCTCCTCAAGGACCTCCAGAAGGACCTCGGCCTCACCTATCTCTTCATCTCGCACAACCTCGCCGTGGTCGACTACATGGCCGACCGGGTCGCCGTGATGTGGGCCGGGCGCATCGTCGAGATCGCGCCGCGCGAGATCATCATGACCGCGCCGGTGCACCCCTATACGCGGGCGCTGCTCGACGCCGTGCCCTTCCCCGATCTCGAACGCCCCTTGAACTTCGAGACGGCCGGGCGGGCCAGCGCCGTCTCGCGCGAGAGCTGGGCGCGCGTCTTCCGCGACGACGAGACGGGAAGCGAGGGCATGGCGCCGGCCGATCTCGGCGGCGGCCATTTCGTGCTCGCGCGCAGGAACGCCGACATGCGGGAACTCTCCTCGTGATCACGCGCCGCGCCACAATCGGCCTCCTAGCCGCCGCCTTCGTTCCGGGCCTTGCCCGCAGCGCCTTCGGCGAAACCGATTATTTCAAGGACAAGGTCGCGGCGGGCGAGCTGCCGCCGGTCGCCGCGCGGCTGCCCAAGGTGCCGCGCGTCATCAACACCGCCGCGCTCGGCGGCGCCCCCGGCGCCCAGGGCGGCCGGCTGCGCATGCTGATCGGCGGCCAGCGCGACGTGCGCCTCGTGCCGATCAACAGCTATTCGCGCCTCGTCGGCTACGACCGGGACCTGAAGCTCCAGGCCGATATCCTCGAGAGCTTCGCGGTGGAGGAGGAGCGCATCTTCACCTTCCGCCTGCGCGAAGGGCACCGGTGGTCGAGCGGCGACCCCTTCACGGCGGAGGATTTCCGCTATTGCTGGGAGGAGGTCATCCTCAACCGCGAGCTCTTCAAGGGCGGTCCGCCGGTCGACCTGCTGGTCGAGGGCAAGCCGCCGGCCTTCGAGGTGATCGATCCCGTCACGG
The DNA here is from genome assembly GCF_004341885.1 of Shinella granuli. GTDB lineage: Bacteria > Pseudomonadota > Alphaproteobacteria > Rhizobiales > Rhizobiaceae > Shinella > Shinella granuli. The sequence continues at coordinate 140,823 of NZ_SLVX01000008.1, read as the reverse complement.
TGCGCTACACCTGGGAAAAGCCGATCCCGGACTTCCTGCCGAAGCTCGCCTCGCCCATTCCGCTGGTGCTGGCGCTGCCCTCCGCCTACATGCGGCAGTTCCACAAGAAGTACCAGGCCGCGGAGGAGCTGGAAAAGCACATCAAGAAGCAGCGCGTCGACGACTGGCGCGGCCTGCACATCAAGATGTCGCGCCAGACGCGGCCGGAAAACCCGGACCTGCCGACGCTGGAGGCCTGGCGGCCGCGCACCGCCCCGCCCGCCGAGCAGTTCATCTTCGAGCGCAACCCGTTCTTCCACCGGGTCGACGAGAACGGCACGCAGCTACCCTATGTCGACCGGCTGGTGCTGAACGTCTCCTCGCCGGACCTCATCTCGGCCAAGACGGCGACGGGCGAGAGCGATCTCCAGATCGCCAATCTCGACTTCACCGACTACACGCTGCTGAAGAACGCCGAGACGATGTATCCGATCAACGTGATGCTGTGGAAGCGCACGCTCGGCTCGCGCGTCGCGCTGATCCCCAATCTCAACTGCGGCGACAGGGGCTGGCGCGACGTGCTGCGCGACGTGCGCGTGCGCCGGGCCATGTCGCTCGCCATCAACCGCACGGAGATCAACAAGGCCGTCTTCTACGGCCTCGGCCAGGAGAGCGCCAACACGGTGCTGCCGGAAAGCCCCCTCTTCAAGCCGGACTATGCCAGGGCCTATGCCGGCTACGACCCCGCGGAAGCCAACCGCCTGCTTGACGCGGCAGGCCTCGACAAGCGCGACGAGGAAGGCACACGCCTCCTGCCGGACGGCCGCCCCGCCCATGTCGTCATCGAGAGCGCCGGGGAGAGCACGCTGGAAACGGACGTGCTGGAACTCGTCACCGACTATTTCCGCGAGGTCGGCCTCGGCCTCTTCGTGCGCGTCTCCCAGCGCGACATCTTCCGCAGCCGCGCCATCGGCGGCGAGGTGGTGATGTCCGTCTGGTACGGGCTCGACAACGGCGTGCCGACGCCGGAAATGTCGCCCGCCGAGCTCGCCCCGAGCGCCGACGACCAATACCAGTGGCCGGTCTGGGGCATGTATTACGCGACCGTGAAGACCAAGGGCGAGCCGCCGGACATGCCCGAGGTGCAATATCTCGTCGACAAGCTCGCCGCCTGGGAAATGACGACGACGGAGGAGGAACGCGCGACGATCTGGCACGACATGCTCGCCCACCATGCCGAACAGGTCTTCACCATCGGCACGGTCAACGGCATCTCGCAGCCCGTCGTGCGGTCGCGCCGGCTGCGCAACATGCCGGAAAAGGCCCTCTGCGGCTTCCAGCCGACCAGCTTCCTCGGCGTCTACATGCCGGATACGTTCTGGTACGAGGAGGAGGCGTGATGGGACAGGCGATCTTCCATGCGTGGTCGTCGGCCGGCCGGATGCCCCTCATCCGCCTGCCGGCACCTTCTCCCCGTGAACGGGAAGAAGGGATTTGCGGCACGGTCGCGGCCCGAGCGGACGTTTGGCAAAACAGCGCCACATCCTCCTTCTCCCCGCTTGCGGGGAGAAGGTGCCGGCAGGCGAATGAGGGGCGAGCGGGAACGAAACCCCATCGGCCCCACCCCGAGGAGCCCGCCCGATGATCCGCTACATCCTCTGGCGCATCGCCGTCATGGTTCCGACGCTGGCGCTCATCTCGGTGCTGGTCTTCACCATCATCGAACTGCCGCCGGGCGACTATTTCGAGAGCTACATCGCCGAGCTGCGCGCCATGGGCGAGGCCACCGACATGGCCGAGATCGAGGAGCTGCGCGAGCGCTACGGCTTCGACAAGCCGCCGGCGCTGCGCTATGTCTACTGGGTCGGCGGCATGCTCACCGGCGATTTCGGCTATTCCTTCGAATACCGCCTGCCCGTCTCCGAAGTGGTGGGCGACCGGCTCTGGCTGACGGTGCTGGTTTCCTTCGTCACGATCATCTTCACCTGGCTCATCGCCTTCCCGATCGGCATCTACTCCGCCACCCACCAGTATAGCTGGGGCGATTATGGCCTGACGCTCGCCGGCCTCATCGGCATCGCCGTGCCGAACTTCATGCTGGCGCTCGTCGTCATGTATTTCGCCAATATCTGGTTCGGCGTCTCGATCGGCGGGCTGATGGACCGCCAGTATCTCGGTGCGCCGATGAGCTGGGAGAAGGTCCGCTCCATCCTCTCGCATATCTGGATCCCGGTCATCATCATCGGCACGGCGGGCACGGCCGCGATGGTGCGGCGCCTGCGCGCCAACCTGCTCGACGAGCTCAACAAGCAATATGTCGTGACCGCGCGCTCCAAGGGCCTGCCGCCGATGCGGGTCCTCACCAAATATCCGCTGCGCATGTCCCTCAACTTCTTCATCTCCGACATCGGCTCCATCCTGCCCTCGATCATCTCGGGCGCGGAAGTGACCGCCATCGTGCTGTCGCTGGAAACGACCGGCCCCATGCTGATCAAGGCCCTGCAGACGCAGGACATGTATCTCGCCGGCTCCTTCCTGATGTTCCTCGCCTTCCTGACGGTCATCGGCGTGCTGGTCTCCGACATCGCGCTCGCCATCCTCGATCCGCGCATCCGGCTCGGCGGAGGCGCCCGCAAGTGAAGACGCCCCTTCCCGAACCCGGCGCCCCGCTCGGCCATTTCGTCTCGGACAAGCCGTTCGACCCCTATGCCGCCGAGCGCAAGACGGAGGAGCTGAAGAAGGTCGCCCAGGCCTCGCAGTTCCAGTTGATGTGGTGGCAGTTCCGCCGCCACCGCATGGCGCTCGTCTCCGGCATCTTCCTCATCGTCATCTACCTGATGATCACCGTCAGCGAGTTCCTGGCGCCCTACAACCTGCACACCCGCAACATCGACTTCATCTATTCCCCGCCGCAGACCCTGCGCTTCATGCATGAGGGCCGGTTCGTCGGCCCCTTCGTCTACGGCCAGACGATGACGCTCGACATGGACAATCTCCGGCGCGTCTACACCGACGACAGGACCGACGTGCAGAAGCTGCGCTTCTTCTGCCGCGGCGACAGGTACCGGTTCTGGGGCCTCTTCACCTCGGACGTCCACCTCGTCTGCCCGGCCAAGGACGGCCAGTTCTTCTTCCTCGGCACCGACCGGCTGGGGCGCGACATGCTCTCGCGCATCCTCTACGGCGCGCGCATCTCGCTCACCATCGGCGCGCTCGGCGTTGCCATGAGCTTCGTGCTCGGCATCGTCATCGGCGGCCTTGCCGGCTATCACGGCGGCGTCTTCGACCTTGTCGTGCAGCGCGTCATCGAAGTGTTGCAATCGATCCCCAGTATTCCGCTGTGGATGGCGCTCGCCGCGATCATCCCCGTCACCTGGAGCCCCATTCTCGTCTATGTCGGCATTACGATCATCCTCGGCATGCTCGACTGGACCGGACTTGCGCGCGCCGTGCGCTCGAAACTTCTTGCCTTGCGGGAGGAAGATTATGTATTGGCGGCCCAGGTCATGGGCGCGGGCAGCGCCCGCATCATCCGCCGCCATCTCATACCCGGCTTCATGTCCCACCTGATCGCCAGCGCAACGCTGACCATCCCGGGCATGATCCTCGGGGAGACGGCACTGAGTTTCCTCGGGCTCGGCCTCAGGCCGCCCATCACCAGTTGGGGCATCCTGCTGACGGAAGCCCGCAGCATCAATATTATCGCTCTCTATCCGTGGTTGCTCTTTCCGGTGGTACCCGTCGTTCTGGTCATTCTGGCTTTCAACTTCCTCGGCGATGGACTGCGCGATGCGGCTGACCCCTATAAGTGAAATCGGGATTACGAATGCAGAAGAAGCGCCCCTCCATGACGGCGAGCCCGGCGGATTTCAGGAGGTCCTGTCCTTGAGCCGCAGTTTCGAGCACGCCCGCATCCTCATGTACAGCCACGATACGTTCGGCCTCGGGCACCTGCGCCGCTGCCGCACGATCGCGCACGCGCTTGTCGAGGAATATCGCGGCCTCAACGTCCTGATCATCTCGGGCGCGACGATCGCCGGCGCCTTCGACTACCGCGCCCGCGTGGACTTCGTGAAGATCCCGAGCGTCATCAAGCTGCGCAACGGCGAATATACCTCGCTGGAGCGCCATATCGACCTCGAAGACACGCTGACCATGCGCCGGTCGATCATCCGCCACACGGCCGAGACGTTCAATCCGGACATCTTCATCATCGACAAGGAGCCGATGGGCCTTTCCGGCGAGGTGGAGGAAACGCTCGCCTACCTGAAGGGCCGCGGCACGCGGCTGATCCTGGGCCTCCGCGAAGTCATGGATTCCCCGCACCTGCTCGACGCCGAGTGGAAGCGCAAGGACGTCATGCACAAGATCGCGAAGTTCTACGACGACATCTGGGTCTACGGCCCGCCGGATTTCTACGATCCGCTGGTCGGGCTCGACGTGCCGCAGGGCGTGCGCGACAAGCTGAACTTCGTCGGTTTCCTGCAGCGCAACGCGTTGCAGATGGACCGCGCCCAGTACCAGCCGTCGGGCGACTACATCCTGGTCACCACCGGCGGCGGCGGCGACGGGGCGGAACTGGTGGAGGACGTGCTGCGCGCCTACCGGCATGATGCCGGCCTCACCCACCGTGCTCTCATCGTGCTCGGCCCCTACATGCCGCAGGGCGAGCGCACCAAGCTGACGCAGGAAGCCGCGAAGATCCCCTATGTCGAGGTGATCGAGTTCGATTCACGCATGGAGGACCTCGTCGCCGGCGCGAAGGCGGTGGTGGCGATGGGCGGCTACAACACCTATTGCGAGATCCTCTCCTTCGACAAGCCGGCGCTCATCGTGCCGCGCGTGCAGCCCCGCGAGGAACAGCTCATCCGCGCCACCCGCGCCGCCGAGCTCGGTCTCATCGACATGCTGCTGCCGGAGGAATCGGCCGATCCCGCGCGCCTTGCCGCCGCGCTGAAGACCCTGCCCCAGCGCCGTCCGCCTTCGAGCGGCAATCCCGAGCTCCGGCTCGAAGGCCTGCGCAACATCGCCCGCATCGTCGGCGACGAGCTTTCCGCGCGGGAACTCACCCCGCCCTCCGTCGCGTGAAAGAGGCCACGCCCGCCGTGTCGCTGCCCTACAAGATCGTCGTGCTGCTGAAGGGCTATCCGCGCCTTTCGGAAACCTTCATCGCCCAGGAGCTGCTCGGGCTGGAGCGCGCCGGGCTCGATCTCGTGCTCGTCTCGCTGCGCCGCCCGACCGATGCCAAGCGCCATCCCGTGCATGACGAGATCCGCGCGCCGGTCCTCTACCTGCCGGAATACCTGCACGAGGAGCCGCTGCGCGTGCTGCGCGGCCTCGTGAAGAGCGTTCGCGCCCCCGGCTTCGGCGCCGCGCTCCGCCGGTTCTTGAAAGACCTGCCGCGCGATTTCAGCCGCAACCGGTTCCGCCGTTTCGGCCAGGCGGCGGTGCTCGTCGGCGAATGGCCGGACGGCGGCGGGTGGCTGCACGCCCATTTCATCCACACCCCCGCTTCCGTCGCCAATTATGCCAGCCGCATGCTGGCCCTGCCCTGGACCGTCTCGGCCCATGCCAAGGACATCTGGACGTCCGAGGACTGGGAGCTCGCCGACAAGCTGGCCACCGCCGACTGGGCCGTGACCTGCACCCGGTCCGGCCACGCCCACCTGCAGACCCTCGCCGGCCTCCATCGCGACCGGGTGCATCTCAGCTATCACGGGCTGGACCTCGACCGCTTTCCGCCATTGCAGGACCCCTCCCCAACCAAGGAAGAAGGGCTTGCCCTGCAGCACCCGCTCGATGAAGCGCCCGGGGAAGCGCAGGAGCGCTGCTGTCTCCCCGCTTGTGGGGGAGATGCCGGCAGGCAGGGGGAAAATCCCCGCCCGCCGCGTGACGGCGCCGACCCGCAAGATCCCGTCACCATCATCAGCGTCGGGCGCGCGGTGCCGAAGAAGGGTTACGACATCCTGCTGAAGGCCCTCGCCCGGCTTCCGGCCGGTCTTTCCTGGCGTTTCGTCCATGCCGGCGACGGCGGCGAGCGGGCGAAGCTGCAGAAGCTCGCCGACGCGCTCGGCATCGCCGACAGGATCACCTGGCTCGGCGCGGTCGACCAGAAGGACGTGCTCGCCGCCTATCGCCGCGCCGACATCTTCGCGCTCGCCTGCCGCATCACGCCGGACGGCGACCGTGACGGGCTGCCGAACGTGCTGGTGGAGGCGGCAAGCCAGCAGCTCGCCTGCGTGGCGACCGACATTTCCGGCATTCCCGAGCTTTTCGAGACCGAGGAGAACGGCCTGCTCGTGCCCTCCGAGGACGCGGAGGCGTTTTCCCGGGCCCTCGAACGGGCGATCCGCGACCCGGCCCTTCGCCACCGGCTCGGCGCGGCCGCCGAGGCGAAGGTGCGCCGGAGCTTCGACCACCATACCAGCATCGCGCAACTGAAGGCGCTGTTTACGGCCGGAGCCCGGCGATGAGCGGCCCGCGCGTCCTCTTCTACGTCCAGCACCTGCTCGGCATCGGCCATCTCGCCCGCGCCAGCCGCATCGTGCGCGCGCTCGTCGACGACGGCTTCGCCGTCACGCTTCTCACCGGCGGCATGCCGGTCGACGGCTTTCCCGGCCCCGGCATCGACCATGTCGCCCTGCCGGCCATCGCGGTGGGCGACGGCGGCTTTTCCGCGCTCGTCGACGAGACCGGCACGGTCATCGACGAGGCCTTCAAGGCCGCGCGGCGCGACCGGCTGCTCGCCGCCTATCACGCCGCACGGCCCGACATCGTCATCGTCGAGGCCTTCCCCTTCGGCCGCCGCCAGGTGCGCTTCGAACTGCTGCCGCTGATTGCGGCCATCGAGGCGAGCACGCCGCGCCCCCTCCTCCTCACCTCGCTGCGCGACATCCTGCAGGAGCGCGCCAAGCACGGCCGCGACGAGGAGACGATCGATCTCGTGCGCCGCCATTTCGACCGGGTGCTCGTGCATGGCGACCCGGCCTTCGTGCGCCTGGAGGACACCTTTCCGCTGGCGGACGCCATTGCCGATCGGGTGGTCTATACAGGCCTCGTCGGCGGCCCGGCGGTCGAGCCTGCCGCGGAACGCTACGATATCGTCGTCTCGGCCGGCGGCGGGGCGGTGGGCGCCGGCCTCGTGGAGGCCGCGCTCCAGGCGGCACCGGGGCTCGACGGCACGTATCGCTGGCTCGTCATCACCGGCCCGAACCTGCCGCAGGCCGATTTCGCACGGCTTTCCGCCGCGTGCCCGGCCAATGTCGATCTCGTGCGCTTCCGCACCGACTTCCGCAACCTCCTGGCGGCAGCGCGGCTGTCGGTCTCGCAGGCCGGCTACAACACCGTCTGCGACGTGCTGCAGGCCGGCTGCGGCGCGGTGCTGGTGCCCTTCGCGTCGGGCGGCGAGAGCGAGCAGACGGCGCGCGCCGAACGGCTGGAACGGTTCGGCCGGGCGGTCGTGCTGCGCGAGGATGCGCTTTCCAGGGAGACGATGGCGGACGCAATTTCCCGCGCGCTTTCCGCCGAAACGGAGAAAAATGTGCCTGTTTTGCAACTGGATGGCGCCAATCGTACCGCAAAAATCCTGAGGGCCCTACTAAAACAGCACGCGGCTACCTAGCTCTTGCGGTATTGCGGCTGTCTTATAATCTTCACGCCAGACAGCGGCCGTTCACGCACAGAAGCTCTTTATGGAAAAAAGCCTCGCCCGGTACATTTGGGTCCATACCCGGCCGCAGCAGCTCTTCATCCTGCTGATCGTCGCCCTGTCCATGATCCCCTACTATCTGGCCTTCGACCTGCCCAAGCAGATCGTCAACGGCCCGATCCAGGGGACCGGATTCGAGCAGCCCGGCAACACCCAGCTCTTCATGCCGATCGCCTTCGATCTGCCGCTCTTCGGCCATGTCGAGCTTTTCGCCGGCCTGCCGCTGGAGCGCATGCCCTCGCTGCTCGCCCTCAGCCTGACGTTCCTCGTGCTCGTCATCATCAACGGCCTGTTCAAGTATTTCATCAACACCTACAAGGGCCGTCTCGGCGAGCGGCTGCTGCGGCGCATCCGCTACGAGCTCGTCGATCGCATCCTTCGCTTCCCGCCGCGCTACTTCAAGCACATCAAGGCCGGCGAGGTCTCCTCGATGGTCAAGGACGAGGTGGAACCGCTCGGCGGCTTCACCGCGGATGCCTTCGTGCAGCCGGCGCTGCTCGGCGGCCAGGCGCTGACGGCGCTGATCTTCATCTTCATCCAGCATTTCTGGCTCGGCTTCATCGCCTTCGCCATGGCCGCCATCCAGGTCGGCATCATCCCGCGCATGCGCCGCCGTCTCATCGAGCTCGGCCGCGAACGCCAGCTCACCGCCCGCCAGCTCGCCGGCCGCGTGGCGGAGATCGTCGACGGCATCGACACGATCCACGCCTACGACACCTCGAACTACGAGCGCGCCGACATCGCCGCCCGCCTCGGCCGCATCTTCAAGATCCGCTACGACATCTACCAGTGGAAGTTCCTGGTCAAGTTCCTCAACAACTTCCTCGCCCAGCTGACGCCCTTCCTGTTCTACTGCATCGGCGGCTACCTCACCATCGTCGGCAAGCTCGACGTCGGCCAGCTCGTCGCCGTCATCAACGCCTACAAGGAGCTGCCGGGGCCGCTGAAGGAACTGATCGACTGGGAACTGGTGCGCCAGGACGTGCAGGTCAAATACGAGCAGGTCGTCGAGCAGTTCGAGGCCGACGAGATGATCGCCCCCGAGATCCAGGCGATCGACACGGAAAGCCGGGCGGTCCTGAACCACCCGCTCAGCACCACGAACCTCCTGATCGACGACGATATCGGCGGCCGGGTTCTCGAACACGTCACCGTCAAGATCGCGCCCGGCGAGACCGTCGCCATCATCGGTGCGGCGGCCAGCGGCGGTGACCGCCTCGCCGAGGCGCTGGCCCGCGTCGTCTGGCCGGCCGGCGGCAAGGTGACGGCGGGTGACGACGACCTCTTCACCCTGCCGGAGGCGGTGACCGGCCGGCGCATCTCCTATGTCTCGCCCGACGCCTATTTCTTCCACGGCAGCCTGAAGGACAACCTGCTCTACGGCCTCAAGCACGCGCCGATCGAGCCGGCCGCCTACAAGGGGCCGGCCGCCGACCAGCGCCGATGGGACGTGCTGGAGGCGCGCCGCTCCGGCAATCCGGATTTCGACCTCAACGGCAACTGGATCGACCCGAGCACACTCAATGCCAACGGCACGGACGGGCTGTTCGGCGCGATGATGGCGGTGCTGGACGTGGTGGAGCTGTCCGACGACGTGCTGCAACTGGCGCTGCACTCCTCGATCGCGGTCAACACCAATCCCGACTTCACCGCCCAGATCGTCGAGATGCGCCATGACCTTCGCGAGGAGCTGGACCGCCGCGACCTCAACAACCTCATCGTGCCCTTCCGCGACAACGAGTACAATACCGAGGCGCCGGTCGCCGAGAACCTGTTCTTCGGCATGATGCCGGACCCGAAGGCCTCGACCAAGGCCATCGTCAAGACGCCCTATTTCCGCAACATGATGCGCGAGAGCGGCCTCGGCGAAGCGCTGTTCGAAATGGGCAAGGGCATCGCCGAAAGCGCGGTGGAGCTCTTCAAGGACCTGCCGCCCGACCACCCGTTCTTCGAGCAACTGACCTTCATGCGGGCGGACGAGATCCCGACCTATCAGCACCTGCTGCAGAAGCTGCGGCACAATGCCGCACCGAGCGAGGAGGACCGGATCGCGCTCATCAAGCTCAGCTTCTTCTATGTCGAGCCGCGGCACCGTTTCGGCGTGCTCGACGAGAAGCTGATGCGCAAGATCGTCGAGGTCCGCCACCAGTTCCACGCGAACCTGCCGGCGGAACTGCAGGCCCACATTGAACGTTACAATCCGAATGCCTATCTGACATCGGGAACGCTGGTGGACAATATCGTGTTCGGCAAGCTCAACCATCGCTTCAGCGACGCCATTTCCAAGCTCAGGGAGATCGGCGGGGAGCTTCTGGCCAAGCGGCCGGAACTCTACCATGCGTTGATGGAACTGGGGCTGGAATCGAACATCGGCGCCGGCGGCCGGCGGTTGAACAGCCTGCAGCGCCTGAAGCTGGGCCTTGCCCGCGCCCTCATCCGCCGCTCGGACTACTACATCTTCAACCGGGCGTTCTCGGGCGTCGACCATCACCTCCAGGAACACGTCGTGGAGGCGGCCCTTGCGTTCATTGCCAAGAGCGGTGATAATCCCGCTGTTGTCTGGGTTTTGTCAAATACCCCGCTTGCAAAACACTTTAAAAGGGTGCTTGCTTTTGATGGCGGAAGTTTGGTGGAAGACGGAACCTACGACACGATCGTCGAAAGTGGTACGGTATACAAGCAACTGATAGCATGACTGGTATGAAGTGATCAGATAACCGGAATTCGAGGCGGTTGACTGTTATGATCTTGAACGACGAAGTGCAGATGTTACGACGGGTGCCGCTGTTCTCGGGCATCGATGCAGGCAAGCTGAAACTGCTCGCCTTCGCTTCCGATCGGGTCAGCTACCGTGAAGGTCAGGAACTCTTCCATCAGGGCGACGAAGGCGATGCCGCCTATGTCGTTCTCTCGGGCGTCGTCGACGTCTACAAGGAAGGCCCCTCGGGAGACGAGAAGATCGCATCGACCGGCAGTTGCTCGGTCGTCGGCGAAATCGCCATCCTCTGCGGCACGACCCGCAATGCCACCGTCAAGGCCTCCACGGTCGTGGAAGCACTGCGTATCCGCAAGGACTGCTTCCTCAAGGTCCTCTCGTCCTGCCCCCGCAGCATGGCCGAAACCATGCGCATCATGGGCGAGCGGCTCGCCACCGCGCACTGAGGACTGCTCCGTCGGCCTTGCCTGCCGGCATTTCCTGAACGTCCCTTCCGGGTCGCCCGGATCACTGTTGCGTGCGCCGGCCGCCCCATTGTCCTTCGCCGAAAGCCTTTCCGCGCGCTGCAAAGGCATTCCTTTCCGGACTTTTCGCCTTTGCGGTGGGAGAACCCCGTTCCGCGAAGCAGCGAAGCACCTTGTGGCGCGGGCTGGATTTGCCAAGGAATTGCGGCAGAAACAAGGGACTAACCGCCTTCGCCGCGCTCTTGCGCCTTCATATTTCTGTGATCATCCGCTCACCGCCTGCGAGGTTGCGACCGGCGCATGTTGCTCGGTGCAGGAGCGGTGCGCCGCGTGCGGGAGTCGTTTCCTGCGGCGTGCGATAGGTGGTGACCACCCCCCTCTGCCCTGCCGGGCATCTCCCCCTCAAGGGGGGAGATTGGATGAAGAGCCGTTTCGCCCGTTTCCAGCGCTGCTGATTAAGTGAGGCTTTCGCCTCTTGCCGATCTCCCCCCGTGAGGGGGAGATGCCCGGCAGGGCAGAGGGGGGTGGTCGCGGAGCGCGCACGCTTCTTTCCGGCGCGACCAACGCACCGCCCTTGCGAGCAGCGCCAGAAGGACGAAGCGGCGCTGGAGGAGCCCCCGGCAACCCGCCGCCCTACCCGACCAGATCCTCCGCACGCTCCCAGACGCACCCCGCCTGCCCGGCCGTCGCCTCGAAAATCAGCGCCATCAGCGCCCAGGCCGCCGCGTCGTGCACGAGGTGGTGGGTGAGGAGGCCGATCGGGCCGTCATGGGCCTGCGAGAGGCGCACGAGATCGGCGATCACCGCTTCCGCCGGCCGGGCGCCCCGCGTGCCGCGCCAGTCGATAATGTCGACATGGGTGTTGCGCACGGCGAGCGGCGCGGGCTTTTCCGGGCCGAAGACGGAGAGCGCCTTGAAGCCAAGTGACGGCAGGCCGTCGACGACGGCGGGCGCGATGCGGTTCCATGGCGGCACCAGCATGGGCACGAAGCGGCCGGCATGGAGCGCAGCGAGGCGTTTGAAGCCCCGGCCGAGCTCGGCAAGCACCGTCTCCGCCGGCCGGTGGGCGCCGAGTTCCTGGCTCTTCTCGCCGGGTCCCGCATGGTTCTCATGCGCCCAGCCATGCACCGCCACGCCTGCCAGCGGGGCCTCGGCAAGCCGCGCCGCCAGCGCCGCGCCTGTCAAGGCCGGGATGACGGCGATGAGCACGGGCACCGCATGGCGCGCGGTCAGCGCCAGGAGCGTGTCGAGCGCCGCGGTCGGCGCCACCGCATCGTCGTCGCGCAGCCACAGCCGGAGCGGCCTGCCGGCCGCGGCCCGGCGGGCGATCTCGTCCGCAAGGGGTCTTGCGCAGGCAGGCAGCGTCATCCCGTCTCTCCCACAGTGTTCCGCACGATGGCATCCAGCGCCGCGGCGGCGGCCGGCAGCGAATGGTCGGCCAGCACGCGGGCGCGGGCCTTTTCCGCAAGGCGCCGGCGCTCCGCCGCGTCGTCCAGGAGGGCCGCGATGGCCGCCGCATAGGCAGCGTGATCGCCCGGTGCGGTGAGGCGCCCCGTCTCGCCGTCCTCGACCACTTCGGGAACGCCTGCCGTCCGCCAGGCGACGACCGGAAGGCCGGCGGCCTGCGCCTCCAGATAGGCGAGCCCATAGGCTTCGCCGCAGCCCGGCCAGACATAGAGCGCGCCCCCGGCCAGGACCTCCGCCACCGCGGCCTGCGACTTCTGCCCGAGCCAGGCGATACGCCCGTCGCCAAAGCCGGAAAACAGCGCCTCCACCTCGGCCCTGAGCGGCCCGTCGCCGACCACCGAAAGGCGCCAGGGCCGGTCCTCGATCCGCCGCAGCGCTGCAGCAAGCGCGCGAAAACTCTCCAGCTTGTCGCCGGCCCGCATCATTGCCACGGTGACGAGGTGGCCCGGCTGCGGCCGTGCGGCCCGGCTGGTGAATGGCGCCGCGTCGATGAAGGGTTTCAGCGGCGCAATGGCCGCATCCGGCGCGGCGGCGGCAAGGCCCGCCCGGTCGCGGGCGGTGAGCCCGATATTGACGGCCGCGCCGCGCACCGCCTCCAGCACCCGCGCCTGCATGTCGCGCCAGATGCCGATATTGCGGCGTGCGGAATAGGAGGCTTCCGCCGTGGCATAGGCGATGCCGAAGCGCTTGCAGAGCGGAGGGCCGATCAGGTCCGGCGCCTTGTAATAGGGATGGTAGCAGAACCAAAGGTCCGGCGCGCCCTCCGCCCGCCAGAGCGCCGAAAGCCGCTCGACCTCCGCCGCCGCCCGCGCCCGGAGCACCGCATAGGCGGCCGCATCGTCGCTGTCGCCGCAAAAGGCGCGCAGCTCCGAGGCGAGCGTGACGGCATGGCCGGCCCGCCTCAGGCAGTCGACAAGCTGGCGGGCCATCAGCCGGTCGCCCGAGGGCACGGCATGGTCCGGCGATTTCAGCGGGGCGTAGAACGCGATCTTCATGCTCGCCCGCAGGCCCTTTCTCATCGTCGCCCTGGCGCCGCGAACCGCGGCACGGCTTTGCGGCCCATCGTGCTGCGCGCCCGGCGGGGCCGGACGGCAAGGGTTGACAGGCTGGCCAAACTCTCCCATCTCAACGCGCGGTCCTGTATATGTGCGCGGAGTGCCGATGCCAACTGCCTTGCTTTCCCACGAGACGCTGCTGGCCCGAATAACGTCTCGCGAGGCCCGCGTCGGCGTCATCGGTCTCGGCTATGTCGGCCTGCCGCTCGCCATCACCGCCGCCCGCGCCGGCTTTGCCGTGACGGGTTTCGACATCGACCCCGGCAAGATCACCGCGATCGAGGCCGGGCGCAGCTATATCGAGGCGGTGCCGAGCGATATCCTCGCCGCCGAGCACCGCGCCGGCCGCTTTGCCGCGACGAGCGATTTCTCAAGGCTCGGCGCATGCGACATCATCGCCATCTGCGTGCCGACGCCGCTGACGCGCCACCGCGACCCCGACATGCGCTATGTCGAGCAGACCTGCCGCGACATCGCCGCGACGCTGCGCCCCGGCCAGCTCGTCGTTCTGGAATCGACCACCTATCCCGGCACGACCGACGGCCTGGTGCGCCGCACGCTGGAGGCCGGCGGCCTCACGTCCGGCACGGACTTCTTCCTCGGCTTCTCGCCGGAGCGCGAGGACCCCGGCAACCGCCAGTTCCAGACCTCGACCATCCCGAAGGTCGTCGCCGGCGACGGCGCGGCGGCGCAGGCGCTCGTCACCGCCTTCTACGGCGCGGTGGTCAAGACGGTCGTGCCCGTCTCCTCCACCGCCACGGCCGAAGCGGTGAAGCTGACGGAGAACATTTTCCGCGCGGTGAACATCGCCCTGGTGAACGAGCTGAAGGTCGTCTACGAGGCCATGGGCATCGACATCTGGGAGGTGATCGACGCCGCAAGCTCCAAGCCTTTCGGCTACATGCCCTTCTATCCCGGCCCGGGCCTTGGCGGCCATTGCATCCCGATCGATCCCTTCTACCTCACCTGGGCCTCGCGCGCCCACGAGCTGCCGACCCGCTTCATCGAGCTCGCCGGCGAGATCAACTCTTCCATGCCCCGCCATGTGGTGGGCAGGCTGGCCGAGGCGCTCGACCGGCGCGCCGGCAAGGCGCTGAGCCGTTCGAAGGTGCTGGTGATCGGCCTCGCCTACAAGAAGAACGTGCCCGACATCCGCGAAAGCCCCTCGCTGAAGCTGATCGAGCTGATCGAGGAGCGCGGCGGCGCGGCAAGCTATTACGATCCGCATGTGCCGGAAATCCCGCCGACCCGCGAATACGGCGCCTTCCGCGGCCGCCCGTCGGTCGCCTGGGACGAGGCGGACATCCGCGCCTTCGACGCGATCCTGATCGCCACCGACCATGACGATATCGACTATGCGGCGCTCGCCGAATGGGGCGCGCTGATCGTCGACACGCGCAACGTCTTCGCCCGGCGCGGCATCGCCGCCGATACGATCCTCAAGGCCTGAGATCCCCGCATGAGCCGCCTCGAAAGCTTCATCCGCCGCATGTCCGCCCAGCGTGACGTCATCGACCATGTCGCGCAGGCCCTGCCATTGCCGGAGGACGGCGCGATCCTCGAGATCGGCCTCGGCAACGGCCGCACCTTCGATCACCTGCGCGAGAAATTCCCCGGCCGGCGCATCGTCGCCTTCGATAGGGCGCTCGGCGCGCATTCCTCCTCCACGCCGCCGCCGGGCGACCTGGTGCTCGGCGAGATCGTCGAGACGGCAAGGGCCTTTGCCGGCACGAATGCCGCGCTCGTCCACGCCGATATCGGCACCGGCTATGACGACAAGGACGCGGTCACGCTAACCTGGCTGCCCGACATCGTCGCCGGCGCGCTCGGCGCCGGCGGCATCGCCATCAGCGGCCTGCCGCTCGACCACGCGGCGCTGGAGCCCCTGGCGCTGCCCGCCACCGTCGACAGCAAGCGTTACTTCCTCTACCGCAGGCGGGCGTAGGCCCATGGCCCGCGTCGCCGTCATCGCGGACGCCCATTTCCACGATATCGAAGGCGACTACGATTTTCCCGGCCTCGTCGTGAACGGGCGAAGGCTGACGGTGCGCACCTTCGCCGACACCGTCCGCTCCACCCGCGTCTTCAACGAGAGTTTTACCGCCCTCCCCGCGGCGCTCGACCGGATCGTCGCCATGGGCATCCGCCACGTCGTCCTGCTCGGCGACTATACCGACGACGGCCAGCGCGGCACGGTGGCGAGCCTCGTGCGGCTGCTTGCGGCCTATCGCGACCACCACGGCCTCAACTTCTACGCGACACCCGGCAACCACGACGTCTTCGGCCCGCTCGGCAAGCACCGCGACACCCGCTATGTGCATGCCGGGGGCGGCACGGTACTGGTGACGAGCGATGCGGAGAAGGCGGCGGAGGATCCGGGCCGTCCGGTGGTGACGGAGAAGATGTATTGCGACGGCGTGCCGGCGGGCATCCGCGCGCTTGGCGATTTCGGCTATTTCCGCCGCCCCGGCGACCTTCATTTCGAAACGCCCTTCGGCGCCGATGACGCGCCCGCCGCGCGCGAGCACGACCTGCGCTCCGCCGATGGCGGCACCGTGCGGCGGCTGATGGATGCCTCCTACCTGGTCGAGCCGGAGGACGGCCTGTGGCTGCTGATGATCGATGCCAATGTCTTCGAGCCACGCAACGGCCGGCGCGACATCGCCCGCAAGAAAGCCTTCCTCGACAGTTCCGATGCCGGCTGGAACGCGCTCCTGCGCGTAAAACCCTATCTCCTCGCCTGGATCGCCGATGTCGCGGCGCGGGCGGCGCGCAAGGGCAAGACGCTCCTCGCCTTCTCCCACTATCCCGCGCTCGATCCCTTCGAGGACGAGACGGACAGCGAGCGTGCGCTCTTCGGCGAAACGAACGTCGCGAAGCGCACGCCCCGCCCGATCGTCGCCGAAACGCTCATCGCCGCCGGCCTGTCGCTGCATTTCAGCGGCCACCTGCATGTCGAGGCCCGCTCGCGCCACGATGACGGTGGCCGCAGCCTCGTCAACATCGCCGTGCCCTCGCTCGTCGCCTTTCCCGCCGGCTTCGTCGTGGTCGAGACGGGGGATGGGGCGCCGTCCGTCGAAACCGTCTCGCTTGCCGAGACGCCGCTCGATGCCGATCTCCTCGCGCTCTACCGGGCCGAGCAGGCCCGCGAAGGCCTCGCCCCGGACCCGGCGCTCGCCGCCCGCGACTACGGCGATTTCCTGCACCACCACATGCGCGCCCTCGTCGTTCACCGCTTCCTGCCGAAAGAATGGCCGGCGGACATGGCGCAGATGGCGCGGCGTATGACGCTCGCCGATCTCTGCCGGCTGATGGCGGACGGCACGCCGCCGGCCGGCCTCGACACGGGTCCGCTGGAGGCCGTCCCGCTCCTCGACCTCGTCGCCGACTGGTATTGCCTGCGCCAGTCCCCCGCCGCTGCCCCCGCCCATATCGCCCCCGACAGGCTCGCCTGCTACCGGTCTCTCGCCGAGCATTTCGGCGACCTCACGCCGGCGGGCGAGGACGGGCCGCGGCGGTTCTTCGCAATCTTCCTCGGCGTTCTCGGCCGCAGCTTGGAACGGGCGTCAAGGGAGGCGGGACGTTCTGCCGGATCGGCTGCTGCCCTGCCACGTTGAAGGGCGCAGCGGCTTTGCAGCTCACCGGAATGGCGTCTTTGGCCTGCCGTCGGCCTTCAAGACACGAGGCCGCTGGCATGGCGCATCGATCGCATCCTAGAGCGTTTTTGTCTTTGATTGAATCGATCTGGATTCCCATGAGGTTGGTTTTGTGATTCAAGATGCTGGCTGGGAGGAGGCCAGCATCGGATGGTTCGAGCCCTATCTGGAGACCTTCGCGAACGTGTTGTCGCGGCCGTTTTTGCCGGCGAGAGTTGCCGCTCGGTGGCAGGGCGGTTTGGTGTTGCTGTTTCGTCGGTTGTGAAGTGGTCGCAACGCTACCGGGCGACCGGCTCGGTTGCACCAGGCAAGATGGGCGGACATTGCAAGCGCATTCTGGAGCCGCATCGCGATTTCATTGCCGCCCGTCTACAGCAGAATCCACATCTGAGCCTACACGGACTGAAGGATGAACTGAGCCGGGCGGGGTGATGGTCTCGCACAACACGGTGTGGCAGTTCCTGCGTCGTGAAGGCCTGCGCTTCAAAAAAAACACTGTTTGCCCTTGAGCAGGCCCGGGCCGACATCGCCCGCAAACGCCAACGCTGGAAGGTATGGCAAGGCCATCTCGATCCGACGCGGCTCGTCTTCATCGATGAGACCTGGATCAAAACCAACATGGCGCCGCTAAGGGGCTGGGGACCGAAGGGCAAGCGCCTGCGCGGCTTCGCGCCGCATGGCCATTGGCGTACCCTGACCTTCCTCGGAGCCTTGCGCTGCGACCGGCTGACCGCCCCATGCGTCTTCGACGGTCCGATCAACGTCCGGTGCTTTCGTGCCTATGTCGAGCAACAACTCGTGACCGCTCTCAAGCCCGGCGACATCGTTATCATGGACAATCTCGGCAGCCACAAATCGGCGGCCATCCGCCAGGCCGTCAAAGCGGCAGGTGCGAGGCTCTGGTTCCTGCCACCCTATTCTCCGGACCTCAATCCCATCGAGCAAGCCTTCGCCAAAATCAAAGACTGGATGCGTCTCGCACAGAAGCGCACCATTGAGGACACGTGCCGCTTCGTCGCCGATCTCGTCAAAACAATCCGACCAAGGGAATGCCGAAACTACTTCTTAAACGCAGGATACGCTTCAATCAAAACATGAAACGCTCTAGACGCGCCGCCGCCGATGGACGTGCCAGAGGCCGGCCGTGCTCATTGCAGCCAGCACGTACCAGGTGAGCGCATAGACGAGGTGGCTGTTGCGGAAGGCGATGACCGTGAGACCGCCGACCGGCAGGCCGCCGGGATTGGGCGTCGCATCCGCGTCGATGAAATAGGGTGCGACGTCGGAAAGCCCCTTTGCGGCGGCGATGGCGGCGACATCGCGGGAGAACCAGCGCTCGCCGGTGGGATCGTTGGCGCGCAGGAAACCGCCGCCGGGTTCGCTGAGGCGCAGCAGCCCCGTCACCGCGACGGGGCCGGCCGCAAGCTCGCTTCCCGCGCGGTCGGCGGGCGCGCGGCGATCGGCCGGCACGAAGCCGCGGTTGACGAGGACGGTCGTGTCGTCCGCCAGGCGCAGCGGTGTCAGCACCCAGAAACCGGCGCCGCGCTCCGTCACGGCCTGCACGAGCACCGTCTTGTCGTGCTGGAAGAGGCCGATGGCGGTGACGCGGCGGTATTCGTCCCTTTCCGTGCTGATCGCCGGCCATCCGGCCCGCGCCGGCGCCGCCACCGGTTCGGCATGGACGCGGCTTTCGACGCGGGCGATGAGGTCGCGCTTCCAGAACAGGCGCTGCACCTGCCAGGTGCCGAGGGCGAGGAAGACGGCGGCGAGAAGAACGAGGACGCTTGTGAGGAGGCGCCGGGCGCGGGCGGAGGGTTCCGACATGGGCTAGGCCATCCCCCTCTGCCCTGCCGGGCATCTCCCCCACAAGGGGCGCTTGGGGAATGTGACATTGCCGCTCCTTCCCTTCTCCCCCGCGGGGGAGAAGGCGATGTGGCACCGTTTCATCCATCTTCCATGCCGCTCTGCAGGGCAGAGGGGGGTGGTCGCCCCGGCGCGCATTCCCATCGCTCCGATCAAGGCATGGTCTTCATCATCTCATGGGTCATCGGCATCATGTTCGTGTTGAGGTGATGCATGACCCAGAGCGAGCCGGCAATGGCGATGCCGACGATGATCAGCGTGAAGATCAGCGCCATCAGCGTCCAGCCGCCTTCCGAGCGCGGGTTCATGTGCAGGAAGTAGACCATGTGCACGACGATCTGCACCACGCCGATGCCCATGACGAGCACGGCGGTGAACAGCTTGCTGTCGAGCACGTCGCCCATGACCAGCCAGAAGGGAATGGCCGTCAGGATGATCGAGAGGACGAAGCCGATCATGTAGCTCCTGAACGAGCCATGGCCGGCATCGTGGCCGTGGCTATGGGCGTGATGGGCTTCCGAAGCGCTTTCGTGGCTCATCCGAGGACTCCGAGCAGGTAGACGAAGGAGAAGACGCCGATCCAGATGACGTCGAGGAAGTGCCAGAACATGGAGAGGCACATCAGCCGGCGGCGGTTCTCGGGGTTGAGGCCGTGCTTCTTCACCTGCACCATCAGCGTGATCAGCCAGATGATGCCGAAGGTGACGTGCAGGCCGTGCGTGCCGACCAGCGTGAAGAAGGACGACAGGAAGGCCGAGCGCGTCGGGCCGGCGCCCTCATGGATCAGGTGGTAGAATTCGTAGAGCTCCAGCGCCAGGAACGCCGCGCCGAAGACGCCTGTTATGCCGAGCCAGACCAGCGTCTCCATCCTGGCATTGCGCTCCATCTGGAGCATGGCGAAGCCGTAGGTGATGGAGGAGAGGAGCAGCATCGCCGTGTTGATGGCGACGAGCGACAGGTCGAAGAGATCGGCGGGCGACGGGCCGGCCGCATAGTTGCGGCCGAGCACGCCGTGCGTTGCGAAGAGCACGGCGAAGATCAGGCAGTCGCTCATCAGGTAGAGCCAGAAACCCAGCATGGTGCTGTTTTCCGGGTGATGCTCGTCCTTGAGGTAGAAGACCGGCTTTCCGTCGGTATCGTGGACTTGGGTCGCGCTCATGGGCTCAGGTCCGTTCTTGCAGCAGTTTCGTGTGCGCGTCCTCGGTCGCCGTCACGGTCTCGGCGGGGATGAAGAAGTCGCGGTCGTAGTTGAACGTATGGGCGATCGACACCGCGATGAGCGCGATGAAGGAGAGCGCCGCCAGCCACCAGATGTACCAGATCAGTGCGAAGGCGAGCACGACGCTGATGGCCGACAGGACGACGCCCGTGCCGGTGTTCTTCGGCATGTGGATCGGCTTGAAGCCTTCCAGCGGGCGCTCGTAGCCGCGGTTCTTCATGTCGTACCAGCTATCATGGTCGTGCACGACGGGGGTGAAGGCGAAGTTGTAGTCCGGCGGCGGCGAGGAGGTCGACCATTCCAGCGTGCGGCCGTCCCAGGGATCGCCCGTCACGCGGAGCTGGTCGCGCCGCAGGAAGCTGACGACGAGCTGGATGACGAAGGAGGCGATGCCGAGCGCGATCAGCGCCGCGCCGAAGGCGGCGATGACGAACCAGATCTGCAGGGACGGGTCCTCGAACTGGCTGACGCGGCGGGTGACGCCCATCAGGCCGAGCACGTAGAGCGGCATGAAGGCGAAGAAGAAGCCGATCTGCCAGAACCAGAAGCTCATCTTGCCCCAGAACGGATCGAGCCTGTAGCCGAAGGCCTTGGGGAACCAGTAGACGACGCCGGCCATCAGCCCGAACAGCACGCCGCCGATGATGACATTGTGGAAATGCGCGATGAGGAACAGCGAATTGTGCAGCACGAAATCGGCCGGCGGGATGGCCAGCATCACGCCCGTCATGCCGCCGATGACGAAGGTCACCATGAAGCCGACCGTCCACAGCATCGGCACCTCGTAGCGGATGCGGCCGCGATACATGGTGAACAGCCAGTTGAACATCTTCGCGCCCGTCGGGATCGAGATGATCATGGTCGTGATGCCGAAGAAGGCGTTGACCGAGGCGCCCGAGCCCATGGTGAAGAAGTGGTGCAGCCAGACGATGTAGGAGAGAATCATGATCACGCAGGTGGCGTAGACCATGGACGTATAGCCGAAGAGCCGCTTGCCGCAGAAGGTGGCGACGACCTCGGAGAAGATGCCGAAGGCCGGCAGCACGAGGATGTAGACCTCCGGATGGCCCCAGATCCAGATGAGGTTGATATACATCATCGGATTGCCGCCGAGGTCGTTCGTGAAGAAGTTCGTTCCCACGTAACGGTCGAGCGACAGGAGGGCGAGCGTGGCGGTGAGGATCGGGAAGGTCGCGACGATCAGGATGTTGGTGCACAGCGACGTCCAGGTGAAGACCGGCATCTTCATGAAGGTCATGCCCGGCGCGCGCATCTTCACGATGGTCGCGATGAGGTTGATGCCGGAAAGCGTCGTCCCGACACCGGCGACCTGCAGCCCCCAGATGTAATAGTCGACGCCGACGCCGGGACTGTAGTCCGCGCCCGAGAGCGGCGGATAGGCGAGCCAGCCGGTGCGGGCGAACTCGCCGACGAACAGCGACATCATGATGATGACCGCCCCGCCCGTCGTCATCCAGAAGGAAAAGTTGTTGAGGAAGGGGAAGGAGACGTCGCGCGCGCCGATCTGCAACGGCACGACATAGTTCATGAAGCCGGTGACGAAGGGCATCGCCACGAAGAAGATCATGATCACGCCGTGCGCGGTGAAGATCTGGTCGTAGTGATGGGCGTTGAGATAGCCCTCGCTGCCATTGAAGGCGATCGCCTGCTGGATGCGCATCATGATGGCGTCGGCAAAGCCGCGCAGCAGCATGATGATGGCGAGGATGATGTACATGATACCGATCTTCTTGTGATCGACGGAGGTGAACCACTCGTTCCAGAGATAGCCCCAGAGCCGGAACCGGGTGATCAGGCCGAGAAGCGCGATGCCGCCCAGCGCCACGACCGCGAAGGTCACGACGAGGATGGGCTCGTGGTAGGGGATTGCCTCCCAGGTGAGCCGTCCGAAAATGAATTGCGTGAGGCTGATGTCGCCGAACATGGGATCGTCCAATATCGTTTCGTAGGCGGCCCGGTGCATGCGAGGGCCTTGCGCGCCCGCCGCGGCCGGCGGGCGCAATGAAAGCTAGTGCGACTGGTGCGCGTCGTGGTTCGTCGTGGCCGGGTTCTCCTCCACGCCCTCGGCCGGTTCTTCGCTGCGCGCGGGATTGCCGGTCTCGGGGAAGGTGGCGGCGGGCGCCTCGTCCGCGGCATGGCGGTTGTCGTGTTCGAGTTTCGCCTTGTTCCCGTGGCTCTCCTTGCCCGCCCCGCCCGTCATGTCGATATGCATCATGTCCTTCATGCACATCTGGCCTTCGCGCACGCACATGTTGAGCACGGCCTGGTAGAGCCCGTCGTCGACGGTGGCGTAGTAGCGCACCGGCTCCTTCACGCTCGGCTTTTCGAGCTTCAGATAGGCGTCGCGGTTGAGCGCCGTGCCGTTCTGCTTCACCCGCGCCACCCAGGCGTCGAAGCCGGCCTGGTCGAGCCCGTGGAACTTGAAGCGCATGTGCGAGAAGCCGTCGCCGCTGTAGTTCGACGACAGGCCCTCGTATTCGCCGGCCTTGTTGATGACGGCGTGCAGCTTCGTCTCCATGCCGGGCATGGTGTAGATCATGCCGGCGAGCGCGGGCACGTAGAAGGAGTTCATCACCGAGGAGGCGGTGAGCTTGAAGTTGATCGGCACGTCGACGGGGGCCGCCATCTCGTTGACCGTGGCGATGCCCTGGTCCGGATAGAAGAACAGCCATTTCCAGTCGAGCGCCACCACCTCGACGGTGATCGGCTTCGTCTCCTCCGTCACCGGCCGTGCCGCATCGAGCCGTTCCAGCGGCCGGTACGGATCCAGCTTGTGGGTGCTGACCCAGGTGATGGCGCCGAGCGCGATGATGATGGCGAGCGGGGCCGACCAGATGGCGACTTCCAGGCCCGTCGAGTGATGCCACTCCGGATCATACTTCGCCGCCGTGTTCGACTGGCGGTAATGCCAGGCGAAATAGAGCGTCATGGCGATCACCGGCACGATGATGATCAGCATGAGGATGGTGGAGATGACGATCAGGTCCCGCTGCTGCGTGGCGATGTCCCCGGAGGGCGACATGACGACCATGTTGCATCCGGAAAGCAGGGCCAGCATCAGGGGGAGGATCGAGACTCGGGCTAAACTGAATGGCTTCGGCATTGCGGCCTCAACTTGCGTTCTGTCTAGTCGGCAATAAGCGGGCATGGTCGCGCTTGGAAATGAGGTGCTTCGTCGCAGCGCAGCATTCTGTCGCAGTGCGGTAGAAACTTTTGGGCTGTCCGCCGCCGCAAAATTGATCTAGCGCAATAATCGTCGCGGGTCTTCAAGCCGTGCTGCGACGGGTCGCAGGTTCGGACGCAACCTTGCCGCAGCGCGCACGTTTCGCCTAATTCTTGATATTGGACGCCGAATAGTCAACACTCTAACGACATGGCGCACATCGCTCGGAGAAATTCATGAGTTCGGTCGCTAACCCCTCCTCCTCCGGTCTCGAGCGGGACGCCCGCCGCATGCATGACGACGACAAGCCGCTTTCGCCCGGCAGCGTCGCCATCGGCGTGGTGATCGGGCGCACCTCCGAATTCTTCGATTTCTTCGTCTACGGCCTCGGCTCCATCCTCGTCTTCCCGAAGCTCATCTTCCCCTTCGCCGGCAGCGCGGTGGCCGCGACGCTGATGTCCTTCGCGCTCTTTCCCCTCGCCTTCCTCGCCCGGCCGGTCGGCTCCTTCGTCTTCATGTGGATCGACCGCAACTACGGCCGCGGCACCAAGCTGACGGTGGCGCTGGTCATCCTCGGCGGCTCGACCGCCTCCATCGCCTTCCTGCCGGGCTACGAGACGATCGGCTACTGGGCCGTGGCGCTGCTCGCGCTCTTCCGGCTGGGCCAGGGTTTCGCGCTCGGCGGCGCCTGGGACGGGCTTGCCTCGCTGCTCAGCCTGAGCGCGCCGGAAAACCGCCGCGGCTGGTACGCGATGATCCCGCAGCTCGGCGCGCCCTTCGGCTTCGCGCTCGCCAGCATCCTCTTCGGCTATTTCGTCAGCAATCTCTCGGAGGCGGATTTCCTCGCCTGGGGCTGGCGCTATCCGTTCTTTGTCGCCTTCGCCATCAACGTCGTGGCGCTCTTCGCGCGCCTGCGCATCGTCGCCAGCAAGGAATTCGGCGCGGCCATGGAGGCGCAGGAGCTGCAGGCCCGGCCGATCTTCGAAATGCTGAGCAAGCACGCCATGGATGTCGTGCTCGGCGCCTTCGTGCCACTCGCAAGCTTCGCCATGTTCCACCTCGTCACCATCTTCCCGCTCTCCTGGATCATGCTCACCGGCGGCCAGTCGGTGGAGGAGTTCCTCTGGGTGCAGGTGGCGGGCGCGGCCGTCGGGGTCGTCGGCATCGTGCTGTCGGGCGTCATCGCCGATCGCATCGGCCGGCGCAACCAGCTCATGGCCGGCGCCATCCTCATCGCGATCTTCTCCTTCTCCGCGCCCTTCCTGCTCGATTCCGGCGGCAAGGGGCAGGACGCCTATATCCTGATCGGCTTCTTCATCCTCGGCCTCACCTTCGGCCAGTCCTCCGGCGCCGTCTCCTCGCGCTTCACGCAATATTACCGCTACACCGGCGCGGCGCTGACCTCGGACCTCGCCTGGCTCGTCGGTGCGGGCTTCGCCCCGCTCGTGGCGCTCGGCCTTGCCACCAGCTTCGGCATCGTCTTCATCGGCGGCTACCTGATCTCCGGCGCCATCTGCACCATCGCCGCCCTCACCCTGACGCGGGCGCTCGACCAGCACTGAGGCTTTCGTTCCTTGCCGCCTTCGCCGACGAGGCGCCGATTTGCGCTTCGGCGAGCAGCCGCACCAGCCAGTCGACGAAGACGCGGACCTTGTTGGAGAGGTGCCGGTTCGGCGGATAGACGATGTAGAGCGGGATCGGTTCCGACCGCCAGCCCGGCAGCACCGGCACGAGCGCGCCGCTCTTCAGCGCCTCGGTCGCCATGAAGCGCGGCAGCGGCGCGACGCCGAGGCCGGACAGGGCCGCGGCGAGATAGCTGCGCGCATCGTTGACCGAGACGATATAGCGGCTGTCGACCTCGACCGTCTCGCCGTCCTTTTCGAATTCGAAAGGCATGGTGCGGCCGGTCTGCGCCAGGAAATAGTTGATGCAATGGTGCGCGCCGCCGAGGTCCAGCGGGTGCCGCGGCGTGCCGAAGGCCTCGATATAGGCCGGGGCGGCGCAGGTGACGATATCCATCTCGGCGACGCGCCGGGCGATCAGCGACTGGTCGCCGGGCGCCCCGCCGCGCAGCGCGCAGTCCACATTCTCCGCCAGATAATCCACCGTCCGGTCGCCGACGCCGAGGTCGATATGGATATCCGGGAATTTCTGATGGAAATCGCCGAGCCGGGGAATGACCAGCAGGTCCGCGAAGGCCCCCGCCATCTCGACGCGCAGGCGCCCGCGCGGGCTGGCATGGGAATGGGAGAGGCTGCCGTCCAGTTCGTCGATCTCCGCGACGATCCGGATCGCCCGCTCATAGTAGAGCGCCCCGTCCGTCGTCACCATCACCCGGCGCGTCGTGCGGTTGAGCAGCTTGGTTTGCAGATGCGTTTCGAGGTTCTGGATGAGGTTGCTCACCGTCGCCTTGGGCATGCCGAGCGCGGCGGAGGCCCGGGTGAAATTGCCGGTCTCCACCACGCGGAGGAAGGCACGCATTGCGGAAAGCTGATCCATGGAACATTCCCAGGTTGGAAGCTGCTATTGTTCGAGAATATGGATAGTGAAGTCAGTTTTGGCACACTTATATCGCCGCGATCAGGCACGATATAAATGGTGAGGCCCCATCCTAATTCCAGAGGGGCCCGAGGACGAAACCATGCCGGTAGAGATCAAGGATATGACGTTCGACAAGGTGGCCATCGGCCCCGTGTCCGCACGCGTCTATCAGGGAGCGGAGTTCGCCAAGGGCGCCCCCATCCTGCTCTACTTCCATGGCGGCGCGTTCCTGGAAGAGGGCCTTCGCCCCTCCCCCGTCGCCGAGGCCATCGCCTCCACGGGCGCCATCGTTGCGGTTCTGGATTATGGCGCGCCGGGCGGCGGTGTCTTCCCCAAGCCGCTCGAAGTCGGCTTTTCGATGTTTTCCTATCTCGCCAAGAAGCGCGCCGGCCTCGGCGACCGCAAGTCGCCGCTCATCATCGGCGGCGAGGAGGCGGGCGGCAACATCGCCGCCGGCGTGGCGCTGAAGGCGCGCGACCATTTCGCCGACGAGCTGGACGGCCAGGTGCTGTTCTCCCCGCTGCTCGATCCCTTCATGGGCACCGCTTCCTTCCGCGAGTCCGAGGCGCTCGGCATGAGCCAGCGCTGGGCGGAGGGCTGGAGCCACTATCTCAGCGGCGGCGTCTGCCATCCCTATGCGGCGCCGTGCCTCTGTTCGCGGCTTGCGGGCGTCGCGCCCGCGCTCGTCGTTTCGGCGGAGGACGATCCGCTGCGCGACGAAGCCCTCGGTTACGCCGACTGCCTTACCGCAGCGGGCGTCAAGGTTCGCCGGCATGTGCTCCCCGCCGGGACAGGCTGGCCTGAAATTTATGGCGGGAAGACGGGCGAAACCCCTGACTGGTCTCCCAAGCGGCCATCCACCTGGCAAGAGGAGGTCGGCCGCCAGTTTTCGGGTTTTGTTCAAAATATAAGCATTCACTAATTTAATTTGAAACACGCGGTCCAAGGGCCGCAAGGAGAAGAGAACATGACGTCGAAGCGCAAACGCTGGGCCCTGACGGGCGCCGGCCTGGGACTGGCTGTGTCCGTTTCCGCCGCAGCCCTCTATTTCCAACTGCCGGGCAATGTCGCCCAGGCGGAAGCCACCGTGACGGCCGAAGTGCCCGCCGTGCCGGTCACGGTCGCCGTGGTCGAGAACCGCGACGTGGTGACCTGGCAGGAATTTTCCGGCCGTCTGGAGGCGATCGACCGCGTGCAGATCCGCTCGCGCGTCGCCGGTGCCATCGAGGCGGTGAATTTCCGCGAGGGCGCGCTGGTGAAGGCGGGCGACCTGCTCTTCACCATCGACCAGGAGCCCTTCAAGACCGCGGTGACGCAGGCCGAAGGCCAGTACGCCTCCGCCGAGGCGCGCGTGAAGCTCGCCACGACCGAGCTTGAGCGCGGCCAGCGCCTCGCCAAGAGCAACAGCATCTCGCAAAGCGAGGTGGACACGCGCCAGAACGCATTGGCCGAGGCCCGTGCCGCGCTGAAGACGGCCGAGGCCACGCTGCACGCCGCCAAGCTGGAGCTCGGCTATACGGAAGTGCGCGCGCCGGTTTCCGGCCGCGTCGGCAAGGTGGAGATCACCACCGGCAACCTCGTCGCCGCCGGCTCGACCTCGCCGGCGCTGACGACGCTTGTCTCGGTCGACCCGATCTATGCCGGCTTCAATGTCAGCGAGGAGACGGTCGCCAGGGCGCTCGCCGCCCTGCCGGCCTCCACGGACGCGCTGCCGCCGATCGACCAGATCCCCGTCGAGGTCGGCACGCTCGCCGACGAGGGCACGCCGATCCGCGGCAAGCTCCAGCTCATCGGCAACGAGGTGGACGCAGCGAGCGGCACGATCACCGTGCGCGCCGTCTTCGACAATCCCGGCGGCAGGCTGATCCCCGGCCAGTTCGTGCGCATCCGCATGGGCGAGCCGAAGGCCGAAAGCAAGATCCTCATCAGCGAGAAGGCCGTCGGTACCGACCAGGACAAGAAGTTCGTCTTCGTCGTCGACAAGGACAACAAGGTCGCCTACCGGCCGGTCGTGCTCGGCAGCCTGTCCGGCAACGAGCGTGTCGTCGAAAGCGGCCTTGCCGGCGGCGACCGCATCGTCGTCAATGGCCTGCAACGTGTCCGCCCCGGCGTCGTCGTCGATCCGCAGGTGCAGGAGAATGTCGCCTCGGCGAAGTAGGCGGGCGGTTCGGGGTTCAGCCCCTCACCCTAACCCTCTCCCCGCAAGCGGGGAGAGGGGATGTGCCCGACGAACCGGCAAGGGTCGAGGAAACCGGCTCGGCATATCCCTTCTCCCCGCTTGCGGGGAGAAGGTGGCCGGCAGGCCGGATGAGGGGCAAAACCGTCTGCGATGACCTTCCCTGTGGGAGGCGCGACAGACACCGTAGCCGAAGACCGGCAGGACGCTCACCCGCCCTGCCCCGAAACAACCAACAATCCCATGCCCGCCGGCGGCGCATCGCCCGCCGGATGGGTCCGTTCGTCCCTGGAGAGGGGTATTGCCATGAACATCTCCCGTTTCTTCATCGATCGCCCGGTCTTCGCCGGGGTGCTGTCGATCCTCATCGTCGTCGCCGGCCTGATCGGCATGCGCGCCCTGCCGATCTCCGAATATCCGGAGGTCGTGCCGCCCTCGATCGTGGTGCGCGCCACCTATCCCGGCGCAAACCCGGTCGTCATTTCCGAAACCGTCGCGACGCCGCTCGAAGAGCAGATCAACGGCGTCGAGGACATGCTCTACATGAACAGCCAGGCGACCTCTGACGGCGTCCTGACGCTGACGGTCACCTTCAAGCTCGGCACCGATCCGGACAAGGCCCAGCAGCTCGTGCAGAACCGCGTGTCGCAGGCCGAACCCCGCCTTCCCGCCGAAGTGCGCGCGCTCGGCGTCACCACGGTCAAGAGCTCGCCGGACTTCATCATGGTGGTCAACCTCGTCTCGAAGACCGACCGCTACGACATCACCTATCTGCGCAACTACGCCACGCTGAACATCAAGGACCGCCTCGCCCGCATCGAGGGCGTCGGCCAGGTCCAGGTGTTCGGCGCGGGTGACTATGCGATGCGTGTCTGGATCGATCCGCAGAAGGCGGCGGAGCATGCGCTCGCCGCCAGCGACATTTCCAACGCCATCCGCGAGCAGAACGTGCAGGCCGCCGCCGGCATCATCGGCGCCTCGCCCACCGCCAACGACGTCAACCTCCAGCTCAACGTGAATGCGCAGGGGCGCCTGCGCACGCCGGAGGAATTCGGCAACATCATCGTGAAGACCGGCGCGGAGGGCCAGATCACCCGCCTGCGCGACGTCGCGCGCATCGAGATGGGCGCGGCCGACTATTCGCTGCGCTCGCTGCTCGACGGCGAGCCGGCCGTCGCCGTTGCCGTCCTGCAGGCGCCGGGCTCCAACGCCATCGAGATCGCCGACAATGTGCGCGCCACGATGGACCAGCTCCAGATCGCCATGCCCGAGGGCGTGAAATACGAGATCGTCTACGACACGACGGAATTCGTGCGCGCCTCGATCGACAAGGTCGTCGATACGCTGCTCGAGGCCATCGCGCTCGTCGTGCTCGTCGTCATCGTCTTCCTCCAGACCTGGCGCGCCTCGATCATCCCGCTGCTCGCCGTCCCGGTCTCCATCATCGGCACCTTCGCCGTGATGTATGCCTTCGGCTTCTCGGTGAACGCGCTGACCCTCTTCGGCCTCGTGCTGGCCATCGGCATCGTGGTGGACGACGCCATCGTCGTCGTCGAGAACGTCGAGCGCAACATCGAGAACGGCCTGTCCCCGCGCGAA
Source organism: Shinella granuli (assembly GCF_004341885.1). Taxonomy (GTDB): domain Bacteria; phylum Pseudomonadota; class Alphaproteobacteria; order Rhizobiales; family Rhizobiaceae; genus Shinella; species Shinella granuli. Next base: position 111,196 of record NZ_SLVX01000008.1, on the reverse strand, counting down.
GCCACCTACCGGGCGATGCGCGAAGTGTCAGGCCCGATCATCGCCATCGCGCTCGTCCTCGTCGCCGTCTTCGTGCCGCTCGCCTTCATCAGCGGCCTCTCCGGCCAGTTCTACCGGCAGTTCGCGCTCACCATCGCGATCTCGACGGTCATCTCCGCCATCAACTCGCTGACGCTCTCCCCGGCGCTGGCGGCCCTTCTCCTGAAGGACCACCATGCGCCGAAGGATTGGCTGACGCGGGTGATGGATGGCCTGTTCGGCTGGTTCTTCCGCGGCTTCAACCGCGCCTTCAGCGCCGCCGGCAACGGCTACGGCCGCAGCGTCGGCGGGCTCGTCACGCGCAAGTCCCTGGTGATGGCGATCTATCTCGCCCTCGTCGGTGCGACCTATGCGGTGTTCAACGCCGTGCCCGGCGGCTTCGTGCCGGCGCAGGACAAGCAGTACCTCATCGGCTTCGCCCAGCTTCCGGACGGCGCGACGCTCGACCGCACGGAAGAGGTCATCAAGAAGATGAGCGAGATCGCGCTGGAGCAGCCGGGCGTCGAGCACGCCATCGCCTTCCCGGGCCTGTCGATCAACGGCTTCACCATCGGCTCGAATTCCGGCATCGTCTTCGCCTCGCTCGCTCCCTTCGAGGAGCGCACGACGCCGGAACTGTCGGGCGGGGCGATTGCCATGCAGCTCAACCAGAAGTTCGGCGCCATCCAGGATGCCTTCATCGCCATGTTCCCGCCGCCGCCGGTCAACGGCCTCGGCACGACGGGCGGCTTCAAGCTGCAGATCGAGGACCGCGCCGGCCTCGGCTACGGGCCGCTCAACGAGGCGACCCAGGCGTTCCTGGCGAAAGCCTACCAGACGCCGGAGCTGGCGGGCCTGTTCTCCAGCTTCCAGATCAACGTGCCGCAGCTCTATGCCGATCTCGACCGCTCCAAGGCCCAGCAGCTCGGCGTGCGCGTGACCGACGTGTTCGAGACGCTGCAGATCTACCTCGGCTCGCTCTATGTCAACGACTTCAACGCGTTCGGCCGCACCTACTCCGTGCGCGTCCAGGCGGACTCGGCCTTCCGCGCCAAGCCGGAGGATATCGGCCAGCTCAAGGTGCGCTCGCAATCGGGCGAGATGATCCCGCTCGCCGCGCTCCTGAAGGTCGACGCGACGACCGGGCCGGAGCGCACCACGCGCTACAACGGCTTCCTCGCCGCCGACATCAATGGCGGCCCGGCCCCCGGCTTCTCCTCCGGCCAGGCGCAGGCGGCCGTGGAAAAGATCGCGGCCGAGACGCTGCCGTCAGGCATCGACTTCGAGTGGACGGACCTCACCTACCAGCAGATCCTCGCCGGCAATTCGAGCATCGTCGTCTTCCCGCTGGCGCTGCTCCTGGTCTACCTGGTGCTCGCCGCGCAATATGAAAGCCTGACGCTGCCGATCGCCATCATCATGATCGTGCCGATGGGCGTGCTCGCCGCGCTCGCCGGGGTCTGGTACACGGGCGGCGACAACAACGTCTTCACCCAGATCGGCCTCGTGGTGCTGGTGGGCCTGTCGGCGAAGAACGCCATCCTGATCGTCGAATTCGCGCGCGAGCTGGAATTCGAGGGAAGGACGCCGATCAAGGCCGCGATCGAGGCGAGCCGCCTGCGCCTGCGCCCGATCCTGATGACCTCGATGGCCTTCATCATGGGCGTCGTGCCGCTGGTCCTGTCCACCGGCGCGGGTGCGGAGATGCGCGCCGCCATGGGCCTTGCCGTCTTCTCCGGCATGATCGGCGTCACCTTCTTCGGCATCTTCATGACGCCGGTCTTCTACGTGCTGCTCCGCCGCCTGACGGGCAACCGCCCGCTGGTGCAGCATGGCAAGTCGACGATGGAGGGAGAAAGGGAAGCGCACGCGGCGTAACAACCCGCGCAGCATCATCCCGAATGGCAAAGGCCGGGGCAGCAAATCGCCGCCCCGGCCTTGTTTCGTTGCCGACCTCCAGCCTCCAACCCACCCTCGCCGTCATCCTCGGGCTTGACCCGAGGATTCACGCGGCACCCGCGGCCTGTGGATGGTCGGGTCAAGCCCGACCATGACGGAGGAGAGGGCTGCGGCGCTTTGCGAGGAGGTAGAGGATCTGGGCCGTGGTCATGCCGTAGCCCTTGAAGAGACCGGTGCAGCGCGTGGCTGCTCCAGCCTTTTCCCATGACCTCACGCCGCCAGATGCTCGAACAGCCGGGCGACCGCCTCCGCGCCGGGGTCGACATGCCCCTCAAGCTGCTTCGCATTGATATAGGCCGCCCGCCCGGCTTTTGCGTGGGTGAGGGTCGCGGTGAAGTTCGCGCCCTGGCGGGCCGCGTCCGCAGCGGCAGAAACACTTTCGCCGAGCGCTTCGAGGGCGGGGGAGAGGGCGTCCACCATGGTGCGGTCGCCGATGCTGGCGCCGCCGATCTCCTGCATGCGGGCAAGGCCGGCGCGCAGCGCCTCGCGCATCGGCAGGCCGCTGGAGGCGCCGTCGCCGGCGGCGGCGAAGAAGATGGCGAGCAGCACGCCCGAGGAGCCGCCCATCGTCTGGCTCAGCTCCAGGCCGATGGCGCGCAGGAGCTGCGTGTGGTCGGAGAGCGGCAGGCGGTCGATGGCGTTGATCAGCGCGCGGGCGGCGCCCGCCAGCGTCGAGCCGGTGTCGCCGTCGCCGGATTTGGCGTCGAGGGCGTTGAGGTCCTGCTCGGCGGCGATCAGCACGTTGCAGCAATTGATGACGAAGGCACGGGTCGCCGCGTGGTTCGAGGGCATCGGCGTGATCGGCGTCAGGCCGTCCGGCAAGGCCGCGACCGCGATCGGCCGGACTTCCGAGACGCCGGGCCAGGCGGCGATCGGCACGGGGGTTTTCAGGAGCTCCAGCTCGGCCGCGTCGGCGGGGAAGACGGAGATGGAAAGGCCCTGCATGTCGAGCGAGGTCATCAGCGGCGCGGGGCCGATGGCATGGGTGATCCGCGTGCCGACCGAAGAGCCGAGCAGGTCATGGGCGAGCACCGACATTTCCAAGACGGACGCGCCGCCGAGATTGTTGATCAGCGCGACATGCGGTCCCTCGCCCATGACGGTGGCGAGCCGTTCGACCATGGTGGCGACCGAGGCGCGCGCGCCGGCGAAATCGATCTGCTCGACGCCCGCCTCGCCATGGATGCCGAGACCGAGCTCGGCCTTGCCCTCGGGAATGCGGTCCTCCTTCGGCGAGCCGGGCACGCGGCAGGTGTCGAGCGACATGCCGATGGAGCGCGTGCCGGCGATGACGTTCCTGGCGGCCGCCGTGACCGTGTCGAGGTCGGCCCCCCGTTCGGCGAGCGCGCCGGCGATCTTGTGCACGAAGAGCGTGCCGGCGACGCCGCGGGCCTGCGGCAGGTCGGGCAGCGCGATGTCGTCGCCGACGATGACCATGGAGACATTGAGGCCGAAGGCGCGCGCCCGCTCGGCGGCGAGGCCGAAATTCAGGCGGTCGCCGGTATAGTTCTTGACGATGAGGAGACATCCGGCGGGGCCGGTCACCGCGAGGATGCCGGCGAGCACGGCATCGACGCTCGGCGAGGCGAAGACGTCGCCGCAGACGGCGGCGGTCAGCATGCCCTTGCCGACGAAGCCGACATGGGCGGGCTCATGGCCGGAGCCGCCGCCGGAGACGATCGCCACCTTCGACTTGTCCCAGTCGCTGCGCAGGACGACGCGGATATGCGGATAGCCGTCGAGCCGGGTCAGCGCGCCGCCCGAAAGGGCCAGCACCCCGTCGATCGCCTCGGTGACGACGTCTTCGCGCTTGTTGATGAATTGCGCCATGGTTGTTGTTCTCCCTAAGCTAAACGCATGCCGGCGGCGTCGAAATAGAGCGGCCGCGACGGTTGGATCCGGATGGTCTCGCCGCCCTTCAGCGGCGTGTGGGCGTCGGTGATGGTGATGAGGTCGTGCCGCTTGAAGGAAAGGTGCAGGCGCGTCTGGTCGCCGAGATGCTCGACCCGCTTGACCAGCGCCTCCTCCCCCTCCCCTTGCGATATATGCTCCGGGCGAAGGCCGATGCTTTTTGCCCCCGCGGGGGCGCCGGCGAAAAGATCGGCCGGCAGCACGTTGATGCGCGGCTGGCCGAGGCGGGTCGCGGCATAGACGCTGACCGGCTCTTCGTAGACCGCACGCGGCGAGCCGAACTGCACCAGTTTTCCCTCATTGAGCACGCCGACATGGGTCGCCATGGTCATCGCCTCGATCTGGTCGTGGGTGACGTAGAGCAGCGTCGCGCCGGACTTCGCCTGGATGCGCTTCAATTCGATGCGCAGGTCCGCCCGGAGCTTGGCATCGAGCGAACTCAGCGGCTCGTCCATCAGGAAGATCTCGGGATTGCGCACCAGCGCGCGGCCGATGGAGACGCGCTGCATCTCGCCGCCCGAAAGCGCCGTTGCCTTGTTCTCCAGCTTGTGGGCGATCTGCAGCACCTCGGCGACCTCCTGGACCTTCCGGTCGATCGCCGCGCGGGGCGTCTTCAGGAGCGGGGATTTCAGGGGGAACTCCAGGTTCTGGCGGACGGTGAGGTGCGGATAGAGCGAATATTGCTGGAACACCATGGCGACATTGCGCTCGGCGGGCGACAGGCCCTTCATCGGCCTGCCGCCGATGGTGACCTCGCCGCTGTCGGGCGCGTCGAGGCCGGAGACCATGCGCAGCGTTGTCGTCTTGCCCGCGCCGGTCGGGCCGAGGAGGACGACGAAGGAGCCGTCCGGCACCGTCAGCGAGACATTGTCGAGCGCGAGCGTGCTGCCGAAGCGTTTCGTGACGTTTTCAAGGACGACCTCAGCCATGTCCGAGCACTCCTTCATTGCCCTCGGAGAGGAGGGCCTTGCCGCTTTCCGCATCGAAGAGCGAGAGGGTCCGCGCGTCGAAGTCGAGGCCGACCAGCTCCTCCTCCCGCACCTTGTGGGCGGAGGAGATCCGCGCCTTCAGCTCGCCGTGTTCCGTTGCGAGGGTGACGGTCTGCGTCGTGCCGAGATATTCCACGGCACTGACCCGGCCGCGATAGGCGGCATCGTCGCGGAACTTCACATGTTCCGGCCGGACGCCGAGCGTCAGGCGGCCGTCGCGGCCTTCGCGCGCGGCGGGCACGTCGACCTTGACGCCGCCGAGATCGACGCTGTTGCCGCCGATGCCGATCATGCCTTCGAACTCCAGGAAATTCATCGAGGGCGAGCCGATGAACTGGGCGACGAATTTCGTCGCCGGCCAGTCGTAGATCTGTTGCGGCTTGCCGAACTGTTCCACGACGCCGTGGTTCATCACGACGATCTTGTCGCCCATCTGCATGGCTTCGAGCTGGTCGTGCGTGACATAGACGGTGGTCGCGCCCATGCGGTCGTGCAGCGCGCGCAGTTCCTCGGCCATATGCTCGCGGAATTCCGCGTCGAGCGCGCCGAGCGGTTCGTCCATGAAGAAGGCCTTCGGCCGGCGCACGATGGCTCTGCCGAGCGCCACGCGCTGGCGGTCGCCGCCGGAAAGGCCGCCGACCGGCTTGTCGAGGATGTGCTCGATCTTGAGGATGCGGGCGACTTCGGCGACGCGCGTCCGCACCTCCTCGCGCTTCATGCCCTGGCTGACGAGCGGATAGGAGATGTTCTTGCGCACGTTCATGTGCGGGTAGAGCGCGAACATCTGGAAGACGAAGGCGATGTCGCGCTGGCTGGCCGGCTTCATGCCGACCTCCTCGCCGTCGATGAAGATCTCGCCCGAGGTCGGCAGTTCGAGGCCGGCCATCATGCGCAGCGTCGTCGTCTTGCCGCAGCCGGAGGGGCCGAGCAGCATGAAGAACTCGCCGTCCTCGATGGTGAAGGAGGAGGAGCGGACGGCGGTGAAGGCACCGAACTCCTTGCGCACGTTCTGGATCCTGATTTGCGCCATCGGCCTACTCCGGGAAATGGCTGACGATGATGAACATCACCGTGCCGAGGAGAGTGACGACGAAGGACCAGGAGTAGAGCGCGAGCGCGAAGGGCTGCATGAGCATGACGACGCCCGCCGCGATCAGCACCGAGGCCAGCATTTCCCAGGCGCTGCGCCGGAAATGCAGGAGGCCGTTGAAAAATCGAGTCATTTGCGGACTGCTCCGAAGGTGATGCCGCGCAGGAGATGCTTGCGCAGAAGGATGGTGAAGACCATGACCGGCACGAGGAAGAGCGTCGCGCCGGCGGCGACGGCGGGCCAGTCCTGGCCGCTGACGCCGATGATGGTGGGAATGAAGGGCGGGGCCGTCTGGGCGTTGCCGGATGTCAACAGGACGGCGAAGGCATATTCGTTCCAGGCGAAGATCAGGCAGAAGATGGCGGTGGAGGCGATGCCCGTCGCCGCCTGCGGCAGCACGACCTTGTAGAAGGCCTGGAAGCGCGTGTAGCCGTCGATCAGCGCCGCCTCCTCGTATTCGACGGGGATCTCGTCGATGAAGCCCTTGAGCAGCCATACGGAGAGCGACAGGTTCACTGCGGTATAAAGCAGGATCATGCCGGCATGGGTGTCGCTGAGGCCGAGCGAGCGGAACATCAGGAAGATCGGGATGGCGACGGCAATCGGCGGCATCATGCGCGTGGAGAGGATGAAGAACAGGAGATCGTCCTTCAGCGGCACCTTGAAGCGCGAGAAGGCATAGGCCGCCACTGTCCCGAGCACGATGCACAGCACCGTCGAGCCGAAGCCGATGATCACCGAATTGGTGAAGCGTTCGGCAAAGCGCGAGGGGCCGGAAATGACGAGCCCGTCCTTGCGCACGAGCTTGTCGTACCAGGTGGTCGGCTCGCCGACCGCCTGCAACTGGTCGGGCGAAAGGCGGGTGCGCGTGGTGAAGACGTTGACGTACCCTTCCACCGTCGGTGTGAAGAAGGTCTTCGGCGGATAGGCGATGGCGTCGGACGGGGACTTGAAGCTGGTGGCGATGATCCAGACGAGCGGCAGGATGGTGATCAGGGCATAGCCGATGACCAGGATGCCCGCGACCCATTTCTGCCGGCGCGACGGCTCGGTGACGGAATAGCTCATCGTTGTTTCACCTTGTTGAGCGCCTTGACGTAGATCGAGGCGAGGCCGAAGACCGTGACGAAGAGGATGACGGCATAGGCCGAGGCATAGCCGGTGCGCCACTTTTCGAAGGCCTCGCGCTTGAGGTTGATCGAGGTCAGCTCGGTGATCGAGCCGGGGCCGCCGCCGGTGAGCTGCACGACGAGGTCGAACATCTTGAAGTTCTCGATGCCGCGGAACAGCACGGCGAGCATCAGGAAGGGCAGGACGAGCGGGATGGTGATCGTCCAGAACTGCCGCCACTTGCTGGCGCGGTCGCATTCGGCGGCCTCATAGATGCTTGGCGGAATGGAACGCAGGCCCGCAAGGCAGATCAGCATGACGAAGGGCGTCCACATCCAGGTATCGACGATGATGATCGCCCAGGGCGCGAGCTTGACGTCGCCGATCATCGAGAAGCTGGACGGGTCCGCGCCGGTCAGGAAGCCGACCGCATAGTTGAAGAGGCCGATCTGCGGCTGGTAGAGGAAGGTCCAGAAATTGCCGACCACCGCCGGGCTCAGCATCATCGGCAGCACGATGATCGTCGTCCACAGATCGTTGCCGCGGAACTTCTTGTTGATGAGATAGGCGAGCGAGAAGCCGATGAGGACCTGCAGCACGATGGTCCAGATCAGGAAATGTGCCGTCGCCTGCATGGTCAGCCAGATGTCGCGGTCGGACAGGATGCTGGCATAGTTCCTGAGGCCGACGAAATCGACCTCGGCATTGGGCCGGTTGACGCGGAAATTGGTGAAGCTCAGCCGGATCGTCCAGATCAGCGGGAAGATGTTGACCGCCAGCAAGAGCACGATCGACGGGGCGACGAAGAGCCAGGCGAGCGCGCGGTCGGACAGGCCGTGCATGCGTCTGGCGATGACGTGCGGCGTCGCCTCGGCGACCCGGTCCACGGTGGATTTCAGCATGGGTGTTCCCCTACATATTTGACTGAGCGGCGGCAGAGCCGGGACAGATCCCCGGCTCCGGCCGCGCCGTGACCCGCTGGGAGGCGGCGGGCGCAGGGCGGAGTATGAAGGCGATCGGCCTTGATCGAAAGACCCCTTCCCAACCCCTTCCCACAAGGGGAGGGGCTAGCCTGCCGGACCCTCACCATGAAAAATCACGGGAAGAGCGTGCGGCCTGCTTTCTCCCCCTTGTGGGGGAGATGCCGGTAGGCAGAGGGGGGTTACGGACCGTCAATACTTGCCTTCGTCCTCGAAGACCTCCGTCCAGTCCTTGACGAGGCCGTCGAGCGCGTCCTTTGCGGAACCCTGGCCGGCGACGACATAGTCGTGGAAGCGCTTCTGCGCCGCCTGCAGCAGCGAGGCATAGGCCGGCTCCGCCCAGAAATCCTGGACGATCGCCATGGAGTCGAGGAAGGTCTGCGCATAGGGCTGGCTGGTCGCGAAATTCGGGTCCTCGACGACCTTCAGCAGTGCCGAATAGCCGCCCATCTCCCACCATTTCTGCTGGATCTCCGGCTGCGCGAACCACTTGATATAGGCGAGCGCATCCTCCTGCTTTTCCGAGGAGGAGACGACCGAAATGCCCTGGCCGCCGAGCTGGGCGTAGGCCGCGCCGTCAGGACCCGCTGGGTTGGGGAAATAGCCGGATTTCTCGCCGCCGACATTGGCGTCGGCATGGATGCCCGGCCAGGTGAAGGCGAAGTTCATGTGCAGCGCGACCTGGCCCGACTTGTAGGCGTCGATGTCCTCGGACATGTAGGCGTCGGAATGGCCGGGCGGCGTGCAGCAGTCGTAGAGCTCCTTGTAGAACTCCAGCCCCTTCACCGCCTCGGCGGAGTTGACGTAACCCTCCAGCTCATAGGGCTTGTCCGGGTTCTCGTACTTGAAGCCGAAGCTGTAGAGCACGTCCATGACGCCCATGGTGATGCCCTCGGAGCCGCGCTCCGTGTAGATCGCCGCGCCATAGACGGTCTTGCCGTCGATCTCGCGCTTCTGGAAGAACTGCACGATGTCCTTCAGTTCGCCGAAGGTCTTCGGCACGGCCAGCTCGCGGCCGTATTTCTCCTTGAACTCCGCCTGCAGTTCCGGACGGGCGAACCAGTCCTTGCGGTAGCTCCAGCCGACGACGTCGCCGAAGGCCGGCAGCGCCCAGTAGTTCGGCGAGTTCTTCGGCCATTCGGCGTAACCGACGACGGTCGCCGGAATGAAGTCGCTCATCTTGATCCCTTCCTTGTCGAAGAAATCGTTGAGCTTGACATACTGGCCGTTCTCCGCCGCGCCGCCGATCCACTGGCTGTCGCCGATCATGAGATCGCAGAGCTTGCCGCCGGAATTCAGCTCGTTGAGCATGCGGTCGGCGAAATTCGGCCACGGCACGAATTCGAATTTCATGCTGACGCCGCTCTTGGCCTCGAAATCCTTGCTGAGCTCGACCAGCGCGTTGGCCGGGTCCCAGGCGGCCCAGCAGAGCGTCAGGTCCCTGGCGCTCGCCCCACCGGGGATGGCGACGCCGGCGGCCAGAAGCGCGCCGGAAGCGGCCAGTGTTCTGAAATGGCGAATGGTCATGGCTGGGTTCTCCTCCCCCTCCTCCCGACCTCCATCGGAAGGTTGAAAACGCCCGTCGCGGGCACATGGCGCGGAATGAGGCAGGGCGCACCCGTCCTGCGGGTCGCTCTCCTCCGCGCCGCCTCCGTGGCAGGCGACATTCCTCCTGCCGGCCACGCATCGACTCATATTGAGGTGCGCACCTCAATGCAAGCAATTTTTGAGGTGCGCACTTCAATTCTTGCTTTTCGCCTGCTTTTGTTAGAGGAATCGGTTCAGGATCACGCCGATGTGAAAGAGAGTGGAGTATGCGGCCCACCGCGAAAGACCTGGCAGAAGCCGCGGGCGTCAGCCTCGCGACGGTCGACCGCGTCCTTAACGAGCGGCCGAATGTCAGCTCCAGGGCCGCACGGAAGGTGGCCGAAGCCATCGAGCGCATCGGCTTCGTGCGCAACCCCGCGGCCGTGGCGCTGGCCCGCAACAAGACCTACCGCTTCCGCTTCGTGCTGCCGACCTCGGGCGACCAGTATCTTGCCGAACTCATCGCCCGCGTCGGCGAGGCGAAGGAGGCGCTGCGGGCCGATTCCACCGAGGTGGAGGTCGCGCAGATTGCGATGAGCGACCCGCACCACGTCGCCAAATACCTCACCGCCATCGACCACGACGCGGTGGACGGCGTCGCCGTCATGGCGCCGGAATCGCCGCAGGTGCGCGACGCGCTGGTGCGGCTCGTCGAACGGGACGTCAAGGTCGTGCAGTTCCTTTCCGGCCAGGAGCGGCTGGAGAGTGCCGATTATGTCGGCATCGACAACTTTGCCGCCGGCGCGACGGCGGGAAAGATCGCCGGCCGCTTCATCGGCGCGCGGCCGGGCAAGATCATGGTCGTCGCCGAGACCATGATGGCGCTCGACAGCATCCAGCGCCGCCTCGGCTTCGACAGCATCATCAACGCCCAGTTTCCGCATCTCCAGAGCCTGCCGTCGCTGGAGACCTATGCGGACGAAAAGCGCGCCGACCTCGTCATCCAGCGCACATTGCAGCACCATCCGGATACGCTCGCCGTCTATGTCCTGAGCGCGGAGGCGCGCGTGCCGCTGACGGCCGTCTGGAATGCGCAGGGCGACCGCGACCTCACCGTCATCGCGCACGAGCATACGCCCTTCAGCGCGCAGGCGCTGAGGGACGAGCGCATCGACGCCGTGATCGCCCAGGACCCCGGCCATGCCGTGCGCAGCGCGCTGCGCATCATGCGCGCCCGCGCCGACCACCGCGAACTGCTCGCCTCGCAGGAGCGCATCCGCATCGAGGTGCTGCTGAAGGAAAACCTCCCCGCCCCGAAGGCCGCCGGCCTCTGACGCATCGTTCCCTACCGGCCGCCGGCCGGAACGTTGCCGTGAACGTCGGCAGAACCTGCCCGGACGGGGTTATTCCGCCGCCGTGGCGAGGCATCCCTCGATGATGCCGCGGATCTCGCCGCGGCAGGAACCACAATTGGTGCCGGCATTCAGCGCCGCGCCGATCGCCTCGACGCCATGGCATCCCCCGCGCACCGCCGCGACGATCTGGTTGATGCCGACGCCGAAGCAGGCGCAGACGGTCGCGCCGGGATCCGGCTTGTCCGCTCCCGGCCGGCCGGCGACGAGGGAAAAGCGCCTGCGCAGATCCGGATGTTCGGCGGCGAGCTCGGCGATCGCCCAGTTGCGCGCCACCGCCACCGGCTCCTTCGCGAGGAAGAAGGCCGCCAGCAGGCGCGGTCCGTCGAAGAAGGCAAGCCGGATCTCGCCGGTCTGCCGGTCGGCATAGCCGAGCGGCTCGATGTCTTCCGGCAGGGCGAAGGTGCGGCGGCACCAGCCGGCCCAATCGTCCGCCGCCGTGTCGAAGGCGAGCTCCATGCGCCAGCCACCCTCTGCCCTGGCGATCGCCCAGTAGGCGGCGTCGAGGGCTTCGGGTTTTGCCTGCGACACGGCGAAGGCATAGTGTGCGGCCTTGAAGGGGCGGGCGGCGACGGCGACGTTCTTGGAGGCCGGCTGGCCGGACACCCGGTCCGTCAGCGGCGGCACGAGGGCGTCGATGCGGGCCTTCGCCGCATACTGGTCGTTCCAGTGCATCGGCGCGAAGAGGCTGCCGCGCGCCTGGCGGTCGGTGACGAGGGCACGCACCACCGCCCTGCCCAGCGGGCTTTCGATTTCGACGAGTCCTGCCGGCGCGACGCCGATTTCCAGCGCGTCGCGCGGGTGGAGTTCCGCGAAGGGTTCGGCGATGTGGGCGGAGAGGCGGGCGCTCTTGCCGGTGCGCGTCATGGTGTGCCACTGGTCGCGGATACGGCCGGTGTTGAGCGTGAAGGGATAGGCGGCGTTCGTGCGGTCCGCGTCGGCAGGCGTGACGGCGACGAAGCGGGCCTTGCCATCGGCGTGATAGAAGCCGCCTTCGGCGAAGAAGCGGGTTTCCGCCTCGGCCCGGCCCGCCGGTTGCGGCCACTGGAAGGGGCCGAGCGCATCATAGGCGGCCGATCCGATGCCGGCATGGGCGCCGATATCGAAGTCGCGGCCGCCGTGGTTCTCGAAGGCGGAAAGCGCGGCATGCTCGGCAAAGATCTCCGCCGGCCGTTCGTAGGCGAAGGCCCTTGCGAAACCCATGCGCCGCCCGACCTCGGCAAGCTGCCACCAGTCCGCCCGCGCCGCGCCGGGCGCGGGAAGGAAATCGCGCTGGCGGGAGATGCGGCGTTCGGAATTGGTGACCGTGCCGTTCTTCTCGCCCCAGCCGAGCGAGGGCAGCAGCACATGGGCATGGCGGGCCGTGTCCGTCTCCTTCAGGATGTCGGACACGACGACGAAGGGACAGGCCCTGATCGCCGCCTCGACGGCGCCGGCGTCCGGCATCGAGACGACGGGGTTCGTCGCCATGATCCAGAGTGCCTTGATGCGCCCCTCGGCGACGGCCTGGAACAGGTCGACCGCCTTCAGCCCCGGTCTTCCGGCGATCGTCGGGGTCTGCCAGAAGCGCCGCACCCGGTCGCGATCCTCCGCGCTTTCGAGCGCCATATGGGCGGCGAGCATGTTGGCGAGGCCGCCGACCTCGCGCCCGCCCATGGCGTTGGGCTGGCCGGTCAGCGAGAACGGCCCCATGCCCGGCCGGCCGATGCGGCCGGTGGCGAGGTGGCAGTTGAGGATGGCGTTGACCTTGTCCGTGCCGGAGGAGGACTGGTTGACGCCCTGGCTGTAGCAGGTCACGACCTTTTCGCTCTGCGTGAAGAGCCGGTAGAATTCGCGCAACTGCATGGCCGGCAGGCCGGTCCGCTCCAGCGCCTCCGGAAAGGAAACCGCCGCCGCGAAGGCTTCCGCAAAGCCCGTCGTGTGCGCCGCGACGAAATTCTGATCCACCGCATCGCTTCGGACGAGGTGCGAGAAGAGGCCGGCAAAGAGCGCCACGTCCGTATCCGGCCGGATGGCGAGATGGAGGTCGGCGATATCCGCCGTCATGGTGCGGCGCGGGTCGATCACCACCACCTTCAGGCCCGGCCGCCGCGCCTTGGCCGCGGCCAGCCGCTGGTAGAGCACCGGATGGCACCAGGCGAGGTTCGAGCCGGCAAGGACGACGAGGTCGGCAAGCTCCAGGTCCTCGTAGCTGCCCGGCACCGTATCAGAGCCGAAGGCGCGCCGGTGGCCGGCGACGGAGGAGGACATGCACAGCCGCGAATTGGTGTCGATGTTTGCCGCGCCGACAAAACCCTTCATCAGCTTGTTGGCGACGTAATAATCCTCGGTCAAGAGCTGGCCGGAGACGTAGAAGGCGACGGAATCCGGGCCGTGTTCGGCGATGGCGGCGGAGAACTTCTCCGCGACGAGGGTCAGCGCCTCGTCCCATGTGGATTGCCGGCCGGCGATCTCGGGGTGGAGGATGCGGCCGTCGAGATCGATCGTCTCGGCAAGCGCCGAGCCCTTCGAGCAGAGCCGGCCGTAATTCGAGGGATGGTCCGGATCGCCCCTGACGGTGACCGCGCCGTCGTCGCCGACCGTGGCGATGACCCCGCAGCCGACGCCGCAATAGGGGCAGGTCGTCTTCGTCTCAACGGGCATGGGCGGCTCCTGTTCGGAGCGCCGCACGCCCCTCATCCCCCTGCCGGGACCTTCTCCCCGCAAGCGGGGAGAAGGAGGATATGGCAATGCCGGTGCTCCAGCACCCTTCTCCCCGTCGGGACGGGGAGAAGGTGGCGGCAGCCGGATGAGGGGCGAGGCTTGCTCCTGTCATTGCCTACTCCGCCGCCGCCATCAGGCTTTCGAGCGCGATGGAGAGCAGCCCGTCCTCGTTGCGCAGGGGAATGGTGCGTACCGCCCCCTCGTCCGCCCCGAGCGCCTTGCCGGTCTCCAGCGAGATCACCCAGTTGTGCAGCGGGCAGGTGACGGCCTTGGCATGCACGATGCCCTGCGAGAGCGGTCCGCCCTTGTGCGGGCAATGGTCCTCGATGGCGAAGACCTCGTTTTCCGCCGTCCGGAAGACGGCGATTTTCCCCTCCGGCGTCTTGACGCAGCGCGCGCCGCGCAGGGGGATGTCGGCGATGTTGCCGATGGGAAACCAGGTCATGTCCGTGCTCCTCATTCCGCGGCCTCGCCGTAGCCGATGGTCGCCATCGGCCTGAATTCGTGCTTGTCCTTGCCGGAGACCCGCTCCGACCACGGATCGACCTGCGCGAATGTCTGGGAGAAGACGAAGCGGTCGTAGAAGGCCTTGCGCTTGTCCGCATCGCCCATGATCTGGCGGCGGATCTCGTCGAGGCCGATGCGCTTGGCCCATTTGTAGATGCGCTCCAGGTAGCGCGCCTGCTCGCGGTACATCTGCGTCAGCGCCACGATATGCTCCAGCGCCTCGTCCTCGGTCTTCACGAGGCCGAGCACCTCCGTGCCCTTGATGTCGAGGCCCGCCGCGCCCGCGAAATGGATCTCGAAGCCCGAATCGACGCAGACGACACCGATATCCTTGCAGGTCGCCTCCGCGCAGTTTCGCGGACAGCCGGAGACGGCCATCTTCAATTTGGCCGGCGTCCAGGAGCCCCACATGAACTTTTCGATACGGATGCCGAGCCCGGTGGAATCCTGCGTGCCGAAGCGGCACCAGTCGGAGCCGACGCAGGTCTTCACCGTGCGCAGGCCTTTCGCATAGGCCTGTCCCGAGATGAAGCCGGCCTTGCCGAGATCGGCCCAGACGGCGGGCAGGTCCTCCTTCTCGATGCCGAGCAGGTCGATGCGCTGGCCGCCCGTCACCTTCACCAGGGGTATCTCGAACTTGTCGACCACATCGGCGATGGCGCGCAGTTCGTGCGCATTGGTGACGCCGCCCCACATGCGCGGCACGACGGAATAGGTGCCGTCCTTCTGGATGTTGGCATGCACGCGCTCGTTGATGAAGCGGGACTGGTAGTCGTCGGCATATTCGTCGGGCCAGTCGCAGACGAGGTAATAGTTGAGCGCCGGGCGGCACTTGGCGCAGCCGCAGGAGGTCTTCCATTCCAGTTCCTGCATGACGGCGGGAATGGTCTTCAACCCCTTCGCCTTGATCAGGCGGCGCACGTCGTCATGGCCGAGATCGGTGCAGCCGCACATGGGCTGAACGGCGGCGGGGTTGTAGCTGTCGCCGAGCGTCAGCGTCATCAATTGCTCGACGAGGCCGGTGCAGGAGCCGCAGGAGGCGGACGCCTTGGTGTGGGCGCGCACGTCGTCGAGCGAGGCCAGGCCCTTTTGCGTGATCGTCGAGACGATCCTGCCCTTGCAGACGCCGTTGCAGCCGCAGATCTCCGCATCATCCGGCAAGGCTGCAACGGCCGCCATAGGGTCCAGCGGTGCGCCCCCCTGATAGGCCTGGCCGAAGATCAGCGTCTCGCGCATCTCGGAAATGTCGGTCTGCTTCTTCTTCAGGTCGTTGAACCAGGCGCCATCGGCGGTCTCGCCGTAAAGCACCGTGCCGATGATGCGGTTGTCCTTCAGCACCAGCCGCTTGTAGACGCCGGCAGAGGCATCGCGCAGCACGATCTCCTCGCGGTCGTCGCCGTCGGCGAAATCGCCGAGCGAAAAGAGCTCGATACCGGTGACCTTCAGCTTGGTCGGCGTATCGGAATGGACGAAGGCGGCCGAGCGGTCGCCGGCCAGATGGGCGGCGGCGACCCGCGCCATCTCGTAGAGCGGGGCGACGAGGCCGTAGACCATGCCGCCCACTTCCGCGCATTCGCCGAGCGCCAGGATGCTGCCGTCCGAGGTCTGCATGCCGTGATCGACGACGATGCCGCGGTTGACGGCAAGGCCCGCCTCCCTGGCGAGGCTCACGCTCGGCCGGATGCCGACGGCCATGACGACGAGCGTGGCGGGAATGACGCGGCCGTCGTCCAGCTCGATGCCCTCGACCTTGCCGTTGCCGACGATGGCCCGGGTGCTCGCCTTGCAGAGGATCTTGATGCCGCGTCCTTCCAGCTCCCTTTGCAGGAGATAGCCGGCGGCAGGGTCGAGCTGGCGGTCCATCAGCGTCGGCATGACGTGCAGCACCGTGACGTCCATGCCGCGGCCGGCAAGGCCGGCGGCGGCTTCGAGGCCGAGCAGGCCGCCGCCGATGACGACGGCCTTCTCGCGCGACTGGGCGGCGAGCAGCATGGCCTGCACGTCGTCGAGGTCGCGATAGGTGATGACGCCGCGCATGTCGTTGCCCGGCACGGGCAGGATGAAGGGCACGGAGCCGGTGGCGATGACGAGCTTGTCGTAGCGTTCCGTGACGCCGTGATCGGAGGTGACGGTCTTCGCATCGCGGTCGACGGCGACGATGCGGTGGCCCTTGTAGAGCGTGATGCCGTGCTTGATGTACCAGCCGTCGCCGTGGATGATGATCTCCTCATACGCCTTCTCGCCGGAGAGGACGGGCGAGAGCATGATGCGGTCGTAGTTCACCCGCGGCTCGGCGTTGAAGATGGTGACCTCGTACCGGCCCGGGGCCTTTTCGAGGAGGTGCTCCAGCATGCGCCCGGGGGCCATGCCGTTGCCGACGATGACGAGTTTCTCGGTCATGGGATTTCCTAACACTTACGCGGCGACGGCGGAGACGGAGGGGCGCTCCATCTGGCGGATGGAAAGATGCATCCAGAGGAGCGAGACGGCGACGACGGCGAAGAGCAGCAGGAAACAGCTCGACCACAGGCCGGTCGCATCCTTCAGGAGGCCGAAGGCGATGGGCAGCACGAAACCGCCGAGCCCGCCGACCATGCCGACGATCCCGCCGACCGGGCCGACACTGTCGGGGTAATAGGCCGGGATATGCTTGTAGACCGCCGCCTTGCCGAGGCTCATGACGAAGCCGAGCACGAAGACGGTGACGATGAAGACGGCGGGCGTGACGCCCGACGGCAGCGACAGGATGAGCGTCGCGACCGCGGAAATGCCGAACATCCAGTACATGACGGCACGCGCGCCCTTGCGGTCCGAAAGCATGCCCCCGAGCGCGCGAAAGATGCTGCCGGGGATGGAATAGGCGGCGGCGACCATGCCGGCGGTGGCGATGTCGAAGCCGTAGACGCCGACGAGGTAGCGCGGCAGCCAGAGCGCCAGCGCCACGAAGCCGCCGAAGGCGAAGAAGTAATAGAGCGAGAAGCGCCAGACCTGCGCCTTCCTCAGCGGCGCGAATTCCTGCATGAGGCTGCGCTTCGGCGCCTTGCCGTCGCGGCGATTGCGGAAGGCCGGGTCGTCGCTGGTGGTGAACCAGAAGAGGCAGGCGGTGAGGATCAGCGCCGCCGCCCAGATTTCCGCCACCATCTGCCAGCCGGCGGCGACGAGCACGAAGGGCGCGAGGAATTTCGTCAGCGCCGCGCCGACATTGCCGGCGCCAAAGATGCCGAGCACCGTGCCCTGCTTTTCCGGCGGGAAGAAGGGCGAGACATAGGCGACGCCGACCGCGAAGGACCCGCCGGCAAGGCCGACGCCGAGCCCGGCGAGCAGCATCTGCGGGAAGGTCGCGGCGTGCGAGAGCATGAGCGTCGAAAGCGCCGCCGCCAGCATGGTCAGCGTATAGACGAGGCGGCCGCCGTAACGCGGCGTCCAGACACCGAGCAGGATGCGCACCAGCGAGCCGGTGAGGATGGGCGTGCCGACGAGGAGGCCGAACTGGGCTTCGGTGAGCCCCAGGTCTTCCTTGATGCGGATGCCGATGATGGCGAAAATCGTCCAGATGGCGAAACAGATGGTGAAGGCGAAGGTGGACATCCAGAGCGCGACGGCGGGTTCGCGCGGGGACAGGGGCTGCTTGATCTCGGACATGGCGTCTCCGTGGCCCGACAAGGTCGTGCCGCTCCATCTTGGGGGGTGAAAAACAAAAAGCCGCTGGCCAGGTTCTTTTCGCGCGACACGAGGGAGGTCATGTGCGCGAAAAACCCGATCAGCGGCTTTGCTGGTGGCGCCCGTCATTGGACGCCGATATCGTGGCCCGAAGGCCTACGGAAAGAAAAGCAATCGGCGTGCCAGTTCGGCAAGCGATTGATTTAATTCATTTCCTGGAAGGCCGCATGCCGGCATGCGCATAGGCCATCGGCAAAGGGGCGCCAAATTTTGTGCAGTGCGCATAAAATAGGCGCTAGCGCGATTGCGCTGCGATATAGCCGTCGACGTCGTCGGGATCGAAGCGCCCGCCGTCGAAGAAGCCGTCTGGGCCGAGCGTCAGCGCGCCGGAGGAGCCGACGGGCGTTTCCGCGGTCAGCGCGCCCTCCACCTTGGCGCTCGCCGAGGGCATGGCGATGCCGAGCGCCTTCAGCGCCGCGCGATAGACATCCGGGCGATAGGTCTTAGCGGCGACCTGGCGGTTCGCCTCGGTATGCGCCACCTGCCGCCAGCGGACCATCTGGGTGTAGAACCACAACGCATGGCTCTTCCAGGGGAAGGTGGCCGCCTTGGCCTGCGGCACGAAGAAATCGCCGACCGTGCGCACCGCGCCGCCGCCGACCGGCAGGACGCCGGTGAGGGCCGGCAGCAGGAGGTCCGGTTCGCGCCCGACATAGGCGGGCAGCGCCAGCAGCGAAGCGAGTTCCGCGTGGTTGCGCGAATCGCCGCACCAGAGCGAGGCGTGGTGCAGCGCGACCAGCAGGGCGGCCAGCGCCTCCGGGTTCGCCTCGCCCCAGCCCGCATCGACGCCGAGCACCTTTTCCGGGCTCGATTTCCAGATCGCGGCCTTGACGGTGGCAAGATGCGCGCCGCGTTTGAGGACGCCGAAGGTGTTCCAGGGCTCGCCCGCGCAATAGCCGTCGATAAGCCCTTCGGCGAGCGCATCGCCCATGTCCGGCGGCGGCAGGACGAGGATGTCGATCTCGCGGTCCGGATCGATGCCGCTCGCCGCCAGCCAGTAGCGCAGCTCGTAATTGTGCCCGGAATAGGGATGCACGACGCCGAAGCGCAGCGGCTCGCCCACACGCCTGTCGATGACCCGGCGGAGTGCCGCGCCGTTTTCGCGCGCGTCGAGGTCGGCGGTCGCGCCGGCTTCCGCCATCGCCCGCCAGAGCGCGGCGGAGACCGTGACGGCATTGCCGCCGAGGCCGAGCGCCATGGGCACGATCATCTTCGGGGCCGGGGCGGAGAGGCCGAGATTGCAGGCGATGGGCATGGGGCCGAGAATATGGGCGACGTCGAACTGGCGGACGGCAAGGCGATCGCGGATGCTCGCCCAGGAGCGCTCGCGCACCAGCGTGAGGTCGATCGACTGCGCCGCGGCAAAGCCCTTCTCCTTCGCGGCGACGAGGAGGGCGCTGTCGAGCAGCGGCACGAAGCCCGCGGTGATGGCGTGGCGCATCGTCATGTCTTCACTCCCGGATCGGGCGCTCCCGGATCGAGCAGGCTCGCCGCCGTGACGAGGCTTTGGGCGATCTCGGCGATCTTGCGGTTCTGGTTCATCGCCGTGCGGCGCAAGAGCGCATAGGCCGCCTCCTCGGACAGCCCGCGCGAGCGCATCAGGAGGCCCTTGGCACGGTCGATCACCTTGCGGTTCTCCAGCTCGCTGCGCGTCTCCTCCAGCTCGCGGCTGAGGCGGGAGAAGGCGTTGAAGCGGCTGATCGCCATTTTCAGGATCGGCCGCACGCGCTCCTGCTTCAGCCCGTCGACAATATAGGCCGAGACGCCCGCCTCCACCGCCGCCTCGATGGAGGCCTCGTCGGACTTGTCGACGAACATGGCGATGGGGCGCTGGATGGCGCGGGTCAGTTGGAAGATGCTCTCCAGCATGTCGCGGTTGGGGTTTTCCAGATCGATGACGATGACGTCGGGATTGAGCTCGGCGATGCGGCGGGCAAGGCCCTGCATCTCCTCGACCACGGTCACGGCATAGCCGGCATCGCGCAGCCCCTCCTCGATGATGGCGGCGCGAATGCGGTTCTCGTCGATGACCAGTACGTTCAGTGCGCCCGGCTGCATGTCCCACCGTGTCGGCGTGAGTGTTTCCGGCAGATGCCTCCGAATGGCCGGGAAAATCAAGCCGCGAAGGGACCAAAAAAAATGGGCCAGCGGAAACCGCGGCCCATGAAGTGTGAAGGTCAAAAACCTCCAGAGGGGAACAGCTGATGCGGCGGCACTGGGAGGAAAACCGCCGTGTGCATCAACTGAGGGCACTATGCGATTTTTTTGACCAGATGGGAAACATTTATTGTGCAATGCAGCTATGCAAATGCCGCGTTGCTTCTGCCTGAGACGCGGCGTGCCCGATTTTTGCGCAGGCTTGTCGGATGGCGACGGCAGCACGTCGCCCGTCTGGCGCGCACCACTACCCCCGATGCCACCAGGGCGCACAACGTTGCCGTTTTCCCCTTCTCCCCCATGGGGAGAAGGTGGCCCGAAGGGTCGGACGAGGGGGGAAGCATGCCGTCTTCCGCCTGCGCCGCCCCCTCAACCCGCTGCCGCGACCTTCTCCGCGTGGGGAGAAGGAGCAGGAGGCGCGCTTCCAACTCCTTATTCGATGCCCTGCGGGCGCCAGCGATTTTGTCCGTTGCACGCGCGGTGCCCGATTTCCTCGAACGGCTTCAATCCGCGCCGTAATGCGCGGCGACAGCCGCGGCCGCGGCGGCAAGATCCGCCGGGGCGCCGCATTTCTGCAGGGCGATGCCATAGGCGAGCACATTGCCGAGCACGCTATCGAAGCGCGCCCGGAGGCCCGTATGGTTGAGCCGCACCAGCCGCGCGGCACCGGGGCCGATGCCGGCGGACAGTTCCATGTCGAGCGGCGCGGCGGCGGCAAGGAAGGTCTCGGGATCGACGGCCTCGGGCAGCGCCGCGGTGGTGACGAGATGGGATGCCCGGCCGAAATCCGCCCAGGGACGGGCGCCGAGCGCCAGGAGGCCGTCGCGCGCCGCCGCCGCCGCCCGGACATGGCGGGCGAGCACGGCTTCCGCCCCCTCCGCCTCGAAGCGGTCGAGCGCGGCCTCCAAGGCGAAGAATTCCAGCGGCGCCGCTGTGCCGGGAAGCGCGCCGCGCCCGCTGTCGAGCCAGTCCCGGCGGTCGAGCAGGGAAAGCGTCGAGCTGCGCCGCCCGCCCGCCGCCGAAATCAGGGCCCAGGCCGCCTGGCTGACCGACAGCGCCGAGACGCCGGCCGGCCCGGCCAGCGCTTTCTGCGGGCCGATCACCGCGATATCGATGCCGAGTGCATCGACGTCGAGCGCATGCCCGCCCACCGAGGCGACCGCATCGACGATCGTCACGATGCCGCGGGCACGGGCCGCGGCGGCAATCTCCGCCAGCGGGTTGAGCACGCCGTTCGCCGATTCGGCATGGCAGAGGATGACGGCCTTCACTTCGGGATGGGCATCGAAGACCGCCTCCACGCTTTCGATGTCGATGGGCCAGGCGGGTTTGGCCGAGAGCGTGACGACATCCGCGCCGCCGCGCCGCAGCCAGTCGCCGAACCAGGCGCCGAACGGGCTGGTGACGATGTTGAGCGCCGTCAGCCCCGGCCGGGCGATGCTGGTCGCCACCGCCTCCAGCGCCACGACGGCCTCCGTCTGGAAGAGGAGGATGTCGTTGCGGGTCTTCAGGATGCGGGCGAGCCGGTCGGCGAGCGGGCCGAGGCGGTGGGGCGGGAAATCGGGGACATCGTTCAGGGCGTTCCAGCGGTCAGCGGCCATCGGGGCTTTCCTTGCTTTCCTGGGGTAGGAGGCGCGGCACGGCGCGGATGAGGGCGCGGGCGGCGGGCGATTGCGGATCGGCGATGACGCGGCCCGCCGGCCCGCATTCGACGATGCGTCCGGCCTCCATCACGGCGATGCGGTGGGAGAGCGCGCGCAGCACGGCAAGGTCATGCGAGACGAAGAGATAGGCGATGCCGCGCTCTTCCTGCAGCGTGGCGAGCAGGTGCAGGATGCGTTCGCGCACCGAGACGTCGAGCGCCGAGACCGCCTCGTCGAGCACGATCAGCGCCGGGCGCGTGGCGATGGCGCGGGCGATGGCGACACGCTGGCGCTGGCCGCCGGAAAGGTCGCGGACCGCGCGGCCGGCATAGGCGGCGGGCACGCCGACCCGATCGAGCAGGGCCTCGATCTCGCGCGGGCGCTCGCCCTTCGGCACTACGGCGTGGATGCGCAGGGGATCGTCGAGCGCGTCGGCGACGGTGGCGCGCGGATTGAAGGCGCCGGAAACGTCCTGGAACACCATCTGCATGCGGGCGCGGCGGCGGCGCAGGTCCGCGCCCGAAAGGGCGAGCCAGTCCTCGCCGGCGAAGCGCACGCTGCCGCCATCGGCCGGCACGAGCCGGGTGAGGATGCGTGCCAGCGTGGATTTTCCACTGCCCGAAGCGCCGGCAAGGCCGAGCGTCTCCCCCGCCGCTAAGCTGAGCGAGACATCGCGCAGCGCCTCCACGGTGCGGCCGCCGGAGGAAAAGCGCTTGCCAAGATCTTGCGCGACGAGAAGGCTCATGCGCCGATCTCCCCGACCAATGGTGGGGAGGCGAGGTCGCGATGGCTGGCGACCAGCATCTTCGTATATGTTTCGCGCGGTGCGGCCAGTACAGCCGCCGCCGGGCCGGTTTCGACGAGCGCCCCGTCCTTGAAGATCGCCACCCGGTCGGCAAAGCCGGCGGCCAGCGCGATGTCGTGGGTGATGAAGACGAGCGTCATGCCCGCCGCGCGCACCAGTTCGTCGAGCAGCGCGACAATCTCCGCCTGCACCACCATGTCGAGGGCGCTGGTCGGCTCGTCGGCGATGACGAGGCCCGGGCGGGCGGCGAGCGCGGCGGCGATCGCCACGCGCTGGCGCTGGCCGCCGGAGAGCTGGTGCGGATAGGCGGCGAGCAGCTTTTCCGGCTCGGGAAGGCGCACCCGCTCCAGCATGTCGAGCGCGCGGGCGCGGGCCTTGGGCCAGGAGAGGCCGAGATGCCGGCGCGCGCCTTCGGCCACCTGCTCGCCGATCGTCAGCACCGGGTTGAGGCTGGCGGAGGGGTCCTGCAGCACGAAGCCGAGATCGCGGCCGGGAAGCGGCGCGGCGCCCGCCGCCCAGCGCACCGTGCCCTCCACCTCGGCCCCTTCGGGCAGGAGCCCGGCCAGCGCCCGCGCGAGGGTGCTCTTGCCCGAGCCGCTCTCGCCGATGATCGCCAGCCGCTCGCCGGCGTGGATCGCAAGGGCGAGGTTCGTCAGGGCCGGTGTCTCCTGGCCGCGATAGGTGACGGAGAGGTTTTTCGTCCGGCAGAGCATGCCCTCCTCCCCCTGTTCGGCAGGGGGATTGTCGCCAGCGCCGGCCCCCCCCTCTGCCCGGCAGGGCAGAGGGGGGTACTTGCCGGCGCGCCGTGATTTCTTCCTTTCGACACTCGCTTCCCCCGCAAGCGCATTGGTCAGCCCCTCGCTGAGCAGATAGACGCCGACCACGGTCGCGACCAAAGCGAGGCCGGGGAAGATCGACAGGAAGGGCGAGGAGCGCAGGACGTTTCGTCCCTCGGCGATCATCGAACCCCAGGTGACGACATTGGGATCGCCGAGGCCGAGGAAGGAGAGCGCCGCCTCCGTCAGGATGGCGGTGGCGACGATGATGGCCGAGAGCGCCAGCACCGGGGGCAGCACGTTGGGCAGGATTTCCCGCAGGACGATCTCCACCGGATGCATGCCGGCAATACGCGCGGCGGCGACATAGTCCCGCCCGCGCACGGACAGCACCTCGGCGCGGGTGAGCCGCGCGGGATCGGCCCAGGCGCCGAGCGCGATGGCCAGCACCACGACCGGCACCGAGGCGCCGATGACGCTGACGAAGGCGAGCGCCAGGAGGAAGCTCGGCACGATCTGGAAGGCATCGACCACGCGCATCAGCGCCTCGTCGGCAATCCCTCCGGCAAAGCTCGCCGCAAGCCCCACCGAAAGGCCGATCGCCAGCGCCGCCAGCGCCGCGGCGAGGCCGACGAAGAGCGAGGTGCGCGCACCGTGCACGATGCCGGCCAGGACGTCGCGGCCGAGCCGGTCGGTGCCGAGCGGAAAGGCGGGGTCGGTGAAGGGCGCCGTCAGCGCCCGGCCGGCGATCTTCAGCGGATCGCCGGGGAAGAGGACGGGCGCCAGCAGCGCGAGAAGCGCGAGCAGGACGAGGATGGCAAGGCCGGTCGCCCCCTCCGGCCGGCGCAGCATGTCGCCGACAAGCTTCATGCGCCGCGCTCCGCGGTGCCGACGCGCGGATCGAGCGCGGCATAGACGATGTCGACGAGCAGATTGACGAGGATGACCAGCACGGCGCTCACGACGATGATGCCGCAGAGCAGCGCCGCATCGCGCCCGCTCACCGCCTCCTGCGCCAGGCGCCCGAAGCCGGGAATGGCGAAGATGCTTTCGATGACGACGCTGCCGCCAAGCATGGCGGCCGCCTGCAGGCCGAGCATGGTGATAAGCGGCAGGAGCGCATTGCGCGCCACATGGCGCAGGACGATGCGGGCGCGTGAAAGCCCCTTGGCGCGGGCGAAGAGCACGAAATCCAGCCGCCAGATGCCGGCCATGCCGGCGCGCATGACGCGTAGGAACAGCGCGGTATAGATGAGCGCCAGCGTGCCGACGGGCAGGACGAGATGCGCCGCGATGTCGGCGGCGCGGGAAAGGCCCGTGCGGCCCGAGGCGATCGTCTCGATGCCCGAGGTGGGCAGCCAGCGCAGTTGCACGGCGAAGACAATGGCAAGCACCAGGCCGAGCCAGAAGCCCGGTATGGCATAGACGACCAGCGAGAGGGTGGAGAGCAGCCGGTCGCGCAGGCTGCCCGGCCGCGCGCCGGCGAGGATGCCGAGCGTGGAGCCGAAGGCGAAGGCGAGCGCGGTGGCGCTTCCCATCAGGAGCAGCGTGTTCGGCAGGCGCTCGATGATCAGCCCGAGAACCGGCCGGTCGAAGGCGACGGACCAGCCGAGATCGAGCCGGGCGAGCGCGGAGAGATAGAGCCACAGCCGCGCCGCCATGGACTGGTCGAGCCCATAGGCCTGCCGCAGCGCCCCGGCGATCGCCGCATCCCCGCCGCCGATGGAGAGCAGGTAGGCATCGACCGCATCGCCCGCCGCCGTTTCCAGGAGCAGGAAGGTCATGACGACGACGATCAGCAGCACGGGAATGCTGCTGATCGCCCGGCGTGCGGTGAGGCGGAGGGCGCGGGTCACGGCGCTTGCCGCTGGGTTGCGGGCGTGGGGTGGAGCGAGCGTGATAATGCCCTGCGGCTTGCCGGCGGTCTCCGGCCCGAGGCGAGGGTATCGCCTATGGTGAAGGCACCCCCCTCTGTCCTGCCGGGCATCTCCCCCTCAGGGGGGGAGATTGGATGGAGCACCGTTTCGGTGCTCTCCGGCGTTGCCGGTTGAGCGAGGGGCTCGCCTCCTGCCGATCTCCCCCCTTGAGGGGGAGATGCCCGGCAGGGCAGAGGGGGGTAGCGAACTCCACCGTTCATATGCGGCCACCCTGCCTTGCCGGAGAAGTGGTCGGCTGGCCTGAAAGGGGATCCACGAAAGCGCCCGTCATGGCCCCACCGTCACGTCTTGAGCGCGGTATCGGCCCAGTTCGACACCGCCCAGCGCGGGTTGCTGGCGACGTTGAGCACGCTGTCGCGCGCCACCGTGATGAAGCCCCATTCGGCGACGTTGATCAGCGGCAGGTCGGCGGCGACCAGTTTCTGGAACTGGCGGTAGAGCGCGGTGCGGGCCGCCGTGTCGATCGTTTCGGCCGCCTTTGCGATGACGGCGTCGAGCTCCGCATTGGCATAGCCGCCCTGGTTGGAGAAGCCGACGCCGGCCGGAATGCCCGACTGCACCAGGATGGTCGTGGAGATCGCCGGGTCGCCGCGGAAGACCGGCGGGGCGACGGCGAGGTCGAAATCGTGATCGGTATAGACGGCCTTCTGGTGGGCGGCCGAATCCGCGTTCACCAGTTCCGCATCGATGCCGATGGCGGCGAGCGCCTGGCGGAGATAGTCGCCGAACTGGCGGGTTTCGTTGAAATAGGGCGCGGGGCGCAGCTTCAGCGTGAAGCGCGTGCCGTTCGCATCCTTCGCATAGCCGGCCTCGTCGAGCAGGGCATTGGCCTTGGCGACATCGAAGGCATAGACCGGCACGTCGGCCTCGTAGAATTGCGGCGCGTTCTTCGGCACCGGGCCGGTGGAGGCCTCGGCATAGCCGAGGAAGATGGTGTCGACGACGAAGGTCTTGTCGATGGCGTGGGCGATCGCCTGGCGCACCTTGAGGTCGGCGAGCTCCTTGCGGCGATGGTTGATCTCCACGACGAGCTGGTAGGTCAGCGCCTCGTAGCCCCTGGTGACGACCGCAAGGCCCGGCACCTTGGAGATGCGGTCGAGATCGGCGAGCGGCACGGCGGAGAAGGCGGCGAGCTGGATCTCCTCCGCCTCCAGCGCCGCGCCCGCCCCGGCGCGGTCCGGCAGCACGCGGAAGATGATCTCGTCGAGCTTCGGCTGGTCCTTGTCCCAATAGGCCTCGTTGCGCGTCAGGCGGTAATATTCGCCCGGCCTGTATTCGGCGAAGCGGAAGGGGCCGGTGCCGACGAGCTGGGTGTT
The DNA here is from genome assembly GCF_004341885.1 of Shinella granuli. GTDB lineage: Bacteria > Pseudomonadota > Alphaproteobacteria > Rhizobiales > Rhizobiaceae > Shinella > Shinella granuli. Next base: position 84,636 of record NZ_SLVX01000008.1, on the reverse strand, counting down.
CGCCGGGTTCGTCGCGATATCCGTGCCCTCGTAGAGATGCTTCGGGATGACGCTGCTGACGACCGGCAGGGCATTGCGGATGAGCTGGAGCGGCGTCGGCTTGGAAAAGCGGAAGACGGCGGTGGCGGCATCCGGCGTTTCGACGGTTTCGAGACGGGCGAAGACGATGCGGCCGAGATTCTGTAAGGGTTTCCAGACTTCGAGCGCCGAAAAGGCGACATCGGCGGAGGTGAAGGGCGTGCCGTCGTGCCAGGTCACGCCCTCGCGCAGGCGGAAGGTGACCGAAAGGCCGTCGTCCGATCCTTCCCAGCTTGTGGCAAGGCGCGGCGACAGCCCGTCCTCGCCCGTAAAGGCGGCCTCGGCCAGCGGCTCGATAACCTTGCTGGCGACGAAAAACACGCCGTTGGAGGCGACGATCGCGGGATTGAGGTTCTTCGGCTCGGAATCGGCCGCCACCACCAGCCGGCCGCCGGCTGGGGCGCTCTCGGCAAGGGCGATGGCCGGCAGCGCGGTCGAAGCGAGAAGGGCGGCGCCGGCCTGCAAGAACGAGCGCCGGGTGGGATTCGCGATCAGCATCTGTGTCTCCTGCGGTCAGCGTTTGCTGCCGATATTGGCGGCGATTCGCCGGTTAACATAGGCAGGAAATTCTCCTCTTGCCGCCGGCGACAACAAAATCTTGTCCGGGTGACATTCCGCGGCCGCATGCCCGTTGCGGATGGCGGGCGATCGCGCCGCCACGCCGCCTGCCGCTACGTCAGGAAGACGCCTGCCTGAGGCCGCATCCTGCCCATCGGCGGCTTCTGGAACGGCGGTGCTGGCCGGACAGGGGAATTCTGGACAATACCGTCCGTCGTTCTAGCCTTCCGGCCGCAGGAAGCGCCGGACCATGGTGGTGATCAGCGCCCGGCTCTCGTCGAAGCGGATGCCGGGCACCATCAGCGGCAGCATGGGGGCGGCGTCGACGATGGCGATCAGCATGGCGCTGGTGTGCTCGGGGTCGAGCGCCGGGTCCACCTCGCCGCGCGCCTGGCCGGCCTTCAGCACCTGCGACAGGAGCGCGCGCACGCCATCGGTGTTGCGGGCGAGGATGGCGCGGACCCGCTCGTTGCGCCCTGCCTCCGCCAGAAGCTCGAACAGGATGCGACAGTAGGCGGTGTCCCCCCAGCTCTCCATGCTCCAGATCTCCGACAGCAGCGCGGTCGCGGCATCGCCCGTCTCCTGCTGCCGGCCAAAGACGCCGTGCAGGCGCGCGAGGTACTCGTCCGCCATCTGCTCGACGATGCCTTCCATCATCGCCGATATCGGCGGCCAGACCTATTATGCTTGGGTGACGACGTCCTTCGTCGTCTCGGCCATCATCGCCCTGCTCTTCGCCTTTCTCGCGCAGCGCGCCTTTGCCGGCATGGGCGGTTTGCCGCACCGTACGCCCGTGCCCGTCGCCTCGCTCGTGCCGCTGGTGCTTGCCACTATCGCCATCAGCCTCAGCGCCATCGTGCCGATCGGCTGGCCGACACTGGCGACCGTCGGCGCCGGCCTCGCGCTCCTCGTCCTCTTCGTGCTCGTCGAGCGGCGCGCGCACAACACCATCCTGCCGCGTATCACCTACCGGCGCGACAATGCGCTGAAATGGGGCTATCTCACCGTCGCCGCGCTCAGCGCCGGCGTCATGGTGGAGACCTTCATCCCGCTCTTCAGCCAGCAGCTCGCCGGCGTCGGCCCGCTGGTCGGCGGCCTGCTCGGGGCGGTGCTCGCTCGCCTGGGTCGCGGTGCTGGCGCTGGCGGGCGCGGGCATCGGCCTTGCCTGGCCCCTGCTCGGCGTTGCCGCCATGAGCAGCACGCATGACCCGGCCGAGGGCGGCAAGGCGGCCGCCGCGATCACCACGGCCCAGCTCATCGCCTTCTCCGTCACCTCGGCGCTTGCCGGCACGCTGATGGCGGCTGGTGGGGACGTGGCGGTCGATGCGGCGCGCTATGTCGTGCTCGGCGTCGCGCTCCTGACGCTGCTCGGCATCCTCACCGCCGGCATCGCCACCGGGCGCTGAAACGTAAGGGGCATGCCGCTCACAGCGTGGCGAGCCGGCTGTTGTCCAGCCGGCCGCCATAGGCCGCGCGCATGGCGATCTTCTCCTCCAGCGCGGCGATGACCGTGTCGGAGAAGTTGGTCTCGTAGAGCTGCGCCAGATTGCCGAGCCCGCCCGGGGTGAAGACGTTGATCTCCAGGATCTTGTCGCCGACGATGTCGAGGCCGACGAGGAACATGCCGTCCTCGACGAGCTTCGGGCGCACCGCCTCGACGACGGCGAGCATGGCGGGTGTCACCTCCACCGGCGCCGGCCCGCCGCCGACATGCACGTTGGAGCGGATCTCGCCCTTGGCCGGCACGCGGCGGAAGGCGGCGTATTTGCCGTCGCGCATCAGCGGCCGGCCGTTCATCACGAAGAAGCGCACGTCGCCCTCGCTCGCCTCCGGCATGAAGCTCTGGGCGATGAGATAGCCCTCGCCGCTCACCGCCTCGAAGATCTGGTTGAGGTTCTGGTCGTCGGCCGAGGCGACCTTGAAGACGTTCTTGCCGCCCGAGCCCTGCAGCGGCTTGATGATCGCCCCCTTCTTCTTCTGCCCGGCGATGAAGCCGCGGATCTCCTCGATGCTCTTGGAGACCAGCGTGGCCGGGCGCACGGAGGGCGGGAAATCCTGCAGGTAGAGCTTGTTCTGCGCCTTGGCGAGGCCGGCCGGATCGTTGACGACCAGGGTGCCGCGCAGCGCCGCAAGCCGCCCGAACAGCGCCCCGGCATGGGCCGCCCAGGGCCGGTCCGTCACGTCGAGCGAGGGGTCGTTGCGCAGGAACAGGACGTCGATCTCCGCGACGTCGAAGATGCGCGTCTCGGTGTTCTCGCCCTGCAGGTCCTTGTGCAGCGTCTCCGGCTTCTTGTAGCCCGAGGAGGGCAGCACCAGGCCGCGCACGGCAAGGCTGTCATCCGCGCGCAGCACGAAATCGCCCGGCGTGACGTAGCAGATCTCGTGGCCGCGGTTGAGCGCGGCGAGCGCCAGCGTCGTCGTGGTGAACTGCGGGGTTTCGTCGGCAATCGAGTTGACGAAGAAAGCGATGCGCATGGAGAGCCTCCTCAGGCGATGAGATCGAGGGGTGAAAGACCGGCACGCAGCCGGGCAAGGCGCTCGTCCGCGCCCTTGGCGGTCATGAATTGCGGTGTCAGGCGGGGCGCCTTGAGCAGGCCGCGCAGGCTGAGCTCCTGCATGACGGCGAAATGGCGGGCCGCGATCTTGCCGAGCCAGAACGGTTCGAGATCGCCGCCGCCGCGCAGATGCGCGAGGATTTCCAGCAGGCCGCGCAGATAGACCGCATCCTTGGCAAGGCCGCCGCCGCGGTGGAGGCGAAGCGCGATGTTGAAGGCGGCGGGCGGGGTAAAGCCATGCTCGCTCGCCAGCAGCCGGTAGGTCTCCACGAAACCGGCCCCGCCCAGCATGGCGGCGCAGGCGACCACCCGCGCGGCGATCAGCCGGAGGCGGGCCGTCGTCATGCCGCCGACGAGATATTCCGCCAGCACCGCCAGCCCCTCCTGCGCGCCCTCGTAGCCGGCAAGGCCGGACCGGAAGAGCCGCAGCCCGTGGCCGGAGCCGTTGCAATAGGTCAAGAGATGCACGCCGACCTCGTGGCTCAGCAGCGCCTCGACCCGCTCGCGCGCCATCGTCGTGGTGCGGGCGATCAGCAGCCGGTCGCTCGACACCATCAGCCCCGGCGGAAGGTCGTTGCGCACCTCGACGCTCGGCGCGAAGGCGGAGAACTGCGCGCTGTAGCGATCGATCATCGCCCGCGCCCGCCGCTCGACATAGCGATGGTCCACCTCCTGCGGGGCTGCCTTGCGACCGGGCTTGGCGGTCGCCTCCAGGATATCGACGGCGACCTTCGCCAGCCGGCCGTCGACGGAGCCGTAGAGCGCCCGGCTCATCTCGACGAAGCGGGCATCCTCGCGGGCGGCGAGCATGGAGAGCTGGAGGTCCAGTTCCTGCTGCTTCTCGCCGTAGAGCCGCTCCAGCACCGGATCCTCGAACCGGTCGAGGGCAATGGAGAACAGCGCCTTCTTGCGCGCGGCGATTTCGATGGCGAGCGGGCGGTAGAGAAAGGTCGGCGCGCGCTCGCAGCCGGCCGCGCGGAAGGCTTCGAAGGCCGCGTCGGCATTGATCGGCGTCACCGCGAGCAGGAAATCGAAGCTGGCGGCGATGTCGTCCATGGCGCGGTCGGCGCGCGCCACCGCCTCGACGAAGACGCGCCGTCCGAGCGCCCGGTGGGTGGCGGGCGCCAGCGCCGTCTCGCTGCGGGCGAACTGGCCGGCGGCCCGCAGCCCGGCATCGACCAGCCGGGCGACCAGCCGGCCCTGCAGTTCCGGATAGACGGCGCGCGAGGTCGGCACCCGGTAGATCGGCGCGACGCGCACGGTGAGTGTCGGGATATCCGGCAGGCGCCGGGCAAGGCCCGCATGGGGATCCTCGGCAAGCGTCGGCCGCGCGATGCGCGGCGCGCGGTAGCGGCCGTCGATCTTCTCCACCGCGCCGACGAAGGCCGACTGCGCGCGCTCCGCCGCCACATCGGGCGAGGCCGAGACGCTGATCTCGAAGGGCGCGAGATAGGGCGTGTCCGCGGCGAGCTGGTCGCGCGCGAGCTCACCGAAATCGAGCACGAGGAAGGCGCCGAATTCCTCGCGCATCCGTTCGCCGACGAGGCGCACGATGGCCGCGGCGTCGGAGAGGTTGCCCGCCAGGAGATAGGCGGCATTGGCCATGGTGGCTGCGCGGGCCGCAGGAGCCGAGCGCCGGTTCACATGCACGGCGAGAAACGGCAGCGGGCGATCGAGGTGGAGCCGGCCGCGGCGCGGCAGGTCGAGGCGGACGGGAAGGCCGCGCTCCAGTGCCTCGGTGACGGCAGCGAGCGGGTCCACCGCCTTGCGGGCACGCCCGCTCATGGCCCGTCCCCGCCGGGCATGGCCCGGAGAGCGCCTTCGAGCACCGGCAGGCTGGCGCGGATGGCGGCGCGAAAGGCGGCAATCGCTTCCCGGTCCGGCGCGCCCGTCCATTCGTCCATGAAGATCTTCTTGAACTCCACGGCGATGGCGCAGCCGCGGCCGGGGAAATGCTGGTGGACGAAGCGCGTCTGCTCGCCCTTGCCGGCAAAGGCGACGTTTTCCCGGACATCGAGTTGCCGCCCGGGGAAAGGCTGCGCCCGCAGGCAGGCCATGAAGGCATCGACCACCGGCGCCCAGAACGCCCTGTCCATGGAGAAGGTGCCGATATTGATGTCGGGTGCGTCGGCCTGCGCGGTCGTCGGCCCGTCGGGGCCGGCCCGGCGATGGTTGTAGCTGTGCATGTCGAGGAGGACGAAGCGGCCATGGGCACGCGCCATGTCCGCAAGCAGGGCCTTCAGCATGGCATAGTAGCCGTCGTGCTGGCCGAGCAGGCGCTCCAGCACTTCGTGGCCGGGCGGTTCGACCCAGATGTCGAGGCCCCAGGCCTGTTCCGGGCGCAGATAGACGGCGCCGTCGCGCGGCCGGTTCAGGTCCACCTCGAAGCGTGAGCGATGGACGACGATCCGGTTGTTCATATCCGCGATGAAGGCGGCGGTGAAAGGGTCCTCCTCGCGCAGCCGGCCGGCAGCGTCGAGCTTCATGCGTGCCGCAAGGTCGCTGCGCAGCAGGTGGCCGTCGTGAATGGCGGTGCCGATGACCGGCGACTGGCCGCGTGCAACGCTCCAGAGCGCCCCTTCCCGCCGTTCATCGCTGTCGATCAGGTCCGTCATGCAGCCATAACGCGAAAGACGATTTCGAGTTCCCTTGCCTGCGCGAGGTCGATACAGTGCACCTTGCACAGCCGTGCGAAAACCCGCGCAAGACCGATGGCGGGAAAGGCGGTGCGATCCCGCGATTTCACGCTTTTCCGGGGAAATTCATCACGCTGCGGCTTTGCACAGGGCAAAGAATATGCGCAAGTATGCACAAACGTATCCGGAGGCAGGAAGACGTGACGACATCCAGGTCCAGGCCGAAAAAGGCCTCGGTCAGCGCCATTCGCGTGGCCGAGCTCGCGGGCGTCTCGCGTTCGGCCGTCTCGCGCACCTTCACCGACGGGGCCAGCGTTTCGCCGGCGACGCGCGCCAAGGTGCTCGCGGCGGCGGAAAAGCTCGGCTACCACGTCAACCACCTAGCGCGCGGGCTGATCCACCACCGGTCCGGCATCGTCTGCATGATCGTGGCGGAGCTGCAGGCGCCCTTCCATTCCAATGTGGTGGAGGTCACCACGCGCAAGCTGCAGGCGATCGGCAAGGTGGTGATGGTGCTGAACACGGCCGGCCAGCCGGACAATGTCGAGGCGGCGCTGCGCCAGACGCTGAACTACCGCGCCGACGCCACGGTGGTGGTGTCCGGCGCGCCGCCCGTCTCGCTGATCGAGACCTGCATCGAGAACGGCCAGCGCGTCATCCTCATCAACCGCGACGACCCGATCGAGGGGCCGGAGATCGTGCTGGTGGACAATGAGAGCGCGGCGCGCGAGGCCTGCCTCATGCTGCACCGGGCCGGCTGCCGGCGCCTTGCCGTGGTCAGCTCGACGGCGGGCACGCCGAGCATCGTGACGCGCGAGCAATCCTTCGTCGCCGCTGCCGCCGAGCTCGGCCTCGAAGCGCAGGTCAGCCGGGCCGGGCCGACCAGCTACGCGACCGGCGCGGAAGGCGCCCGCCAGCTGCTCGGCGCCTCCAGCCGGCCGGCCGGCGTGTTCTGCGTCACCGACCTCCTGGCGCTCGGCTTCATGGACGTGGCGCGGCTGGAATTCCGCCTCGACATTCCCGAGGCGCTCTGCGTCGTCGGCTTCGACGACATCCCGCAGGCCGGCTGGATCGGCTACAACCTCACCACCTTCCGCCAGCCGATCGGCGAGATCGCCGACCATATCGTCGCCATCATCGAGAAGGACGAGGCCGACCCTGCCCCGCCCAAGCGCCTGCCGACGCAGGTCGCCTGGCGCAAGAGCGTGCGGCCCTAGAATCTGTCAGGTTCATTCCGGACCTGACAGATTCCAGGTTTCTTTGTTTTCGTTTGTCTCTTCGGGAAAACCGGTTCCCACTTTTCCCTGACAAACTCTAAAGCGCCCGGACGACGAGGTCGGGCAGGCTGAGGGCGAAATCCCGGTTCGGCGGGCGGTCGAGATAGGCGCGCATCATGCGCAGCAGCGTGGAAAAGCGGGCCGGCAGGCCGTCGCCCTCGATATGCGGCGCCCTTGCGCAAAGATCGCGGTAGAAGGCCAGCCGGTCGGGCGCGATGTCCGCATGGCTGAGCTCGCCCGCCTTGCGCAGCCGATACCAGTCCTCGACGAGTTCATTCAGGCCGAAGGCCGGCGCGCCGGCGGCGGCGAGCTCGAGCGCTTCGAGAAGGTCGGCGACCGTCGCCGTACGCACGAACTCCACCATGTCGCGCGGCCATTCGCGCGCGAGGTAACGCCCGTGCACGAGATTGACGAGATGGCGGCTGAGGAAGGTGCCGTGGTCGGGCGCTGAGCTCGCGGCGGGCTCTTCCGCCCCTTCCCGCGCCGCCTCGGTGCGATAGGCCGCAAAGGCCGCGTCGTGGCCGGGCACCTGCCGGAGGCAGAGCGTGCGGATCTCGCTGCGATCGGCGTAGAGGTCGACGATCTTCAGGCCCGGGCCGTAGCCGACCGGCGAGGGAACCGCGATATTGACGAAGCGCCCCGCGCCCGTTTCGTGCCGCGCCGTGTCGTTGACATGGAGATGGCCGGAGAAATGCAGGGGAACGCCGGTCGCGGCAAAGGCATCGGCCACCGCGGCCGTCGGCGCGCGGCGGGCAAGGCCGGTGGCGCCGAACAGCGCGACCTCCTCGCTCGACACGCCGCCGAGCGGATCGAGCGCCGGATAGTGCGAGAAGGCGAGGAGCCGCTTGCCCCTGGCCTTCGCCCGCGCTGCCACATCCGCCATCCAGGAAAAGAGATGGGCACGATGCGCGAGCACGGCCCGCCAGCCGCCGTCGGTCGGATCGTGGAACTCTCCGGGATCGGCAAGGTCGCCCGCCCCGTCGCGCGGCACGCAGACATTGGCGTCGATGGCGAGCACCCAGAGGCCTTCCACCGGCTCGACGAGATAGGAGGAATCGATCATCCGGCAGCGCGTGCCGCCGCCCGGGCTCACCGCCTCGTAGCTGCGGGCCTCCCAGGCCGGATCGGTGCCGAAGGGGCTTTCCCAGTGCAGGTCGCCCGCCTCGGGCATGAAGCCGAGGCCGGAGAGCATGGCGAGCGCCTCCGCCGTGCCGAGCGTCGCCGCCTCCGGGCAATCGGCGCTTCTGAGGAGCAGCGGCGTGCCGTCGGCCATCAGGAAGCTCTTGTCCTGCGGCCGGCCGGCCAGGGCGTAGAAATCGTGGTTGCCGGGGGTCATCAGCACGCGGATGCCGTGGCGCTGGCGGTACTCCTCAACAAGGGCGAGCGCCGCGCGGATGTTCGGCCGCTGGCCGTCGTCGGTGAGATCGCCGACGAGGAGCACGATCCTTGCGCCGGCCTCGGCGACGCGGTCCAGCGCCGCGCGGAAAGCGGGGATGCTCTCGTTGAAGACACGCGTCGAGGCGGCGGTTTCAGTGAAGCTGCGGATGGCGCCGGGCAGGCCGGAACCATCAGGTATCCAGGCGCAGTCATGCACATGCGGATCGGCGATGACGGCGATGCGGATCATGCGGTGGCCCTTGCGAGGGCGGCGGCGCGGGCGCGGTCGGCCTCGACGAGGCGCACCCAGCCGGCGGCGCTTTCGGCGGCGGCGACCAGCATGGGCTTCGGCGTCTCGTGCCATTCGTCGGGACGCAGCTCGCGCTTCACCCGCACATGGTCGACGGCGGAGCCAAGCGTCGGGAACTCGCCGGGGATCTGCAAATGCAGCAAGAGCGCGGCGAGGATCACCGAGCGCGAGCGCCCCGCCCGGCAGTTGACCAGCACGTTGCCGCGCTCGCGCATCGGGTAGCTCGGCTTTTCCGGCAGGACCTGCTGCAGCGCGCCGAGGAGCTGGTAGTAGCCCGCAAGGAACATCGTGTCGGGATTGCCGGGGCCGTCGACGATGCCGAGCTTGTAATAGCGGATGGGCGCCGGTCCGTAGCCGACGCGGCTGTCATGCGAGACCTCGTCGGGCGCCGCGACATAGTTGAAGTCGAGATTGACCGCGCAGTTGAGCACGGTGGAAATGCCGTTCTCGCGCAGCAGCGGCACGTCCGACGCCCCCTCGCGGCCGCCGACGAAGAGATCGACGCCGAAGCCCGGCAGGTTCTCGTAGACGCGGCTGATCGGCGGGCGATCGTAGTGGCGGGTGGGTTTGTCGGTCATGCGGTTCTCCGATGCTCTTCTTGCGCCGTGGCCAGAAGGTCCGGCCCGGTCAGAAGGGGAATGCCCGTCGCCTCCGACAGGGTGGCGGCGACGCCGGGCGCGGCGGCCAGCACCGCCGCGCCGGCGGTCAGCCCGCCGAGCGACAGGAACGGCCCCGTCACCCCGCCCGCCTCGCGCACGAGGAGGAGGCCGGCAAGGCAATCCCAGGAATTCATGTGCAGCTCCGCATAGCCGTCGCTGCGCCCGTCCGCAACATAGGCGAGCCCCAGCGCCCCGCAGGCGCCGCGCCTGACATTGCTGCCCGCCTCGAACAGCGCGTTGAGCGCGCCGATATAACAGGCGAGCGGCCGGCGGTTCGACCAGCCCATCTCGAAGGAGGTGGCGGTGATGTCGGTCGTGGCGGCAACGCGGATCGGCGTCCCGTTGCGATGCGCCCCGCGGCCGAGGCGGGCGAAATGGACCTCGTCCAGCACCGGGTTGACGATGGCGCCGAGCTGCACCTCGCCCCTGGCGATGAAGGCGATGGCGACGCAGAAATGCGGGATCGCCCGGGCGAAATTGGCCGTGCCGTCGATGGGATCGACCACCCAGGCCTGCGCGCCCGGCTCGCCGCCGCCCTCCTCGCCGAGGAAGCCGTCCTCGGGGAATGCCTCCGATATCCGGGCGCGCAGATGGTCTTCCACCTGCCCGTCGGTCTCCGTCAGGTAGTCCTGCGGGCCCTTCATGCTGACCGCCTGCCCCGTCTGCCGGGCAAAGCCGGCGCGGGCAAGCTCCGCCGCCTCGCGGACAAGCGCGTGCAGGAAGGCCTCCCGGCGGTCGATCGCCCCCTCGTCAATGCTCATGTGCCCTGTCTTTCCTGCCCTGTTCGTTTTCATCTCATCGTTGCCGCCGCAAGGGCGGCAGGCGGGCCGGGGAACGGCCCGCCCGTCTTTCGCTCAGCGCTTGTAGTGGACGCGCCAGAAATCCTGCCAGTCCTGCCGGCTGTCCCAGTCTTCCAGGCCCGTGGCGGGGTCGTAGTTCAGCAGGGCATCGAGATGCTTGCCGATGCCCGACGGCTCGTCGTCCGGCAGGCCGACCGTGCGGTTGCTGGACAGCTTGCCGTCCTCGGCCTGCGGCGCGATGCCCTCGGCCGTCATGGCATAGTGGACGAAGAGCTTTGCCGTGTTCGGGCTGTCCGAGCCCTTGACGATGACGCCGACCGTCGGGTTGGAGAAGCCGATGATCGGATCCACCCCGGCGCACAGGCCGAGCGAGAAGCCCTTGCCCGCATTGTCGCGGAACTTGGCCGAGGCGACGAGGCCGACGAAGGGCTCGCTCTGGCCGGGCGCGGCGACGGCCTCGCCGGCGGCGGAATCGGAATCCGTCAGCAGCGGGCCGTTGGCGGCAAGCGCCGCGACGAAGGCCTCGGTCGCGCTGCCGAGGTCGGTTTCCAGCGTCTTGCCGTACTGCTTCTCGTAGGCGGCGGCGATCTTGTCGTCGATGCGGCTGCGCATCTGGTTGAACCAGTCGGTGTAGGACGGCTTGCCGAGCGGGTCCTGCATGGCGACCTTGCCCTTCCACTCCGCCTCGGTGAGCTGCCAGATATTGGTGATCGGGCATTTGTCGTAGAGCTTGGTGTTGTAGGCGAGGAAGTTCGGGCTCGACACGACGAGCAGCGGGTCGTGCGCCTCGGGCGAGATGTCCTTGGCCAGATCCGGCGGCACCCAGTTCTCCACGAAGCCGGCGGGCATCAGCTGGCCGACCACCGCCGAGGGGTCGGAGATGAAGGACACGTCCGTCTGGATGTTGCCCTTCTGGGATTCGCGGATGATCGTTTCGAGCTGCGCGGTGGCCTTGGATTTCGAGCCCTCCGCCTTCAGCCCGTATTTGGCGTTGAACGCCTCGACCATGTCGACGATCTTGCCGGTGCTGTCATAGACCGACAGCGGCGGCTCCTTCTTCGCCGCCTCGACCAGCGCGTCGAGGTTGAAGTCCTCCGCCAGCGCCCCGCCGGCCATGCATAGCGCCAGCGCGGCGCCTGCCAGTAAACCGTATTTCCGCATGTTTTCCTCCTCCAGCTTCGCCCCATCCGTCTCTTCCCATCGGATGGCGCGGGTTTCAGTTTCCGTTTCGGTTCAGGCGGCGCGCGCCAGCGTGTCGTCCGCGCCGGCAAGCCGCAGGCCCGCTGCGTCGAAGACGTGCATGGCCGTCGGCCGGGCATGGACGAAGACCCGTTCGCCGCCCTTCAGCACCGGGCATTCGGTGGTGGTGGCGAAGAGGGCGCGGCCGTCGACCTTCAGTTCGATGATCCAGCTTCCGCCGGTCGGCAGGATGCCGGTGACTTCGGCCGCATGGCGGAAGCTGTCGCCGGGAACGGCAGCCTCCGAGCGCGCGATCTGCAGGGCTTCGGGCCGAAAGCCCACCGAGCCGACCCCCGCGCTCTCGCCGAGCCGACCGGCGAGCCAATGCGATGCGGCGCGATCCAGCGCATGGCCGGTCGCGGTTTCGAGAATGTTGATCGGCGGACTGCCGACGAATTCGGCGACGAAGCGGTTGGCCGGCCGGTCGTAGATGTCGTTGGGCGTGCCGATCTGCTGCAGCCGGCCCTCGTTCATGACGGCGATGGAGGTGGCGAGCGTCATCGCCTCCCACTGGTCGTGCGTGACGAAGACGATGGTGGTGCCGAAGGCGGCATGGATGCGCTTCAGCTCGGCGCGCATTTCGAGCCTCAGGCGCGCGTCGAGGTTGGAAAGCGGCTCGTCGAGCAGCAGCACGCCGGGATTGACCGCCAGCATGCGGGCGAGCGCCACGCGCTGCTGCTGGCCGCCGGAGAGCTGCGAGGGGTAGCGGTGCCGGTACTTCTCGATGTCCAGCGCCTTCATGACCTCGGTCACACGCGCCTCGCGCTCGGCCTTCGGCACCTTGCGCAGGCGCAGGCCAAAGTCCGTGTTGCGCTCGATGGTGAGGTGCGGCCAGAGCGCATAGGACTGGAAGACGAGGCCCATGCCGCGCTTTTCCGGGCCGATGAAGGCGCCGCGTGCCGGACTGTCGACGATCTTCTCGCCGACGCCGATCTCGCCGTCCGTCAGGTTCTCCAGCCCGGCGATCATGCGCAGCGTCGTCGTCTTGCCGCAGCCGGATGGGCCGAGCAGGCACATGAACTCGCCGTCGTGGATGTGAAGGTCGAGGTCGCTCACCGCGTTGGGCGAGCCGGCGCCGTAGGATTTCTGCACATTGCTGAGAACGATATCGGGCATCAGTTTCCAAGTCCCTCGGCAAGGTTGGTGCGGGTGATCCGCTGGGCGAGCACCGTGCCGCCATAGGCAAGGCCGGCGATGATCAGCACCACGGCATTGGCGGCCTGGGTGTAGTTGTAGTCGACGAGGCGCAGCGAGAAGGTCGTCAGCACGTCCGTGGCGGGCACGGCGAGGATGACGAAGAGGCTGAGCCCCTTGATGCCCGAGATGAAGGGCAGCAGGATGCCGGTGACGAGCGAGCCCTTCTGGATCGGGATGACGATGGACGTCATGCGGCGGAACCAGCCGGCGCCGACGATCTGCGCCGCCTCCTCCGGGTCCTTGCCGAGCTGCATCATGGCCGAGATGCCGGCGCGGGACGCATAGGGCATCTGGTCCGCCATCAGGGCGAGGATGAGGATCAGCGTCGTGCCGTAGAGGCCGGGGATCGGCCCGCGCTGCACGGCGAAGAGCGAGAGATAGGCGGCTGCGAAGGCGATGCCGGGCACCAGATAGGGCATGAAGGTGACCTGTCGCAGGAAGATCGCCAGCGGCCGGATGGTGGTGCGCACCACGACATAGCCGGTGAGCACGCCGAGGATGCCCGAGCAGACCGAGGCGATGCCGACGATCGTGATCGTGTTCCACGCCGCCTGCCAGAGATCGGGGCTGAGCAGGATGCCGGTGCGCATGGCGACCGTCGGCAGGTCCCGGCCGATCCAGTAATCGAGCGTGAAGTTCGACAGGGCGAAGCTGCCGGGCTGGTGCATGACCGTCGAGAGCGCCAGCGTCAGGAGCGGCATGCCGACGGAGACGATGAAGATGGCGGCGGCAAAGCCGCTGGCCGGCCAGCGCCAGGATTTCAGCCGCGACAGCCGGTTCATCGCGCCCTTGGAGCCGACGGTGACGAAGCGGCGCGCCTCGCGGGCGAGATGCGCGTCGATCATGATGGCCAGAACGCCGATCAGCATGATGGCGCCGGCGAGCACGCCCGCAACGCCGGTCTGTCGCGAGCCGATGGAGCGGTAGAGCGAGGTCGCCAGCACGTCGAACTTCACCGGCAGGCCGAGCACATAGGGCACGCCGAACTCGCCGAGGCATTTGGCGAAGATGAGCAGCACCGCCGACAGCAGCGCGGGGCGCATCAGCGGCAGGATGATCTGCAGCGCGACCACCCGGCCCGGCGCGCCGAGAATGCGCGCGCTGTCCTCAAGCTGGCTGTCGAAGCGGCGCAGCGCCGAGCCGAACAGCAGGATGACGAAGGGGGTATAGTGCAGCGCGAGGATGATGGTGATCGGCACCTGGCCATAGGCGAGCCAATCGGGTGGCGACAGTCCGATCGCCTCGAACCAGCCCGGCTGGCCGCCGACGGTGCGGTTCTTGAACAGCGTCGTCCAGGCGAGCGCGAAGGTCCAGGCCGGCAGCATGTAGGGCACGATGAGGGCGGTGGCGAACCAGCGGCGGCCGAACATGTCGGTGCGGGCGATCAGCCAGGCGAGCACGCCGCCGACCGACAGCGAGATGGCGATGGCGCCGAAGGCCACCTTCAGCGTGTTGAGGAGCGGTTCCCAGAAGAGATCGTGCGCGACGGGCGAGGCGAAGGCGCGGTAGAGATAGTAGATGGTGACGCTGCCCGTTTCGCCCGCCGTGCGCCGCTCGTCGCCGAACTGCACGGTGGCCGCGTCCGAAAGGATCGACAGGATCGGCACCACGATGAGATAGGCAAACAGCGCCGCCATCAGAACGGCGATCACCGTCGTCGGCTCGCGTAGCGCCAGCCGCAATCTGTAGCGCCAGCGCGCGCCGCCAACGGGCGCCGGCGCTACAGCCGCATCAGACGTGGCCATGGAGCCCGCCTTGTGCGTTGCGGCACGTTTTTTCAACAGTCTTCGCAAAGCCGTGCAATGCTTCCTCCCCTACCAGCTTCCGCCGGCCACCGCACCGAATTCGACCAAACCGGGAATGTTTCCTCCCATCCCGGCCGGTCAGTGGGTGCAGTCAATCATTGAGGGTCGGCACTTGTCAACACAATATTGCACAGCCGTGCATAGACGCGCAAAACCGGCCTGCTAGGCAAGCCCGGCCAGCCTTTCGAGGTCGGCGCGGGCGCCCGGGCCGGCGGCGACGACCGGTGCCCCCCTGGTCAGCCGTTCGCCCTCCACCGGGAAGGGGTGATGCCAGCCGCCGGCCTCCTTCACGAGGCAATAGCCGGCAAGGCAATCCCAGGCGTGCATGTAGGGCTCGTAATAGCCGACGAGCCGGCCGGCCGCGACATAGGCGAGCATCAGCGCGCCGGAGCCGTTGCGGATGAAGGTGCCGCCGGCCTGCAGCAGCCGGATGATGATGTCGGCCATGACTTCCGGCGCCACATGGCTGTTGGCGCCGATGCCGGTCATGGCGTTGCGCACGTTGCGGGTGGGGTCGAGCGTCAGGACCCTGCCGTTGAGCTTGGCGCCCCTGCCGGCGGCGGCGGCATAGAGCTCGTTGTGGCAGGGTGCGCCGATGACGCCGATGACCGGCTCGTTCCCGTGCAGCACGGCGATCGAGACGCACCAGTTCGGCATGCCGCTGACGAAGGGCGCGGTGCCGTCGATGGGATCGACGACCCAGGTATAGCCGGAGCTGCCCGCGGTATGGCCGAACTCCTCGCCGAGGAAGCCGTCCCCGGCGAACGTCGCCTCGACCCGCTCGCGGATCAGCTTCTCCACGGTGCGGTCGGCGATGGAGACGACGTCCTGCGGGTCGCGCTTGGTCTCGATCACCAGGCTGTCGCGGCGGTTGAAATAATCGAGCGCCATGGCCCCCGCCTCCTGGGCGATGGCCTTGGCGAGGACGAAGCGCCTGTCGAGGTCCGTCTCTTGCGACGTCATGCTGTTCTTCCTTGGTGTATCAGTTGCTGATGAGGGCGATGCCGCGGTTCTTGAAGCCGAGCGTGGCGTCGGAGGCGGCGGGCAGGATGCGGTCGACGGCATGGTCGACGATGAAGAGCGTACCGACATCGGTCTCCACCTCGTATTCGACATGGTCGCCGAGATAGGCCGAATGCAGGATGCGGCCGGCAAGCCCCTCCCCGCGGCCTTCGGCGAGCGTCACCGCGCCGGGGCGCACGGCAAGGCTGGCGGCGCCGGGCCTCGCCCGGCCGGCGGGTACGCGGTGCTTCAGGCTGCCGATGCGGATATCGGCCTCGGTGCCGTCAATGCCGACGACCTCGCAGGCGATGACATTCGCCTCGCCCATGAAATCGGCGATGAAGGAGGAGGCCGGGAACTCGTAAAGCTCGCGCGGGGCGCCCGACTGGGCGATCTCGCCGTCCTTCATGACGATGATCCGGTCGGAGACGGCGAGCGCCTCGTCCTGGTCGTGGGTGACATAGACGGCGGTGAAGCCGAGGCGCTGCTGGAGCTCGCGGATCTCGGTGCGCACCCGGCGGCGCAGGCGCGCATCGAGGTTGGAGAGCGGTTCGTCGAGCAGCAGCACCTGCGGCTCCAGCACCAGCGCACGGGCGACGGCGACGCGCTGCTGCTGGCCGCCGGAAAGCTCGGCCGGCAGGCGCCCGCCCATACCGGCAAGACCGACGAGCGCCAGCCCCTCCTCCGCCCGCTCCCGCGCCTCCTTGCGCGAGAGGCCGGAGGATTCGAGGCCGTAGGCGACATTGTCGAGCGAGCTCATGTGCGGGAAGAGCGCGTAGGACTGGAAGACCATCGAAACGTCGCGCTCGTTGGCCGGCAGCATGGTGACGTCCTTGCCGCCGATGAGGATGCGCCCGGCCGTCGGGTGTTCCAGCCCGGCGAGCATGCGCAGCGTCGTCGTCTTGCCGCAGCCGGAGGGACCGAGCAGGGTGACGAGCGTGCCGGGCTCGATGGTGAGCGAAAGGTCGGGGATGGCGGTGAAGGCGCCGAAGGCCTTCTTCACGTTCTCGAACGTGACGGAGCCGGCTTTCTGGTTGATCATGCGGTTTTCTCCTGACGAGAGGGGGCAAGGCCGGCGACGCGGTTTTCACGGCGCAGGCGCCGTTCGCCCACGAGAAGCTGGAAGCCGGTGATGACGGTGATCATCACGACGATCAGCATGGAGGAATAGGCGATCGCCACGCCGTATTCGCCGTTTTCGACGAGGCCGACGATATAGGAGGTCGCCATGTTGTATTCGGCGCTGACGAGGAAGATGACGGCGCTGATCGAGGTGATGGCGCGCACGAAGGAATAGACGAGCGCGGCGGTGATGGCGGGCCGCAGGAGCGGCAGGATGACCTTGCGGATGGTGCGGAAGCTGCCGGCGCGCAGCGTCAGCGAGGCCTCGTCCAGGCTCTTGTCGAGCTGGCTCATCGCCGCAATCCCGCCGCGCACGCCGACCGGCATGTTGCGGAAGACGAAGCAGGCGATCAGGATCAGCGCCGAGCCGGTCATTTCCAGCGGCGGCAGGTTGAAGGCCATGATGTAGCTGACGCCGATGACCGTGCCGGGAATGGCGAAGCTCATCATCAGCGCGAACTCGAACACGTTCTTGCCGGTAAACTTCTGGCGCACGATGATATAGGCCGTCAAAAGGCCGACGATGGCCGTCAGCGGCGCGGAGATCAGCGCGATCTCCATCGTCGTCCAGAACGAGTTCCAGGCGACGCCCGTCCAGGCGATGCCCCAAGCAGTGCCATTGTCGAAGCTGATGGAGAAGGCCTTGGCGTAGTGGTCGAGCGTCAGCGAATTGTCGAGGCCCCAGGTCTTCACGAAGCCGCCGACGAGGATCATGCCGTAGACGACCAGGGTGAAGAGGCCCCAGGGGATGACGATGGCATGCACGCCGATCGACAGGCCGCGCGGCAGCGCGATATGCGCCCCGCTGTCGCCCTTGCCCGTAACGGTGGCGAAGTTCTTGCCGGACAGCCATAAACGCTGGGCGAGGAAGGCCGAGAGCGTGAAGGCGAGCAGAACCATGGCGAGCACGGCGGCGCGCGAGGGATCGTTCTGCGAACCGACGACGGCGAAGAAGATCTCCGTCGAGAGCACGCCGTGGCTGCCGCCGAGCACCAGCGGGTTGCCGAAATCGGCCATGCTCTCGATGAAGCCGATGAGGAAGGCATTGGCGAGGCCCGGCTTCATCAGCGGCAGCGAGACGCGCCGGAAGGTGCGCCAGCGGTCGGCGCGCAGCGTCGTGGAGGCCTCCTCCATCGACGGGCTGACGCCCTCGACGACGCCGATCAGGACGAGGAAGGCGATCGGCGTGAAGGAAAGGACCTGCGCGATCCAGATGCCGGTGAGGCCGTAGAGCCAGCGGCCCGGCTCGATGCCGAAAAGCTCGGAAAGCCCCTGCGTGATGACGCCCGCGCGGCCGAAGAGCAGCGTCAGCGCCAGGCCGATGACGAAGGGCGGCGTGATGATCGGCAGGATGGTGAGGAGGCGCAGGCCCTTCTTGTAGGGAAAGCGCGTGCGGGTGGCGACCAGCGCGAAGGCGAGCCCGAGCAGCGTCGAGCCGAGACCGGTCATGATGGCGAGCCACAGGGTGCGCCAGGCAACGCCGCAGCGCCCCGCACCGATGACGCAGTTCAGGCTCCAGATGCTCGGATCCTGAAGGTTGCGGATGAAATTGTCCGGGTTGAACGAGCCGTCGAAATCCTGCACCGCGCCGGTGAACATGCTGCCGATCGGATAGAAGACGAAGACGGCGACGAGGAAGACGAGCAGCGAGATGGCGCTGATGACGAAGGCATCGCCCTTCATGACGCCGCGCTCGGCAAGGCCGAAGGAAAAGAGCAGCACGAAGACGACGGCCGAGAGCACGGCGCCGGCGCCCATTGCGGGCTGGCCGTCCGGGAGCATGCCGAACAGGCTTTCGCTGATCGTCCACGTCCAGCCGGAAAAGCCGATGGCAAGACCCTGCAGCGACAGGAAGAGGACGCCGAGCGCGCCCACCCACGCCAGTGCGGCGCCGCGGCGCATCGGGTCCGTCATGCCGCGCGCCGCGCCGGCGAGGAGAAGCAGCAGAACGACGCCGGCAAGCCACAGGCGGCCATGCGCGGCGATCTGCACGAGGCCGGGCGCGGCCTCGGTGGAAAGGGGGAAACCGGCCAGCCAACCGAACCCGTAGAAGCCGCCGTCGATCCGGTACCAGGGCAGAAGGGTCAAAGCGACCACGCCCAGGATCAGGACCACGTCCAGCCTGCGATTGCCATGTCTCATGGCCGACCTCGCTATGGTGTGTCGTTTCGGGAAGACGGCGCCCGGAGGAGACGGGCGCCGTCCATCAGGCCGTCAGTTGGCGGCCGCGCCGACTTCGCGGTCCCAGCGCTCCAGCAGCGCCTTGCGCTTGGCCGGTTCGCCATAGGTCGCGAAATCGTAGTCGATCAGCTTGATGTCCTCGAAGCGCGGCGCTTCCTTCGGGATTTTCGCGTTCTTGTTCGACGGCAACTGGAAGGACTTGGCATCCTTCATGCGCGACTGGACCTCCGCGGTCAGCGCCCAGTCGTACCAGATCTTGGCATTGTCGAGGTTGCGCGCGCCCTTGATGATCGACATGGAGCCGATCTCGTAGCCGGTGCCCTCGCAGGGCGTGATCGACTTGACCGGGAAGCCTTCGGCCGTCTGCGCCACCGCGTCATGCACGAAGACGATGCCGACCGCCGTCTCGCCGCGCGCCGCCGCCTTGACGGGCGCCGAGCCGGACTTGGTGTATTGCGAGATGTTGTCGTTGAGCTTCTTCAGGTAGTCGAAGGCCGGGTCCTCGCCCATGATCTGCACGAGGGAGGCGAGCGCCGTATAGGCGGTGCCGGAGGAATTCGGGTTGGCGATCTGGATCTCGCCCTTCAGTTCCGGCGCCAGGAGATCGGCCCAGCAGACCGGCTCCTTGAAGCCCTTCGACTTGAAGATCTCGGTGTTGTAGCCCCAGCCGAGCGCGCCGGCATAGACGCCGACCGTCTTGTAGCCCGCGCTTTCGGCCTGGCTCTTCGCCCAGTCGTTCAGTTCGTCGAGCTTCGGCGACTTGTATTCCAGCGTCAGGTTCTCCGAAGCGGCCTGCAGATGCGGGTCGCCCGTGCCGGCCCACCAGATGTCGGTCTTCGGGTTGCGGGCCTCGGCGCGCACCTTGGCATAGGTCTCGCCCGAGGACAGGCGCACCATGTTCACCTTGATGTCGCCGTGCGCCTTCTCGAAATCGCCCTTCATCTGCTCGCAGATGACGACGTCGGCCGAGCAGATGAGGTTGAGTTCGCCGGCCGCCGCAGCCGGCAGGGCGGCAAGCGCCGTTCCGGCAAAAAGCATGAGGGAAAGGGTTCTGGTCTTCATGGGGCATCCTCCTGTTGCCTTGGTTTGAATGCTGGCGCGGACGGGCATGGCGGGGCCTTCGGGCTGCCCGCCGGCGGCTCGTTCGCGCATTGTCGAATAGGGTTTGCTTCCGGGCCTCGATCAGTTCGTCGCGGAGAGCACCGCGTCGAACCGCTCGAGCAGCCGACTTCGTTCTTCCGGCGAGCCGAAGGTGGCGAAGTCGTAATCCACCATCTTGATCAGCGAGATGTCGGGCGCGGCGAGCGGCAGGCTTGCCATGGCGTTCGAGGGCACCTGGTTCTGGCCGGCCGCCGCGCCCGTCGCCTGGCCCTCCGGGCTCAGCGCGAAATCGACGAAGCGCTTCGCCTCCTCGACATGGCGCGCGCCCTTGACGATGCTGACGGCGCCGATCTCGTAGCCCGTGCCCTCGCAGGGCGCGACGATGACGAGCGGGGAGCCCGCCTCCTTCTGCGTGACGGCATCGTGCATGAAGGAAATGCCGATCAGCACCTCGCCGCGCGCCGCGGCCTTGACCGGCGCGGAGCCCGATGACGTGTAGCGCTCGATGTTGCGGTTGAGCGCGGCGAGATAGCGGAAGGCCTCCTCCTCGCCGAAGAGCTGCACGAGCGTCGCGAGTGTCGTGAACGCGGTGCCGGAGGAGTTCGGATTGCCACTCTGGATGCGGCCGCGATAGGCGATGTCCGTCAGGTCCTTCCAGCAGGTCGGCGCCGGCAGCTTTGCCGCCCGCAGCAGGTCGGCATTGTAGGCGAAGCCCAGCGCCCCGGCATAGATGCCGGCCGAGCGTCCGCCGGACATGGCGAAGAAGTTCTGCGCCCAGGGCAGCATGTCGCGCTCATGCGCCGGCTGGTAGGGTTCGAGCAGGTTTTCCGAGCCGGCCTGCAGATGCGTGTCGCCCGTGCCGCCCCACCAGACGTCGACGGTGGGCGCTGCCTTTTCCGCGCGGATCTGGTTGAGGATGTCGCCGGTGCTCATGCGCGTCATCGCGATCTCAAGGCCCGTCTTCGCCTCGTAGGCCTTCTGCATGGCGGCGCACCACACCTCGTCCACACCGCACAGGACGGTGAGCGAAGGGGCCGTCATGCCGGCCGTGGCGGTCGCCAGCCACAGGGCCGCGCCCGCGCCGAAAGCGCTGATGCCTCTCACGATGTTCCTCCCATTTGGAACGCGCCGCCTGCAACGGCGGACATTCCAATCTCCGCGTTCAGGATGGCACATCCGCCGCGCACCGCAATCGAAGAATGGTTACCGTTCTTACAGCGCCGGCCTGCCCGCCCTCTCAAAGATGACAAAGGTTACAAATGTGACAAAGCCGCATAATGCGAGCCGCTTTGAACAATCATCCCGGCCTCACTATGATGGGCGCGGGAGGAAGGACATGTGCTGAACGAGAGGATACGGATTCTGATCGTCGAGGACGATCCGGACATGGCGGAGCTCATCTCCGACCTGGTGGAGGCGGAGGGTTGGGTACCGGTGACCGCGCCGTCGGCGGAGGCGGCGGCGGGCGTGCTGGCGCGCGAAAGCGTGCATCTCGTGCTCGTCGACCATAACCTGCCCGGCATTTCCGGCAGGGTGTTCGCCCAGCGCCTGCGCGCGCAGACCAATATCGGCATCGTCATGGTGACGGCGGCGGGCAGCGCCGCGGACCGGGTGCTGGGGCTGGAGACGGCGGCGGACGACTATGTCGTCAAGCCCTTCGAGCCGATCGAGCTGACGGCGCGCATCAAGGCCGTGCTGCGCCGCACGATCCCCTCGCTGAAGCCCGAGCGGGACAGCGAGCGCGAGCACGAACCGGCGTCCCTGAAGCTCGGCGACTGGTCGGTGGACCTTGCGAACCGCCGCGCCGTCTGCCGCACCGATCCCGGAAAGTCGCTGACCGGCGCCGAATTCGCCCTGCTCGAGATCCTCGCCGAGACGCCGACCATCCCGGTCAGCCGCGCGCATATCCTCGACCGGCTCGGCGCCGAGAGCGACCGCTACATCGACCGCAATGTCGACGTGCTGGTGCTGCGCCTGCGCCGCAAGATCGAGCGCAACCCGGATCTGCCGCGCCATATCAAGACGCGGCGCGGCAAGGGCTACGTGCTCGACACCGACGACGGCGAGCCTTCGCCGTGATCAGCCGCCCCTTCCTCTCCTCGATCGCCTTCCGCCTCCCGTTTGCGATCGTCTTCATCTGCGTGCTCGTCTTCAGCCTGTCGACCATCGCCATCTACGGCCTGCAGCGGGCGCGCGAGGAGATGGCGAGCTACGGCCTGCAGGCCTTTTCGAGCCTCGCCAAGGCCTCGCTCGTCTCGCGCCAGGTCTCCGACCTCGTCTCCAGCGCGCCCTTCCTGATGAACGCCACCTCGCCCTACCGGGTCTCCAGCGAAAGCCGCTCGGTGGTCGCGCAGGTCGACGCGCTGCTGCGCACCATGGCGCCGGAGAGCGGGGCGGCAGCCGTGAAGGGCTTTGCCAGCGCCCGCATCGTCGAGCTCCTGGAGACGATCCGCACGCAGACCATGGCCCTTGCCGGCGATGCGGACAGTGCCCAGCAGCACAAGGCCGAGGCCGCCGCCGCGCTCGGCGAGATCGCCACCGGCAGCGGCATCGCCGACACCGATTTCCGCCGGCGGCTGAATGCGATCGTGCAGTCGGCCTCCAATTCCGACAGCCTGTTCCAGCTCGGGGAACTGCGCCGCCGCTATGTTGCCGAAACCGCGCCGCGCATCGAGCGCGCCGCGCCGGACGTGCGGATTTCCGCCGCCGAGTTCGCGCCCTATGAACGCGTCTTCGAGGCGCAGACGCGCTACCTCCTCGAAATGTTCGCCATCCGCGCCGCCGTCTCACGGCTGCATTCCGTCTCGCGCGATCTCTCGCATGCCACGGAGACCCAGAGCGAGGCCGTCGCCCGCAGCCTCAACGACGATCTCGTCTCGACCTCCGATGCGCTGAGCCGCCTGCTCGTCATCGTCGCCTTCGCCGCGCTGCTCGTGCTCGTCATGGCGATCTTCTCCATCCGCTCCGTCATGCGCGTCTCACGCGGCATCGTCGCGCTGTCGAACGGCATGAACGCGCTGGCGGAAGGGCGCAAGGACGTCGACGCCCCGCGCTACGACGGCACGGAGACCGAGTTGGTGCGGCTGCTGGAGGCCTTCCGCGCCTTCCGGGAGAGCGTCGAGCGCGTCTCGCGGCTGCGGCGCACCGCCGAGGCCGCCGCGCGCACCATCCGCTCGACCTTCCGCACCATGAACGAGGGCATCGCGCTCTTCGATCCGCGCGGCAGGCCGATCACCATGAACCGCCGCGTCATCGAGCTCGTCGGCTGGTCGGGTTCGGCGCGCAAACTGCCGGTGCGCAAATTCGTCGCCCCGATCCCCGAGATCGACCCGGCGCTGCTGCCGGCCGAAAGCGAGGCGGGCGCGCTCGAAGATCGCTCCGTGCTGCGCCATCGCTCCGCGGCAGGGCGGGTGACGGAGGTCTCGCTGTCGCGCCAGCCGGACGGCGGCATCGTGCTGCTCGCGCGCGACGTCACCGATATCGACCGGCAGGAGGCGGAGGCGGCCAAGATCCAGCGCCTCGACGGCATCATGCGCATGACGCACCAGGTGAGCCACGAAGTCGGCAACATGATCGGCATCATCACCGGCAGCCTCGGTCTCCTGGAGCGCGAGACCGGCTTCAACGACCGGCAGAAGCGGCATCTCGCCCGCATCCGCAAGGCCGCCGACCGGGGCCGCTCGCTCGCCGGCAGCATGCTCTCCATCGGCAGCCAGCAGCCGATCCATCCGGGCGCGGTGGAAATCGGCGCGCTGCTGCGCGGCATGGCGGACGTGCTGGAAATCGCCGTCGGCGAGAAGTGCCGGCTCGTCTTCGACATTGCCGAAGGCCTGCCGACGGTGCTGCTCGATGCGGCGCTGTTCGAGCAATCCATCCTCAACCTCTGCCTCAACGCCGCCGCCGCCATGCCGTCGGGCGGCACGATCCTCATCCGCTGCCTCGGCGGCGGGGCGGGTGTCGTGGTTTCGGTGGCGGACGAGGGCATCGGCATGTCGCCGGAAGCCGCCGACAAGGCCTTCGAGCCCTATTTCACCACGCGCGACGAGGAAGGCGGCGCCGGCCTCGGCCTTGCCGTGGTCTATGGCTTCGTGCGCCAGAGCGGCGGCGACGCCCGCATCCTCTCGGCACCGGGACGGGGCACGGTGGTGGAACTCACCTTTCCGCCGCTCGGGCCGGAGGGCAATCGCCCGGCGTGAAGTCCCCTCCCAACAAGGGGGAGGGGCTAACCCGCGACACTCTCTGCGCCAGAAATGCGGGCGCCCAACCTTCTCCCCCTGAGGGCCAGGCAGTCGCATGTGGAATTCAGCATTGCCTCCTTCCCTTCTCCCCCGCGGGGAGAAGGTGGCCCGAAGGGTCGAATAGAGCCTTTGCGCCTTCGCCATCCCCCTCATTCGCCTGCCGGCACCTTCTCCCCGCGGGGGAGAAGGGGAGAACGGCAACGGTTTCCATCCAAGCGGGAGATGCCGTCAGGCAGAACGGGCTCATGGACGGATGCGTTATCCCTCGGTGGCGACTGCCTTGCGGGCGGCCTCCATGCGGCGCTTTCCGGAAAACC
Organism: Shinella granuli; assembly: GCF_004341885.1. Lineage (GTDB taxonomy): Bacteria > Pseudomonadota > Alphaproteobacteria > Rhizobiales > Rhizobiaceae > Shinella > Shinella granuli. Next base: position 60,184 of record NZ_SLVX01000008.1, on the reverse strand, counting down.
CGCGCAGCAGCGGGCGCTCGATGAGCCGGTAGCCGGCAAGGCCGGCCAGGAGGCCGGCGAGCACAGAGGCGAGGAAGACGAGCGCCGGCGCCAGCCCGAGCATCGTTCCCGCCTTCGCCACGACCGAGATGGCGAAGGTGTGCCAGAGATAGATCGAATAGGAGGCATCGCCGAGGAGCGCGGGAAGCCGCAGGTGCGGCACGCCGCCTTCCCGCTCCAGCGCCGCGGTGCCGTAGACGAGCATGGCCGCGAGCGGGCCGCAGGTCCATTCGTCGAAGGGCAGCCGGAGGATGCCGATCGTCGCGAAACCGGCGAGCGACAGGCCGATGAGGGCAAGACCCGGCACCCTCCCGCGCACCCGCCCGGCGAGCCACAGCCGGCCGATCAGCATGCCCGCGACGAATTCCAGGATGATCGGCCGGGTATAGGTGACGAAGAGCGGGTTTTCGCTCGTCACCGCTAGGCCGAGCGCCACGAGGGCGAGGAAGATGGCGGCGACGGCGGCAAGCCTCATGCGCGCGGGCAGGAGCAGGCAGGCGGCGAAGACGGCGTAGAAGAAGAGTTCGTAATTGAGCGTCCAGCCCTGGACGAGAACCGGCCAGACCTCCCCGCTGCTCGGCGAGGGCAAGGGCACGAAGAACAGCGAGGCGAGGAGGTGGCGTGCCGTCAGCACGAGATTGGGGAAGAGGCCGAGCAGCGCGCCCGCCACCATGGCGCCGGTCGCCAGCCAGTAGATGGGCACGATGCGGCGCAGGCGCTCGGTGAGGAAGCGGCCGGGCGGGACCGGGCGCCGCGCGACGATCACCCACATGATGAAGCCGCTGATGACGAAGAAGACGTCGACCCCCGCCGCGCCGATCGCCAGCGCATGGCCGCTGCGCTCGCCGGCATGGAAGAAGACGACCGCGAGCGCGGCGAGCGCCCGCAGGTACTGGATGCCGTAGAGCGTCGCTGGCCGGGTCTCTTCCGTCATGGGCGGATGCCTTCGACGCGCGGCGGCAGCCGGACGCGGTAGACCGGCTGCCCTCTTCGGGCGCGGCGGGCATCGGCAAGCTTGCCGGCGGCGAAATAGAGCAGGAAGGAGCCGACGTGATAGGGATTGAGGATGTCGATCTCGACGAAGGTTCGCACCGCCAGGAGCGCCGCAACGGTGAAGAGGACCAGCGCCTCCAGGTCGTGCGCCGCCGACAGGAGCCGGTGGAGATGGCCGGCGAGCGCGGCGAGCAGCACCATCGACAGCAAGAGGCAGCCGATCAGCCCGGTCTCCACCGTCGCGGCGATGAAGGTGTTGTGGAAATGGAAGCCCGAGCGGGTGCCGATGAAGAAGGCGGCCCATAGCCGCTCGGCCTCGGCAAAACCCTGCACCCAGAAGGCCTGGTAGCCGATGCCGACGAAGGGCGCGGCCGCGGCCGTCTCGATGCCCTGCTGCCAGAGATAGGTGCGCCCCGTCAGCGTCGCATCCTTGCCGAAGGCGCCGAGCACAAGCACATAGCCGCCGCCATAGGCACCGGCGAGGAGCACGAGGACGGCGAAGACGGCGAGCACGAGGAACAGCATCTTGCGGTGCGCCGGCGCCAGCCATTCCAGCGCCTTCAGCCCGAGGCAGAGACCCGCGACGGCAGCGGTGGTGAGCACCGAGGTTGCCGATTGCGAGGCTTTCAGGCAGTAGAGCGCGACGGCCACGCAGACGAGGGCGACGAGCTTCCACGCCCCGCGCTCGGCCCCGAGGACGAGCGCGGCAAAGGCGAAGAGCACGGCGAGCGAGGCGTAGAAGCCGAGCTGGTTCTTGGAGGCGAAGGCGCCGACGAAGCTGTAGGTGCCGTCGAGCGGATCAAGGTGATAGACGCCGAAGACGAGCGAGTAACACAATACGAGCGCCGTGCCGGCAAGGCCGCCGCGCACCAGCGTGCGCGTGTCGACGACGCGCATGGCGATCAGCGCGCAGACGACATGGGAGAGATATTGCACGCTCGCGCGGGCCGTGACGCCTGGCGCCTGCGACCAGAAGACGGAGAGGCACGCGAAGACGGCGAAGGCGAAGATCCAGCCGTAGCGCGCATAATTGCCGAGCACCCGCCGGTAATCGACGATGACCAGCGGCAGCCACAGCGCATAATAGGCGAGGATCGACACTTGGCCGAAGCGGAAGGAATAGGCGAAGACGAAGAAGGACAGCGCGACGGCCGTCGCGGCATAGACCGTGTTGGCCCCGGGGTCGATCAGGCTTGCCTTGGCGATCCGCATGGCCGCCTCACTGCGTCTTCAGGCTCAGCCCCACCTTGACGATATCGCCTGGCAGGACCGGCGTCGTTTCGGTGGCGGCGATCTCTTCGGCCTTGCCCTTCACCGTGCGCAGGATCGAATAGGCGATGTTGGCGGACGAGAGCCCGTCCTTGAAGGCGGCCGCATCGGCCGATTGCATCAGCGCCTCCGACATCAGGCTGCGGCTCGTGCCGAGCTTCAGGGCCAGCGTGTCGAGCTCCTGTTCGGTGTTCTGCAATTCCTGGGCAAGCTGCGCGTCCCAGTCGTTCGTGAGGGTGGTCTCGTCCTGCGTGGCCTTGTTGATGTCCTGCTTGGCCTTCAGCGAGGCGGTGTCGATGTCGAGCAGGGCGGCCTGCAGGTCGGCGGTGCGCTGTTCCAGCGCCAGCCGCCGGGAGCTGATCGCCAGGCCCTTTTCGGCGAGCGTGTCGACCTTGTCGAGATCGGCCTGGACGAGTTCGAGCTGCCGCGTCTGGGTCTGCGATTTCTTGGCGAGGGCGTCGATCTCGGTGCCGAGCAGGGATTTCAGATCGGCGAGCGCCGTCAATTGCAGGCGCAGGCGCTTCTCCCGCGAGACCATCAGCGCCTTCTCGCTCTCCATCAGCGCGCGCGCCTCCTCGGTATCGCCGAGCTCCTTCGGCATGGCGATGCCCTTGGCGTTGTTCATCTCCGCGTGGATGCGGGCGCGGCGGACCAGCAGGCGGTTGCGCTCGGCAAGGAAGACGGCCGCCTCGCCTTCGGAGCGCAGGAAATCCCGCGTGAAGCGCTGGCCGGCATCGGCGCGGCGCAGGCCGCCGCCGAAGCTGACGGCTTTGAGCACCGTCAGGCCCGGCGCATAGGGATAGGCGCCGGGCGTCTGCACCTCGCCGGCAAGATAGACCGGCCGGTATTCGGCGATCTCCACCGAGGCGGACGGGCGGTCGCGCAGGCCGAAGAGGACCTGCATCTTCTGGCCGATCTCCTCGGCGAGCTCGCCGGTCGTGCGGCCGTCCGCCGGCAGCGGGCCGAGGAAGGGCACGGAAACCGCCCCGTCCGCCCCGACGCTGTAGTCGCCGCTGACGGCGCTCCAGTCGCGGATCGCGCCCTCGGCGGTCTGCCATTCCGCCACGCGGATGCGCAGCTTGTCCATCACCCCGAGCCGGTATTCGCCGACCTCGGCACCTGCCGGACCGGCAATGACAAGAAAGGCAAGGCAGAGCGCCGTGCGCGCCTTCATGGGAAAAGCGGCCGCGGCGAAAGCCGCGTTCGATGTCGTCTTCATGGAAACCCCTGTCTTCCGGGCGTCCCGCAGCCGGGGCCGCGGGCGCTTCTTCCGGATCAATAGCTGCCGCGCGAAAGGCAGACGGCCGGGATGGTGCGGGCGACGATCATGAGATCGCTCACCAGCGACCAGTTGCAGACATAGTGCGTGTCGAAGGCGACGCGCGCCGCATAGGACACGTCGTTGCGCCCGCTGACCTGCCAGAGGCCGGTGAGGCCGGGGCGGGTCTGGAGATAGTAGATGGCGGAGGCCTCGTAGAGTTCCAGCTCGTCCTCCACCACCGGGCGCGGCCCGACGAGGCTCATCTCTCCGCGCAGGATGTTGAAGAGCTGCGGCAGCTCGTCGAGGCTGAGCTTGCGCAGCACGGTGCCGACGACGGTCACCCGCGGATCGAACTGCAGCTTGCGCGCGGTGCGCCATTCCTCATAGGCGGCCGGGTTGTCCTTCAGATACTGCTGCAGGATGGCATCGCCATTTTCCGCCATGGTGCGGAATTTCAGGCAGCGGAAGGTCGTGCCGTTATAACCGATGCGGCGATGGCCGTAGAAGACGCTGCCGCCGTCGGAGAATTTCACCAGTGCCATGATCATCAGGAAGATGGGGCTGATGAGGATGATGGCGGCAAGCGCCACCAGGATGTCGAAGCTTCGTTTCGATATTCCCCCCACCGGCGGTGCACCGGTTGCAAACGAACTGAAATACGGCGAACTGGCCGATCGTGTCGCGGACTTCATAGAGATGGCTCCACTTGGATTTGCGATAGGGTCGGTCCCCTCGGACGCGCTCTGCCATCCAATGCGGACTGTGTGGTCACAGTTTGTTTTTTGAAATGTGAAGCGGCGGGAAAGGGTGGAGCACTGTAATTTAAGCAATTGTTTATGTACTAAATTGAAGTCTTTGTTCGCCTGCTCTGTCCAATCTGGAAGCATTTCCCCATGGAAACGCGCCTTCCGATTCTGCGTGATCACGCATGGAAACTGCGATCTCACTTCTTTTGAAAAAACGTGCGCTGCGGAATTACGAAGCCGTCATCGGCTTTCTCTGGGGAGAAGATACGAAAACACCGGAATATACATGGAGAAGGCGCATAATTTTGCATCGCAATATTGTTTTTGCAGTGCACAGTTTCCGCGGAAAAACCGCAGAGGCCGTAATAAAATTTGATCTGGAGACGCGGCGGGCGCAACCTCTCGGATAGGCTGGCCGCGCGACAACCCGCATTCGGCGCGAACCGCGTCCCAAACTTGGCAAAAACAAGGCAGCGAATCGGTTGCGGGAGCATTTTAACGGAAGCGCAAGGTCGCCGGGCTAGGGTGGAACCGGTGCGACGGCCCACGGGTTTTACCCTTGATTGCACCTGTTGACGCGGCACACTATAGTGCCGGGTAGCCTGTGAGGAGAAGGCGAATCCAATCATGACACGCGTGCCGGACAAAAAGTGGCGGGACAGCATGGCCTATGCGCCGCGCTTCTTCCTGAGCATGGCAATCGCGCTCGTCGCCTTTGCCGTGGTGACCTATCTTTCCACCGGTTCGCTCGCCACCACCGCCCTCCAGACCTTCCTCTGCGCCGTGCTCATCCAGGTCGGCTATTTCCTCACGACGCTCTTCCTCGTCTGGCGCGAGGCCCGGCAACGTCGCCGGGGCATCGATGCCGGCGCGCGCGGCACGCCGGATATCGACACGAGCCGGGATGCGGCGAAGAGCAAGGTTCCCGTTTCGATGAACGAGCCCGGTCACTCCAAGCCCTGATCGCGCCGCCTCGGGCGGCGGGCCGTTTTTGTGCCCTTTTCCCCTTTCATGCTGCATTGCAGCGCGGGTGCCCCGCGCCATGGTTCAACGCGTGACGGGGGTATGCCCATGGCCCAGGAAGAAACGGTCTGTGTCATCATTGCCGCGAAGAATGCCGAGGAGACGATCGGGCGGGCCGTCCGCTCGGCCCTTGCGCAGCCGGAAGTGGCCGAGGTCGTGGTGGTGGACGACGGATCGGACGACCGCACGATGGCGGCGGCCGCCGCCGCGAACGATGCGAGCGGCCGGCTGGAAATCCTCGGCTTCACCCAGAACCGCGGGCCCTCGGCGGCCCGCAACCGGGCGATCGCCGTGTCCCGCGCGCCGCTGATCGCCATCCTCGATGCGGACGACGTCTTCTTTCCCGGCCGCTTCCGCCAGATGCTCGCCTGCCCGGACTGGGATTTCATCGCCGACAACATCGCCTTCATGGCGGAGGCCGAGCCGCTTCACCAGCCGGCGCAGTTCGCGCCGCGCCCGCGCCGCCTCGATCTCAAGGCCTTCGTGCAGGGCAACATCTCCCGCCGCGGCGCGCCGCGCGGCGAACTGGGCTTCCTGAAACCGGTCATGCGCCGCGCCTTTCTCGACGCGCACGGGCTGCGCTACCGCGAGGAGATGCGGCTTGGCGAGGACTACGAGCTCTATGTGCGGGCGCTGGCGAACGGCGCGCGCTATACGGTGATCGAGAGCTGCGGCTACGGCGCGCTGGTGCGCGAGAACTCGCTCAGCGGCCGGCACCGCACGGAAGACCTGGCGGCGCTGCATGCCGCCGAACGCTCCATCCTGGCGACGGGCGGCATTCCCCCCGAGGCGCTCGGCGTCATGCGCCGGCACTGCCGCCAGATCGGCAACCGGCATGCCCTGCGCCGCTTCCTCGACAGCAAGCGGGAGCGCGGCGCCGGTGCGGCCCTCTCCTACGCCTTCGGCCATCCCGCCGCCCTGCCGGCCATTGCCGGTGGCATCCTGCGCGACAAGGCGGAGGCCGCCTACCGGCGCTTTCGCCGAGAGGCACCGGCCGAGGCGGGCCTGCGCTACCTGCTGCCCGCCTCCCCTGCCGAGCCGGTCTGACGGGACCGGCCGGCATCGCGGGATTTACAGGTAGTCGCGCCGCACGCCTTCCAGCACGTCGTAGAGCTGCGCCTTGCGCGCGGCGAGGCGGGTATCGGCGCTGAGCTGCGGTTCGGCGCGGCTCGCCTGCCAGAGCGCCAGTGTCGAGGGCGCGGCGAGAACCTGCTTGGCGGCAAGGCGAAGGCCCGTGCCCGACGGCTTGCTGGCAGCGGGCGCAACGGCGACGTCTCCCGCCGCGCCGCGCTCCGGCCGCGCGGCGCTGTATCCCTCATAGTCGACGCCCCAGAAGCGGGCGCCCTTGACGATGGCTTCCGCCCGGCTCGACAGCGGCACGCGGCGCGGCCGGTGTTCGACGCCGACCGTCGCGGCCCAGTCGCGCCATTTGAAGCTGTTGATGCTGTCCGACGTGCTGACCGCCGTCCAGGGCACGCGGAAGGCATCGGCGAGGATCGCGCCGTGCATGGATTCCGCGACGATCCGCTCGGACTGCGCGATCGCCCGGATCACGGCCTTCGCCTCGCCGCGCGGATCGATATAGTTGAGGCCCGCCGTGGCGCAGACGGCCGGCCACAGGCCCGCCACCGCCGATTCCCAATGGGGCACGAAGCTGCAGCCATGGCGCTTCGGCAGGTTCGAGAATTCCGGCATGTCGGCCACCAGCACCGCCGGGTCGACGATGCCCAGCGTCTCCGGCACGCCGACCTTTGCCGCCGTCAGCGGCCCGCGCACTGAGCGGATGTCCCAGAGGCTTTCATCCCGCATGTCCGGTAGCACGCCGTAGCCGAAGCCGCTGCCGATGACGAGCTTGCGCCCCGCCTCGGGCAGCAGCGCCTTGTTCAGCACCGTGCCGACGCCGACGAGCAGCACGTCGGGATGGACGCTGCGAAAGCCCGGCAGCAGGAAATCCCAGAGCCAGAGATTGAGGTCGTCGCCGAAATTGCCGTGCTGCGATTCCCAGTAATAGGGCTTCATGTCCACCTCCTTGGAAGAGCGGGGCGCAAGGGACCGGGCGTTCCCGCCCGGCGCGAAAGAGAATCAGCGGGACACCTTGCCGACGGCGAGCGCGAAGGCGCTGGCGATCAGCCGCGGATCGCGCAGTGCCCAGCGGGCGAGCATGTCGAACTGGGGCAGCTTGCGCCGCTTGACGCGCCGCGCCTGGCCCCAAAGCGCCTGGCGCCTGGCGGTCTGCTTGTAGGCGCGCAGCGAGGCGACCTCCGCCGGCCGCTCGGTGAAGCGCGTCTCCAGCCGGTCGAGCGCCAGCCAGGTGTTGAACTGCTGGCGCAGGAATTGCGGGGAATCGTTGTCGACGCCGTGGAAGATGTTGACCCCCTCCCCGCGCATGGCCCCCGCCTCCGCGCCGAGCACGACGCGTCTGGCCGCCAGCACGCAATCGCAGAAGAACAGCACGTCTTCGGCGGCAAGCCGCAGCGCCGCATCGAAGCGCACCTGCTCGATCAGCGGCCGGCCGATGACCATCGCGGAGAGGTGCAGGAAGCTCCAGTTCTTCAGCATGACCTGCGTCAGGCCGGGGATTTCGATGAGGAGCGGATCCTCCACGAGCCGCACGACGGTCTCGCTTTCCGCAAGATCGGCGACGCCGAAATGATAGTAGAAGGCATCGCCCCCGGTGATGGAGGCGAAGTAGCAATCGGCCCCGAACTGGGTCATCGCCGCATGGGCGCGGGAAAGGTGCCCGGGGGCGAAGGTGTCGTCCGAATCAAGGAAGGCGACGAGCTCGGTTTCCGGCGCGACATGGTCGAGCCCGGTGTTGCGCGCGCCGCCCGGCCCGGCATTTTCCTGCCGCAGGATGCGCACGCGCGCCTGGTCTTCCGGCGAAAGGGCGATGATGTCGCCATCGGCCGGATACGGCGATTCGTCGTCGACGACGATGACATCGAAGTCGTTGAAATTCTGGGCAAAAACAGACCTGAGCGCACGCTCCAGGATGCCCGGCTCCTTCTGGTAGAAGGGGATGATAACTGTCAGCTTCGCCATCTTTTCGTCCCTGTGGTTTCTCTAGAAAGAGTTTCGCATGGTCTCCTCCCACGGGGGCGCGGCCGTTTCCGGCGCAGGCATTTCGTCGTCGCCAGGGCTCCTTTTTCGAGCAGGTATCCGCCATGTCCCAGCAGGTGAACGCGAAGTCGGTGACGCGAAACGTCGGCTGGAGCGTCCTATCCAAGACAAGCACATTCGGGCTTAAATTTGTCACGGTGCCCATTCTCGCCCGGCTGCTTTCGCCCGAGGAGTTCGGCGCGGTGGCCGTCGCGCTCGCCCTCGTGCAGTTCCTGGCGATGATCGGCGGGGCGGGCCTCGCCTCAGCCCTCATCCTCGAACCGCGGGAGGACGAGGAGACGATCCACTCCGTGTTCTGGGCCAATCTGGCGCTCGCCTTCCTGATGGCGGCGGGGCTGTTTTTCTGGGCCGAGCCGCTGGCCGGCTGGCTCGGCGCGGCCGATGCCGCCCCGCTCCTGCGCCTGATGAGCCTGCTCGTCCCGCTGCAGCTTGCCGGCGACGTCGCCTATGCCCTCGTCGCCCGGCGCATGCAGTTCAGCAAGGATGCGCTGTGGAGCATGGTGTCCGAATCGCTGGCGGCGATCGCCGCGGTCGCGCTGGCGCTCGCCGGCTTCGGCGTCGTCGCGCTGGTCGTCCAGCTCTTCGTGGCGGGCGTCGTGCGGCTTGCCGGCCTGTTCTTCGTCTCGCGCTACCTGCCGCGCCTTAGCTTCCGCCTTGGGGAGGTGACGCGGCTCGCGCGCTTCAGCCTCGGGCTGATGGGCTCGGAGATCGCCAATTTCGTCACCTTCCAGTCGCCGATGGTCGTCATCTCGCGCTTCCTGGGGCTGGCGGAGGCCGGGGCCTATTCTGCGGCCAACCGCTTTTCCAGCATTCCCAACCAGGTGGTGCTGTCCGCCGTCATGGGCGTGCTCTTTCCCGCCTTCAGCGCGATGATGCACGACCGCGAACGCCGTTCGCAGGCGCTGATGCTCAGCACGCAGCTGACGACCCTGCTGCTCGCGCCGATGATGTTCGGCCTGTGGGCGCTCGCCGAACCCGCCATGCTCCTGCTGTTCGGCCCGCAATGGGCGGCCGCCTGGCCGGTGCTCGGCCTGCTCGCGCTCTCGAAGGGCATCCTGACGCCCTGCAGCACCTTCATCCCCTATCTGAAGGGCGCCGGCCATGGCGGCGCGCTCTTCCGCTGGGCGGTCGGCCGCGCCGTCGTCACCACCGCCGCCGTCGCCTATGGCGCCTATGAGGGCACGCTGGTCGCGGCGATGACGGCGCTCTGCATCGTCAACGCGCTCGTGCTGGTCGGTTATTCCAGGCTGGTGTTCAGCGCCGACGGCACGCCGTTCCTCTCCGGCTTCGTGCGCGCGGTGCGCCCGATGCTGACGGCCGTGCTGATGGCGCTCGCCGTGCGCTACGCCCTCGACCACGTCCTCGCCCCGCGACTGCCGGCCGCCCTGCAGCTTGCCGCCGGCATCGCGCTCGGCGGCGTCCTCTACGGCGTGCTGGTCCTCCTGACGGAGCGCCCGCTGCTGCGCAAGCTCCTCGATCTCGCGCGCCGGCCCAAGACATCGCCCGCTTTGCCCTGAGCCTGCCGCATTTCGGCCCCGCCTTGCCGCAATCGGCCCCCAGCCGGGCCGATCGCGGCCAGTCATCGAAAAAAACTTTACAGGCTCCTGCATCCCATAATTGCAGGCAGATCAGTATATTCGAATAGACTGCAAAGAATTGATGCCGCGGCGCTTGGTCTTGCCGGACGGCGGGCGGAATTCCCCTTCCGCGAGCGGCGCCGCACCTGTCATTATGCTGCAATGCAACCTTCCCATCACGCGAATTTGTTGCGCCGCCATATTTTTTTCCGTCCCGTCACCCAGACTCCGCTTCGTAGGCTCGAGTCTGCTCTTGTTTGAACGGCCGCTTGGGGGAGCGGCACACCAGAGGGGTGACGGACACCGTGGATATCGACGCGACCGTTTCACAGCGCATCAACCTGATGCGCATCGTGCTGATCAGCGGCATCATCCTCGTGCATGTGCCCTATGATCCGGCGACCAGTCCCTATGCCGGGCAGTTCGGCGGCTTCGACTGGCTGCGCGTCTTCCTCGGCGACAGCCTGTTCAGGATCGGCGTTCCCTGCCTCAGCGCGATTTCCGGCTACCTGCTCTTCCAGCGCGGGTTTGCGGGGTTCGATTATCGCCGGACGCTCCGCACCAAGGCCTCGACGATCCTCGTGCCGTTCCTCCTGTGGAACACCGCCTTCCTCCTCCTCGTGCTGGCGGCCCAGTCGCGCGGCATCGGCTTCGGCTACCTGCCGGACGTTCTGAACGCCACGCCGCGCGAATGGATGAACCTCGCCTTCGCGATCGAGACCTGGCCCGTCAACATCCCGCTCTATTTCCTGCGCGATCTGCTGCTCTGCCTTGTCCTCTCGCCGCTCATCGCCATCGCCGTGCTGCGCTATCCGCGCACCGTGCTGACGCTGATGCTCGCCTATGCGGTGCTGCCGCTGCCGAACGGTATCTTCCTGAAGAAATCCATCCTGTTCGGCTTCAGCTTCGGCGTCTGCGCCGCGCTGCACCGTTTCGACATCCGCCGCCTCGACCGCTTCGCCGTGCCGCTCGTCCTCGCCGTGCTCGCCATGGCGGTGGCGCTGTCGCTCGCCCTCTTTGCCTTCGGCCCGGAATTCCCCGCCTGGCTGGACATGCTGCGCAGCCTGACGGCGATCTTCGGCATCTTCGGCGCCTGGGCGCTTTCCGCGCTTCTGGTGCGCACGGCGCCGGGCGCGGCGCTGGCGAAGCTCGGCGGCCTCAGCTTCTGGATCTTCTGCGCGCACTATCCGCTGCTCGTCCTGTTCTGGATGGTCTGGAACCGCATCGGCGGCGCGGACGCCTACCCGCTCTTCTATGTCGCAAGCCCTCTGCTCGCGCTCGCCATCCTCGTCGTGAGCCATGCCGCCGCGCGGCGCTTCACGCCGTCGCTGCACGCCCTCCTCACCGGCCGCCGGCTGGGCAGCCCGCGGGCGCCCATGGGCCAGCGCCAGCATCCGCCGATGGAGCCGAGCGGTTCCATCGCCCAACGGAGGTAACCGGAATGACCGCTTCCTTGAAAAACGCCCTTCGGGCCGGCGCCCTTCTTGCGGCGCTCGCCGCAGCCGGTCCCCTTGCCGCCCAGGAGGGCGCAAGCGGCACCTCCTTCGTCGAGGAGTTCGATACGCTCGATACGGGCTTCTGGTACGTCTCGGACGGCTGGAACAACGGCGCGCACCAGAACTGCACCTGGTCGAAGGACCAGGTCGCGGTCAGGGACGGCAAGCTGCTGCTCTCCTTCGATGCGGCGCCAGCCGGCGAGCGCGACTATGCCTGCGGCGAGGTGCAGACGCGCAAACGCTACGGCTACGGCACCTATGAGGTGCGCATGAAGACGGCGACCGGCTCCGGCCTCAACTCGGCCTTCTTCACCTATATCGGCCCGGCCGACAAGAAACAGCACGACGAGATCGATTTCGAGGTGCTCGGCAAGGACACGTCGCGCGTCCAGCTCAACCAGTATGTCGCCGGCAAGGGCGGCAACGAGAAGCTGGTGCCGCTTCCCGGCCCGGCGGATGCCGGCTTCAACGACTATGCCTTCGTCTGGCAGAAGGACCGGCTTCGCTACTATGTGAACGGCGCCCTCGTGCACGAGGTGACCGATCCGGCGGCGCTGCCAGTGAACGCCCAGAAGGTGTTCCTCTCGCTGTGGGGCAGCGACACGCTGACCGGCTGGATGGGCCGCTTCGCCTTTGCCGGCCCGACGCGGCTGGAGGTGGAGCGCGTCGCCTTCACCGCCGAGGGTGATGCCTGCCCCTTCGCCGGCTCCGTCGCCTGCCTGCTGAACTGACTGGGACGCGGCCGATGCTCCGGGTGCTCTATCTCGTTCACGATCTTTCCGATCCCGCCGTGCGCCGCCGCGTGCTGATGCTGCGCGCGGGCGGGGCGGAGGTGACGCTCGCCGGCTTCCGGCGCGGCGAGAACCGGCTCGCGGCGGTGGAGGGCGTCGCTCCCGTGGAGCTCGGCGCGACACGGGACGCCCGCTTCGCCCAGCGCCTTGCGGCCGTCGCCCGCGCCGGCGCCACGCTTCGCCCGCGGCTGGCCGGCATGGCGCGGCCGGATGTCATCCTCGCGCGCAATCTCGAAATGCTGGCGCTGGCCGGCCGGGCGCAGGCGATCTTCGGCGGCGCTGTGCCGGTCGCCTATGAATGCCTCGACATCCACCGACTGTTGACCGGCAAGGGCGTGGCGAGCCGCGGCCTGCGCGCGGCCGAGCGCCATTTCGCCCGCAAGGCCGGCCTCCTCGTCACCAGCTCGCCGGCCTTCGTGGAGCACTATTTCAGGCCGCTTTCTGGCGTCAAGGCGCCGGTCCATCTCGTGGAAAACCGTGTGCTGGCGCTGGACGGCCCGACGGACGACCTGCCCCCGCGGGCAAAAAAGCCGGCGGGCGAGCCCTGGCGCATCGGCTGGTTCGGCGCGATCCGTTGCCGCAAGTCGCTCGATCTCCTCGCCGCCTTCACGCGGCGCATGGAGGGCCGCTTCGAGGTGATCCTGCGCGGCCGCCCCGCCCGGTCGGAATTCGACGATTTCGACGGCCTCGTGGCGCGCGAGCCCTTCATCCGCTTCGAAGGCCCCTACCGCAATCCGGAGGATCTCGCCGCCATCTACCGCGACGTCGATCTCGCCTGGGCGATCGACTTCTTCGAGGAGGGGCTGAACTCCGCGTGGCTGCTGCCCAACCGGCTCTACGAGGGATGCCGCCACGGCGCGCTGCCCATCGTTCTGGGCGGAACGGAGACGGCGCGGCTTGCCGGTCAGCGCGGCATCGGCATTGCGCTGCGGGATGCCCGCCTTGAAACGCTGGTGACGCGTTTTTCCGCCTTCGACGACGACAGCTACCGGGCGCTCCACGCCGCGCTCGCCGGGCTCGGGCCGAAACCCTGGATCCATGACCGGGCCGATTGCGCCGCATTCGTCCAGCGCCTTGCCGCGCTCCGCGCGCCGGCGGCGGAGCCCGCGCCCGCTCCCTCCCTTCTCGCAAGCAAGGTGGATTGCCATGACCATTGACCCCGTGACATCCGTGCGGTGCCTGATCGTGATCCCGTGCCTCAACGAGGCGCGCTACCTGGAGCCGCTGGTGCGGCAGCTGGAACCGGCACTGGCCGGGCTCAACGCCACGCTCGTCATTGCCGACGGCGGCAGCACGGACGGCACGCGCGCCATCGCCGCCGAGCTTGCGGCAAGCGTGCCGAACCTGCACCTCCTCGACAATCCCAAGCGCATCCAGAGCGCGGCCGTGAACCTTGCCGTCGAGACCTTCGGCATGGACCACGACTATCTCATCCGCATCGACGCGCACGGCACCTATCCCGCGGACTATTGCCGCGTGCTCGTCGAGGAAGCCCTCTCGACCGGGGCCGATTCCGTCGTCGTCGCCATGCAGACCGTCGGCTTCGGCACCTTCCAGAAGGCCACCGCCGTCGCGCAGAATTCCGTGCTCGGCAACGGCGGCGCAAAGCATCGCGCCGGGGCGCAAAGCCATTGGACCGACCACGGCCACCACGCGCTGATGCGCATCTCCGCCTTCCGCACGGTCGGCGGCTACGACGAGACCTTCACCGCCAACGAGGACGCGGAATACGACTATCGCCTGCAGGCGGCCGGCTACCGGATCTGGATGACCGCGCGCACCGCGATGATCTACTATCCGCGCGCCAGCGCCGGGCCGCTGTTCAAGCAGTATTTCCGCTATGGCCGCGGGCGGGCACGCAACTTCCTCAAGCACCGCGCGCGCCCGAGCCTGCGCCAGCTTCTGCCGCTGATGGTGGCGCCGGTGGCGGTCGGGGCGTTCCTGGCGGCCATCACCTGGATCGCCGCCGTGCCCTTCGTGCTGTGGGCGGCGGCCTGCCTCGGCTATGGCGCCTGGATGGCGCTCGGCCAGCGCAACCCCTATGGCCCGCTCGCCGCCGTCTCGGCCATGATCATGCATTTCGCCTGGTCCGCCGGCTTCTGGCGCGAGCTTCTCGACATCCGCCAGCGAAGGGTCGCGGCATGATGGCCCCCGCTCCGCTCCGCATCGATATCGCTGTCTGCACCTTCCGGCGGATGGCGGCGCTGGGCGAGACACTGGCCTCGCTCGCCGCGCTGACGGTGCCGCCGGGCGTTACCCTGCGCGTCATCGTCGCCGACAACGACGTGGAGCCGAGCGCCCGTCCTTGCGCCGAGGCCGCGCGCAAAAACCTGCCGATGGCGCTTGCCTATGTGCATTGCCCGGCCGGCAACATCTCGCTCGCCCGCAATGCCTGCCTGGAGGCGGCCGATGCCGACTTCCTCGCCTTCGTCGACGACGACGAGACGGTGGAGCCGCAATGGCTCGAAAACCTGCTCGCCACGGCGACGACGGGCGCCGCCGCCGTGGTCCTCGGCCCGGTCAGGGCACAGTACGGGCTGGACGCCCCCGGCTGGATGCGGCGCGGCGACTTCCATTCCACCCGCCCCGTCTGGGTGAGCGGCGAGATCCGCACCGGCTATACCTGCAACGTGCTGCTGCGCCTTGCCGCGCCGGCCATCGCCGGCCGCCGGTTCGACCATGCGCTCGGCCGCAGCGGTGGCGAGGACACCGCCTTCTTCGGCGAGGTGCACGCCGCCGGTGGGCGCATCGCCTTTGCCGGCGAGGCCTGGGTCAACGAGCCGGTTCCGCCCGCGCGCGCCCGGTTTTCCTGGCTGGCGCAGCGTCGCCTGCGCATGGGCCAGACCCATGGCCGGCTTCTTGCCGGGCGCGGCACGGGCCGGACCGGCGCGGCGGGGCTCGCCGCCGCGAAGGCCGGCTTCTGCCTTGCGGCGGCAACGGCCTTCGTCCTCCTGCCGGTGCAGCGCAACCGCTTCCTCCTGCGCGGCCTGCTGCATGCCGGCGTGATCGGCGGCCTTTTCGGCGCCCGCGCCATCGAACCCTACGGACAGCCGGAGGCCGCGACGCGATGACCCGCACGCTCCCGCCCGATGTCTCCGTCGTGATCGCCGCCTACAACGCGGCCGATACGATCGGCGACGCCATTCGCAGCGCCGCCGCGCAGGAGGGCGTGACCGTGGAGATCGTCGTCGTCGACGATTGTTCGGCGGACGCGACACGCGCGACCGTCGTCGCGCTCGGCACGCCCGGGCTGACACTCCTGCCGCTCGATCGCAACCGCGGACCAGGCGGGGCGCGCAATGCGGGCTTTGCCGCCGCGCGGGGCCGCTGGATCGCGGTGCTCGACGCCGACGACACGATGCAGCCGGATCGCCTTTGCCGCATGATCGCTGCGGCCGAGGCGAAGGGCGCCGCCGTCGTCGTCGACAATCTCGACGTGCTGCATGCCGACGGCCGCAACGAGCGGATGTTCGATGCGGCGCAACTCGCCGCCATGCCGGCCCTGACGCTGCCCGTCTTCATCGACGCCAACCGGATTTTCCGCGCCACGCACACTTTCGGCTACATGAAGCCGGTCTTCCGCCGGTCCTTCCTTGAAGAGAAGGACCTTGCCTTCGACGAGGCGCTGCGCATCGGTGAGGACTATCTCCTGCTCGCCTCGGTGCTCGCCGCGGGCGGGACCTCTGCCATCGTGCCCGAGGCGGGCTATGTCTACCACATCCGCGAGGGGTCGATCTCGCGCGTGCTGCACCTTCACCATGTCGATGCGATGCTGGCCGGCGACCGACGCTTTCTCGCCCGCTTCCCGCTTCAGGGCGCGGCCGCCGCGGCCCAGCGCCGGCGCACGCGCAACCTCGAAGAGACCCGGTCCTTCCTCGCGCTCGTCCAGCATCTGAAGAACCGTTCGCTCGGGCCCGCCCTCAAGGTGGCGCTCGGCGATCCCGTCGCGCTCCGGCATCTTTCGATGCCGATCGCCACCCGGTGGCGCCGCCTGACGGCGCGCGCGGCCCTTTCCCCAACGACAGCGGAAGACCTGCCGCTCAAGAACAAAGGATAATGCCATGGAGCGAACCAAGACCGTCCGCAAGGCCGTCATCCCGGTTGCCGGCAACGGCACCCGCTTCCTGCCGGCCACCAAGGCCATGCCGAAGGAAATGCTGACCATCGTCGATCGCCCGGTCGTGCAATATGCCCTCGACGAGGCGCGCGAGGCCGGCATCGAGCATGTCGTCTTCGTCACCAGCCGCAACAAGCAGGTCATCGAGGACCATTTCGACGACACGCCGGAGCTGATCTCCTCGCTGGAGCGCTCCGGCAAGGAGGCCGCGGTCAGCGAGCTCGGCCGGCTGCTGCCGGCGGCGGGCGCGGTGAGCTTCACCCGCCAGCAGGCCCCCCTCGGCCTTGGCCATGCGGTCTGGTGCGCGCGCGATCTCATCGGCGACGAGCCCTTCGCGCTGCTCCTGCCGGACATGGTGTCCTTCGGCCCGCGCGGCTGCCTGTCCGGGCTGATGGACCTCTATGGCGAGGTCGGCGGCAATGTGGTGGGCGTCGAGCAATGCGCGCCCGAGGAGGCCTCGCAATACGGCATCGTCGGCAAGGGCGTGGCCGTGCGGCACGGCTTTACCGTCACCCACATGGTGGAAAAGCCGGCACCGGGCGAAGCGCCCTCCAACTTCTTCCTCAACGGGCGCTACATCCTCCAGCCGGAGGTGTTCGGCCATCTCGCCCGCCAGCAGCGCGGCGCCGGCAACGAGATCCAGTTGACCGACAGCATGCTGAAGCTCTCCGCCACGCAGCCCTTCCATGCCCATGTCTACGAGGGGCGAACCTATGACTGCGGCTCGAAGCAGGGCTTCATCGAGGCGAATGTCGCCTTCGCGCTGGCCCGCCCGGACCTCGGCGGTGCGCTCTTCGAGCCGCTCCGCGATCTCGTGATGGCCCATGGCGGCGGCGCACGCGCCGCCTGACACATGCGGATCCCGGACCACCGGCCCGGGATCCGCATAGGCAGCGACCAATGAGCCGAAAGGCAGAACGGAGCCCCATGCATCACCGCACCGTGCCGTACGGCAGCCTTTTCCGCAGGGAGCCGGATGCGTCCGACAGCTTCATCGATCTCAACCGTCTGGTGACGATCCTCATGCGGCGGGCGCGGCTGATCGCGCTCTCCGTCGTCGTGGCGTTGGCGCTCGGCGTCCTCTATCTCGTCTTCGCCACGCCGCTCTACACGGCCATGACCCAGATCCTGCTCGACGAGGACCTGTCGCGTTATGCCGAGGAGGCCGAGACCACGCCGCAGACCAGCCAGCAGGCGGACACGCGCCTTGCCAGCGCCATCGAGATCCTGAAATCGGGCCGGCTGGCGCTGCGCGTGGTCGATGCCCTTGAACTCTCCGAAAACGAAACGATCCTCAACCCGCCGCAATCGCCCGTCTCCCTCGCCAAGGGCTGGGTCAAGTCGCTCGCCTCCCTCGGCTCCGGCGGTCCTGCCCCCTCGGCGGAGGCGGAAGCGGAGGGCCGGCGGCAGAAGGCGGCGGCGATGCTGCAGCAGGCCCTCGGCGTCGAGCGCGTCGCGCGCAGCTCCGTCGTCGCGGTCTCCTTCCGCTCGCCCGACCCGCAGCTTTCGGCGACCATCGCCAAGGCCTATGCCGAGGCCTTCTTCGCCGAGCAGCTCGATGCCAATGTCCATGCCAGCGAGCAGGCCAGCATCTGGCTGCAGGAGCGGCTTGCCGATATCCAGCAGCGCTCGCAGGCCGCAGCGCTTGCGGTCGAGCGCTACCGCAACGAGAACGGCCTGACCGCCGCGCGCGGCGAGCTCATGTCGGAACAGCAGCTTGCCGATCTCAACAGCCAGCTCATCGTGGCGCAGGCCGACGCGGCAAGCGCCTCCGCCCGCTACAACCAGTTCCGCGCGATTGTCGAGCAGGGGCCGGAAAAGGCGGTTGCCAATGCGACCATCCCGGCGCGGCAGGGCGACAATGCCATCATGCAGGAGCTGCGCGGCCGCTACAACGCCGTCGTCAAGCGCGAGGAGGAGATCACCCGCGCCTTCAGCGCCGACCATCCGCAGGCGGCGGCGCTCAGGACCGAGAAGGAAGACCTCGCCCGGCAGATCTACCAGGAACTGCAGCAGCTGACGGCAAGCTACCGCAACGACTACGACGTCGCCCGATCGCGGGAGGTCTCGCTGCGCGAGAATATCGAGAAGGTCGCCGGCAGCAATGCCGAGGCGAACCGCTCCTCGGTGCAGCTTCGCACGCTGGAGCAGCAGGCGGCGGCGCTGAAGACGCTGTCGGACGCCTATCTCGCCCGCTACGAGCAGGCGACGCAGCAGCAGTCCTTCCCCATCGCCAAGGCGCGGGTGATTTCCGATGCCGGCGTGCCGACGGCCGCCTCCAGCCCGAGCAGGACGCTGACGATAGGTCTGTCGCTGGTGCTCGGCCTGATGGGCGGCGGCGCGCTGACCGTCCTGCAGGAAATGCGCGAGCGCGCCTTCCGCGTCGGCAACGACATCCGCGCCGTGCTGGGGCTGCGCCCGCTCGGTTACCTGCCACTGGTCGGCGCCCGCAAGGAGCGCGCGCAGCCCGCCCGGCCCGAGGACGGCGGCACGGAGGAAGGCGACGTCATTCCCTTCGAGCGCATGACGCGCATCGTGCTCGACGCGCCGGGCTCGGCCTTCGCCGAGACGCTGCGCCATGCCCGGCTCGCCAGCGACATGATGCTGCACGGGCGCGAGAGCCGCGTGATCGGCATCGTCTCCGCCCTGCCGCAGGAGGGCAAGTCCACCGTCGCGATCAACTTTGCCGCGCTGCTCGCCGCCAGCGGCAAGCGCACGCTGCTGATCGACGCGGACCTGCGCCGGCCGAGCCTCACCGCCATGCTGAAGCCCGCCCCGCAGGCCGGCCTTGTGGAGGTGCTGCTCGGGCAGGCCGCCTGGAACCAGGCGATCAAGGTCGACCGCCGCAGCAAGCTCGCCGTGCTGCCGGCCGGCGGCCGGACGGGCGCGGGCGAGATACACCATCCCAACGAGCTGATGGCGTCGGCCGCCATGAAACGCCTCTTCGATGAGCTGCGCCAGACCTTCGACTACATCGTCGTCGATCTCGCGCCGCTCGCTCCGGTCGTCGACGTGAAGACCTTCGAGCCGCTGGCGGACGGCTTCCTCTTCGTGGTCGAATGGGGCAAGACCCCCTCGCCGCTGGTGCGCGACCTGCTTTCGGCCGAAAGCCGCATCGAGGCGAAGATCGTCGGCGTCGTGCTCAACAAGACGGACATGGCGGCGCTCCCCCGCTACAGCGATTTCGGCGCGGCGGAGAAATATCGCAGCCTCTACGACCAGTACTGCACCGATTCGGTCCCGACGGTGCGCGTCAGGGGGAACGACGTGCGCGCGCAAGCAGGGCAATCGCGGGGGGCATGACACTCTTCCCGCAAGGCGGCAGGATTATCGCATATGGACGGTGGAGATTGCCGCCCCACCCCCCTCTGCCCTGCCGGGCATCTCCCCCTCAAGGGGGGAGATTGGATGGAGAGCCGTTTCGCCCGTTTCCAGCGCTGCTGATTAAGCGAGGCTTTCGCCTCTTGCCGATCTCCCCCCGTGAGGGGGAGATGCCCGGCAGGGCAGAGGGGGGTGGGGCGGCAATCTCCACCGTCCATATGCAATTGCCTGCCCTCACGCCAATCACGCCTCCGTCGCCGAGCACTCGTAGAGCGAAGCCCCCGTCTGGGCATCCACGCCGGACAGGCTGACATTGTAGCCCCACAGCCGGCGGACATGGGCGAGGGTCGCGTCGCGGTCGCTCTCGTTCAGGAGGATGCCGTGCTTGACGCTGTGGCGCAGCCGAAGCTGCCGGTCGCCGAGGAGATCGACGTCGACCACCTGGATATCCGGCCGGTTGACGCCGGGATCGTAGTTCCGGGCAAGCGCGGCGCGCACCGCGGAATAGCCCCGCTCGTCATGGATGGAGGCGACCTCGCAGAACCGTTCGTCGGCACGGTCGGTGAGGTGGAACAGGCGGAAGCGGCGCATCAGCGTCGGGCTCAGATATTGCAGGATGAAGGATTCGTCGCGGTGGTTCTCCCAGGCGTCGAGCAGCGTTCCCCGCCAGTCGCCATTGCCGGCGATGGTGGGAAACCAGTCCCGGTCCTCGCTCGTCGGCCGGGTGCAGATGCGCTCGATGTCCTGCATCATCGCGAAACCGAGCGCATAGGGATTGAGGCCCGAAAAGCGCGGATCGTCGAAATCCGGCTGGAAGACCACGTTGGCATGGCTCGCCAGAAGCTCCAGCATGGCGCCCTCGCTCATCCGGCCCTGGTCGAACAGCCGGTTGATGATGAAATAGTGCACGAAGGTGGCGCAGCCCTCGTTCATCACCTTGGTCTGGCCCTGCGGATAGAAATACTGGGCGATGACGCGCACGATGCGCAGGATCTCGCGCTGCCAGGGCTCCAGGATCAGGCTGTGCTTCTCCAGGAAGTAGAGCAGGTTCTCTTCCGGCAGGTTCAGCGCCTGCTTGCGCTCCAGCGCCTCCTGCTCGGCCGCCTCGATGCCGGCATTGCCGCCCGCCGTCGGCAGGGTGCGCCACAGGTCGCTATAGGTCTGCTCCTCGTATTCCAGCCGCTCGCGCGCCCGCTCCGTCACCTTTTCCGAGGACAGCCGCGGCGGGCGGCGATAGTGGAAGACGCCCTGATCCATGAGGGCGTGGGCGGCGTCGAGGATCTCCTCCACTGCCGCCGGGCCATGCCGCTCCTCGCATTTGGCGACGTATTTCTTGGCGAAATCCATGTAGCCGAGGATGGCGCTGGCATCCGTCCACTGGCGGAACAGGTAGTTGTTCTTGAAGAAATGGTTGTGGCCGAAGGCGGCATGGGCGGTAACGAGCGCCTGCATCGGCATGGTGTTCTCTTCCATGAGATAGGTGATGCAGGGATTGGAATTGATGACGAGCTCATAGGCGAGGCCGCGATAGCCCTTGCGGTAGAGATGGCTTTCGAAGACGAAGCGCTTGCCGAAGGACCAGTGCTGGTACATCAGCGGCATGCCGACGGAGGAATAGGCATCCAGCATCTGCTCGGAGGAGATGACCTCGATCTGGTTGGGGTAGACGTCGAGCCCCATCTCGCCGATCGCGATGGCCTCGATCGCGTCATAGGCCCGCGACAGGGTCGCGAAATTCCATTCGGAGCCTTCGAACAGCAGGGAGGAGGCCGGTCGTTTCGCCATCCGCTTGCCCCCTCAGCCGCGCACGGAGCGGGGTTGGTGCCGGGCGAAGAGCTTGCGGAAGACGGGATAGATGTCGGCGGGCCGGGAAATGCGCGTCATCTGGAAGTTCGGCACCGCCCCGTCGACCGTGCGATAGGCGCGCCAGAGCGAGGTGCCGTTGTCGGTGGTGCCGAAGATCTCGCTTTCGCGCTCGTCGATGATCTCCACATAGGCATAGTACTGGCAGAGTTTCATCAGCTCGTCACGCAGCAGCGAGGCGCAGCGCTCGGAATCGCCATTGGCATTGTCGCCGTCCGAGGCCTGTGCGGCGTAGATGTTCCAGAGATTGGAGGGATAGCGGTCCATGATGATGCGCTGCATCTCCTCCAGCGCGGTCGAGACGATCGTTCCCCCGCTCTGCTTGCTGAAGAAGAAGGTCTCCTCGTCCACCTCGTGCGCCTCGTCCGTGTGGCGGATGAAGACGATGTCGATGCGCTCGTAGCGGCGCTTGAGGAAGAGGTGCAGGAGCACGAAGAAACGTTTTGCCAGGTCCTTCTCGCGTTCGCCCATCGAGGCGGAAACGTCCATCAGGCAGAACATCACCGCGCTCGCATTGGGCAGCGGCTGGCGCTCGAAGCGGTTGAACCGCACGTCGACGGGATCGACATAGGCGATGCGCCGGCGCCGGCGTTCCAGCACCTCCAGCTCCTGGCGCAACTGCGTGAGCCGGTTGCGCTGCGACAGCGACAGCCGCTCCTCTCCTTCCAGCGCGGCGATCTCGTCGGCAAGCACCCGGCATTCCCGCTCGCTCGGGCGGCGCAGCGCCATGCGGCGCCCGAAGCTGTTGCGCATGGTGCGCCCGACATTGATGTTGGTGGGGGTGCCGGACGTCGTCAGCCCGGCGCGATGCGGCTTGTAGGTGACGGTCTCCCGCAGGTTGAGCTTCACGAGGTCGGGAAGCTCCAGGTCCTCGAAGAAGAGGTCCAGCACCTCCTCCCGCGACAGGAT
This sequence comes from Shinella granuli, assembly GCF_004341885.1. Lineage (GTDB taxonomy): Bacteria > Pseudomonadota > Alphaproteobacteria > Rhizobiales > Rhizobiaceae > Shinella > Shinella granuli. The sequence continues at coordinate 37,659 of NZ_SLVX01000008.1, read as the reverse complement.
GAAGAGGAAGTCGTCCGTCGCCTCGCCGCGTCCGGGGCCGCGTCCGTTGCCCCCGCCGCCGGCGCCCGTCTCGGGCTTGCGGATCCGGTCGCCGGGCGAGAAGGTCTGGTTGCCGGGCAGCACATGGTGCCGCTCGCCGCTGGCGCCGGAATGGCGGAAGCTCGGCTCGTCCGCGCCGCGACGCGGGATCGGTACGCCATGGGCGGCGTCCACGTCGGCGATCTTGTCGGATTTCACCTGGTCGCGGATCGTGCGCTTCAGCTCGTCATGCACGCGCTTGAGGAAACGCTGGCGGTTGCCGAGGCTCCGGTCCTTGGGATTGAGCCGGCGATCGATGAAATTCGGCATGCGCCAGTCCCCCGCTTCGGCATGGTCAGCCGGCCTTGTTGACGCGCATGTACCAGTCGACGAGCCGGCGGACCTGGCGGCCCGTATAACCGCGCGCCGTCATGCGCTGGACGAATTCGGCGTGCTGCTTCTCGGTCGTGCTGTCCTTCTTCGAGCCGAAGCTGATGACGGGCAGAAGATCCTCGACCTGGCCGAACATTCGCTTCTCGATGACTTCCCGCAGCTTCTCGTAGCTCGTCCAGGCGGGGTTGCGCCCGTTGTTGCGGGCGCGGGCGCGCAGGGTGAACTTCACCACCTCGTTGCGGAAGTCCTTGGGATTGGCGATGCCGGCGGGCTTTTCGATCTGCGACAGCTCGCTGTCGAGGATCTCGCGGTTGAGGATCTGGCCCGTGTCGGGGTCCTTGAAGTCCTGGTCTTCGAGCCAGGCATCGGCATAGGCGATGTAGCGGTCGAAGAGGTTCTGGCCGTATTCGCTGTAGGATTCCAGATAGGCCTTCTGGATCTCGTGGCCGATGAACTCGGCATAGCGGGCGGCAAGCTCGGAGCGGATGAAGTCGATATAGTTCGCCTCGACCTCCTTCGGAAACTGCTCGCGCCGGATCGCCTGTTCCAGGATGTACATGAGGTGGACCGGATCGGCCGCGACCTCCTTGGTGTCGTAGTTGAAGGTCTCCGACAGCACCTTGAAGGCGAAGCGCGTGCTGACGCCCGTCATGCCCTCGTCGATGCCGGCGGCATCGCGGTATTCCTGCAGGGACTTCGCCTTGGGGTCGGTGTCCTTCAGGTTCTCGCCGTCATAGACCCGCATCTTCGTGTAGGTCGGCGAGTTCTCGTGCGGGGAAAGGCGGGTGGCGACGGTGAAGCGGCTGAGGTTCTCCAGCACTTCCGGCGCGCAGGGGCTGTCGGCCAGCTCGCTCTCGCGCAGCAGTTTTTCGTAGATCTGCCGCTCCTCGGTGACGCGCAGGCAATAGGGCACCTTGACGACGAGGATGCGGTCGAGGAAGGCCTCGTTGTTCTTGTTGTGCTTGAACTGCAGCCATTCGGATTCGTTGGAATGGGCGAGCACGATGCCCTGGTAGGGGAAGGCGCCGAAATTCTCCGTGCCGTTGTAGCTGCCTTCCTGGGTGGCGGTCAAAAGCGGATGCAGCACCTTGATCGGCGCCTTGAACATCTCGACGAATTCGAGCAACCCTTGCGTCGTGCGGTTGAGGCCGCCGCTGTAGGAATAGGCGTCGGGATCGGCCTGGCTGAAATTTTCGAGCTGCCGGATATCCACCTTGCCGACGAGGGCGGACACGTCCTGGTTGGTCTCGTCGCCCGGTTCCGTCTTGGCGATGGCGATCTGGCGCAGGCGCGAGGGCATCAGCTTGACGACGCTGAACCTGGAGATGTCGCCGCCGATCTCGTCCAGCCGCTTGGTCGCCCAGGGCGAGATGAGGCCGGTGAGCCGGCGCTGGGCGATGCCGTACTTGTCCTCCAGCAGCTCGCCCATGCGGTCGCGGGAAAAGAGGCCGAGCGGCGATTCGAAGACCGGGCTGATCTTGCCGTCGATGGCGAGCGTATAGATCGGCTGCTCTTCCATCAGCTTCTTGAGGCGTTCGGCGAGCGAGGACTTGCCGCCCCCGACGGGGCCGAGCAGGTAGAGAATCTGCTTGCGCTCCTCCAGTCCCTGGGCGGCGTAGCGGAAGTAGCCGACGATGCGTTCGATCGTGTCTTCCATGCCGAAGAAATCGGCGAAGGCGGGATAGATCTTGATGGTGCGGTTGGCGAAGACGCGGCCGAGACGCTCGTCCGCGCTGGTGTCGATCAGCGTCGGCGCGCCGATCGCCGCCACCATGCGCTCGGGCGCGGTGGCATACATGCTCTTGTCGTCGCGGCAGGCCAACAGGTATTCCTGAAGGCTCAGCTCTTCTTGCGCAGTGCTCGCGTAAGCCTTTGAAAATAGATCGAAAACGTCGCTGCCGGCGGTTCCCATGGAACTCTCCTGCTGTCGTCAGCCGGGAGTGTCGAATCTCCCGTCTGTAGTGTACGCTGGAACGCAAACGACTGCAATTTGTTCCCCCTTCTTCAAGCGAATGTGTGCGGGGCGCCGCGTCTCCACGGCCCCGCCGGGCCGCGCAGCCTAGCGCGATCCCCGGTCGAAGGTCGCCGGGCCGAGGCCGCGCTGGCGCAGCACGCTGCGCGCCACCTTTTCCGTCGGCGTGCGCGGCAGCGGCGCATCGGTGATCTCGATATAGCGCGGCACCATGTGGCGCGGTGCGTTCGCCCTGAAATGCGCAAGCAGGCCGGCCGCATCGAGCGCCGATCCGGGGCGGCGGAAGGCCACCACCATGATGTCCTCCTCGGTGAACTCGGAGGCGATGCCGAAGGCGGCGCTTTCGACGATGTCGGGGTGCTGCTCGGCCAGCGTCTCCACCTCGTAGGCGGAGATGTTTTCGCCGCGGCGGCGGATCGCCTCGTTCAGCCGGTGCTTGAAGTAGAGCCAGCCGTCCGCGTCCATCACGCCGGCATCGCCCGAATGATACCAGAGATTGCGCAGCGTCTCGACCGTCTTGGCCTCGGCGCGGTAATAGCCGGAGAACATGCTCCAGCTCTTCCTGGGCCGCGAGACGATCTCGCCGATGCTGCCGGGCGGCAGCGGCCGGTCCCTGTCGTCGACGACGGCCACCTCCCAGTCGGGATGCGCCCTGCCGCAGGAGCCGGGCCTTGCGTCGTCGACGGTGTCGAGCGTCACGAAGCTGGTCTCCGTCTGGCCGTAGCCGGTGACGAGGCGCATGCCGAAGCGTTTCTCGAACGCCGCCTTGTCCGGCACCATGGGAATGCACTGGCAGACCCGCACGGGATTGTCGCCGTCGCGGGCCTCCGGCGGCGCACGCAGGAGGATGACGGCCATGGCGCCGAGAAGGTTCGTCGCCGTCGCGCCGCTGTCGCGCACCTGCGCCCAGAAGCGCGAGGCGCTGAACCCGTCGACGAGCGTTGCCCTGGTGCCGTAGATCAGCGGCAGGTAGACGCCGAACATCTGCGCATCGGTGTGGAACAGCGGCAGGGCGGAGAAGTAGCTGTCATCCGTGCGGTAGCCGAGATTGGCCGCCATCGCCGCCGCCCAGGCGTAACAATGGTGGTGCGACATCAGCGCGCCCTTAGCCGGGCCCGTCGTGCCCGACGTGTAGAGGATCGCCATCGGGTCGCTGTAGTGCACGGCCGAAAGGTCGAGGCTGGCGGGCGATGCGAGGCATTCCTCGAAACGCAGGATGCGGCCGATCCGGATCCCCGCCGCGCGCGCCTCTACGGGATCGGCGCCGACGAGGATGAGCGTGCGGAGCGCCGGCAGCCGGTCCTGCACGATGGCGAGTTCCGGCAGGGCATTCGCATCGGCGACCAGCACCTCCGCCCCGCAATTGTTGAGATTGTGGCAGAGCAGCTCGCCCTTCAGCCCCGGATTGTTCGGCACCTCGATCGCCCCGAGGCTGGAGACGGCGAACCAGGTGACGATCAGTTCGAGGCAGTTGGGCAGCAGCATCGCCACCCGGTCGGCGCGGCCGACGCCCAGCCGGCGAAGGCCGCCGGAGAGCCGGCAGGTGAGGTCCAGCATCTCCTCGAAGCTCGCCGTGCGGCCGCAGATGTCGAGGAAGGGGCGGGAGCCGAAGCGCTCGGCCTGCCTGACGAGGATCTTCGGCAGGACACGCTCTTCGATCTCGTCGTCGTGAAGGCCCGGGACGGGCGAAAGGGACGAGAAGGCGGGAATGATGGACACGGTCAGAACCCTTTTGCCTTTGCCTGCGCCTCGGGAGAGAGGAAGCCGCGGACCGTTGCCGCCGTCTCCTGCGCCATCGCGTCTTCGAGGGAGGAGTGAAAGCCGTCATTGATGGCGCGCTTGACATCCGCCACCGCGCCCGCCGGACGGCTGGCGATCGCAAGGGCGAACTGCCGGGCCGCATCGAGCAAGGTGTCGTCGGGCACGACCTTCCAGGCGATGCCGGTCTCCAGCGCCTTTTGCGCATCGTGGCGTTCGCCGAGGATGAGCAGTTCCTTGGTGACCTGCGGGCCGACCTGCTTGGTCAGGAGCGCGGTCACGCCGCCCGTCACGAACAGGCCGTAGCCGACCTCGGGGAAGAACCAGCGGGTGTTCTCGGCAAAGAGCCGGAAATCGCAGTTGATCGCCCATTCCAGCGCGCCGCCGACGCACCAGCCATGCACGGCGGCGATCACGATCTTGCGCGACCGCATGATGTGGCGCGTGACGGCCTGGATGGCCTCCACCCAGTCCTGCGTCTCGGCTTCGGATGCGGTCTGCGCGTCGAGGTCCTTGAGGTCGTCGCCCGAGCAGAAGGCCCGGCCGGCGCCATGGAGGATGATGGCGCGGATGTCGTCGTTCGCCTCGGCGGCTGAAAGCGCCGCGATCAGCCCGTCGACGAGCGGCCGGTTCATGGCGTTCAGCCGCTCCGGCCGGTTGAGCGTGATCCAGGCGATCGGCCCTTCGAGGGTGGAAAGGACAGTCTCGTTCATCGCCCCGCCTCACACGATCATCGGTTCGGCATAGGCGCCCCAGACGCCGCGCAGCGCGCCGCAGATCTCCCCGAGCGTCGCCCTTGCCTTGACCAGTTCGATGGTCTTGGGCAGGAGGTTCGTGTCGTCGGAGCGTGCCTCCTCGGCAAGCTCGGCCAAGAGGGTGCGGATGCGCGCATCGTCCCGGTTCGCCCGCACCGCCTGGAGCCGGTCGATCTGCAATTGCGTACATGCTTCGTCATAGGGGTGGATATGCACTTCGGCGGTGCTGCTCGCCTCGTCGGCGAACCTGTTGACGCCGACCGAGATCTTCTCGCCGGAATCGATCTTCTTGAAGGTGGCATAGGCGGAATCGGCGAGCTTCTGCTGGAACCAGCCTTCTTCCACCAGCTTGACCGCGCCGCCGCGTTCCTCCACCTCGTCGAGCATCTTCCAGATCTCGGTCTCCATGTCCCTGGTCAGCCGCTCGATGAAATAGGAGCCGCCGAGCGGATCGATCACCGAGGTGACGTTGATCTCCTCGCGGATGATCTGCTGGGTGCGGATGGCAAGCTTCATCGCCTCCTCGGTGGGGATGGCGAAGGCCTCGTCGAGGCCGTTGGTGTGCATGCTCTGGCAGCCGCCGAGCACCGCGCCGAGCGCCTGGATGGCGGTGCGCATCAGGTTGTTGTGGTGCTCGACCTTGGTGAGGCTCATCGCCGCCGTCTGCACATGGACGCGCAGGCGCATGGATTCCGGCTTCCCGGCCTTGAAGCGTTCCGCCATGATCTTCGCATAGACGCGGCGCGCGGCGCGGAACTTGCAGATCTGCTCGAAGAAATCCTGGTGGCTGATGAAGAAGAAGGACAGGCGCGGGGCGAAATCGTCGATATCCATGCCGGCCTTCGTCACCTCCTCGCAATAGGCGATGGTGAAGGCCATGGTGAAGGCGATCTCCTGCAGCGCATTGCCGCCGACATCGGAGAGATGGTAGCCGCTGAGGCTGACGGGATTGATCTTCGGCGTCGCCTTCGCGCTGTACATGATGAGGTCGCGCAGCAGCCGCACGGCCGGGCGGACCGGATAGATCCACTCCTTCTGGGCGACATATTCCTTCAGCGGATCGGCCTGCAAGGTGCCGGTCAGCTTGGCAAGGTCGCAACCGCGCTGCTCCGCCACGGCGACGAACATCGCATAGACCACCCAGGCCGAGGGGTTGATCGTCAGCGAGACGGAGATCTTTTCCAGGTCGATGCCGTCGAACAGGCGGTCGATGTCGTCCATCGTGTCGATGGCGACGCCGACGCGGCCGACTTCGCCGAAGGCCATCGGATCGTCGGAATCGAGCCCCAGCAGGGTCGGCAGGTCGAAGTCGGTCGAAAGGCCGGTCTGGCCGGTCTGGATCATGTATTTGTAGCGCTGGTTCGTCGCCTCGGGATTGCCGAAGCCGGCGACCTGGCGGATCGTCCAGGGGCGGCCGCGATACATCGTCGGGTAGACGCCGCGGGTGAAGGGATAGGCACCGGGAAAGCCGAGTTCCTCGGCTGGAATGTCGGCGACGTCGGCGGCCGTGTAGATCCGCTTCAGCGGGATGCCGCTCTCCGTCTCGTAGACGTCCTTTTCCTCCGGCCGGTTTTTCAGGAAGGCGGCAAGCGCGCCCTCCTCCCATTCCGTCTGGCTTTCGCGGATGGCGTCGATGGCGGAAGCGGAGAAGAGATGGGCGTTGCTCATGGTGTTTCCTCCCAACCCAGAAGGGCGCGCGCGGCGACGGCGGGATCCATCCGCCGTTCCGCCACCGCCCGGATCTGCCTTTCGAGCGTTTCGGGTGCTTCCTGGAATTTCTGCTGAAAGAGATGCCGGGCCGTTCCGAGGATGCGGGTGCGGCCCATGGCGCGCTGGCGCTCGGCCCGTTCGCCGCTCTCGTTGAGATGCGCCCAATGCGCGCCGATGGCGTCCTTCAGTTCGCCGATGCGCTCGCCGGAGACGGCGCTGACCGGCAGGACCGGCGGCGCCCGGCGGGAACCGGGCCGCTCTCCGCCGAGCGCCAGCATGCCGCGCAGCGCCGAGACCGTCGCGGCGGCCTCCGGCTTGTCGCACTTGCTGACGGCGTGGATGTCGGCGATTTCCAGAATGCCGGCCTTGATCGCCTGGATGTCGTCGCCAAGGCCCGGCGCCGAGAGCACGACGACGGTATGCGCGGCCGTCACCACCTCCACCTCGTCCTGCCCGACGCCCACGGTCTCGATGATGACGGGGTCGTAGCCCGCCGCATCCAGCACGTCGACCGCCTGGAGCGTGGCCCGCGTCAGCCCGCCGAGATGGCCGCGCGTCGCCATGCTGCGCACGAAGGCGCCGCCGGCCGCTGCCGTCTCGCTCATGCGCACGCGGTCGCCGAGGATCGCCCCGCCGGAATAGGGGCTGCTCGGATCGACGGCGATGACGCCGACCTTGTGGCCGCCGGCGGCATAGGCCTTGATCAGCGCCGAAACGAGGGTCGACTTGCCCGCTCCCGGAACGCCGGTAATGCCGATGACATGGGCCTTGCCGCCGAGCCTGTAGAGTTCCGCCAGCGCCGCGGCGGCCTCCGGATACCCCTCCTCCGCGCGCGAGATCATCCGCGCGATGGCGATGGCCCGGCCCGCCAGCACGTCCTTCACCAGGTCGGCCGAGGGGACATAGGCCGCCCGTCGCGGACTTGCGGAATGGGTGACGACCGTCATATCCGGCCACGCGCCGTGACGAGATCGGTGATCGTCGTGACGATCAGGTCGGAACGGGCCTCCTGGGGAACGATGGCATCGACGCCGCCCTCCAGCAGCGCGGGGTAGTCCTGCTCGGGAATGACCCCGCCGGCGACGACGAGGATATGCCCCGCCCCCTCCTCGCGCAGACAGCGGCCGAGCTCCCGGAACAGCGGGACATGCGAGCCGGAGAGCAGGCTGACGCCGATGACGTCGACGTCCTCCTGGATCGCCGCCTGCACGACATCCTTCGGCGTCTTGTAGAGGCCGGTATAGACGACCTCCATGCCCGCATCGCGCAGGATGCGCGCCACCACCTTGGCGCCCCGGTCATGGCCGTCGAGGCCGAGCTTGGCGACGAGGACGCGGATGGTGTCGGGGGCGTCGGCCGGCCCGGTGGAAAGGCTTTCGCCGGCAGGGTTCGCGTCGTGCATCCGCTCGTTCTCCCTATTCAGCCGCGATGCCCGGCGCGCGGGCACCGGAGACGGATGCCGCCTCGATGGACTGGGCGATGATGCGAAGGCCCATGTCGATCTCCTCCTCGGAAATCGTCAGCGGCGGCGCGATGCGGAACACGCCGCCCATGCCGGGCAGCTTGACGATGTTCATGCTGAGCCCGCGGCGGAAGGCTTCGGCGGCGATGCGGCTGCCGAGCTCGTGGTCGGCGCTGCGGTCCGGATTGACGATCTCGACGCCGAGCATCAGCCCGCGGCCGCGCACGTCGCCGACGCAGTCGAAGCGCTGCTTGAGCTGCGACAGGCCCTCGAACAGCCGGCTGCCGAGCCGGCCGGCGCGCGCGACCAGCCGTTCCTCCTCCACGATGTCGAGCACGGCAAGGCCCACGGCCGCCGGCAGCGGATCGGAGACATGGGTCGTGTAGAAGAGGTAGCCCTTCTCATGGGCGATGTCCTCGATCTCCGCCGTCGTCATGACGGCCGCCAGAGGCAGGCCGGCGCCGATCGTCTTGGAGAGCGTCAGGATGTCCGGCGTCAAGCCGTCGCGCTGGAAGGCGAACATGGTGCCCGTGCGGCCGATGCCGGTCTGGGCCTCGTCGAGGATGAGCAGCATGCCGCGCTCGCGGCACTTTTCCTTCAGCGCCGCCAGATAGCCGGGCGGCAGTTCCAGCATGCCGCCGCTCGACAGGATCGGCTCGGCGATGAAGGCGGCAAGGCTGCCGACCGACTGGCTGTCGATCAGCCCGAAGGCGTCGTCGAGCTCGGTCTTCCAGTCGAGGCTGCCATCAGCATGGCGGAAGCGCGGTCGGAAGGTGTTGGGCGCGGGGATGGTGAGCGAGCCGACCATGGCGGGGCCGTAGCCCTTGCGGCCGGCGCTGTAGGTCGCCGAGCTCGCCGCGCCTGTCATGCCGTGCCAGCTCTTGGAGAAGGCGACGATCTCGTGCCTGCCGGTGACGAGCTTGGCCATGCGGATGGCTGCCTCGTTGGATTCCGCGCCGGTCGACAGCAGCATGACCCGGTCGAGCCCCGGCGCCAGCGCCGCCAGCCGCGCGGCAAGGTCCACGACGGGCCGAGACAGCATGCCGCTGAAGAGGTGCGCCACCGCGCCCATCTGGCGCTGGACGGTGGCGACGATGTGCGGATGGGAATGGCCGACGAGCGCGCTCATCTGGCCGGAGGTGAAATCGAGGATGGGGCGCTCGTCCGCATCGAAGACGAAGCAGCCCTCGGCACGCTCGATGATGGCAGGGTCGAAGCTGCCGCCGTAGCGGATGAGATGCTTGCGTGCGGCCGCCCAGAAGGCGGGGTCCTGATTGCGTGACATGTGAGCCTCCGATGCCGTTTCAAAAGCGATACCGGCTGGCAGGGTCTCTGTAAAATTGATAGTATTTGGATTCCGATATAAGGAAAACTGATATGCTGGGACCGCTGGACCTTCGCCTGCTCATCACCTTCGTCAATGCCGCCCATTCCGGCTCGCTGAGCGCCACGGCGGTCCAGGTCGGCCGCACGCAATCGGCCGTGACGATGCAGATGCAGCGGCTGGAGGAGATGCTCGGGCACAGCCTCTTGCACCGCAGCGGCAGCGGCGTGCGGCTGACGGGAAGCGGCGAGCGCTTCCTCGCCTATGCCGAGCGCATCCTGAAGATGCACGACGAGGCCGTTTCCGCGTTTTCCGAAAAGGGCCTGCACGGCTCCATCGTCTTCGGCAGCCCGGAGGACTACCTCCTGTCGTTCTTTCCCATATTGCTGAAGAGTTTCGGCACGCGCTATCCGGATGTCGAGATCAAGGTGGTCTCCGCCCCGACCGCGGAATTGCGCGCCCTCCTGCCGTCGCGCAAGGTCGACCTGGCGCTGGTCTCGACGCCCAATCTTGCCGACGTGGACAATATCGTGCGGACCGAGCCGCTGGTCTGGGTCGGCAGCAAGCCGACGCTGGAGGCGCATGATTTCGGCGATACGGTGCCGCTGGCCCTGCCGGCCTCCAATGCGATGGATCATCGCGCGGCCTGCGAGGCGATGGCGCGGGCGGGGCTGCGCTACAAGATCTCCTATGCCAGCAACAGCCTTGCCGGCCTCATCGGCCTTGCCCGCTCCGGCCTTGCGATCTGCGTCATGACGCAGGAGGCCGTACCGCCCGACCTTCACATCCTCAACGCGCCGCTGCCGCACCTGCCGCATCTCGGCATGCTGATCGCCTTCGCCGACGGCGACCCGTCGCCCGCGACGATCGCTTTCGCCGACCATATCCGCGCGGTGCTGCCGACGCTGTGACGCAGATGGCCGCGGCAGGTCTCCCCGTCGCGGCCGGTCCGGTTCCCGGACGCTGCCTGCGTCCTATTTCTCGAAATAGGTCGGCTTGCCGTCCTCGCCCTTGCGCCATTCGTAGATGACATAGTCGGGGCGGTTGATGTCGCCCTTGGCGTCGTAGCCGATCTCGCCCAGCGCCGTCGCCCAGGGACCGCCGGACCTGATGGTCTCGGCGACCTTCTGCGCGTCCTCGGCCGAGCCCGTCTTCTCGATGGCGGCGGCGACGATCTGCACGGCGATGTAGGAATAGAGCGTATAGGCCTCCGGCTCGAAGCCGGCGGCGCGGAAGGCCTCGACCACCTCCTTTGCCGCCGGATTGCGGCGCGGGTCGGGCGCGAAGGTGTTCAGCGTGCCGACGACGGCGTCGCCGGCGATCTGCGCCAGCTCGCTGGAGACCATGCCGTCGCCGGAGAACAGCGTCGCCTTCAGCCCCTGGTCGGCCGACTGGCGCATGATCAGCCCGGCCTCGGTGTGCAGGCCGCCGAAATAGATGAGCGTGACGCCGGCATCCTTCATCTTGGCGATCAGCGCGGAGAAATCCTTCTCGCCGCCGGTAATGCCCTCGTAGAGGACCTCGGTGATGCCCTCGCCGTTCAGCTCCTGCTTGGCCACGTCGACGAGGCCCTGGCCGTAGGGCGTCTTGTCATGCACGATGGCGATCTTCGCGTCCCTGAAATTGGCCGCGATATAGGCCGCCGCCACCCTGCCCTGCTGGTCGTCGCGCCCACAGGTGCGGAATGTGTTCCACAGGCCCCGCTCGGTGAACTGCGGGTTGGTCGAGGCGGGCGTCATCTGCAGCACGCCGTTTTCCGCATAGACCTCCGAGGCGGGGATCGACACGCCGGAATTGAAATGGCCGACGACATAGTGGATGCCGTCGGCGACGAACTTGTTGGCGACCGAGATGCCCTGCTTGGGGTCGGAGACGTCGTCGCCGATCACGATCTTCACCTGTTCGCCGAGCACGCCGCCGGCCGCGTTGATGTTGGCGGCCGCCTGCTCCGCGCCCTTGACGAACTGCGCGCCGAAGGCGGCGTTCGGGCCGGTGATGGGGCCGGCGACGCCGATGACGATATCGGCGAAGGCACTGCCGCCGGACAGGGCCAGGGATGTCAGGACCACCGAGGACAAGAGGATTTTCTTCATGGATGCGCTCCCAGTTTGGCTGCGGGCGATGGTTGAGGCCTTGCTGCGCTGCCCACGATCGGCGCAGAACGCCATCCGGCGCGTGAAGACACCCGCCAGGCATTCGGTCGTGATGATGTCGGACTGTGTCCGGCGGGCGGTTCGGGCTTCCTGCCCCGCCGGCCGCCCTGTCAGGCGGCGAAGGCGCGGCGCCCCGGCTCCATGCCGCCCGGCTCCCCTTCTTTCGAGAGGGGATGATGCGGCGGAGAAATATGGTATGCAATGACCGAAGGTTTCAGATTTCGTGATCGCTTTTGCCATAGGGACGGAGGGCAGGCCGCATGGAACGCCGCATGATCGCGCCCTGCTTCATGGACGACACGCTCGAATGCCTGCGGCGGCAGGGGGTGGAGGCCGCGCCGCTTCTCGCCGAAGCGGGCCTCCCGCCGGTCATCACCGGCCCCATCCCGGCCGAGCGCTACGGTGCCTTCTGGCATGCGGTGGCCCGCACCATGGACGACGAGTTCTTCGGCGAGGGCGCGCGGCCCATGCGCGCCGGCTCCTTCGCGCTGCTCTGCCAGGCCATCCTCTCGACGGCGACGCTGGAACATGCGCTGCGGCGGGCGCTGCGGTTCCTGAGGATCGTGCTCGACGATCCGCACGGCACGCTGGTCGTCGAGGAGGGGCTGGCGCAGATCGTGCTGAAGGACGCGGGCGGGCCGCGCTCGGCCTTCGCCTACCGCACCTTCTGGATCATCGTGCACGGGGTCAATTGCTGGCTGATCGGGCGGCGGCTGCCGATCCGCTGGGTCGATTTCCGCTGCAGCGCGCCGCCGGCCGGCACCGATTACCGCCTGTTCTTCGGCGCGCCGGTGCGCTTCGACCAGCCGGAGACGCGGCTGGTCTTCGATGCCGAGTTCCTGAACCTGCCGACCATCCGCGACGAGCGCGCGCTGAAGGAATTCCTCCGCCACGCGCCGGGCAACATCCTCGTACGCTACCGGCACGACATGGGCCTGTCGGCCGCCATCCGCAAGCGCCTCGGCGGCCTCGCGCCGCAGGCCTGGCCGGGCTTCGAGGAGCTGGCCGGGCGCATGCGCATCCCCGCGCCGAGCCTGCGGCGGCGGCTGAAGCTGGAGGGGCAGACCTATCGGGAGATCAAGGACGACCTGCGCCGCGCGCTCGCCATGGAGGCCCTTGCGGAGGGCCATGCCAACGTCACGCAGCTTGCCGCCGACCTCGGCTTTTCCGAGCCGAGCGCCTTCTACCGCGCCTTCCGCAAATGGACCGGGAAGTCCCCGGCCGTCTTCCGGCGCAGTGCGGGCGCGGCGGTGGCGTAGGGCGGTCTTTCGTCAGTTCTCCTCGAACTCGACGAGCGTGCCCTGGAAATCCTTGGGATGGGCGAAGACGACGGGATGGCCGTGCGCGCCGATCTTCGGCTCGCCGCCGCCGAGCAGGCGGATGCCGTTTTCCGTTGCCGTGCCGATGGCCGCCGAAATGTCGTCCACGTCGAAGCAGATGTGGTGGATGCCGCCCGCCGGCTGGCGTTCCAGGAAGGCGGCGATGGGCGAATTCGGCCCCAGCGGCTCCAGAAGCTCGATCTTGGTGTTCTCGAACTCCACGAAGACGATGCGCACGCCGTGTTCCGGCAGGTCCTGCGGCTCGGTCGTCGCAACGCCGAGGTCGCGGTAGCGGCTGGCCGCCGCTGCCAGATCCGGGACGGCGATGGCGATATGGTTGACGCGTTTCAGCATGCTGACCTCACTGGTTCCTGCGGCGGCCTTCGATCAGGTCGAGCACCGTCCGGGCGGCATCGAGCACGTTGGTGCCCGGGCCGAAGACGGCGGCCACGCCGTTGTCCATCAGATAGGAATAGTCCTGCCGCGGGATGACGCCGCCGCAGACGACGATGATGTCCTCGCCGCCCTTTGTCTTCAGGGCCTCGGCAAGCTGCGGCATCAGCGTCTTGTGGCCGGCGGCGAGCGAGGAGACGCCGATGACGTCGACGCCCTTCGCCGCGGCCATGGCGGCCGCCTCGTCCGGCGTCTGGAACAGCGGCCCGGCCAGCACATCGAAGCCGAGGTCGCCGAAGGCCGAGGCGATGACCTTGGCACCGCGGTCGTGACCGTCCTGGCCGAGCTTGGCCACCATCACCCGCGGCTTGCGCCCGAGCTTCGTGGCGACGCCGTCGAGACGCTCCGTCAGGACCGACAGTTCCGGCTCGCCCTCATAGGCCTTGCCATAGATGTTGCGGACGACCTTGGGCTCGGCGACATGGTTGCCGAAGACCGCGCGCAGGGCATCGGAGATTTCGCCGACGGTGGCCCTGGCGCGGGCACAGTCGACGGCCGCGTCCAGGATATTGCCCTTACCGGTGCGGGCGGTCTCCTCGAGGCGCGCGAGCGCGGCGGCAACGGCGGCGGAATCCCGCCGGCGCCGGATCGCTTCGAGCCGCTTGATCTGCGACGAGCGGACGGCGGTGTTGTCGATCTCCAGCGTGTCGATCGGCGCTTCGTCCTCCAGGCGGAACTTGTTGACGCCGACGATCACCTCCTCGCCCTTGTCGACCGCCGCCTGCCGGCGCGTTGCCGCCTCCTCGATCAGCCGCTTCGGCAGGCCGGCGTCGACCGCCTTGGTCATGCCGCCCATCGCCTCCACCTCCTCGATCAGCGCCCAGGCCTTTTCCGCCAGCTCGTTGGTGAGGCTTTCGACGTAATAGGAGCCGGCGAGCGGATCGACCACCTTCGTCACGCCCGTCTCGTTCTGCAGGATGAGCTGGGTGTTGCGGGCGATGCGGGCGGAAAACTCCGTCGGCAGCGCGATCGCCTCGTCCAGCGCATTGGTGTGCAGCGACTGGGTGCCGCCGAGGGCGGCCGACAGTGCCTCATAGGCGGTGCGGATGACGTTGTTGTAGGGATCCTGCTCCTGCAGGGAGACGCCGGAGGTCTGGCAATGGGTGCGCAGCATCAGCGAGGACGGCTTCTTCGGTTCGAATTCCTGCATGATGCGCGTCCACAGCAGGCGCGCCGCGCGCAGCTTGGCGGCCTCCATGAAGAAGTTCATGCCGATGGCGAAGAAGAAGGAGAGGCGGCCGGCGAAATCGTCGACGTCGAGCCCCTTGGCGAGCGCGGCGCGGACATATTCGCGCCCGTCCGCCAGCGTGAAGGCCAGTTCCTGCACCAGCGTCGCCCCGGCCTCCTGCATATGGTAGCCGGAGATCGAGATGGAATTGAACTTTGGCATCTGCCGCGCGGTATATTCGATGATGTCGGCGATGATCCGCATCGAGGGGGCTGGCGGGTAGATATAGGTGTTGCGGACCATGAACTCCTTGAGGATGTCGTTCTGGATGGTCCCCGACAGCTTTTCGCGCGGGACGCCCTGTTCCTCGCCGGCCACGATGAAGCTGGCGAGGATGGGGATGACGGCGCCGTTCATCGTCATCGACACGGAGATCTTTTCGAGCGGGATGCCGTCGAACAGGATCTTCATGTCCTCGACGCTGTCGATGGCGACGCCCGCCTTGCCGACATCGCCGACGACGCGCGGATGGTCGCTGTCATAGCCGCGATGGGTGGCAAGGTCGAAGGCGACCGACACGCCCTGCTGGCCGGCGGCGAGATTCTTGCGGTAGAAGGCGTTCGAGGCCTCGGCGGTGGAGAAGCCGGCATATTGCCGGATGGTCCACGGCCGCCCCGCATACATGGTCGCGCGCGGCCCGCGCACGAAGGGCGCAAAGCCGGGCAGCGAGGCGAGGTGGTCGATGCCTTCAAGGTCGGCGGCCGTGTAGAGCGGCTTGACGGCGATGCCCTCCGGCGTCTGCCAGGTCAGCGTATCGGGGGAGGCCTTCAGCTCCCTTTCGGCCAGCGCCTCCCAGTCGGCGATCGTCTTCTCGGTCATCGGGCGCCCTCCTGCCGGTTGCGGTCAAGGTCGTCTGCCATCATTCGAACTCCATGATCAGCTCGTCAACCGCAAGGCTCGCGCCCGGCTCGACGGCGACGCGCCTGACGACCGCGCGCCGTTCCGCGCGCAGGATGTTCTCCATCTTCATCGCCTCGACGACGGCGAGCGCCTGCCCGGCCTCGACGGTATCGCCCGCCTTGACGCTGACGGAGGTGATGACGCCCGGCATCGGGCAGAGCAGCATCTTCGAGGTGTCCGGCGGCTGCTTCTTCGGCATCAGCCGCGCCAGCGCCGCGACCCGGCCCGAGCGGACATGGGCCTTGACGTCCATGCCGCGCCAGCGCAGGCGGATGGCCGGGCCGACGAGATCGACCTTGATGCCGACCGTCTCGCCGGCAATGGTGAAGGTGGCATGGGTGGAGCCCGGCACGAAGCTGCCGGCGACGGGCAGCACGGTGCCGTCGGCAAAGCGCACGCTGGCGCCCTCCACGCCGGTTTCCAGCGTCAGGGCAAGCTTGGTCTCGCCGAAGCGCACCACCCAGTCCTTGCCGAGGACGCGGCGGTGGTTGCCGATCGTGCCGGAAATCTGCACGGCGCGGGCCTGCATCACCTGGTTGACCGAGGCGGCGACGGCGGCAAGCACCCGCGCGGCCTCTCCGTCCGGCTCGACGCCGTGAAAGCCGTCCGGGAACTCCTCCGCGATATAGGCGGTCGTCAGCCGGCCCTCGCGGAACCGCGGCTGCTGCATGACGGCCGACAGGAACGGCAGGTTATGGCCGACGCCCTCGACCTCGAAAGCGTCGAGCGCGCGGGCCATGGCATCCACCGCGGCAAGCCGGGCCGCCGCCCCCTCGCCCGGCGCGAAGGCGCAGAGCTTGGCGACCATCGGGTCGTAATACATCGAGATCTCGCCGCCCTCGTAGACGCCGGTATCGTTGCGCACGACGGTGCCGTCGGCCGCCTTGCCCTCGGCCGGCGGGCGGTAGCGCGTGAGGCGGCCGATCGACGGCAGGAAGTTGCGGTAGGGGTCCTCGGCATAGAGGCGGCTTTCGATCGCCCAGCCGTTCAGCCGCACGTCGTCCTGCCCGAAGGCCAGTTTTTCGCCGGCGGCGACGCGGATCATCTGCTCGACGAGGTCGATGCCGGTGATGAGCTCCGTCACCGGATGCTCGACCTGCAGGCGCGTGTTCATTTCGAGGAAGTAGAAATTGCGGTTCCCGTCGACGATGAACTCCACGGTGCCGGCGGAATGGTAGCCGACGGCCTTCGCCAGCGCCACGGCCTGCTCGCCCATGGCCTTGCGCGTTTGCGGATCGAGGAAGGGCGACGGCGCCTCCTCGATGACCTTCTGGTTGCGCCGCTGGATCGAGCATTCGCGCTCGCCGAGATAGAGCGTGTTGCCGTGCTTGTCGCCCAGCACCTGGATCTCGATATGGCGCGGCTGCGTGACGAACTTCTCGATGAAGATGCGGTCGTCGCCGAACGAGCTCTTCGCCTCGTTCTTCGAGGACTGGAAGCCCTCGCGCGCCTCTGCGTCGTTCCAGGCGATGCGCATGCCCTTGCCGCCGCCGCCGGCGGACGCCTTGATCATCACGGGATAGCCGATGCGCGAGGCGATCGCCACCGCCTCGTCGGCATCCTCGATCAGGCCCATATGGCCCGGCACCGTGTTGACGCCCGCCTCCGCCGCCAGCTTCTTCGAGGTGATCTTGTCGCCCATCGCCTGGATGGCGCCGACCGGCGGGCCGATGAAGGCGACGCCCTCCTTCTCCAGCGCCTCGGCGAAGGCGGCGTTTTCCGACAGGAAGCCGTAGCCGGGATGCACGGCGTCCGCGCCGGTCTTGCGGATGGCGTCGAGGATGCGGTCGATGACGATGTAGGACTGCGCCGACGGTGCCGGCCCGATATGCACGGCCTCGTCGGCCATGGACACATGCAGCGCGTTGCGGTCGGCATCGGAATAGACCGCGACGGTGGGGATGGCGAGCCTGCGGGCGGTCTTGATGACGCGGCAGGCGATTTCGCCGCGATTGGCAATCAGGATTTTCTTGAACATCAGGTGTCTTCCGGTCCCGGTCTGTCTTTGTATTTCTTTTCATAAGGCATCAGCAGGATGGCCGAGGCCGTCGCGGCCCCGCCGAACAGCGAGGCGAAGGGCACGACGAGCAGCAGGACCGGCATGACCGGGGCCGCCGCACGGGCGATGCGCGTGCCGATGCCGCCGATATCGAGGAGAATGACGGCGGCGGCCGTCGCCGCGCCGATCAGGCCGCCGACAAGCGCATGCAGCATCATGAAGCGCAGCATGTGCCAGTGATCCTTGCGCGCCTCCTCCGGCGTCAGTTCCGGCCGTTGCATCCTCCCCGCCCTCGTCAAAGGGGTATCGTGTCGTGCTTCTTCCAGCGCGTCTCCACCTGTTTGTTCTTCAGCGATGCGAAGGCCCGGGCGATGCGCCGGCGCGAGGAATGCGGCATGATCACCTCGTCGATGAAGCCGCGCTCGGCGGCGACGAAGGGATTGGCGAAGCGCGCCTCGTATTCCTTCGTGCGGGCGGCGATCTTTTCCGCATCGCCGAGTTCCGAGCGATAGAGGATCTCGGTCGCGCCCTTGGCGCCCATGACGGCGATCTCGGCGGTCGGCCAGGCATAGTTGACATCGGCGCCGATATGCTTGGAGGCCATGACGTCATAGGCCCCGCCATAGGCCTTGCGGGTGATGAGCGTCACCATCGGAACCGTCGCCTGGCTGTAGGCGAAGAGCAGCTTGGCGCCGTGCTTGATGATGCCGTTATATTCCTGCGCGGTGCCGGGCAGGAAGCCGGGCACGTCGACAAGGGTCAGCAGCGGGATCGAGAAGGCATCGCAGAAGCGCACGAATTTCGCGGCCTTGCGGGCGGAATCGATGTCGAGGCAGCCGGCCAGCACCATCGGCTGGTTGGCGACGACGCCGACCGTCTGGCCCTCCAGCCGGATGAAGCCGGTGATGATGTTGCGGGCGAAGGCCTCCTGCAATTCGAAGAAATCGCCCTCGTCGGCCAGCGCCAGGATCAATTCCTTCATGTCGTAGGGCTTGGTCGAGCTTTCGGGCACGAGGCTGTCGAGGCGCATTTCGAGGCGCGCGGGATCGTCGTGGAACGGGCGGACCGGCGGCTTCTCCCGGTTGTTGAGCGGCAGGAAATCGAAGAGCAGCCGGACATTCTCCAGCGTCTCGACGTCGTTCTCATAGGCCGCGTCGGCGACCGAGGACTTCCTCGTGTGGGTGCCGGCGCCGCCGAGTTCCTCGGCGGTGACGATCTCGTTGGTGACGGTCTTCACCACGTCCGGGCCGGTCACGAACATGTAGGACGTATCGCGCACCATGAAGATGAAATCGGTCATGGCCGGCGAATAGACGGCGCCGCCCGCGCAGGGGCCCATGATGACGGAGATCTGCGGGATGACGCCGGAGGCCTCCGCATTGCGGCGGAACACCTCGGCATAGCCGGCGAGCGAGGCGACGCCCTCCTGGATGCGCGCGCCGCCGCTGTCGTTGAGGCCGATGACCGGGGCGCCGTTGCGCACCGCCATGTCCATGATCTTGCAGATCTTCTGGGCGTGGGTTTCCGACAGCGAGCCGCCGAGCACGGTGAAATCCTGGCTGAAGACATAGACCTGTCGGCCGTTGATCGTGCCCCAGCCGGTGACGACGCCGTCGCCCGCGAAGGTCTGCCCCGCCATGCCGAAATCGACGGCGCGGTGGGTGACGTACATGTCGTATTCCTCGAAGGAGCCCTCGTCGAGCAGCACCTCGATGCGCTCGCGCGCCGTCAGCTTGCCCTTGCCGTGCTGGGCGTCGATGCGCTTCTGGCCGCCGCCGAGCCTCGCCTCGCTGCGGCGTTGTTCGAGTTGTTCAAGGATGTCGCGCATGAAGGCTCCCACTGGTGTCGTCTGGTAGTCATACCGGTTTGCACAGGTTTGCTGAAGTCTTGATCGGGCGCGAATGTGGAATTATAAATTCGCGAATTGAAACTTGCGAAATTGCGAACATGGCTCTCGGAAAACTGTTCATCGGCCTGAAGGTGCGCGAGCTGCGCGTGGTGAGCCAGCAGACGCAAAGCCAGTTCGCCAAGCGCATCGGCATCTCCACCAGCTACCTCAACCAGATCGAGAACAACCAGCGTCCCGTCTCCGCCGCCGTGCTCTTGCAGCTCGCCGACAAGTTCAACCTCGACATCAGCGAGCTTTCGCGCGGGGAGACCGACCGGCTGCTCTCGGCGCTCAGCGAGGCGCTCGCCGACCCGATCTTCGAGAGTTTCAGCCCTTCCCTCCAGGAACTCAAGCTGATTTCGCAGAATGCCCCGGCGCTCGCCCATGCGCTGGTGCTCGCCCACCAGGCCTATCGCCGCAAGAGCGAGCAACTGGCGAGCCTCGACCACGACCGCGAGAACGCCCCCGGCCTCGGCGCCACGCCCTACGAGGAGGTGCGCGACTTCTTCCATTTCGTCGACAACTACGTGCACGCGCTCGATATTCTCGCCGAAACGCTGGCGGCCGGCCTCTACGGCGCGGGCTTCGACCGGAAATCGGCCCTCGTGGGCCGCCTCAAGGGGCAGTTCGGCGTCTCGGTCTCCTTCGCCGAGACCAATGACGGCCCGCTGCGCCACTACGACCGCGACCGGAAGGTCCTGACCCTCAACCGGCTCTCGGCGAACCCGACGCAGGTCTTCCAGCTCGCCCACCAGATCTCCCAGCTCCATGCGGCGCGGGAGATCGAGGAGATCGTGCAGCGGGCGAACTTCCGCACGGACGAGGCGAAGGACATCTGTCGCATCGGCCTGCACAATTATTTCGCCGGCGCCCTCGTCATGCCCTACAGCGATTTCCTTTCCGCCGCGCAGAAACTGCGCCACGATATCGAACTTCTCTCCGCCCGCTTCGAGGCCTCGCTGGAACAGGTCTGCCACCGGCTTTCGACGCTGCAGCGGCCGGGCAACAAGGGCGTGCCGATCTTCTTCGCGAGGATCGACCGCGCCGGCAACATCACCAAGCGGCACAGCGCGACGAAGCTGCAATTCGCCCGCTTCGGCGCGGCCTGTCCGCTGTGGAACGCCCACCGGGCCTTCGAGGTGCCGCAGGGCATCATCCGCCAGCTCGCCGAAACGCCCGACGGGGTGCGCTATCTCTGTCTGGCGACGCAGACCTTCAAGGGCACCGGCGGCTTTGCCGCCACGCGCACGGGCTATGTGCTCGCCTTTGGCTGCGAGGTCTCCTATGCCGACCAGTTCGTCTATGCGGACGACCTTGCGATCGGCGAGCGCTCCCGCTTCGAGCCGATCGGCATCTCCTGCCGGCTGTGCGAGCGTGGCAACTGTCCGAGCCGCGCCGTCCCGCCGATCCGCGGCCGCCTGCAGGTCGATCCCGACATCCGCGAGACGATCCCCTACCGCCTTGCCTGAGGGGGGCCGGCTTGCCTTTTGCCGGGCGGCCCCTGCATAGTCCCGGCCGGTTTCCAACACCGGAAGGACCGAGCTGACAATGCCCCGCCTCATCGATCTTGCCGCCGACACCGCGACGCGCCCCTCCAAGGGCATGCGCCAGGCCATCGCGGCGGCGCCCGTGGGCGACGAGCAGCGGGGCGAGGACCCGACGACGCTGGCGCTGGAGGCGCGGGTGGCCGGGCTTCTCGGGCAGGAGAAGGCGCTGTTCCTGCCCTCCGGGACGATGGCGAACCAGATCGCCTTCCTCGTCCATTGCCGGGCGGGGGACGAGATCGTCTGCGCGGAGAACGCCCATGTCTTCGGCTCGGAGGGGGCGGGGGCGGCCGCGCTTTCCGGCGCGCAGTTCCGGCCGATCGAGACGGCGACGGGCCTCTTTTCCGTGGAGGACGTCGCCCGCCGGCTGCGGGCGCCGCGCCACCGTTCGCCGCGCAGCCGGGTCATCGCCATCGAGCAGACCACCAACCGCGGCGGCGGGCGCATCTGGCCCGAGGCGGATATCCTCGCGCTGAAGGCGCTGGCGCAGGAGAAGGGGCTTGCGCTGCACATGGACGGCGCGCGGCTGCTCAACGCCGCTGTCGCCACCGGCCTTGCGGCGGCGCGCTTCGCCGCGCCCTGCGACAGCGTCTGGATCGACCTTTCCAAGGGACTGGGATGCCCGGTCGGCGCTGTGCTGGCGGGGCCGGAGGCCTTCATCGAGGAAGCGCTGGTCTGGAAGCACCGGCTCGGCGGGGCGATGCGGCAGTCCGGCATCCTCGCCGCCGCGGGGCTCTATGCGCTCGACCACAATGTCGCGCGCCTGGCGGAGGACCATGCCAATGCCCGGCGGCTCGCGGCGCTGCTCGGCGCGGTGCCCGGCCTTGCCCTGCAGCCGGGGGGCGCCGTCACCAACATCCTCTTTCTCGACCTTTCCGGAACGGGCGTCCCCGCGCGCGCCTTGGCCGAGGCGCTGCTCGGCGAGGCGGTCCGCGTCAATGTCGAGGGCGAGAGCCGCATCCGCATGGTCACCCATCTCGACATTTCAGCCGGGGACGTGGAGGCCGCCGGGCGGGCGATCGTCGCAGCGCTGGCGCGGCTGCGGGCCGATCCGCAAGGTCATGCCGTCCCATAGAAAAAGGCTGCGCACCATGCCCCGCCCGTCAGAGAGCCACGGCCGCCGAACGGGTGGCGACCGGCGGCAGGGGTTTCTCCGTCATTTCGGTGCGTGGCCGTGTTCGGCGTCGATCGACCGGCTTTCGCCTGTCGCGACCATGGTGCGGGTGGCATCGACCGTGGCATAGGTCCAGAAGATGCGCATCGGCTTGTCCGACGCGTTGATGAAACGGTGCGGCACGTTGGCGGGGATCCAGGTCGTGTCGTTGGTGGCGAGATGGTGCTCGACACCGTCGATCTCGGCGATCGCTTCGCCCTCGATCACCATGACGCTTTCCTCGCAATTGTGGAAATGCAGACCGATGGCGGCGCCGGGATCGAAGGCGGTGATGCCGTTGATCATGCTGGTGGAGCCGCAGCGGCGGGTGACGAGCGGCGTGGTGCGCGCGCCGCCGCCGCGGTCGTTGGTCTTCATTTCGTGCGGGCGCAGGATGGCGGGGTTGACGGAGGTGACGGCGGTCATGGCGAAGCCTTTTCGGAAAGGAGCCGCTTCCAGCCGGGCAGGAAGGCGGCGCTGGCGGATGTCGCGGCGGAGGGGATGTATTCGAAGCCGATGGCGCCGGTGTAGCCCGCTGCCGTGAGGGCGGCGAGGATGGGTTCAAAGGCGAGCGTGCCGGTTCCCGGCTCGTGGCGGCCGGGATGGTCGGCGATATGGACATGGCCGATGCGGCCGGCATTCCGCGTGATCCAGCGGCGCGGGTCCTCGCCCAGCACGGCGGCGTGGTAGGTGTCGAACAAGAGGGCGAAACGGCCGTGGAACTGGTCCTGCAGGTCCGCCGCAAGGGCAAGGCTGCCCATGTGGTAGCCGGGAATGGTGATCGCCTCGACGAGCACCCGCACGCCGCTGCCCTCAACGCGGTTCAGCGCCCAGGAGAGGTTCAGCCGGTAGGTCTCGGCCGCATCCAGGACGCCGCCCTTCGGCACGCCCGCCATGGGGTGGACGAAGGGGCAGCCGACCTCCCGCGCATAGGCGAGCGCGCGGTCGAAGCCGGCGCGGAATTCCGCCTCGCGGCCGGCAAGCGCGGCAAGGCCCTTCTCGCCCTTCGCCGCATCGCCCATGCCCGAGGTGACCTGCGAGAAGGCAAGGCCGAGATCGGCAAGGCGGGCGCGCATCTCCTTCGCCGGTACGGCCCAGGGCTCGGGATGCTCGACGGCGGTGAAGCCGTCGCGCGCCGCCGCCGCCGGCCGCTCGGCAAGCGGCAGGTCTGCGTAGAGATAGCCGATATGGGCGGAGAGGCGGTTCATCAGGCCGCCTCGAACGGGGCTGCGCTGCCTTCCGGCACGGCGATGCCGGCGACCGCGCCCTCGGCGGCAAGGTCCGCGACGACATTGCCGGTGACGGGGATGCCGGCACGGCGGCGCTCGTCCTCGCGGCGCTGCTCCGGTTCGCCCGGCATCATGATCTCGTCGACGCCGGCGGCGCGCGGCAGCCGCTTGATGCGCTCGTAGAATTCATCCATCCGGGCGCCGAAATCGTCCAGCGAGAGGAAGAGGTCGGGCTTGATGGCGAAGAACAGGTGGCCGACATTCTGCGGCTCGGAATGGTCGAAATAGAGGCTCTTCACATCGCCGCCGAAATTCGCGCCGGTGAGGACGCCGGACATCAGGTCCATCAGCGTCGCCAGCACCGAGCCCTTGACGCCGCCGAAAGGCAGGCAGACGCCCTCGAAGGCCTTGGCGGCGTCCGTGGTGGGGTTGCCGTCGACATCGAGCGCCAGGCCCTCGGCTATCGGATCGCCCTTCATGGCGGCAAGGCGGATTTTTCCCCGCGCGATCACCGTCATCGCCATGTCCATGACATAGGGCGGGTGCCTGCCGCCGGGGATGCCGGCGGCGATGGGGCTTGCGCCGAGGAAGGTGGTGCGCCCGCCCCACATCGGAATGGCGGGCGAGGAATTGGTGAAGATCATCGAGATGAAGCCGCGCTCGATGGCGCGCAGCGCATAACACGCCCCCATGCCGAAATGCGTGGAGCGGCGGACGCCGGCAAGGCCGATGCCCATCTCGCCGGCAATGTCGCAGGCGGCGTTCATGGCGATGTTCGAGGCGATGAAGCCCATGCCGTTGTCGCCGTCGACCGCGGCGACGGCGCCGGCCGCCTTCGTCACCTTCACCTCGGGACGCGGATTGACGAGGCCGCGCTTCAGCCGCTCCAGATACATCGGGATGCGGCTGACGCCGTGGCTGTCGACGCCGCGCAGGTTCGCCTTGACGAGGTCGCCCGCGATCAGCGCCGCGTCCGCTTCGCTCATGCCCACGGAGAGGAACAGGGCTTTGGCGTATCGGGCCAGGTCTTCGGCTCGGAAATAAAGCGTTTCGGCCATTTTGGGCTCCCGGAGGATTGCGTCCGCCCGCCCGGCCGCAGGGAGGCGGCCGGTCAGGCATCGGCGTGGATGGTGGGCGGCGTCAGACGCCGGCGGTTTCGTCGGGCATGTCGATCTTGCGGGTGCGCCGCCATTGAAGCAGCGCCGGCACGATGAGGATCAGGGCGGAGACGGCGACCAGCACGGCCGAGAGCGGGGTGGAGACGAAGACCATCGGATCCCCCTGCCCCACGGCGAGCGCGCGGCGCATCTGCACCTCCGCCATCGGCCCGAGGATGAGGCCGATCAGCACCGGGGCGATCGGGAAGTCGTAGACGCGCATCGTGTAGCCGAGCACGCCGACGCCGGCCATCATGGCAAGGTCCACCCAGGAGTTCGACACGCCCCAGATGCCGACCAGCGAGAAGATCAGGATGCCGGCATAGAGATAGGGCCGCGGGATGAAGAGCAGCCGCACCCACAGCCCCGCCAGCGGCAGGTTGAGGACGAGCAGCATCAGATTGCCGACATAGAGCGAGGCGATGAGGCCCCAGACGAGATCGGCGGAGTTGATGAACAGCAGCGGCCCCGGCTGCAGCCCGTAGTTCTGGAAGGCGGCGAGCAGGATCGCGGCGGTGGCCGAGGTCGGCAGGCCGAGCGTCAGCAGCGGCACCAGGATGCCGGCGGCGGCGGCGTTGTTCGCAGCCTCTGGGCCGGCCACGCCCTCGATGGCGCCATGGCCGAACTCCTCCGGATGCTTGGTCAGGCTGCGCTCGACCGTGTAGGACAGGAAGGTCGGGATTTCCGCGCCGCCGGCCGGCAGCGCGCCGATGGGAAAGCCGAAGAGGGTGCCGCGCAGCCACGGCTTCCAGGAACGTTTCCAGTCCTCCTTCGTCATCCAGATGCCACCGGCCAGCGGATTGAGGTTGGGTTTCTGGAAGCCGAAGCGGCTGGCGACATAGAGCGTCTCGCCGATGGCGAAGAGCGAGACGAGCACGACCGTCATCTCGACGCCGTCCATGAGGTCCGGCACGCCGAAGGTCAGCCTTTGCAGGCCGGTCTGCTTGTCGATGCCGACGA
The DNA here is from genome assembly GCF_004341885.1 of Shinella granuli. Lineage (GTDB taxonomy): Bacteria > Pseudomonadota > Alphaproteobacteria > Rhizobiales > Rhizobiaceae > Shinella > Shinella granuli. Next base: position 12,284 of record NZ_SLVX01000008.1, on the reverse strand, counting down.
CGCCGAGCGACAGGCCGAGGAAGAGCGCGATGAAGCCGCGCACCTTGGAGGTCCCCATCACCACGGAGACGGAGAGGAAGGCGAGCAGCATCAGGGCGAAATAGTCCTGCGGCTTGAAGATGAAGGCGAGCTCGGCGATGGGCGGGGCGAGGAAGGTGATGCCGAGCGTGCCGATGGTGCCGGCGACGAAGGAGCCGATCGCGGCCGTGCAGAGCGCTGCCGCGCCGCGGCCCTGGCGGGCCATCTTGTTGCCTTCCAGCGCGGTCATCATCGCGCCGCTCTCGCCGGGCGTGTTGAGCAGGATCGAGGTGGTCGAGCCGCCATACATGGCGCCGTACAGGATGCCGGCGAACATGATGAAGGCCGCCGTCGGTTCGATATAGACGGTGACGGGCAGGAGCAGCGCGATGGTCAGCGCCGGGCCGATGCCGGGCAGCACGCCGATGGCGGTGCCCATGAAGGTGCCGACGAAGGCCCAGAACAGGTTCTGCGGCTGCAGGGCGACGGAAAAACCGTTCATCAGGCCGGTGATCGCATCCATCCTACACCCCCATCATCGGAAGAAGACCGCCGAGCTGGACGCCCAGCCTGCGGAAGAGCCACCAGCACAGCAGCGAGAAGCCGAGGCCGAGCACCAGGTCGAGATGCCAGCGGCGCGACTTGAAGGCCGCCGCAACCAGTACGAAACAGCCGGTGCAGGTGATGACGAAGCCGAGCGGCTTCATCGTCAGCATCGGCAGGGCGCTGGCGGCCGCGGCAAGGCCGAGCGCCATGTAGTTGACCTTGTGGTCCTCGCCCACGTCCTCGGCGCCCTGTTCCTCGAACGGAACGCCCCGGTAGATTTGCAGTGCCAGCAGCAGGCCCAGGACGACCAGGCCGAGCCCGACGGCCGAGGGCATGAAGCCCGGGCCGACATGGGCGTACTGGTCGAACTGGGGCAGTTCCGCGGCCTTCCAGAAAACGATGGCTCCCCAGCCGACCGTTCCCGCCGCAAGCCAATAGGGGCGTTCCGTCATGTCAGACATCCTTTCGAGAAGCGCGGCGGCTTATTTGGTGAGGCCGGCTTCCTTCAGGATTTCGCCGATGCGGGTCTTCTCGTCGTTCAGGAAGGCGACGAAATCATCCCCGGCGAGGTAGGCGTCTTCCCAGCCCTGCTTGACCAGGATGTCCTTCCAGGCAGCGCTGTCGTGCATCTTGGCGAAGCGGTCGAGCCACATGGTGCGGCCCTCCGCCGACATGTCGGGCGCGCCGACGATGCCGCGCCAGTTGCCGACGACCACGTTGAGGCCCGCTTCCTTCAGGCTCGGCGCGTCGATGCCCTCGACGCGGCCCTCGGAGGTGACGGCGATGATGCGGATGCGGCCGGCATCGGCCATCGGCTTGAATTCCGAGACGCCCGAGACGGCGACCGACACGGCACCGCCGCCGAGCGCGGTCACGGCTTCCGCACCGCTGTCATAGGGGATGTAGTTCAGCCTGGCCGGCTCCAGGCCGCTCTCCTTGGCGATCAGCGCCATCACGATATGGTCGACGCCGCCGGCCGAGCCGCCGCCGATCGACACGGCACCGAGGTTCTCCTTCATCGCGTTGACGAGGTCATCCACCGTCTTGATCGGGGAATCGGTCGCGACAGCGACGACGCCCGTATCGTTGGTGAGGCGCACCAGCGGCGTCACGTCGTCGAGCGTGACAGGCGAGGAGTTGAGCAGGATGCCCCCGACCAGGATGACGCCCATCGACATGACGGCATTGTCGTTGCCGCGGTTCGCGCCGATGAACTCCGCAAGGCCGATCGTGCCGCCGGCGCCGCCCTTGTTGGTGAAGGTCGCGCCGTCGGTGAAGATGCCCTCCTTCGACATGGCCTCGAACGGCAGGCGCGCCATGGCGTCATAGCCGCCGCCGGCACCGCCCGGCGCCATCACCACGGCCGGATCGGCAAGGGCCGGCGCTGCGGCCGAAAGCGAAAACGCCAATGCTGCGGCAAAAACTGCTTTGATCATAATTTCCTCCCAAAAAGTCCGGGCCGAAAGCCCCGATGCTGCCAGACCCGGCAACACAGACACCGACCTCCTTGCCGTTGTCTTAATATTACATTTACGACAATGCGATCGATTGCGCAACACCCGTGTTGCCGGGAGGACATGGAGCGAAGAAGAGACAAGGGCGCTCAAGGGCGCTCGCTCCGATCTCCCCCGCAAGGCAGGACAACCGCATGAGGAAACGGTCGGTCGCCCCATCCCCTTCTCCCCGTTGAGGGGAGAAGGGAAGAACGGCAACCTCGACCTGCAAACAAAACGCCCCCTGCCGGGGCAGAGGGCGTTGAAAAGAAACGGCGCGCAACAGGCCGCTCAGTCGATCTGCAGTTCTTCCAGCAGGCAGGCCCAGCCGGCGCCGTGCATGTCGCGGTCGGCGCGGGTGCCCTGGACGACGGGACGCGGTACGGAGAACTTCACCACGTTGAGCGCGGGAATGTCGAAGCGCTTGAGCAATTGCTGCTCGACGCCGAAGAGCCGCGCCACCGTGGCGTCCTTCAGCCCGTCGCGCACCCGGGCATAGGTTGCCGGGTCGTCGCAGAAGACATCGACCGTCAGCCAGAACGGCCCGGCATTCTTGGAGCGGACCTTGCTGACGAGGCTTCCCAGTTCAGGCATGTCCCACCTCGTGGGTTTCGAGCACGAAGGCGGCGAGCGGGTCGTCCAGCTCCATCACATGGTTCAGGCAGAACTCGTAGAGCGCGCCGCGCTGCATTTCGGCGGGCGAGAAGGGAAAGGCGAAGGTCGGCATCGGCTCGTCCTCGGTCAGGGGATGGTGCAGGAGATAGGGGTTGAGGATCTTGCCGGCCTCGGCCGCCTGCTCGGCGGTCGGGCAGGTGAGGATGCCGAGAATGCCGACCTCGACGGGAATGTCGTGGCGGTTCTCCAGCGCGCCGAGCGTCGCATCCATGCCGATCAGCCGGATCTCGACGCTGAAGGCATCGGGGGCAAGGCCCATGCGGGCGACGATCTTGTCGCGCACCCTGGCCTCGATATCCGCCGCCCATTCGCGCACATGCTCGACATAGCGGCGCTCGCGGACAACGGCGAGACCGACCGTCTGGTAGCCGACGATGCGGGCGCCCTCCAGCTTGACCGTGTAGCGCCCCGGCACCCATTTCGAGCCCTCGACGCGCACCCGGCGCCCGTCGAGCGCTTCGTATTCCGACCGCGTCACGTCGAGATGGCCGCCCGGCTCGTGCAGGATGAAGGGGTCGGAGTTCTCATAGAGCATGTGGGCCGAGACGGTGTAGGGCGTCGCGGCGGCGTCCGACGCCATCGGCTCGATGGTGAAGCCCGAGGCGTCGAAGTCGATCTGGATCACGCCGGAATTCGGCTGCGTGGTGGCGAGCGCCCCGCATTCGCCGACCTTGGCGCCATGCCAGGCGGCACCGGTATGGTCGCCGCGCACGACTGGCAGGGCCGCGATGATGGCGGTGTCCGTGGTGCGGCCGGCGATGACGATGTCCGCCCCGGTGGCGAGCGCTGCCGCCACCTGCTCGACGCCGGCCAGCGCGACGATGTTGGTGCAGTCGTCGACGATGGCCTCGTTGATGTCGGGCGCCGCGGGCAGCGCGTGCAGGCGGCCCTCGCCGAGCGCGGTCTTCACCCGTTCCTTCGGCTGGCCGGATTTCAGCGTGGCGACCTTGACCTGCATGCCCTCCTCCAGGGCGATCTCGCGGGTGATGTCGAACAGCCAGTCCACCGCCGCATCGGCGCCGCAGGTGCCGGCGGTGCCGATGACGAGCGGCACGCCGGCCTTGGCCCGCGCCTGCATCAATTCGCGCCACTCCACCTTGGTCGAGGCGCGCGAATATTTCGAGACGCCGCGCCCGAGATAAGACGGGCCGCTGTCCGTCGATCCGCCGTCGATGGCGATGATGTCGGGCTGGTTGGCGACGCCGCGCTCCAGCGCCGCGCGGTCATAGCCCAGTCCCAGCGCGCCTGCGGGTATAAGTACGCGTGTCATGTGTCACCTCCCTTGCTCGGCCCGCCAGCGGGGCCACCGGAAAACATTTCGGCGCGGGCTTTGCGCAGCTTGGCCTTGCCGAGGTGGTCGTGCATCAGGTCCGCCGCCCGGCCGGTATCGCCGGCATCCAGCGCGTCGAGAATGGCGAGGTGCTCGGCATTCTGGTCGCGCACCTGCTCGGCATTCAGCGTCTGGCGGTATTCGATCAGGCGGCGGAGCTGGTTGAGCTTCTGCACCGTGTTGACCAGGAAACGGTTGCCGGAGAGCGCGGCGAGCCCCTCGTGGAAGGCCGAATTCGCCTCGAACAGCTCCATCTGGCTCAGCCGCCGCCAGCCGCCGCCGGCGACGATCTCCTGTCGGCGGCGCAGGTCCGCGAGGATCACGGGATCGGCCCGGAACGCGGGCGAGCGGATGCCGTGCACCTCGATCGCCTGGCGCAGGTCGTAACATTCGCGGTAGGCCTCGACGGAATCGATCAGCACCGCAAAGGTCCAGCCCCGCCCCTCGTTGCGCTCGATCCAGCCCTCGCCGGAAATGCGCGTCAGGATGCGCCGCAGCCCAAGCCGCGACACGCCATAGCGCCGCATCAGGTCTGTCTCGCTGACCCGGTCCGGCAGGCGGCGCGACAGGCGGTCGTCGGCGATGCGCAGATAGGTCGCCTCGTCCGACGTCTCGTTGGCTGCCGGCAGCGGATCGGCGGCGATGCGGTCGGGATCGCGCAGGTAGAAGCCCTTGTTCGGCACCCGCTCGACAATGCCCTGGTCGGCGAGGATGCCGAGCGCCGAGCGGATCGGCTGGCGCGATGTGCCGAACAGGGACTGGAGGCTGGCTTCCGTCAGGTGCTGTCCCCGTTCCATGGCCGATGTCCTGATATGGCGGACGATCTTGTCCGCCAGCGAGCGATGAAGTTCGTTCATGATCGACCCCTGGATGGTATTAAGCGCGTATATACGACAATCCTGGGGCAATCAATCTGACCCGCCGTTCTCCCCGGCACGCCCTCCTGGTGTTTTGAAATGACAAAAGTCCAATAGTCTGAATCCTGGTATTATGCAAGTACAAAGGACCGGTGCTTGGCGAAGCCTGCGGAACATGCGACAAGGCCCAAGCCATGCAGGAGCGCCCATGACCCCGATACGCAGCACGCTTGCCCATGAGATCGCCCGGCTCGTGCACGCCGAGCGGCTGGCGCCCGGCGAGCCCCTGACCGAGCGCAGGCTTGCGGAACGCTTCCTCGTCTCGCGCTCGCCGATCCGCACGGCGCTGCGCGAATTGCAGCGCGCCGGCGTGCTGGCGGCGGCCGAGCGCGGCGGCTTCAAGGTGGCCGACCCCTTGGCCGCGAAGGCGCTGGCTGCCAGCACACCGGTGCTTGACGGCGGCGAGGAGGTCTATCTCGCCATCGCCCGCGACCGGCTGGCCGGCGCGATCCCCGACCGGATGAGCGAAAACGAGCTCCTGCGCCGCTACGGCATCACCCGCCCGCGCCTGCAGGCCCTGCTCCGGCGCATGTCGGAGGAGGGCTGGGCGGAGCGGCTGCCGGGGCACGGCTGGCGCTTCCTGCCGGTGCTGACCTCGATGGAGACCTACCGGCAGAGCTACAGCTTCCGCCAGGCCATCGAGCCGGCCGCGCTGCTGGAGCCGGGCTTCACGCTCGACCGGCCCGTGCTGGAGCGGCATCTCGAACAGCAGCACCGTTTCGTGGCGGGGGAGATCCTGGAGATCTCGGCCGTGCGCCTGTTCGAGACGAACAGCGAGATGCACGAGGCGATCGCCGAATGCAGCCGCAACGCCTTCTTCATCGAAAGCCTGAGGCGCGTCGACCGGCTGCGCCGGCTCATCGAATATCAGCAGCGGGTGGACCGCGAACAGGCCCGCCAGCGCTGCGCAGAACATGTGCACATCCTCGAACTGGTGCTGGACGGCCGGAATGCCGAGGCCGCCGAGGCGATGCGCAAGCACCTGAGCGCGCTCGGCCCGCTGAAGGCGCCGTCGCCCTGAACCGGCGCGGGCCGGGCACGGCCCCGGCGGGATGCGAAAAGGCTTTTCCGAAATTAGTCCATATAAAAGATAGAATTTCTATACTCGCAGGGCAAACGCGCTATCCTCCCCGGTATCGATGCCGCAGGGCATCCCGATATGCTGGAGGCCGTCATGCCGTCGCTCGATATTCCCGTCGATACGCTCATCCTGCCGGGTCTCAACGGCTCGCCGGATGCGCATTGGCAGCGCCACTGGGCGCGCGACAACCTGGAAAGCCGCGTCGTCGAGCAGCACGACTGGTCCTGCCCGGAGCAGGGGGACTGGCTCGTCCGGCTGGAACGGGTGGTGGAGATGGTGGGCAACGACGTCTGGCTGGTCGGCCACAGCCTCGGTTGCCTGCTGGCGGCGCATTTCGCCGAAAGCCGGCTGGCCGGCCGCATCCGCGGCGCGCTGCTGGTGGCGCCCTGCGACCTGGAGACGACCGAGGCGCTGCATCCCTGCATCATCCGGTTCGGCGCCATGCCGGCGCGGCCGCTGCCCTTTCCCTCCCTCGTCGTCGGCAGCCTCAACGATCCCTACATGCCGGCCGAGCGGCTGCGCCAGACGGCGCGTGCCTGGGGCAGCGATCTCGTCGATATCGGCCATGCCGGACATATCAACGTCGCCAGCGGCTTTGGCCGGTGGACGGCTGGCTACGATTTCCTCGATCTCCTGAAGACGCGGGCGGCCGGCGCGGGCCGCGCGCCGTCCCGCCTGCCATCCCGCATCCCTTCTCCCGGGGCGTCCCCCGCGGCTCTTCACTGAAAGGCGCGCATGAGCACCTCATCCTTCCTTCCGGTCGTCGCGATCGTCGGCGGCGGCTTCAGCGGGGCGGCCGTCGCCTATCACCTGGCACGGTCGCTGCCGGCGCATGCGGCGCGCATCGTCGTCTTCGAACCCCGCGCCCGGCTCGGCGGCGGCCTTGCCTATGACACGGACGAGCCGGTGAACCGCATCAACGTGCCGGCCGCGCGCATGTCGCTGTTGCCCGACGACGGCGAGCATTTCGCCCGCTGGCTGCGGGCGACCGGCTATCTTGCGACGGATCCGGGGGCGGAGACGGCGGATGGCCACGTCTTCACCCGCCGCTCGGCCTTCGGCCGCTATGTCGCCAACGAGCTCGCGCCGCTCCTTCGCAGCGGGGCGGTGGAGCACCACCGCGGCCGCGTTGCCGCGATCACCCGGCAGGAGGGCGGCGACTGGCGCATCGCGACCGCGGAGGGGACGGTGCTCTTCGCCGACACCGTCGTCATCGCCACGACCCATCCGGCTCCGCGCGCCCCCGCGGTGCTCGAGCGCGCCCTTGCCGGGCATCCCGGTTACATCCCCGATGCCACCGTGCCCGGCGCCCTCAGGCACATCGGCGCGCTCGACCGGGTCCTCGTCGTCGGCGCGGGTCTCACGGCGGCCGATGTGATCGCCGCGCTCGATGCCCGCGGGCATCGCGGCCTCATCACCGCCGTCTCGCGCCGGGGCCTGCGCGCCCGCGGCCACGACCTTGCCGCGCCGGCGCCGTTCGGCAGCTTCACCGCGCCGCCCGCCCGCTCGGCGCGCGCCCTGCTCCGGCGCATCCGCCAGACGGTCGCCGAGGCGGGGGCGCAGGGCATCGGCTGGCATGCGGTCCTCGACCGGGTGCGGGCGGAGGGCGGCGCGATCTGGCGCGCGCTGTCGCTCGTCGAGCGCCGGCGGCTCCTGCGCTTCCTTCGGCCCTATTGGGATGCCCATCGCTTCCGCATCGCCCCGCAGGTGGAGGCGGTGCTGGAGCAGCGCCTTGCCGAGGGCACGCTTGCCTTCCGCGCCGCCTCGATCGCGGCGGCGCATGACGGGACGGGCGGCCTTGCCGTGCGCCTGCGCCTGCGGCAAGGCCGGGGCCTCGAAGACGGCCGTTTCGATGCCGTGGTGGTGACGACGGGGCCGGGCCACGAGACGGTGCTGGAAAGCCAGCCCTTCCTCTCTGGCCTTGCTGCCGCCGGCCATGTCCAGGCGGATCCGGCGGGCCTCGGCCTGTTGGTCGATGAACAGAGCCGCACCATCGCCGCCGACGGGCGGCCGTCCGGCACGCTCCTTGTCGCCGGCCCGCTGGCACGCGGCACGTTCGGCGAGCTGATGGGCCTGCCGCAGGTGACGGACCACGCCGTCCTCGTCGCCCGCGAGATCGCCGCCAGCCTCCCCGCCGCGCAGGTGCGCGCCCACGGCTGAACATGCCCTTCCCTGCCGTGATTGTCTTTCCGGCAGGGAGAAGGAGAGCGGGGCGGGTTCCAGGATCCATTTACAGCAGGCAACGGCCTGGGGGCGCGCCTCCAGCCTCGATGCCTCCGAAACATCCCATGAACGGCCGGAACCAGCGCTTGAAAACGCCGTACGGGGGCTAGCCCCGCGCCTCCTGCACCAGCGCCAGCGTCTCGAGCCGCGCGGTCAGGCGCTCCGCCTGCACGGCGCCGAGGTGCTCGCGGAGCGCTGCGGGCCAGAGACCGAGCGCCGTCAGCACGGTGTCGCGCACCTCCCGCTCGATCCAGTCCGGATCGAGCCCGAGAAAATCCGCGACGCGGCGGAAGCGACGCAGGGTGACGGCGGAAAAGCCGTGGGTGCCGACGAAGCGCAGCGCCAGCTGGTCGGCGGGGGCGAAGAGCACGGTCGGCACGATGTCGTAGGCCGGCGACAGGCGCACCGCCCCGCCCCCCGGAAACAGGAAGGACCAGTTCTTCAGGTGGTTGTCGCCATTGCCGACGAGCACGTCGGCGACGATGCGGCGGATACCCTCCAGCACGTCGGCGCGCCAGTCGGTGCTGAAGCGGCGGATCATGTTGAGGATCGTCTCGTAGGTTGCCATCGTGTACTTGCGCTCGCCGACGGCGCCGACCACCTGGCCGGCATCCTCCATATGCAGGCGCCTGCCCTCCTCCGGCCGGTCGAAGCGATCGACGGCAAGCGCCATCGCGCCGCCCGCAAGGAAGCCCGCCGGCAGGCCGTCGATCCGGTCCACCGGCACGAGCCGGCAATCGGCCGTCGCCACGCCGATCATCCGGCAGAGCGTCATGGCGGCGAACTCGGCCTCCGGCAGGCCGGGATAGCGTGCTGCCGGCACCTTGAGGATCGCCCGCCCCTCCCCGCCCCGCGCCGGCACGGTCAGCCGCGCGCCGGCAGGGGCGGCGGAGAATTTCAGCTGCACGCCGGCCAGCGAGAATTTTATCAGCCCCTCCGGCTGTGGCAGGTCGAGCCCGGCGAGCCGTTCGAGGTGGAGGGGGCCGGCGGTCTCGGGCGGTGCCGTCTCGGGCGTCACCAGCACGGCGCCCGGCAGGTCGCCGCCAAGCCGCATCAGGAGGTCGAACTGGTCGTGCCGGCCCGGCCCCATCTCGGCGAGCACGAGATCGCGCAGCGCGCCCTCCGGCAGGAGCCCGGCGAACCAGGGCGGCAGGTGGCCGTTGAGGCCGATCTTGTCGCCGCGGGCGGCAAGCCGGCCGCGCGTCGCCACCTCGTCGCCCGGCACCTGCCAGCCGAGGCTCAGCACCGGCCGCGCCGGATCGCGCAGATAGGCCTCGTCGACGAGGAAGGCCGTCGCTCCCTCCCCGTCGCGCGACAGGATGCCGACCCGCCGGGGCATGCCCGCGGCATCGAGGAGATGCACCCCGAGCACCGCCGCGCGCGCCATCACGCCTCTCCGTCGGCAAGGTCGACGAAGACATCGTCGAAGGCGGTGCCGCCGGGGCTTGTCGCGCCCTCTCCCGAGCCTGTGGGCACCAGCAGCGCCTGCACCGCCGCCAGCCGTTCGGCCGGCACCAGCACGGGGGCAAGGCCCAGCGCGTCGCAGATCTCCAGGAGCAGCGCCAGCCGGTCGCGCCCCAGCCGCCCCTGGATGAGGTCGCGTTCCAGTTCCGAAATGCGCGCCCGATCCCGCCCCAGCCGCGCCGCCAGTGCCGGCTGGGTCAGGTCGCGGCCCTTGCGGGTGCGGCGCAACTGCGCGCCCAGATCTTCTGCGACGGAGGATTTCATGCGGGAAAACGCTCTTTTCTTCAAAACAAGCGGATTTCCGCATAACACGGAATGCCTCGACGAAAAAGCGGAATCCCGCTTTTCCTACCGGGAAGAGCGGGATTCCGCATCTTCCCCGGCGCCTTTTTGCCTGACGGCCAAAAGGATCGCTCCCGACTCACCGCCCACTGCTGACGGCAGTGCTTCACTGCATCGCTGACTCCTTACCGGTTTGCCAGGGATGCCGGAATTGGACGCAATCGCGCAGCCATCCCGACCCGTGTCGGCTTGCCCTGGTCGGCCGCCGCGACGGTCGAACTTCCCATCGCAACGCGCGGCCCGACTGGCCCAAGGCATGCTGGTTTGGCATCCTTGGCACCACACCGCGCGCCATTTGCAATGAGGCTTCGCCGAGTTGACAGCTGGCAACTGAATGATGATCTGTTACCTCCACACCTCCACACCTCCACACCTCCACACCTCCACACCTCCACACCTCCACACCTCCACACCTCCACACCTCCACACCTCCACACCTCCACACCTCCAC
>NZ_SLVX01000008.1:0-1648 GCF_004341885.1 Shinella granuli | reverse complement strand
CCACACCTCCTTCTAACGCCTATCCCCTATCCCCTTGGGAAAGCCGCGCATTGTGGAAGCCATCTGAAACGAGCGCGAGGTTCAACGCACCCAGAAAGGCAGCATCGGAGCTTCCAGTTTGCCGAGGACGAAGCGTCGGGCTCACCATGGAGCGCACTTAACAGCTGTTAAGCAGCGGTCCGATTGACACAGTGTAAAAGACGGCGGCTCCCGCCGACCCGTGTGCTGATAACCTTTTGTTAACGAAAAACGCCTTGAAGAATCGAAACCTGTCTGACGTCCCTAACCGCCACCGATGCCGCATTGAAGATCGGCACCGACACGATGAAGCTATCGGCCGAGCTGCACAAGATGCGTGAGAGGGCTTTTCTCCTCCGGCAGCAAAAAACCTTCGCCCGTATGTTTTCAACAACCGACCTCGTACGCTTGCTGAAGTTTCCTGAAAGCACTTTGTGGCAGCTCACCATAGAGAGGGAAGGGGCCTGTACCGGAGCGTGCAGACAACAATCCACGCATATATACCGTTAAGCGGGTCAGAGAGCTGCGTGCATTTCTCGCGGCGCTTCGCCCCGACGACGCCCAGACCCTGCTGCCCTGTCGTCGCGCGGGCGAGAAGCTGCAAACAATCGCGACGGCGAATTTCAAGGTGGCAACTCCCAAACGACGACTTCCATCCACCTGGCCCATTTTCTCGGCCTCCAGGGCTATCGCGTCCTTTGCATCGACTTGGACCCTTAAGCTAAGCGTCGATGACGGCCTTGTGCAGCATCCAGCCGGAATTCGATCTCGGAGAGAATGAAACGGCCTATGCCGCAATCCGGTACGATAACGAGCGACGTTCGCTGGCGGATGTGATCCGGACGACGTATTTCCGGACGTCGATCTCGTCCCGGGCAATCTGGAACTCATGGATCTTGAGTTCGACATCCCTTCCTGCCTCGCGCAGAAAACCGTGACGATCTCGGGCTGTTCTTCGAACGGCTCAACAGCGCAATAGCTCGCGTCGAGGATCGATACGACATTGTCATTCTCGATACGCCGCCGCCGCTCGCCGTCCGAAATGGACTGCGTTTGCAGAGGCGCTGAAAGGCTCAAGCAGAATTGAAGCTGTCCGGAAGTTTTCCCACGACGGAATTTCAAACGGCGGACGGCGCTGGACGCATCTCCCTGGCGATGCGAATGGTAGCTGCGACGTCGTCCCGGACAGAATGCGATGCCCAGGAACAAGCCGTGATTTCGTTATTGACGGCCGCATCTTTCGGCGCATGAAATCCACGCTAGCGGGAACGACCGTCACCATCCCGAAAAAGGAGAGCGGCTTTGCACGGTGGCTGGCAGAAGGAATGCAGGAGCTAATGCGCGCGTTTAACGCGGTCGATCCCTCGCAATAAGCGGTGCTTCGACTGAGAGGATCACACACGTTGCGGCCAATGACACTTGCCTTGCTCAAAGGCCAGCTCGCGACGGCCGGCCGTGGCCCGAATAAAGTGCTCGTAAATGGAAAGCTCTCAACGGCATTGGTGAGGTGAAGGGTGTTTTGTGTTTGCAAGACCGTTGATCGTGTCCCATGGAGTGGTGTAGCTGGATTTCATAGCCATCGGTGATTTCCGGTAGGGTCGGGTTGCTTATGACCAACCTGAGGGACACC
>NZ_SLVX01000007.1 GCF_004341885.1 Shinella granuli | reverse complement strand
GCTCAATTCTCACCAGTCCCGTCAGGAAACCCTAGAGCGAGTTCGTCGGCCGCCAGAAGCGCCGCCGCTCTCGTTCGATGGCCGGGTTATAGGCCCACTCTCCCCACGGCGTCAACAGGGCATGTGACATTTTTTTGAAAAAATCTGCAGAAACATGCCCCCGCCATTCGTTTCCCCCGGATTTTCAGGGCTTTCCCGCGGGAGAAAAGCCGTTTGGCCGCGATTGCCCTCAGATTTTCACATTCCGGCTCTCTAGAGGAGTTCACAAGAACCAGCGTGATTTGACTCGCATGCCTTCCTGCGTGCATGGTCCCGCGCTGAAAACAGAACGCGACACAGGGCGAAGCGCAATCGGCATGACCACCGACCGGAACATGATCCGATCCCTCGGCAACGAACCGCCGATCCTCGCCGACGGACGCAAGGCGCCCGACCGCCGGGAAATCTCGCTGCGCTGGCTTTCCGGCACGTTCCTCACCGGCATCACCTCCTCCATCCTGATGGGCGTCGCGCTGTTCGCCGCACTCGACGGGCGCCAGCAGCTCGCCATTCCGGCCGAGGCCTTTGCCGCGCTCGGCGCGACGAACCAGACGAGCAAGACCGGCGAGACGGCAAAACGCGGCGAGCGCGTCGTCGAGACGGCGATCGTCGCCAAGCCGGCCGACAAGAAGATCATGGAAATCTCCACCGTGATCCATGACGGCGAGAAGGAAGTGGTGCGCCGGCAGCCCTTCGCCCATGTGAAGATGGCACTGGCCGCGAACCACACGACGAGCGAGGACTATCCCCGCTTCGATCCGCTCGCGATCTTCTCCACCAATGGCAAGGATGCCGCGCCCGCCTCGCGCATGGGCGCGATCTATGGTTCGGATGTCGAATCGGAAGTCGCGCTGCAGACCGATGCCTTCCCGACCGGCGGCTCGGCGCTCGACTATGCCGACCAGATGTCGATCGAGGAGGTCGAGGAGAATGTGCGCACCAACGGCTCGGTGCTGACCGACGGCAGCACGCAGGTCGCCTCGCTCTACTATGTCGACCCGCAGCGCTTCGCCTCCGATTCCTCCGACCTCGACCTCCTGCAGGGCCTGACGGCCCGCATCGTCGAGGAGAACATGAGCGTTTCGAATTACGATACGCTGACGCCGGACGACACGGAATATGCCGACGACGTGATCCCCGTGCGCCGGGCGGCCGATATCGGCGAGATCATGACCGCGGCCGGCTATACCAAGGCCCAGGCCGAAGATCTTTCCTCCTATCTCGAAGGCCCGCTCGGCGGCAAGCAGTTGGCCGAGGGCGACGTGCTGCGCATCTGCATCGCGCAGAAGGGCAAGGAAGCCAGCATCGTGCGCGCCAGCGTCTATTCGCGCGGACGCCATGTGACGACCGCCGCGCTCGACGACAAGGGCCGTTTCGTCAACGGCACCGAACCGCCGGTGCTCGACGCCGTCGCCACCGCCTTCGACAACGACGACCGGCCGGCGATCATTGCCGGGCGCGACCTGCCGCGCGTCTATGACGGCATCTATCGCGCCGCGCTCTCCTACGGCATGGGCAAGGACATGACGGCGGAGGTCATCCGCGTCCTTGCCAGCAATGTCGATTTCCAGGCGCAGTTGCGGCCGACCGATTCGCTCGAAGCCTTCTTTTCCGTCACCGACCAGAACGGCGCGGCGACGGAAGAATCCGAGATCCTCTTCCTCGACGCCAGGTTCGGCGACACGGAAACCCGCGTCTACCGTTTCCAGAACCCGGAAGACGACTCCGTCGACTATTACGACGAGAACGGCAAGAGCATCCGGCAGTTCCTGCTGCGCAATCCCGTCCCGAACGGCACCTTCCGCTCGGGTTTCGGCATGCGCCGTCACCCGATCCTCGGCTTTTCGCGCATGCATACCGGCGTCGACTGGTCCGCGCCGCGCGGCACGCCGATCATCGCGGCCGGCAACGGCGTCGTCGAGAAGGCCGGCTGGGATTCCGGCGGCTACGGCAACCAGACGCTGATCCGCCATGCCAATGGCTATGTCTCGTCCTACAATCACCAGAACGCCATCGCCAAGGGCATCAAGCCCGGCGTCAAGGTCCGCCAGGGCCAGGTCATCGGCTATGTCGGCTCGACCGGGCTTTCGACCGGCCCGCACCTGCATTACGAGATGATCGTCAACGGCAACAAGGTGGATGCGCTGAAGATCCGCCTGCCCGGCGGCAAGTCGCTGGAGGGCAAGGCGCTTGCCCAGTTCGAGGTCGAACGCAAGCGCATCGACGACCTGCTCGGCCGCGGCGCGCCGACGGAAGTCGCCGAGACGCGTTGAGGCTGCGGGAAATCCCGAAGGCCGCGATGCGCGGGCGAGCGGCACCGTCGTTCGCAATCAGATCAATCGAGGAAAAAACGCGTCCCCGCAGGTTCACGCCTTCTTGCGGATCAGGAAACGATGCCCCGCCTCGACGCGCTCGCTCGCTTCGAGCGCGTGGCCGTCCTCGTGGCAGAAGTGGGGAATGTCGATGACGGCGAGCGGGTCGGTGGTTTCCACCCAGAGCGTGCTGCCGGCATCCATCGTCGAAAGGCGCTTGCGCGTCTTCATCACCGGCAGCGGGCATTTCAGGCCGCGCAGGTCGTAGACCTCGGCGTCGTCGCGGGCCGCCGTCGCGGTCATTTCTGCCAGAACTTCCAGAACGGCTTTTCCGCCGTCTTCTCGACGACCTGGACGCTCGGATTTTCCTCCGGCACCGGCAGGGCATCGGCGCCCGCGGCCGGCTTTTCGACACGCTGGCCGGTGGTTGCGACGGCGGTGGTCTGCGTTGTCTGCGCCGCCTGCCGGCCGGCATCTTGCTGGCTCTGCTGCGTCATGCCGGCGACGGGTTCCGCCTTGCGCGGCGCGGTCTTGCTGTTCCAGAATTTCCAGAAGGGCTTTTCTTCCTTCTTCTCGACGACCGCGACGCCCGGATTTTCCTCCGGCACCGGCAGGGCGCCTGCGCCGCGCGCCTGCTTCTGCACCTTCTCGGCGGCGACGTCGGCAGCGAAGGCTTCCGCTTGCTTGATCTTCGCCTGCTCGGCCGCAAGCTTTGCCTCTTCGGCCTCGCGCACCGCGCGTTCGGCCGCCTCGACCTTGCGCCTTTCGGCCTCCTCCGCCTTGCGCTTCTGCTCGGCGATCTCCCGGGCGGTCATCAGCTTGCCGGCGTCCAGCGAATTTCCGGTCGGCGCATAGGCGAGCTCGCGCCCCTTGCGCTGGTCGGCGACGATCGCCTTGCGCTGGGCCTCCGAAGGCTCGACCCAGACCGTGCCGTCATATTTCTGCATCGCCTTGGCATAGGCTGCGGCATAGGTCTTGTTGTAGCTGCCGAGCGCCACTTCGAGGGCGGCGGGCGTCGTCATCGCCGGGCAGGCACCCGTCGGCGAGAAGGGTTTGTCGGCCTGCTGGTTGAAGACATATTTCTTCTCGCAGACATTGACCTCCGGCGGACGCTTGGTCAGCTCGAAATGGTCGTAGCCGACCTTCAGCATCCTCCAGAATTCGATGTTCGGATTGTCGCGGTGGCGCGCCATGTTTTCCGCGGTCATGCGGAAGGGGAAGGCCTGGAGCTGGATCGTCGACTGGCCGCCGTTGAAGGCGTCGCGCGCGAAGGCGAAGATTTCCACCATCTGCTCGTCGGTCATCGAATAACAGCCGGACGACGAACAGGCACCATGGATCATCAGATGGCTGCCGCTCGCCTTGTTGGCGCGGTCATAGGCGTTCGGAAAACCGGTATTGATCGCCAGGAAGTAGCTCGAATTCGGATTCATATGCGCCCTGGACAGCGGATAGAACCCTTCCGGCGCCTGGCGGTCGCCTTCCTTCATCTTCGGGCCGAGCTTGCCCGACCAGGCGCAGATCTTGTAGTTGCGCACCAACTGGTAACGGTTCGAGCGGTCGGCCTTCCAAAGCTCCAGCCGGCCCTCTTCCTTGAAGATGCGCAGCATCATCGGCGAGGAGCGGTCGATGTTCATCGAGGAAAGCTTGCCGAGCACCGCCGAGGAAAGCTGGTAGTCGGTCTTCTTGGAAACCTTGCTGATGTCGACGTCGACCTTGTCGAACGAGTCGAGCGTCTCGTTGGTGCAGCCGGCGGCTGCCACAGCAAGAAGCGATACGGCGGCAAGAACAGTCAGGCGCATTCCAGAAGTCCGTCAACAATCGTCAGATCGCAAGCCGTCGCGCCGGCGGGCGGACGCGCAGTGGTAACCGGCTTATACTTCATAAAGTGTTAACCGGAAATTCTTTCGCGAGGCTGCCGGCACGCCGCATCGTTTCAGACACAAGGATTATGGCCGAGATGGGGCAGAAGGTGGCCAAGGGACGCCGATCGGCACGAATCCACTCAGAGCTGGCGGCCGATATTGAGATAGCGCTGGCGGCGATCCTTGCGCAACAGGTCGCCGGGCTTGGCGGAAAGCTCCCTGAGCGCGTCCGCGATGACGTCGCCGGTGCGCGCGATGACGGCCTGCGGATCGCGATGCGCGCCGCCGACCGGCTCCTGGATGATGCCGTCGATGATGCCGAAGGCCTTCAGGTCCTCGGCCGTGATCTTCATGTTGCTGGCCGCTTCCTTGGCGCGGGTGGAATCGCGCCAGAGGATGGAGGCGGCGCCTTCCGGCGAGATCACGCTGTAGATCGCGTGTTCGAGCATGTAGACGCGGTCGCCGGTGGCGATCGCGATGGCGCCGCCCGAGCCGCCCTCGCCGAGCACCACGGAAACGATCGGCACGCGGACGTTGAGGCACATCTCGGTCGACCGGGCGATGGCTTCCGCCTGGCCGCGCTCTTCCGCACCGATGCCGGGATAGGCGCCGGCCGTATCGATAAGCGTGATGATCGGCAGGCCGAAGCGGTCGGCCATTTCCATGACGCGGATCGCCTTGCGGTAGCCTTCCGGCCGGGCACTGCCGAAATTGTGTTTCAGGCGCGACTTGGTGTCGTTGCCCTTCTCCTGGCCGATGATGGCGACGGGCTCGCCGTTGAAGCGGCCGAGGCCGGCCTGGATCGCCTCGTCCTCGGCGAACTTGCGGTCGCCGGCAAGCGGGGTGAACTCGTCGAAAAGCTGGCCGGCGAAATCGAGGAAATGCGGGCGTTGCGGATGGCGCGCGACCTGCGTCTTCTGCCAGGGCGTCAGCTTGGCGTAGATATCGGCCATCGCCTCGCGGGCGCGCACTTCCAGCCGGCCGACCTCATCCGTCGTGTCGATGCTCTCATCTTCCTCGGCGAGCTTGCGGAGCTCGTGGATCTTGCCTTCAAGATCCGAGATGGGCTTTTCGAAATCGAGGTAGTTGTGCATGAGATGCGTTTCCGATCGTTTGCTCAAACCGCGTCAGGATGCCGTCGGCCGGGACCAGCGGCATGAAGAGGGGTCCTAATCCGGTTTTTTTGCCTGTTTGGCAAGGGGGTGATGGGTCTGAACGAGCTGGTGGAGCCGTTCTTCCAGCACATGCGTATAGATTTGTGTCGTCGAAATGTCCTGATGGCCGAGCAGTTCCTGCACCGCGCGCAGGTCCGCGCCGTTCTGCAGGAGATGGCTGGCGAAAGCATGGCGCAGCACATGCGGCGAGAGCGTCGAGGCGCGGATTCCCGCTCGCCCCGCCAGCGCCTTCAGGTCGCGCGCGAACACCTGGCGCGGCAGATGGCCCTCCTTGCTCTTCGCCGGAAACAGGAAGGCGCCCGCCGCCGGATCGTCGCCGATATCGGCCGCCAGCGCCTCGCCATAGGTTTCGAGGGCCGCGACGGCGGCGCGCGACAGCGGCACCAGTCGCTCCTTGTTGCCCTTGCCCTTCACGACGAGGAAGCGACCCGTCTGCGCCAGCACGCTCGCCGGCAGCGAGACCAGTTCGCTGACGCGCAAGCCCGTCGCATAGAGAAGCTCCACCAGGAGATGCATGCGGCGGCGCTGGAGGAGCGTGTCGCCCGGTTCCGCCGCCTCCGTCTCCGCCCGGTCGATCAGGCGGCCGACATCCTCGACGCTCAGCGTCTTCGGCAGCGGCCGGCCCTTGCGGGGAGCATCGAGAATGCCGGTCGGGTCGTCGCCGCGCAGCCCCTCGCCATAGAGGAACTTGAAGAACTGCCGCAGCGCCGAAAGCCGGCGGGCCTGCGAGGAGGCGGCAAAGCCCTGCCGGGCGAGATGGGCGAGATAGGCGCGCAGGTCGTCCGCCGTCGCCTCCACCAGGCGCACGCTCCGCTCGTTGAGGAAGGAGCGCGCATCCGCGAGGTCCCGCTCGTAGGATTGCAGCGTGTTCGTCGCCGCGCCGCGCTCGGCGCTCATCATTTCGAGAAAGGATTCGACCTGAAGGGCGGATGGATCCCTCATTGTTGCGGATTCACCCGCTCGGAAGGAATGCGGATCGTCACCTCGCGCTCCGTCGGCTCCACGAAGGTCACCAGCGCCACCATCGTGCCGTAGATCGAACCGGCGATCACGGCGCAGAAGAACAGGAATCGGAACAGGGTCGGCATGGCGCTCTCCGGGGCGATGGTCCCTATATCGCCCCGCCATCCGCCGAGCGCAAGGCCGGCCACGGGTCGACGCGAACGATGGATCGGCACCAAGGCTTGACGCTTCCGGCGCTTTTGTCGATACGGAAAGGGACGAAACCCCGGAAAACACGCATGACCGAGCTGACCGATCAGGCCCCTCTCACGCTTGCCGCTGAGGCCCGCGCCGCGCTCGGCAAGCGCAACCTCGTGCTGATCGGCCTGATGGGCGCCGGCAAATCGGCGATCGGCCGCATGACCGCGCAGGCGCTCGGCATTCCCTTCATCGATTCCGACCATGAGATCGAGCGCGTCTCGCGCATGTCGATCACCGACCTGTTCGCGGCCTATGGCGAGGCCGAGTTCCGCGCGCTGGAGACCCGCGTCATCAAGCGCCTGCTGCGATCCGGCCCGCGGGTCGTGTCGACCGGCGGCGGCGCCTATATCAATGAGAACACCCGCAAGCACATCAAGCGCGGCGGACTGTCGGTCTGGCTGAAGGCCGACCTCGATGTCCTGTGGGAGCGCGTCAACAAGCGCGACACCCGCCCGCTGCTGAAGACGGAGAACCCGCGCCAGACGCTCGAAAACCTCATGAACGCCCGCTATCCGATCTATGCGCAGGCCGATCTCACGGTCCTGTCGCGTGACGTGAAGAAGGAAACCATGGTGGAGGAGGTGCTCACCGCGATTACCGCCGCCACCAAGAAAGCCTGACGAGATGACGATGACTGCACCTGCCACCGCCCGCCGCACCGTACGGGTAGACCTCGGCGACCGTTCCTATGACATCCTGATCGGCCCGGGCCTCATACCCGCCGCCGGCCGGGAGATCGCCAGCCGCCTCAAGGGCCGCAAGATCGCCGTCATCACCGACGCGCATGTCGCCCCCCTCTATCTCGACGATTTCATGGCCGCGCTGAAGGCGGAAGGCATCGAGGCCGTCTCGCTCGTGCTGCCGGCCGGCGAGAAGACGAAGAGCTTCGAACATCTGATCAGCGTCTGCGACAGCGTGCTCGCCGCCCGCATCGAGCGCAACGACGCGGTCGTGGCGCTCGGCGGCGGGGTCATTGGCGACCTCACCGGCTTTGCCGCCGGCATCGCGCGCCGCGGCTCACGCTTCATCCAGGTGCCGACCTCGCTGCTCGCGCAGGTCGATTCTTCCGTCGGCGGCAAGACCGGCATCAACTCTTCGCACGGCAAGAACCTCATCGGCGTCTTCCACCAACCGGACCTGGTGCTCGCCGATACGGACGTGCTCGACACGCTTTCCCCGCGCGAATTCCGCGCCGGCTATGCCGAAGTCGCCAAATACGGCCTGATCGACAAGCCGGACTTCTTCGCCTGGCTGGAAAAGAACTGGCGCGCCGTCTTTGCCGGCGGCGAGGCCCGCATCGAGGCGATCGCCACGAGCTGCCAGGCGAAAGCCGACGTCGTTGCCGCCGACGAGCGGGAGAACGGCCAGCGCGCCCTGCTCAATCTCGGCCACACCTTCGGCCATGCGCTGGAGGCGGCGACACACTATGATAGCGCCCGCCTCGTGCATGGCGAGGGCGTCTCGATCGGCATGGTGCTCGCCCACCAGTTTTCCGCCCGCATGAACCTGGCCAGCCCCGACGACGGCAAGCGCGTCGAAGCGCATCTGCGCGAAGTCGGCCTGCCGACCGCCATGGACCAGATCCCGGGCGGCCTGCCGCCGGCGGAGGTGCTGATGGATGCCATCGCCCAGGACAAGAAGGTCAAGGGCGGCAAGCTCACCTTCATCCTGACGCGCGGCGTCGGCCAGTCCTTCGTCGCCGATGACGTGCCGCAATCCGAAGTCGTCGCTTTCCTCAAGGAAAAGCTGCCGAAATGAACAGCGACACGCCCGCCGCGCTCGCTCCCCTCCCCTGGCCGCTGATTATTGTCCTCCTCGGCCTGATCGTTCTCGCCGCCGTTCTCTTTCGCCGGCGCAGATCGATCGCCGCGCGCTGGCACGCGCACCGGGAGACGCGCGAGGCGGACGTCGATCGCCGGGGCGGCCAATCCCCCCGCGACGGCGCGGCGGCAAGATCCGATCGCGAAAAATCTTCCGGCATGCTCGACCTCGATGCCCTCGAAGTCTCCGACATCATGATCCACCGCACGACCATGCGGGCGCTCAATGCCGGCGACCCGCCGGAGGAGATCGTCAAGGCCGTGCTCGAAAGCCCCTATACGCGCATGCCGCTCTGGGCGGGTTCCGTCGACAACATCGTCGGCGTCGTGCACGCCAAGGATCTCTTGCGCGCGCTGGCGGAGCCGGGCACCGAGCCGAAGAACCTCGACATCACCAGGGTGGCGCAAAAACCCTGGTTCGTGCCCGATACGACGACACTCAAGGAGCAGCTCGCCGCCTTCCTGCGCCGCAAGGAGCATTTCGCGACCGTGGTCGACGAATATGGCGAGGTGCAGGGCCTCGTCACCCTGCAGGACATCCTGAAGGAGATCGTCGGCGACATCTCCGACGAGAAGGCCGTCGACATGCAGGGCGTGCGGCAGGAGGCGGACGGTTCGCTCGTCGTCGACGGCGGCGTGACGATCCGCGACCTCAACCGCGCCTTCGACTGGAATCTTCCCGACGAGGAGGCGACGACCATTGCCGGCCTCGTCATCCACGAATCGAAATCGATCCCGGAAGAGCGCCAGGCCTTCACCTTCTACGGCAAGCGCTTCATCGTGATGAAGCGGGTGAAGAACCGCATCACCAAGCTGCGCGTCCGCCCCGTCGAGCCGGAAACGCCGCGAACCTGATTACCAGCGCGTCGCCTCGCCGGGCGCGGCCGCCTCGACGGCCAGCGCATGCAGCCCCGCATCGAACTCCGCCTTCACCAGGTCGTTGATCGCCCGGTGGCGCGCCACGCGGCTCATGCCGGCAAAGGCGGCAGCGACGATGCGCACACGCATATGCGTCTCCCCCGCGCCGTTGAAATCCGGTTGGTGGCCGGCATGCAGATGGCTCTCGTTGATGACATCGAGCCGTTCCGGCGCGAAGGCGGCGGTCAATTTTTCGCTGATGCTGGACTTCATGGACATGGCAGACCTTCGGCGGCGGAAACCGTGCGCCGCGATGCACAAAATGGTTCCACAAAGCCAGCAACAATCCGCTTTGTCAATTCTTGTTGCGGGCCCTCCGGAACCCCATAATGGGGCCATGAAACTCGATTCCAAATACTTCGACCGCATCCGCACGAAGCGGCGCGTGGAGCGTCCCGAACGCTCCGCGCCGACCTGTCAGTGGGATGGCTGCGAGGAGAACGCCGTGCATCGCGCGCCCGTCGGCCGCAATGCCGAAGGCCAGTATTTCATGTTCTGCTTCGAGCACGTCAAGGAATACAACAAGGGCTACAACTACTTCTCCGGCCTCTCCGACGGCGAGATCGCCCGCTACCAGAAGGAGGCGATCACCGGCCACCGCCCGACCTGGACGATCGGCGTGAACAAGGCCGCGAAGAACGGCCCGACGCAGGGCACGGCGCGCTCCGGCACGGCCGGGGCAAATCAGCGCATCCGCGATCCCTTCGGCTTCTTCGCCGAGGGGAAAGGCCGAAGGCCGCAGATGGAGCCGCGCGCCAGGAAGCTGAAAACGCTGGAGGCGAAGGCCTACGACACGCTCGGCCTTGCCGCCACCGCAACGGCCCAGGACATCAAGACCGCCTACAAAGCCCTTGTCAAAAAGCATCACCCCGATGCAAATGGCGGAGATAGAGGCTCGGAAGAGCGTTTTCGCGCGGTCATCCAAGCATATCAATTGTTAAAGCAGGCCGGCTTCTGCTAGAGCATTTTGCGGCCGGACGGAATCGCCCGGTTTCGCACGATGCTATCAGGCAAAGGGCGCAGTCGGCGTGCACTAGGATATTGGGGTGGAGGCGAAGAACCCGCCGCCCGCGGAGACGTGATGAGCAAGATGGATCTCGATATTTCCAACCTCCCCGATACCACGGTATCCGTCCGGGAGGTTTTCGGCATTGATACGGACCTCAAGGTTCCGGCCTATTCCAAGGCGGACGCCTATGTGCCGGACCTCGACCCGGACTACCTGTTCGACCGGGAAACCACCCTCGCCATCCTCGCGGGCTTCGCGCATAACCGCCGCGTCATGGTCTCCGGCTATCACGGCACGGGCAAGTCGACCCATATCGAGCAGGTCGCGGCCCGCCTCAACTGGCCGTGCGTTCGCGTCAACCTCGACAGCCATGTCAGCCGTATCGACCTCGTCGGCAAGGACGCCATCGTCGTCAAGGACGGCCTGCAGGTCACAGAATTCAAGGACGGCATCCTGCCCTGGGCCTACCAGCACAATGTCGCGCTCGTCTTCGACGAATACGACGCCGGCCGCCCGGACGTGATGTTCGTCATCCAGCGCGTCTTGGAATCCTCCGGCCGCCTGACGCTGCTCGACCAGAGCCGCGTCATCCGCCCGCACCCCGCCTTCCGCCTGTTCGCCACCGCCAACACGGTCGGCCTCGGCGATACGACGGGCCTCTACCATGGCACGCAGCAGATCAACCAGGCGCAGATGGACCGCTGGTCGATCGTCACCACGCTGAACTACCTGCCGCACGACAACGAAGTCAGCATCGTCGCCGCCAAGGTGAAACGCCTTGCCGCCGGCAAGGACGGCCGCGACACGATCTCGCGCATGGTCCGCGTCGCCGATCTCACCCGCGCCGCCTTCATCAACGGCGACCTCTCCACCGTGATGAGCCCGCGCACCGTCATCACCTGGGGCGAAAACGCCGAGATCTTCGGCGATCTCGCCTTCGCCTTCCGCGTCACCTTCCTCAACAAGTGCGATGAGCTGGAACGCACGCTGGTCGCGGAACTCTACCAGCGCGCCTTCGGCGTCGAGCTGAAGGAAAGCGCCGCCAACATCGTGCTGGAGGCGACGGCCTGAGGCCCGGGAAAAGCGCATGGCAGCTCGCGGAGACAATTCGAAGCCGAGGCCCGGCGGCGTGGTCGACATGGAGCCCTTCCGCCGCGCGGTGACGGGCTGCGTGCGCGCCGTCGCCGGCGATGCGGAGGTGGAGGTTTCCTTCGCCAACGAGCGCCCCGGCATGACCGGCGAGCGCATCCGCCTGCCGGAACTGACGAAGCGCCCCTCGCCCACCGAAGTCGCGATCACCCGCGGCCTCGGCGATTCGATGGCGCTGCGCAAGGCCTGCCATGATGCCCGCATCCATGCGACCATGTCGCCGCAGGGGGCCGACGCCCGCGCGATCTTCGACGCGGTCGAGCAGGCACGCGTCGAGGCCATCGGCTCCAACCGCATGCCGGGCATGGCGCAGAACCTCACCACCATGCTGACGGAGAAATACGCCAAGGCGAATTTCGGCGCGATCACCCGCCAGGCCGATGCGCCGCTCGAAGAGGCCGTTGCCCTCATCGTGCGCGAGAAGCTGACGGGCCAGGCCCCACCGGCCTCCGCCGGCAAGGTGCTTGATCTCTGGCGCGACTTCATCACCGACAAGGCCGGCAAGGACATGGACGGGCTTTCGGCCGCCATCAACGACCAGCAGGCCTTCTCCCGCGTCGTGCGCAACATGCTCGCCTCGATGAACGTCGCCGAACAGTATGGCGAGGACGAAACCGAACCGGATGATTCGGAGACGCCCGAGGACGAGGACCAGCCGCGCAGCGACGAGCAGGAAGACAACGAGAGCCAGGAGGACGCCGGCGACGACGCGGCGCCCGACGACGAGAACGAGACGTCCGACGAGCAGATGGACGAAGGCGAGATGGACGGCGCGGAAATCTCCGACGACGATCTCGTCGACGACGACGGCGATGACAGCGAGACGCCCGGCGAGGTCCGCCGCCCGAACCATCCCTTCAGCGATTTCAACGAGAAGGTCGACTACACGGTCTTCACCGAGGAATTCGACGAGATGATCACGGCGGAAGAGCTGTGCGACGAGGCGGAGCTTGATCGCCTGCGCGCCTTCCTCGACAAGCAACTCGCCCATCTGCAGGGCGCCGTCGGCCGCCTGGCGAACCGCCTGCAGCGCCGCCTGATGGCGCAGCAGAACCGCGCCTGGGAATTCGACCTCGAAGAGGGCTATCTCGACAGCGCCCGCCTGCAGCGCATCATCATCGACCCGATGCAGCCGCTCTCCTTCAAGCGCGAGAAGGACACGACCTTCCGCGATACGGTCGTGACGCTCCTGATCGACAATTCCGGCTCCATGCGCGGCCGGCCGATCACCGTCGCCGCTACCTGCGCCGATATTCTCGCGCGCACGCTGGAGCGCTGCGGCGTGAAGGTCGAGATCCTCGGCTTCACCACCAAGGCATGGAAGGGCGGCCAGTCGCGCGAGAAATGGCTCGGCAGCGGCAAGCCGCAATCCCCCGGCCGCCTCAACGACCTCCGCCACATCGTCTACAAGGGCGCGGACGCCCCCTGGCGGCGCGCGAGGCGCAATCTCGGCCTGATGATGCGCGAGGGCCTGCTCAAGGAAAACATCGACGGCGAGGCGCTGATCTGGGCGCACAACCGCCTCTTGGCCCGCCCTGAGCAGCGCCGCATCCTGATGATGATCTCGGATGGCGCGCCGGTCGATGATTCGACGCTTTCGGTGAACCCCGGCAACTATCTGGAACGGCACCTGCGCGCCGTCATCGAGCAGATCGAGACGAAGTCGCCGGTCGAACTTCTCGCCATCGGCATCGGCCATGACGTCACCCGCTACTACCGCCGCGCCGTGACGATCGTCGACGCCGACGAACTGGCCGGCGCGATGACGGAACAGCTCGCCTCGCTCTTCGCCGACGAGGCCACCAGCCGACGCCCCGCCGGCCGACGCCGTGCCGGCTGAGCCGGCGCGACGCCGGCGCATAGGGAGCCTTCTGCGAGGCCTCCCTCTTCTCGCCGTCACCATAGCGCTTTCGCTGCCATTGCCGGGGTCTGCGACGGCGGAGGGCGTCGCGCTTCCCGTCACCAGCCGCGCCATCACGCACTTCACCTTCGGCTCCGACCAGCGCATCTTCGGCAAGCTCGAATTCCTCGGCGGCATCAGCTATTCGTCCAGCAATCCCCTGCTCGGCGCCGTCTCGGCGATCCGTTTCCGCGCCGACCGGCAGGATTTCGTCGCCGTGCTCGATACCGGCCACTGGCTGACCGGCCGCATCGAGCGGGACGCCGAAGGCCGCCTGAGCGGCCTTGCCGATCTCAACATACGCTCGATGCTCAACGAGGAAGGCCAGGACGAGAACGTCAAGTACCAGATGGATGCGGAGGGCCTTGCCCTCGGCGAGGGCGAGGTTCTGGTGAGCTTCGAGAACGTCCACCGCATCGACGCCTATCCCGACCCCGGCTTCATGGACGCAAGGCCCGCGCGCCAATTGCCGCTCCCCTTCCCCCGGCGCGAGCTGCGCAGCAACCGCGGCATGGAGACGCTGGCGATGTCACCGGAGGCGGGGCCGCTCGGCGCCGTGCCGGTCACCGTCACGGAACGCAGCCTCGATCCCGACGGCAACGTCTTCGCCGCCGTGCTCGGCGGCCCGCGCGCCGGCACCTTCGCTGTCACGCGCAACGACCCCTGGGACATCACCGACGGTGCCTTCCTGCCGAATGGCGACCTCCTGCTGCTGGAACGCCGCTTCCGGCTCTCCGACGGCGTCGGCATGCGCATCCGCCGCATCGACGGCGAGAGTATCCGCCCCGGCGCGGTGGTCGATGGCGAGGTGCTGATCGACGTCGACCTCAGCCACCAGATCGACAATATGGAGGGGCTGGACGTCGTGGTGATGGGTGAGGACGATATCCGACTGATCGTCGTCTCCGACGACAACCACTCGATTCTCCAGCGCAACCTGATGCTCGAATTCCGCCTGCCACCGGGAAAGTAGGACCACCGCCACCCCTCCGTCATAAGCCTGGCCCTGAGCCTGGGTATTCGCGTTCCGGAGGCGGCGATAGGCCCCTCGGCTCAAGGCCGAGGGGTGACGGCGGCGGGTGGGGCGAGGCGTCAACCTGAACCGCCTGCCGGCCGTGCCTTTTCTTCTCAGGCCAGCTTTTCGACGCCCGGCATCGGCTTCAGCTTGCTCATCAGCGCACCATAGGGCAGCAGCATGACGAAGCCGACCAGAACCTTCACCGAAAAGTCGCCGAGCGCCCAGGAGATCCAGCGCGGGGCTTCCGCGGCAAGAACGCCCAGGATCGGCGCCCATTCGATCGCGAAGGCATCGTTCGGGCCGAAGACGGAAAAGGCCGGCGCGAAGGCGAAGGAGAAGAACAGGATCGTATCCAGCAGCGAGCCGATCAGCGAGGCGATCAGCGGCGCGCGCCACCAGGCCTGCCGGCGGAGCGTGTTGAAGACCGAGATGTCGAGCAACTGGCCGAAGAGGAACGCCGAGCCGGATGCGATCGCGATGCGCGGCGAGGCGACGGCGAAGGAGAAGGCCACCGCCACGACGAAACCGGCGGCGACGACGCGGCGCGCGACACGCGGGCCGAACTGGCGGTTGGTGAGGTCGGTGATGAGGAAGGCGACCGGATAGGTGAAGGCGCCATAGGTCAGGAGGTCGCCGAGGTTGATGCCCAGCAGCACGCCCGAAAGCGGATACTGCACCAGCACGTTGGAGGCGACGACCACGGCCGTCATCAGGAGGACATAGAGAAGGGTAATGCGGTTCGCGAGCATTTTTTTATCCTGGGTGATGCCACCAGTTGGAGGGATGAGGCGATTCCGGGAAAAGCGGCTTTCCGCAGGAATTGCGTTTTAGCGCAAAGCATTGAGGCCTGCCCGGGACCCGGTCAAGCCTCAATGAAACGGTCTGACGTGACGCCTTGGATCAGGCGGCTGCAGCGGTCTTCTTGGCGATCTGGCGGCGCAGCAGGCGAGCGCGCATCGACAGTTCGTTCTCTTCGGCCTTCAGCAGGAAGGCGTCGAGGCCACCGCGGTGCTCGACCGAGCGGAGGGCAGCAGCGGAAACGCGAAGACGGAAACGCTGGCCGAGGGCGTCGGAAATCAGCGTGACATTGCACAGGTTCGGCAGGAACTTGCGCTTCGTCTTGTTGTTTGCGTGGCTCACATTGTTGCCCGACTGGACGCCCTTGCCGGTCAATTCGCAACTACGGGACATGGTACACCTATTTTTCTTGGTTCAGGACAATACGTTTCCGGCACCGAAACCGGCCGCAGTCCGTCTGGCCTTTTTGGAAAGTCGCGGTTCTATAGTCACAGGCGGCGCCGACGTCAAGCCAAACCTGCCGTTCACCCTGAATTCAGTTGCCAAAGGCCATGATTTGCAGGCAAGAGCAAGTGGAACGGACTTTTGCCGCGGCGTAGAATCGCCGCAATGGCAGACTAGGCGGAGCGTCTCAATGGGAGTCGTGAAGATGAGCAGGCGGGTTTGGGTTGCTGGCGCTGTCATGTCGCTTGCCCTTGCGGGTGGCGCAACGCCGCTTTCGTCGGCGGAAATCGAGCATCGCACGGATTACAGCATCCGCCTGTCCGGCCTGCCGGTGGCCACCGCCACCTTCCGCTCGGCCTTCAACGGCAACCGCTACACGATTTCCGGCAGCCTGCAATCGGCCGGCCTTGCCGATATCTTCTCGAGCACCAAGGGCACGACCTCGGTCTCCGGCACCGTGAGCCGCGGCCGGCTGCACGCCACCAACTATTCGGTGAACTACAAGAGCGGCAAGCGCAGCCGCGCCATCGACGTCACCTTCCACAACGGCAATGTCATCACCGCCAGCATGACGCCACCGCGGCGCAAGCCGAAGAACTGGGTGCCCGTCTCCACCGCCGACATGCGCGCCGTGCTCGACCCGATTTCCGGCCTCATCATCCCGGAGGGAAGCCGCGTCTGCCCGAAGACGCTGCCGATCTTCGACGGCGAGAGCCGCCTCGACCTGAAGCTGAGCTCCAAGGGCACCAAGCCCTATTCCACCAAGGGTTTCGAGGGCGAGGTCGTCGTCTGCGGCATCCGCTTCGTGCCGAAATCCGGCTATCGCAAGGGCCGCGACGACGTGGAATATCTGCGCAAGCTGCAGACGATGGAAATCTGGTTTGCCAAGGCCGAGGGCGCGAAGGTATATGCTCCGGTCTATGTACAGATTCCGACCAAGCTCGGCCCTGTCACCGTCTCGGCCACGCGCTTCGGCGGCTGACGCGCCCGGCCCGTCGGCAGACCGGCGGGAGTGATCGGCCTTGAAGACGCGTGCGACCCTGATTGGCTTTTCGGCGATCCTGATGTGGTCGCTGCTCGCGCTCTTTACCGCGGCCTCCGGCAAGATGCCGCCCTTCCAGCTCTCCGCCGTCTGCTTCCTGATCGGCAGCCTGCCCGGCATCCTCGTGCTCCTCGCCCGGCCCGAGCGCACCAGGCTGCTGCGGCAGCCGGCCAAGGTCTGGCTCACCGGCATTCTCGGCCTCTTCGGCTACCACTTCCTCTATTTCACCGCGCTGCGCAACGCGCCGGCCGTGGAAGCCGGCCTCATCGCCTATCTCTGGCCGCTGCTCATCGTCGTCGGCTCGGCGCTGCTGCCGGGCGAGCGGCTGAAATGGAACCATGTCGTCGGCGCGTTCCTCGGCCTCGGCGGCACGGTGCTCATCGTCGGCCGCAACGGCTTCGCCTTCGACGATGCCTATCTCCTCGGCTATGGCGCGGCCTTCCTCTGCGCCTTCACCTGGTCGGGCTATTCGCTGCTCACCCGCCGCTTCGAGGCGGTCTCGACGGATGTGGTGACCGGCTTCTGCCTCGCCACCGCCCTCCTCTCGCTTGCCTGCCACCTGATGCTGGAAACCACGGTCTGGCCGCAAACGGGCTTCGAATGGTTCGCCGTCGCCGGCCTTGGCCTCCTGCCCGTCGGCGCGGCCTTCTATGCCTGGGATTTCGGCGTCAAGAACGGCGACATCCAGATCCTCGGGGCGGCCAGCTATGCCGCACCGCTGCTCTCGACGCTCGTGCTGATTCTCTCCGGCTTTGCCGAACCGTCCTGGCGCATCGGCCTTGCCTGCCTGCTGGTCACGGGCGGGGCCATCCTCGCCGCCAAGGACATGATCTTGCGCAAGGCGGCGACAAGCCCGGCCTGATCAGGCGCCCGGTTCCCAGCCGGGCGGCGCCATCTCGAAGGAGGAGAAGAGGAAGCCCGGCGAGACCGTGCATCCGACCAGCGTCCAGGCGCCGAGCGGTTCGGCCGATTGCCACCAGTTCGCCGGCACGATTACCTGCGGCCGTTCGCCCGCCGCAAGATCCGGCCCCAGCACCTGCACCGCCGCCCGCTCCGCACCATCGCTCACCGACAGCGCCAGCGGCCCACCGGCATAATGATGCCAGACCTCGACGGCATCCCTCACCCGATGCCAGTGCGAGCGCTCGCCCCGCTCCAGCAGATAAAAGATCGCCGTCGAATGCCCCCGCGTCCCGCCCGCCGTGTCGCGAAAGGTCTGCACATACCAGCCGCCTTCCGGATGCCGCTCCATGCCGAGCCGGGCGATGATATCCTGCGGCGTCATCAGAACCGGTCCTTGCGCGCACGAATTTCCGCAAAGACCTCGGCGTCGCTCGCCTTTTCCATGCGAAGATGACGGCGGATCGCCGGATCGGCAGCGCGCAGGAAGGGGTTGGTCGCCTTTTCGAGGCCGATGGTCGTCGGCGCGGTGAACGCGCCTGCCGCCCGAAGCGACTCGATCTCCGCCACGCGGCTTGCGAGCGCGGCATTGTCCGGATCGACGGTTATGGCGAAGCGCGCATTGGAGAGCGTGTATTCATGGCCGAAATAGACGATCGTCTCCTCCGGCAGCGCGGCGAGCTTTTCGAGCGATTGCCACATCTGCGCCGGCGTGCCCTCGAAGAGCCGGCCGCAGCCGAGCGCAAAGAGCGTATCGGCCGCAAAGAGCAGCCTTTCCCCGGGCAGATGGAAGCAGATATGTCCCGCCGTATGCCCCGGCGTCAGGATGACCTCGACAGGCCTGCCGGCAAAGTCGAAACTGTCGCCGCCATCCACCTTGCGGTCGATACCCGGGATCGTCTCACGCGCCGGCCCGATGATCGTGACGCCGAAGCGGTCCTTCAGCGCGAGATTGGCCTCGACATGGTCGTTGTGGTGATGCGTCGTGAAGATATGGCTGAGCGTCCAGCCGCGACGGGCGAGTGCATCGCGGATCGGCTTTTCCTCCGGTGCATCGATGCTCGCGGTCGCCCCCGTCACAGGATCGTGCAGCAGCACGCCGAAATTGTCGCTGCGGCAGGGAAAGAGGTCTATTTCCAGCGGGGTCATGGCGCATTCCTCATCGCATTGGCGGGCGGTCGGCGGGAATGTAAGGCAATCGGCCTTGAAGTCCACCGGCCCGTCGCGCACATTCAGGTCATGCATGCCGATATCGTCGACCTTCGTGAATTCTATCACTCGCCGCTCGGGCGCCTCGCCGACCATTCGATCGCCATGGCGCTCGCCTCGCTCTGGGCACGCCTGCCGGACGAGCGGCTGGTCGGGCTCGGCTATGCCGTGCCCTATCTGGAACGGTTCCGCGTCGATACGGAGCGCACCTTCGCCTTCATGCCGGCCGGCCAGGGTGCGGTGAACTGGCCGCCGGGCGAGCTCTCCTCCACGGCCCTCGTCTTCGACGAGGAACTGCCGCTGCCGGATGCCTCGGTCGACCGCGTGCTGATGGTGCATTCGCTGGAATTTGCGGAAAACCCGCGCGAGACGATGAAAGAACTCTGGCGCGTTCTGGCCCCGGGCGGGCGGCTCGTCATCGTCGTGCCGAACCGGCGCGGCGTCTGGGCGCGCATGGAGCACACGCCCTTCGGCTCCGGCCGGCCCTATTCGCGCGGCCAGTTGACAGCGCTGTTGCGCGAGACCAACTTCACGCCCGGCGCCTCGGCCGAAGCGCTGTTCTTCCCGCCCTCCAAGCTGCGCAGCGTGCAGAAACTGCGCGGCGCCTTCGAGCGGCTGGGGCGCACGCTCTGGCCGATGTTCTCCGGCGTCATCATCGTGGAGGCGCAGAAGCGGCTCTACCAAGGCCTGCCCGTCGCCGCCCGCGCCTCGCGCCGCGTCTTCGTGCCGGTGCTCGCCCCGCACGGCGTGCCGACGACGCGCGAGCGCGCCCCGCGCTGATCCCCTCGACAAATGCCGGCCCGCCCGCTAGAGCGGGCCCAAGCGGAAACGAAGGGCGAAGGGCATGACGGACGGACATTTCGACAAGATCGCGCTGATCGGCATCGGGCTCATCGGCTCCTCCATCGCCCGCGCCGTCAAGGCGAAGGGCCTTGCCAAGGCCGTCACCATTTCGAGCCGCAGCCAGGAGACGCTCGACCGTGCCCGCGAACTCGAGCTCGGCACCGATTACGTCCATGACGCCGGCAAGGCGGTCGAGGGCGCCGATCTCGTCATCGTCTCGGTGCCCGTCGGCGCCTCCGGCAAGGTGGCGGAGGACATCGCCCCGCATCTGAAGCCCGGCGCCATCGTCACCGATGTCGGCTCCACCAAGGCCTCGGTCGTCGCGCAGATGCTGCCGCACATGCCGAAGACCGTGCATTTCATCCCCGGCCACCCGCTGGCGGGCACCGAGCATTCCGGCCCGGACGCCGGCTTCGCCGAGCTGTTCCAGAACCGCTGGTGCATCCTCACCCCCGTGCACGGCACGGACAAGGAGGCCAAGCGCCGGCTCGCCGCCTTCTGGGAGGCGCTCGGCTCCAAGGTCGACGAGATGGATACGGAACACCACGACAAGGTGCTCGCCATCGTCTCGCACCTGCCGCACATCATCGCCTACAACATCGTCGGCACGGCCGACGACTTGGAGACCGTGACGGAATCCGAAGTCATCAAATATTCCGCCTCGGGTTTCCGCGATTTCACCCGCCTCGCCGCCTCGGACCCGACCATGTGGCGGGACGTCTGCCTGCACAACAAGGATGCGATCCTCGAGATGCTGGCGCGCTTTTCCGAGGACCTCGCCTATCTGCAGCGCGCCATCCGCTGGGGCGACGGCGAGAAGCTCTTCGACCTCTTCACGCGCACCCGCGCCATCCGTCGCTCGATCATCGATGCGGGCCAGGACACGTCCGCGCCGAACTTCGGCCGGCCGGTCGCCGACAGGAAGAACTGAGATCAGATCGGCGGGATGAACGCGATCGGGAAGAGGCCGAGATAGACCGTCCCGTCCTGGACGTTGAGCTTCACCACCGCCCGGTCGCCGCCCTTCGACAGGCCCTCGACCGCCTGCGCGACCTGCGCCGCCGTCGCCGCGATTTCCGGGAATGCCTCGGAGATCCGGTCGCGCCACACCGTGATGCCGGCAATGTCGAGATCGAGCGTGCCAGAGAGATAACCGTCGTCGCCCACCTTGAGCGGACCGGAAAGGGTCGCCACCTTGCCGTCGCCGAGATCGAGCGACAGACGGCGCAGTTCCACATTTGCGCCAAGCGGCGCACCGGCCGGCGGGCCCTCGGCGGAAATCCACGTCGCCGCATCGGCAATCGTCATGTCGGCCGAAACGTTAAGCGGTGGCAGCACCCGGTCGCCAAGATCGAGCGATAGCGCGTCGAAGGAAGCGGCGACATCGAGCGCGTCGCCGGACTGGCGGATATGCTTTTCGCCATGGGCAGCGGTCAGACCGAGCGAAACGGCTTCCGAGGGCACGTTGAGCCGACCCTTCAACCCGTCATAGGCGACAGAGGCACGGTCGAGCCCGTTCGTCCAGGCAGTGCCGCTCGCCCGCAGGAGGTCCCAGTCGGCATCGAAGACGAGATCGGGCGTCACGCGCACCTGCGCCGGCCCGTCGAGTTCGATCACCGCATGACCCGGTCGATAGACCTGCGCGGCCGAGCGCAGCGCCCCGAAGGTCGCCGACAGGCCCGTCGGGCGGTCGTCGATGTCGACCGCATCGCAGAAAAGGCCGATGCGGAACGGGAAGCCGCGGACGGAAAGGTTGCGGCACGAGGCCGAATGCAGGCTTTGCGCGGACGCGGCGAGCTGCCGGTCCAGCGTGTCCTTCAGCCAGCTTGCGGCATAGAACCATCCGCCCGTATAGAGCACGGCGACGAGAACGACGGCAACGGCGAGCCGGACGAGTTTGCGCGTGACGCCGGACGTGCCGGCGCGGCTTGACGATGCCATGTTGTTCTCCAATGGTGGCGGACATGATTTGCCCGCAAGCGCGTCAAAGCCGGCAATTGCGGCGGCTTTTTGAGAGATGGTCCAGGTGACGGTGGATATGAACGAATTCTGGGTTTTTGGCTACGGTTCGCTGATGTGGAATCCGGGCTTCGAATTCGAGGAACAGCAGCCGGCCCATCTCTTCGGCTTCCGCCGTTCGCTCTGCGTGCGCTCCTGGGTCCATCGCGGCACGGAGGCGAGACCCGGCCTCGTGCTGGGCCTCGATCGCGGCGGCTCCTGCCGCGGCGTCGCCTTCCGCATCGCGCCCGCAAGCCGGGAGGCGGTGGTCGATTACCTGCGCGAGCGGGAGCTGGTGACCCATGTCTACAAGGAACGCACGCTCGCCGCGACGCTCGGCGACGGCCGCCGGGTCTCGACGCTCGCCTATATCTGCGACCGCGCCCACCACCAGTTCGCCGGCGCGCTCTCCATCGAGGAGGCGGCCGCGACCGTCAGCACCGCCGTCGGCAAGTCCGGCCACAATATCGACTATGTGCGCAACACGCTGGCGCATCTGCGCGAAATGGGCATCCGCGACCATTGGCTGGAGGATGTCGGCCGCACCGCGGAAAACCTCCACGCACGAAGCTCCGCCTGATCAGGCGGCATGCGCCTTCAGCTCCGCCAGCCGCCGCTCGGCCGTCGGCGGCAAAGGCAGGTTCGGGTTCGCCGCCGCGGTTTCCACCAGCAGCCGGTCGCTCGCCGTTTCCATCACCTCGACGAGATGGGCGAGGAAGGCGTCGGGATCCATGCCCGGCTCGATCGCCGGCAGGATGCGCACCTTGAAGTGCCCGGGATAGCGGATGAACTTGCGCCGCGGCCAGAACAGGCCCGGATGCATGACGACGGGCACGACCGGCACCTGCAGATCGCGATAGAGCCGGGCGATGCCGTATTTGTATTCCGGCGTGGCGCCCGGCGGGCGGCGCGTGCCCTCGGGATAGATGATGAGCTGGCGGCCGGAATTCATCTCGTCCTTGGTGCGCTGCATGACCGCGGCCATGACCTTGCCGCGCGCGCTGCGGTCGACCGGCACCATGCGCTGCTTCTTCAGATACCAGCCGAAGAGCGGGATCCAGGTGAGTTCGCGCTTGAGGATGTAGAAGGGATCGTCCAGCCAGGGCAGCAGTGCATAGGCATCCCAGAAGGACTGGTGCTTCGGCGCGAAGATGTAGCCGCCCTTCGGGATGTTCTCCAGCCCTTCGATCTCGAAGGTCGTGCCGACGATCACCTCGAAGAGCCAATGGTTGCTCCTCACCCAGTTCTTTGCGATGCCGTAGGCCTTCTTGCGCGGCAGCAGGAAATAGGCCGGCGTCATGACGATCATCTGCACGATGAGATTGAAGTAGAAGAGGGCATTGAAAAGCACGGAACGGAAAACGATCATCGGGCAGCCTGTCAGCGGGACGCGTTTCTTCGCCCTACACGATATTCAAAACCGTGTCGCGCAAAAGTGTGTGCGGTTTTGCAATGACGAGATGCGGAAAATAAAGGGCCTGAAAGGAGACTCCCGCCGCGGTGCTCAACCGCCGGAAAGGCCTGCCATGTCGCCACGAAGGCCGGACCAGCTGCGTGCGCCGGCAAAGGCGCGGATATGCGCAAAGCTGTATTTGATATATTCCGACAGCATCGCCTTCATGATGCCCGGCTGGCGTAGCCAGTTGCCGTTCTTCAGGTCCGAATTGACGACGGGATAGGCGATGAACTCAGTCCTGGGATCGCTGACCTTCAGCTCCAGCAGGCTGCGCGGCATGTGGTAATTGTTGGTGACGACGAGCACGCGGCGGAACTGGTGATCACTGATCCAGCGCGCCGTCTCGTTGGCATTGCCGATCGTGTCCACCGCCTCGTAGCCCATGTCGACGCAGCATTCGAAAAGCGTGGAGGAACTCTGCGTGAGCTTGCGAAGCTGGTTGCCGCTCGTCGCCGGGTTGACGCCCGAGATCAGCAGCCGCTCGCCGGCCCCCTGCTTGAGAAGGTCGATCGCCCGGTCGATGCGCTGGTAGCCGCCGGTCAGGACCACGATGGCATCGGCCTTCGGATCGCTCGGCGCTTCGAGCGCGGCGACGGTTTCGGCGAAATAGAGGAAGCCGCCCGTGCCTGCCACGGCGGCTAGCAGGAGGAGCGCGAGAACCACGCGCACGGCGAGGCGGACGGGGCCCTTGCGCCGCCGCCCTGCCCCGTCAGACCGGGCGCCCTGCGGCACATCCGGCTTTCCCCGTTCAAGCGCGTTCATGATTCCGTCCATAAAACGCGATTGCGGCAACGGATAGTCCGTTTCGCTGCGACGGTTCGTCCGGCCCACGTCATGGGTCGGGCAACTGGTCGGTACGCGATGGATCGGAACGGATCTGGTCGATCTCGTGGATGGTCCGCATGACGGTGAAACGGGCCGTCAGCGTGGTCAGGAGCGCGATGACGACGATGGTTCCGGCAATGCCGAGATAGCCCGTGGCCCCCATGGAGAAGGTGCCGAACAGCGCCGTCGCCTGGTCGCTCTGGGGCGTCGCGATGGAGCGCCCCTGCCAGAAACCGGCAACGGCGAAGAACAGCGCCGCCAGGAACCCGCCGGCCACCGAGCCCTTCAGGCTGATCTTCAGAAAATGCTTCTGGAATTCGGAGGCGACGAAACTGGCCTCGGCGCCGACGAAATGCAGCACCTCGACGATGTGCCGGTTGCCGGAAAGCGCGCCGCGCGTCGCGAAGATGACGGTCAGCACCATGGCGGAAAAGACCAGCACCAGCACGCCCGTGCCGATGAAGGCCGTCGTGCGCGCCATGGCAACGAGACGGTCGACCCAGGTACGATGATCGTCGAGGAAGGCCGTCGGGATCTTCTCGGCCAGCGCCGCCCGCATCGCCGAAAAATCGGGCGGGGCCTGCTCGTCGATGGTGACGATGACGAGGCGGGGCACCGGCAATTCATCGATGTTCAGCCCCTCGCCGAGCCAGGGTTCGAGCAGCCTTGCCGTCGCCGCCTTGTCGACGATCGTGCCGTCGCGCGTGCCGGAGAAGGTGAGCGCGAGGTCGCGCGCCTCCGTGAGCGCCTTCTCCATGTCGAGATCGTCGTCCGGCTTGATCTGGATGGTGATCTCGCGGGAGATCTGGCTCTGCCAGCTCGCCGCCGTCGCCCGCACCATGCTGACGGCGCCGAAGGTGAGGCAGGCGAGGAAGGCCATGATGGCGATGACGAGCATCAGCGCATTGCCGGAGACGTTTGCCGGCGGCACGATGGGCGCCGTCGGGCGCACCTTCATTTCCGGCCGGCGGGCGGGCTGGGCCTCCTGGGTGGTCTCACGGGGCGCGTCAGTCATAGATGTCGAGCCGCCCCTGCGAGAGGATCATGCGTCGCGCCTCCACCTGGTCCATCAGCGAGAGGTCGTGCGTGGCGATCACCACGGCGGTGCCGAGCCGGTTCAGTTCGAGAAAGAGGCTGAGCAGCCGCCGTGCCATCGGCGGATCGACATTGCCGGTCGGCTCGTCGGCGAGCAGCAGTTCCGGCCGGTCGATGAGGGCGCGGGCAATGGCCGCACGCTGCTTCTCCCCGCCCGACAGCACCGGGGGCAGGACGTTGATTCGCTCCCCCAGCCCGACCCATTTCAGGAGTTCGAGCACGTCGGCGCGATAGCTCGATTCCTCCTTGCCGCGCACGCGCAGCGGCAGGGCGACGTTCTCATAGGTCGTCAGGTGATCGAGCAGGCGGAAATCCTGGAAGACGATGCCGATGCGCCGACGCAGCATCGGCAGCTCGTCGCGCGGGATGGCCGAGATTTCGCGGTCGAAGGTGCGGATGATGCCGCGCGTCGGCTGCAGGGAGAGGAAGAGCAGGCGCAGCAGCGTCGTCTTGCCGGCGCCGGACGGCCCGGTCAGGAACTGGAAGGACCGGCGCGGAATATCGAAGGTCAGGTCGCGGAGAATCTCCGGGCCCATCCCATAACGCAGTCCGACATTCTCGAAGTGAATCAATGATCAATCCGGTTCTAGAAGCGGGTTACCCTTGCCCGCCGAAGCAGGTCCGCTGGCGAGGTCGCACAGGAAAACGGCTCTTTCACGGTCGGGTTTCCGAAGCATTAACCAGTATGGTTTACGTTTGGTAAGGATTTCATTCAATGCCCGACTTTTCGCCGATGATTTGCGCGGAAGGGCGCTGGTAAAGCGAGGAGGTCGCGATGAACGCCTTCAGAGCAAGACGCGAGGCGAAAGGCCGGATCGACCTTCTGCCGCCGGAACCGAAGACGCCGGCCCGCAGGAGCGCAAGGCCGTTCCCGGCGCGCCTCGAAGTGGTCGACGCCGATTTCGTCGTCATCCGCAGCACCGCCGCCCGCACCTCCAACGACAATCATCGTCCCATCCGGCCCAAGCCGGCCGAGGCACAGCCGCATCCTCTGCCGCTTCGCATCGCCGCAGCCGGCGCCCGGCTCTGCGAGGCCGGCCTGCAACTGCTTCCGGGCCGCGCCTTCGCCGGCCTCGTCACGGCAGCGTTCATCGTCGTCTTCGCCTATGCCGGCGGCCTTTCCGCCCTCAAGGCGGCGCTTCCCACGGGCGAACCGGGCGAGACACTGCGCATCGCCGATGTCATCACCACGGTCGACGACCGCAACGGCATGAAGGTGCTCGCCGTCTATGGCCGCCTCACCAATGGCGGCGACGCCGTTGCCGCCGTCCCGCCGGTCGACATCGTCTTCGAAGGCGCGGACAAGACGCTCCGTCATCGTCTTGCGCTCGAAACCGCGACGCTCGCCCCGGGGGCCAGCGAGACCTTCGCGTTGCGCATTCCGCACAGCGGCGGAAAAGTGCCGAAAGTCTCGGTTTCGCTCGCCGCCGAGGGTGCGCCCGCCCGCTGACTGTGCTAATCGGCTCCTTTGTTTCCCGCAATTCCGCACGCAGAACCAAGAGATTTGCCGGACTTGCCCACGACCAAGGAGCCGCCTCGCGATGCAGATTGTCCGCGGAAAGAAGATCGAAACGCTCTACGACGCCGCTACGATCGCCAAGCGCAACGAAGAACTGGCGGCCGATATCGCCAGCGGCCCGACGAAGGACCTTCTCGTCATCGCCGTGCTCAAGGGCTCGTTCATCTTCGCAGCCGACCTCACCCGCGCTCTCCATGCGGCCGGCCTTGCCCCGGAAGTCGAGTTCATCACGCTGTCGAGCTATGGCGCGGGCACCGTCTCGCAGGGCGTGAAGGTCATCAAGGACATCGACAGCGACGTGCACGGCCGCGATATCCTGCTGATCGACGACATCCTCGAATCCGGCCGCACGCTCAGCTTCGCCAAGGAGCTGATGTATGAGCGCGGCGCCCGCAACGTCACGATCGCCGTGCTGCTCGACAAGCGCGAGAAGCGCAAGACCGATCTGGAGGCCGACTATGTCGGCTTCGAATGCCCGGATCATTTCGTCGTCGGCTACGGCATGGACGTCGCCTATGCCTTCCGCGAACTGCCCTTCGTCGGCGTCGTGACGGGCGACGCGGACGCCTGACACCGCCCTGACCGCAGATTCCCCCATCGGTCGTTTACCGATCGACAAGGAAAGTCTGGTCTTTTCGTTCACGGAGCGGCACCGGAGAATCGGTCTGCCGCTCGGCTTCCTGTTCCATTGCCCTCAATCGGCAGCGCTTTGGAACAAGGCCGGATGAACGGACCGAAAGGGGAACCGATGGCCAAGATCCTGATCACCGAGGACGAGGATTCGCTCCGCACCTTCGTGGCGCGGGCGCTGCGCATGGACGGCCACGAGACCGTCGAGGCGCCGGACGGTGCCGCCGGGCTCGATGCCCTGACGGAGGGCGGCTTCGATCTCCTCCTGTCCGACATCCGCATGCCCGTGATGGACGGCATCGAGCTTGCCCACAAGGCGTCCGCCGCCCATCCGGCGCTGAAGATCCTGCTGATGACCGGTTATGCCGAGCAGCGCGAGCGGGCCGACGACCTCGCCTCGAAGATCGTCGACGTGGTGAGCAAGCCCTTCAGCCTGCCGGACATCCGCCGCGCCGTGGCGACGGCGCTGGCGGCCTGACCGCGCCTCAGCGGATCCCGAGCAGCCGCTCCAGATAATCCCGTTCGAAGCCCGGCGCCGACCCGGTGCCGAGACGGCGGCGGATCTCTTCCAGGATTTCGCGCGCCCGCTGGATATCGATCTCTTCCGGAACCTTGGTCGGCCCGCCGAAATCCGGGCCTTGCCCGTTGAGGGTGCGCTCGCGGCCCAGCGGATCGCGGCCGTTGCGGCCGGCCTGCGGCATGCCTTCGCCGGGTCCCTGGCCCTGCCCCATCATGGCCTGCATCTGGCTCATCATGTTCTGCGCGCCCTGGCGCAGCGCTTCCAGCGCGCGGCCCTGGCTGCCGACGGCCGAATCGCCCTGGCCCTCGCCGAGCGCTTCCGAAGCGCCCTTCATCTCGCGGCCGGCCTGGCCAAAGCCTTCGCCGGGCTCCAGCCCCATGCCCTTCAGCGCTTCCTGGATCTCGCCGAGTTGCTTGCCCAGCGCGTCCTGCTGCTCCTGAAGCTTCTTCAGCGCCTCGCGAAGCTCATCGGCCGTCATCTGGTCTGTGGGCCGCTGGCCGGCGCCGTTGTCGCCCGGCTGCTGTTCGCCCTCCTCGCCCGGCATCGGATCGCCGCGCTGCTGGCGGTCGCGCAGCGCCTGGTCGAACTGGAAGGTCTGCTCCATCAGCTTCTGCTGCTGCTGCATCAACTGGCCGAGCTTGTCCATCTGCTGGCGCATCGCGTCGTTCTGCTGGCCTTGCTGCCCCTGCTGCGGCCGGCCGGCCTGAAGGTTGTTCATCAGGCGCTGCAGTTCGGAGAGCATCTGCTGGGCCTGGTCACGCGCGCCGGAGCGGGCGAGATTCTCGATCTGGTCCATCATGCGCTGCAAATCCTGCTGGCGCAGGATCTGGCCCTGCTGCTGGGCGTTCTGCTGCATCTGGCCATTCTTGGCCGCCTGGCGCGCAAGCTCCTCCATATAGGCCTGCATCGCCTCCCGCAGCTCCTTCATGAGCGCGGCGATCTCCTCGTCGGAGGCGTTGCGCTCCAGCGCCTCGGAGAGCGCCTTCTGCGCCTCGCGCAGCCGGCGGTCGGCCAGCGACAGGTTGCCGTCCTCGATGCCGAGGGCGATTTCCCAGAGATAGTCCGCCGTCTCGCGCATCTGGTCATCCGAGCGGGAAAGCTTCATGCGCGCATTGGCCGATTGCAGCAGCAGGTAATGCGTGAGGTTGGGGATCGTCTCTTCCGGCCGGATCGTCAGCGCCTCATTGAGCGCAATCGCATGCGGAAGCTGGTTGGCATCGAGCGCGAAGACCTGCCGCTGCTCTGCGACGGCCGCGGCGAGCGGCTCGAAGAAGGTCTTGGCCGGCAGGATCATCTCGACCGGCTGGCTGCGCCCCTCCTGCCCGGCGGCATCCTTGGCGACGAGCGTGATCTTCACCCGCTTGCCGGCAAGCGGGTGTTCGGAGAGGTTGCGGCTCGTCGTGCCCTTGGCATCGCGCGCGGCGCGGCGCGGCAGGTCGAGCCTATATTCCGGCAGCGGATAGAGCGGGCGCGCATCCTTCGGCTGTTCGACCGGCACGATCTCCGCATGGGCTTCCTGGATGCCGTAATCGTCCTTGGCGATGAAGCTGATCTCCAGCGCCGAGGCGACGGTCTTCTTCGGGATGCCGTCGAAGGCGATCTCCGGCACGCGATCCGGAATGACCGCAAAGGTCCAGGTCT
This sequence comes from Shinella granuli, assembly GCF_004341885.1. Taxonomy (GTDB): domain Bacteria; phylum Pseudomonadota; class Alphaproteobacteria; order Rhizobiales; family Rhizobiaceae; genus Shinella; species Shinella granuli. The sequence continues at coordinate 252,782 of NZ_SLVX01000007.1, read as the reverse complement.
GGCCCGCGACCGAGAGCGTGCCGTCCTTCAGGATCTTGTAGCGCATGGTCTTGGCGCCATTGGCCACCGCGACCGGCACCCTGGCTTCGGCCTTCGCACCCTCGGCCTTCTCGTCCTTCGGCTTGTCCGCCTCGGGGCGGATGGCCGTGGCCGCGGCTTCCCCGGTCACCTGATAGCTCACCGGTTCATCGCCGCTGCCGCCGGTGACGCGCACGGTCAATTCGCTGAACTGCGGAATGCGGATCTCGTCCTTGTCGGCCTCGCCCGGCTGGCCCTGCGTGTTGCCGGTGAGGAAGACGGGCGCGCGCGCGGTATGCGCCGGCGGCGTCACCCAGGCATCGATGCGCACGTCCGGCGCGGTTTCGGCGGGTGCGCGAACGGTAACCACATCCGTCAGAAGCCCGCCGCGGTTGGAATAGGAGAAGGCAAAGGCGATGGCGACGAGGAGGAGCGGCACGGCACGCAAGGCATGGCGGTCATGGCGGGCGATGTCCGGCTCCGGCGTGCCCGTCCTCAGCGCGCCGATCATCCGCGCCATGCGCGCCTGGTGCTCGTGCCACAGCGCTTCGGCAACGGCACCGCCGCCGGCCGGCCGGTCGTCCTGCACGCGGATCGCCTGGTGGGCGAGCGCATTGCGCGCCTCCAGCATGCGATAGGCCCTGTCGGTCGACGGCCAGTCGATGCCGCGCAGGCGGACGAGCAGGCCGACAAGGCCGAGCGCGAAGGCGGCGAGCGTCGCAAGATGCAGCCAGGCCGGCACATGGCGGAAATAGCCGAACCAGGTGAGCGCCAGGAAAGCGGCGACAAGAAGCAGGATCGGCAGCACCCGCGGGGCGAGCGCTTCCAGATAGAGAATGGCCTGGGCGGCAAGGCGTTTTCCCGCAAGCCGGCGGGCCACCGGATTGCCGGTCGCCTCCTTCTCGCGTTGTCCTCGCGTGTCAATCGCCATCGGTTGCCGCTCTCCGCTGCAGGTTGTCACCGCTAAAAGATAACATGCTTTGTGGCGAAGACGAGGGCACGCGCAAAATCGTGATCGCGCGGGCGGCCGGTTTTAGCGCTTCCGGGGTCAGACGAGCCAGTCCGGCACCGAATCGAGACCGATCAGGTCATCATAGGTAAGCCGCGGCCGCACGACGTGGAACCGGGACCCGTTGACCAGCACTTCCGGCACAAGCAGGCGGCTGTTGTAGGTGCCGGCCTGCACGGCGCCATAGGCGCCGGCGGAGCCGACGGCGATGAGGTCGCCGGGCTTCGGCTGCGCCATTTCGCGGTCCTGCGCCAGATAGTCGCCGGTCTCGCAGACCGGGCCTACCACGTCCGCCCGGATGCGCGGCGCACTGGCGGCGGAGATGACGACCGGCTGGATCTCGTGCCAGGCCTCGTAGAGCGTCGGGCGGATGAGATCGTTCATCGCCGCATCGACGATGACGAAGGTTTTTTCACCGCCATCCTTCACATAGATGACCTCGGTGACGAGGATGCCGGCATTGCCGACGATCAGCCGGCCGGGCTCGGTGACGATCTTGCAGTCCAGCCCCTTGAGCTGGTTCTTGACGATCTCGGCATAGGCATCCGGCAACGGCGGCGGCGCATTGTCCGTCTTGTAGGGAATGCCGAGCCCGCCGCCGACATCGACGTGATCGATGGTGTGACCGTCGGCGCGCAGCGTGTCGACGAGTTCGCGCAAGAGCTTGAAGGCGTCCTCGAAGGGCTGCAGCTCGGTGATCTGGCTGCCGATATGCATGTCGATGCCGGTCACCTTGATGCCCGGCAGGCTGGCGGCACGGGCATAGACGGCGCGGGCGCGCTCCCAGGAGATGCCGAACTTGTTTTCCTTCTTGCCCGTCGAGATCTTGGCATGCGTGCGGGCATCGACGTCGGGATTGATGCGGAAGGAGACGTGCGCCACCTTGCCGGCCTTCACGGCGCGCGCGTTCAGCACCTCCAGTTCCGGCTCGGATTCGACGTTGAAGCAGTAGATGCCGGCCTCAAGCGCCAGATCCATCTCGCGCGGCGTCTTGCCGACGCCGGAGAACATGATGCGCGAGGCGGGAACACCGGCGGCCAGCGCCCGGCGCAGCTCGCCCTCCGAGACCACGTCGATGCCGGCGCCGAGCCGGGCGAGCGTCTTCAGCACCGCCTGGTTCGAATTCGCCTTCATGGCATAGCACACCATGGCATCGACGCCGTCGAAGGCCTTGGAGAAGACCTTGTAGTGGCGCTCCAGCGTCGCCGTCGAATAGACGTAGAAGGGCGTGCCGACGGCCTTGGCGATTTCGGGAATCGGCACGTCCTCCGCATGGAGGATGCCGTCGCGATGCTCGAAATGGTTCACAGTGCTGATCCTTCAGAGAAGGGGGTCGAGAATGAAGGGCTTGTCTTCGACCTGCTCGACCTTCTTGCCGTCGACGGTTTTGTAGACCGGCTGCGCGCCGCCCGGCAGGTCGAGATCGCCCTTGCGGCCGCAGCCGGCAAGAACCGCTGCCGAAAGGCCGAGCACGAAAGCCAGCCTGCCGATATCGATGCGTGTCATAAGCGTTCCCTGGAAATGCCGGTGATCGAGTGGGCACCATCCTTAGCGAATTCGCCCGCCCTTGTGCACCCTGATTCTGTTCATGAGTCCTGCAAGCGGCCGGATCAGTTCCGCTGCCGCCACCAGGCGATCTGCTTGCGCACCTCCAGGGGCGCGGTGCCCCCGAAACTCTTGCGGCTCGCAACCGAGGCCTCGACCGTCAGGACGTTGAAGATGTCGGCGGTGATGGCAGCGTGGATCGCCTGCAGCTCCTCAAGTGACAGGTCGGCGAGGTCGCAGCCCTTGCTCTCGGCCAGCGCCACGGCGCGGCCCGTCACATGGTGGGCGTCGCGGAAGGGAAGCCCCGCCTCGCGCACCAGCCAGTCGGCAAGGTCGGTGGCGGTGGAATAGCCGGACCCGGCCGCCGCCTTCATCCTGTCGGTGCGGATCGTCATGTCACGCACCATGCCGGTCATCGCGGCAATCGCCAGCTCGATGCTCTCGGCCGCGTCGAAGACCTGTTCCTTGTCTTCCTGCATGTCCTTGGAATAGGCGAGCGGCAGGCCTTTCATGACCGTCAGGAGCGCGATCAGCGAGCCGTTTATGCGGCCGGTCTTGGCGCGCACAAGCTCGGCGGCATCCGGGTTCTTCTTCTGCGGCATGATGGAGGAGCCTGTGGAGAAGGCATCCGACAGGCGGATGAAGCCGAATTGCGGCGTCGACCAGATGACGATCTCCTCGGCAAGGCGCGACAGGTGAACGCCGGCGATCGCGGCGATCGACAGGAATTCGAGGGCGAAATCGCGGTCCGACACGGTATCGATGGAGTTGCGGGTCGGCTCGCGGAAGCCGAGCGCCTTCGCCGTCATGTGCCGGTCGATATTGTAGCCCGTGCCGGCGAGCGCGGCGGCACCGATCGGGCTTTCGTCTAGATGCTCGATGGCGTGGCGCACGCGCTGGCGGTCGCGGCCGAACATCTCGACATAGGCCATGCAATGGTGGCCGAAGGTCACCGGCTGAGCGGTCTGCAGGTGGGTGAAGCCCGGCATGACGGTCTCGGCGTGCTCCTCGGCACGATCGAGGAAGGCCGCGATGAGACCCGCCAGCGCCGTCTCCGTCTTCTGCAGCTCTTCCTTCACCCAGAGGCGGAAGTCGAGCGCCACCTGGTCGTTGCGCGAGCGGGCGGTGTGCAGGCGGCCGGCCGCGGGGCCGATCAGCGTCGCCAGCCGCGCCTCGACATTCATGTGGATGTCTTCCAGCCGGCGGGAGAACTCGAAACTGCCGCTTTCGATCTCCGACAGGATCGTGTCGAGACCGTGAACGATCTTTTCCTTATCGTCCGCCGAAATAATGCCCTGATGGGCGAGCATCTCGGCATGCGCCTTTGAGCCGCGGATGTCCTGGGCATAAAGCTTCTTGTCGAAGCCGATGGAGGCATTTATCTCCTCCATGATCGCATCCGGTCCCGAGGCGAAACGGCCGCCCCACATCTGGTTCGAGGATTTCGTCTCGGAAGTGCCGTCAGCCATGGGTCCCGTCCTGGAGAATGAAATGACAGTGAAGAAGAAACTCGGCCTGCCGGCAGGAAAGCTCATCGCCATTGCCGGGCTCGCCGGACTTCTCGCCGGTGGTGCTGCGATATACGTGAAGGAAAGCCTGTCTGGCAATGGCGCGGTCGCTTCCGCCGATCCCGCCGCCTGCGCGGCCGCCGCGGCGAAGGCCGAGGCCCTGACGCCCTTTTCCAGGGGCCAGGTCGCCGCCATGCGCACGGTGGACGAGCACCGCCCGCTGCCCGATCTCGTCTTCGACGGCCCCGACGGCAAGAAGAAGACGATCGCCGATTTTTCCGGCAAGACGCTGCTCGTCAACCTCTGGGCCACCTGGTGCGTGCCCTGCCGCGAGGAAATGCCGGCGCTCAACGCGCTCGAAAAGGAGCTCGGCAGCGACAGGTTCGAGGTCGTGGCGATCAACATCGACACCGGCGACGACGAGAAGCCGAAGGCCTTCCTCACCGAGACGGGCGTCAACGAACTCGGCTACTACCGCGATGCCTCGATGGGCGTCTTCAACACGCTGAAGAAGGAGGGCCTCGCCTTCGGCCTGCCCGTCACCCTGCTGATGGACGACAAGGGCTGCCTGATCTCGGCCATGAACGGCCCCGCCGCCTGGGACAGCGACGACGCCAAGGCGCTGATCAACGCCGCGCTGGCGGCGCCGGGAACTTAAGCGCGGGCCTCTTGTCGATTCCCCCTTGAGAGGGAGATGGCCGGCATTGCAGAAGGGGGTTACGCCGCCGAATAGGCGCGCGGCCGTCGGATGTCGAGGAACCCCGCTTCGCCCTTGCGGTGGGGGAATTCCGGCGCCGTGTCGAACTCGACCGGCTGGCCGCTGCCCGTCAGCGCCAGCACGCGGCGCGAATCCGGCCGGTCGATGACCCGCACGATCCTCGCGGCGATGCCGTGCCCGTCCTCGCGCCAGGTGACGTCGGCCGGGCGGAACAGGATCTGGCCGCTGCCATCCGCCACGCCGCCCGCCTCGAAGGCCACGTCGCCGACATAGGCCTTGCCACCGCGGATATCGGCATCAAGCCGGTTCGCATCGCCGAGGAAGTTCATCACGAAGGCATCGGCCGGATTGCGGCACACCGCCTCGGGCGTGCCCTCCTGCACGATCTTGCCCTTGTTCAGGATGACGACCCGGTCGGCAAGGTCCAGCGCCTCCTCCTGGTCGTGCGTGACGAAGAGCGTGGTGATGCCCAGTTCGTCATGAATTTTCCGAAGCCAGCGGCGCAGGTCCCGCCGCACATTGGCGTCGAGCGCGCCGAAAGGCTCGTCGAGCAGCAGCACGCGCGGATCGACGGCGAGCGCCCGGGCGAGCGCCACGCGCTGGCGCTGGCCGCCGGAGATCTGGCCGGGAAAGCGGTCCTTGAGGCCGCCGAGCTGCACGAGATCGAGCAGTTCGGCAACACGTCTGGTGATCGCCTCGGGCGAACGCCTGACCTTGGAGACCTTCATGCCGAAGGCGATGTTCTCGCCGACGGTCATGTGCGGGAAGAGGGCATAGTGCTGGAAGACGAAACCGACGCCGCGCTCGCGCACCGGAATGTCGGTCGCATTCTCCTCGCCGAAATAGATCGCGCCGCCATCGGCATATTCGAGGCCGGCGACCATGCGCAGGATCGTCGTCTTGCCGGAGCCGGACGGGCCGAGCAGCGCGACCAGCTCGCCGCTTTCGATATCGAGCGACACGCCGTGCACGGCGCGAAAGGTCTGGAACTCCTTGACCACATTGTCGAGGCGGATCTTCACGGCTTTACCTCCGGAGTGATGCTGTCGGCGCCGGCCAGTTGAGAGGGGCGCTGGACGCGGCCCGCGCCCTGCCGCTCCAGCGCCACCTTGGCGATGAGCGTGACGATGGCAAGGCCGGCGAGGATGGATGCGGCGGCAAAGGAGCCGGCCGCGTTGTAGTCGTGGTAGAGCAGCTCGATATGCAGCGGCAGCGTGTTCGTCTGACCGCGGATATTGCCCGAGACGACGGAGACGGCACCGAACTCGCCCATCACGCGCGAATTGCAGAGCACGACGCCGTAGAGCAGCGCCCACTTGATGTTCGGCAACGTGACGGAGACGAAGGTGCGCCAGCCGCTCGCCCCCAGCGACGTCGCCGCCTCCTCCAGATCGCGCCCCTGCGCCTGCATCAGCGGGATCAGTTCGCGCGCCACGAAGGGCGCCGTCACGAACATGCTGGCCAGCACGATGCCCGGCAGCGCGAAGAGGATCTTGATCTCCGCCGATTGCAGCGCCGGGCCGAACAGGCCCTGCAGGCCGTAGACGAAGAGATAGGAGACGCCCGCCACGATGGGCGACACGGAGAACGGCAGCTCGATGACGACGGTGAGCAGCCGCTTGCCCCGGAAATCGTGCTTGGTGATGGCCCAGGCCGCCGCAACGCCGAAGGCCGTGTTGACCGGCACCGCGATCAGCGCCGTGACGACCGTCAGCAGGATCGCGTGCCGCGTATCCGGATCGGCGATCGAGGCGGCAAAATAGCCGACGCCCCGCGAGAAGGCCTCGACGGCGATGACGACGAGCGGCGCGACGATCATCAGCGCGACCAGCACGAGCACGAAGGCGAGAAGCGTGCGGCGGAAGACCGGATTGTCGCCGACGCGGGGCGGCTTGCCCTTTCCAGGATGCGCCATGCTCAGCCCCTTGCCGTGTAGCGCAGGGCCCGGGCCTGCATGAGATTGGTGACCGCCAGCATGACGAAGGCCGTCAGCAGCATGACGGAGGCGATCGCGGCGGAGGCCGGGTAGTCGTATTCCTCCAGCCGGATGAAGGCGAGCAGCGCCGTGATCTCCGTGGAGAACGGCTGGTTGCCTGCGATGAAGATGATGGCGCCGAACTCGCCGAGGCTGCGGGCGAAGGAGAGCGAGACACCGGCCAGAAGCGCTGGCGCCAGGAGCGGCAGGATGACGCCGGTGAAGATCGACAGGTCGCTCGCCCCCAGCGTCTGCCCCGCCTCTTCCAGCGCCGGATCCAGCTCCTCCAGCACCGGCTGCACCGTGCGCACGATGAAGGGGATGCTGGTGAAGCTCATGGCGACCATGATGCCGAGCGGCGTATAGGCGACCTTGATGCCGAGAAGCGAAAGCGGCCCGCCGAACCAGCCGTTGGTGGCGAAAAGCGTGGTGAGCGCGATGCCCGCGACGGCCGTCGGCAGCGCGAAGGGCAGATCGACAAGCGCATCGACCAGCCGGCGGCCGGGAAAGCGGTAGCGCACCAGAACCCAGGCGAGCGACAGGCCGAAGACGAGATTGAACGCGGTGGCCGCCAGCGCGCAGAGCACCGTGACGCGGTAACTGGCGACGGCGCGGTCCGACGAGACGATGCGCCAGTAATCCTCCGGCCCGAGGCTCGCCGCCTTGAAGACGAGCGCGGCCAGCGGCAGCACGACGATGATCGCCACATAGACGAGGGTGATGCCGAGTGCGAGCGGCAATCCGGGCAGTACACGCCGTCTCAAGAGGCGCTTCCTTTCTCAGGCAATGTCATGAAAAGCGTGAAACGCTGTTTCCGCCGGGAACCGCGCGGACACCTTTCATGCCACAACCGGCGGACTTGCGGCCGCCGGTTGCGATAAATCGAAGGTCGATGGATCAGCGGCTGCCGTAGATCTTGTCCAGCGTGCCGCCTTCGGCGAAGTGCTCCTCGGAGATCTTCTTCCAGCCGCCGAAGACATCGTCGACATTCACGAGGCGGATCTGCGGGAACTGGTCCTTGAACTCGGCGGCGACCGTCTCGTCAAGGACGCGGTGGCCGAATTCGGCGGCGATCTTCTGGCCTTCCGGCGCATAGAGGAAGTCGAGATAGGACTTTGCAAGATCCCGGCTGCCCTTGGCGTCGGCCACCTTGTCGACGATGGCGACCGGGAATTCGGCGAGCAGCGAGACGGAGGGCACGATGTTCTCGAACTTGTCCTCGCCATACTGCTTGGCGATCGACTTGGTCTCCGCCTCGAAGGTGATGATGACATCGCCGATCTCGCGCTCGACGAAGGTCGTCGTCGCCGCGCGCCCGCCCGTGTCGAAGACCGGCACGTTGTCGAAGATCTTGGTGACGAATGCCTCGACCTTGACCGGGTCGTTGTCGAACGCCTCCTTGGCATAGGCGGTCGCGGCGAGATAGGTGTAGCGCGCGTTGCCCGAGGTCTTCGGGTTCGGGAAGATGACCTTCACGTCGTCACGGGCAAGGTCGGACCAGTCCTTGATGTTCTTCGGATTGCCGGCGCGAACGAGGAAGGACGGGAAGGAGTAGAAGGGCGAGGCGCCGTTCGGGAACTTCTGCTGCCAGTCTTCCGCAACGAAGCCGTTCTTCACGAGGAAGTCGATGTCCGTCACCTGGTTGAAGGTGACCACGTCGGCCTCGAGGCCCTCGACGATGGCGCGCGCCTGCTTGGAGGTGCCGCCATGCGACTGGTCGACGGTGACGCCCGGATGCGCCTTCACGAAGGCCTCGTTCTCGGCGGCGAAAAGCTCGCGCGCCACGTCATAGGAGGCATTGAGCAGCTTGTCGGCGGCCTGCGCGGAGAACGGAGCGGCGAGGCCGAGGAGAGCCACGCCGAGAAGGAGCAAACGTTTCATCTGAAAAACCCCGAATGGAACCTGAATTCGGGCAGACAATAGCGACCGGCCGGCCTCGATCCGAGGCATGGCCTGCCGCGGCGCCTGCGGCAGGCGAAACATTTTTCCCTGAAAGGCCGGGCTCGGGGAATGTCCCGCTGCTCAGCGTGTCGGGACCGGGACGTCGCCGCGATAATCGTAGAAGCCGCGGCCGGACTTGCGGCCGAGCCAGCCGGCCTCGACATACTTCACCAGCAGCGGGCACGGACGATATTTCGAGTCGGCGAGCCCGTCATGCAGGACCTGCATGATCGACAGGCAGGTATCGAGGCCGATGAAATCGGCGAGCTGCAGCGGGCCCATCGGATGGTTGGCGCCGAGCTTCATGGCGGTATCGATGGCCTCCACCGAGCCGACGCCCTCATAGAGCGTGTAGATCGCCTCGTTGATCATCGGCAGCAGGATGCGGTTGACGATGAAGGCCGGGAAATCCTCCGCGACGGTGATCGTCTTGTCGAGCTTGGCGACGAATTCCTTGGCGGCGGCGAACGTGCCTTCCTCGGTCGCGATGCCGCGCACGAGCTCGACCAGCTTCATGACCGGGACCGGGTTCATGAAGTGGATGCCCATGAAGCGCTCCGGCCGGTCGGTTGCGGAGGCAAGCCGCGTGATCGACAGCGAGGACGTGTTGGTCGCAAGGATCGCTTCCGGCTTCAGCACGGAACAGACCTGGCCGTAGATCTTGCGCTTGACGGTCTCGTCCTCGGTCGCCGCCTCGATGACGAGATCGGCGTCGGAGAGGTCGTTGATGTCGGCGGAGCCCTTGATCAGGGCGAGCGCGCTCTTGCGCTCCTCGTCGGTCATCTTGCCGGAGGAAACCTGGCGGGCGAGGTTGCCGTTGATCGTGGCGAGCCCGGTCTCGATGCGCTCCGGCGACAGGTCGTAGATATGGACCTTGTATCCGGCCATGGCAGAGACGTGCGCGATCCCGCATCCCATCTGGCCCGCACCGACAATACCGACGTTCTTGATCATAGCGCCAATCGCCCCATCACAGCGTCTGCGCCCCTACGCGCAGGCAGAAAAACACCGGGCCGGTCGAGCCGGCCCGGTGAAGTGATAAAGCGCCGCGACGCATTTTTCCAGTGAAATCATCGTCGCAAAAACCAGGCCGAAGCCGGCTCAAAGCGCCTTTTCGAGTTCCGGGAGGGCCTCGAAGAGGTCTGCGACGAGGCCGTAGTCTGCGACCTGGAAGATCGGCGCCTCCTCGTCCTTGTTGATCGCGACGATCACCTTCGAGTCCTTCATGCCGGCAAGGTGCTGGATCGCGCCCGAGATGCCGCAGGCGATGTAGAGCTGCGGGGCGACGACCTTGCCCGTCTGCCCGACCTGCCAGTCGTTCGGCGCGTAGCCCGCATCGACGGCAGCGCGGCTTGCGCCGACAGCCGCCCCCAGCTTGTCGGCAACCGGAAGGATGACTTCCTGGAACTTCTCCGACGAGCCGAGCGCACGGCCGCCCGAGATGATGATCTTCGCGGACGTCAGCTCCGGACGATCGGAGGACGACAGCGCGTCCTGGACGTGGGTCGAGAGGCCCGGATCGGCAGCGGCCGGAACGGTCTCCACCGAGGCGCTGCCGCCTTCGGGGGCAGCGGCGAAGGAGGCCGTGCGCACGGTGATCACCTTCCTGGCGTCGGTGGACTGGACCGTCTGGATGGCATTGCCGGCATAGATCGGACGCTTGAACGTGTCAGGGCTGACGACCTCGACGATTTCCGAGACCTGCGCCACGTCGAGAAGGGCGGCGACGCGCGGCAGCACGTTCTTGCCGACCGACGTCGCAGCCGAGACGATCGCATCGTAGTTGCCCGAAAGCGAGACGATGAGGGCGGCCAGCGGCTCGGCAAGGTTGTTGGCAAGGCTGGCGTCGTCGGCGACGAGCACCTTGGATACGCCCGACAGCTTTGCCGCCTGTTCGGCCGCAGCCTTGGCATTGCTGCCGGCGACGAGCACATGCACGTCGGAACCGATCTTCGATGCCGCCGTCAGCGCTTTTGCCGTCTGGTCGGAAAGGTGGGCGTTGTCGTGATCTGCCAGAAGAAGAATGGCCATGGTTTAGTTCTCCCTTTCCGTTCTCAGAGCACGCCGGCTTCGGTCTTGAGCTTCTCGACCAGCTCGGCGACCGACTTGACCTTGACGCCAGCCTTGCGGCCGGACGGCTCCTCGGTCTTCAGCACTTTCAGGCGCGGGGCGGTATCGACGCCGAAGTCGGCCGGCGTCTTCTTGTCGAGCGGCTTCTTCTTCGCCTTCATGATGTTCGGCAGCGAGGCATAGCGCGGTTCGTTGAGGCGAAGATCGGTCGTGACGACGGCCGGAAGCTTCACGTCGATCGTCTGGAGACCGCCGTCGACTTCGCGGGTGACCTGGGCCGAGCCGTTACCGATCTCGACCTTGGAGGCGAAGGTCGCCTGCGCCCAGCCGAGCAGGGCCGACAGCATCTGGCCGGTCTGGTTGCTGTCGTCGTCGATCGCCTGCTTGCCGACGATGACGAGGCCGGGCTGTTCGGCCTCGGTGACGCCCTTGAGGATCTTGGCGACGGCGAGCGGCTCGACGGCATCGTCCGTCTCGACCAGCACGGCGCGGTCGGCGCCCATGGCGAGCGCGGTGCGCAGCGTCTCTTCGGCCTTCGCAGGACCGATGGAGACGACGACGACCTCCTCGGCCTTGCCGGCTTCCTTCAGGCGCAGCGCCTCTTCCACGGAGATTTCGTCGAACGGGTTCATCGACATCTTCACGTTGGCAAGCTCGACGCCCGAGCCGTCCGCCTTCACGCGGATCTTAACGTTGTAGTCTACGACCCGCTTTACAGGGACCAGGATCTTCATGGCTTCCTTCCTTCAAATGCCCGCGAGGGAAAATGCGCCTTTCAAAGGCGCCCTGATTGTCGGTTGGCGACATCGATACGCGTTTTTTTCCCAATTACAATGCGCCACGACCCCTCCCGGCGTGAAAACGGGCAGGTTATAAATTACCTTTACGTTCACGTCAATTTTCCCATCACGGCACGCTCATCGTCCCCAATGGGTCGGCCGCGCGGAGGGGCGCGCGGCCGTCTCCTCGGTGGCGACGGGCGTCGCCTCGACATGCCGCACCGCCTTCGGCGTGACGATCGTCCGGTCGAACAGCGGCACGCCCCGCCGCCGCAGCACGAGCACGAGAAGCCCGCCCGCGAGGATGCCGCCGACATGGGCACCCCAGGAAACGCCGCTGTCGCTGTCGACCACCAGCATGTAGAACTGCTGGGCGATCCAGAAGGCGAGCGGAATGACCGCCGGCAGCGGCAGGGGAATGCGGAAGAACACCAGCACCCAGACGCGCACCTTCGGATGCAGCAGGAAATAGGCCGCCACCACGCCGGAGATCGCCCCCGAGGCGCCGATCAGCGGCGCCTCCGAATCCGGCTGCACGAGGCCGTGCACCAGCGCGCCGGCCGCCGCGCAGAGCAGGTAGAAAAGGAGGAAGCGGACATGGCCGAGCGCATCCTCGACATTGTCGCCGAACACCCAGAGGAACAGCATGTTCGAGGCGAGATGCATGAAATCGCCGTGCAGGAACGCATAGGTGATATAGGTCGCATCCTCCGGCACCAGCACGAGGCTCGGCTCCAGGTCGGCGAAATCGAAGACGACCGCGGGGATATAGCCGAGGCCGACCACCGTCGCATCGGAAAAGGCCTGCGTCGAGGCAAGTCCGGTCACCAGCCAGACCGCGACATTGATCGCGATCAGGCTGATCGTGACATACTGCACCTTGATGTATTTGAGGGCGTTCGCGTCGTGCAGCGGTATGAACATGAATCCCCTTCCCCAAGGCGTCTGGAAGCGAGCTTACCTGTTCTTGCCCGGAACCCACAATATGTCCGTACGCCCCTTGTCGTTGACCCAGCGCGCGGCAACGAAGAGGAAATCGGAGAGCCGGTTGATATAGGCCGCGGCGGCAGCCGAGACCGCTTCGCCCTCGATATCCTGCAGGGCGACGATGCGCCGCTCCGCCCGGCGCGCGACGGTGCGTGCAAGATGCAGCGCAGCCGCAGCGGGCACGCCACCCGGCAGGACGAAGGAGCGCAGCGGCTGAAGATCGGCATTGAGCAGGTCGATTTCCCGCTCCAGCCGCTCCACCTGGACCTGCGCGATACGCAGAGGCTCGTAGTCGAGCTTCCTGCCGGTCTCCGGCGTCGCGAGGTCCGCGCCGAGATCGAAGAGATCGTTCTGGATGCGCACCAGCATCGCGTCGAGTTCGGGATGATCGGCAAGATGCTGGCGCACCAGGCCGATGCAGGAATTGGCCTCGTCCACCTCGCCATAGGATTCGACGCGCAGGTCATGCTTCTTGCGGCGCGGCCCGGCGACGAGGCCGGTCGTGCCGTCGTCGCCCGTGCGCGTGTAGATCTTGTTGAGCTTGACCATGTTCCCCTCAGCGCCCGCCGCCCGTGATCCAGAGCGTCAGCATGATGAGGACGATCGCGATCGCCTGCAAGAGCACGCGAAGCTGCATCAGCTTGTTCGACGTGTTGCCGCTGCCGCCCCTGGCCATGTTGACGAGACCGCGCACCAGCACGATGGCGACGAGGCCCATGACGAGCAGGGTCATGAAGGTGAGGAAGGAAGACATGCAACGATCCGATTTGATTTCCGTCAGCCCTATTCACATAGGGCATTTCGCGCAAAGTGCACGCTTTTTGCAGGCTGAAACCCTGCGACGCCGCGCCGCGTCAGCCGAGCCTGCCGATGATCCGGTAGAAGAGCGCCGCCGGCAGCAGCTTTTTCAGGAGCACGCCCTGCTTGGCCGGCGTCGTCACGACATAGTGCGGCCGGGGCGTTTTCGCCGTCAGCGCGTGGCGCAGCACCGCATGCACCGCCTCGGGGCCGAGCTTTCCGCGCGCGGGCTTTGCCTCACCGCGCAGCCGCTGCAACTGGCGGCGATACTCGTCCGCATGCACGGAATTTTCGAGGTCGATGTTCCGCTCGATATGCGTCAGCGCATTGGCCGTGAAGCGCGAGGCGATCGGCCCCGGCTCGATGAGACTGACATGTATGCCCGAACCCGCAAGCTCCATGCGCAACGTCAGCGACAGGGCCTCGAGCGCGAATTTCGAGGCATTGTAGGCGCCGCGCCAGCGATAGGGCACGATGCCGAGGATCGACGAGCACTGCACGATGCGCCCAGAACCCTGCCGGCGCATGACGGGGATCACCCGCCGCGTCAGGTCGTGCCAGCCGAAGACATTGGTCTCGAACTGCATCCGCAGCGCCTCGACCGGCAGGTCCTCGACGGCACCGGCCTGGCCATAGGCGCCGTTGTTGAAGAGCGCATCCAGCCGGCCGCTAGTGCGCGCCAGCACCGTCTCGACAAGCGCGGCGATCGTGTCGGGCTTCGTATAATCCATCAGAAGCGCCTCGATGCCGTCGGCCTCAAGGCTCGCGAGATCCTCCTGCCGGCGCACCGTCGCGAAGACCCGCCAGCCCTCCGCCTTCAGCGCCCGGGCGCAATGGGCGCCGATGCCCGAGGAGCATCCCGTGACGATGATGCTCGGCGGCGTTGTGGCATTTGAAGAAGGCATGGCGGTTTCCTGTACAAATCCGTTCGTGTTTCCCATATTCACCACCAGCGCGCCGCATGTCGTTCCCGATGCGCGGGCGCGTGACAGACCATTGAATCCGGGTCCCCCCTGAACCGATCCCGATGTAAGGGGTTATACCCGGGCAGACAATGCAAGAGACGGCCGGAGACGGCCGCGAGGGACGAGATTGCCGATGCCGACCGCCATCCGCCTTGCCTACAAGGTCGTCTTCGATGCGATCTGGCACTTTTCCGAAGACGACGGCTGGGCGATGGCAAGCCATGTCGCGCTGTCGACGCTGCTGGCCATCTTCCCCTTCCTGATCTTCGGCACCGCGCTCGGCTCCTTCCTCGGCGCCGACCAGTTCGCCGAAACCGCCGTGCACCTCATCTTCGATACCTGGCCGGAATCGATCGCCGCGCCGATCTCGCGCGAGGTGGTGGCGGTGCTCACGATTCCGCGCGGCGGCCTGCTGACGGTCTCCGTGCTCGCCGCCGCCTATTTCGCCTCGAACGGCGTGGAGGCGCTGCGCGTCTCGCTCAACCGCGCCTACCGGGTGGCCGAGACACGCTACTGGTACGTCACGCGCCTTGCCAGCCTCGGCTTCGTCATCGCCGGCGTGCTGGCGCTGGCGATCCTCAGCATCGTGCTCGTGGCAGCGCCCCTTGCGGTGCGGGCAACGGGCGATTGGCTGCCCTGGCTCACCTATGTCTATTCCTGGGTGGAAAGCTGGGGGCTCTTCGGCACCGTCCTGGTGCTGCTCGTCGGCCTCCTGATAGCCCATCTCTGGCTGCCCGCCGGCCGGCGCAAGATCGCCGACGTGCTGCCCGGCATCCTGGTGACGCTGATCGCCTGGGGCATCGGCGCCTATGCCTTCGCCTCCTACCTCGCCACCTTCGCCAACTACGTCTCGACCTATGCCGGCCTCGCCTCGATCATGATCGCGCTGGTCTTTCTCTACATCGTCGGGGCGATCTTCATCATCGGCGCGGAAATCAACGCGGCGCTGATGAAGTACCGGGTGAAGCACGTGATCCTCGACCGGATCCGCGGCGTGCGCAAGCAGCCGCAACCCGAGGAGGATTCAATGGAGGACGAAGCCATAGCCCGCGAGCAGGGCGCGAATGCCGGCAGGTGACACGCCCCTTTCCCGGTAGGCGGCAAGGCCGGTATCCTCGTTGCTCTTGGAAAGCTTTCGCCCGTCCGGCCCCGGCACCAGCCCATGGTGACGATAGCAAGGCGCCGGCAGGCCGAGCAGGCTTTGCAGCAGGCGGTGCAAGGCCGTCGCATGAAACAGATCCTGCCCGCGCACCACGTCGGTGATGCCCTGTGCCGCATCGTCGAGCACCACGGCAAGGTGGTAGCTCGCCGGCGCATCCGGGCGGGACAGGATGACGTCGCCCCAGCGCTCCGGCCGCGCCACGACGGCGCCCGTCTCACCGTCCGGCCCCTCGCCCGCCTCCGACCAGGTGAGCGCCTCCGGCACGAGCGCCAGCGCCTTCTCCATGTCGAGCCGCCAGGCATGCCGCCGCCCCGCCGCGATCCAGCCGAGCGCCAGGTTCCGGTCGAGCGAGCGCTCTTCCGTCGGATAGAGCGGCGCCCCGTCCGGATCACGCAGCCAGGTTCCACCTGCAGCCTCCTGCGCCAGAACCCGCGCCTTCACCTCTCCGCGGCTGAGGAAACCCGGATAGAGCACGCCCATCGCCGTGAGGCGCTCCAGCGCCGCGCCGTAGAAGGCAAGATGCTCCGACTGGCGCCGCACCGGCTTTTCCCAGTCAAGGCCCAGCCAGGCGAGATCGCGATAGATCGCCTGCTCGAATTCGGGTCGCGAGCGGGCGGGGTCGATGTCTTCCATGCGCAGCAGGAACCGCCCGCCGCAGGCCGCGGCAAGCTCGTGGTTGAGCATCGCCGAAAGCGCATGACCGAGATGCAGGAGGCCATTCGGGCTGGGTGCGAACCGGAAGACACGATTTTTTGACAAAGCGGTGTGCATGAGGTCTTCTGGCATGAAGAGGCGCGTTACGCCAATAAAGCATGCCGCACAAAGGTGCGCAGCGGTTTTGCGACAACGGCATGCGGAAAATCAGGGACCTGAGGCGCAAGGGTTGCCGTGGCAGCAAGGGTCGAGGCCACTCGGGAAAATGCAGTTGCACATGATCAGGACGGATGCGGATGTCGCGGCGGGTCTCGTCGATCTCGCCCTGCTCGACGCGCGTCTTTTCACCGTCATCGACAAGGCCGGCCCCGTGCCGCTGCGGCGCCTTTCGCCCGGCTATCGCGGCCTTGCCGGCATCATCGTCGCACAGATGGTCTCGCGCGCCAGCGCCGATGCCATCTGGCACCGGCTCGAGGAGGCGGCCGGCGACATCACCCCCCACCACATCCTCGCCCTGTCCGACGAGGACTGTCGCACGGTGGGTCTGTCGCGCGCCAAGGCGGAGACGCTGCGCCGCGCCGCCGAGGTGGTCGATCGCGGCGAACTCGACCTCGACGCCGTCTGCCGCATGGAAGCGGCGGCGGCCACGCGGCGGCTGACCGCCATCAAGGGCATCGGCCGCTGGACGGCGGATGTCTACCTGCTCTTTTGCGGCGGCCATCCGGATATCTTCCCATCCGGCGATATCGCGCTGCAGAATGCGGTCGCCCATGCGCTCGGCCTTGCCGTGCGCCCGAGCCCGCAGGAACTCGACCGGATCGCGGAGGGCTGGTCGCCCTGGCGCGGCGTCTCGGCCCGGCTGTTCTGGGCCTATTATTCGCGGGAGATGCGACGCGAGGCGGCGCCGGTGCTCGAAGGCTGAGCCTTCGCGAAATAGCTTGTTTTCGCTTTTCCTTTCCCGCTTCACAATGCTGTAACAACGGGCCTAATATAGAAGGGCAGATGCCGAATCGATCAGGAGAAGCCCTTGACGATTTCTGTTTCACCACAGGCCCTGCCAGCCCTTGTACTGAATGCTGACTACAGGCCGCTGAGTTATTACCCCTTGTCGCTCTGGTCCTGGCAGGACGCGATCAAGGCCGTGTTTCTAGACCGTGTAAACATCATCGCCGAATACGACCATTCGGTATCGTCCCCGAGTTTCACGATGCGCCTGCCGAGCGTCGTGTGCCTGAAAACATACGTGCAGCCGTCACGCCACCCGGCCTTCACCCGGTTCAACGTGTTCCTGCGCGACAAGTTCGAATGCCAGTACTGCGGGTCGCCGGACGACCTGACCTTCGACCATGTCATCCCGCGCGCCCATGGCGGCGAGACGACATGGTGCAACGTGGTCGCGGCCTGCTCCCCGTGCAATTTGAGAAAAGGCAGCAAGCTGCCGAAGCAGGCGGGCATGCACCCGCATCAGAAGCCCTACCATCCGACGGTTCAGGATCTGCACAACAACGGGCGACTGTTTCCACCCAACTATCTGCACGAAAGCTGGATGGACTATCTCTACTGGGACGTCGAACTGCAGCCCTGATGCCGGAACCGCAGAAACGCCAGGCGTTTTTGCGGCACCCATAGGCATTTGCGACCGGGTTGCGGGGATATCAGGCTTTCGCCGACCGCACGCCCGAGAAGGCGATCGCGGCGAGGATGAGGCTTGCGATCACATTCCAGCCGGCGAAGGACAGGCCGAGGAAACGGAAGGACGCTTGCGTGCAGGACGGCCCGTGCTTGGCGTTGAGGTCGGCGAGGAGATCGCCGGCATTCTGCGTGACGCCCTGCGCCGAGGTCGCGCAGGTCGCAGGCCCCTCCCAGAAACCCCACTCCACGCCCGCATGATAGACGCCCATGCCGGCGCCGACGAGCATCATGATGCCTGCGACAGCGAGCAGCAGCCGCGTCAGCCAGGCCGGGCCGCCGAAAAGCGCCGACAGCAGCGCGGCGATCGCGACCGGAATGCCGTAATAATAGGGATCGCGCTGCAACAGGCAGAGCGCGCAGGGAATGTAGCCGCCGATATGCTCGAAGCCGAGCGCCCCACCCACGGTCGCCGCCATGCCGAGCGTCAGGAGACCTGCGGAAATCCTGCGGGAAAGGTCGAGAGGTGCGGTCATCAGCATCATCCAATCGGGCCGGCGAGGATGCCGACGAAACGGCGCCGAGTTCTATCAGGTGAGGCGGCGTTGTAAATCACCCGCACAAACAAGTGATCGTCCACGCAAGGGGGATTTGCCGGTTGCCGCCCACGGATGCTTCGTGTAAACGGCGATGGCTGCAAGTGCCGTGCCCCATTGGCGGAACTGGTAGACGCGCTCGACTCAAAATCGAGTTCCGAAAGGAGTGCTGGTTCGATTCCGGCATGGGGCACCAACAGCGAAAACCGCGTGGTTTTTCCTTGTTTTTTGGGCTTTCTTCGCCCGTCAGGGAAGCACAGTCCTTATTTCTGGACACTTTTGTTCTCGGTTTCGTCCTCACCCGCATCCTCCTCGTCTAGCCGGCCGATGAGGTCTATTGCTGCCTTGGCGAGTCGTTTTTGCTCGGCTGCTTTCGTGTAGCGGATGGCTTCTTTTGAGGTTACGTGGCCGGTGAGCGACGCCCGGTGGCGCCATGAACGCCGCAATGCGGGAGACCCGCCGCTTAGCGCTCAATGCGCCGTCCCCTTGCGTCCGGCCATTCCGTCTTCGACGTGACCGTCTATCGCATTCATTGCCTCGTCCGCAGCCTTGATTGCCTCAGCTTGGCTGGCCTTGGCGCGCTCTTCCGCCGCAGTCTGTTCCGCAGCGGTGCGGGGCGCGTGTCCGCCCTGGGCACGCTCTCCGATCACAAGCCAGGAATCGACTGTCAGGATGGCCAGCACAATGGCACCAACGATGATGGCGATGAGCCCGAGGAAAATCCGCAACGTTCAGCTACCCTGGAGCAATTCCAGCAAAAGTGCGAAGCGGTTCTGCGTCTGGAATTGCGTTAAAACAAAAAATTAGAGCGTTTTCGCGGCTCGAAGAAAAGCGGAAATGCTCCGATACGTCGTCCTCTTCCGTCTGGCGATGGGTTCGGCGTTCACGCTTCTCCCATATGATCGCGCATCATCTTACTCCATGCCGACCTGGCGCCGTGTGATCATCGTCGGCATCGCCACCCATACCAGATCCTCCTCCCGTTCCACCGCCCATTCCCATACCGCCGCCGCCTCCGCGGCCCCCTTCCTTCCCGCGCTCCCCTTTGGCGCGGCCTCCCCCAGATGAGGGGCGTGCAGGGCCTTGCATCGGGATGGCCACGTCGGCCGGAACCGGATCGAGATCGAGCGCCTCACGGATGAAGGCGCGAAGTGACACGACGAGATCTTGGGTATGCACTGGCCGGCCGGCAACGAGTTCTCGCGCCGCCTTTTCCGCAAGTCTAACCTGCTCTTCGGTCCCAAGAAGCATGATATCGGAAAGAGCCGCCTCGACATCATCCCTGATGCGGCGGCTACGTTCCGAACTGGCGATTATGCCCTCGGCCGGAAATTCCGCAGTTTCCGGCTCG
Organism: Shinella granuli; assembly: GCF_004341885.1. Lineage (GTDB taxonomy): Bacteria > Pseudomonadota > Alphaproteobacteria > Rhizobiales > Rhizobiaceae > Shinella > Shinella granuli. Next base: position 233,077 of record NZ_SLVX01000007.1, on the reverse strand, counting down.
CTCATCGGCGCCGAGCGCTGGCGCAGGTCGCGCAGATGGGTGGGATTGACGGCAAGGTTGCCCGTGAATGAGCCGCCTAACGTCTTGTAGGCGGCAATGAGGGTTTTCAGGCGCTCGTTGATCTGGCGGTTCACCCGTTCCCTGCGCTGCTGGATGGTGAACATCATGATCAGGCGGATGCCTATGCTGATCAGGGTGAAGAGAGCGAGCCCGATCAATGTCACAAGGACGCTGTGCCATGAACTGAAGTCGAGGTTACGCAACACGTCAGATAGCCTCCGCGGCCCGGCACAGCTTGAAGGTGAAGTCGATCCTTTGGCTCATGGCAACCCAATCGAGAGACCGATTGCGAGCATGGCACCAAGCAGCAAACCAACGGCCAGCCAGCGGCGAGGAGAAGAGTGGAAGGCTCTCAATTCCCCGCCTTTCTCAGCAGGGCGGCGATCTCCAGCCCCACCCGTTCACAGACCGGAAAGCGGTCCGCCTCGTCTGACGGCGCGGTCGCTTTCAATTCCTCGATGAGGTCGAGAATGTCGGCCGACCGCATGCGCTCGCCTTTGGCCTGGGCGACATACAGGTATTTCATCCAGTATTGCGTGGCCCAGAGTTCAAGCTGGAGGGCGTCGATGTCGGCCTTAGTGCTCATGCCCGTGCCGTCCTCACGCCTGTCGTAGCGGTTTTCTGGTTTCTTCGTCATCAGGCAACCTGCCACGCGTCCTCAAAGAGTCAAGAATGAAGCATCGTTTAGGTCGCACGAGGAAGGGCACGTCCTGCGAGATCGATCTGCCGCATTCGTCGCTGCACTGAAGAAGGAGAGGCCGCCAAAGGTTGCCTGTAACACGTCTAGCCCTTCAAAAAATTTGCTTTTTAGCAGGAACAAATTTTGCACGGCCGCATTTACGCGATGCAACGACAGACACCCCCGGATGTGGTTGCGGAGGGGGACCCGAGAGCGATGTGCACGCTCTTGGGTCTCAACCATTTGGGGGCAAGGCCGTCGATGTCGAGCGACGCCCGTCTTCCTTCAGCGACAAAGAACAAATAGGCTCACCCTGCGTTTCCCTGCGGAAGCCGAGCAAGAGGAGTGCGACATGGTCTTCAAGGAAGGTACGTTCAAGGGCGAACCGCCCGAGCATTTCGACGGACCCCACCCGGCCTGGCTGGAGACGAAGGTGGCGGACGCATTGTCCGTCGCCGGCGACGTGGACGCCTCCGACATCACCGTGACCTGCAAGGGCACACGGATCATCCTTTCCGGCAGCGTCGGCTCCGCCGAGGAGGCGGAACGGGCAACGACGGTCGCCGCCGCGATCAAGGAAGTCAGCGAGGTGGACAACCGCCTCTCCTGGCTCTGACTTCAGCGAAAAGCCGCCATTGCCGGCGGCCCCTCCGGAATGCTAGGTGCAATGCAGCAAACTGGAGTGACGTCGGATGCTCGCCGAAAGATCGACCTATGATGCGCTGTATCGGGATTTCCACTGGCAGATCCCCGAGCGCTTCAACATCGGCACCGCGGTTTCCAATGCCTGGGCGGCACGCGCGCCGGACCGGATCTGTCTTGAGCATTTCCGGCCGGACGCCCCGCCGCTCTCCCTCACCTATGGCGCGCTCGCGGCCCGGTCGGACGCCTTCGCCGCCGCGCTTGCTGCGGAAGGGGTGAAGGCCGGCGACCGCGTCGCCATCCTGCTGCCGCAGGGTTTCGAGACGGTCATATCCCATCTGGCCATCTACAAGCTCGGCGCCATCGCCCTGCCGCTCGCTTTGCTCTTCGGCGCCGATGCGCTCTCCTTCCGGCTGAAGAATGCCGAGGCGAAGGCGATCGTCACCAATCGCTTCGGCCTGGAACGCCTGCAGCCGATCCGGGCGGAGCTGCCGACGCTTGCGCTGGTGATCACCACCGAGCCGGGCACAGACGCCGCGGCAAAATCCTTCGAGGACCTCGTCGCCCGCCATGCCGGCCCCTTCGCGGCCGTCGACAGCGGCCCGGACGATCCGGCCATGATGATCTACACATCGGGCACGACAGGCCCGCCGAAGGGCGCGCTGCACGGCCATCGCGTGCTGCTCGGCCATGTGCCGGGCTTCCAGATGCATCACGAATTCCTGCCGCAGCCGGGCGACCGCATCTGGACGCCCTCCGACTGGGCCTGGGCGGGCGGGCTTCTCAACGTGCTCTTGCCGGCATTGCTGCTCGGCGTGCCCGTCGTCTCCTCGCCGGGCCAGAAATTCGATCCCGACATGGCCTATCGCATCATGCAGGACATGGACGTGCGCAACGCCTTCATCCCGCCGACGGCGCTGCGGCTGATGAAAACGGTGGCGAACCCCCGTGAAAAATACCGGCTCAACCTGCGCACCATCGGCTCGGCCGGCGAATCGCTCGGCCGCGAGACGTGGGAATGGGTGCGCGACACGCTGGGCATCACCATCAACGAGTTCTATGGCCAGACCGAGTGCAACATCGTGCTCGGCTCGATCGGCAAGCTCGGCGTGTCCCGACCGGGGCCGATCGGCAAGCCGGTGCCCGGCCATGTGGTGGCGATCATCGATGCGAACGGCCGGGAAATGCCGCGCGGCACCGTCGGCCAGGTCGCGGTGAAACGGCCCGATCCCGTCATGTTCCTCGGCTACTGGAAGAACGAGAAGGCAACGGCGGAAAAATTCATTGGCGACTGGATGACGACCGGCGATCTCGGCCGCATGGACGAGGAGGGCTACGTCACCTTCTTCGGCCGCGACGACGACGTCATCACCTCCTCCGGCTACCGCATCGGGCCGAGCGAGATCGAGGATTGCCTGGCCGGCCATCCAGCCGTGCAGCTCGCCGCCGCCGTGGGCAAGCCCGATCCGGTGCGCACGGAAATCGTCAAGGCCTATGTGGTGCTGCGCCCCGGCAACGCGCCCTCGGACGCCCTGGCCAGCGATATCCGCGACTGGGTGAAGTCGCGGCTCTCCATGCACGAGTATCCGCGCGAGGTGGATTTCGTCGATGCTTTGCCGCTGACGACCTCCGGCAAGGTCATCCGCCACCTCCTGCGCAAGCGGGCGGCGGAGGAAACGCCGTTCGCCGCCTAGTTCCTTAGCGCTTTCGAATATTGAACCGGGCCGGAATGGCCTCAGCGGCGCGCGAGCGCGCGGATCTTCTCGCGCAGCAGCCGCGCGACATTGCGCGTGTTGCGATAGAGGTGGAGCTGCGTCGCCACCTGGCGCACGTCGCGGTCACGGTTCTGCTGCAGGCCGACGACGAGCGTGCCCATGTCCTCGCGCTCTTCCCAGAAGCGGCTCATGACCGGATGATCCGGCACCGCACAGGAATCGGACCGCGTGATATTGGCGTCGTCGAGATGCCACTCCGTCAGTTCCGCCACCAGCAGCTTGCCGGGCGAGAACTTTGCATATTCCTCGTCATAGGCCGTCTTCCACGTATAGGCCTCGCCGCCCATCATGAAGACGATCATCGAGGCGATGGCGCGACCGTCGAGGTCGAGCGTGTGGATGCGCACGCCGTCGGTCTCGGCAAGGTTGCTGACCGCCTCGCGGGCGAAGGCGGCACGGTAGCGATCGTTGATCATCGCCGTGCGGCCGCGGCCCTTCCAGCCGGAAGCCTCGAGCAACAGGAACTCCTCCATGCGCAGCCGGATATCGGCGGGCTGGCGGGCGACGTTGTAGAAAAGCGCGCCCATCGCGTCGAGCTTGCGCCATTGCCGGCGCAACTCGCGGAAATGTTCCGGCGAGATGGCCTGCTGCAGATAGGTCTGGCCGTCGAGCAGGCTCTCCAGCATCGGCCGGCGATAGGTATCGGTGACGGTGACCGGCAGGTTCCGGCCGATGGCGACGGCGCGCATCAGTTGCGCGAAGGCGCCGTTGAGGCGCAGGTCCGGCAGGACGAGGATGCCCGGCAGGCCGCTGCCGGTGCCGCCGAGGGCTTCCAGCACATTGTCGAGCGTCTCGGCGGCATCCTCGGCATCGACGAGCGGCGTGCCGAGCGGCCCGAACGGGTTCGACCAGGCGCGCAGGATGCTGGAGCCGATGGAAAAGCCCGGCTTCTCGATGGAGAAGGGCATGAGGAAGCGCATGCGGCTGCGCCCGGCGCCCTCGTCGCGCAGCACGGAAAGGCGCACGGTGCGGTCTTCCAGGCGCGGCATGGCGGGCGCGAGGAAGCGGCCGGTGAAGAAGACGTTCGGCTCCATGACGCGGTTCGACAGGAAATCGAGTTCCTGCTGCAGCTCATAGCCGGCCGTCGCCGGATAGAGCGCCAGCGACCGGCCGGGGCGGCCGACGGCGAGGCGCTGGTCCGCCGGCGGGGCATGCGGCAGGGCGGGCGGAATGGCGGCCTGGGCGCGGCCTGCCGCGATCGTGTGGTCGAAGCCGTGGCTATCGGTCATGGCGGTCCATCCCGTTGGCAAGGCTTGCCTGCACCGGATTGGCGAAGGCGAAGAGAATGATGGAGAGTTTCCGGCGCACGACGAGGTGCAGCAGCAGCGCCTCGACGATCATGGCGCCGGCGGTGGCGGCCGCCGCGCCCGTCAGGCCGAAAAGCGGAATGAGCGTGACGTTGAAGCCGATATTCGCCGCCAGCGCCACGGCATAGACGACGACGCAGAGTTTCTGCTGGCCGGCCATGGTGAGCAGCACCTCGCCCGGCCCGATCAGCGCCTTGGCGAGAATGCCGACGAAGAGGATGAACATCAGGCTGTAGCCGGCCGTGAAGGCGGCACCGAACAGCGACAGCAGGAAATGGCCGAGCGCCAGCACGCCGAGCCCGACGGCCAGCGACGGCCAGAAGCTCCAGCGCACCGTCTCGCCGGCAAAGCGCGCCAGCGCCAGCCGGTCGCCGGCCGAAAACAGCGCGGAAAAGCGCGGTGCGGCCGCGGCCTTCACCGAGAAGAAGACGAAATGCACCAGCGCCATGGTCTTCGCCGCGGCGAAATAGATGGCGACGCTTTCCGGGTCGAGATAGAGGCCGACGACGATGACGTCGGAATTGGTGAGCAGGAAGCCGAAGCCCTCGATCAGGAAGATCGGCAGCGCCGCCTTGATCCACAGGGAGAATTCCAGCTTGCGCGGCCCCTTGACGTAGCGCTTGCTGAGCCGTCGCAGGATGTTGAAGAACTGCACGACGGTCGTAAGGTAGGTGGCGGCGAGCGCGGCGACCATGGCGGTGAGCGCGGTGTGCGGCGCGTCCAGGAAAACCGCCAGCACCATGAAGACGAGGATCAGCAGCGGGCGGATGATATAGGTCGGGCTGAGGGCCACCACCGCCCAGCTATGGGCGCGCGCCGTGCTGTCGAGCACGTCTCCGAGCGCGATCATCGGCATGCAGAAGAGACCGACGAAAAGCGGCACCACATAGTAGTCGGCGAAACCGTCATGGAAGAACCAGAGGGCGAGGAGGCCGATGGCCGCCAGCGCCGTCGAGGACAGCATGGCGAAGACACGGGCCGTCGAGGTGAGGCCGCGGATTTCCGCATGCGCGCTGCGCCCCGCATAGTCGGGCAGGAAGCGCACGACGGTGGTGTGGATGCCGAGACAGGACATGTCGCCGAAAATGACGACGAGCGCCCAGACGAAGACGAAGATGCCGTATTCGAATTCGCCCATCATGCGGGCGAGGATGATCTGCGAGAGAAAGGCGATCGCCGCATTGATGACGCGGATGGCGAAGGTGATGAGCGCCATGCGCTGGGCAAGGTTGCGGGGATCGTCGCTGACGAGGATCGTTCCGAGCGCGCGCACCAGCGGCTCCGCCTTGCCGCGCAGGGCCGATGGCAGCAATTTCTCCGCCGACTGAATGACCGCCATCAACACAGGAACCCGTATGCAACGCAGAACTGAACGAGGATCAGTCTTGTCAGATCAGGGTTAACAAACGGTTGGATGGCGGGGGCCGCGCCCTTAAAGAAAATGCCGCCCGGGGGCGGCATTCAAAGGGAGCGAATCAAGAGCCGCATACCTCTCTTCCGTCATGCTCGGGCCTGACCCGAGCATGACGTTGGAGGATGGGCGACGGTTCATAGCCTATGCGCCACTTGCTCCCGCAGCCGGTCAGGCCTGCTCGAAGGCGCCGTGGCAATGCTTGTATTTCTTGCCCGAGCCGCAGGGGCAGGCCTCGTTGCGCGACACGCGGCCCCAGGTCGCCGGATCGTTCGGATCGCGATTTTCCGGCGACACGCCGACGGCCATGAAGCCGCCGCCATTGCCGTCGCCGAAATCGTCCTCGCCGGTGGTGCCGTCGATATGATGGCCCTCCATCTCCGGCGGAACCGGCGCGGGAGCATCGGCGGCCTGGCGCACCAGTTCGACGCGCATCAACTGCGCGGTGACCGTCTGGCGCAGGTTCGCCAGCAGCGCCTGGAAGAGCTCGAAGGCCTCGGCCTTGTATTCCTGCAGCGGATCGCGCTGGGCGTAGCCGCGGAAGCCGATGACGGAGCGCAGGTGGTCGAGGTTGACGATGTGCTCGCGCCAGAGATGATCCAGCGTCTGGAGCAGCACGGAGCGCTCGACATAGGTCATGATCTCGGGGCCGAAACGCTCCGCGCGATCGGCGGCAGCCTGGTCGGTCGCCTTGTGCAGGCGCTCCAGGATGTCCTTCTCGTCGATGCCTTCCTCGGCTGCCCAGGCGTCGATCGGCAGGTCGAGATTGAGCTGTTCGAGAACGCCCTTCTTGAGGCCCGCGACATCCCACTGTTCGGCATAGGCGTTTTCCGGGATGTGCAGGCGGACGAGGTTCTCCACCACTTCGTGGCGCATGTCGCCGACGATTTCGGAGAGGTTCTCGCCGTCCATCAGCTCGATGCGCTGCTCGAAGATGACCTTGCGCTGGTCGTTCAGCACGTCGTCATATTTCAGCAGATTCTTGCGGATGTCGAAGTTGCGCGCCTCGACCTTCTTCTGCGCGCGCTCCAGCGCCTTGTTGATCCAGGGATGGACGATCGCCTCGCCTTCCTTGAGACCGAGCTTTTGCAGCATGGAATCCATGCGCTCGGAGCCGAAGATGCGCATCAGGTCGTCCTGCAGCGACAGGAAGAACTTCGAACGGCCCGGGTCGCCCTGGCGGCCGGAACGGCCGCGCAGCTGGTTGTCGATGCGGCGGCTTTCGTGGCGCTCGGTGGCGAGGACGTAGAGGCCGCCGGCGGCGAGCGCCTGGTCCTTCAGCTTCTTCACCTCGGCGACGATGGCATCGCGCTTGGCATCGCGCTCCGGACCCGGCTCCATCTCGGCAAGCTCGCGCTCCAGGCGCATTTCGAGGTTGCCGCCGAGCTGAATGTCGGTACCGCGGCCGGCCATGTTGGTGGCGATCGTCACGGCACCCGGCACGCCGGCCTGCGAAACGATATAGGCTTCCTGCTCGTGGTAACGGGCGTTGAGAACCTGGAAATCCTTGAAGCCCGACATCTTCAGCCGCTCGGCGAGATACTCGGACTTCTCGATCGAGGTCGTACCGACGAGAACCGGCTGGCCCTTCTCCTTGGCGTCCTTGATCTCCTGGATGATCGCCTTGTACTTCTCCTCGACCGTCCGGTAGACCTCGTCGTCCTCGTCGAGGCGCTGGATCGGCAGGTTGGTCGGCACTTCCACGACGTCGAGGCCGTAGATGTTGCCGAACTCCTCGGCTTCCGTGGACGCCGTGCCGGTCATGCCGCCGAGCTTGGAATACATGCGGAAGTAGTTCTGGAAGGTGATCGAGGCCAGCGTCTGGTTTTCCGGCTGGATCGTGACCTTTTCCTTGGCTTCCAGCGCCTGGTGCTGGCCTTCCGAATAGCGCCGGCCCGGCATCATGCGGCCGGTGAATTCGTCGATGATGACGATCTCGTCGTTGCGGACGATGTAGTCCTTGTCGCGGGTGAAGAGCTTGTGGGCCTTCAGCGCGTTGTTGATGTGGTGGACGATCGCGACGTTCTCGACGTCGTAGAGCGATTCGCCCTTGAGAAGCCCCGCCTGGCGCAGCAGGTTTTCCAGCTTCTCCGTGCCGACTTCGGAGAAGTTCGCCGAACGCTGCTTCTCGTCGATCTCGTAGTCCGCCTCCTCCAGCATGGGAATGAAGGCGTCGATCGTCGTGTAAAGGTCGGAGCGATCGTCGAGCGGGCCGGAAATGATCAGCGGCGTGCGCGCCTCGTCGACGAGGATCGAGTCCACTTCGTCGACGATGGCGAAGAAGTGGCCGCGCTGCACCATCTGGCCGCGCTCGTACTTCATGTTGTCGCGCAGATAATCGAAGCCGAGTTCGTTGTTCGTTGCGTAGGTGATGTCTGAGGCGTAGGCGGCGCGGCGCTGGTCGTCGTCGAGACCGTGCACGATGACGCCGGTCGTCATCCCCAGGAAGCCGTAGATCTTGCCCATCAGCGCGCTGTCGCGCGTCGCGAGGTAGTCGTTCACAGTCACGACATGCACGCCCTTGCCGGCGAGCGCGTTGAGATAGACGGGCAGCGTCGCCACCAGCGTCTTGCCTTCGCCGGTCTTCATCTCGGCGATCGATTTTTCGTGCAGGATCATGCCGCCGATGAGCTGGACGTCGAAGGGACGCAGGCCAAGGACGCGGAAGGCCGCTTCGCGGGCGACGGCAAAGGCCGGAACCAGGATGTCGTCGAGCGTCTTGCCGGCCGCGAGCTGTTCGCGGAATTCCACGGTCTTTGCCCGCAACGCATCATCGGAAAGCGCCTTCATCTGCGGTTCGAGCGCATTGATGGCATCGACGCGGGGCTTGTAGGAGCGGATGCGACGATCGTTCGAGGAACCGAACAACTTGCGGGCTATGCCGCCGAGGCTGACCATCAGGATGGTCCTTTCTTTATGGGCACCCGGCGCGTGACAGGTCGCACGATATTTGCGCGCAAAGCCTTGAGACGCCCGGAAACTGTTCTGGACGCGGGATTGCGTGACAGATAAGAGGGGGGTCGAATGATGTCAACGGCTCAGGCGGTTGCACAACTGCCACATTCTGGTGGTGTTGAGCCGTCTGGCACCGGATATCGGCCCGATTCCGGCGAGGATGTGAAAGGTCTCTTCGATATGTTCAAGTACAGCAAGCTCGCAGCAGTCGCCCTCATCGCGATTGCCGCCGCAAGCACCAGCGTCCGCGCTGAGGATGCGGCGGCCGATCCCGTCATCGCCAAGGTCGGCGCGCTGGAAATCCGCGAATCGGAGCTGAAGCTCGCCATCACCGGCCTCGATCCGCAGCTCGCCAACCTGCCGGACGAGCAGAAGCGCGTCGCCGCCCTTTCCTCGATCATCGACGTGAAGCTGCTCGCCGCCGATGCCGGCAAGGAAGGCCTGCAGGATACGCCCGACTTCAAGCAGCGCCTCGCCTTCCTCACGGATCGCGAGCTGCACAATGCCTATTTCAAGAAGCACGTCGTCGACGCCGTGACCCCGGAAGAGGTGAAGGCGCGCTACGACAAGGAAGTCGCCGCCATCGAGCCGGAAGACGAGATCCGCGCCCGCCACATCCTCGTCAAGACCGAGGAAGAGGCCAAGGCCATCATCAAGGACCTCGACGCCGGCAAGGACTTCGTCGAGATCGCCAAGGAAAAGTCGACCGACCCGAACAAGTCCGAAGGCGGCGACCTCGGCTATTTCGGCAAGGGCCGCATGGTTCCGGAATTCGAGACGGCCGCCTTCGCGCTGGAGAAGGGCGCCTATTCCAAGGAGCCGGTGAAGAGCCAGTTCGGCTTCCACGTCATCAAGATCGAGGACAAGCGCAAGCAGCAGCCCCCGGCGCTCGACCAGGTCGAAAGCCAGGTTCGTCAGCTCGTCATGCGCGACAAGTATCTGGAGCTCCTGGAAAAGGCCAAGGCCGCAGCCCCCGTCGACATCCAGGACGCCGCGCTGAAGACCGCCTATGACGCGGTCAACAAGCCGGAAGCCGCGGGTGAAGGCGAAGCCGCGCCGGAAACCGAAGGCCAGCAGTAATCGACAACGGCCCGGCAGCCGCCGGGCCTTTCTTGACAGGAAAGCACGATGTCCGGTTCCCTCTCTCCGCTCGCTCCCAAAACCTATGCCGAGATGCCGCCGGTGCGCGGCGTGCGCATGGCGACCGCCGCCGCCGGGATCAAGTACAAGGGTCGGACGGACGTGCTGATGATGGTGTTCGACCGCCCCGCAACCGTCGCCGGCGTCTTCACCCGCTCCAAGTGCCCCTCGGCGCCGGTCGATTTCTGCCGCGCCAACCTGCCCGGCGGGATCGCCCGCGCTGTGGTGGTCAATTCCGGCAATGCGAACGCCTTCACCGGCCGCAAGGGCCGCGAATCGACGAAGATGACCGCGGAAGCCGCCGCAGGGGCCGTCGGCTGCAGCGAAGGCGAGGTCTTCCTCGCCTCGACCGGCGTCATCGGCGAGCCGCTCGACGCGACGAAATTCTCCGGCGTGCTCGACAGCCTCGCCGCCTCCGGCACGGAGGACTTCTGGTTCGAGGCCGCCAAGGCCATCATGACGACGGACACCTATCCGAAGGTCGCCACGCGCACGGCCGAGCTCGGCGGCGTCACCGTGCGCATCAACGGCATCGCCAAGGGCGCCGGCATGATCGCGCCCGACATGGCGACCATGCTTTCCTTCGTCGTGACGGATGCGGATATCCCGGCACCGGTGCTGCAATCGCTGCTGTCGGCCGGCGCCGGCCCGACCTTCAATTCCGTCACCGTCGACAGCGACACCTCGACCTCCGACACGCTGATGCTTTTTGCGACCGGCGCGGCCGAAGGCCAGGCGCCCGTCACCGCGGACGATGCCGCGCTCGATGATTTCCGCGCGGCGCTGAACGACCTCTTGCGCGACCTCGCGCTCCAGGTCGTGCGCGACGGCGAGGGCGCGCGCAAGATGGTGGAAATCACCGTCGAGGGTGCCGAAAACGACGCGGCGGCCAAGCGCATCGCGCTCTCCATCGCCAATTCGCCGCTGGTCAAGACCGCGGTTGCCGGCGAGGACGCCAATTGGGGCCGCATCGTCATGGCCGTCGGCAAATCCGGCGAGATGGCCGACCGCGACCGTCTCGCCATCTGGTTCGGCGACGTGCGCGTCGCCGTCGACGGCGAGCGCGACCCCGCCTATTCCGAAGAGGCGGCCACCGCCGTCATGAAGCGCCAGGACATCCCTGTCCGCGTCGAGATCGGCCTCGGCACCGGCAAGGCGACCGTCTGGACCTGCGACCTCACCAAGGAATATGTCGAGATCAACGGCGACTATCGCAGCTAAAGCGGTTCCAGCAGAAGTGTGCAGCGATTTTGCTCCCGGTACCGCGCAGAAATAGAGGCCTGGCAGCGTGACGCCATCAGAAGAAAACATCAGCGATCTGCCGAAAGTCCGCCGGCTCGAGGCCGTCGGCTTCCGCGCCTGGCCGGCCGCGTCCGTGCATTATGACGGAAGCTGGCTCTTCCGCCTGACCGCCGGCCACCCCTCGCGCCGGCTGAATTCGGTGAACCCGCTCGACCCGTCCGACATCCGCGACCTCGACATCCGCCTCCAGAAGGCGGCGAAGAAGTTTTCCGACTACGGCCGCCCGCTCCTGGTGCGCCAGACGCCGCTGACCCCGCCGAAGCTTGTCGCCCATATGGATGCGGCCGGCTGGGCGGAGGCGGGCCGCACCATCGTCATGATGGCGGACCTTGCGACGCTGCCGCGCGACGAAGGCCTCGACCATCTGCCGAGCCGCGACGTCGGCCGCTTCGTCGACGCCCGCATCCGCGTTGCCGGCGACGACCCGGCGCTGAAGCCCGGCCTCACCGAGATCATCAACGCCATCAAGCCGGAAACCGGCCTCTTCATCTTCGAGGAGCCCGATTTCGGCCCGACGGCCGTGGCGATCGCCGTGCATGACAACGACCTCGTCGGCATCCTCCAGCTCGGCGTCGTAAAAGAGCAGCGCGGCAGCGGCCTCGGCACCGCGGTCCTCCACGCCGCCCTGCGCTGGGCGAAGCTGAAGGGCGCCCGCCAGGCCTGGGTGCAGGTCGAGGCCGACAACGCCGCCGCCATCGCGCTCTACCGCCGAGCCGGCTTCAAGGACGTCTACCAGTACAGCTACCGGGGGCCTGCCGCGGCATGAGCGAGATCGAAACGAAACCCCGCCGCATCCTGCTCGTCGCCGCCTGCGCGCTCGTCGATGCCGATGGCCGCATCCTCCTGGCACAGCGTCCGGAAGGAAAGGCGCTCGCCGGTCTCTGGGAGTTTCCCGGCGGCAAGGTGGAGCCCGGCGAAACGCCGGAGGAGACGCTGATCCGCGAACTGGACGAGGAGCTCGGCATCCGCACGAAGGTCGCCTGCCTCGCCCCGCTGACCTTCGCCAGCCACACCTATGACGACTTCCACCTCCTGATGCCGCTCTATATCTGCCGCCGCTTCGAGGGCACCGCGCATGGCCGCGAGGGACAGGCGATCAAGTGGGTGCGCCCGAAGGCGTTGCGCGACTACCCGATGCCGCCGGCCGACGAGCCGCTCATTCCCTTCCTGATGGACCTTCTCTGAACGGAACGGCAGGGATTTACCCCGTCTTTTTCAGTCTCCGTTAAGCAATCGTTTAGCACCATGGTTCAAAGATTGGGTCTAACGTTGCAATGAATGCCTACGAGACCCTCAGATGCGTGACGAAGACTTCTGGAAAACCGTTCAGGAGAAGGATTTCACGCCGGCCGGCGACAGCCGGACGGGCGCGCTCAACCTTGCCCTGCTCTTCGGCACCGCCGTCATCGCGCTTGCTCTGGTTCTGACCCCGGTCCTCTCCGCAAAGACCGACAAGCGCATGATGGCGAATGTGCCCGATGAATTCGACATGATCTCGACGGGCTCGATCCCGTCGGAAGGCGGAAAACGCTATACGGTGCGCCGCAGCGTCCTGCAGGAAATGCCCGGTGCCGTATGCATCGTCAACGGCAACGGTATCAGCAACGGCTGCTGAAGAGACATGGACATGCGCAAAGGGCGCGGGAGAGTGGAATGGTGCCGAAATTGCTGAAATCATTCTGCTCCGACCGCGCCGGCGGCACGGCCATCGAATACGGGCTCCTGCTGGCGCTCATCTCGATCGGCCTGCTGGCCGGCCTCGAAGCCTTCAGCAACGGCCTCTCCGATACCCTCACCACGATCTCGAACAGCATGGACTCCGCCGGCAAGAAATAGCCGGTCAGCCGCGGCCGCCCTGCTTCAGCGCATCGGCAAGGCGCATCCTCGCCGAGCCGGGCTTCAGCGGCTTCTGCTGGCTTTCGTGCGGCGCCCAGCCCGATACATAGATGACCGAAAAGCTCGCGCGGATGCGCCCGTCCGGATCGGAGAAGCGTTCCGCATAAAGCTCCGCCGCGCGCAGGAGGACGCCGCGCGTGAGCGGCCGGCGGCTGCGGCCGGCAAGCGGATTGGCCATGCCCATGGCCCGCAGGTCCTTCATCAGCGGAAAGATCGAATCATAGCGCACCGTATAGGTCTCCCGGTCCGTCACCGGCAGGGCGAAGCCGCCGCGCTGGAGAAGCGCGCCGACATCGCGCACATCCGGGAAGGGGATGACCCGCGGGCTCGCCCCGCCCGTCATCTCGCTTTCCGCCGCAAGCAGCACCTCGCGCAGTTCCTGCAGGGTGCCGCTGCCGGGGATGGCCGCAAGGAACAGCCCGTCCGGCTTCAGCGCACGGCGGATCTGCACGAAGACACCCGGCGTGTCGTTGGTGAGGTGCAGCGCCAGCGGCGAGACGATGAGGTTGGCCGACTGCGGCTCCAGCGGCACCGTTTCGAGCGGCGACACCGTCAGCGCCTCGCCCGGCGCGGCGAACCGCGCGTCGCTTTCCACCCGCTCCATCCCGTCCACCTTGCCTGTCGCGACGACCGCCCGTGCGGCGGCACCGGTGTGGCCGTGCAGCTCGACGGCCCGCTCGAAGCGGCGCTCGATGACGCTGAGGCGCTCGGCAAGCTCGCGCGCCACCACGTCGAGCAGGAAGTCCGCCGGCTCGCCGGCAAGCGCGCGCCGTCGGTTCGTGTCGATCAGGGATTGGTCGAAGAGCGTTTCCATGGGAGAGGTCCGGTTCGCAATTCCATTCGCTTTGGCCGCTTGGACCGACTATTGTCAACCGCATGGGCGAAATCGAGGCCGAGGCAGCGCCGGCAGTCCCGCTCCGGCAGGCCCTTGCCCGCCGGCTGCGCGGCCTTGCGGGCAGCGCCCTCGACCTCGTCTATCCGCCGGCCTGCGCGGGCTGCGGCGTGCTGCTCGGCAGCCGTGCAGGCCTCTGCCCGCGGTGCTGGTCGAAGCTCGCCCTGATCGAGCGCCCCTATTGCGAGGTGCTCGGCACCCCCTTCTCGCACGATCTCGGCCCGGGCATCCTCAGCGCCGACGCCATCGCCAACCCGCCGCCTTTCGACCGGCTGCGCTCCGTCGCGCTTTACGACGACCTTGCCCGCGTGCTCGTCCATGCGCTGAAATACCGCGACCGCACCGATCTCGCGCCGATGATGGCCGGGTGGATGCTGCGGGCCGGCGACGGTACCGTGGAGGCCGCGGACGCCATCGTCCCCGTTCCCCTGCATCGCTTCCGCCTCCTCTGGCGCAAGTTCAACCAGTCGTCGGAACTTGCCCGCGCGCTCGGCGGGCTTTCCGGCCGGCCCGTTCTCGTCGATGCCGTGCGCCGCACGAAACGCACCCGCCGCCAGATCGGCCTCGGGCCTCGCGCCCGCGAGGAGAACGTGCGCGGCGCCTTCACCGTCACGCCGGAGGGCCGCGAGGCGCTGTTCGGCCGCCGCGTGGTGCTCGTCGACGACGTCTATACGACCGGGGCCACCGTTTCGGCCGTCACGCGCGCGCTGAAACGGGCGGGCGCCGCCGACATCACCGTTTTGACCTTTGCAAGGGCGCTTCCCGGACCTATATGAAAGACAAGGTTTTCCAAGCTTTGGAGCAGGAGAATATGGCTTCGGTCGTCATCTATACGCGTCAGTTCTGCGGCTATTGCAGCGCCGCCAAGAAACTTCTCGAAACCAAGGGTGTGGCCTACCAGGAGCATGACGCGACCTATGCGCCGGAGATCCGCCAGGAGATGATCAAGCGCGCCAACGGCCGCAGCACCTTCCCGCAGATCTTCATCGACGAACGCCATGTCGGCGGCTGCGACGACCTGCATGCGCTGGAGCGCGCCGGCGAGCTCGACGCCCTGCTCGCCGCCTGAGGACCTTTTCATGACCGCAACGATCGCCGCCCTCCAGATGTGCTCCGGGACCGATCCCGTCCGCAATGTCGAGACGATGCGGCGCCTCGTGCGCGAAGCGGCCGCCAAGGGCGCCGTCTATGTCCAGACGCCGGAAATGACCGGCGCGCTCCAGCGCGACCGCGCGGGGCTGCGCGCCATCCTGCGCATGGAGGCCGACGATCTCGTGGTCGCCGCCGCGGCCGAACTTGCCGCCGAGCTCGGCATCCACGTGCATGTCGGCTCCACCGCCATCGCGCTTGCCGACGGCAAGGTCGCCAATCGCGGCTTCCTGTTCGGCCCCGATGGCGGACAGGTCTGCACATACGACAAGATCCACATGTTCGACGTCGATCTCGACAATGGCGAAAGCTGGCGCGAGAGCGCGGTCTATTCGCCGGGCGTCGTCGCGCGCATGGCGGACCTTCCCTTCGCACGGCTCGGCTTTGCCATCTGCTACGACGTGCGCTTCCCCGAGCTCTTCAAGATACAGGCTCAGGCCGGTGCCGAGATCATCTCCGTTCCCGCCGCCTTCACGCGGCAGACCGGCGAAGCCCATTGGGAAACGCTGCTGCGCGCCCGCGCCATCGAGAACGGCGTCTACATCATCGCCGCCGCGCAGGCCGGCGTGCACGAGGACGGCCGCGAGACCTTCGGCCATTCCATGATCATCGACCCGTGGGGCCGCGTCCTGGCCAGCGCCGGCGGCACGGGCGAAGCCATCGTGCTCGCCGAAGTCGACAGCGCCGCCGTCAAGGCCGCGCATGACAAGATCCCCAACCTGCGCAACGGGCGCACCTTCACGCTGGAAACGGCGAAGGCGCCTGCGAAGGGAGGCGTTGCCGCTTGATCCGCTACGAGCTTTCCTGTGACAACGGGCACGCCTTCGAAGGGTGGTTCGGCTCGGCGGACGATTTCGACCGCCAGCAGAAGCGGGCGCTCGTCTCCTGTCCCACCTGCGGCTCCACCCATGTCGCCAAGCGCCTGATGGCGCCCTCCGTCTCGACCGCCCGCAAGAAGGAGCGCCGCCAGGAGCTCGTGGTGCAGGCCGGCCAGAAGGAGATGATGAACAAGCTTCGGGAGATCGTCTCGACCATCCGCGCCAATTCGGAGGATGTCGGCGAGCGTTTTCCCGAAGAAGCGCGCAAGATCCATTACGGCGAGGCCGAACAGCGCGGCCTGATCGGCCGGGCCTCGGCGGACGAGGTGCGCGAGCTGCTGGAGGAGGGCGTCGAGGTCGCGCCGCTTCCCGTCCTGCCCGACGAAACCAACTGATGCGCGGCCACCATCTCGCGATCTACAATTTCGGCCTGCATGTCGATGACTACGAAAGCCCGCGCGTCGAAGGCTTTCGCCTGCGCGAACCGCTGAATTTCGAGGCGGCGAACCGGGCGGAGGGCTTCATCGGCCGTTCCGGCTATGAGGGCGAGCCGGGGCCGGAAAGCTGGGGCGAGAAGGCCTATCCCCGCTTCATCGCCGGCAGCGGCTTTGCCGATGCCCCCTCCTCGCTCTCGCTGTGGAGCGGGCTCGAAGCGCTGATGGCCTTCACCTACAATGGCGTGCACGCCGACGCCCTGAAACACGCCCGCAACTGGAACCAGCGGCAGGCCTGGCCTGCCCTCGTGCTCTGGTGGGTGGCGGAAGGCACCCGGCCTCTCTGGGCTGATGGCGCCGAGCGGCTGGAGCATCTTGCCGATCACGGCCCGTCGCCGCGCGCCTTCACCTTCAAGACGGCCTTTTGCCCCGACGGCAACACCGTCGACATCGACCGCGAAAGCGTGAAGACGATAGCCGCGCGCAATGCGACCGGGCAACAGGACCTGCTGGCCGTCGCGAAGACGTTGAAGGCGTGACCTGAGCTTCCGTGCGGGCCGGCTTCAGGCGGAGGCGCGGCGCGCCACCATCATGTAGTTCACGTCCATGTCCTTCGACAGGTTCCACTGGTTGGACAGCGGGTTGAAGAACACGCCGGTGCAATCGGTCACCGTCAGCCCCGAGGCCGTCAGCGGCTTTTCGATTTCCTCCGGGCGCACCAGCTTTTCATATTGATGGGTGCCGCGCGGCAGCCAGCGCAGCACGTTCTCCGCCGCGAAGATCGCCAGCGCCGCCGCCTTCAGCGTGCGGTTGATCGTGGCGACGAACATCATGCCGCCCGGACGCACCATGGAGGCGCAGGTGGTGAGGAAGAAATCGACGTCGGAGACGTGCTCGACCACTTCCATGTTGAGCACGACGTCGAAGGTCTCGCCGGCTTCCGCCAACGCCTCGGCGGTCACGGCCCGGTAGTCGACCGGAACGCCGCTGCCCGCCGCATGGGCCTTGGCGATGCCGATGTTCTTTTCCGAGGCATCCGCACCGAGCACATCCGCCCCCATGCGCGCCATCGGCTCGGAGAGCAGGCCACCGCCGCAGCCGATATCGAGGATGCGCAGGCCCTCCAGCGGGCGATGCGCCGCGGGGTCGCGGCCGAACTGACCGGATACGAGATCGCGGATATAGGTGAGGCGGACCGGATTGAACTTGTGCAAGGGCCGGAACTTTCCGGCCGGATCCCACCACTCGGCCGCCATCGCCGAGAAGCGGTCGACTTCCGCCTGGTCGATCGTCGTGCGGGCTGCCTCGCTCATGGCTCGTCTCCTTCGCGTCCGTGTCCCCCGTGAAGTCGGCCTCCCTGGGGCGGATGTCAAGGGTCGAATGCGGAAGGAGACGAAGTGAAGCGGTTCAGCCGAGCCGCGTCGCCCGGAGCCGGTCCTCGTCGAGGACCACGCCGAGGCCGGGCGTTTCACCCAGCACCAGCCAGCCGTCCTCGTGCCGCAGCGGCGCTTGCAGCGGGTAGTCACGGCGCGCCTCGCTCCATTCCGGCCCGTCATAGGGATATTCGAGGAAGGGTGCATCACCCGCCCCCGCCGTCAGATGCGCATTGGCGAGCACGCCGATGCCGTTCGTCCAGGAATGCGGAGTGAAGGCGACGCCCGCCTCGCGCGCCTGGAAGGCGAGCCGCCGGCATCCCGTGATGCCGCCGACCAACGCCACGTCCGGCTGGATCACGTCGAAGGCGCGCTCCTCGATGATGTCGCGGAACTCATAGAGCTCGCGCGTCATCTCCCCGCCCGCGATGCGCACGCTCGTCGCCTCTTTCAACGCCTTCATGCCCTTGCGGTCGGAGCGGTGCAGTGGCTCCTCCATCCAGTAGATGCCGAGCCGTTCCAGCTCCCGCGCGACGACGAGCGCATCCTTGAAGGTCCAGGAGAGCGTCGTGTCCCAGGGCATGCGCCAACCCTGGTTGCAGTCGACCATCAGCTCCAGCCGGTCACCGACGCGCGCGCGGATCGCCTCCAGCGCCTTCACGTCCTCGCGCCAGTCGTTGCGCCCGCCGGCGGAGGAGGAGAACCGCACCTTCATCGCCGGAAAGCCTTCCGCGATGTAGCGCTCGGCCTGGTCGGCCATGGCGGCGGGCTCGCGCAGCACGCCGGAGGACGCATAGAGCCGCACCCGGTCGGCACGGCCGCCGAGCATGCGCCAGACCGGCTCGCCCGTCACCTTGCCTGCGAGGTCCCAGAGCGCCAGGTCGAGTGGCCAGCAGCGGCCATAGTGGAAATTGATATGCGAAAGCACCTCGTAATGCCGTTCGAGATGGCGCGGGTCCGCACCGATGAACAGGTCCTCGTGGCCCTCGAACCCCTTCATCAGGTCGCCGGAGCCGATACCTTCGCGACCTTCTTCGTCACGCACGCGCACGATCGTCGCGTCGAAATGGTTGCGTGGGCGCCCGTCCCAGCTCGCCTTGAACGGCGGATCGAGCGGCAGCCGGTGATGGCTGATGCCGATGGAAACGATCCTGCTCATGCGCTCCTCCCCTGGACTTGAGCCTTCAACCGAACTGCTGCCAGATCGTCTTGTAGTCGCAATATTTGTCGATCGCATGCACCGAGCGGTCGCGGCCGAAACCCGATTGCTTGAAGCCGCCGAAGGGCGTCGCGAAATTCGACATGTCGTAGGTGTTGATCCAGACCGTGCCGGCATGGATGCCCTCGGAGAAACGGTGCGCCCGGTCCATGTCACGGGTGAAGACGGCGCCGGCAAGCCCGTAGATGGTGTCATTGGCGATGGCGAGCGCTTCCTCCTCCGTGTCGAAGGCGATGGCCGCAAGCACAGGGCCGAAGATCTCCTGCCGGGCGATGCGCATGTCGTTCGTCACATCCGTGACGACACCCGGCGAGACATAGCAGCCGCCCGTCTCGGACAATACCCGCTCCGCGCCGAAGACGCGGCGCCCGCCGTCCGCTTCCCCCGCCGCGACGAGGCCGAGGACCTTGTCCATGTGCTCCGCCTCGATCAACGCGCCGATCTGCGCCTCCGGCTCGAAGGGGTGCGCCAGCACGATCTCGCGCTTCACAACCGCCTCGATCTTCTCGATCAGCGCGTCCTGCACCGGACGCTGCACGAGAAGACGCGTGGCGGCATGGCAGGTCTCGCCGGAATTGTAGAAGCAGCCCCAAGCGGCCGCGCTTGCCGCCGCGTCGAGATCGGCATCGGCAAAGACGACGAGCGGCGACTTGCCGCCGAGTTCCAGCGCCACGCGCTTGAGGTTCGACCGGGCGGCATAGCTCATGATCAGCCTGCCCACCTCGGTCGAGCCGGTGAAGGCGACCATGTCGACATCCGCGTGGAGCGCCAGCGGCTTGCCGACCTCCTCGCCGAAGCCTGTGACGACGTTGAAGACGCCGGCGGGCAGGCCCGCCTCGACGGCAAGCTCGGCGAGCCGCAGCGCCGAGAGCGAGGACTGCTCGGCCGGCTTCAGCACCACGCAATTGCCGGCCGCGATCGCCGGCCCGAGCTTCCAGGCATCGATGATCATCGGATAGTTCCACGGCGTGATCGCCGCGACGACGCCGAGCGGCACCTTGCGGACGAGGGCGCGCGCCTTCGGCCCGGTCGGCGCGATCTCGTCATACATCTTGTCGATCATCTCGCCGTAATACTGGATGCCTTCGGCACAGAGGCGCACGTCGACGCCGAGCGAGGCCTGCACCGGCTTGCCGACATCGAGCGTTTCGAGAAGCGCCAGCTCTTCGCCATGGGCACGGATCAATTCCGCCCAGCGCAGCATGATCCGCTTCTTCTCCAGCGGATCCCTGCCACGCCACGCACCACTGGCAAAGGCCTTGCGGGCAGAGGCCACGGCACGGTCGACATCGGCCGCATCGCCGCGCGCCAGCACGGCGCCGGGCTGGCCGTCCATGGGCCGCGTGCGGGTAAAGGTCCGGCCGGAAACGGCGGGCTGCGTCCTGCCGTCGATGAAATGCCCGCGGGCAAGCGAGAGGCCGGCAAGGCGTTCTTCCCAATAGGCGCGGCTGTACTGTTCGATCATGGTCGTCCTCAGAGCGTCCGGGGCAGAGCCATCATGCTGGTGGCGAAGGCATCGATATCGGCATCCGCAACCGCCCGGATCGTCGAGCGGCGCATCGGCTGGTTCTCCGGCGCGCGCATTTCACGGGCGAGGTCTTCGGCGGTGAAGGCGGCAAAGGCGGCCGGCAGGGCGCGGACGATGCCGCAACGGTCCATCAGGTCGGCGACGAAGCCGGGCAGCATCGCCGCATCCTGCAGGCCGCAGGCCCGCGCGGCCGCGGCAAGGTCGGCCGTGTCGGCCTCGACGAGCCAGCCGAGCGTCGCCTCGAAGCCGAGCGCCGTGGCGAGCCCGTGATGCACCGGCGCAAGGCCGGCGAGCGCATGGCTGATCGTATGGGCGATCGCCGTGCCGCAATTGTCGATCGCGATGCCGGCATAACAGGCGCCGAGCAGCATTTTTCCGCGCGCCTTCCTGTCCGCCGGGTTGTTCACCGCTGTTTCCAGCGCCTCCACGAGGAGGCCGAGGGCGGCATGGGCATAGAGCGCAGCGCCGGCATGGGCGTTGCGGTTGGTCGCCGCCTCGAAGGCATGCACGAAGGCGTCGAGGCCGCACCAGGCGGTAAGATTTGCCGGAAGTGTCACGGTCAGCGCCGGATCGAGCAGCACGAGGTCCGCCTTGGTCTCCGGCCCCCAGATCCACAGCTTCTTGCCTTCCGGCCCGGTGAAGATGGTCGTCGCCGACGTTTCCGAGCCGGTGCCTGCCGTCGTCGGCACCAGGATCTTGCGCAGCGGCCGGCCCGGCAAAGGGTGGGCGGCAAGCGCATAATGCATCGGGCCGTCCGCGCCCGCCGCCACGCAGGCCGCGATCTTGGCGATATCGAGCGCCGACCCGCCGCCGAGACCGACGACGAGGTCCTTGCCGCGGGCGGCAGCCGTGGCGGCCTCGACCGCGGCCAGCTTCGGCTCGCCGGCAAAACCGGAGAAGAACGCCACCGCCACGCCCTCGGCATCAAACTGACCGGCCAGGCGCTCGCCGAGCCCGCCGGCCGCAAGGAAACCATCGATGACGACGAGCACGGAGCGGGCACCGAGCGCATGGGCGGATGCGGCGATGGTCTCATGGACCCCTTCGCCGAAACGGATCTCGGGCACGAAAGACGTTGTGAACGGCACGGAACCTCCCGAACGGATTTGCCGAACCGTGCATCACAATTTCAGATTTTCAAATCCTTGGATTTTTCAGTCTTTTTGATAACTTCAGATCATGAAGGACGCCATGCTCGCCCATATCCCCCTCGAAGCCTTCCGTGTCTTCGACGCCGCCTGCCGGCACATGAACTTTTCGCGCGCCGGACGGGAGCTGAACATCACCCAGGCGGCCGTCAGCCGGCGCATCAAGGGGCTAGAGGATCATCTCGGCACGCAGCTCTTCGCCCGAAGCGGCAAGAACCTGGCCCTGACGCCGCGCGGCGAAAGGCTGTTCCAGCGCGTACGCGCTTCGCTCGATTATCTGGAGGAAAGCCTGGAGCCGTTCCGCACCGGTGCGGGACAGAGCATATCGCTCGCCGCAAGCGGATCGGTCTCCCATCTCTGGCTCGGCCCGCGCCTGCGCGATTTCTCCCGCGACAATCCCGACGTCGCGCTCCGCCTCGTCACGTCGGACAGCCCGGCCGACCTCGCCTCGGAGAACAACGACCTCGTCATCCCCTACAGCGCCGGCGAGCACCCCCGCTGGACGCTGACGCCGCTTCTCGCCGAAACGCTCGCCCCCGTGGCCTCGCCGGACTATATCGCCCGCAAGGGCCTTGATGCCGCTGCCATCGTCCCGGCCGATCTCATCGCCCTCGACCTCATCGACTACGAGCGCTTCAATGCCAACTGGATCTCCTTCCGCCCCTGGCTGGAGCGGGTCGCGCCACAGGCGCTGCGCAAGGCGCCGCCGCGGCCGCACCTCACCTTCTCTACCTATGCGCTCGCCATCGACGCGGCCATCAGCGGCGATGGCGTGGCGCTCGGCAGCCTCGATCTGCTTGCCGCCGCGCTTGCCGAGGGCACACTGGTGCAGCTCGGGGAGACGCGCCTCGTCACCGGCTACGGCTACCATCTCGGCCTGCCGAAATTCCGCACCTCGCCGCCCGAAGCACTCCGGCTGCACGACAGCCTGCTCGCCAGCCGCGCCGCGCCGTAAGGCTCCCGCGCTTGCAGGCATCCGGGGAGTAGCCTATCAGGAGCGGGAGATCGATGGATCCGGCCCGGCATGGGTCCGGCACCACCGCATCGACACGGGCAACGGCGCGGTTCGGCATGACGGAGCGGAAGCAAGGCAGATCCGGCTTGGTTGTCTTCGGGCTTTTGGCCATCGTGCTGCTCGGGGCCATCGGCGCGACCGTGCTCCTGGCCAACGACTACCGCAATCTCAACCGCTTGCTTGCCCGCTTCGGCTACGATCCCGTCGCCGTGACGCCGCAGACGCGCGCGCTGCGTCCCTATGAGATGAAGGGCAACCGCGTGCCACGCGCAAAGGGCCTCATCCCGGAACGGCTCCTGACGCCCGTCACGCCGATGCAGACCCGGTTCGTCCGCACCATCCGCAAGGCACCGGAAATGCTCTGCGAGGCGCTGCGCCGCAGCGGCTTCGAGACGGCCGGCTGGAAGGCCGGGCTGTTCGACCAGCAGAGCTGGGAATGCCAGTCCTACCGCGAATTCCCGGACGCGAGCGACGGCACGAACCCGTCCTCCTCCGCCTTCCTGTCGATCAGGGGCAATGCGGAAACGCGCGTCTCCTCCTTCCGCATCAAGCTCAACATCGAGAACACGGCGACGCAGAACCGCGTGACGGATGCCGTCATCGCGGCGATCGAGGTCTTCCTCGACGAGGTGCGCTGGGAAGAGGCGCCCGACATCTTCGCCGATATCCGCGCCCTCAAGGAATTCGACATCATCCGCTTCGGCAACCGCATCCAGCTCAAGAAGGAGTTCAGCGAGACGCCGCGCTACAATTTCATCATCACGCCGGACCGCACGCGAAACCGCGGTTCCTACCTGCCGGATTATTTCGACCGCGGCCGCTGGCTGCCGCTGCCCGACAAGTTGTGACAGGTGGCAAGATGAAGCCTGCCATGAAAAGACCGGCAAAGCGCACAGGGTTGGCACAGGTGCTCGCCCTCCTCCTCTCGGCGGTCACCGCCCAGGCCGCCGGCCTCGAATCCGGCCCGGTTTCGGACGATCCGATCTGGACCGACAAGCCCGTGCGCATCGACCGGAAGGCGCAGGCCTATGAACGGCTGGCCGTGGAGCCGATCGTGCTGCCCCTGCGTCTTCATCCGACCGCCCGCGTCACCGTCTTCGACAGCGCCTCCTTCGCCGACGGCGGCCGGCTCTATGTGCTGACGGACGCCGTGCCGGTCGATCCGAAGCGGTTCTGCCGCGATGCCGACGGCACGGTCGCCGTCTGCGGCCAGCAGGCGCGCATCGCCCTCAGGCGGCTGGTCGCCGGCAAGAGCCTGACCTGCGAGGAGGATATCCGGTTTTCCGGCGTGTCCTTCCTCACCTGCTCGGCCGGCGGCAGGGATCTTGCCGAAACGCTCGTCGCGACCGGCGCGGCCTCGGCCGCCACGCCGCGGCTTGCCGGCACGCAGGAGGACGCCATGCGGCGCAAGACCGGCATCTGGATCGACGCGGAATGCCGCGCACTCAAGCGATGCCCGCCGGGGCGGCGGCGCTGAAGGCGATGGCACCACTTTGCCGGTTCCCTCCCCGCTCCATCCCCGCTATGACAGGCCATGACCCTTCCTGCCCAACCCATCTTTCGTCAGCGTCTCACGCTTGCCGCCGACCGGCCGCTCATCTACGCCATCGGCGATGTGCATGGCTGTCTCGACGCCCTGCTGGCGCTGGAGGAGAGGATCCGTGCGGACGCCGCGCCCCGCATGGCCGAGCGGCCGCTCATCCTCTATCTCGGCGATTATGTCGACCGCGGCCCTGCCTCCCGGGCGGTCATCGAGCATCTGGCGAAGCCCGACCATGGCGACGGCATCGAGCGCATCGCGCTGTGCGGCAACCATGACGACACGTTCCTGAAATTCATCTTCAATCCGCACCAGCACCTGCGCTGGCTGGACTACGGCGGCGACGCGACGCTGCGCTCCTACGGGCTGGACCTTGCGGACTATACCGACCGAGACGAGGCGGTGCATGCGCTCGGCGCGGCCCTGCGCCGGGCGGTCCCGCAGCACCATATCGATTTCCTGCAGGCCATGCCGATCGCGCTGACGAGCGGCGACCGGCTCTTCGTCCATGCCGGCATCATGCCCGGCATTCCGCTCGCCCGGCAGGAAGACCAAGACCTGATCTGGATCCGCGAACCCTTCCTCAGCGAAGGCCCCGGCCTGCCCCTGACGGTCATCCACGGCCATACAGCCGGGCGCGAGCCGGTCTTCGGCAAGGGCCGCATCTGCATCGACACGACCTGCTACGCCACCGGCCGGCTGACCGCCCTCAGGGTGACCCTTGCGGGCGCGGACCTGGTTTAGCCCCGCCCGAACTCGTCCTCGATCCGGATGATGTCATCCTCGCCGAGATAGGAGCCGGTCTGCACCTCGATCAGTTCGAGCAGGATTTTTCCCGGATTGGCGAGGCGATGCACCTCGCCCTGCGGAATGTAGACGGACTCGTTCTCGCGCAGCGGGATCGTCCTGTCGCCGATCGTCACCTCGGCTGTGCCCCGCACGACGATCCAGTGTTCGGAGCGATGATGGTGCTTTTGCAGCGACAGCCGCTTGCCCGGCGTCACGAACAGGCGCTTGACCTGGAAACGCTCGCCGTTCAGCACCGAGGTATAGCCGCCCCAAGGCCGGTAGGAGGTCGGGTGCGTCTCGGTCAGCTTCGCCGTCTTCGGCAGGCTGGCGAGATGCTTCACCAGCTTGCCGACATTCTGGCTGTCCTCCATGCGGCCGACATAGACAGCGTCCTCGCTGGCGATGACGGCGACATTGTCGAGGCCCTGCACGGCGACGTGGATGTCCCGCGAGATGACCAGCGAGTTGCGCGTGTCGAGCACCGTCGTGCTGCCGTCGACGACATTGCCGGCCTCGTCCTGCCGGCCGGTCTTCCACACCGAATCCCAACTTCCGAGATCGGACCAGGTGATCGGCGAAGGCACGACGGCGGCGATCGGCGTCTTCTCGAAGATGGCATAGTCGACGGAGATATCGGGCGCGCGCGAAAAGGCCGCCTCGTCGAGCCGCTCGAAGTCGAGATCGTGCTGGGCCTTGGCGACCGCTTCGCCGGCCGCCTCCAGCACGTCCGGCGCATATTGCCGGAGTTCACGCAGGAAGAGCCCGACCGGCAGCATGAACATCCCGGAATTCCACAGATAACCGCCGGCCGCCAGCATGGCCGTCGCCTTCTCGTGGTTGGGCTTCTCGACGAAGCGGCGCACCGCATTGGCGCCGTTGCCGAGGTCCTCGCCGATCTCGATATAGCCGTAGCCGGTCGCAGGCTCGCTCGGCGTGATGCCGAAGGTCACGAGGCGGCCGGCCCGTGCAGCCGCCGCCGCCTTGGCGATGCAGTCGAAATAGGTCGCGTTGGCATCAATCTCATGATCGGAGGCGAGCACCTGCATGATCGCGTCGTCGCCATGAAGGCCGGCGATGAAGGTCGCGGCGGCGGCGAGCGCCGGCGCCGTGTTGCGGGCAACGGGCTCCAGCAGGATCGAGGTCAGCGCGACGCCGGCCGCGCGGGCCTGCTCGGCGACGAGGAAGCGGAAGTCGCTGTTGGTGACGACGATCGGCGCCGCATAGACCCCCGCATCGGCGACGCGCGCCAGCGTCTTCTGGAAGAGCGTGGTTTCCCCGAGGAATTCGAGGAACTGCTTTGGCGCGGAGGCGCGCGACAGCGGCCAGAGACGGGTGCCCTTACCGCCGGCCATGATGACGGGTACGATCTTGCTGCTCATCCTGCTCGTCCTGATGCGTTGGTCCGCCCTCATGGCGCACGCCTTGCGCGCCACTCTCGCCCGGCGTCGTAAAGAAACAGCAAATTACCACAACCTGGCGTTCCGGTCGGGTACGCAATGTTGCGGATAGGGTAAAGAGGACCTTCTCCGAAAGCGGTAAATCGCAGGCAACAAAAAACCCGCCGGAACGGCGGGTTTGACAGGCGGAAACGCGTACCGCAATCAGGCCGGTACGACGATCCCCTGCAGCGTGGTGAGTTCGGCGAGATAGGTCTCGATGCCGAACTTCTGGTCGTCCGACTTGGCATGGTTCAGCTCGGCACGGGCGGCTTCGATGCGACGAACGATGTCCTCGCTCTTGAAGTCGTCGACATGCACGGCCGATTCGGCCAGCAGCGTGCAGCCGGTCGGGACGATGTCGGCGAAACCGCCGAAGACCACGTAACGGTCCTTCTTGCCGTCCGCGAACTTCACGGTGACGATACCCGGCTTGATCGTCGTCATGGTCGGCGCGTGGTTGGCCATGACGGTCATCTCGCCCTCGGTCGCCGGGATGACGACTTCGCTGACGCTGCCGGAAACCAGCAGGCGCTCGGGGGAAACGAGTTCAAAGTTGAATTCTGTTGCCATGACCATCTTAGCGAATAGCGAATAGCGAATAGCGAATAGAATTCGTATTCGAAGTTCGCGTTTTCCCTATTCGCTACTCCCTATTTCCTATTCGCTGTTAAGCCGCTTCGGCAGCCAGCTTCTTGGCCTTCTCGACGGCTTCTTCCATGGAGCCGACCATGTAGAAGGCAGCTTCCGGCAGGTGGTCGTACTCGCCGTTGACGAGGCCCTTGAAGCCCTTGATCGTGTCTTCGAGTGCGACGAGCTTGCCCGGCGAACCGGTGAAGACTTCGGCCACGAAGAACGGCTGGGACAGGAAGCGCTCGATCTTGCGGGCGCGGGCAACGGCCAGCTTGTCGTCTTCCGACAGTTCGTCCATGCCGAGGATGGCGATGATGTCCTGGAGAGCCTTGTAGCGCTGCAGGGTCGTCTGGACCTTGCGGGCGACTTCGTAGTGCTCTTCGCCGACAACCATCGGGTCGAGCATGCGCGAGGTCGAGTCGAGCGGGTCCACGGCCGGATAGATGCCCTTTTCGGCGATCGAACGGGACAGAACCGTCGTTGCGTCGAGGTGGGCGAACGAGGTTGCCGGCGCCGGGTCGGTCAAGTCGTCGGCGGGAACATAGATGGCCTGGACCGAGGTGATCGAGCCCTTGGTCGTGGTGGTGATGCGTTCCTGCATCTGGCCCATGTCGGTGGCGAGCGTCGGCTGATAGCCCACGGCCGACGGGATGCGGCCGAGCAGAGCCGACACTTCGGAACCGGCCTGCGTGAAGCGGAAGATGTTGTCGACGAAGAACAGAACGTCCTGGCCCTTGTCGCGGAAGTCTTCAGCGATCGTCAGACCGGTCAGAGCGACGCGCGCGCGTGCGCCCGGCGGTTCGTTCATCTGGCCGTAGACGAGGGCGGCCTTGGAGCCTTCGCCGCCGCCGTGCTTGTTCACGCCCGATTCGATCATTTCGTGATAGAGGTCGTTGCCTTCGCGGGTGCGTTCACCGACGCCCGCGAACACCGAGTAACCACCGTGCGCCTTGGCGACGTTGTTGATCAGTTCCATGATGAGAACGGTCTTGCCGACGCCTGCGCCGCCGAAGAGGCCGATCTTGCCGCCCTTTGCGTAGGGAGCCAGCAGGTCGACGACCTTGATGCCGGTAACCAGGATCTGCGCTTCCGTGGACTGCTCGACATAGGCCGGAGCGTCCTGGTGGATGGCGCGCTTCGCCTTGGTGACGAGCGGGCCGGCTTCGTCGACGGGCTCGCCGATGACGTTCATGATGCGGCCGAGCGTCTCGTCGCCGACCGGAACGGAGATCGGGGCGCCGGTGTCGGTCACGGGCTGGCCGCGGACGAGACCTTCGGTCGAGTCCATGGCGATCGTGCGAACCGTGTTTTCGCCGAGATGCTGGGCGACTTCGAGAACGAGGCGGTTGCCGTTGTTGTCGGTTTCCAGCGCGTTCAGGATGAGCGGCAGGTCGCCGTCGAAGGCGACGTCAACGACGGCGCCGATAACCTGGGTAACGCGACCGGTCGCGCCGGCTGCGACCGGAGCCGCCGCCTTGGTTGCAGCAGCAGTCTTCGCTGCCGGCCTGCGCGCTGCCGGCTTCTTTTCCACTGCGGCGGTTTCCTTCGGGGTAGCTGCCTTAGCCATGTCTCTTACCCTCTTTGTCCTGGTCCTTAGAGCGCTTCAGCGCCCGAGATGATTTCGATGAGTTCCTTGGTGATCTGAGCCTGGCGCTGACGGTTGTAGTTGAGCGTCAGCTTGTTGATCATCTCACCAGCATTGCGGGTCGCGTTGTCCATGGCGCTCATCTTGGCGCCCATTTCGCCGGCGACGTTCTCGAGCAGGGCCCGGAAGATCTGGACGGAAATGTTGCGCGGGATGAGGTCCCCGAGGATCGCGCCAGCATCCGGCTCGTAGTCGTAGATCGCGGTGGCGCCCGTCGTCTCGGCAGCGACCGCCGGAGCGGAGGCCGGGATGAGCTGGAGCGCGGTCGGAATCTGCGCGATGACCGACTTGAACTCGGAATAGAACAGCGTGCAGACGTCGAATTCGCCCTGCTCGAACAGGCCGATGACCTTGTGGCCGATCTGGTCTGCATTGGCAAAGCCGATGCGCTTGACTTCGCGCAGGTCGACGCGGTCGATGATCAGCGACGCGAATTCACGGCGCAGGATATCGAAACCCTTCTTGCCCACGCAGATGATCTTGACCGTCTTGCCGCTCGCCAGAAGCTTGCGGGTGTGGTCACGCGCAAGGCGCGCGATCTGCGAGTTGAAGCCGCCGCACAGGCCGCGTTCGGCCGTGCAGACGACGAGCAGGTGAACCTGGTCCTTGCCCGTGCCGGTCATCAGACGCGGCGCCGAATCGTCCTGGCCGACGGCCTGGGCGATATTGGCGAGAACGGCGCTCATGCGCTGCGAATAGGGCCGGGCGGCCTCGGCCGCTTCCTGGGCGCGCCGAAGCTTTGCCGCGGCGACCATCTTCATCGCCTTGGTGATCTTCTGCGTCGCCTTGACGGAGGCGATCCGGTTTTTCAGATCCTTAAGTGAAGGCATCCGTTTTCCGTCCTGTAACACGATCCGGGAGAGGTCTCCTCAGCGGATCATGCGTCAATCAAAGTTCCCGGGCTGCCTGCGCGCCGGCGGCGCGCAGGGCTCGAACCGTTAGGTCTCAGCCGAAGCTCTTGGCGAAGGCGTCGAGAGCAGCCTTGAGCTTGCCCTTGGTGTCGTCGCTGATCGCCTTTTCGGTGCGGATCGTGTCGAGGATCGCCTTGCCTTCGGAGCGCATGTAGCCGAGCAGGCCCTGCTCGAACTTGCCGACCTGGGCGACCGGCAGCTTGTCGAGATAGCCGTTGACGCCGGCGAAGATCACGACGACCTGCTCTTCCGTCTTCAGCGGCGAGAACTGCGGCTGCTTCAGGAGTTCGGTCAGACGTGCACCGCGGTTGAGCAGGCGCTGCGTTGCGGCATCGAGGTCCGAGCCGAACTGGGCGAAGGCGGCCATTTCGCGATACTGGGCGAGTTCGCCCTTGATCGAGCCGGCGACCTGCTTCATCGCCTTGATCTGGGCGGACGAGCCGACGCGGGACACCGACAGGCCGACGTTCACGGCCGGGCGGATACCCTGGTAGAACAGGTCCGTTTCAAGGAAGATCTGGCCGTCGGTGATCGAGATCACGTTGGTCGGGATGAAGGCCGAAACGTCGTTGCCCTGGGTTTCGATGACCGGCAGGGCCGTCAGCGAGCCGGCGCCCATCTCGTCGTTGAGCTTTGCAGCGCGTTCCAGCAGGCGCGAGTGCAGGTAGAAGACGTCGCCCGGATAGGCTTCGCGGCCCGGCGGGCGGCGCAGCAGCAGCGACATCTGGCGGTAGGAAACGGCCTGCTTGGAAAGGTCGTCGTAGCCGATGAGGGCGTGCTTGCCGTTGTCGCGGAAATATTCGCCCATCGCGCAGCCGGCGAACGGTGCGAGATACTGCATCGGCGCCGGGTCGGAGGCGGTTGCAGCGACGATGATCGAGTACTGGAGCGCGCCGCGCTCTTCGAGCACCTTCACGAACTGGGCGACGGTCGAACGCTTCTGGCCGATGGCGACGTAGACGCAGTACAGCTTGTCGCCGTCCGGGCCGTTGTCGTGGATCGCCTTCTGGTTCAGGATCGTGTCCAGGATGATGGCGGTCTTGCCAGTCTGGCGGTCGCCGATGACCAGCTCGCGCTGGCCGCGGCCGACCGGGATGAGGGCGTCGATGGCCTTGAGGCCGGTCGACATCGGCTCATGCACCGACTTGCGCGGGATGATGCCCGGAGCCTTGACGTCAACGCGGGCGCGCTGCTTGGCATTGATCGGGCCCTTGCCGTCGATCGGGTTGCCGAGCGCGTCGACGACGCGGCCGAGCAGTTCCGGACCGACCGGCACGTCCACGATGGCGCCGGTGCGCTTGACGGTGTCGCCTTCCTTGATGTCACGGTCGGAACCGAAGATAACGACACCGACATTGTCGCTTTCCAGGTTCAGCGCCATGCCGCGGATGCCGCCGGGGAACTCCACCATTTCACCAGCCTGGACATTGTCGAGGCCGTAAACGCGGGCGATACCGTCACCGACGGAGAGCACCTGGCCGACTTCCGAGACTTCCGCCTCTTTGCCGAAATTTTTGATCTGATCTTTGAGAATTGCGGAAATTTCCGCGGCGCGGATATCCATCAGCCGACCTCTTTCAGTGCAAGCTTAAGGGTAGAGAGTTTGGTGCGAAGGGAGGTGTCGATCTGGCGGGACCCGACCTTGACGATCAGACCACCGAGAATGGACGGGTCGACGGTGACGGCAATCGCCACGTCTTTGCCGGTGACGCCTTTCAGCGCCGCCTTCAATTCTGTTTCCTGCGCTGCGGTCAGCGCATGGGCCGAGGTGACATCGGCCGTGATTTCGCCGCGGGCGCGGGCCGCAATGACGCGGTATGCCTTGATCATGCCGGGAACGGCGAAGAGGCGGCGATTTGACGCAACCACCTTGAGGAAGTTTGCCACGAGACCCGTGATGCCGGCCCTTGCGGCAACGGCGGCAATGGCCTTGGTCTGATCTTCGGCGGAGAAGACGGGGCTGAGGATCAGCCGCTTCAGGTCGTCGCTTTCGTCGATCAGTGCCTGGAAACGGGCAAGATCGGCACCGACACTGTCAGCCGAACCGGCTTCCTGAGCGAGGTCGAAAAGCGAAGACGCGTATCTTTCTGCAACACCGGAAACAAGCTGGGATGTGTCTGCCACGGGCACAAGCTTCTCTTCTTTTCATTCAAGAGGCCGGGCAGTAGCGAAGCTACGGTCCTAACCACTTGAAATCGTTGCGGTAATCTTCAGTCCCTACAGGCTTTGGCGCCCGCTTTTTCTGAATTTCGCGGTTCGTCTAGCATACGAAACCGGGACTCGCAACACGCCGGACGCAGGAATGCGCCATAAGTCGGCCACAGTCGGGGCAAAAGTTGACTGCGCGCACTCTGTTCTGGCGTTTATGGAGGCCGGAAGCCGGTTTTCCGGTCAGAGGAAGCCGAAGGCGTAGCCGAGCGGCAGGGCGGCAAGCACCGCCTGCGCGGCGAGCGCGGCAAGGTTCTTGAGCGTGAAGGAACCGTCCGACATCAGCGACAGGATGCGGCCGAAGGCGGCCAGCGCGAAACCGCCGCCGATGGCCATGTAGATCCAGCTCTGCGCCATCAGCAGCGCGACGATGGCGATCCCCGCATAAAAGCCGCCGGCCGAGCGGGCGAAGGCATATCCTTCCGAAGTGCCGTCCCGGACCTGGAGACCGGCGAGCTTCAAGGCCGTGCCCGGCGCAAAGAGGGCGAAGAGGCCGAAAAGCACGGTCGCGATGGCAGCGCAGAACGCCAGGAACTCGCCCGTCTCGGTGGGGATGTAGAATTCCATCTCGGCGCCTCTCCTTGCCTGCCCGCCGCCCTCTATCGCACAGGCCCGCGACGGGCAGAAGCGCGCCGGGAAAGTTCGCACAACTCTTTGTTAACCACGCATGTCAGAGGAAACTCTGCGGATCGATGTCGAGCTGCACCTGCAGCGAGGCCCGTTCCTTCGGCCCGTTGGCCAGCATGGCGCGCAGGAAGGCCTGCATGTCGCTGCCCCGCCGGCCGTGCACCAGGAGGCGGAAGCGGTGGCGGCCGCGGATCAGCGCCAGCGGCGCCTCCGCCGGGCCGAGGATGGAGATGCCGGAGACCTGCGGTGCTGCCTGCCGCAGCCCCCGCGCATGCGCCTCCGCCTCGCCGCGGCTATCGGCCGAGACGATGACCGAGGCGAGCCGGCCGAACGGCGGCAGCAGCGCCTTCTCCCGCTCGCCGATCTCGCGGTCATAGAACGCCGTCGCATCGCCGGAGACGATGGCCTGCATGACGGGATGGGCCGGCTGGTAGGTCTGGATGAGGCCGTGGCTCTTCAGGCCAGAACGCCCGGCACGCCCCGTCACCTGCGAAAGAAGCTGGAAGGTCCGCTCGGCCGCCCGCGGGTCGCCGTTGGAAAGCCCGAGATCCGCATCCACCACGCCGACCAGCGACATCAGCGGGAAATTGTGCCCCTTGGCGACGAGCTGCGTGCCGATGACGATATCCGCCTCGCCGCGCGCGATCGCCTCCAGCTCCAGCCTGAGCCGCTTCACGCCCATCAGGTCGGAGGAGAGCACGATGGTGCGCGCCTCGGGAAAATGCCGCTCCACCTCCTCCGCGATGCGCTCCACCCCCGGCCCGCAGGCGGCGAGGTGATCGAAGGTGCCGCATTCCGGGCAGGCCTCCGGCGTACGCTCGGCATAACCGCAATGGTGGCATTGAATCTGCCCGCGAAAACGGTGCTCGACCAGCCAGCTCGAACATTGCGGGCACTGGAAGCGGTGGCCGCAGACCCGGCAGAGCGTCAACGGCGCATAACCGCGGCGGTTGAGGAAGAGCAGCGCCTGCTCACCCTTCTCGATGGTGCGCTGGATGCCGCGCAGCATGACCGGCGACAGGAAGCCGCCGCGCGCCGGCGGATGCCGCCGCATGTCGACGAGGTGCAGGTCCGGCAGCGCCGCATCGCCGTAACGCGTTGGCAGGTGCAGTTTGCGGTAGCGGCCGACATCGCTGTTGACACGGCTTTCCACCGAAGGCGTCGCCGAGACCAGCACGGCCGGAAAGTCACCGATGCGCGCCCGGACCACCGCCATGTCGCGCGCATTGTAGAAGACGCGGTCCTCCTGCTTGTAGGCCGGGTCGTGCTCCTCGTCGACGATGATGAGGCCGAGATTTTCGAACGGCAGGAAGAGCGCCGAGCGCGCGCCGGCCACGACCCGGACATCCCCCGTCGTCACCTGCCGCCAGGCACGCTCGCGGGTGCGGGGGGCGAGATCGGAATGCCACTCCGCGGGCTTGGCGCCGAAACGATCCTGGAACCGCTCCAGGAAACTCGCCGTCAGCGCGATTTCCGGCAGGAGGATGAGCACCTGCCGCCCTCGTCGCAGCGTCTCGGCGATCGCCTCGAAATAGACCTCCGTCTTGCCCGAACCGGTGATGCCATCGATCAGCGAGACGGAGAATTCACCCTTCCGCACGCTCTCGACCAGTTCCGCGGCGCTCTCCGTCTGCGGCCCTTCGAGCCGCGGTGCGACATAGTCCGGATCGGGCAGCGCCACGACCGGCGGCGGCGGCAGGAAGACCGTCTCGAACGTGCCCTGCTTCACGAGCCCGTCGATGACGCTCGTCGAGGTGCCGGAGGCATGCGCAAGGCCGGACCGCGTCCAGGGAACACCGTCCTCGATCAGCTCCAGCACGCGTTCACGCGCGCTCGTCAGCCGCTCCGGCCGGTGGCCGGTGAAGCGCAGCCCCTCGATCATCGGCTCGGGATCGAAGGCGGTGGGCGCGCGCAGCGCCATGCGGGCAACGAGGCCCGGCGGCGTCACCGTGTATGCGGAGACCCAGTCGAGGAAATCGCGCATCTCCTTGGAGAGCGGCGGGCAATCGAACACCTTCTCGATCGGCCGCAGCTTCTTCGGATCGACCTTGCCGTCGTCGCCGCCGTCCCAGACGACACCCGGCACCAGCCGGGGGCCGAGCGGCACCTGCACGATCGAGCCCGGCTCGACCGCCATGCCCTCCGGCACCGAATAGGAATAGGGCAAGGGCGTCGGCACCGGCACCATCACGGGCACCGTGCGCGCAAAGAGTCTTTCCCCGAAAAGGTCGGTCGAATCGCTGGTCATCAGGCGCGAAGATGCCCCCGCCGCCGTGCGAAGAAAACCGCAAAGATCGCCGCCGGCCTGCTCATTCGTCGTCCCCGGCCATTTCGCCCGTCAGCCGCATGCCGTCGATCCAGGTCGCCCCGTCATTGCGCACGACCCGCTTCGCCCGGACGCCGCAGCGCGTCTCCACCTCCTGTGCCAGCCGCTCGGAATGGGTGACGATCCAGAGCTGGCTCGACTGCGCGGCCCGCGCGATCATGTCGGCAAGCGGTGCCAGCATGTCCGGATGGAGGCTTGCTTCCGGCTCGTTCAGCGCGATCAGCGGCGGCGTGCGATAGGAGAGAAGGGCCGCGGCGAGCGCCAGGAAGCGGATCTGCCCGTCCGAAAGCTCGCGCGGCTGGAAGACGCGCTGGGGAAACTGCGGGAACACCAGCCCGTAGGAGGCGAACTCCTCCGGCTCCGGCACGGAAAGCCGCGCCCCGCCGAACGCGTCCGCCACCGCCCGGTCGAGGTCGAGCGTATCTTCCCGCGTCCAGGTGAGCGTCGCGAAGACGGCGGCCATATTGGCTCCGTCCTGGTCGAGCAGCGGCGCGGTGACGGCAAGGCAGGGCTGGCGCAGGGCCGAATCGCGATCGGAGCGGAAGCCGTGGAAGAAGCGCCATTGCGAGATGGCGCGGCGGAAAGTGCCAATCTCCGGGTAATGCCCGGCATCGCCGAGCAGCGCGATGGCCGTTTCCGAGGTCAGCGCCTGTTCGGGATGCTCGACCATGCGGCCGGTCTCGTCGCGCACTAGGATGCCCGGCCCGGCGCGCTTCATCACCGTCACCGGCCGCCGCCCGGTCTCGATGGTCAGTTCCTCCGCCTTGACCTGCGGCTCGAAGGCAAAGCCCGCGGCGGCCTTCGGCGGGCGCAACCCGGCCTCCACGCGGTAACGGAAGGTGATCGCCCGGTCCTCGTCGAGCAGTTCGGTCTCAAGGCGGATGCGAACCGGCTCGTTCCCTCGCCGCCTGCCCGTCCAGAGCGCCGAAGCCATGCCGCCTTCCGCCGCGATCTCATGGGCGAAACTGCCGCGCACCGCGGCCTGCACCAGTTGCAGCGATCGGTAGAGGTTCGATTTCCCCGCCCCGTTCTCGCCGACGAACAGGTTCACACGCCCGAGATCCATGCGGATCGAGCGCAGCGAACGATAGTTTTCGGCAGACATGGAACGCAAAAGCATGATGGTCCCGGAATGGAGAAAGACCCTCTCTATACCAGCCACCGTGTCTAGAGGAAGGCGGGCCGCTTTGCCCAGCCCCGACGCGAACGTTAGCAAAACCTTAAGCGGAAATCGCCCATGCTCCGGCAAACGCCAAAGGGCAGGACATGACCGATCTCCTCATCATCGCCGACCCGACACTGATGGCCGAGCGCCAGGGCTGGCTCGCCGCGCTGGCGGAGGAGCGACGGCTTTCCGACAACACGCTGGACGCCTATGAGCGCGACACCCGCCAGTTCCTTGCCTTCCTGACGCAGCACCTTGCCACCCCGGCGCGGCTCAAGGACATCGACGACCTGCGGCCGGCAGACCTGCGCGGCTTCCTCGCGGCCCGGCGCCGCGACGGCGCGGGTGCGCGCACGCTCGGCCGCGGCCTTGCGGGCCTGCGTTCGTTCCTGCGCCACCTGGAGCGCAAGGGCCTTGCCAATGCCGCCGGCGCTTCGGCGGTGCGCTCGCCGAAACAGCCGAAATCGCTGCCGAAGCCGCTCTCCGACCGGCAGGCGATCGCCGTCGTCGACGCCCATGAACAACTGGCCGAGGAACCGTGGATCCGCCTGCGCAACGCCGCTGTCCTGACGCTCCTCTACGGCTGCGGCCTGCGCATTTCCGAGGCGCTGTCGCTGAC
Organism: Shinella granuli; assembly: GCF_004341885.1. GTDB lineage: Bacteria > Pseudomonadota > Alphaproteobacteria > Rhizobiales > Rhizobiaceae > Shinella > Shinella granuli. The sequence continues at coordinate 196,435 of NZ_SLVX01000007.1, read as the reverse complement.
GCCGGCCGATTTCGCCGGCACGCCGACCGCGCTGCGCATCACCGGCAAGGGCGACAAGACCCGCATCGTGCCGCTGATCGCCCCAGCCCTTGCCGGCGTCGAGGATTACATGAAACTCTGCCCCTTCCCGCTGGCAGAGGACAAACCGCTCTTCCGCGGCGCGCGCGGCGGCCCCCTGCAACCGGCAATCATCCAGCGGGAGATGCAGAAGCTGCGCGGTGCCCTCGGCCTGCCGGACAGCGCGACGCCGCACGCGCTGCGCCATTCCTTCGCCACGCACCTGCTGGCCGGCGGCGGCGATCTGCGCACCATCCAGGAACTGCTCGGCCATGCCAGCCTTTCCACCACGCAGGTCTATACCGGTGTCGATTCCGCCCGGCTGCTCGAAATCTACGACCGCGCCCATCCGCGGGCATGAGGCCGCTTCGTCAAGGGCACAGGCCGTTAAGGGATTGTGAGGGGCAACCGGACTAGAGCATGTCGCACACAAAAGTGCCCAGCGGTTTTGCGAGAACGACAGGCGTAAAATCAAGGCCCTGAAGCGCAGGGGACGAATCCAGAGGATCGCGACGCGTTTCAGGGCCGCCGAAAAAACAGGGAGTTCGACCATGACAGTCCTTCTTCGCAGACAGCGCCAAGCACTTGCCGACCGGCTGGCCGATGCCGGCCTCTGGGGGCTGGCTGCCGTCCATGTGCTGGTCGCCCTCTCCTTCCTCTTCGTGCTTGCTGGCCTCTCGCCGGCCCGCGCGGAGGAGCCGCCGGTCTGCGGCGGCGTCAATCTGCTCGAAAAATTCGAAAAGGACGATCCGGCCGGCTATGCCAAACTGCGGGCCGAGGCCGATGGCATGCCGAACGGCAAGGGCATCTTCTGGAAGATCGAGAAGGACGGCCAGCCCGCCTCCTGGCTGCTCGGCACCATGCATGTGACGGACCCGCGCGTGCTCGCCATGCCGGAGGCGGCACGTACCGCCTTTGCCGCGGCCGCCACGATCGTGGTCGAATCGGACGAGATCGCCGACGAGAAGAAGGCCGGCGCGGCGATGCTCGCCCGCCCCGACCTCACCATGTTCACCGATGGCAGGTCCATCACCGACTTCCTCGACAAGGAGGGCGCGGAGAAACTGGCGGAAGGCCTGAAGAGCCGCGGGCTCTCGCTCGCGGCGGTCGGCCGCATGAAACCGTGGATGATCGCGAGCTTCGTGGCGCTGCCGGCCTGCGAGATCGCCCGCAAGACGGCCGGCGCCGCCTTCCTCGACCAGCGCCTCGCCAAGGATGCGCTTGCCGAGGGCAAGACGCTGAAGGGTCTCGAAACGCTCGTCGAGCAGATTTCCGCCCTCGATTCCCTGCCGCTCGAACCGCAGGTCCAGGGCCTTGTCCAGACGCTGGAACTCGGCGACACGCTGAAGGACGTCATCGAGACGATGAGCCAGCTCTACCTTTCCGGCGATACCGGCATGATCATGCCGATGATGCGCGCCGCCGCGCCCGAGACGGACGCGGACATTCAGGCCTATGCCGATTTCGAGCAGCGCATCATCATCGACCGCAACCACACGATGGCGGAGCGCGCCGCGCCAATCCTCGCCGGCGGCAACGTCTTCATCGCCGTTGGCGCATTGCATCTTGCCGGCCCGGAAGGGGTGGTGGAGCTGCTGCGCAAGCAGGGTTTCAGCGTGACCGTTGTCCCCTGAGCCTCATGGCTCTTGTGTGCGTGAGATCCTGCGGCCGATGCCGGCCAGCATGGTGCGCACGATCAGCTTGTGGAACGGCATGACGGCTGCGAGATAGAGCCGGCCGAGCAGGTTGTTGCGGTGGACGAGCGTCATCACGCTGAGCGTCTGGCCGCTCGGCCGGTCCTGCCGGACATCGATGACGATGCGGAAATTGAGATGCCTGTCGTCGAAGCCGAGCACCACCCGGTCGTCGCTCGCGCTGACCACCGGAAAGCCGCCGATCTCCGTCTCCGACGGCGCGACCTTCTCAGCCGCCCCCTTCAGGCCGAAAGGCCGGACGAGCGCATTGCGCAGCGCCATGAGCCGGCGCACCCAGGCCGGCGGGTGTTCGAGCGCCAGCCGCGCCGCCTCCCGCGCTGTGAGGTTCTCGACGGGCAGGCCCAGCGTGAAGCGATCCGCCCAGTCGGCGGCAGGCAGAAGCGGATGTGGAAGCGAGACGGGTCTCGAAACGGGGGACATGAAGGCCATCCTTTGAGGCCTCCATGGTGCGCCTCTTCACCGGGCGAAGACAGGCGGCCGGTTGTCGCAGCCGCCTGACCGGATCACATGTGGATCGGCTTGAAGAAGGTCGCGAGCGCGGCTTCCTTGACGGCTTCCGACATGGTCGGGTGCGCGTGGCAGGTGCGGCCGAGGTCTTCGGAGGAGCCGCCGAATTCCATCAGCACGGCCGCCTCGTGGATCATCTCGCCGGCGCCGAAGCCGACGATGTGCACGCCGAGCACGCGGTCCGTCTCCTTGTCCGCCAGCACCTTGACGAAGCCGTCCGTCGCCAGCATGGCGCGGGCGCGGCCGTTCGCGGTGAAGGGGAACTTGCCGGCCTTGTAGGCGATGCCCGCGGCCTTCAGCTCCTCTTCCGTCTTGCCGACGGAGGCGACTTCCGGCTGGGTGTAGACGACGCTCGGAATGACGTCATAGTTCACGTGGCCGGCCTGGCCCGCGAGGATCTCGGCGAGGGCGACACCCTCGTCTTCCGCCTTGTGGGCGAGCATCGGGCCGCGCACCACGTCGCCGATGGCATAGATGCCGGCGACGTTGGTCTGGAAGTGGTTGTCGATCTCGACACGGCCGCGATTGTCCAGCGCGACGCCGGCTTCCTTGAGACCGAGGCCTTCGGTATAGGGCTTGCGGCCGGTGGCGATCAGCACGACGTCGGCTTCGATCGTGGCGGCCTCGCCGCCCTTGACCGGCTCGAAGGTCACCTTCGCGCCGGACCCCGCCTTCTCGACGCCCGTCACCTTCGCGCCGAGCTTGAACTCCATGCCCTGCTTGACCAGCATGCGCTGGAACTGCTTGGAGACGTCGCCGTCCATGCCGCCGAGGATGGTGTCGAGATATTCGACCACGGTGACCTTGGCGCCGAGGCGGGCCCAGACGGAGCCGAGCTCAAGCCCGATGACGCCGCCGCCGACGACGATGAGGTGGCCCGGCACCTTGTCGAGCGCGATGCCGCCGGTGGAGGAGACGATGACCTTTTCGTCGATCTCGACCGGGACGCCCGGAATGCTGGCGACGTCGGAGCCCGTGGCGATGACGATGTTCTTCGTCTCGAGGACCTGTTCCTCGCCCTTGTCGTTGGTGACGGAGACCTTGCCCGCGCCGAGCACCTTGCCGGTGCCCTGGATGCCGTCGATCTTGTTCTTCTTGAAGAGGAAGGCGACGCCGTCGACATTCGACTTCACCGTCGCATCCTTGTGCGCCATCATCTTGGCGAGGTTCAGCACCGGCGTGACGCCCTCGATGCCGAGCGCGTCCAGGCCGTGGGCGGCGTGGCTGTAGGTCTCGGAGGCATGCAGCAGCGCCTTGGAAGGGATGCAGCCGACATTGAGGCAGGTGCCGCCATAGGTGGCGCGCTTTTCGACGACCGCGACCTTGAGGCCGAGCTGGGCCGCCTTGATGGCGCAGACATAGCCGCCGGGGCCGGAACCGATAACGATGAGATCATATGCCATGACAAGTCCTTCCTGCGCGGGGGCCTAGCGCCCGCCGCTGACGTTGAGGGCGGCACCCGTCACATAGGACGCCGCATCGGAGAGAAGATAGAGAATGGAATGGGCGACTTCATCGGCCGTTCCCGGCCGCTGCATCGGGATGAGCGACGCCATGTCGCGCGCCCGGTCCGGCAGGCCGCCGGAGGCGTGGATGTCGGTATCGATGATGCCGGGGCGCACGAGATTGACGCGCACGCCCTCCGCGGCGACCTCGCGCGCGAGGCCGACGGTGAAACTCTCGATGGCGCCCTTGCTGGCGGCATAGTCGACATATTGCCCGGCCGCGCCGAGGAGAGCCGCAACGGAGGAGATGTTGACGATCGAGCCGCCCTTGCCGCCGTGACGGGTCGACATGCGGCGGACGGCCTCCTGGGCGCAGCGGATCGAACCCATCACGTTGACGGCGAACATGCGCTCCAGCCGCTCGGCGGACATCTCGTCGACGCGCTGCGGCAGCGCGACGATGCCGGCATTGTTGACGAGCCCGTCGAGCCGGCCGAACGTGCCGTCGATGGCGGAGAAGATGGAGGCGAGGCCGAGTTCCGTCCCGACATCGCCCGCAACCGGGATCGCCGAGCCGCCGAGCGCCCTGATGTCGGCGACCACGGTCTCGGCCGCGTCGCGATTGGTGGCATAGTTCACCGCGACCTGCCAGCCGGCGGCGCCCGCCATGCGGCACACGCTGGCGCCGATGCCCCGGCTGCCGCCGGTGACGAGGAGAACGGGAGCTTCCGTCATGTCGCACATCCCTTCCGCCTGAAGACATCCCATGGCGCGACGCGCGCCTTGCCGTCGTCCCAAAGCTTCGAATAGCGCACCGACGGCCCGAAGCCGGACAGGAGCAGGGTCTCGGCCGCCGCCGCACCCTCCTCCGGCAGGAGGCCGGCATCGCCGGCGCCGTCGAGCGCGTAGATCACGCCTTCCCAGATGGTGCAGGCGGCGATCTCCTCGCCGGTCACGTCGCCTTCCGGACAATCGTGCATGACCATGCCGTTGGAGCGGGTCGGCTCGCCCGGCATGACGACGCCGTCGAGCACCACGCCGCTCGCCAGGACCTTCAGCTTGAAATGATGGCTCGTCGCTGCCGCGTCGGAACCGACAGGCTCGAAGGTGAGCTCATAGCCCCCGTCGCGATCCGCATAGAGCGCGCGGTCCTGCCGGCACTCCGCCGCGGAGGCGGCGGTTGCAACAAGGAAACCGGCAAGGACGAGGGCGCCGCGCATCGCTCAATGGGCCTTTTCCGTGGCGAGCTTGATGCCGAGTGCGATGAAGACGAGGCCGCTCGCCCGGTCGATCCACTGGCTCATGCGCGCGAAGGCCGCACGCATCTTCGGCGTCGTCATGAAGAGCGAGACGCCGACGAACCAGGCGATGAGGCAGGTGGCCATGACGAGGCCGTAGCCGAACTTGATGGCGATCGGCGTATGGGCGCTGACCACGGTCGAAAAGATCGACAGGAAGAAGAAGACCGGCTTGGGGTTCAGCGCATTGGCGAGGAAACCGAGGCCGAAGGCGCGGACGGCCGATTGTCCGCCCTTGCCATCCTCGCCGCCCTTCACCGCCTCGACGGAAAGGTCGGCCTTGCCGGCCCTGAGCGCCTTGATGCCGATATAGACGAGGTAAGCGACGCCGCACCATTTCACGATGTTGAAGAGGTAGATCGACTGGGAAATGATGATGCCGAGGCCGAGGATCGTATAGGTGACGTGGAACATCAGCGACGTGCCGATGCCGAAGGACGTGACGATCGCCGCGCGCCGCCCATGCACGATCGACTGGCGCATCACCATGGCGAGATCCGCGCCGGGCGAGACGATGGCGAAGGCGAAGATCGCCATCAGCGAGGCGAGTTCGAGGAGATAGTTGCTCATGGATGCCTGCCTCCTAGAGGATGATCACGCCCGCCATGACCGCGAGTCCCGCCAAAGCAACGGTCCAGACGAGCGAGCGGATATAGGGTATGCCTGCCAGATAGAGCGGAAGATAGACGAGCCGGGCGACGAACCACAACCATGCGCCGGCAAGCCCCCAGCCCGCCGGATCGCCCGCGATGGCGAGCGCCAGGGCGAGCGCGACGAAGGCCGGATAGGTCTCCCGGAAATTCGCCGACGCACGCGCGGCGCGTCCGGCGATGAGGCCGGCCGGCTGCCGCGGCTCATCGCGCGGGCCGGCGTTCCAGGCAGAGCCGAGCTCCCGTGTCGAGAGCATGCCCTGGAGCAGGATATGGAAGACGAGCAGCGCCACGCTCAATGCCAGAAGCACGAGCATGGGCGAAGACGCTGACGCTGCCGCCTCCATGGGGTTCTCCGCTCAGAGATCGAGAACGAGGCGTTCCGGATCTTCCAGGCTGTCCTTGACGCGCACGAGGAAGGTCACGGCTTCCTTGCCATCGACGATGCGGTGGTCGTAGGAGAGGGCGAGATACATCATCGGGCGGATGACGATCTGGCCACCGACGACGACCGGACGATCCTGGATCTTGTGCATGCCGAGGATGCCGGACTGCGGGGCATTGAGGATCGGCGAGGACATCAGCGAGCCGTAGACGCCGCCGTTCGAGATGGTGAAGGTGCCGCCCTGCATGTCGGCCATGGAGAGCGCGCCGTCACGGGCGGCCTTGCCGAGGCGGCCGATTTCCTTCTCGATCTCGGCGATCGACATCTGGTCCGCATCGCGCACGACCGGGACGACGAGGCCCTTGTCCGTGCCGACGGCAACGCCGACATGGCAGTAGTTCTTGTAGATGATGTCGGTGCCGTCGATCTCGGCGTTGACGGCCGGCAGTTCCTTCAGCGCGTGGGTCACCGCCTTGGTGAAGAAGCCCATGAAGCCGAGCTTGACGCCGTGCTTCTTCTCGAAGAGCTCCTTGTAGCGGTTGCGCAGGTCCATGACGGCCGACATGTCCACCTCGTTGTAGGTGGTCAGCATGGCGGCGGTGTTCTGGGCGTCCTTGAGGCGCTTTGCGATCGTCTGGCGCAGGCGCGTCATCTTCACGCGCTCTTCGCGCGGCGCATCCGCCTCGGAGGACGGGGCGCGGGCGGCGACCTTGACCGGCTCGGCGGCAGCGGCGGTGGAGGCCGTGATGCCCTTGGCGACGGCAGCGATGACGTCACCCTTCAGCACCTGGCCGCGCTTGCCGGAGCCGTCGACCTGATCGGCCGAAAGGTTGTTTTCGGCGAGCATCTTGGCAGCAGCCGGAGCGGCCGGCATGGCGGAGGCGCCGGCAGCAGGCTTGGCCTCGGCGGCGGGTGCTGCAACAGCGGCCTTCTCGACCTTTTCGGCAGCGGCCGGCGCCGCAGCGCCGGCGGAAGCGCCTTCGGCGATCTGGCCGAGCAGGCCGCCCGGGGCAACGGTCTCGCCGGCGGCGGCGGTGATTTCCGACAGGACGCCGGCAGCCGGCGCGGGCACTTCGATCGTTACCTTGTCGGTTTCGAGCTCACAGAGCGGCTCGTCGGCCTTGATGACGTCGCCGACCTTCTTGAACCAGGTGCCGACGGTCGCTTCGCTGACGGATTCGCCCAGAGTCGGGACGCGGATTTCGGTAGCCATGAGTGTGTTCCGTTCGTGATTCTTATCGTGGTTACTGGGAAGCCGGGCGGATCAACCGCCCAGCGCGTCCTCGAGGAAGGCGGCGAGCTGCGCCATGTGCTTCGACATCAAGCCCGTCGCCGGCGAGGCAGCGGCCGGACGGCCGGTGTAGCGCACGCGCTGGTACTTGGCGTCGATATGGGCGAGCACCCATTCGAGATAGGGGTCGATGAACGCCCAGCCACCCATGTTCTTGGGCTCTTCCTGGCACCAGACCATCTCGGCATTGCGGAAGCGCGACAGTTCGTTGATCAGCGCCTTGGCCGGGAACGGATAGAGCTGTTCGAGACGCAGCAGGTAGACATCGTCGATGCCGCGCTTTTCACGCTCTTCCAGAAGGTCGTAATAGACCTTGCCCGAGCACATCACGACGCGGCGGATCTTGGCGTCCTTCTGCAGCTTGATCGGGCCGTCCTTGATGACCTCGGCATCGTCCCAGAGCAGGCGGTGGAACGAGCTTTCGCCCGCCATTTCCGACAGCGAGGAGACGGCGCGCTTGTGGCGCAGCAGGGACTTCGGCGTCATCATGATCAGCGGCTTGCGGAAGTCGCGCTTCACCTGGCGGCGCAGGATGTGGAAATAGTTCGCCGGCGTCGTGACATTGGCGACCTGCATGTTGTCCTCGGCGCACATCTGCAGCCAGCGTTCGAGGCGGGCGGAGGAGTGTTCCGGACCCTGGCCCTCATAGCCGTGCGGCAAGAGGCAGACGAGGCCGGACATGCGCAGCCACTTGCGTTCGCCCGACGAGATGAACTGGTCGAAGACGACCTGCGCACCGTTGGCGAAGTCGCCGAACTGGGCTTCCCAGAGGGTCAGCGCGTTCGGACGGGCGAGCGAATAGCCGTATTCGAAACCGAGCACCGCTTCTTCCGAGAGCATCGAGTTGATGACCTCGTAGCGCGCCTGGGTCGGCGAGAGGTTGGCGAGCGGGATGTAGCGGTCCTCGGTCTCCTGGTCGTAGAGCACCGAGTGGCGCTGCGAGAAGGTGCCGCGTTCGCAATCCTGGCCGGACAGGCGGATCTTCGTGCCCTCGACGCAGAGCGTGCCGAAGGCGAGCGCTTCCGCCATCGCCCAGTCGATGCCCTCGCCCGTCTCGACCATCTGCAAGCGGTTGTCCATGAACCGCTGGATGGTCTTGTGCGCCTTGAAGCCTTCCGGGATCGTCGCGATCTTGCGGCCGATCTCCTTGAGCTGCTTCATCGGCACGGAGGTCTTGCCGCGACGCTGTTCGTCCTGGTTGTCGGCCGAGCGCAGGCCCGACCAGGCGCCGTCCAGCCAGTCGGCCTTGTTCGGCTTGTAGGACTGGCCGGCCTCGAATTCCTGTTCGAGATTGGCGCGCCAGTCGGCCTTCATCTTCTCGAACTCGCCCTCGCTGATCACGCCCTCGCCGATGAGGCGCGAACCATAGAGGTTGACCACGGTCTTGTGCGCGCGGATCGCCTTGTACATCTTCGGCTGGGTGAACGCCGGCTCGTCGCCTTCGTTGTGGCCGAAGCGGCGATAGCAGAAGATATCCAGCACGACCGGCTTGTGGAACTTCATGCGGAATTCGGTCGCGACCTTGGCGGCATAGGTCACCGCTTCCGGATCGTCGCCGTTCACATGGAAGATCGGCGCCTCGATCATCTTCGCCACATCCGACGGATAGGGCGAGGAGCGCGAGAAGGCCGGGTTCGTGGTGAAACCGATCTGGTTGTTGATGATGACATGCACCGTGCCGGCGACGCGGTGGCCGCGCAGGCCCGACAGGCCGAGGATTTCGGCAACGACGCCCTGGCCCGCGAAGGCCGCATCGCCATGCAGCAGCAGCGGCATGACCTTGACGCGCTCGCGCAGCGGAATGATGTCGCCCTCGAAGACGGTCGCCATCTGGTCCTGCTTGGCGCGGGCCTTGCCCATGACGACCGGGTTGACGATTTCAAGGTGCGAGGGGTTGGCGGTCAGCGACAGGTGCACCTTGTTGCCGTCGAACTCGCGGTCCGAGGAGGCGCCGAGGTGGTACTTCACGTCGCCCGAGCCTTCCACGTCGTCCGGCGCATAGGAGCCGCCCTTGAACTCGTGGAAGACGGCGCGATGGGGCTTGGCCATCACGTTGGTGAGCACGTTGAGGCGGCCACGATGGGCCATGCCGAGCACGATTTCCTTGAGGCCGAGCTGGCCGCCGCGCTTGATGATCTGCTCCAGCGCCGGGATGAGGGACTCGCCACCATCGAGACCGAAGCGCTTGGTGCCCTTGTACTTGACGTCGATGAACTGCTCGAAGCCTTCCGCCTCGATCAGCTTCTGCAGGATCGCCTTCTTGCCCTCGGGCGTGAAGTCGACGCCCTTGTCCGGGCCCTCGATGCGCTCCTGGATCCAGCCCTTCTCTTCCGGGTTGGAGATGTGCATGAACTCGACGCCGATCGTCGAGCAATAGGTGCGCTCCAGGATCTCGACCATTTCGCGCACGCTCGCATATTCGAGGCCGAGCACGTTGTCGATGAAGATCTTGCGGTCGAGATCCTTCTCCTCGAAACCGTAGTTCGAGGGCGAAAGCTCGTTATAGTCCTCCACGGGGACAGCAAGGCCGAGCGGATCGAGCTTGGCGTGCAGGTGGCCGCGCGCGCGGTAGGCGCGGATCATCATGATGGCGCGCACGGAATCGCGCGTCGCCTGGTTGACGTCGGCCTGGTTGACGGGCGTGCCGGTCTGGGCCGCAACGGCCTCGGCCTTTGCCTGCACCTTCTTTTCCAGGACCTTCTCGACAATGCCCCAGTTGCCGTCGAGCGCCGAGACGAGCTCGCCATTGGCCGCGATGGGCCAGTTCGCGCGCTTCCAGGAGGCGCCCTTGGCGGCCTTCACGATGTCGGAGGGCTGGTCTTCGAGGGCCTTGAAGAAGGCCTGCCATTCCTCACCGAGCGAGGCGGGATCGGCCTCGTACTTCGCGTAGAGCTGCTCGATATAGGCTGCGTTCGCCCCGTCGAGGAAGGACGTGGCCAGGAATTGTTCGTTGGCGTCTTGCCGTGCCATGGTGTTTCGCGGGCGCCGCGCCCGCCTCCCGAACGATCGTGTTGACCGGGCCTCCCCGGCTTGCCGCCCGGCGCGCACCGCGCCGGGAAGAGACGGATCGGCCGGCATTTTCAGCCGGCCCACCCCGTTTTCGTTTCTCAGCCCTTGAGGACTTCGACCAGCGTCTTGCCGAGGCGCGCCGGCGAAGGCGAAACGCGGATGCCCGCCGCCTCCATCGCCGCGATCTTGGATTCCGCATCGCCCTTGCCGCCGGAGACGACGGCGCCGGCATGGCCCATGGTGCGGCCCTTCGGGGCCGTGCGGCCCGCGATGAAGCCGGCCATCGGCTTCTTGCGGCCCTTCTTGGCTTCGTCGATGAGGAACTGCGCCGCATCTTCCTCGGCCGAGCCGCCGATTTCGCCGATCATGATGATCGAGGTCGTGGCGTCGTCGGCCAGGAACATCTCCAGCACGTCGATGAACTCGGTGCCCTTGACCGGGTCGCCGCCGATGCCGACGGCCGTGGTCTGGCCGAGGCCCTCGTTGGAGGTCTGGAACACGGCTTCATAGGTCAGCGTGCCGGAGCGCGAGACGATGCCGACCGAGCCCTTGCGGAAGATCGAGCCCGGCATGATGCCGATCTTGCACTCTTCCGGCGTCAGGATGCCCGGGCAGTTCGGGCCGAGCAGGCGCGAATTGGAGCGGTCGAGGCGGGCCTTGACGCGCACCATGTCGGCAACCGGAATGCCCTCGGTGATGCAGGTGATGAAGGGGATCTCCGCTTCGATCGCCTCGATGATCGCATCCGCGGCGCCTGCCGGCGGCACGTAGATCACCGATGCGTCCGCGCCGGTCTTTTCCTTGCCTTCGGCAACCGAGGCGAAGATCGGCAGGCTTTCGCCCTTCGAGCCGGTCCAGGTTTCGCCGCCCTTCTTCGGGTGTATGCCGCCGACCATCTGCGTGCCGTAATAGGCGAGCGCCTGTTCGGTGTGGAAGGTGCCGGTCTTGCCGGTCAGGCCCTGAACGAGGACCTTGGTGTTCTTGTTGACGAGAATCGACATGAGGTCAGGTCCTTCAGTTAGCCGTTGATCGCGGCGACGATCTTCTTGGCGGCGTCGTCCAGATCGTCGGCGGCGGTGATCGCCAGGCCCGATTCGTTCAGGATCTTCTTGCCAAGCTCGACATTCGTACCTTCGAGGCGAACGACCAGCGGAACCTTGAGGCCGACTTCCTGCACGGCTGCGACCACGCCCTCGGCGATGACATCGCACTTCATGATGCCGCCGAAGATGTTGACGAGGATGCCCTCGACCTTCGGGTCGGCCGTGATGATCTTGAAGGCCGCCGCGACCTTCTCCTTGCCGGCGCCGCCGCCGACGTCGCAGAAGTTCGCCGGCTCCTTGCCGTAGAGCTTGATAATGTCCATCGTCGCCATGGCAAGGCCCGCGCCGTTGACCATGCAGCCGATATTGCCGTCGAGCGCCACATAGGCGAGGTCCCACTTGGAGGCCTCGATCTCCTTGGCGTCCTCTTCGGTCTCGTCGCGCAGCGCCTTGATGTCGTCATGACGGAACAGGGCGTTGCCGTCGAACGAGACCTTGGCGTCGAGCACGCGAACGCGGCCGTTCTTCATGACGATCAGCGGGTTGATCTCCAGGAGGCTCATGTCCTTCTCGACGAAGGCCTTGTAGAGGATCGGGAAGAGTTTTTCCGCGTCGGCCTTGGCTTCGCCTTCGAGCTTCAGCGCCGCGGTCAGCTTGGCAAGGTCGTCGGCGGTGACGCCGGCTTCCGGATTGATCGCGACGGTGAGGATCTTTTCCGGCGTGTCATGGGCGACAGCCTCGATGTCCATGCCGCCTTCCGTCGAAACGACGAAGGCGACCTGGCCGACGGAACGGTCGACGAGCAGCGAGAGATAAAGTTCACGGTCGATGTCGGCGCCGTCCTCGATATAAAGGCGGTTCACCTGCTTGCCGGCTTCGCCGGTCTGCGCGGTGACGAGCGTGTTGCCGAGCATTTCCCTGGCATGCGCCTTGGCTTCGTCGATCGAGAAGGCGAGGCGCACGCCGCCCTTGGCGTCGGGGCCGAGCTCCTTGAACTTGCCCTTTCCGCGGCCGCCGGCATGGATTTGGCTCTTGACCACGTAGAGCGGGCCGGGGAGCGACTTGGCGGCCGCTTCCGCCTCGTCGGCGGAGAAGATCGCGACGCCCTCGGCGACCGGAGCGCCATAGCTCTTCAAGAGAGCCTTGGCCTGATATTCATGAATGTTCATGGGATAAATCCTGTCTGAGCAATTCCAGCAGGGCCTGCTGGAATTGCGTGAAACAAAAGAGCCGGGATTACTTCAGCGCGGGCGCGATGTTGATGCAGGCTTCGCAAAGGCCGGCAACGGCAGCAACCGACTTGTCGAAGGCTTCCTGTTCGGCCTTGTTGAGATCGATCTCGACGATGCGCTCGACGCCGCCGGCGCCAATGATCGTGGGAACGCCGACATACATGTCCTTGACGCCGTACTGGCCCGAAAGGTGGGCAGCGACGGGCAGGACGCGCTTCTTGTCCTTGAGGTAGGACTCGGCCATCTCGATCGCCGAAGCGGCCGGGGCATAGTAGGCCGAGCCGGTCTTCAGCAGGCCGACGATCTCGGCGCCGCCGTCACGGGTGCGCTGGATGATTTCTTCGAGGCGCTCCTTGGTGACCCAGCCCATCTTGACGAGATCGGTCAGCGGAATGCCGGCGACGGTCGAGTAACGGGCGAGCGGCACCATCGTATCGCCATGGCCGCCGAGAACGAAGGCGGTGACGTCCTGCACGGAGACCTTGAATTCTTCGGAGAGGAAGAGGCGGAAGCGCGCCGAGTCCAGCACGCCGGCCATGCCGACGACCATGTTCTTCGGCAGGCCCGAGAACTTCTGCAGCGCCCAGACCATCGCGTCGAGCGGGTTGGTGATGCAGATGACGAAGGCGTTCGGGGCATATTTCTTGATGCCGGCGCCGACCTGTTCCATGACCTTGAGGTTGATGCCGAGCAGGTCGTCGCGGCTCATGCCGGGCTTGCGGGCAACGCCGGCGGTGACGATGCAGACATCGGCGCCTTCGATGGCGGCGTAGTCGCTGGCACCCGTCAGCGAGGCATTGAAGCCCTCGACCGGCGAGGACTGGGCAATGTCGAGGCCCTTGCCCTGCGGAATGCCGTCGGCAATGTCGAAGAGGACGATGTCGCCCAGTTCCTTCAGGCCGGCCAGATGCGCCAGCGTGCCACCGATCATTCCAGAACCAATAAGTGCGATCTTCTTGCGGGCCATGAAAGCTTCCTCTTGCTCCGATCAACAGGCCCCCAATGTCGCAATTGCGGGACCTTTCGGCGCAAGGGCTTACGCTTGTCAGGTTAAAAATTCAACACATACTTTTGGACTGAAGCTTTTCAATCGGTTAGATACAAAAATTCTTACGTAAACGTAAGAATTTCCGTCACGCTTTCGTCACATCCCCACTATAGCGGGCCTTGTGATCGGCGAGATATTCCGTGCTGCGGATCTCGAAAAGGCGCGAGACCGTGCGGTCGAACTCGAAACCTTCCGTGCCCTTGCGGGTCACGAGCAGGTTTTCCGGCGCCGCCGCGGCGGAGGCGAAGAGCCGGGCGCGGTGATCGTAGATCGTATCGACGAGATTGATGAAGCGCTTCGTCTCGTTGCGCTTCTCCGCCCCGAGGAAGGGAACGTGGTCGACGAAGAGCGTGTCGTAATGGGCAAGGATTTCCAGGTAATCGGCGGCGCCAAGCGGGCGCTCGCAGAGATCGGCGAAGGAAAACCGTGCGATACGGCCCACGGCCTGCGGCACCGGGATGCTGCGGCCCCGGAAGGAGATCGTCTCGGCCTTGGCCGCCCCGCCCGCCGTCTCGCGCCGCCAGGCCGCATCCATCGCCATGTCGGCCTCGACGCCGAGCGGATGGCGGAACACCGGCAGGCCGCTGTCCTTCTCCATGCGGTAGTCCGTCAGCGAATCCAGCGGCAGGATCTCGACATGTTTCTTCAGGAGATCGACGAAGGGCAGGAAAAGGCTGCGATTGAGGCCGTCCCTGTAGAGATTGTCCGGCTCGACATTCGAGGTCGCGACCAGAATGCAGCCGCGCTGGAAAAGCTCGCCGAAAAGCCGCGACAGGATCATCGCATCGGCGATGTCCGTCACCGAAAACTCGTCGAAGCAGAGCAGCCGCGCCTCCTCGACGAGGCTGGCGGCGACCGGCGGCACGGGATCGGCCTGCTTGGTCTCACCGGCCTTCAGCTTCTGGCGGTGCTTGTGGATGCGGTCGTGCACATCGGCCATGAATTCATGGAAATGCGCCCGCCGCTTGCGCTTCACCCGCGCCAGCTCGAAGAACATGTCCATCAGCATGGTCTTCCCGCGCCCGACCCCGCCATGGATGTAGAGGCCCCTGGGCGCGCTGACGGTTTCGGGTTTCCGCGAAGCGAAGAGCCAGCCGAGCGCGCTGGACTTGCGGGCCGGACGCTGGGCATGAAGATCGGCGAGCAGCCTGTCGAAACGCGCGGCCATGGCCTTCTGCGCCGGGTCCGGCTTCAGCTCGCCGCTCTGGACAAGGGCCTGCAGCCTATCCGAGACGCCATGGTCCGGATGTGTCGATCCACTGTCCCAGTCCTTGCCCATGGGCGGCTTTTATCCGTGTCGGTGTCGCCAGGGCGGGTTCAGCGCGAAAGGCTGACGGACTGGCCGGAATTGGTCGAACCGTCGAAACGGGCATCGGCCGTCTTGTAGAGGCGGGCGATGGCATTGCCGTTGCGGTCCTTCAGCACGACCTGCTTGCCGGCGACTTCCCAGGAGCCCATCGTCGTCAGCTCGCCCGCGCAGCCGCGCGTGCCGCCGCGCGAGCCGCTGCCGAGATTGGTGAGCGTCAGGAACATGTCGCAGGAGGACGCGCCGCTTGCCACGCGCCAGTTGCCGACCATGGATTCCTTGGTGACGTCGAGCGCCGTCGCGGCTGCCGCATCCGCCGCGCCGCCGGCAATACCCGTGCCGGTCGCCATTGCCGTGTCGGTCGTCGGCTTTTCGGGGAACTGCGAGGTATCGGTCGTCGGATCGGGCAGCTGGCTGGAGGAGACGCTGCCGATCGGCTGGGCCTGCAGCGGCGTGATGTTCTGCTGGGTATTGACGCTGTCCATCGACGTGCGCTGGCAACCGGCCAGAGCAAGCGCCATCATCAGCCCGCCTGCCACATGGTGAATCCGCATGTCGTTACTCCCGATATCTGCCCGATACTGCTGCTGTGCAGCAATTTCCGCCGAATTAACGTGAATCGCCCGCACGAATCAAGACGAAACGGCCCGAATAACCGGGCCGCCTCCTCACGTTTCATGAATGCCTATCATATGGGTCAGAGCCGGCGCTCGACCAGCATCTTCTTGATTTCGCCGATCGCCTTGGCCGGGTTCAGCCCCTTCGGGCAGGCCTGGGCACAGTTCATGATCGTGTGGCAGCGATAGAGGCGGAAGGGATCTTCCAGGTTGTCGAGGCGTTCGCCGGTGGCTTCGTCGCGGCTGTCGATCAGCCAGCGATAGGCCTGGAGCAGCACGGCCGGGCCGAGATAACGGTCGCCGTTCCACCAGTAGCTCGGACAGGACGTCGAGCAGCAGGCGCAGAGAATGCACTCGTAGAGGCCGTCGAGCTTGAGGCGGTCCTCATGGCTCTGCTTCCACTCCTTCGCCGGCGTCGGCGACACGGTCTTCAGCCAGGGCTCGATCGAGCGGTGCTGGGCGTAGAAGTTCGTGAGGTCGGGAACGAGGTCCTTGACGACCGGCATGTGCGGCAGCGGATAGACCTTCACCGCACCCGTGATCTCATCCATGCCCTTGGTGCAGGCGAGCGTGTTGGTGCCGTCGATGTTCATGGCGCAGGAGCCGCAGATGCCCTCGCGGCAGGAGCGGCGCAGCGTCAGCGTCGGGTCGATCTTGTTCTTGATGTAGAGCAGCGCGTCGAGCACCATCGGGCCGCAATCGTCGACATCGATGTAGAAGGTGTCGATCGACGGGTTCTTGCCGTCATCGGGGTTCCAGCGGTAGATGCGGAACTCACGGGTGTTCGTGGCGCCTTCCGGCTTCGGCCAGACCTTGCCTTCGGTCATCTGCGAGTTTTTCGGGAGAGCGAGTTCAACCATGTCCTGTTCTCCTCGGGATCAGTAGACGCGGGCCTTGGGCTCGATCTTCTTGGGATCGATCCCGTCCGCGATAAGGTCGGTGTGAACAGGGCGATAGTCGAGCGTCACGTCGCCCGCCTCGTTCACCCAGGACAGCGTGTGCTTGCGCCAGTTGACGTCGTCGCGGCCGCCGAGCGGGCCGGTTGCATAGTCCTCGCGGGCATGCGAGCCGCGGCTCTCCTTGCGGGCCTCGGCGCCGTAGACGGTGGTGATGGCGTTGGCCATCAGGTTCTCCAGCTCCAGCGTCTCGACGAGATCGGAGTTCCAGATCATCGAGCGGTCGGTGACCTTGATGTCCGGCAGTTCCTTCCAGATGTCCGTCATGCGGCGGCAGCCGCTTTCCAACGATTCCTGGGTGCGGAACACGGCGGCGTCTTCCTGCATGGTGCGCTGCATCTTGTCGCGCAGGATCGCCGTCGGCGTGCCGCCATTGGCGTTCCGGAGGCGATCGAAGCGATCCATGATCCGGTCGCAGGCGGCGACGTCCAGCGCCGGCACCGCCTCGTTGCGGTCGATCACCTGGCCGGCGCGGATCGCGGCGGCCCGGCCGAAGACCACGAGGTCGATCAGCGAGTTGGAGCCGAGGCGGTTGGCGCCGTGCACCGAGGCGCAGCCCGCCTCGCCCACCGCCATCAGGCCGGGCGCGATGCGCTCCGGGTTCTGGCTGTCGGCGTTCAGCACCTCGCCCCAGTAATTCGTGGGAATGCCGCCCATATTGTAGTGGACGGTCGGCAGGACCGGGATCGGCTCGCGCGTCACGTCGACGCCGGCGAAGATCTTCGCGCTCTCGGAAATGCCCGGCAGGCGTTCGTGCAGAACGGCCGGATCGAGATGGTCGAGATGCAGGAAGATGTGGTCCTTGTTCTTGCCGACGCCGCGGCCTTCGCGGATTTCCATCGTCATGCAGCGCGAGACGACGTCGCGCGAAGCGAGGTCCTTCGCCGACGGCGCATAGCGCTCCATGAAGCGCTCGCCCTCGGAATTGACGAGATAGCCGCCCTCGCCGCGGGCACCCTCGGTGATGAGGCAGCCGGCGCCGTAGATGCCGGTCGGGTGGAACTGCACGAACTCCATGTCCTGCAGCGGCAGGCCGGCGCGCGCGATCATGCCGCCGCCGTCGCCCGTGCAGGTGTGGGCCGAGGTGGCCGAGAAATAGGCGCGGCCGTAGCCGCCGGTCGCCAGCACCACCATCTTGGCCGCGAAGCGGTGGATCGTTCCGTCGTCGAGGTTCCAGGCGACGACGCCGGTGCAGCGGCCGTCGGCCGACATGATCAGGTCGAGCGCGAAATATTCGATGAAGAATTCCGCGTTGTTGCGCAGCGACTGGCCATAGAGCGTGTGCAGGATGGCGTGACCGGTACGGTCGGCGGCCGCGCAGGTTCGCTGCACCGGCGGCCCCTCGCCATAGTTCTGCATGTGACCGCCGAACGGGCGCTGGTAGATCTTGCCTTCCGCATTGCGCGAGAAGGGCACGCCGTAGTGCTCCAGCTCATAGACCGCCTTCGGCGCTTCCATGGCGAGATACTGCATGGCATCGACATCACCGAGCCAGTCGGAACCCTTGACGGTGTCGTAGAGGTGCCACTGCCAGCTGTCCGGCGTCATGTTCCTGAGCGAGGCTGCGATGCCGCCCTGGGCGGCGACGGTGTGCGAGCGCGTCGGGAAGACCTTGGTGATGCAGGCCGTCTTGAGGCCCTGCTCGGCCATGCCGAGCGTGGCGCGCAGGCCCGCGCCGCCGGCACCGACGACGATCACGTCGAAGGAATGGTCCACGTAATTATAGGCCTTGCCGTTGGCCGCCGGGGAGGAGATCGCTGCCATGATGGATTATCCTGCGAAAGCGATTTTGAGGACGGCGAAAAGACAGAGCCCGCCGACCAGGATCGCGAAGAAGGTGTTGAGCATGAGGAGGGCGATCTTCACCCCTTCCGCATGCACGTAGTCCTCGATGATGACCTGCATGCCGAGCTTCATGTGGATGAGGCCGGAGACGACGACGAGACCCATGAGGACGGCGACAATCGGGTGCGACAGCGCGGCCGTCACCTCCTGATAGGAAGCGCCGTTGTAGCAGATCAGGAAACCGACGAAGAACAGGAGAAGCGGAACGTTGGCGACGGCCGTCAGGCGCTGGCGCCAGAAATGCTCCGTGCCGTCCTTTGCCGAGCCGAGGCCGCGAACCTTGCCGAGGGGAGTGCGCATATCCATGAAACTCTCCTCAGCGTGCCAGATAGCCGGCAACCCAGACCAGCACCGTCAGGGCGACGGAGACGAACGGGGTCACGATGGCGAGCTTGGTGTTGAAATGCTTCTCGTAGCCGCGGCCCATGTCCCACATGAAGTGGCGAAGACCGCCCAGCATGTGGTGCATCAGCGCCCAGGTATAGCCGAAGAGCACGAGACGGCCGATCAGCGTGCCGAAGAACCAGTTGACCCAGTCGAAATAGGCCTCGCCCGAGGCGGCGGCGATCAGCCACCAGGCGACGAGCACCGTACCGAAGTAAAGGGCGGCACCGGTTATGCGATGCACGATGGACATGACCATCGTCGGGATCGGCTTGTAGACTTGGAGATGCGGCGAGAGCGGCCGGCTTCGAGTGACATTCGCCATCTGAACCTCACGGAACCCCGGAGAGCCATAAACTGGACAAATTTTCTCCGGAATTGCAGTATGTTGTGCACAATGCAGTGATTGCGACGTTTAATCACCGGAAAGCGGAACCACAAGCCTTCTTGCAGTGCAAAATGAATTTAATCGATTAAGCGACCTGCCGCGTTTGTGCCATTCCGGGACGCGCCCCGCCAATTAACGATAACGGGAAAATTCATAACCAAATCCGTGACTTTTGCCGGGCGCTGCCCCATCTTGCCGTTAAGGATCTGTTAAGCGTAATCCGGAAGGCAGGACAGAATGACTCTGTTTTCAGCGTCCCATGCGACCAAAGTTCTAGCGCTTGCGGTCGCCCTTGCAGCCGGCGGCATGACGGCCGCCGCGGCCCGCGACCGCAGCCCCGATATCGGCTGGTCGGACAAGTCCGACACGGACTGGTCGAAAGGCCGCTTCATCGGCCGCAGCATCGAGCGGCGCGAGCACCGCGACTGGCGCCCGCGCGACCGAGACGACCGCCGGGTGGAGCGGCATCGCGACCGCCACTGGCGCAAGGACCGCAATTTCTACGGCGGCGCCCTCTCGGCCTATCGCGACCCCGGCAACGGCATCTATTTCTATATCGACCGGGATCGCTATTACGACGACCTGATCGATGCCCCCCTCGTCGAAAACCGCGGGTCGAAGGTCATCGTGGTGACGCCGGGGCAGAACGGGTGTTCCTGGGAAGCCGGCGTCTGCGTCATCCGCCCGGGCCCCTGACGGCAACGACAAGCGTTACGCTCTTGCCGGGCTTTCGCAAAAACGCCAGACCGTCGTCTTCTTGACCTCGCTGTCCTCCAGCGCCCGCGTCACCGGCACCGTATAGATGGCGAGCGTCTCCATGCGCTCGCGCGGGCAATAGGCCCGGCCGGGATCGCCGACGAGCACCAGCGCACCCCGCGCCGCAAGCGCCGAGAACCAGGGAATGAGCATGTCGGCAAAACCGCGGTCATAGAAGACGTCGCCGGCCAGAACGACATCCCAGCCCTCGTCCCGGCCGACCATGTCTTCGGCAGTATAAGCGAGATCGACGCCGTTCAGGGCGGCGTTCAGGCGGATCGCGGTCCTGCTCCAGGGATCGATATCCGCCGCCAGCACCGCCGCAGCGCCGGAAAGCCGCGCCGCGATGCCGACAAGGCCGGAGCCGCTGGCAAAATCCAGCACCGACTTGCCGGCCACCAGCGCCGGATGATCCAGCACATGGCGAGCAAGCCCCTGCCCGCCCGCCCAGGCGAAGGCCCAGAAGGGTGGCGGCAGGCCGATCTCCTCCAGTTCCTCCTCGGTCTTCAGCCAGAGGTCGTGCGCCTCGGTGGCAAGATGCAGCGTCACCTCCGGCACATGCGGCGGTGAGAGCACATCGGTATTGTCGCGGATGAAGACCTCGGGATCCGTTTTCACAAGGGGATCGCTCCGAGCGGCGGAAGCCGGTTTTCCCAGGAAGCGATGCGAAAAACAGACGGCATCAGCGCGGCGGCTTGTCGAGACCACCCATGCGGCAGACCTCGATCCATTCGTCCTCGGTCACCGGCTGCACCGACAGGCGCATGGAGGTGACGAGCGACATGTTGGCGAGCTTCGGGTTGGCCTTGACGTCCTTCAGCGAGACCGGCCTCGGCATGTCGCACACGGCGCGGATGTCGACGCAATCCCAGCGCGGGTCCTCGCCGGCCGTCGAATCGGGATGCGACAGGCCGCAGACCTCGGTGATGCCGACGACCTCCAGCCCCTCGTTGGAGTGGTAGAAGAAGCCCTTGTCGCCGATCTTCATGGCCCGCATGTTGTTGCGCGCCTGGTAGTTGCGCACGCCGTCCCATTCTTCGCCGGCCTCCCCTTTCGACTTCAGCTTCTCCCAGGAGAACTTGAAGGGTTCCGACTTGTACAGCCAATATGCCATGCGGATCAGGCCTCCGGATTGTTGAAGACCCAGTTCCAGGCCTTCACCTCGACAGAAGCGAAGAGGCCGGCCTTGGCATAGGGATCGTTCTCCGCGATCTGCCGGGCCTCTTCGATCGTCTCGGCCTTGACCACGACGAGGCTGCCGGTCGGCTTGCCGTCATCGCCGAGGAAGGGGCCGGCGAAGGCGAGCTTGCCGTCGGCATTGAGGCCGTTCAGGTAGGCGAGGTGATCCGGGCGCGTATCGAGGCGCACCTGCAGCGCGCCGGGCTTGTCCTGGCAGAGAAATGCGAAATGCATGAAACGATCCTTCCTTCTGTTCCTGGCCGCTGTGTCATTCCTGGGTGATCGGGCGCGTCATCAATTGCCCGATGGCGGTCTTCACGTCGAGGCTGCCATCGATGATGCGGGCAACCGCATCGGTGATCGGCATGTCGATGCCCTTCTGCGCGGCAACGCCCGAGGCGACCGAGGCGGCAAAGGCGCCCTCCACAAGATCGCCCGACCAGCCGGCGGCGTCGCCATCACGGCCGAGCGCGATGCCGAAGCGCAGGTTGCGCGACTGGTGGCTCGTTCCCGTCAGCACGAGGTCGCCGAGGCCGGAGAGCCCCGTGACCGTGGCGCCCTCCCCGCCATGGGCCGCGACGAAGCGCGACAGTTCCGCAAGCCCGCGCGAAATCAGCGCCGCCCGTGCCGAATCGCCAAGCTCGGCCCCCTCGATGATGCCGCAGGCGATCGCCAGCACATTCTTCAGCGCGCCGCCGAGCTGCACGCCGATGCGGTCGGTCGAGGGATAGAGACGGAAGGTCGGCCCCGAAAGGGCCTGCGCCAGCCAGGCGCCGGTCTCGGCCGTGCGCGCGGCGATCACCATCGCCGTCGGCAGGCCCTTCGCGATGTCGGCGGCAAAGCCGGGGCCGGAGAGCACGGCGATCTCGCGGCCCGGAAGCTCTTCTTCCAGCACCTCCGTCAGCAGCCGCCCGGTGCCCTTTTCCATGCCCTTGGCGCAGATCACCACGGCCGTGCCCGGCGCGAGCAGGGGCGCAAGGGAGCGCGCCGCCTCGCGCTGGGCCTGCGAGGGCATGGCGAACAGCACGATGCCGGCGCCGCGGATCGCCGCCGCATCGGCGCTGAAGGAAAGGGTCGGCGGCAGGTCGATGCCGGGAAGCGCCTTTTCGTTGCGCCGCGAGGCGCGCATCAGGTCGACGGCCGCCGCGTCGCGGCCGATCAGCGTGACGTCGCCGGCGCTTGCCGCGGCCACGCTCGCCAGCGCCGTGCCGAAGGCACCCGCGCCGATGACGGCGATCCTCGGAGTGCTGCTCATGCCTTGGCTCCCCGCTTGCCGGATCCCAGGACCGTCGCCGCCTCGCGGTCGAGCGGCCAGCGCGAGCGCGGCGCGACGGCAAGGTCATCGGGCGCGAAACCGGCCGCCATGCGCTCCAGGCCCGCCCAGGCGATCATGGATGCATTGTCGGTGCACAGCGCCAGCGGCGGGGCGATGAAGCGGAATTTATGCTTGTCGCACAGCGCCTGCAGGGTCGCGCGCAGCTCCGCATTGGCCGCCACCCCGCCGGCAACGACCAGCGCCGGCGTCTCGACATCCGGAAAAAGCGTGCGGAACCGTTCGAGGCCGCGGCCGATGCGGTCCTTCAGCGTGCGCGAGACGGCGCGCTGGAAGGAGGCGCAGATATCGGCGACGTCCTGCTCCGTCACCGGCTCGATGGACTGCGCGGCCTGCCGCACCGCCGTCTTGAGGCCGGAAAAGGAGAAATCGAGCCGCGCCTCGCCGACGAGCGGCCGCGGAAAGGTGAACCGCTCGGGGTTACCCGTCTTCGCCATGCGCTCCACCGCCGGGCCGCCCGGATAGGGCAGGCCGAGCAGCTTGGCCGTCTTGTCGAAGGCTTCGCCGAGCGCGTCGTCGATCGTCGTGCCCCAGCGCTCGTAGTCGTCGACGCCGCGCACCAGGACGAGCTGGGTATGGCCACCGGAGACGAGCAGCATCAGGTAGGGAAAGGAGAGCCCGTCCGTCAGCCGCGCCGTCAGCGCATGGCCTTCCAGATGATTGACGGCATAGAGCGGCTTGCCCGTCGCCCGGGCGATCGCCTTGCCGGTCATCAGCCCGACGATGAGCCCGCCGATCAGCCCCGGCCCGCTCGTCGCGGCAATGGCATCGACATCGTCAAGCGAGCGCCCGGCCCGCAGCAGCGCCTCGGAAATCAGGCTGTCGAGCGCTTCCACATGGGCGCGTGCGGCGATCTCCGGCACCACGCCGCCATAGGCGCTGTGCTCTTCGAGCTGGCTCAGCACCACCTCGCCGAGGATCTCGCCCCGGCCTTCCGCATCGCGCGCGACCACGGCCGCGGCGGTCTCGTCGCAGCTCGTTTCGATGCCCAGAATGGTCAGATGGGACGACATGAAGCACTAGGATTGATTGCGATGGGCCGGAAACCCGGTTACGAGACATCCCGGTAACAACGGATCAAGGCGGATGCAAACAAAACCTTTCAGGATCGGCACGCGGGGCAGCCCGCTGGCGCTCGCCCAGGCCTACGAGACCCGTTCGCGCCTGATGGCGGCCCATGGCCTGCCCGAAGACATGTTCGAGATCGTCGTGCTCTCGACCAAGGGCGACCGCATCACCGACCGCTCGCTGGCGCTGATCGGCGGCAAGGGCCTGTTCACCGAGGAGATCGAGGCGCAGCTCTCCTCCGGCGAGCTCGATTTCGCCGTGCACTCTTCCAAGGACATGCCGACGAAGCTGCCGGAGGGACTACACCTCTCCGCCTTCCTGCCGCGCGAGGACGTGCGCGATGCGTTCATCGGCCGCAGCGTCGCCCGCCTGCTCGACCTGCCGCAGGGTGCGACCGTCGGCTCCGCCTCGCTCCGCCGCCAGGCACTCATCCGGCGTCTTCGGCCCGATCTCAACGTCATCGTCTTCCGCGGCCAGGTCGATACCCGCCTTGGCAAGCTCGCCGAAGGCCAGGCGGATGCGACGCTGCTCGCCTATGCCGGCCTGAAACGCCTCGGCAAGCTCGACGTGCCGACGGAAATCCTCGATCCCGTCTCCTTTCCACCCGCCCCCGCGCAGGGCGCGATCTGCATCGAGAGCCGCATCGGCGACAAGGGCACGGAAAGCCTGCTTGCCGCCATCGACGACCGCGCGACGCGCGCGGCGGTCTCCTGCGAACGCGGCTTCCTTGCCACGCTCGACGGCTCCTGTCGCACGCCGATCGCCGGCTATGCGACTGTCGAGGGCGGGCATCTCCAGTTCCGCGGCATGATCCTGACGCCGGACGGCAGCCGGTTCCACGAGATCGAGACGAGCGGCCCGGCAAGCGAGGCCGGACGGCTCGGCGAGACGGCGGGACAGGCGATCCGCGAGAAGGCGGGAGCGGACTTCTTCGAAAGCTGGGGCTGAACCGCGTGCGCGTCCTCGTCCTTCGCCCGGAACAGACGGCGGCCCGCACCGCCCGCAAGCTCGCGGCGCTGGGCCACGAGACCGTCTGCCTGCCGCTGTCGAAGCCCGAGCACGATCTTGATGCGGTGAAGGCGGCGCTCGCGGAGCGGCACTCGGCCATCGCCATCACCAGCGCGGAGGTGGCGCGCCTCTTCGGCCGTCTTGGCGATGCGATCGACCGCCACCTCCTGACCACGGTCTTCTCGGTCGGTCAGGCCTCGGCGGATGCCGCCAGCGCGGCCGGCTTTCGCACCGTGCTCACCCCCGGCGGCGACGGCAGGGACCTTGCCGACATGATCGTCGCGCATTGCCGGGATTTCGGCATGCCGGCCGAACCGATCCTCTATCTCGCCGGCGTGCCGCGCGCGCGCAGCTTCGAGGCGCGCCTCGCCGAAGCCGGCATTCCGTTCCGCACCGTGGAGGCCTACCGCATGGTGCCCGTCGTCCCGCGCCGCACGGAGGCGGAGGCCGCGCTTCTCAAGCCGGTGCCGGATGCCGTGCTGTTCTATTCCGGCGAAAGCGCGCGGGCCTTCTTCACGCTTTCCCCGCTCGTGGAGATTCCCGAGCGCTTCCTCTCGACGCTGATGCTCTGCATGAGCGCGAATGTCGCCAAAGCCGTGCCGCAGCGCTTTGCCGCATCCACCGTCATCGCCTCGTCGCCCAACGAGGAGAGCCTGCTGGATCTGCTCTAAGGGCAGACGACGGCGGAGGAATTTGCCGCAAGGGTCTTTCCCTCGCTGGCTTCCCTGTCTACGTTTAATGCAATGCACATGAACGCCAGGAGGTCGCCATGGAACCGGAAACCCCGTCCCGTCGCAAGAAGGCAGGCGACGAACCCGTGACGATCGACCTCGAAGCGGTTCCCGCCTCCGTCAGCGACGAGGCGCTGGCGGCCGAGGACGCGGCGACAACCGAAACGCCGGAAAACCAGGTACCGGAAACCTCCGAAACGGTAACGGCGGAACCCGCGGCGGCCGAAACCGCCGCCGAGCCCGCCGAGGAAAAGGCCGAGCCGATCGAACCTGCCCGCACGACCTACGAGGAGCCGGTGCGCGCCGAAACGCCACCGCCACCGCAGCGCAGCAATGCCGGCACGCTGGCGGCCGGCATTCTCGGCGGCCTGATCGCACTCCTGGGCGCCGGCAGCCTGCAATATGGCGGCTACCTGCCGACGCTCGGGCCCGACCGGGCGGGCGAATCCGACGCCGTCGCCACCCTGTCGAACGAGGTGGAGGCCCTGAAGACGCGGCTTTCCGAAACCTTGGCCGAAGCCCCGGTCGCAAACCCGGTCGATCTCCAGCCGATCGAGACGCGGATCGCCGCGCTGGAAAAATCGGCAGGTGAGAACACCGCCACCGCCGGTGCAAGCCCGGAAGCCGTCAGCAAGCTCGAAGGCGACGTGACCCGGCTGACGACGGAACTTGCGGCGCTGCGCGAGGCCATCGCGCGCACCACCGAAGCGGTCAGCGCGACGGAAAACCAGCTTGCCGAACGCATCGCCGCCGCCGAGCAGAAGCTCGACGAGCCGCGCAGCGACATCGAGATGGCGCGGGCCGTGGCCGCCAGCGCGCTGAAGACCGCGATCGACCGCGGCGGCCCCTATCTCGCCGAACTGGAGGCCTTCGCCAGCATCTCGCCGGACGATCCGTCCCTTGCCGGCCTGCGCGAACACGCCGCCATCGGCGTACCGTCGCGCTCGGATCTCGTGCGCGATTTCCAGGGAACGGCCGATGCCATCCTCGATGCCGTGCACCAGCCGGAAGGCGACGAAGGCATCTTCAACCGCCTGATGGCGAGCGCCGCCTCGGCGATCCGCGTGCGCCCCGTCGGCAGCATCGAGGGCGATACGCCGGAAGCGATTGTCGCGCGCATCGAGAACAAGCTGCAGAACGGCGATTTCAAAGGCGCGCAGATCGAATGGCAGACCCTGCCGGAGAAAGGCCAGAGCGCGGCGGCCGACTACAAGCGCAAGCTCGACGAACGTGTCACCGTGGAGGGCCTGATCGGCACCGTCGTTTCCGGCGCCCTGAACGGCACGACCGGCACCGCTGGCAACCAGGGCTGAGGAGACAGGCTTCATGATTCGCATTCTGGTCTTCGCCCTCTTCGTCCTCGCGCTCGCCGCCGGCTTCGCCTGGCTTGCCGACCGTCCCGGCGAGCTCTCCATCATCTGGCAGGGCCAGCGGGCCGACATGAGCCTGATGGTCGCCGCCACGCTCGTCGTCTCGTTGGTCGCCGCCGTGATGTTCTCCTGGTGGATCGTGCGCGTCGTGTGGACATCGCCGCACTCGATCCAGCGTTATTTCCGCGCCCGCAAGCGCGACCGCGGCTACCAGGCGCTCTCCACCGGCCTCATCGCCGCCGGCGCGGGCGATGCCGCCGGTGCGCGGAAGATGCTGGGACGCACGAAGGGCCTGCTCAGCGCCGACCAGGAGCCGCTCATCCACCTGCTCGAGGCGCAGGCGGCGATGATCGAGGGCCGCTATGACGACGCGCGCCGCAAATTCGAGCTGATGGCGGATGATCCGGAAACGCGCGAACTCGGCCTGCGCGGCCTCTATCTGGAGGCCCGCCGGCTCGGTGCCAACGAGGCCGCCCGGCAATATGCCGAACGTGCCGCGGAAAAGGCCCCGCAGCTTCCCTGGGCGGCGGAAGCCGCGCTGGAATATCGCTCCGAAGCCGGGGACTGGGACGAGGCGCTGAAACTTCTCGGCGACGGCCGCTCCGGCTCGGCCGAGGAGAAGAAGACGCATGCCCGCCGCAAGGTGGTGCTGCTGACGGCCCGCGCCGCCGCAAGGCTCGATGCCGATCCGAAGGGCGCGCGCGAGGACGCCCAGCAGGCATTGAAGCTCGACGAGACCTTCGTGCCCGCCGGCCTCATCGCGGCCAAGGCCTATCTGCGCGAGGACAACCTGCGCAAGGCCGCCGCCATCCTGGAAAAACTCTGGAAGACCACGGCCCATGGCGATGTCGCGAAACTCTATGTCCGTGCGCGCAGCGGCGATTCGGCGACCGACCGCCTGAAGCGGGCGGAAAAGCTCGAAGCGATGCGCCCGAACAATGCCGAAGCGCTCTATGCCGTCGCGGAAGCCGCGCTGGAAACGCGCGACTTCGCGCTCGCTCGCAGCAAGGCCGAAGCGGCCGCCCGCCTGTCGCCCCGCGAAAGCGCCTTCCTGCTGCTCGCCGACATCGAGGATGCCGAGACGGGCGACCAGGGCCGCATCCGCCACTGGATGAACCAGGCGCTGAAGGCACCGCGCGATCCGGCCTGGACGGCCGACGGCATCACGGCACCGGAATGGCGGGCCGTCTCGCCGGTCACCGGCCGCCTCGACGCCTTCGAGTGGAAGACGCCGGTCAGCCCGCTCGACGGACCGATCGAGGAAGGCTCGACCGCCGCCGTTGACGAGGCGCTCCGCACCCTGCCGCCGCTTGCCATCGAGGCCAAGCCCGCCGCACGGGTCGAAGAGATCGCAAAGGTCGAGACGGTGGAAGTCGTGCAAAAGCCCGTCGTCGTCGCCACGGTGGTGGAGGCTGCGCCGGTGAAGGCGGCAACACCGGAAAAGGTCAGGGAGACGGTGGCCGCAGAGGAAGAGGAGCGCCCCTTCTTCGGCCTGCCGGATGATCCGGGCGTCAAGGAAGGCGCCGTCAAGCGGGACGGGACGAGCGGCTTCCGGCTGTTCTAGGGCATGTCCGGCCGAAGCGGCATCGCCTCGGCGTGGGACAATGCGGTGAAAACAAGAAGCTGGAGCAATTCCGGTTCAGCGGGATCGCTCCAAACTGAAGGCTGACGGACGAAGGCGGCGTTTTCGCTGATCGGAAAGATGCGGAAACCTTCCAGGGCTTGAGGAACGGGGCGACACTGAATGTTCGAACGCTTGCAGCAGTTTCTGGCGAGCCTTTCCGGTGGTGACAGACCGACCTTTGCTGCCGACGACCCGCGTGTCGCGGTCATGGCGCTGTGCATCCAGGTGATGGAAGCGGACGGCAAGATCCTCGATGTCGAGAAGAAGGCGCTGCGCGCCCGCTTGAAGGAATTCTACGGCCTCGACGAGACCGAGCTCGACGCGCTGGTTGCCGCCGGCACCGATGCGGAGAGCGAGGCGATCGATTTCTTCCGCTTCACCTCGGAGCTGAAGCGCCAGCTTTCCGAGGAGCAGCGCGTCGACCTGATCGGCCTGCTCTGGGAGATCGTCTATGCCGACGGCGAGCGCAGCGAGATGGAGGACCATGCCATCTGGCGCATCGCGGACCTGCTCGGCGTCTCCGGCCGGGAGCGCATCATGAAGCGGCAGGAAGTGGCCGAACGCGTGGGCGCCGCGGCAGGTCCGGAGCAGCCGGACGAAGGCTGAGCCATGCTCGATTTTCCGCACAAGCCGCGCCGCAAGCGCCCCGTCCTGATCGTCCTGCATCAGGAGACCTCCAGCCCCGGCCGCGTCGGGCAGATCCTCCAGGCGATGGGCCATGCGCTGGATATCCGCCGCCCCGTGCTCGGCGATCCGCTGCCCGCCACGCTGTCCCATCATGCGGGCGCGGTCGTCTTCGGCGGGCCGATGAGCGCCAATGACGACGAGGCCTATGTGCGCGCGGAGATCGACTGGCTCTCCGTGCCCCTTGCCGAGAACCGCCCCTTCCTCGGCATATGCCTTGGCGCGCAGATGCTGGTGAAGAACCTCGGCGGCACGGTTTTCGGCCATGCGGAGGGCTGGACCGAGATCGGCTGGTATCCGCTGGCGGCGACGCAGGCGGGCTCGGCGCTGATGGCCTGGCCGGACATGGTCTACCAGTTCCATCGCGAGGGCTTCGACCTGCCGCGGGACGCGACGCTGCTCGCCACCGGCCACCACTACGAGAACCAGGCCTTCCGCTACGGCGACAATGCCTGGGGCATCCAGTTCCACGGCGAACTGACGCTCGCCATGATGCATCGCTGGGTGGTGCGCGGCGCGCACCGTTTCGAATTGCCGGGCGCACAGGCCGGCCGCGCCCATCTCGACGGGCGCCTCCTGCACGATGCGGCGCTCCGCCTCTGGATGACGTCCTTCCTCGAGCGCATCTTCCACGAGGCCTGAGGGCGCTTGCCGCGACGGCGTCGGGCCCCGCGCCATTAAACATGTTGCCGCACCGCCCGGCGCCCGGCCTTGCTGGCAGGGCGCGCAATGGCTACATGTCGAGACGAAACCAATTGGAGACATCAATGATAGCGGTCATCAACACCCTATTGTTCATCATCAGCATAGCGTGGTTCCTGGTGATCGCCTCGGCGATCTTCTCCTGGCTCTATGCCTTCAACGTCATCAACGCGAACAATCAGGTGATCGCGACCATCGGCCGCTCGCTCTACCAGCTGACCGAACCGATCTACCGCCCGATCCGCCGCGTCCTGCCGAATTTCGGCGGCGTCGACCTTTCGCCGCTCGTCGTGCTCGTCATCCTGTTCTTCCTGGAGCAGGTGATCCGCAGCGTGCTGGCGCCGGCCCTCCTGGCGCCGTGACCGAACAGGCCGGCGCCGCGCTCCGCCGCCATGGCGATCATGTGCGCCTGACGGTGCGGCTGACGCCGAACGGCGGGCGCGATGCGATCGACGGCTGGGAAACCGGCGCCGACGGCGAGCGCTACCTCAAGGCCCGCGTCAGTGATCCGCCCGACAAGGGCAGGGCGAACAAGGCGCTGGTGGCGCTGATTGCCAAGGCGGCCGGCGTGGCCAAGTCCGCTGTGCGCCTTGTCAGCGGCGACACCCAGAGAAAGAAAATCCTCCGGATCGACGGCGATCCGGAGGACATCGTTTCAAGACTTGAAGGCGCCGGAGCGCGCTGAGCGCTTACTTCTTGCTCGCCTGATAACGCTCGACGGCTTCCAGGATCATCTTCTTGGCGACGGTAACGTCCTGCCAGCCGGCGATCTTCACCCACTTGCCGGGCTCCAGATCCTTGTAGTGCTCGAAGAAGTGCTCGATCTGCTTCAGCGTGATCTCCGGCAGGTCGGTGTAGTTCTCGACCTTGTCGTAGCGGCGCGTCAGCTTCGGCACCGGCACGGCGATGATCTTCTCGTCCTTGCCGCCATCGTCTTCCATGACCATGACGCCGATCGGGCGCACGTTGATGACACAGCCCGGAACGAGCGGGCGGGTGTTGGCGATCAGCACGTCGATCGGGTCGCCGTCTTCCGAGAGCGTGTGCGGCACGAAGCCGTAATTGCCGGGATAGGTCATCGGCGTGTAGAGGAAACGGTCGACGACGAGGGCGCCGGCTTCCTTGTCCATCTCATACTTGATCGGATGGCCGCCGACCGGCACCTCGACAATGACGTTCACGTCGTCCGGCGGGTTCTTGCCAACGGAAATCGCATCGATACGCATGGGGGGCTCCCTCAGGTGGAATGGTTCGGTTCGCGGGCTTCCTAATGCGAATCCCATTGCAGTGCAACATGACTTTCGCCGGAGGCGAATAGACGAGCTCCGTGCCCCGTCTCCATGAAGACCGGAGGATGATCCATGCGCCTGATGCCCCTTCTCTTTGTCGCCGCCCTCGCCGCTTCGGCCGCCCAGGCCAACGAGAGCGCCTATTCCGACCGCAATCTCGACGCCTGCAAGACGCTCTCGCAGGAGGACGAAGGCCCGAGCATCACCCTTGAATGCGCCGGCTACAAGGATTTTCCGGTTTACTTCAAGGAAGGCGACCTCCGCCAGAGCCAGGCCTACGGCCCGGTCGGCAAGGCCTGGCTGGACGAGGCCTTCGAGAGCTTCGGTCCGTTCAACCACACCAATGCCACGATCGAATGGCGGCTTGCGGCGGATGGAAAACCGGTCGCGGCCATCGTGCGCTGGTTCGTCTCCGACCCGGAGACCACGAGCGACACCGATACACGCTATGGCCAGGTCCTCGTCGTCTCGACGGTCGCGACGGCGCAGAACCCGACAAGCTGCGTCGTCGGCTATGTCGACGCCCTGGAGAACAAGGACGCCAATATCCTCGCCCGCAAGGTGGCGGACGAGGAGGCGCATGACTTCGCCTGCGGCATGGCCGAGCCGCAATGGCACGGCGCGCGCGGCAGGCTGGCCGGCGAACCGATGCGGTATCTGCCGCAGGCGGTCGAATAGGGTTCAGGGCCAGACGAAACCGAGCTTCTTCAGTTCCTTGTCGCCGAAATTCTCCATGCCCTCGGCGATGTCGCGCCCGCCGGCGGAGCGGAAGAAGCGTTCGGCATGCTCGCTGTCCTCCAGGCACCAGACGATCAGGCCTTCGCAGCCGAGCGACTTCAGAAGCCGCCGCGCCTCGCCGAAGAGCAGCCGGCCAAGACCGATGCCCTGGTATTCCGGCCGCAGGTAGAGTTCGTAGATCTCGCCTTCCTGCGGCAGCGCCCGGGCCCGATTGAGGCCGAGCGTGGCATAACCCGCCACCGTGCCGGCGACGTCGAGCACCAGCAAGGTCGCAGGACCCCGCGTCGCCTTGCGCCACCAGGTCTCACCGCGGCGGTCGACCATCTGTATAAGCGGCTTGTGCGGGATGAGACCGCCATAGGCCTGCAGCCACGATATCCGATGCGTCTCGGATATCGCACGTGCATCCTGCGGCTCGGCGCGCCGCACATCGATCGACAGTGTTTTCATAACACGACTCATATTCCGGCACCGATTCCACCGGAATCCCGCGGGGCATGGAGGCTTCCTTTGCCCACAGGCGAGTTCCGGGCGGCACGCCGAAAAGTTAACGCTTTTTTAACAAACGTCACAAGTCGTAAAACGATGACACACACATGAAAAACCCCGGCGCCCCTCTGTCGTGGGCGCCGGGGTTAAAAATCGTCCCGTTTCGGAAAAACCGCTCAGGCCGCGCCGGCCGAGCGCTGCTTTTCGAATCGCTTGCGGTCGTTCGGATCGAGATAGAGCTTGCGCAGGCGGATGGACTTCGGCGTCACCTCGACGAGTTCGTCGTCCTGGATCCAGGAGAGCGCGCGCTCCAGCGTCATCTTGATCGGCGGCGTCAGGCGGACGGCTTCGTCCTTGCCGGCGGCGCGGATGTTGGTGAGCTTCTTGCCTTTCAGCACGTTGACCTCAAGGTCGTTGTCGCGCGTGTGGATGCCGACGATCATGCCGGCATAGACCTTCTCGCCCGCATCGATGACCATCGGGCCGCGGTCTTCCAGGTTGAAGAGGGCGTAGGCGACGGCCTCGCCCGATTCGTTGGAGAGCAGCACGCCGTTGACGCGGCCGCCGATCTCGCCCTTGTAGGGCTGGTAGTCGTGGAACAGGCGGTTCATGATCGCCGTGCCACGCGTGTCGGTCAGAAGCTCCGACTGGTAGCCGATGAGGCCGCGGGTCGGCGCGAAGAAGACGAGGCGGACGCGGTTGCCGCCGGAGGGACGCAGCTCGACCATCTCGGCCTTGCGCTCCGACATCTTCTGCACGACGACGCCGGAATGTTCCTCATCCACGTCGATGACGACTTCCTCGATCGGCTCCAGCATCTGGCCGGTCGCCTCGTCCTTGTGCATGACGACGCGCGGACGCGACACGGCGAGCTCGAAGCCTTCGCGGCGCATGGTCTCGATGAGGACGGCGAGCTGGAGTTCGCCGCGGCCGGAAACGAAGAACGAATCCTTGTCGCCCGACTCTTCGATCTTCAGCGCCACATTGCCTTCGGCCTCCTTGAAGAGGCGGTCGCGGATGACGCGGCTCGTCACCTTGTCGCCCTCGGTGCCGGCGAGCGGCGAATCGTTGACGATGAAGGACATGGTGACGGTCGGCGGGTCGATCGGCTGCGCCTTCAGTGCTTCCGAGACGGACGGATCGCAGAACGTGTCGGCGACGGTGCCCTTGGTGAGGCCGGCGATGGCGACGATATCGCCGGCATGGGCCTCTTCGATCGCCGTGCGCTCGATGCCGCGGAAGGCGAGGATCTTCGAGATGCGGCCGTTTTCGATGAGCTGGCCGTCCTGGCCGAGAACCTTGACGGTCTGGTTCGGCTTGATCGAGCCGGAATGGATGCGGCCGGTGATGATGCGGCCGAGGAAGGGGTTGGCTTCGAGGATCGTGCCGATCATGCGGAACGGGCCTTCGGCGACCTTCGGCTCGGGAACGTGCTTGAGCACGAGATCGAGCAGCGGGGCCATGCCTTCATCGGTCGGGCCTTCCGGGTTGACGTTCATCCAGCCGTTGCGGCCCGAACCGTAGAGGATCGGGAAGTCGAGCTGTTCGTCGGTGGCGTCGAGATTGGCGAAGAGGTCGAAGACCTCGTTCAGCACTTCCTCGTGACGACCGTCCGGACGGTCGATCTTGTTGATCGCGACGATCGGCTTCAGGCCGACCTTCAGCGCCTTGCCGACGACGAACTTCGTCTGCGGCATCGGGCCTTCCGAACTATCGACGAGAACGATCGCGCCGTCCACCATCGAGAGGATGCGCTCCACCTCGCCGCCGAAGTCGGCGTGGCCGGGCGTGTCGACGATGTTGATGCGGTGACCCTTCCACT
This sequence comes from Shinella granuli, assembly GCF_004341885.1. Lineage (GTDB taxonomy): Bacteria > Pseudomonadota > Alphaproteobacteria > Rhizobiales > Rhizobiaceae > Shinella > Shinella granuli. The sequence goes on along the minus strand of NZ_SLVX01000007.1, from coordinate 162,466 downwards.
CGACCGAGGTGGCCTTGGCGAGGATGGTGATGCCGCGTTCCTTTTCGAGATCGTTCGAGTCCATCACGCGTTCGGCGACGCGCTGGTTTTCACGGAACGAGCCGGACTGTTTCAGGAGCTCGTCGACAAGCGTGGTCTTGCCATGGTCGACGTGCGCGATGATCGCGATATTGCGGATGGACATGGTTTAATCTCTGAGGTTCGGGGCGCGCGGTATAGGGGGGCGCCGTCTTCAATGGCCGGGCTCTTACATGTTTTTCCGCAAATGCGAAAGAGGCGGGGCGCAACTCTGTTGCCCGCGCCGCGCAGGGCCCGGCCTCAAGAGGCGCGCACCGGCGGCAGCGTGATGTTCCAGAGTTCCCGGTCTTCCCGGTCCATCAGGCGCACCGTCATCTCCTCGCTCGTCCCGTTGATGTCGACGAGGCCGAAGAATTGCAGGCCGGCCGAGGGCGGCAGGTTGCTGTCGATGCCGCCCTTGGACGACTTGATGAACCGCACCTCCGGCCCGAAGGTCATGTCGAGCGGCTTCGGCCCGTAGGTGCCGGAATGCAACGGCCCGGAGACGAACTCCCAGAACGGATGGAACTCCTGGAATTTCGCCCGCGACGGATCGTAGTGGTGCGCGGCCGTGTAGTGCACGTCCGCCGTCAGCCAGACGACGTTGTGGACCGCGTTGTCGCGCAGGAAGGAGAGAAGGTCGGCGATCTCCCGCTCGCGCGCCGCCGGCGGACCGTTGAGGCCGTCGGCGACACCCTCGTAGCCGAGGCTGTTGGCATAGTCGTCCCAGATGACGAGGCCGAGCGGCATGTCGCAGGCGATGACCTTCCACACGGCGCGCGAGGCCGCCAGCTCCCGCCGCAGCCAATCCGCCTGCCGCCAGCCGAACAGGCCGTTTTCCGTGCCGCCCCGGTTGGGGCTGCGATAGGAGCGCAGGTCGACGAAGAAGACGTCGAGCAGCGGCCCGTAGGCGATCTTGCGGAAGATGCGGCCGGGCTCGGTGGGAAAATAGCGGATCGGCGTCATCTCGTGGAAGGCGCGCCGGGCGCGGGCCTCGTAGACGCCGATCTCCTTTTCCGGATAGCGCCGGTCGCCGGTAAGGTCACTCGATTCCGACCAGTTGTTGAGCACCTCGTGGTCATCCCACTGGAAGAAGGTCGGGCATTGCGTGTTGAAGGACAGGAGGTGCTCGTCGAACAGATTGTATTTCCACTGGCCGCGAAACTCATGCAGCGTGCGCGCCACGTTGCGCTTCTCGTCGGTGACGATGCGGTTCTTCCAGATCCCGCCATCCCGCAGCCGGATCTCATCGGGGATCGGACCATCGGCATAGACGGTATCGCCGGAATGGATGAAGAAATCCGGCTCGTGCCGCAGCATGGTCGAATAGGTCTTCATGCCGACATCGTCGATGCCCCAGCCCTGCCCGGCCGTGTCGCCCGACCAGACGAAACGCACGGAGCGCTTGCGCATCGGCGCGGTGCGGAAGCGCCCGACGACCGGCTCGGAGACGAGATGGCTGGAATAGGGATCGCTGGCGGTGAAGCGATAGAAGATGTCCTGGTCCGGCAAGAGGCCCTGCAGCATCGCCTTGACCGTGTTGTCGGACGCGATCGTCGCCTTCTCGACGGGCAGGCGCGACGCGTTCAGGAAGCTCTCGGTCGTCGAATATTCCAGCGTCACCTCTGCCGGCCGGTCCACCCGCGCCCAGACCATGCCGGAGGAGCAATCGACATCGCCCGACTGCACGCCGTGGGAAAAGACCGGGCTGCCATGGCGCCGCGCATAATAGGGAACGGCCAGCGCCGAGGAGGTCGCGAGCGCACCTGCCCCTGCGGTGAGAAGGAACGAGCGCCGCGTCAGCGTCTCGGGAACAATCGCCATGCCACCTCCGGCCAAGCCCGCGAATCGACGGGCAGACCATGAGTCCCGGGCATGTCAGTCCGGTAACGGGACGATGACGGTTCACCCAAGATTCGGTGACAGGACGATGACGCGCCTCAGGGCGCCTTGCCCTCTTCCGGCTGCTCGACGGAGTGGCGCATGATCAGCGGCATCTGCGACAGCGTGAAGAGAATGGTGATGGGCATGGTGCCCCAGACCTTGAAGGCCACCCAGAAATCCGTCGAGAAGGAGCGCCACACAACCTCGTTCAGCACCGCGAGGAAGACGAAGAACAGGCCCCAGCGCAGCGTCAGCTTGCGCCAGCCCTCGTCGGTGAGCCTGAAGGCGGCGTGGAAGACGTAGCCGAGCAGCGATTTACCGAAGAGAAGGCCGCCGAGCAGGATGGCGCCGAACAGCGAATTGACGATGGTCGGCTTCATCTTGATGAAGGTGTCGTTCTGCAGCCAGAGCGTCAGCGCGCCGAAGACGAAGACGACGATGCCTGATATCAGCGGCATCATCGGCAGGGTGCGCGTCAGGACCCAGGAGACGACGAGGGCGATCGCCGTCGCCGCCATGAAGAGGCCCGTGGCGATGAAGATCGGCCCGCCCATCTCGGCCAGAACCGGAAACTGCGCGGCCAGCCACTCACCGCGGGAATTGGCGAAGAAGAACACGACGAGGGGGCCGAGTTCCAGCACCATCTTGAGGAGCGGGCTGATCTTCTCCTCCGCCTTGGCCGGGGCGTCCAGCGTTGCCTTGCTCATGCCTCAACTCCTGCGATCGCTTCCGCGAAATCCTTGGCCTCGAAGGGTTCGAGATCGTCGATCCCCTCCCCGACACCGATGAAATAGACCGGCAGCTTGTGCTTGGCGGCAATCGCCACAAGGATGCCGCCGCGGGCCGTACCGTCCAATTTTGTCATGATCAGGCCCGAGACGCCCGCGACATTGCGGAAAATCTCCACCTGGTTCAGGGCGTTCTGCCCGGTCGTCGCATCGAGCGTCTGGAGAACGGTGTGCGGGGCGTCGGGATCGAGCTTGCCGAGCACGCGCACGATCTTCTCCAGCTCCGCCATCAGCTCCGTCTTGTTCTGCAGGCGGCCGGCCGTGTCGATGATCAGGACGTCGCTCTTCTTCAGCTTCGCCTGCTCATAGGCTTCATAGGCGAGCCCCGCCGCATCCGCGCCGAGCTTCGAGGAGACGATGTCGGAGCCCGTGCGCTCCGCCCAGATCTTCAGCTGCTCGATGGCCGCCGCACGGAACGTATCGCCCGCCGCCATCATCACCTTCAGGCCCGCGCCCGAGAGCTTGGCCGCGAGCTTGCCGATCGTCGTCGTCTTGCCGGTGCCGTTGACGCCGACGACGAGGATGACATGCGGCTTGTGGTTGAGGTCGAGCGCCAGCGGCTTGGCGACGGGATCGAGGACCTTGGTGATCTCGCTCGCCATGATGCGCGACACATCCGCGCCCGTGACGTCCTTGCCGTAGCGCTCGGAGGCGAGCGTATCGGTGATGCGCAGCGCCGTCTCCACGCCAAGATCGGCCTGGATCAGCAGGTCTTCGAGGTCCTGCAGCGTATCGTCGTCGAGCTTGCGCTTGGTGAAGAGGCTGCTGATCTGGCCGGTGAGCTGCGAGGAGGTGCGGGCAAGCCCCTCGCGCAGGCGCTGGAACCAGGTGCGCTTCACCTGCGGCGCCGGGACGTCCACGACCGGTTCGCGCGCGGCCGTCGCAAAACCCTTCGGCAAGGCGGGCGCCTCGGCCTTCGGCTCGCTGCGGATCGCCTCTTCGAGGACCGGGTCTTCCGTCTCCGCAGGCGCCGTTTCTTCGGCCGGGACGATCTCATCCTGCGGCTCGATGATCTCTTCCGCCGCTACGGGCTCCGCATCGACGATCTCCTCGACGGGAGCGACTGGCTCTTCCTCGGTAGAATCCTCCACCGTATCGGGCGCCGGCGCGTCATCCGCCGGGCCACCGGCGGTCTCCATCTCGGCGGGCGCGACCGGGTCTTCCGCAACGGGCAGATCCGGGGCGTGCGGCAGCGGATAGATGTCCGGCTCGGCTTCGTCGGGCACATGCTGCGCGGCTTCGGGATTGGCGGCCTCCGCCTCGTCGAGCAGCGCGTCCCGCTCCTCGACGACGGCAGGCTCTAGGCTTTCCGCGGCCGGTTCAGGCGCGACCTCGGCGACCTTCGGCTCGACGACCGGCGCTTCCGCCTCCGGCTTCTGCTCGGGGGCGGTGTCTTTTCCGAAGGTGAAGATCTTCTTGATGAAGCCGAGGGCCATGAAGGATGTGTCCGCTAGTTATGCGAGAGGGCGGTTTCGGGCCGCATCGTCAGGTGTCTGCCATTGTGGCCGGTGATCGTGACCGGCACAAGGTCGCGGGGCTTGAGGCCCGCGGCATCGACGAGCGTGAAATTTTCCGTGTGGGCGAGGCCGTTGTTCTCGACGAGGATGATCTCCCGCTTCCCGATCATGGAAGCAAGATGGGCCTCGGCGAGCCGTTTTCCAGTCTCGCGCAGGCGGCCTGCGCGCTCCTTGACGAGCGCCCGGTCGAGCTGCGGCATGCGCGCGGCCGGCGTGCCCGGGCGCGGGCTGTAGGGAAAGACGTGCAGATGGGCGATGCCGCAGTCTTCCGCAAGCCGCGCCGCATTGGCGAACATGTCTTCCGTTTCGGTCGGGAAGCCGGCGATCATGTCCGCGCCGAAACTGATATCGGGGCGAAGCGCGCGTACGCGCCCGCAGAAGGCGCGCGCATCGGCGCTGGAATGGCGGCGCTTCATGCGCTTGAGGATCAGGTCGTCGCCATGCTGGAGCGACAGATGCAGATGCGGCATGAAGCGCGGTTCGTCCGCGATGAGGTCCCAGAGGTGATCGTCCGCCTCGATGCTGTCGATCGAGGAGAGGCGAAGACGCCGGATGTCCGGCACCTGCTTCAACAGCGTCTTGGCGAGGTATCCGAGGCTCGGCCGGCCCGGCAGGTCCGCGCCGTAGCTGGTGGCGTCGACGCCGGTCAGCACGATCTCACAGTAGCCGCTCTCGGTGAGCTTTCGCGCCTGGTCGACGACGGCGCCCATCGGCACCGAGCGGGAATTGCCCCGGCCATAGGGAATGATGCAGAAGGTGCAGCGATGGTCGCAGCCGTTCTGCACCTGCACGAAGGCGCGCACATGGCCGTCGATCAGCTTCACCATCTGCGGCGCGGTCTCGCGCACGCTCATGATGTCGTTGACGCGCAGCTTCTCTTCCGCCGAAACGCCGAAATCCGGCAGCGCGCGGTAGGAGGCGCTTTTCAGCTTCTCCTCGTTGCCGAGCACGGCGTCGACTTCCGGCATGTCGGCAAAGGTGTGCTTCTCCGTCTGCGCCGCGCAGCCGGTGACGATGATGCGGGCATGCGGATTGTCCCGCCGAGCCCGGCGGATCGCCTGGCGCGCCTGGCGCACGGCCTCGCCCGTCACGGCGCAGGTGTTGACAAGCACGGCATTGTTCAGCCCCGCCTTCTCGGCCTCGGCGCGCATCACTTCCGATTCGTAGGTGTTGAGCCGACAGCCGAAGGTTATGACCTCTACGCCGCTCAAAGGGCGGCCGCCTCGGCGTCATCCCGGCGGAAGGCGCCGGTCGAAGGATCGAGCATGCCCGACCACTCCCATTCGGCCGGCCCGGTCATGACGACGTGATCGTCCCCGCGCCATTCGATGGTCAGCACGCCGCGGTTCGGGCTGCTGGCGACGGTTATCGCGACCTTGCGGCCCGTGCGGCCCGTGCGCGCGCCGGAAACGCCGGCAGCGCAGGCGGCCGAGCCGCAGGCGAGCGTCAGGCCGGCGCCGCGCTCCCAGGTGCGGGTCGTCATCGAGGCATTCGAGGTCACCTGCGCCAGCGTGATGTTCGCCTTTTCGGGGAACATCGGATGGTTTTCCAGCAGGGGGCCGAAGCGTTCGAGATCGAAGCTCATCGGATCGCGGTCGACCCAGAAGACGGCATGCGGATTGCCCATCGACATGGCGGCCGGCGAATGCAGCACCGGCGCGTCGATCGGACCGATCTGCAGTTCGATGCGGCTCGTGTCGAAGAACTCTTCGGCGAGCGGGATGCGGTTCCAGTCGAAGACCGGCCTGCCCATGTCGACGGAAATCGTGCCGTCCTCATGCTCTACGGCATTCAGGATGCCGGCGACGGTCTGGAAGGTGAAGACCTTCTTGCCCGTCTCGGCGGCCAGCGCCTGCACGACGCAGCGCGTGCCGTTGCCGCAGGCCTGCGCCTTGGAGCCATCGCAGTTGAGGATGTCGATGAAGGCATCCGTTCCGTCGACCCGCGGGTCGTGGATCGCCATGATCTGGTCGAAGCGGGTGGCGGGATCGGCGTTGAGCGCGATCGCCGCCTCCGGCGTCACGACATCGCTGCGGCCGCGCATGTCCACGACCAGGATCATGTTTCCCAGCCCGTTCATCTTCGCGAAATCGACCGTCTTTGTCATTACACTCTGCCCATCCGGGCCGAACGCGCCCTTTGCGGCCGTATATGGCGGAAAATCCCGCGGATTTCCAGTGCCTTGCTCAGACCGCGACAGCGGGAACATCGAACACTTCGCCCGGCCGCAGCGCGCGAAACCGTTCGCGGGCGATGCCGGCCGCATCGAGCGCCGCTTCCAGCGCGGCGAGCGGTTCGTCGATCGCCTCGTTCGTCAGCCGGAAGGTGCCCCAATGGTGGCCGGCGACATAGGCCGCACCGGAGGCCACCATGCCCTGAACCGCCTCGTCCGGGTTCTGGTGTTGCGGACGCATGAACCAGCGCGGCTCATAGGCGCCGAACGGCAGGTTGGCCAGGCGGATCGGCCCATGTTTCTCGCGGATCGCCCGGTAGTTGATGCCCTGGTGAAAGCCGGTATCGCCGACATGGTAGATCTTTCCGCCGGGCGTCTCGATGAGAAAGGCGGACCAGAGCGCCATGCGCCGGTCGCCGAGCCCGCGCGCCGACCAGTGGTGGCAGGGCTCGCAATGGAGCGTCACCCCGTCAGCCACCGTCAGCGCGCGACCCCAGTCCATCGTCGTTATGCGCGCCCTGTCGACCGTCGGCACGATGATGCGATCATTGCCGAGCGGCGTGACGATCCGGCAATCGTCCCGCTCGGCGAGCGCTTTCAGCGTCGCAAGGTCGAGATGGTCGTAGTGATTGTGCGTGACGAGCACGAGGTCGATCTTCGGCAGGTCGGCAAGGCGGATGCCCGGCGGGTTGACCCGCTTGGGCCCGGCGAAGGTGAACGGGCTTGCACGGTCGCTCCAGACCGGATCGGTCAGGATATTGAGGCCGGCGGTCTGGATGAGCAGCGCCGCATGGCCCGCCAGCGTGACGACGAGGCGATCGCCGGCGATACGCAGTTCCGGAACGGCTGATGGAAAGGGGCTCGGCCAGTCGAGCGGCCAGGCGGAGCGCCCGCCCCCGAGCTGCCAGCGCATCAGTTCGAAAAAGCTGTTCGGCTCCTCGCCGTTCGGATTGAAGAAATGCGTGCCGTCGAAATGGTCGCTGAGCGGCCCGTCATAATAGCGCTTGGCCGCAAGGCTGCGGCTCGCAAAGCCGCTGCCGGCGAGCGTCGCCAGCGCACCGATGCCCGACCATTTGAGGAACGTCCGACGGTTCATCGGTGAAAGATAGGTTGCGTCCCGCCGCACTGCAATGCGCCCTCGCCACCTCCCGGAAAATTTACGGCGTAGCGGAATTGCCCGCTGTCCTTGACTTTCCGGCCTCTTTGCTGTTTAAGCCGCGCCATCTGCGACAAGCAACAAGACTTGCAGCCACCGACCGGGACCCTATTGGCGGTATAAACAGATCCCGGAGGTCAACACCCGACAGCGCGATGCGCCCTCGGGTGCTTTTCGGCTTTGCGTCTTGTTTTTGGCGCGGATGGCACCGATGTTTCCGCCTGACGTGGAAACAAGAAGGAAGACGTGATGTTTGAAACACTCCAGGACCGCCTTGGCTCCATTCTCAATGGACTGACAGGCCGTGGCGCGCTTTCCGAGGCCGATGTCTCGGCGGCGCTGCGCGAGGTCCGCCGTGCGCTTCTCGAAGCGGACGTGGCGCTGGAAGTGGTGCGCTCCTTCACCGATGCCGTGCGCGAAAAGGCCGTCGGGGCGGAAATCCTGAAGTCGATCAAGCCCGGCCAGATGGTCGTCAAGCTCGTGCATGACGAGCTGGTCTCGATGCTCGGCTCCGAAGGCGTTTCGATCGACCTCAACGCCGCCGCCCCCGTGGTCATCATGATGGTGGGTCTGCAGGGCTCCGGCAAGACGACGACGTCCGGCAAGATCGCCAACCGGTTGAAGACGCGCGACAAGAAGAAGGTCCTGATGGCCTCGCTCGACACGCGCCGCCCGGCCGCGCAGGAGCAGCTTCGCCAGCTCGGCGTGCAGACTGGCATCGATACCCTTCCGATCATCGCGGGCCAGTCGCCGACCGATATCGCCGCGCGCGCCGTGCAGGCTGCAAAGCTCGGCGGCCATGACGTCGTCATCCTCGACACCGCCGGCCGAACCCATATCGACGAGCCGCTGATGATCGAGATGGCGGAGATCAAGCGGAAGTCCAATCCGCACGAGATCCTGCTCGTCGCCGATGCGCTGACCGGTCAGGACGCCGTCAACCTCGCCCGCAACTTCGACGACCGCGTCGGCATCACCGGCCTCGTCCTGACCCGCATGGACGGCGACGGCCGCGGCGGCGCGGCCCTTTCCATGCGCGCCGTCACCGGCAAGCCGATCAAGCTGATCGGCGTCGGCGAGAAGATGGGCGAGCTGGAGGAATTCCACCCCCGGCGCGTCGCCGACCGCATCCTCGGCATGGGCGACATCGTCTCGCTCGTCGAGAAGGCGGCGGAGAATATCGACGCCGAGAAGGCGGCCGCCATGGCCGCCAAGATGGCCAAGGGCAAGTTCGACCTCAACGACCTCGCCGACCAGCTCGGACAGATGCAGAAGATGGGCGGCATGGGCGGCATCATGGGGCTTATGCCCGGCATGGCCGGCATGAAGGACAAGATGTCCGCCGCCGGCCTCGACGACAAGCTGTTCGCCCGCCAGATCGCCATCATCAATTCGATGACCAGGGCCGAGCGCGCCAATCCCGACCTGCTCAAGCATTCCCGCAAGAAGCGCATCGCCGCCGGCTCCGGCACCGATGCTAGCGACATCAACAAGCTTCTGAAGATGCACCGCCAGATGGCGGACATGATGAAGATGATGGGCGGCAAGAAGGGCGGCATGATGAAGCAGATGATGGGCGGTCTTGCCAGCAAGATGGGCCTTGGCGGCGGCATGGGCGGCATGCCCGACCTGTCCAAGATGGACCCGAAGCAGCTCGAGGCGCTCGCCAAGCAGGCGGAAGCCGCCGGCATCAAGCCGGGCAGCCTGCCGGGCCTTGGCGGTGGCGGTGGCCTTCCGGGCCTCGGGGGTGGACGCCTGCCCGGTCTCGGCGGCCTTCCGGGCCTTCCCGGCCTGCCGAAGAAGAAGTGAGGGGACGCGGCATGACGATCGATCCGAAGGTCAAGCAGCAATTGGGGGAATACCGGCAGTCGATCGACAATATCGACGCTGCCCTTGTGCATATGCTCGCCGAACGCTTCCGCTGTACCCAGGCGGTGGGCGTGCTCAAGGCGACGCATGAACTGCCGCCGGCCGATCCGGCGCGCGAGGAATACCAGATCGAACGCCTTCGCCGCCTGGCGAAGGATGCCAATCTGGATCCGGATTTCGCGGAGAAGTTCCTGAACTTCATCATCCACGAGGTGATCCGGCACCATGAAGCCATTGCCGCTGAACACAGCGGCGCAAACCAGAACACCGCTTGAAAAGCGGCTCACGTCACATCCAAGGAGTAATGACATGTCCCTGAAAATCCGTCTCGCCCGCGGTGGCTCCAAGAAGCGCCCGTACTACCAGATCGTCGTTGCCGACGCCCGTTCGCCGCGCGACGGCCGCTTCCTGGAAAAGCTCGGTTCCTGGAACCCGATGCTCGGCAAGGACGACGCAAACCGCGTCCAGATCGACGCCGACCGCGCCAAGGAATGGCTCGCCAAGGGCGCCCAGCCGACCGACCGCGTTGCCCGCTTCCTCGATGAGGCCGGTGTCGTGAAGCGCGACGCCCGCAACAACCCGGAAAAGGCAAAGCCGGGCAAGAAGGCCCTCGAGCGCGCTGCCGAGAAGAAGCAGAAGGAAGAAGACGCCGCTGCTGCCGCCGCTGGCGAATAATCCTTCGCGACCAACCCCTCCTCCGTCGTGCTCGGGTCAGGCCCGAGCATGACGTCAGTGGGTGGGGCGAGGTTTGTCATCAAGCTGGCGGGCGGCGTGTTTCATGCCGCCCGTTTTCATTTGGAGCCGTGGCGCGAACGTAATAAAGCCTAGGCGTCCCATACACACGGAACCGAACCATGGCGAAACTGGAAAATCCCGTCCTCATGGGCACCGTCGGCGCGGCACAGGGCCTGCGCGGCGAGGTCCGCGTGAAATCCTATACGATCGACCCGACGGCGATCGGCGACTATGGCCATCTCCACACCGAGGACGGCCGGTCCTTCGAGGTGCTCGAAGTGCGCGAGGCGAAGAATGTCGTCGTGGTGCGCTTTCGCGGCGTCAACGACCGCAATGCCGCCGAGGCGCTCACCGGCACCGATCTCTATATCGAGCGCGACAACCTCCCGGACGAGGAACTGGACGAGGACGAGTTCTTCTATGCCGACCTCGAAGGGCTGGAAGCCGTCGATACCGACGGCCGCAGCCACGGCAAGGTGACGGGCATCTTCGATTTCGGCGCCGGCGACCTTCTCGAACTCAAGGGGCCCGGCAAGCGGCCCGTGCTCATTCCCTTCTCCGAAGCGGCCGTGCTGGAGATCGACCTCGAAGGCGGGCGCCTTCTGATCGACGCCGTCGCCGCCGGCCTGGAGGATGACGGGAACGACGGCCCGGGCAGCCGGCGCCGCCGTCCGCCGCAAGAAGACGGCGGAGAGTGACGTGGCTTTCCGCGCCACCATCCTGACGCTCTATCCGGAGATGTTCCCGGGATTTCTCGGGCAATCGCTCTCCGGCAAGGCGCTCGCGCGCGGCGACTGGGCGCTCGACTGCGTGCAGATCCGCGATTTTACCACCGATCGCCACCGCACCGTCGACGACACGCCGGCCGGCGGTGGCGCCGGCATGGTGCTGAAGCCGGATGTGCTTGCCCGCGCCATCGACCATGCCTCTGAAGGCGACAACCGCCCGCGCCTCCTGATGAGCCCGCGCGGCCGCCCGTTGACGCAGGCCCGTGTCCGGGAACTGGCGGCAGGCGACGGCGCCATCATCGTCTGCGGCCGCTTCGAGGGCGTCGACCAGCGCGTCATCTATGGGCGGCAGCTCGAAGAGGTCTCGATCGGCGATTACATCCTCTCCGGCGGCGAGCCGGCGGCGATGATCCTGCTCGACGCCGTGGTGCGCATCCTGCCGGGCGTCATGGGCAATGCGCTTTCGGGCGAGCATGAGAGCTTCGAGGGCGGACTGCTGGAACACCCGCACTATACCCGCCCGCAGGTCTGGGAAGGCATGGAGATCCCGGGCGTGCTCACCTCCGGCCACCACGCGGCGATCGAGAAATGGCGGCGCGAGGAGGCGGAACAGTTGACGCGCGCGCGTCGGCCCGATCTTCTCTCCGCTCAGCCCGTCACGAAATAATAGACCGTCAGCGCAAGGCCGACCGCGACCACAAGGCCGCGGATGACCGGCTGCGGCACGCGCCGCGCCGCCCAGACGCCGGCATAGCCGCCGATCGCGCCCGCCGGCACCATGACCGCCGCCTGCGGCCAGCCGACCACGCCGCCGCTGGCGAAGACGACGATCGCCATGGCCGCGATGACGACGGCGACGAAATTCTTCAGCGCGTTCAGCCGGTGATAGTCGCCGCCCTTGGTGAGGCCCAGCACGGCGAGCGTCATGATGCCCATGCCCGCACCGAAAAAGCCGCCATAGATCGAGGTGATGCCCTGGAGGGCGAGGCCGAGCGGCGAGATCGGCTTTTCCGGGCTCAGCGTCCTGGGCTTGAGATAGGGTCCGGCCGCGAAGATCGCGGTCGCCGCCAGCAGGAGCCACGGCACCAGCGCGCGAAACGAGGGATTGGAGAGCGAGAGCAGCAGCATGGCCCCGGCAAGGCCGCCGACAAGCGACAGCGCGCCGAGCAGCAGCGCTTCCTTCCAGTCGGCGCGGATTTCCTTGGCATAGGCGAGCGTCGAGGTGACATAGCCGGGAAACTGGGTGATCGAGGAGGTGGCGTTGGCGACGATCGGCGGCAGGCCGGTCAGCGTCATCGCGCCGAAGGTCAGGAACGTACCCCCGCCGGCGATGGCGTTCACCACGCCCGACAGGAAGCCCGCGATGAACAGAAAGATGGCGTCGAAAACGGTCATGATGCTCCCCCGGGCACGGCGGCTGTGGCCGCGCCCTCCTCAAGCGCGTGATAGCGTGGCGCCGGAAGGGCGGCAAGGCCCGAAGAACCGCCCTTCCGGCGCGGGATTCTTTTGCCGTAGCCGCATGTCGCGCAAACGTGCGCAGCGGTCTTGCGACAGCGGCATGCGCAAAACCAAAACCCTGAAGCGCAGGGAGGGCATCGGAAAGGTCGCGATGCGCTTTAGGGGATGACAAGCCGGTTCGTTTGGTGTATTGGCCCGCACGGATTTGGGATTACTCCCGCCGACCTGCAATCAAAGAATGGCGAATCCGCTCCGTCCGGCAACGGACTAACCTTAGAGGCCATGGCCCAGAAGGTGACCGTCGAGCGCTCTGGCTGTTTCAGAAGAACCAGAAGGTTAGACCGATGAACATCATCCAGCAGCTCGAAGCCGAACAGGCCGCGAAGATCGAAGCCAAGCGCACCCTCCCGGAATTCTCCCCGGGCGACACCGTCCGCGTCAACGTGCGCGTCACGGAAGGTTCGCGTACCCGCGTGCAGGCCTATGAAGGCGTCTGCATCGCCCGTTCCGGCGGCGGCCTCAACGAGAGCTTCACCGTTCGCAAGATCTCCTACGGCGAAGGCGTCGAGCGCGTCTTCCCGGTTTACTCGCCGCTCGTCGAAAGCGTCGACGTCGTGCGCCGCGGTAAGGTCCGCCGCGCCAAGCTCTACTACCTGCGTGATCGCCGCGGCAAGTCGGCTCGTATCGTCGAGAACACCGGCACGCGCGCCCGCAAGCTGAACGATGCCGAGCGCCAGGCCATTGCCGAGGAAAAGGCACGTCTCGAGGCCGAGAAGGTGGCAGCCGCCCAGGCGCTCGCCGCTGAAAAGGCCGCAGCAGAAGCTGCCGAAGCCGCAAAGGCCGCGGAAGCTGCCGCCGAATAATCCGGCAGCCGCATCCATTCGAAGAAGCCGTCGGCCTTGCCGACGGCTTTTTTGTTTTACGGAAAAGCCTTTGCACGCAAGCGCCGTGCTTGCCTCCCTGCCTGAACCTGTGAGAGTGTTCCGCCGCCACAATTTCAGGAGCATATTTTGATGTTTTCCCGCCGCGCTGTTCTCGCAGGCCTTGCCGCCGCCGCCCTCATGCCCGCTGTCACCTTCGCCGCGGACCTGCCCGATCTCGGCGGCAAGACCGTCGTCGTCGTCACGGAGAACGCCTATCCGCCGCTGCAGTTCGTCGATCCGAAGTCGGGCGAGCAGATCGGCTGGGAATATGACGCGATGAACGAGATCGCCAAGCGGCTGAACTTCAAGGTCGAATACCAGAACGCCAGTTGGGACACGATGATCCAGGCGGTCTCCGACAACCAGTACAATATCGGCATGACCGGCATCACCATCAAGGACGACCGCAAGGAGAAGGTCGACTTCTCCGACCCCTACATGCGTTCGCAGCAGTTCATGCTGGTGCGCGGGGACGAGGAACGCTTCAACGACGCAAAATCCTTCGCGGCGCTGACCGATGGCCTGATCGCTGCCCAGCCCGGCACCTCGCCCTTCTACACCGCCGTCTATGAAATCCTCGACGGCAACGAGCAGAACCCGCGCATCAAGCTGTTCGAGACCTTCGGTGCGACCGTGCAGGCACTGCAGGCCGGCGACGTCGACCTGGTGCTCACCGACAGCGTCGCGGCCAAGGGCTATGTCGATGCCTCGGGCGGCAAGCTCAAGGTGGTCGGCGGGCCGCTCGGCACCGAGGACTTCGGCTTCATCTTCCCGAAGGGCTCCGATCTCGTCGCCCCGGTCAACGCGGCGATCGCGGCGTTGACGGCGGACGGCACGCTGGAAAGCCTCAACAAGAAGTGGTTCCTCGACTACAAGATGGGTGAGTGACGGGCAGCCATGGCTCCCGCTTCCCCTGATACGGCGAAGGGCGACTATCCCTGGTGGCTGGTCGCCCTCGGCGTCATCGCGCTGGCGCTTGCCGGCATCATCATTGCCAATGACCTCTACAGGCAGGTGTTCAGCGTCGTGCTGAAGGGACTGTGGGTGACGATCTTCGTGACCCTCGTCGCCTTCCTGCTCGCCACCCTGCTCGGCCTCGCCGTCGCCCTGATGGCGCTCTCCGAAAGCAAGGCGCTGCGCCAGATCGCGCGCTTCTACACGGAGGTGATCCGGGGCGTGCCGGTGCTCGTCCTGCTCTTCTACATCGCCTTCGTCGGCGCCCCGGCACTGGTGGCAGTGATCAATTTCGTCATCGGTCCGCTCCTTGCCGCCGGCTACCTGGAGCCTGTGCAGGTGCGCGACCTCTCGCTGATGTGGCGGGCGATCATCGCGCTGATGATCGGCTATTCCGCCTTCATCGCCGAGGTCTTTCGCGCGGGCATCCAGTCCGTCGACAAGGGGCAGATCGAGGCGGCGAAGGCGCTTGGCCTGTCGCGCTTCCAGCGCTTCCGCCTCGTCGTCTTTCCGCAGGCCGTGCGCGTCATCCTGCCGCCGCTCGGCAATGACTTCGTGGCGATGGTGAAGGATTCCTCGCTCGTCTCCGTGCTCGGCGTCGCCGACATCACCCAGATGGGCAAGGTCTACGCGTCGGGCTCGTTCCGCTTTTTCGAGACCTATTCCATCGTCGCCTATGTCTACCTCATCCTGACCATCGGCCTTTCCCTGGCCCTGCGGGCGCTGGAAAGACGTCTCCGACGGACATGATCCCTGCGCGCACGCGGGTGATCAGACGGTCGCCGCGCACCAACTTGCCGTGCCGTCAAAAAATCGTTATATGCGGGGCATGGAATCCAAGTTCGGATGCACGGAAAGGCATGTCGTCGTGCTGCAGGATCACAAGCGCCTGCCGGCACGCTTCTTTGCGCGTGTCTTCGGGGCGCTTATCAGCCGCCTATCCTGATCGCTCTCGATCCTGCGAGCCACGGGCTCGCCAAATTCCTGTACCCTAAACATGCCAAGCGGATGAAGAGCCATGAGCGCACCCCGTACCCTCTATGACAAGATTTTCGACGATCACATCGTCAGCCGCCAGGAAGACGGAACCTGTCTTCTCTACATCGACCGTCACCTCGTTCACGAAGTGACGTCGCCGCAGGCCTTCGAAGGCCTGCGCATGGCCGGCCGCAAGGTGCGCGCGCCGGAAAAGACGCTCGCCGTCGTCGACCACAACGTTCCCACCTCGCCGGACCGCCACCAGGGCATCAAGAACGAGGAAAGCCGGATCCAGGTCGAGGCGCTGGCGAAGAACGCCGCCGATTTCGGCGTGGAATACTATTCCGAAAAGGACGTGCGCCAGGGCATCGTGCACATCGTCGGCCCCGAGCAGGGCTTTACCCTGCCGGGCATGACCATCGTCTGCGGTGACAGCCACACCTCCACGCACGGCGCGTTCGGCGCGCTGGCGCATGGCATCGGCACCTCCGAAGTGGAGCATGTCCTCGCCACCCAGACGCTGATCCAGAAGAAGGCGAAGAACATGCTGGTGCGCGTCGACGGGAAGCTTCCCGAAGGCGTGACGGCCAAGGACATCATCCTTGCCATCATCGGCGAGATCGGCACCGCCGGCGGCACCGGCCACGTCATCGAATTCGCCGGCGAAGCGATCCGCTCGCTCTCGATGGAAGGCCGCATGACGATCTGCAACATGACGATCGAAGGCGGCGCCCGCGCCGGCCTCATCGCGCCGGACGAGACCACCTTCGAATACATCAAGGACAAGCCGCGCGCGCCGAAGGGCAAGGCGCTGGAAATGGCGCTCGACTACTGGAAGACGCTCTACACCGAGGAAGGCGCGCATTTCGACCGCGTCGTCGTGCTCGACGCCGCCAACCTGCCGCCGATTGTCTCCTGGGGCTCCTCGCCGGAAGACGTCGTCTCCGTCGAAGGCGTCGTGCCGAACCCCGACGATATCGAGGACGAGACCAAGCGCTCCTCCAAGTGGCGTGCACTCGACTATATGGGCCTGAAGCCGGGCACGAAGATCACCGACATCGCCATCGACCGCGTCTTCATCGGCTCGTGCACCAACGGCCGCATCGAGGACCTGCGCGCCGTCGCCGCCGTCGTCGAGGGCAGGAAGGTCGCCTCCACCGTCGACGCCATGATCGTCCCGGGCTCCGGCCTCGTGAAGGAGCAGGCGGAAGCCGAAGGCCTCGACAGGATCTTCAAGGACGCCGGCTTCGACTGGCGCGAGCCGGGCTGCTCCATGTGCCTTGCCATGAACGACGACCGCCTGAAGCCGGGCGAGCGCTGCGCCTCCACCTCGAACCGCAACTTCGAGGGCCGCCAGGGCTTCAAGGGCCGCACGCATCTCGTCTCGCCCGCCATGGCCGCGGCCGCCGCAATCGCCGGCCACTTCGTCGATATCCGCGACTGGAAGTGATCACGGCTTCATCGCCATCGTGATCGAAGGCCGGGAGCATGCTCCCGGCCTTCTCGTTTGAAGGAGAGATCCCCGTGAAACGCCTTCTCCTCCTCCGCCATGCCAAGTCCGCCTGGCCCGAGGGCGTCGAAGACCACGCCCGCCCCCTCGCCGACCGCGGCCGCCGTGATGCCCCACGCATGGGCGCCTATATTGCATCGGAAGGCCTCGACCCGGATTTCGCGCTGGTCTCCTCCGCCCGGCGCACGCAGGAAACCTGGGCCCTCGTCTCGCCGGCCCTCGCAAAGCCTTGCCCGTCCCGCACGGTGGCGTCGATCTACGAGGCCGAACCGGCGGCCATCCTCGCGGCGATCCGGCAGGCACCGGCGGAGAGCGAGACGCTGCTCGTCATCGGCCACAATCCGGGTTTCGAGGATCTGGCGGCCTTGCTCGCGCCACAGGGCGAGGCAACGGCGCTGGCGCGGCTACGGATAAAATTCCCGACGGCGGGGCTCGCCGTCATCGCTTTCGACATCGAGACATGGACGGACATTGCGCCGGGAGCAGGCCGGCTCGAAAGCTTCGTGACGCCGAGGACGCTGCCATAGACGAAACGGGCGGCCAAGCCGCCCCAATGCAGCCATCAGCGCGTATCAGCGACGCTCGGTACCCCACCCTCCACGTCATCCTCGGGCTTGACCAGAGCATCCACGCGGCACCCGCGGTGGTGGATGCTCGGGTCAAGCCCGAGCATGACGGAGGAGAGGTTTTGCGGTTTGGCTGGCTTAGAACGTCGCCGTCATCGGATCGGGGCCGATGCGCTTGCCGGCCTTTTCGAGGCTCGCGAACGTCGCCATGTCCTCGTCGTCGAGCTTGAAGTCGAACACCTTGAAATTCTCCGCGATGCGCGACGGCGTCACGGACTTCGGGATCACCACCAGCCCGTTGTCGATGTGCCAGCGGGTGATGACCTGTGCCGGCGTGCGGCCGTGTTTTGCCGCGACCCTGGCGACGACCGGGTTTTCCAGGAGCGTGCCCTGACCGAGCGGGCTCCAGGACTGGGTGACGATCCGGTGCTTGTCGTGATAGGCGCGGGCCTCCTTCTGGGGGAAGTCCGGGTGCAGCTCGATCTGGTTGATGACCGGGGTGATGCCGGTCTCGTCGATCAGGCGCTGCAGGTGCTCCGGATAGAAGTTGGATACGCCGATCGAGCGGGCGCGGCCTTCCTTCTGGAGCTGGATGAAAGCCTTCCAGCTATCGACATACTGGTCGCGCTTCGGTGCCGGCCAGTGGATGAGGTAGAGATCGACATAGTCGGTGCCGAGCCGCTTCAGGCTGGCGTCGAAGGCCTTCAGCGTCGCATCATAGCCCTGATCGGAATTCCAGAGCTTTGTGGTGAGAAAGATCTCCGAACGGGCAATGCCGGAGGCGTGGATGCCCTCGCCGACCCCAGCCTCGTTCTCATAGATCGCGGCCGTGTCGACATGGCGATAGCCGGCGTCGAGCGCGGCCTTGACCGCGGTCACGGCCGTGTCGTTCGGGGTCTGCCAGACGCCGAGGCCGACCTGGGGAATGCTGTTGCCGTCGTGAAACAGGATTGTCGGTTGATCGCTCATCAGAATCTCTCCGTGAAAAAATGGCGTGCTTGAACCCGGGCGGGTTTCCCGTGGCGCCTTGAAGCCCGGCGACGGTCGAGGCTGATATAGGTTCCGCATCGCCGCATGTCAGCCTCCCTCGGTAAAATCCTCACAGCACCCGCACGACCGTGCCGCGCCGCAGATGCGGCAGGATGCGCAGCATGTCGCGCCGTGCAAGGGCGATGCAGCCGGCCGTCGGCTCATAGCCGGGGCGGATGAGATGGAAGAAGATCGCCGAGCCGGCATGGCGGCGGCGCGTGGTCACGTTCCAGTCGAGCACCAGGCAGATGTCGTAGAGCGCGTCCTTGCGCTGCATCTCCTCATGGCTCGGCTTGAAGGGCGCACGGACGAGACGGTTGTAGGACGGATGCTGCGGCGCGTCGCACCACAGCATGGCGGGTCGGATGCGCCGGAGCGGCAGGGCGCTTTGCGGCTGGGCCAGCCGGTCGCCGCGCAGGAAGCCGGAGAGAAGCGGCATGGCGGCGATCGGCGTCGCGCCGTCGCCCTCGCGCTTGCGGCTGGTTCGCCCGGAGCGGCCGATGGCGGCGGGCAGGCGCAGGGGGCCGACCTGGACGATGGCGCGGGTCTTCCTGCCCGGTGCCGGACGCACCAGGATGGTCTTCACGCAATGTTCAGCAGATGTGATCCGGCTCATGTTGCTCCGCCATATTCGCGCCTTGTGGTAACCTGACTGGCTAAGCCATGGGCGGGCTTGCCAAAAGTCCCAATTCCCTTACTTTCCAGAGGAATGCCGAGAGGTAAAGCATGACATCCCGCACAATCCTTCTTGTCGATGACGACAACGACCTGCGCGAGACGCTCGTCGAGCAGCTTTCGCTCTACGAGGAGTTCTCGACGCTCGAGGAAACCACCGCCGGCAAGGGCATCCAGACCGCCCGCGCCAATCAGATCGACCTCCTGATCATGGATGTCGGCCTGCCGGACATGGACGGTCGCGAAGCCGTGAAGCTGCTGCGCAAGGGCGGCTTCAAGGCGCCGATCATCATGCTGACCGGACACGACACCGATTCGGACACGATCCTGGGCCTGGAGGCCGGCGCGAACGACTACGTGACGAAGCCCTTCCGCTTCGCCGTGCTGCTCGCGCGCATCCGCGCCCAGCTTCGCCAGCACGAGAGCAGCGAGGACGCCACATTCACCGTCGGCCCCTATACGTTCAAGCCCGGCCAGAAGCTGCTGACGCTGGAAAACGGCCAGAAGATCCGCCTGACGGAGAAGGAGGCGGCGATCATCCGCTATCTCTACCGCGCCGACCAGAAGGTGGTGACGCGCGACGTGCTGCTGGAGGAGGTCTGGGGCTACAATTCCGGCGTCACGACCCACACGCTGGAGACCCATGTCTATCGTCTGCGCCAGAAGATCGAGCGGGACCCTTCCAATGCGGAGATTCTCGTGACAGAGAACGGCGGTTACAAGATCGTACCTTAGCTTTTCACGCAACTCCGGACGGAAAAACGCTTCACACTTTTCCTGGACGTGCTTTTGAGGAACGCCCGCCGTGGGTCTCAGCGACGACATCGCCCTTCTTTCCCGCGTGCCGCTCTTCGCCGGCCTTGCCGACGACAAGCTGCGGCTGATGGCCTTCGGCGCCGAGCGGCGGCGGCTGGTGGAGGGACAGACGCTGTTTCGCGAGGGCACCTCGGCCGATTGCGGCTTCGTCGTCGCCTACGGGGCGTTCCGGCTCACCTCGACGCTCCGGGACGGAACGACGCGCGACGAAGGCACGGCCGGCGCCGGCACACTGCTTTCCGAGCTCGCGATGATTTCCGCCGTGGAGCGCAAATATACGGCCGTGGCGACGGAAGACAGCGAGGTCATCCGTATCAACCGCCCGCTCTTCCGCCGCATGCTGGAGGAATATCCCGACGTCGCCGTGCTCGTGGACGCGCGCATCCGCGAGAACCTTTCGGCGATGATCAGCCAGATGCGCGGGCTCGCCGGGCGGTTTGCCTGAGGCAGACCCCTCATCCGGCCTGCCGGCCACCTTCTCCCCGTAAACGGGGCGAAGGAGATATGCCGCGCACTTTTCCCCAACCAGCAGCCGTTCGCGGGGCACGTCCCCTCTCCCCGCCTGCGGGGAGAGGGTTAGGGTGAGGGGCAAATCCCTTAAAAATCGAACTCCGCAATCACCGGCACATGGTCGGACGGCCGTTCCCAGCCCCGCGCCTCGCGGATCACCGCGATGTTGCTGAGATGCGGCTCGAGGTCGGCGGAGGACCAGATATGATCGAGACGGCGTCCCTTGTTGGCGGCGACCCAGTCGGCCGAGCGGTAGCTCCACCATGTATAGAGCTTTTCATGGGCCGGCACCTTGCGGCGCATGAGGTCGACCCAGGCGCCCTTGGTCATGACGTCGATGAGGCCTTCCGTCTCGATCGGCGTGTGGCTGACGATCTTGAGGAGCTGCTTGTGCGACCAGACGTCGTGCTCCAGCGGGGCGATGTTGAGGTCGCCGACGAGGATCGAGGAAATGCCGGCTTCGGCCTCGGCGTGCAGCAGCTTCATCTCCTCGATGAAATCGAGCTTGTGGCCGAATTTCGGATTGATCGTGCGGTCCGGCTCGTCGCCGCCGGCGGGCACATAGAAATTGTGCAGGCGGATCAATTTGTTCCGATGGTGGAAGAGCACCGAGACATGGCGCGCATCGCCGACGCCGCAATAGTCGCGCCGCTCGACGAGTTCGGTCAGCGGCAGGCGGGAGACGGTGGCGACACCGTGATAGCCCTTCTGGCCGTGCATGACGATATGCTCGTAGCCCAGCGCCTTCAGCGGCTTGGACGGAAAGAGATCGTTCGGACACTTGGTTTCCTGCAGGCACAGGATGTCCGGCGAGAAGGTCTTCAGGAAATGCTCGACGAGCGGCATGCGCAGCCGCACGGAGTTGATGTTCCAGGTCGCAATCGAAAGTGCCATGCCATCGCCCTCAAAAACACCCGGCCCGTTTTCACGGGCCGGTCGGGGCGTCTTAGCGCATGAAGGGCGAACCGGAAAAGGCTTCAGGCCCGAATTAACCGCCCTTGTTGCGCACTTCGTCGTAAGGAATGGAGAAGACCTTGTCGTCGAGCTTCACGCCGGTCTTGACGTTGAAGATCATCACGGAGGTGTCCTTGCCCTGCGCGTCGGTGATCGTCCACTGGCGCAGGTCGTAGGTCTTGGGATCGAACATCATGGTGATGGTCGAATCGCCGAACATGTTCCTGTCGCCGAGCACGATCGTCGTCAGGTCCGATTCTTCCTTGACGCTACGCACCATCTTGGCGGAAAGGTCGATCCTCTCGCCAAGCAGCAGGTTGAGCGGCGTCTTGGAAAGCGGATAGAGATCCCAGGTCTTCAGCTTGCGATTGCCGATGACGACGGCCTTGCCGTCGGCGATGACGCGCATCGGCGAGGGCTCCTCGTAGTTGAAGCGGATCTTGCCGGGACGGTAGATGTAGAACTTGCCGCCGGTCTGCTCGCCGCGCGGGCCGAACTGCACGAACTCGCCCATCATCGTCTTCACCGAGGCGAAGTGATCGGCGATCTTCTGGGCCGCACCGCTCGCCTGCGCCGAAGCCTCGACGGGCGAGAGCGCCGAAAGGCCGGCGGCCAGCGTGAAGGCCATCAGGCAGGTGAAGCCACGGCGGGTCAGCGTTCCGGTCGCGTGGCCGTTTTCCGATCTGATCATGTCGGTCTCCTTCATGCGTTCTTCATGCGGGCCAAACGCGGCGCCATAATGGCATGCGGCCCTGACGCGAGACTTGCCGGTCGAAACGCCGCAAAAGGCGCTCCGTTCCCGGTCAGCGTCCCGAAATTTCATCCTCCGTCGGCACGAGGATCTCGCGCTTGCCGGCGTGGTTGGCCGGACCGATCAGCCCTTCCTTCTCCATGCGCTCGATCAGCGAGGCGGCGCGGTTGTAGCCGATGCCGAGGCGGCGCTGGATATAGGAGGTCGACGCCTTGCCGTCGCGCAGCACGACAGCCACCGCCTGGTCGTAGGGATCGTCCGAATCGTCGAGATTGGCGGTTCCGGCCGGACCATGGCCACCCTCGCTGTCATCGTCGTCGTCCTCGGTGATCGCGTCAAGATACTGCGGCGCGCCTTGCGTCTTCAGATGCGCGACGACGGCTTCCACCTCGCCATCCGAGACGAAGGGGCCGTGCACGCGCTGGATGCGCCCGCCGCCGGCCATGTAGAGCATGTCGCCCATGCCGAGCAGCTGTTCGGCGCCCTGTTCGCCGAGGATGGTGCGGCTGTCGATCTTCGAGGTCACCTGGAAGGAGATGCGCGTCGGGAAATTCGCCTTGATCGTGCCGGTGATGACGTCGACCGAGGGGCGCTGCGTCGCCATGATGACGTGGATGCCGGCGGCACGCGCCATCTGGGCAAGCCGCTGCACGGCGCCTTCGATGTCCTTGCCGGCGACCATCATCAGGTCGGCCATCTCGTCGATGATGACGACGATATAGGGCATCGGCTGGAGGTCGAACTCCTCCGTCTCGTACATCGCCTCGCCCGTCTGGCGGTCGAAGCCGGTCTGCACGGTGCGGCTGATCTGCTCGCCCTTGGCCAGCGCCTGCTCGACGCGGCTGTTGAAGCCGTCGATGTTGCGCACGCCGATCTTCGACATCTTCTTGTAGCGCTCCTCCATCTCGCGCACCGTCCACTTGAGGGCGACGACGGCCTTCTTCGGATCGGTGACGACGGGGGAGAGCAGATGCGGGATGCCGTCATAGACGGAGAGTTCCAGCATCTTCGGATCGATCATGATCAGGCGGCACTGTTCCGGCTTCAGCCGGTAGAGCAGCGACAGGATCATGGTGTTGATGGCGACGGACTTGCCCGAGCCGGTGGTGCCGGCGACGAGCAGGTGCGGCATCTTGGCGATGTCGGAAATGACCGGCTCGCCGCCGATCGTCTTGCCGAGCGCCATGGCGAGCTTGGCCTTCGAAGTCTCGAAGTCGCGGCTGGCGATGAGCTCGCGCAGGTAGACCGTCTCGCGGCTCTGGTTCGGCAGTTCGATGCCGATGGCGTTGCGACCCGGCACGACGGCGACGCGGGCGGCGATCGCGCTCATCGAGCGGGCGATGTCGTCGGCAAGACCGATGACGCGGGAGGACTTGATGCCGGGTGCCGGTTCCAGCTCGTAGAGCGTGACGACCGGGCCGGGACGGACATGGATGATCTCGCCCTTGACGCCGAAATCCTCCAGCACGCCTTCCAGCATGCGGGCGTTCTGCTCCAGCGCGTCGGCCGAAAGGGTCATGTCGCGCACCTGGCCCTTCGGCTCGGCGAGCAGGTGGATCGGCGGCAGCGCGAAACCATCCGGGCCGACGAAAGAGGTCTGCGCCTCGCGCTCGATGCGCTGGCCGGGCTTCGGCCGGGCGGCAGCGGGAACGACGCGGGCGGTCGTCGCCGGCATGGGCGGGCGGGCCGGCGCGCGGCGCGGCGCCCAGTCGGCGGCGATGTCGTCCATGTCGTCGTCGGGGAGGAGGCCGCTCGGGCGGGCGATCGGCTCGTCCATGTCGAAGGGCAGGTCGTCGTCATCGTCGGCCATCGGCGGGGCGGTGACGACGCGGCGGCCATCGAGGGAGGGCTCGACGCGATCGGCGGAGCGGGATGGCGTGCGGGCGCGGGCCGGCTCGTTCAGCGTGCCGAACTCGTCCTCGTTGAAATCATAGGGCTGCTCGATGCCGCGCGCCTTGCGGCGGCGGTTGGCGAGGCCGAAGATGCGGCGGAACCGCGCCTGGCCGGTATACCAGGCATGGGTCATGGCGCCGGCAAGGACGGTGAGCGGGCCTTCCCGCTCGTCGTCCTCTTCCTCGGCGATGGTGCGGGCGCGGCTCGGCGTCGGGACGGGCGCGAAATCCTCCTCGTCGTCGATCGCCACCGAGCCGATCAGGCCCGCGGCGAAGACCATCAGCCAGGCGGCGGGAATGGCGATGATGCCGCCGAGGATGCTGGCGAAGAGGCCGGTCGGATAGGCACCGGTGAAGAGCGCGGGAAAGCGCAGGATCATGTCGCCGAAGACGCCGCCGAGGCCGGTCGGCAGCGGCCAGGTGACGGGCCCGGGCACGCAGGCGAGCGCCGCGGAGGCGAGGATCGCCCCCCCGAGCCAGGCGCCGGCGCGCTGCGGCACCCGGTTGAAGCGCCGGCCGCTGATCAGCGCCAGGCCCCAGGCGACGACCGGCAACAGCGCGATGACGCTGGCAAGGCCGAAGAACTGCATGAAGATATCGGCGAAGACGGCGCCGGAATAACCGAGGATGTTGGCCGGCTCGCCGCCAGAAGCATAGGAGAGGCTGGGGTCGGAGACATTCCAGGTGGAGAGCGCGGCAATGGCGAAGGCAAGGCCGAGGAAGACGCAGATCCCGAGGAGGATCTGCACCTGCCGCCAGACGAATGCCGACAGAACGAAGCGGTCGTGACGGTTGTCCAGTCCTGCCGAAATGCTTCTGCTCATGGTTAAAGCCTATGGTCCACGCAAGAAATCGCACCTTTTCCGCCGAATCGCGGACTGTGCCTGACTATGAACCCTACGAAGGAAGCCTTAATGGCATGTTAACCATGCAGCCTCGCGACATGGTTTCTCTCCGGTAAACGAAAAGGGCCCGGACACAGGTCCGGGCCAAGGGCGGCATAGATGTCCTATGACCGCGACGGGATGTTTGGCGGCGGCCGCTGGGAGCCGCCGCAGGCATCTTAGGAGTGGTATGCCGCTTCGCCGTGGGAGGAGAGATCGAGGCCTTCGCGCTCGGATTCGACGGTGACGCGCAGGCCGACGATCATGTCGACGATCTTGTAGAGGATCGCCGAGCCGATGCCGCACCACAGGATGGTGACGATGACCGACTTGATCTGGATCCAGACCTGGCCGCCCATGCCGATGCCTTCGGCATAGCCGACGCCACCGAGCGAGGTGGCCGCGAAGATGCCCGAGCCGATGGCGCCGACAATGCCGCCGACGCCATGGACGCCGAAGACGTCCGCGGTGTCGTCATAGCCGAACTTGTTCTTGACGACGGAGACGAAGAAGTAGCAGAGCGCCGAGGCGATCGCACCGAGGAAGATGGCACCGATCGGACCGACGGCGCCGGCGGCCGGCGTGACGGCGACGAGACCGGCGATGACGCCCGATGCCGCACCCAGCATGGAAGCCTTGCCGCGGGCGAAGGATTCGATCACGCACCAGGCAACGACCGCGCCGGCCGTGGCGGTGAAGGTGTTGATCATCGCAAGACCGGCGACGCCGTTAGCGGCGGCTGCCGAGCCGGCGTTGAAGCCGTACCAGCCGACCCACAGCATGGAGGCGCCGACCATGGTCAGCGTCATGGAGTGCGGCGCCATCATGTCCTTGCCGAAGCCGGTGCGCTTGCCGACCATGATCGCGCCGACGAGGCCCGCAACGCCGGCATTGATGTGAACAACGGTGCCGCCGGCAAAGTCGATCGCACCCCAGTCCCACATCAGCGCGCCGTCACCCGACCAGACCATGTGGGCCATCGGGAAGTAGACGAAGGTGACCCACAGGATGCAGAACAGCACGACGGCGGAGAACTTGATGCGCTCGGCAAACGCGCCGACGATCAGCGCCGGCGTGATGCAGGCGAAGGTCATCTGGAAGGCGATGAAGACATATTCCGGGATCGAGCCGGAGACGCTGTCGGGCGTCACGCCGGCCAGGAACAGCTTCTCGAAGCCGCCGACGAAGGTGTTGAGGCCGCCGCCATTGGAGAAGGCGAGGCTGTAGCCGTAGACCACCCAGACGATCATGATCGCGGCCGAGACGACCAGGCACTGCATGAGGACGGACAGCATGTTCTTGCTGCGCACGAGGCCGCCGTAGAAGAGGGCGAGGCCCGGCAGGATCATGAAGAGGACGAGAACGGTCGAGGTCAGCATCCAGGCGGTATCGCCGGAGTTGATCGCGGCCTCGGCTGCGGCCGGCGCGGCTTCGGTTGCCGTTTCCGTTGCTTCCTGCGCAAGGGCCATCACCGGCGCCAGCAGGCCTGCCGCGACGACACCGACGCGGGCGAATGTGTTGAGGATCGAATTAGACGACATTAAGAATGCTCCCTGATCTGCCGTTTGCTTAGAGCGCTTCGGAATCGGTTTCGCCGGTGCGGATGCGCACGGCATGGTCGATCGAGTAGACAAAGATCTTGCCGTCGCCGATCTGGCCGGTCTTGGCGGCAGACGCGATCGCCTCGACGGCCTTGTCGACGACATCGCCAGGCACGGCGATCTCGATCTTCAGTTTCGGCAGGAAGCTGACGGCATATTCGGTGCCGCGGTAGATTTCCGTATGCCCCTTCTGGCGCCCGTACCCCTTCACCTCGGTCACGGTCAGGCCCTGGATGCCGACAGCGGTGAGGGCTTCGCGCACCTCATCGAGTTTGAACGGCTTGATAATGGCCATCACAATTTTCATCTGGTTTCCCATCCTTCGTGCTTGTCCCCAGCCGGGGGCCATCTCTCCTCATCGTTGGCGACGTCACGTCGACCACGACTGGGAACTACACATTCAAGGGGCGTGCCAGATTCGAACGGATCGGCTAAGCTTTTGAAATCAAATCGATAAAAATGGAAGCCATGCTGCGGCGCAAAAAATCGCCACCGCACATGATTAAAAATCAGGCATTAATAGGATATTGAGCAAAAACTAGTCAGTTGCCTTTTTCCGAATCAGCCCTTCCTGGGCGACGGAGGCAATCAGGGTGCCGCTGCGGGTGAAAATCGCGCCACGGGTCATGCCGCGCCCGCCGGAAGCCGAGGGGCTGTCCTGGCTGTAGAGCAGCCAGTCGTCGAGAACCGGCGGACGATGGAACCACATGGCATGGTCGAGGCTGGCGACCTGCAGCGTGCGGTCGAGCACCGAGGTGCCATGCGCGAAGAGCGAGGTATCGAGCAGCGTCATGTCCGAGAGATAGGCGAGCACGGCCGCCTGCAGGTGGCGCTCGGCCGGCACCGGACCTGTGGTGCGCACCCAGATGTTCTGCCGCGGCTCCAGCTTGTCTCCCGAAAAATAGTGCGCCAGCGAAACCGGCCGCAGCTCGATCGGCCGCGGCCGCTGCCAGTAGGCGCGGATATGCTCCGGCGCCTCGGTCATGAACCGTTCCTTCAGCTCCGCCTCGCCGAGCAGGTCTTCCGGCTGCGGCACGTCCGGCATCGGCACCTGATGCTCGAAACCATCCTCCTCGTCCTGGAAGGAGGCGGTCATGAAGTAGATCGGCTTGTCGTGCTGGATGGCGACGACGCGGCGCGTGGCGAAGGAGCCGCCGTCCCGGATGTTCTCGACATCGTAGATGATCGGCACGGAGGGATCGCCCGGCCGGACGAAATAGGCGTGCAGCGAATGCACGAAACGCCCCGCCTTCTCCACCGTCCGTGTCGCCGCGACCAGCGCCTGGCCGATCACCTGCCCGCCGAACACCCGCTGCCAGCCGACCTGCGGGCTCTTGCCGCGGAACAGCCGGCTTTCCAGCCGCTCCAGGTCCAGCGTCTCCAAAAGGACATCCATGGCGGGGTTCTTCGCAGGCTGACGCGACATTTGGACGTGACTCCGACGGTAGGAATACGGTTCCTCCTCCTCTATATAGAGGGGCAGAAGACCTCAAGCGGCCAGGAGTGCACCATGCCCGAAGCAATCATGCTCGACGTTCTTGTCGCCGGCGGTGGTTATGTCGGCCTGTCGCTGGCCGTTGCCATCAAGAAGGCCGCCCCGCATCTCGCCGTCACCGTGGTCGACGGCGCGCCGGAACATGCCTGGCAGAAGGACGAGCGCGCCTTCGCGATCGTGGCGGCCGCGCGCAACCTGCTCGACGTCATCGGCGTCTGGAACGAGATCGCGCCCGAGGCGGAGCCGATCCGCCGCATGATGATCACCGATTCGCGCACAGCCGATCCCGTGCGTCCCGTCTTCCTCACCTTCGAGGGCGCCGGCTCCGGTGACGACGGCCAGCCCTTCGCCCATATGGTGCCCAACCGCGCCGTGACGAGCAGCCTGCTGCGCCAGGCCGAGACGCTGGGCATCCCCGTGCGCTGGGCGACCTCGGCGGAGGGTTTTGCGACCGGCCAGCACGCCACGACGGTCCGCCTGTCCGACGGAACCGAATGCCGGACCCGCCTCCTCGTCGCCTGCGACGGCGTGCGCTCGAAACTGCGCGACATGGCCGGCATCAAGACCGTTCACTTCGACTACGGCCAGTCCGGCATCGTCACCACGGTGGAACACGAACGCCCCCACGAAGGCACGGCGGAGGAGCATTTCCTGCCCGCCGGCCCCTTCGCCACGCTGCCGCTCACCGGCAACCGCTCCTCGCTCGTCTGGACAGAGCGCACGGAGGATGCCCGCCGCCTCGTCGAGAGCGATGACCTCGTCTTCGAGGAGGAGCTGGAGCGCCGCTTCGGCCACAAGCTGGGCGCACTGAAGGTCGTCGGCGGCCGGCGCGCCTTCCCGCTCGGCCTGACGCTCGCCCGCGCCTTCGTCGCGCCGCGCTTCGCGCTCGCGGGGGACGCCGCACACGGCATCCACCCGATTTCCGGCCAGGGCCTCAATCTCGGCTTCAAGGACGTGGCGGCGCTCGCCGAAACCATCGTCGAGGCCGACCGCCTCGGCCTCGATATCGGCGCGATCTCGGTGCTGGAGCGCTACGAGCGCTGGCGCCGCTTCGACACGGTGCGCATGGGCATCACCACGGATGTGCTGAACCGCCTGTTCTCCAACGATGCGACGCCGCTGCGCGTGCTGCGCGATGTCGGCCTCGGCGTCGTCGATCGCCTGCCGGGGCTGAAATCCTTCTTCATCCGCCAGGCGGAAGGCACCGCCGGCAGCGGACATCCGCGCATGCTGGCCGGACAGCGAATCTGATCCGATGACCAGCCCGCAGTCTAATCCTTGATTTCCCGCGCCTCGGAAATCAGCATGATCGGGATGCCGTCGCGGATCGGATAGGCGAGCCTGGCCTTTTCCGACACGAGTTCGCCCGCAGCCGCGTCATAGGTCAGCCGCCCCTTTGTCAGCGGGCACACGAGAAGTTCAAGCAGCTTGGGATCGACGCGGCTGGTGCTGGAGTTCATCACGCCCGCCTATTGCAGCATCGTGTCGACGTCGCCATAACCGCGCGCCAGCACGATCTCGGTGATGGCGATCAGCGTTTCCGCCCGCGTCTTGAGATCCGGCGCCTCCAGCAGCGCCTGCTTTTCCGCCGGACCATAGGGCGACATCATCGCCATGGAATTGACGAGCGTCGCGTTGCTGGCACGCTCCACGCTCTCCCAGTCGGCCTCCAGCTTGTTGGCGTCGAGATAGGCCTTGAAGGCGGCGAGCAGCGCCTCGCGGTCGACGCTCTGCTCGTCGTCGCGCGCCGAAAGGTCGGTGATGAAGGGCGCGATGCGGAAACTGCGGTAGGACTTGTCACCGCATATCTCCTCCAGCAGGCGATAGCGGCAGACGCCGGTGAGCGAGATGATGTAGCGCCCGTCGCCGGTCTCGGCAAAGGAGGTGATGCGGCCGATGCAGCCGACCTGGCAGAGGGCGGGCGTATCCGTCACGGCGTCATCCACGCGGTCGGCGCCGAAGACGGGCTGCACCATGCCGATCAGCCGGTGCGTGGCGAGCGCGTCGTCGAACATGGAAAGGTAACGCGGTTCGAAGATGTTGAGCGGCAATTGCCCGCCGGGCAGGAGGAGGGCACCGGTCAACGGAAAGACGGGGATGGCCTCGGGCAGGTCCTCCGGCTTCAGATAACGCGCATTTCCCACATGCATGACAGTGCCTTCCCATTGCGCCCGGCGCGCGATCCGTCTCCCGCCCCGCGCCAGCGCGCCTCCCCTCGAATGTGGGGTCGGCGCGGCATTTCTCAAGGGATGCCCCGCCGTTCTCCCGGAAAAAGCCTCAGGAAAACAGGATCGACGACAGCTTGCGCCGTGCGGCGATCGTCGCCGGATCCTTCGGACCCCAGACGTCGAAGAACTGCAGAAGCTCGCGGCGCGCGCCGTCGTCATCGAAGGCGCGGTCGCGCTTCATGATGAAGAGCAGGTGATCGGCTGCCGCCTGGCGGTCGCCCTCGACATTGCGGATCTTGGCGAGCTTCAGCCGCGCCGCATGATCGTCCGGATCAAGCGCCAGCGCCTGTTCGAGCGCCGCGGGATCGCCGAGCTTGCGGGCCTCCTCGATCTGGCCGAGCTTCTTCAGCACCGCCGCGACGGCCGGGTCGGCCGCAACGGCCTCGGGCAGGTTGCCGAGGATCTGGCGGGCATTTTCCGGCTGGCCGGCGGCGATCATGCATTCGGCAATGCCGGCAAGGGCCTGCGGATTTTCCGGATCGGCCTGCAAGAGCGCGCCGTAGAGGTCGGCCGCGCCGGCAAGGTCGCCCGCATCGAACAGTGTCTTCGCTTCGGCAAGCAGCGCCTCGATCTCGGCCTTCTCATCCGCGCCGGCAGGACCTGCGACCTTGTCGATGAAGTCGCGGATCTGGCTTTCCGGCACCGCGCCCATGAAGCCGTCGACCGGCCGCCCGCCGACGAAGGCGACGACCGCGGGGATGGACTGGATGCCGAGCTGGCCGGGAATGGAGGGATGGTCGTCGATGTTGAGCTTGACGAGCTTCACGCGGCCCGCACTCTCCCGCACGACCTTCTCGATGATCGGCTGGAGCTGCTTGCACGGGCCGCACCAGGGCGCCCAGAAATCGACGAGAACGGGCTGCTGGCGCGAGGCCTCCAGCACGTCGCGCGAAAAATTCGCCGTCGTCGTGTCCTTGATGAGATCATCCGCCGGTGCCGCGCCGCCAAAGCTCGCCGAGACGTTCATCTGGCCGCCATAAGACGATGCGTAGGGGTTGTCGCCTGCACTCATGGGTCTCTCCTGTGGCGCCAAGCGCCTCGATGTCGTGTCTGTGCCCCAGATCGTATGTCAGGCCGTGACTTTCAAGACAAGCGGCTCGTGGCCGGTCGCCTCGATGAAGCGCAGGAGATCCTTCGAACCGATCGAGGTCGTCGCATCGTTCCTGAGCGGATGGCCGTTGATCGTGTCGAAGGCCATCAGGTCCGCATCGATGATGATCTTCACCTTGCCCGCCGTGTCGTTGATCACCCCGAAGGCGGTGACGGCGCCGGGAATGACCCCGAGATACTCCATCAGCTTCTCCGGCTTGCCGAAGGAGACGCGACTCGCGGCACCGATGACCGAATGCACGGTCTTCAGGTCCACCGTCGCATGCTCCTCGACGGTCATCAGGAAATAATTGTCCTTCTTGTCCTTCACGAAGAGGTTTTTCGTGTGGCCGCCGGGAATTTCGTCGCGCAGCGCCACCGATTCGGCGACGGTGAAGACCGGCGCATGCTCCTTCGTGCTGTGGGCGATGCCCAGATCATCGAGAAACTGGAAGAGATCCCTGTCGGTCTTCGGCTGCGCTTCGGTCATTTTCCTGCTTGTCCCGGCTCAATTGACGTCCATCCGCTGATAGGACGTCGGCCACACGAGCGCAACCGCCTGAGAATCCGGGACTTTGAAAGTCTCTGCATTTTTTTCTTCAAAATCTGACATTTCCCTGTTGCATTTGAAAAAACCTTGGGCCATATACCGCCCGTCGCCGCAACGCAGCGACCTTCGGCCACCGACTACCCCAGGCCGTCGACGATGAGCGGGTGTAGCTCAGGGGTAGAGCACAACCTTGCCAAGGTTGGGGTCGGGCGTTCGAATCGCCTCACCCGCTCCATTCTTCCAAGACGTCGCAAGCCTCGGTTCGCCGGGGCTTTTGTGTTTTCTGCGACAGGGATTGCGCACTCATGACGGGGGCGGGCGGTTTTCGGCGCGCCAGGTTGCGGGGCTCATGGCGGTGACCCGGCGGAATTCGCGGTTGAAGTTCGACTTGGTCTGGAAGCCGGATTCGAGCATGGCCGATGTCACCGGCATGTCGGTGTCGCGCAGCAGCCGGCAGGCCTCCGCGATGCGGAAATCGTTAATATATTGCGAGACGTTCCTGCCGGTGAGGCGGTTGATCGCGCCGGAAATCTGCCGGGCCGGCACGCCTGCCCGCCGGGCGAGGCGCGCAAGCGTGAGGTTTTCGTCGCGGAAGAGTTTCTGGTCGGCAAGGAGCCGGTCGACCCGCTCCAGCACGTCGCGATCCCGTTCCGACGTCGAATCATCCCGATCGCCCTCCTCCGGTGGAACGGGCATGGCGCGGGCGCGGGCAGCGACCGTCGCGGTGAGGCCGGCCAGGAAGAGGCTGAGCAGGTTGGCGTTGCTGACGATCATCGGCACGTTCTCGCCGCGGCTCCACTCGAAATCCAGCACGATGGCAATGTCGAGGGACGCCGAGAGGCAGAGCGAGCCGGCGGCGATGAGCAGCGCCTTGTGTGCCCCTACGGCGCCATCGAGCCGGGCCTCGTCCAGCCCATCGGGGCCGGCATTGGCGAGCCGCAGGAGGATGCGGCATAGCCGACGAAGATGACGACGAGCGCGCCGTCGATGAGATCGGGCGCCAGCACGAGGAGGGCGAGGATCACCACCGGCGGCGCGGCGTTCAGCCAGGGAAGATCCGCCCGATCACGATGCATGAGGCTCTGGAAGCTCGCCAGCACCAGCGGCGGCAGGCCGCCCGCCAGCACGGGCAGGACATAGCGCACCGCCGTCACGTCATAGCCCCAGCGCAGGCCGACGGCGATCGATTGCAGGATGCACAGCCCGATCAAGGCGAGGAACGGCCGGTTGCCACCTTCCTGCTGGCGCAGGAGCGCGACGAAACGCAGGAGCAGCAGGAGGGCGACGACGAAAGGCAGGGGAACGAAGAGCACGGGCAGCACGGATCGGTTGGCGTTGGCGGGCATCATGATCCCGATCGCGATCAAGGGCGACCTCAAACACGATCGAGGACGCGACGAAGGGCAGGTCGCGGCGAGGATCTGCCGGTCAAGTCCTATCGAACGAGGTTCCGATGTCCATCCTTTCCCTGTTTTCCGCCTTCCTCCTTGCCAGCGCCGCCGCCACGCCCGCCCATGCCGCCGAGGTCGGCGTCCGCACGACAACCGTCTTTGCGCCGGAGCGCGGGCGCGATATCGACGTCACGGTCTGGTATCCGGCCAAGGCCGGCGGCGCGCCGCGCCTCATCGGCGACAACCAGCTGTTCAAGGGCGCGCCGGCGCATGGCGATGCACCCGTCGCCGAAGGGCGTTTTCCGCTCGTGCTGCTCTCGCATGGCTCGGGCAGCCGGGTGGAGGGCATGAGCTGGCTTGCGACGGCGCTGGCCGAGGCCGGCTTCGTCGTCGCCGGGCCGAACCATCCCGGCACGACGAGCGGCGATTCGACGCCGGCCGCAACGCCGAGACTCTGGGAGCGCACCGCCGACCTCTCCGCCCTGATCGATGCCTTTTCGCAGGACACCGCCTGGCAGGCGACGATCGACCCGGCGCGCATCGGCGTCGTCGGCTTCTCGCTCGGCGGCGCTGCGGCGATGGAAATTGCCGGCGCACGGGCCGATCTCGAGGCCTATGCCCGCTATTGCGACGGCTACGGCAAGTGGGATTGCGCCTGGTTCGCCGGCGGCCGGGGATATGTCGGCGACAAGCCGGTGGCGGTGGAGAAGGTCGACCTGCGCATGCTCGACAAGGCCCGCTTCGAGCAATCGAACCGGGATGCGCGGGTACGTGCGGTGGTCTCGGTGGACCCGGGGCTGGCCCAGGCCTATGTCGCGGACAGCCTGAAGGCGATCGACATCCCGCTCACCTTCATCAATCTCGGCACTGCGGACGCGATCCCCGAAGCGGTGATCGCGGACGGACTGGCGGCGCTGGTGCCGCAGGCCTCCTATGCGGCGATCGCGGACGCCGTGCATTTCAGCTTCCTGCCGGAATGCAAGGAGGGCGGCGCCGACCTGCTGAAATCCGTGGGCGAGGTGGATCCGATCTGCGACGACCCCGGCGGCCGCACCCGGGCAGACATCCATGCCGAGCTGAAACGGCGGATCATCGATGCCCTCCGGAGCAGCCTGAAGGGCTCGTTCTGATCAAAAGAAGAAGGGCCAGCGGCCGGTTCCGGTCGCTGGCCCTTCGGCATGTGGTGCGGAATGCGGCTTACGCCGCCCGGCGCTGGTAGGCGGCGTTGCCGCGCTCCTCGCCGATATGGAACTGCGAGAGCGCGGCCTGGAGCTGGGCGGCCTCGCTGGCGAGCACCTGGCTGGCGGCGGTCGTCTCCTCCACCATGGCGGCGTTCTGCTGGGTCATCTGGTCCATCTGGTTGACGGCCGTGTTGATCTCGCCGAGCGCCGCGGACTGCTCCTGCGCCGCGCGGGTGATCGAGACGACATGGTCGTTGACACGGTTGACGAGGTCCTTGATCTCCGAAAGCACGTCGCCGGTCGACAGCACCAGCGCCACCCCGCCCTTCACCTCGCCCGCCGAGGCGTTGATCAGTGCCTTGATCTCCTTGGCGGCATTGGCCGAGCGCTGGGCGAGCTCGCGCACCTCCTGGGCGACGACCGCAAAGCCGCGGCCGGCCTCGCCCGCGCGGGCGGCCTCGACGCCGGCATTCAGCGCCAGGAGGTTCGTCTGGAAGGCGATCTCGTCGATGACGGAGATGATCTGGTTGATCTTCTGCGAGGACTGCTCGATGCGGCCCATGGCGTCGATGGCGTTCTGGACGATATCGCCGGATTTCTCGGCGCTGTCCTTCGCCTCGCGCACGATCTCGGAGGCCTCCAGCGCGCGGCTCGTCGAGGTCTTCACCGTGGTGGTGATTTCCTCGAGCGCGGCGGCGGTTTCCTCCAGCGAGGCGGCCTGCTGCTCCGTGCGGTGGGCGAGCTGGTCGGCGGCGGCGGAAAGCTCACGCGAATTGCCGGTGATGGTGCCGGCGGTCGAAAGGATGCCGGTCATCGTGCTGCGCAGCGTCAGCATCGCGCCGTTGACGTTTTCCTGGAGCTCGGCGAAATCGCCCTGGAAATGACCGGCCATTTCCTGCGTCAGGTCGGCATGGGAGAGCGAGGCGATCACGCGGCGCACTTCGCTGACGCCCCGGTCGACATTCTCGACCAGCGCGTTGACGCCGGTGGCGAAGCGGCGGAGGTCCTCGTCCTCGTAGGCCTTGGTGATGCGGCGGGAGAAATCCCCGGCGGCGGCGGCAGCCACGATCGAGCTGATGTTCGCCTGCAGGTCCTTGCTCTGCGCCTGGAGGGCCGCTTCCTGCGCCTCCATCTCGCGCATCTGCATCTCGTTGGCGCGGAAGACGTCGAGCGTGCGCGCCATGGCGCCGATCTCGTCCTTGCGCTCGGTGCAGGGAATGGCATCGTCGAGCTTGCCGGCGGCGAGGTTGGACATCACGCCGGTCAGAAGCTGGATCGGACGAACGATGCCGGTGCGCGCAAGCAGCGTGCTGAGCAGCATGCCCGCGACGATACAGATGAAGGCGGTTGCCAGCAGCACGGCCTGCGTCGTCGTCGAGCGCGAGAGGGCTTCGGCGCGCGATTGCGAGAGCGTTTCGGCCGAATAGGTCGTATAGAGCTTGAGCGCGGCGGTGACCGCCTTCTGGCCTTCCAGCGCCTTGTCGAGCGCGGCGAGCATGGCGGCGCGATCCTGGCCCTGCGGCGAGCCGGCGACGGTGACCATGGCCCGGATGTCCTCGAAATAGGGTGCCAGCGATGCGCGCACGCCATCGAGCAGCTTGTTCTCCTCGGCATCGGCCGTCGAGGCGATCTTCGGCAGGCGATCCAGCATTTCCTTGGCGCGCGTTTCCGTCTCCGCGGCAAAGTCGGCCGCCTTTTCCGGTGCAAGCGCCAGTTGATAGGTCATGCGGCTGATGGCGATGACGTCGATGCGCAGGTCCATGGCCTCCCGCGCCACTTCTTCACGCGCACCGGTATCCTGCAGCGCCGAACCGAGCGAGCGCAAACCGCCACCGCCGACGACGGCGATCGTACCGGCCGCAAGACCCATCATGAGCATGAGAAGGCCGACCTTGCGGGAAATGGAGAGATCCGAGATTTTCATGGACAACGCCCCTGAGGGCGAGCGCCGCCATCCTGGCACGTTCAATCCCACACAACCTGGCAGCATCCCAGGTCCATGGGGTTGGTTTTTCCGGCACAAAGGTTTCGATTTTGTTGCCGTCCGGCACCGCAATGCGGGATTTCACCCCTTGCGGAAGACGTAATCCGTTTCCTGCCGCAAAACTTCGCCGGGCCGGAGAACGGCATTCGGAAAATGGCCGTGGTTGACGGCGTCCGGCCAGACCTGCGTTTCGAGGCAGAAACCGGCAAAAGCCCCATAACGGCGGCCTTCCAGCCCCGGAACGGCCGGGGCGACCTTGGCGCCGGTATAGAGCTGCACGCCGGGCTCGGTGGTCGCCACCTCCAGCGAGACGCCGGACTGCGGGCTACGGACCTCGGCCACCGGCCGTTTCGCTTGCCGCCGCGGCGAGAGGCAGAAATTGTGGTCGAAGGCGATCCCGCCCGCCTCCGTCTGCCGGCGCAGCGGCGTCCATTGCCGCAGATCGAAGGGCGTGCCGGCGACGGGGCGGATCTCGCCGGTCGGAATCAGTCTTTCATCGACGGGCAGGTAATGTTCCGCCGCGACACGAATCTCGTGGCCGAGCGCGTCGGGGCTGCCATCGAGGCTGAAATAGCTGTGCTGGCAAAGGTTGACGGGAGTCGGCGCATCCGTCGTGGCCTCATAGACGACGGAGAGCACGCCCTCGCCGGAAAGCCTGTAGGTGCAGGTGATGGCACAATTGCCGGGATAGCCGGCGCGGCCAGCGGGGTCGATCAGCGACAGGGTGACGACGTCGGTGTCTTGTGCGGCGATGCGCCAGTTCTGCCGACCGATGCCGTCTCTGCCGCCATGCAGATGGGTGACCCCACCCTCGTTGCATTCGAGCTGGAAATCCGCGCCGTCGATCGAGAAACGCCCGTCCTTGATGCGGTTGGCGCAGCGCCCGGGCGTCGCGCCGAAATAGGGCGAGTGATGGAGATAGCCGGCAAGGTCCTCGAAGCCGAGCACCAGCGGCGCATCGTGCCCGTCAAGCCGCAGGTCCTGGATGACCGCCCCCCAGGTGAGGACATGCGCCGTCAGCCCGCCGCCGGCAAGGCGGATCCGCTCGACCGTTTCGCCATTCTCCAGGCGCCCGAAGATTTCATTTCCGCTGCCCACGCTCGCCTCTCCTCCGCTGGTCGCCGGTCCGGCGCGGCAACCTGCTGCAATTCCCCTTCATCCGCAACAGAAAAGTCATACTTTTCGACGACCCTGTTCAGAAGGATTTCTGGTAGATGATGAAGGGCGTCTTGTCGGCGATGCGGTCATAGAGCTGGCGCGCCGTCGTGTTGAACGCCTGCGTCATCCAGTAAACCTCGGGCGAGCCCGCCTCTTTTGCCTTGGCATAGACGCCTTCGATCAACGCCCGGCCGATGCCGGAGCCGCGCACGTCGGGATCAGCAAAGAGATCCTGCAGGTAGCAGACATTGCCGATCGTCCAGCAGGAGCGATGGAAGAGGTAGTGCGCAAGGCCGACGGGCTTGCCGTCGAGCGTGGCGAAGAGGCCCCGATACTCGCCCTCCGATGCCTCGCCCGTCAGCCGGGCGAAGGTGGTGACATAGATCTCTTCCGGCAGCACCGTCTCGTAGAAGGCGAGATAGGCGGTCCACAGGCGTCGCCATTCGCCTTCATCATCTTCATGCAGCGGGCGAATGACGACACGGCTCATGGGTCAGGCTCCGGTTCCGATCTTTTCCAGATCGTAGGGTGTGGTCTGGTAGATCTCGTTGATCCAGTTGCCGAAGAGCAAATGCGCATGGCCGCGCCAGCGGTTCTGCGGCGGCAGTGACGGATCGTTGTGCGGGAAATAGTTCTTCGGCAGCTTGATCGGCACGCCGGCCGAGACATCGCGGAAATATTCGTCGGCGAGCGAGGTGGAATCATATTCCACATGGTTGAAGATATAGAGGCGGTTTCCGGCCTGCTCCCGCACGAGGCAGACGCCGGTCTCGTCGGAATCGAGCAGGATGTCGAGTTCCGGCACCGCCCGGA
Organism: Shinella granuli; assembly: GCF_004341885.1. Lineage (GTDB taxonomy): Bacteria > Pseudomonadota > Alphaproteobacteria > Rhizobiales > Rhizobiaceae > Shinella > Shinella granuli. The sequence continues at coordinate 124,169 of NZ_SLVX01000007.1, read as the reverse complement.
TGTCCTCGATGCGGATTTCCGTCCAGCGCGAGACCGGCACCTCGAAATTGTCGGAGAAACCGTTGAGATAGACCGACGAAGGCTTGCGGTTGTGATGGCGGTAGACGCCGAAGGCCTTTTCCTCCAGCGTGTGCTTCGGCACGCCGTGGAAATGATAGATCGCCGCCATCGCGCCCCAGCAGACATTCAGCGTCGAATGGACGTTGGTCGTGGTCCAGTCGAGAATCTGCTTCATCTCGTCCCAATAGGTGACGTCCTCGTAGTCGAGCGTCTCGACAGGCGCGCCGGTGATGATGAAACCGTCGAACTTGCGGTGCCGCACCTCCTCCCACGTATCGTAGAAGGCGAGCAGGTGCTCTTCCGACGTATTCTTCGCCCGGTGTCCGCCGACGCGCACCAGCGACAGCTCGACCTGCAGCGGGGAGGCGCCGACGAGGCGCGCCATCTGCACTTCCGTCTTGATCTTGTTCGGCATGAGGTTGAGCAGCCCGATCTGCAAGGGGCGGATATCCTGCCGGATCGCCACCGTCTCGGTCATCACCCGCACGCCCTCGTTGACGAGGGTTTCGAAGGCGGGAAGCGTATCGGGAATCTTGATGGGCATGTCTCACTCGATCGAAAAACAAAACCGGCCGCAACAGTGTCGCAACCGGTCCACGGAAGGTTTTTCCTCGCGCGGCCCTTTAGCGACTTGTTTAACGTGGCTGCAAGCCGGCCGGCCAAATCACCACGAGCCGTTTAAATAGCGCTAGTCAGGCGATGAATCAATCCATGGCCGGAAACGGGCAAGGCCCGGATGCGACGGGCATCCGGGCCTTGCTTCTACAAAAAAGGCGGCAGCTCAGTAGTAGCTGTAGTAACGCTTCTTGTAATAGACCTTGCCGCCCCAACCGCCGCCCCAGCGATGGCCGTAGTAGCCGTCATGGTGGCGCTTGACGCGGTAGTGCTTCTTGTAGCCGTGATGGCCGTGGCCGTAGCTCTTCCAGCCGTAGCTCTTGTGGCCGTAACCGTAATAGCCGGCCTGCGACGGGGCGGCGAAGGAAACAGCGGCGACGACGGCGACGACGGCGGAAATGACGAACTTGCGCATGGGACTCTCCTGATCTCTTCCGGGTTACAGGATGAGCTCCTCTCATCCAGTGATCAGACTGTCCCATATTGCCGGACACGGCGCTGTTCCGGATGGAACACGGCGCCGGTGACCCTGATTTCGAGGTCCCCTACCCTTCCAACTCCTCGCGCAGCATTTCCAGTTCCAGCCATTCCTCCTCCATCGCCGTCAGGGATTGGCGCAGCTTTTCCATCTCCGCGGCCAGCCTGTTGAAGGTGGCGGGATCCTTGGTGAAGAGGGCGGGATCGGCCATCTTCGCCTCGCGGGCGGCGATCTCCTTTTCCGCCTTCTCCATTTCCTTCGGCAGGTTCTCCAGGGCGAATTTCTGCTTGTAGGAGAGCTTCGCCTTGCCCCTGTTCTCCGCCGAGGCCACGGCGGATGTCTCGGCCGCCTTCGCCTTCTCGGCCTTTTCCGCCTTGCGCTTCTCCTCGATCGCGCCGCGGCGCTGCGCCATCATGTCGGAATAGCCGCCGGCATATTCGATCCAGCGACCGTCGGGGCTTTCCGGGTCGGCGGGCGCGATGGTCGAGGTGACGGTGCGGTCGAGGAAGTCGCGGTCGTGGCTGACGAGCAGCACGGTGCCGGCAAAGCCCGCGACGATCTCCTGCAGGAGGTCAAGCGTCTCGATGTCGAGGTCGTTGGTCGGCTCGTCGAGGATGAGGAGGTTTGTCGGCCGCGACAGGATGCGCGCCAGCATCAGCCGGGCGCGCTCGCCACCCGAGAGGTTGCGGATCGGCGTGCGGGCCTGCTCGGGCTGGAACAGGAACTCCTTCATGTAGCCGGTGACGTGCCGCTGTTCGCCGTTGACGAGCAGCGTCTCGCCGCGCCCGTCCGTGAGGTAATGGGCGAGCGTGTCGTCGAGGTTGAGGTCCTCGCGGCGCTGGTCGAGCGTGGCGATCTCCAGGTTCGTGCCGAGCTTGACGATGCCGCTGTCGGGCGCCAGTTGCCCGGTCAGCATCTTGAGCAGCGTCGTCTTTCCGGCGCCGTTCGGGCCGACGAGGCCGATGCAATCGCCGCGATGCACGCGGATCGAGAAGGGCGCGACGATGGTGCGCTCGCCATAGGCCTTGGTGATCTTCTCCGCCTCGATCACCAGCTTGCCGGATTCCTGCGCATCGGAGGCGCTGGCCTGCACGCTGCCCTGCGGCCCCTTGTGGCCGCGATAGCGGGCGCGAAGGTCGTGCAGCGCGCCGAGGCGGCGCATGTTGCGCTTGCGCCTTGCGGTGACGCCGTAGCGCAGCCAGTGCTCCTCGCGCTCGATCGCCTTGCCGAGCTTGTGCTGCTCCAGCTCCTCGGCCTCCAGCACCTCGTCGCGCCAGGCCTCAAAATGGCCGAAGCCGCGGTTGAGCCGCCGCGACTGGCCGCGATCCAGCCAGACGGTGGCGTTAGACACCTTTTCGAGGAAGCGGCGGTCGTGCGAGATGACGACGAGGGCCGAGCGGGTGGACTGCAGCTCGCCTTCCAGCCATTCGATGGTCGGAAGATCGAGATGGTTGGTCGGCTCGTCGAGGAGAAGGATGTCCGGCTCCGGCGCCATCACCCGGGCCAGCGCCGCCCGGCGCGCCTCGCCGCCCGACAGCGATTTCGGATCCTCGCTGCCGGTGAGCCCGAGATGTTCGAGCAGATAGGTGACGCGATAGGGATCGTCGCTCGGCCCGAGGCCCGCCTCCGCATAGGACGCGACCGTGTCGTAGCCGTCGAAATCCGGGGCCTGGTGCAGGTAGCGGATGGTCGCGGAAGGATGGCGGAACACCTCGCCGGACTGCGCCTCGGCAAGGCCAGCGGCGATCTTCATCAGCGTCGACTTGCCCGAGCCGTTGCGGCCGACGAGTGAGATGCGGTCGCCCGGCTCCACCTGCAGGCTGGCGCCGGCCAGCAGCGGCGTGCCACCGAAGCTGAGGAAGATGTCGTCGAGTTTGAGAATGGGCGGTGCCAAGGGTCAGGCTCCTGAAAGATCGTAGGGCCGGGCGATGAGGATGGCGCGGCCGGCGGCGAGCGAAAGGCGGATGGGGCCTTCCGCCACGTTGGAGATGGTGCGCGAGGAGCCGAAGGGCAGCGAAAAGTCCTTCAGCGGATAGCGCGCATTGTCGATGGTGAGGCCCGAAAGGGGCGCAAGGCCGAGAATGGAGAAGAGGCTGCCTTTCGGCAGGTCGATGTCGCGACGGCCCGGCAGCAGGGGCCAGGCCTCCTCCTCCCCGGAGGTGAGCTTCACAGCGAACCCCATCTCCTCCAGCGAGACGGCATGGAGGAGATGCATCAGCGCATGGTCGCTGCGCTCGCCGCCGAGCGCGCCGGCGAGCAGGATGGCGCGTGCCCCGCGCTCGGCCGCGACCGAGACGGCAAGCGCCCCGTCGGTCTCGTTCTTGGCAGCGGGATAGAGCTGTCGCTCGACCTGCGGCCAGGCGGCGACAAGCTCGGGCGGGGTCGAATCGAAATCGCCCACCCAGAGTTCCGGCACGGCACCGAGGCTTTCCGCATGCCGCATGCCGCCATCCGCGGCGACGACGCGCGCGCCGGCCATGTCCGCGCGAAGACGCGGCGTCACGATGAGCGCGCCCCCGAGAAGGACGACGAATTTCGGGTCTGTCGATACCGGCATGGTCATGGCTGATGCCCTTAGCGCATGTTCTTCAGAAAGGGAAAGATTTTGCGGCCGAAGGGCAAGGCATGGCCGGCGGAAGGCATGAAACGCAAGAAGCGCGGGCAGAGCCCGCGCTTCGTTCTGGTCAGGACCGGAGCCTGCCTCAGGCGGCCTTGCTTGCCGCGACGGCGCGCGGCGAGAAGAGCAGCCGGTCGGAACCGGCGGTCACCTTGACGGTCGAGCCGTCCGGGATATCCCCGGCAAGGATCTTCTCCGCCAGCGGATCCTGAAGATGCTTCTGGATCGCCCGCTTGAGGGGACGCGCACCATAGACCGGGTCGTAGCCCTTCTCGGCCAGCCAGTGCACGGCGTCCTCGTCGAGGTCGAGCACGATCTTGCGATCCTCCAGCAGCTTGCGCAGGCGCGTGAGCTGGATGTCGACGATCGCGCCCATTTCCGACCGCCGGAGGCGATGGAACAGGATGATCTCGTCGATCCGGTTCAGGAATTCCGGCCGGAACGCCATCTTGACGACATCCATGACCTGGTCGCGGACGCTGTCGCTGTCCTCGTTCTCGCCGAGTGCCGTCAGATATTCGGCACCGAGGTTCGAGGTCATGATGATCATCGTGTTGCGGAAGTCCACGGTACGGCCCTGGCCATCGGTCAGGCGGCCGTCGTCGAGGACCTGCAGGAGCACGTTGAAGACATCCGGATGCGCCTTCTCGATCTCGTCGAACAGCACGACCTGGTAGGGCCGGCGGCGGACGGATTCGGTCAGCGCACCGCCTTCCTCATAGCCGACATAGCCGGGAGGCGCGCCGATCAGCCGGGCCACGGAGTGCTTCTCCATGTATTCCGACATGTCCATGCGCTGGATCGCCGTCTCGTCGTCGAAGAGGAAGCGGGCGAGCGCCTTGGTCAGCTCCGTCTTGCCGACGCCGGTGGGCCCGAGGAAGATGAACGAGCCGATCGGCCGGTTCGGATCCTGCAGGCCGGCGCGTGCACGGCGGACGGCGCGGGAAACCGCCTGGACGGCGTCGCCCTGGCCGACGACCCACTTGCCGAGTTCGTCTTCCATGCGCAAGAGCTTGTCGCGTTCGCCTTCCAGCATCTTGTCCACGGGAATGCCCGTCCAGCGGGAGACCACATGGGCGATGTTGTCGGGGGTCACGACCTCCTGCACCATCGGATCGACATCGCCGACATCGCGGCCTTCGGCCTCTTCCAGTTCCTTTTCGAGCTTCGGAATGATGCCGTAGGCAAGCTCGCCGGCGCGCTGGAATTCACCCTTGCGCTGGGAAATGGCAAGTTCGTTGCGCAGCTCGTCGAGCTGGCGCTTCAGGTCGGCGGCGCGGCCGAGCTTCGACTTTTCCGCCTGCCAGCGCGCGGTGAGCGCAGAGGCTTCCTCTTCCAGCGCGGCGAGGTCGATCTCCAGCTTTTCGAGGCGATCCTGCGACGAGCGGTCGGTCTCCTTCTTCAGGGCCTCGCGCTCGATCTTGAGCTGGATGATGCGGCGGTCGAGCTCGTCCAGTTCCTCGGGCTTGGAATCCACCTGCATGCGCAGCCGCGAAGCGGCTTCGTCCATCAGGTCGATCGCCTTGTCCGGCAGGAAGCGATCCGTGATGTAGCGGTTGGAGAGCGTGGCGGCGGCGACCAGGGCCGAATCGGAAATCCGGACCTTGTGGTGCTGCTCGTACTTCTCCTTGAGGCCGCGCAGGATCGAGATCGTGTCCTCGACGGTCGGCTCATCCACCATTACGGGCTGGAACCGGCGTGCGAGCGCCGCGTCCTTCTCGACATGCTTGCGGTATTCATCAAGCGTGGTCGCGCCGACGCAGTGCAGTTCGCCGCGGGCGAGCGCGGGCTTCAGCAGGTTGGAGGCGTCCATCGCCCCGTCCGCCTTGCCGGCGCCGACCAGCGTGTGCATCTCGTCGATGAACAGGATGATCTCGCCGTCTTCCGCCTGCACTTCGGCAAGCACGGCCTTCAGGCGCTCCTCGAATTCACCGCGATATTTCGCACCGGCGATCAGCGCGCCCATGTCGAGCGCCATCAGCTTCTTTTCCTTCAGGCTCTCTGGCACGTCGCCGTTGACGATGCGCAGCGCAAGGCCTTCGGCGATCGCCGTCTTGCCGACGCCGGGTTCACCGATGAGGACCGGGTTGTTCTTCGTGCGGCGCGACAGGACCTGGATCGTGCGGCGGATCTCGTCGTCGCGGCCGATCACCGGATCGAGCCGGCCTTCGCGCGCATCGGCCGTCAGGTCACGGGCGAACTTCTTCAGCGAATCGAAACCCTGCTCCGCGCTCGCCGTGTCGGCGGTGCGGCCCTTGCGGATGTCGTTAATGACCTGGTTGAGCTTGGCCGGCGTCACGCCAGCCTTCGCCAGGATATCGGACGTCGCCGCGGATTTTTCGATCGCGAGCGCCAGGAGCAGGCGTTCGACGGTGACAAAGCTGTCGCCGGCCTTCTTGGCGGTCTCTTCGGCGGTGGAGAAAACCTTTGCAAGCGGCTGGGAGAGATAGACCTGCCCGTTGCCGCCGGAAACTTTCGGCTGCTTGGCAAGCGCGGCATCGTTGGCGATCCGCGCGTCACGCGCATTGCCGCCGGCCCGCTCGATCAACGACGTCGCCATGCCCTGCTCGTCGTCGAGCAGCACCTTCAGGACATGTTCGGGCGTGAACTGCGGATTGCCGTCGGCCAGCGCCTTCGTCTGGGCGGATTGCAGGAAGCCGCGAACGCGTTCGGAGTATTTTTCAATATTCATCATTCACCTCCAGGACTCGGCCGGCCCTTCGAGGCACCGGTCGACGTTTCAGGATAAGGCCCCCATCAAGGCGAGCCTGTCATGCTTGCGATCGTCCGGCCTTGCGACCGATCAACCGCCTGAAGCGAATATGGTGGAGGTTTTTCCGAATTAAAGGGAGCGTCCGGCCGCCGTTCGAGATTTTTCGCAGGCGCCTTGCGAAACGCAAGAACCCGGCACGAGGCCGGGTTCTTCTGGGGTATCGAAATGCCGTTATTCCGAGGCTTCGAGGGCCGGAGCGGCATCGCCGGCGGGCTGTGCGCCCTCACCGGCGGCCTCGGCCTCGCCGCGGCGCGGACGGCGCGGGCGGGGCGTGCTGCGGCGGCGCGCCGGAGCACGGCCGGCGGCGGGAGCTGCAGCTTCGTCCTCGAGCGAGACCTCGGCCGGCGTACCTTCGATCACCGGCTGCGGGCCGGTGCCATCGATGACGGGCTGTTCGACTGCGGCGGGAGCCGCAGCGACCGGGGTCGGCGCAGCAGCGGCAACGGGTGCGGGCTCGTCGACGGCCATCGAATCGATCTCGTCGGAGTCCCGCTCGAAACCGTCGCGGTCGTTATAATCGGTCCGCTCGGCATTGTCGGAGCGCTCGTCCCGCGGGAAGCGGTCCTGCATCTGCGCCTGGGCGGCGGCAATGATGCGGTTGTAGTGCTCGGCATGCTGCAGATAGTTTTCCGCCATGACGCGATCGCCGGCGCTCTGGGCGTCGCGGGCAAGCGCTGAATATTTCTCGGCGATATGCTGGGCCGTGCCCCTGATCTTCACGTCCGGACCGGAACTGTCGTAGGTCCGTGTCAGAGGATTTCCGCCCTTGCGGTGTTGGTTGTTGTTATTGTTGTTATTATTGTTGTTGTTACGCCCGCGGCCGCGCTTGTTTTGCTGTCCTGGCCTCATATGTCACTCACCTAACGTATCGTGTCTTGATGATCATGTGTCTTGACGCCTGATCGGGCCACGCCAGATCAAGCATCCTTACCCGCGGGCAAACCACGCCGGTCGGTGGTCCTGTCGCCGTAAGACGTCAAATTAACAGGTACCCGCACTAGGCAGTCTTCAACCCTAGCAACTCTTCGAGAGAGCAATCCTCGCGATCGGGTCATGCAGGAACGAATCTCTGTGCCATGACCGCTTGCCCAGTGCGTGGCCGCAACCTATCCCGCTTCCTTCCCGATTCCAAGCCTTTTCTTTGCGGTCGCAGAATTTGCTGTGCTTGCGCAGCAAATTACAGGGCAACCGCCCTTGTAAAGAGAAGAACACGGTCGTTGCCGCCAAGATCCTTGATCGCCGCAATCCGCGGAAAACCCTTTTCACGCATGATCGCCGTGACCTGATCCTTCTGGTCGTAACCGATTTCGTAAGCCACCAGGCCGTTATCCCTGATATGATCGCCCGCTCCGGCAGCGATGGCGCGATAGGCATCGAGCCCATCTTCCCCGCCATCCAGTGCCAGTATCGGATCGTGGAGCCGGACCTCGTCGTCCAGCGTTCCGACCACGGAGCGGACGATATAGGGGGGATTTGACACGATGATGTCGAACACCCCGGTCACGGCTGCAAACCAGTCGCTCTCGACCGCCTCGAAGCGATCCGCGACCCCGTTGATATCGGCATTGCGCCGCGCCGTTTCAAGGGCGCCGGCCGAAAGATCGACCCCCACCCCGGTCGCCCCGGGCACGAGATCAAGGAGGGCCAGGCAGATCGCACCCGTTCCGGTGCCGAGATCGAGGATGCGGCAACCGCCCGTCGCACGCACGATCCGCTCTGCATGGGGCACGAGTGCATCGACGAGGACCTCGGTGTCCGGCCGCGGTTCCAGCGTTTGCGGCGACAGCGCCAGGTCGAGCCGGGAAAAGGCCCGGCGGCCAAGGATGCGGTGGACCGGTTCGCGCGCGATACGGCGGGCGAGCGCGTCGTCGACGGCCTGTCGCTCGCCCTCCCCCAGGACGCGATTGCCCTCGGTTATGAAGGATGTCGGCGTCAGGTCCAGCAGACCCATGAGCAGGGTTCGCGCATCGCCGGCTGGGTCTGTGATGCCCGCCCCGGCAAGCCGGCGCCGCGCCGCGGCCAGCACCTCGGCGAGCGTCGCGCCGTTCATCGGCCCTGTTCGCCGAGCTGCGCGAGGAGGCCCGCCTGATAGTCGGCGACCAGGGCATCGACCACCTCATCGATCTCGCCGACCATCATGCGGTCGAGCTTGTAGAGCGTCAGGTTGATGCGGTGGTCCGTGACACGGCCCTGCGGGAAATTGTAGGTGCGGATGCGCTCGGAACGGTCACCCGAGCCGACCTGGCTCTTGCGGTCGGCGGAGCGCTCGCTTTCCGCGCGCTGGCGCTCGATGTCGTAAAGCCGCGAGCGCAGCACCTGCATGGCCTTGGCGCGGTTCTGGTGCTGCGACTTTTCCGAACTCGTCACGACGAGGCCGGTCGGCAGGTGGGTGATGCGCACGGCCGAGTCCGTCGTGTTGACGTGCTGGCCGCCGGCGCCCGAGGAGCGCATCGTGTCGACGCGGATATCCTCCGGACGGATCTCGATGTCGATTTCCTCCGCCTCCGGCAACACGGCGACGGTCGCCGCCGAGGTATGGATGCGCCCGCTCGCCTCGGTCTCCGGAACACGCTGGACGCGGTGCACACCCGATTCGAACTTCAGCTTGGCGAAGACGCCGCGCCCGGTGATGGTCGCGATGATTTCCTTGAAGCCACCGGCCTCGCCCTCGCTGGAAGACAGGACCTCCACTTTCCAGCCATGCGCGGCGGCATAACGCTCGTACATGCGGAAAAGGTCACCGGCAAAGAGCGCGGCTTCCGAGCCGCCCGTGCCGGCGCGGATCTCGAGGATCGCGCTCTTCTCGTCGGCGGCATCCTTCGGGAGAAGCAGGATCTGCATCTCCTTTTCCAGGCCCTCCAGCCGTTCCTTCAGCTCCGGCAGTTCCATCTCCGCAAGATCGCGCATCTCGCGATCCGTCGCCTTGTCGGCAAGCAGCGCGTCGAGATCGGCGATCTCGCCGCTGACCTTCTGGTATTCGCGGATCTTCGCCACAACGGGCTGAAGCTCGGAATATTCGGAGGCAAGACGCACATAGGTCTCCGAATCCGGTCCCGCCGACATGCGCGCCTCGATCTCGCCGAAACGGCGTTCGAGTTCGCGCATCTTTTCAACGGGAAGCTTCGCCACCGTTCAAACTCCAGTCAGGTCTTTAAAGCGGAACGCCGTTCTCGGCCGCGAAATCCGTGAGGATCTGGCGGATCGAGGCCGTCGGCCTGGTGTCGTCGAGCGCCGGCATCAGCACCGCTTCGAGCTTGCCCGCATCGAGCGACAGCAGCATCGACTTGACCGGGCCGATCGCCGCCGGCGACATTGAGACCGAGCGGAAGCCGATGCCGAGCAGCGCCATGGCCGAGATCGGCTTGCTCGCCATCTCGCCGCAAAGCGTCACTGGCGTGTCGTTGCGTATGCCGGCGCGCACGATATCGCGCAGGATGCGCAGGAACGGCCGGCCGAGCGTGTCGAAGCGGTCGGAGACGCGGGCATTGCCGCGGTCGACAGCCATGGCGAACTGGAAGAGGTCGTTCGAGCCGACCGAGACGAAATCGACCTCGGCCATCAGCTCGTCGAGCTGCCAGAGCAGCGCCGGCACCTCCAGCATGGCGCCGAACTGCAGCTTCTTGGGCAGTTGCTCGCCGATCTTCGACTGGCGCTGGATTTCCTTCTGGAGAAGGTCGCGGACCTCCTTCAGTTCGGAAACCTCGGTCACCATCGGCAGCATCAGCCGCAGATCGGCGCCCGCCGCGGCGCGCAGCATGGCGCGAAGCTGGGTGCGCAGGAGGCCCGGCCGGTCGAGCGACAGGCGGATGGCCCGCCAGCCGAGCGCCGGGTTCTCTTCCTCCGCCGCGCGGAAATAGGGCACGACCTTGTCGCCGCCGATATCGAGCGTGCGGAAGGTGACGGGGCGGCCGCCGGCTTGCTTCAGCACGTTGCGATAGAACGCCTCCTGCTCCTCCGCCTTCGGCATGGTCGAGGCGATCATGAACTGGAGCTCGGTGCGGAAGAGGCCGATGCCGGATGCGCCGGATTCGTTGAGATGCGGCAGATCGACGAGCAGGCCTGCATTCATCTGGAGGCTGATCGCGCGGCCATCCTTCGTGACAGGCTCGACTGCGCGCAGCGCCCGGTACTGCTCCTGCCGGCGGGCGCGGAAGCGCACCTTCTCCTCGTAGGAGCGCTGGAGGTCCGGCAGCGGCCGCAGATGCACCCGGCCGTCGTCCCCGTCGATAATGATCGGGTCGCCGTTTTCCGCCAGCGCCACGGCGCCGGCCGCCTGGCCGACCACCGGAATGCCCATGGCCCGCGCGACGATCACCACATGGCTGGTGACGGCACCTTCCTCAAGCACCAGACCGCGCACGTTCTGCCGCGGATAATCGAGCAGCTCCGCCGCCCCCATGGCGCGCGCCACGACGATCGCATCGTTCGGGAAGCTGCTGGCCGAAAGCTTCGCGCCATAGCCGGTGAGCTGGCGCAGCAGGCGATTGGCGAGATCGTCGAAATCGTGCATGCGCTCGCGCAGATAGGGATCCGTCAGGCGGATCATGCGCGCCTTGGTCTCGCTCTGCACGCGCTCGACCGCCGCTTCCGCGGTCAGGCCGTTGCGGATCGCCTCTTCGAGCTTCCTCACCCAGCCGCGGTCATGCGCGAACATGCGGTAGGTTTCCAGCACCTCGCGGTGCTCGCCCTCCATCGACACTTCACGGCGCGACAGCATGTCGTCGATCGAGATGCGTAGCGACCCGAGCGCTTCGGCAAGCCGGCCGAGTTCGTGTTCGGAATCCTCGTTCAGAAGGTTGGTGACGACGATGCGCGGCTCGTGCAGCACGACATAGCCGAGGCCGATGCCCTCGCCGAAGCTCGACCCCTCGATCGCGACGGGACGGGACAGGTCCAGCTCCAGGCCGGGCTTGGTGAGCTTCTTCAGCTCCCCGGTCGCCACCATTTCCGCAATCACCATCGCCGTCGTTTCGAGCGCCTCCACCTCGTCTTCGCGGTAGGTGCGGCTCGCCTTGTTCTGCACGACAAGCACGCCGAGCGCCCTGCCGGTGCGCAAGATAGGAACGCCGAGGAAGGAGTGGTAGATCTCCTCGCCCGTTTCCGGCAGGTAGGTGAAGGCGGGATGCGACTGGGCGTCGGAGAGGTTCAGCGGCCGCGCGGAGGCGGCGATGGTGCCCACAAGGCCCTGGCCCATCTTGAGCTGGGCGAGGTGGACGGCACCGGGATTGAGACCTTCGGTCGCATAGAGTTCGAGCACGCCATCGGAGCGCAGCACGTAGACGGAACACACTTCCGCGACCATGTTCTGCGCGATCTGGCGCACGATCTGGTCAAGGCGCTCCTGCGGCTCGAGCGGCTCCGCCATCAATTCGCGCAGCCGCTTGAGAAGAACGCGCGGACCCGCGGAGAGGTCTCTCATCGCGTGGCGTCTCCCGAAAATAACACTACCCTTGCCGGCGCGGGCCACGCCGGCGATCAGAAGATCGGCGCCGAGTCGGCCGGTCCTTACTTCTTATCGAGACCGTAGACGGAATGCAAAGTCCGAACGGCGAGTTCGGCATAGGGACCGTCGATCAGGATGGAAATCTTGATTTCCGAAGTGGTGATCGCCTTGATGTTGATGCCCTTTTCCGCCAGCGCCTGGAAGGCGGAGGCGGCAACGCCCGCATGGCTGCGCATGCCGATGCCGATGACCGACACCTTGACGAGGCCCGTCTCGTGCTGGATCACGTCGAAACCGACCTTTTCCTTGGCGCCTTCCAGCACCTTGAGCGCCTTCTCCATGTCGCCCGAGGGAACCGTGAAGGTCATGTCGGTCTTGGAGCCGTCCTCGGAAATGTTCTGGACGATCATGTCGACATTGATATGCGCCTCGGCGAGCGGGCCGAAGATCGCGGCCGAGACGCCCGGCCGGTCGGCGACGCGGCGGAGCGAGATCTGCGCTTCATCCTTGGCATAGGCGATGCCGGTTACGACTTCCTGTTCCACGATCTCATCCTCATCACAAATCAGCGTACCGGGCGGGTTCAGAAGATCGCCCATGCCCGGCGCATCGGGATCCTCGAAAGAGGAACGAACGAAGGTGCGCACCTTGTGCACCATGGCAAGCTCCACCGAGCGCACCTGCAGGACCTTGGCGCCGAGCGAGGCCATTTCGAGCATTTCCTCGAAGGCGATTTTCTTCAGGCGCCGGGCCTTCGGCTCGATGCGCGGGTCGGTCGTGTAGACGCCGTCGACGTCGGTATAGATGTCGCAGCGGTCCGCCTTGACGGCGGCGGCGATGGCGACGGCGGAGGTGTCCGAGCCGCCGCGGCCGAGCGTTGCGACGCGGTTGTCCGGGCCGAGGCCCTGGAAGCCGGCGACGACCGCGACCTGGCCCTCGCCCATGCGGCGGATGATCTCCGCGCCGTCGATATCGAGGATGCGGGCTGCGCCGTGCGCATTGTCGGTCCGGATCGGAATCTGCCAGCCCTGCCAGGAGCGGGCATTGATGTCCATCGACTGGAGCGCGATGGCGAGCAGCCCTGCCGTCACCAGTTCGCCGGAGGCGACGATCGCGTCATATTCGCGCGCGTCGTAGAAGGGGGAGTTCGCGCCCGTCACCTTCGGCATGTTCTGCACCCAGGCGACCAGTTCGTTCGTCTTGCCGGACATGGCCGAGACGACGACGGCGACCTCGTGGCCGGCATCGACCTCGCGTTTCACATGGCGGGCCACATTGTGGATACGGTCGAGGTCAGCGACGGACGTTCCGCCGAATTTCATCACGATGCGTGCCATGGTGTGTACCGCTATTTTCAATGTTTCGCGCGAGCGCGCGGGAGAAACCGCGGGGTCTCTTAGCGGAAGACCCCGCGCTGCGCAATGCATGGATTCCGGCTGAGACGAAAAGACCCGCGCACCTTCCGGCACGCGGGTAAAGGGGATCGGATGATGAAGGCCGCGGGCGAAAAACGCCCGCGGCCGGTTCGGCTTACTTCTGCCAGCTCTTGACGAGTTCGTCGTAATTGACGGTGAGCGGCTGTTCCTTCTCGTTCTCGATCTTGAGCTGCGGCGCAAGGTTGCCCTTTGCGACGGCATCCTTGTTCCAGTATTCGAGATCGTGCTCCTCGGCGAGCTTCGGACCCATGTCGCCCATGACGCCGGCGCGTTCGAGGCGCTCCAGCACCTTCTCCTGCTCGGCGCACAGCGAATCCATGGCTTCCTGCGCGCTCTTGGCGCCCGAGGAGGCATCGCCGATCGCCTGCCACCACAGCTGTGCCAGCTTGGGATAGTCCGGGATGTTCGTGCCGGTCGGCGACCACTGCACGCGGGCCGGCGAACGGTAGAACTCGATCAGACCGCCCAGCTTCGGCGCCCGCTCCGTGAAGGACGGATGGGCGATCGAGGATTCGCGGATGAGCGTCAGGCCGACATGGCTCTTCTTGACGTCGACCGTCTTGGAGACGACGAACTGCGCATAGAGCCAGGCAGCCTTGGCGCGGTCTTCAGGCGTCGACTTCAACAGCGTCCAGGAACCCACGTCCTGATAGCCGAGCTTCATGCCGTCCTTCCAGTAGACGCCGTGCGGCGACGGGGCGAAGCGCCACTTCGGCGTGCCGTCCTCGTTAACGACCGGCAGGCCTTCCTTCACGAAGTCGGCGGTGAACGCCGTATAGGTGAACATCTGCTGGGCGACTTCGCCCTGCGAGGGGACCGGGCCGGATTCGGAGAAGGTCATGCCGCCGGCTGCTGCCGGTGCATAGGCCTTCAGCCAGTCGAGGTACTTCTGGATGGCATAGACCGAAGCCGGGCCGTTGGTGTCGCCGCCGCGGGCGACGCACGAGCCGACCGGACGAGAATTCTCGTCGACCTTGATGCCCCATTCGTCGACCGGCAGGCCGTTCGGGATGCCCTTGTCGCCGTTGCCGGCCATCGAGAGCCAGGCATCGGTGAAGCGCCAGCCGAGCGACGGGTCCTTCTTGCCGTAGTCCATGTGGCCATAGACCTTCTTGCCGTCGATCTCGCGGCCGGTGAAGAACTCGGCGATGTCCTCATAGGCCGACCAGTTGACCGGAACGCCGAGGTCGTAGCCGTACTTCTCCTTGAAGTCCGCCTTGTTCTTCTCGTCGTTGAACCAGTCGTAGCGGAACCAGTAGAGGTTCGCGAACTGCTGGTCGGGCAGCTGGTAGAGTTTTCCATCCGGCGCGGTCGTGAAGGACTTGCCGATGAAGTCGTCGAGGTCGAGGCCGGGATTGGTGACGTCCTTGCCCTCGTTCTCCATCCAGTCGGTCAGCGAGCGGGCCTGCTGGTAGCGCCAGTGCGTGCCGATGAGGTCCGAATCGTTGACATAGGCGTCGTAGATGTTCTCGCCCGACTGCATCTGCGTCTGGAGCTTCTCGATGACGTCGCCTTCGCCGATCAGGTCGTGGGTGATCTTGATGCCGGTGATGGCGGTGAAGGCCGGCGCAAGGACCTTCGATTCGTATTCATGCGTGGTGATCGTTTCGGAGACGACCTTGATCTCCATGCCGGCGAAGGGCTTGGCGGCATCGATGAACCACTGCATCTCCGCTTCCTGGCCGGCGCGGTCAAGCGTGGACAGGTCGCCGATTTCCGCATCGAGGAATTTCGTGGCGGCGTCCATGTCCGCGAATGCGGAACCGGTGAACGCCAGCAGCATGACTGCCGTCGTCGTCAGAAGTTGCTTTCGCATATTGATCCTCCCTTAGGGTTTTGCGATTGCATGCGCGAAGGCCCCTATTCTCCCCGGGGCCTCCCTTTCCTTTGCCTAGACGAAGCGGAACACGCCGATGGCGTAGACCACGGACAAGGCAAGAGCCCACCACAGGTTGGGACCGACGAGCCCCAGCCATGCGAGATGAATGAACGCCGAGCCGAGCAGCGACACGAAGAGCCGGTCGCCGCGGGTCGTCTCGAAGCGCAGGATGCCGACGCGCGGGGACCCGCCCGGACGGGCATATTCCCACACCGCCATCAGCGCGATCAGCGTGAAGATCGTCAGGAAGAACATGGCCGTCGGGAACGACCAGGCCATCCAGCCGCCCGGAATGAGCGAGGCGAACCAGTCGCGCGCGCCGTCCTTGACGGGGATCGCCATGACGAGGAGGCCGGTGATGACGGCATAGGCGGCGAGCACGGCGGCAAGCGCCACCGGCCAGCGGTTGTTGCGGTTTGCGACGGCGGCCATCAGACCCTCCCCAGGGCAAAGCCCTTGGCGATGTAGTTGCGGACGAAATAGATGACGAGCGCGCCGGGAATGATGGTCAGAACCCCGGCGGCGGCGAGCACGCCCCAGTCCATGCCCGAGGCCGAGACCGTACGCGTCATCGTGGCGGCGATGGGCTTTGCGTCCGTCGTCGTCAGCGTGCGGGCGATGAGCAGTTCGACCCAGGAGAACATGAAGCAGAAGAAGGCGGCGACACCGATGCCCGAGGCGATCAGCGGCACGAAGATCTTGGCGAAGAACTTCGGGAACGAATAGCCGTCGATATAGGCGGTCTCGTCGATCTCCTTCGGCACGCCGGACATGAAGCCCTCGAGGATCCAGACGGCGAGCGGCACGTTGAACAGGCAGTGCGCGATGGCGACGGCGATGTGCGTGTCGATCAGGCCGAAGGCAGAATAGAGCTGGAAGAACGGCAGCGCGAAGACGGCCGGCGGCGCCATGCGGTTGGTCAGCAGCCAGAAGAACAGGTGCTTGTCGCCGAGGAAGCGGTAGCGCGAGAAGGCGTAGGCCGCCGGCAGCGCCACGGCGACCGAGATGACCGTGTTCAGAACCACGTAGAGGATCGAGTTGATATAGCCCGAATACCAGGCCGGATCGGTGAAGATCACGGTGTAGTTCCGGAGCGTCGGCGACTGCGGCCAGAGCGAGAAGACGCCGGTGATCTCCTGGTTCGTCTTGAAGCTCATGTTGACGAGCCAGTAGATCGGCAGCATCAGGAAGACGATGTAGAGCGTCGGCACGAGCCAGGAGAGGCTGCGCTTCGAGCCGGCCCCGGCCTTCGCGCCGGCATTGCTCGCAACGCTCGTCTGGATTGTGTTTGCGGTGGTTGCCTGTGAGGTCATGGTTTCCTCCCTCACGCCTGTTCGTCGCTGCTGGTCATGACCGTGTAGAAGATCCACGACAGCAGCAGGATGATCAGGAAGTAGATGATGGACATGGCCGCGGCCGGGCCGAGGTCGAACTGGCCGATCGCCATCTTGACGAGGTCGATCGACAGGAAGGTGGTCGAATTGCCGGGGCCGCCGCCGGTGACGACGAAGGGCTCGGTATAGATCATGAAACTGTCCATGAAGCGCAGCAGGAAGGCGATGAGCAGCACGCGCTTCATCTTCGGAAGCTGGATGTAGCGGAACACCGCCCAGCGCGACGCGCCGTCGATCTTGGCGGCCTGGTAATAGGCCTCCGGGATCGAGACGAGGCCGGCATAGCACAGCAGCACGACAAGGCTCGTCCAGTGCCAGACGTCCATGATGATCAGCGTCATCCAGGCATCGAAGACATTATTGACATAGTTGTAGTTGATGCCGAGCGAATGGAGCGTGCGGCCGAGCAGGCCGATGTCGACGCGGCCGAAGACCTGCCAGATCGTGCCGACGACGTTCCACGGAATGAGCAGCGGCAACGCCATCAGGACGAGGCAGACCGGCACGCCGAGACCCTTCTTCGGCATGTTGAGCGCGATCAGGATGCCGAGCGGGATCTCGATGGAAAGGATGATGCCGGAAAAGAGCAGGTTACGGCCGAGCGCCTGCCAGAAGCGGTCGGATTCCAGAACGTCCGAGAACCAGCCGACGCCGTTCCAGAAGAACTGGTTGTTGCCGAACGTGTCCTGGACCGAATAGTTCACCACCGTCATCAGCGGGATCACCGCCGAGAAGGCGACGAGCAGCAGCACGGGCAGGACCATGAACCAGGCCTTGTTGTTCCAGGTCTTGTTCATCGTCAGCCCTCCCTGCCGACACGCCAGGAATCGGCGTAGATGTTGATGGCCGCGGGGTCGAAGGTGACGCGCGGCTCGGCCGGGATCTCGCCGTCCTCGGAAACGACGATGGCGATCGGCTTGCCAGCGAATTCGGCGCGCACGATCTTCTGCCGGCCGATATCCTCGACCTTGCTGATCGAGACGGGCATGCCCTCGCGCGACAGCGAAATGAATTCCGGGCGGATGCCGAGTTCCGTCTTCGCGCCGGCGGCGACCTGCGGCCGGTAGTCGAGCGTAAGCGTCTCCTCACCGATCTTGATGCTGCTGCCGTCGATGGAGGCCGGCAGCACGTTCATGCCTGGCGAACCGATGAAGTAGCCGACGAAGGTGTGGCTCGGCTTCTCGAAAAGCTCGGCCGGCGTGCCGATCTGCACGATCTGGCCGTCATACATGACGACCACCTTGTCGGCGAAGGTCAGCGCCTCGGTCTGGTCATGCGTGACATAGACCATGGTGAAGCCGAACTGCCGGTGCAGCTTCTTCAGTTGCGAGCGCAGCACCCACTTCATGTGCGGGTCGATGACGGTCAGCGGCTCGTCGAAGAGGATGGCGTTGACGTCGTTGCGCACGAGGCCGCGACCGAGCGAGATCTTCTGCTTCTGGTCGGCGGTGAGCCCGCGCGCCGTCTTCTTCGCCCAACTCGAAAGATCGATCATCTCAAGGATTTCGCGCACGCGACGGTCGACTTCGGGCTCGGCAACGCCGCGGTTGCGCAGCGGAAAGGCGAGGTTGTCGTAGACCGTCATCGTATCGTAGATGACCGGGAACTGAAAAACCTGCGCGATGTTGCGCTGCTGCGTCGAAAGGTAGGTGACATCCTTGCCATCGAACAGGATGCGCCCTTCGGACGGCTGCAGCAGGCCGGAGATGATGTTGAGCAGCGTGGTCTTGCCGCAGCCCGAGGGACCGAGCAGCGCATAGGCGCCGCCGTCGTTCCACTCGTGGTGCACTTCCTTCAGCGCATAATCCGCCTCCGATTTCGGCTTTTCGCCGTAGGCGTGGCGGATGTGGTCGAGATTGATGCGTGCCATGGTCTCCTCCTCAGGCCGCCGCGGCCGCGGGTTCCGCGATCGCCCTGCCATCCGTGCCGAAGGCCATCAGGTGGCGCGTGTCGACATGGACGGTGATGACCGCGTCCGGCTCGATGTCATGGATGCCCGGCGAGAGCATGACCCAGCGGCTGCCCTCGAATTCGATGTGAATGAAGCTTTCCGAGCCAGCGATTTCGGAAATCGCGGTGCGCGCCTGAAGGTTTGCGGAAGCCGGATGCTGGCTCGCAAGCGCCAGGTGATGCGGGTGGAAGGCGATGGTGCAGGGGCCGTCCGGAAGCGCCGCGAGATGCGCCGGCACCGGCAGGACCGGCTTGCCGCCGATCTCGAAATGGCCACCGTTCTTCAGCACCTGCATGGTGTTGAGCGGCGGGTCCGCGAAGGTGCGGGCCGTCAGAAGATCGTTCGGACGGCGATAGACGTCGATCGTGCGGCCGAACTGCGTGATGCGGCCCTCCGACAGCGTCGCCGTGTTGCCGCCGAGCAGCAGGGCCTCGGAGGGTTCCGTCGTCGCATAGACGAAGATCGCGCCGGAGGCGGCGAAGATCTTCGGCAGTTCGAGGCGCAGTTCCTCGCGCAGCTTGTAGTCGAGATTGGCGAGCGGCTCGTCGAGCAGCACGAGGCTGGCATTCTTGACGATGGCGCGGGCGAGCGCCGTTCGCTGCTGCTGGCCGCCCGAAAGGTTGAGCGGCGTGCGGTCGAGATAGGGTGTCAGCTTCAGAAGATCGGCCGCCTTGCGCACTTCCCGGTCGATGGTCGCGCTATCGGCGCCCTTGATGCGCATCGGCGAGGCGATGTTCTCGTAGACGGTCAGCGCCGGATAGTTGATGAACTGCTGGTAGACCATGGCGACGCCGCGATCCTGCACGCGCACGCCCGTCACGTCCTTGCCGTCGAACCAGACGGAACCAGATGTCGGCTTGTCGAGGCCGGCCATCAACCGCATCAGCGAGGTTTTGCCCGAAAGCGTCGGGCCGAGCAGCACGTTGAGCGAGCCGCGCTCGAGCACGAGGTTGGTCGGATGGATATGCGTCTCCGCCCCCGCCACCTTCGCGATGTTCTTAAGTTCCAGCATTCCTGTCTCCGTCGTTCCTCCCAGCCACCGGATGAGGGCGCTAGTGGGGAGCCGCCTGTGCGGCCGCCATGTAGTCTTCCAGTGCGGCCGCCTCCGCGGCCGTCAGATGCAATCCGCGTTTGGTCCGCCGCCACAGCACGTCCTCGGCATGCCGGGCCCATTCCTCCTTCATCAGCCAGCGCACTTCACGCTCATAGAGGTCGCTGCCGAAATGCCGGCCGAGATCGTCGATGCCCTTCGCACCGTCCAGCATCGCTGCCGCCCGCGTGCCGTAGAGCCGAACGAGCCGGCGGGCATGGGCCGGGGCGAGGAAGGCGAACCGCGCGGAAAGCGCCTTCACCTCGACATCGAACCCGTCGACCTTGAAATCGCCACCGGGCAGGCGTGAGCCGGCCGTCCAGCGATCTCCCTTCGCGCCGATCGCATCCTCGATCTTCTCCAGCGCCGATTCGGCGAGGCGCCGGTAGGTGGTGAGCTTGCCGCCGAAGATGTTGAGCAGCGGTGCCTGGCCATCGCCGCCCTCGACCTTCAGCACGTAGTCGCGCGTCGCTTCCTGCGCCTTGCTGGCGCCGTCGTCGAAGAGCGGGCGCACGCCGGAATAGGTCCAGACGATGTCGTTCCGCGTCACGGGTTCGGCGAAATATTCGCTCG
Organism: Shinella granuli; assembly: GCF_004341885.1. Classification (GTDB taxonomy): domain Bacteria; phylum Pseudomonadota; class Alphaproteobacteria; order Rhizobiales; family Rhizobiaceae; genus Shinella; species Shinella granuli. The sequence goes on along the minus strand of NZ_SLVX01000007.1, from coordinate 103,860 downwards.
CCGAGGCGCAAAGATAATCGATTTCCGCGTCGCTGATGCGAACATCCCGGGGATCGCCCTGATAGTCCTGGTCGGTCGTGCCGATCAGCGTGAATTCTTCCTGGTAGGGAATGGCGAACATGATACGCCCGTCCGGGTTCTGGAAGAAGTATGCGCGCGGATCGGAGAACTTCCTCTTCACGACGATGTGACTGCCCTGCACGAGGCGGACATTGTGCACGTCGTTTCGGCCGAAGGCGGTTGAGAGGACCTTGTCGATCCAGGGGCCTGCCGCATTGACCAGCATGCGCGCGCGGACGTTTTCACGCGCGCCCGTCTCGACATTCTCGGTCTCGACGGTCCAGTGGCCGTTTTCGCGGCGCGCGGTGACGACCTTGGTACCGGTGCGGATATCCGCGCCGCGATCGGCGGCGTCACGGGCATTCAGGACGACGAGGCGCGCATCGTCCACCCAGCCGTCGGAATATTCGAAGGCCTTGCGGAAGAGCTTCTTCAGCGGCCCTCCGGCCGGGTCCTTTGCAAGGTCGAGCGTGCGGGTGGCCGGCAACAGCTTGCGCCCGCCGATATAGTCATACAGGAACAGGCCGAGGCGGATGAGCCAGGCCGGGCGCAGGCCGCCCTTCTGGAAGGGCAGCACGAAGCGCATCGGCCAGATGACGTGCGGCGCCATGGCCCAGAGCACTTCGCGCTCCATCAGCGCCTCGCGCACCAGGCGGAATTCGTAATGTTCGAGATAGCGCAGGCCGCCATGGATGAGCTTGGTGGAGGCCGAGGACGTGCCCGACGCAAAGTCCTTCATCTCGGCAAGCACGACCGAATAACCACGGCCCGCCGCATCGCGCGCGATGCCGCAGCCGTTGATGCCGCCACCGATAACGAAAATATCGCGGATCACGTCGCCGTTCAAAGTTCCCTCCCCATTTCGCATCGCACAAATCCTGCGCAGTTGCGAAAGCCAGTGGAGTTAAAACGAAAATATTTCGAATGTCAAACGAATGCGAGTGAAAATACCGTTCCCTCCTTTCAGGCGAGCGAAGACGTCTCCACGAGACGCACGTCATGCTCCTGGCAAATGCTGCGAATGCCCTCGAAAGGACAGTTGTCGGTGATGAAGGTGTGAACCTGCGAAAGGTGGCCGATGCGAACCGGCGCGGTCCTTTCGAATTTCGTCGAATCCGAAACCAGGATGACATGACGCGCATTCGCGATGATCGCCTGCGCCACCTTCACCTCGCGATAGTCGAAGTCGAGCAGCGCGCCGTCCTCATCGATCGCGGAAACGCCAATGACGGCATAGTCCACCTTGAACTGGCGGATGAAATCGACCGCCGCCTCGCCGACGATGCCGCCGTCCGCGCCGCGCACGACGCCGCCGGCGATCACCACCTCGATCGAGGGATAGACGCGCAAACGGTTGGCGACGTTGATATTATTGGTGATGACCATCAATTCCTTGTGATCGAGCAGCGCCTCGCCCACCGCCTCCGTCGTCGTGCCGATATTGATGAAGAGCGAGGAATTGTCCGGGATCATGGCGGCGGCGGCGCGGCCGATCGCCTGTTTTTCCGGCGCGGCGATGGAGCGGCGCGCCTCGTATTTGACGTTTTCGTTGCCGCTCGGGAACAGCGCCCCGCCATGGATGCGCGTCAACACCTTGTTATCGCAGAGATCGTTGAGATCCTTGCGGATGGTCTGCGGCGTCACGGAGAAGCGTGCCGCAAGGTCTTCCACGAGCACGCGGCCCTCGGCCTTGGCGAGATCGAGGATCTCCGCCTGGCGACCTGTCAGAAACATCGGCTCCTCCCATTGCTTTCGTTTGTTTTCATAATATGCAAAAACGAAAGCACATCAATTGATCCGCCCCGCCTTCTTGGAGTGCGCCCCACTTTTTGTGATACTGGGCGGGCAGCAGGTCGCGGCCAGCATCGGAGGACAGCACATGTTTCATCCAGCCTTGTTCAAGGGGGCGAACGTCGTCGTGACGGGCGCGGGGCGCGGCATCGGCCTGGAAACCGCCCGGCAGTTCCTCGATTGCGGTGCCCATGTGCTGCTGCATGGCGGGCGCGCGGCATCCGGTCCCCTGCCCGATTTCCTGGAAGCCGCCGTCGCGGAGGCCCGTGCCCATATCGTCTATTCGGACTTCCTCGTCGAAGGCGGCATCGGGGCGATCCTGCAGCGGGTGGACAGCCTCTTCCCGCATGTCGACGTGCTGATCAACAATGCCGGCACGATGGTCGGCCGCTTCCCGGCCGCCGAGCTGACGGACGAACAGTACGAAACCATCGTGCGCCTCAACCAGACCTCCGTCGTCGAGGTGACGCGCGCGCTACTGCCCTCATTGCGCCGGGCGCCAAGCGCCGCCATCGTCAACACGGTCTCGATCTCGGCGCTCACCGGCGGCAGCCCGGGTTCGGCGATCTATTCGGCGACCAAGGCGTTCGTTTCGACCTATTCCAAGGGGCTGGCACGCGAGCTCGCGCCGGACGGCATCCGCGTCAACTGCGTCTCGCCGGGCACGATCACCACCGACTTCCATTCGCGCTATTCATCGGCCGAAAAGCTGGAGGCGACGCGCAAGACCATTCCGCTGCAGCGGCTCGGCACGGCGGAGGACTGCGCCCCCGCCTATCTCTTCCTCGCCTCCAAGGCCCTTTCCGGCTATATCACCGGCCAGGTGCTGGAGGTGAACGGCGGCCAGTTGATCTGCTGAGATCAGGCCTCGATCAGGCATTGACGTCGATGACGACGCGGCCTTTCACCTTGCCCTCGAGGATCCTGCCGGCCAGCTCCGGCAGGTCGGACAGCCGGTGCTCCACCACCATGGCCTCCAGCTTGTCCATCGGCAGGTCGGCGGCGATGCGGTTCCAGGCATCGACGCGCTGGTCGTAGGGCCGCATGACCGAATCGATGCCGAGCAGGCTGACACCACGCAGGAGGAACGGGATGACGGTGAAGGAGGGAACCGCAGCACCGGCGGCAAGGCCGACCGCGGCGACGGCGCCGTCATATTTCATCTGCTTGAGCACCCGCGCCAGCATGTCGCCGCCGACCGCATCGACGGCACCGGCCCAGCGCTCCGATTCCAGCGGCTTGCTGCTCGCCTCCGACAGCTCACCGCGGTCGACGATCGTTTCGGCACCCAGTTCCTTCAGGTAGCCCGCCGTTTCCGGCCGCCCCGTGAGGGCGGCGACCGAATAGCCGAGCCGTGCCAGCAGCGCGACCGCCACCGAGCCGACGCCGCCCGCCGCGCCCGTCACCAGCACCTCGCCCTTCAGCGGCGAGAGCCCGGCCTCTTCCAGCGCGATGACGGACATCATGGAGGTGAGCCCCGCCGTGCCGATCGCCATGGCCTGCCGGGTCGAAAGCTCCTCGGGCAGCGGCACCAGCCAGTCGGCCTTGACCTTCGCCCGCGTCGCGTACCCGCCCCACCAGACTTCGCCGACCCGCCAGCCGGTCAGCACCACCCGGTCGCCCGGCCGGTAGCGCCGATCGTCCGAGGCTTCGACCGTGCCGGCGAAATCGACGCCCGGCACATGGGGGAAGGTGCGCACAAGGCCGCCCTTGCCGCTGATGCAGAGCCCATCCTTGTAGTTGAGCGTCGAATATTCGACGGCGACGGTGACATCGCCGTCCGGAAGCCGCGAATCCTCCAGTTCCCGAACCGATGCGGAAACCGCGCCATCTGCATCCTTTTCGACCAGCAATGCCTGAAACGTCATGGCGCCCTCCTCGTGCTCATCCATTCGTCCCAGATATAGGGCGCGGGGCATTGGTGCCGCCACTGTTCTTTTGTATCAAGGACGCGGAGGCACGGGATGATAGACAAGCTCGAATACTTCATTGCGCTCGCCCGCGAGAAACATTTCGCCCGGGCGGCGGAAGAACTTGGCATCTCGCAGCCGACGCTTTCGGCGGCGATCCGCCAGCTGGAGGACCACCTGGGCGTGATGCTCGTCGTGCGCGGCTCGCGCTACCAGGGCCTGACACCGGAAGGCCAGCGCGTGCTCGAATGGGCCCGCCGCATCGTCGGCGACACGCGCACCATGCGCGAGGAGATGCGCGCGGCGCGCAAGGGCCTGTCCGGCCATATCCGCCTTGCCGCCATCCCGACGACGCTCGCCATGGTGCCGCGCATCACCGCTCCCTTCCAGGAAAAGCACCCCGACGTCACCTTCTCCATCGTCTCGACCACGTCGATCAAGATCCTCGGCCTCCTGGAGAACCTGGAGATCGACGCCGGCCTCACCTATCTGGAGAACGAGCCGCTCGGCCGCGTGACGAGCGTGCCGCTGCTGCACGAGCACTATTGCCTCGTCACCGCCAAGGGCACGCCCTTTGCCGATCGCGCGACCGTGACCTGGCAGGAAGCCGGCAGCGTTAGGCTTTGCCTATTGACCGCCGACATGCAGAACCGCCGCATCATCAACCGACACTTTGCCGAAGCCGGCGTTTCGGTGGAACCCTCGCTGGAAGCCAACTCGATGATCGTGCTGTTCTCCCATGTGCGCACGGGACGCTGGGCGAGCATCATGCCGCGAAACGTCGCAAAATCGTTTGGATTTCCTGACGAAATAAGTATGGTTTCCCTTGTCGAGCCCGAGCCGCACCATACCGTCGGCCTCGTCGCCACCCATCGCGAGCCCTTCACCCCGCTCGTATCCGCCCTGCTGCACGAAGCGCGCGTGTTGGCGGAGAAGGGGATCGATTGATAGGATTTTTCTATCGATCAACGGCTTTGCTTTATTGACCGGTCGTCTCCTGGCTGAGAAGCTGTTAGAATAACGCGTGGATCGACAGGGTTCCGGTCTTCGCCGAGCAGTTTCAATGGTATCGGCGCGACAGAACCCGGAGGCCTTGCGGTTCATTCGTGTCGGTTGGGAGGCCTGACGATGAATGTGCACGTATCCGGCAGCGATGTCGGCGCAAGAACGCTGGCGATCGTCAGCGAACTGAAGGGGCTCGAAGGGCCGCTTCTTCCCATCCTGCACGAGATCCAGGCGGAGTTCGGCTTCGTGCCGCAGGAGAGCCTGCCGGTGATCGCGCGCGAACTCAACCTGTCGCGCGCCGAGGTGCATGGCGTCGTCACCTTCTATCACGACTATCGCGACCATCCGACCGGGCGGCATGTGCTGAAGCTCTGTCGCGCCGAGGCCTGTCAGTCGATGGGCGGGAACGAGCTGGCCGAGCGCGTGAAGGCGCTGCTCGGCATCGATTTCCACCAGACGACGCTGGACGGCGCCGTCACGCTCGAACCGATCTACTGTCTCGGGCTCTGTTCCTGCGCACCCGCCGCGATGCTCGACGGCGAGGTGCATGGACGGGTCGATGCGGATCTGGCGAAGGAACTCGTCGCGGAGGCACGCCGATGACCGTTCGTCTCTACGTTCCCCGCGATGCCGCAGCCCTTGCGCTCGGTGCAGACCGCGTCGCCAAGGCCTTCTCCCGCGAGGCGGAGGCCCGCGGGCTGGACATCACGATCGTGCGCAACGGCTCGCGCGGCATGCACTGGCTGGAGCCGCTGGTCGAGGTCGAGACGGCTGAAGGCCGCATCGCCTACGGGCCCGTCAGGCCCTCCGACGTGCCCGGCCTGCTCGATGCCGGCCTGCTGGACGGCAAGGCCCACCCGCTCTGTCTTGGCGGAACGGAAGAGATTCCGTTCCTGAAGAACCAGACCCGCCTCACCTTCGCCCGCTGCGGCGTCATCGATCCCGTCTCGCTCGAGGACTACAAGACCCATGGCGGCCTCCGGGGCCTCGAAAAGGCCATCGCGATGGCGCCCGCCGACATCGTCAAGGAAGTCACCGACAGCGGCCTGCGCGGCCGCGGCGGCGCGGGCTTTCCGACGGGCATCAAATGGAAGACGGTTCTCGATGCGCCGGGTGACCAAAAATACATTGTCTGCAATGCCGACGAGGGCGACAGCGGCACCTTCGCCGACCGCATGATCATGGAGGGTGACCCCTTCGTGCTGATCGAGGGCATGGCGATCGCGGGCCTCGCCACCGGCGCCACCAAGGGTTACGTCTACACCCGTTCCGAATATCCGCACGCCGTCGCCGTGATGAACGAGGCCGTCGCCATCGCGCGCGCCGCTGGCATGCTCGGCCCGTCCGTGCTCGGCTCCGGCAGGGCGTTCGACATGGAAATCCGCGTCGGCGCCGGCGCCTATGTCTGCGGCGAGGAGACGGCGCTGCTCAACAGCCTGGAAGGCAAGCGCGGCATCGTGCGCGCCAAGCCGCCGCTGCCGGCCCTGCAGGGTTTCCTGGGCCGTCCCACGGTGGTCAACAACGTCATCTCGCTCGCCTCCGTGCCGATCGTCATGGACAAGGGCGCCGCCTATTACCGCGATTTCGGCATGGGTCGCTCGCGCGGCACGATCCCGATCCAGATCGCCGGCAACGTCCAGCATGGCGGGCTCTACGAAACCGCCTTCGGCCTGACGCTCGGCGAGATCGTCGACACGATTGGCGGCGGCACCGCCTCCGGAAGGCCGGTCCGCGCCGTCCAGGTCGGCGGCCCGCTCGGCGCCTATTTCCCGCGCGCCCTGTTCGACACGCCCTTCGACTACGAGGCCTTCGCCGCGAAGGACGGCCTCATCGGCCATGCCGGCATCACCGTCTTCGACGATACCGTCGACATGCTGAAGCAGGCGCGCTTCGCCATGGAATTCTGCGCCGTCGAAAGCTGCGGCAAGTGCACGCCCTGCCGCATCGGTTCGACGCGCGGCGTCGAGACCGCGGACAAGATCGCCCGAGGCATCGAGCCGGAGAAGAACCGCGAACTGCTCGCCGACCTCTGCAACACCATGAAGTTCGGTTCGCTCTGCGCACTCGGCGGCTTCACGCCCTATCCCGTCATGAGCGCCATGACGCATTTCCCGGAGGATTTTTCCCCGGCCCCGATGGTGGAGGCGGCGGAATGAGCGCGACGGAAAAGGTCAAGGGCCCGGCATCCTACTTCCCCTCGATCGAGAAGACCTACGGTCAGCCGATCGAGCACTGGAAAGAGATCATCCGCGCGCAGGACGGCAAGGCGCATATGCAGATCGTCACGTTCCTCAAGGAAACGCACGGCCTCGGCCATGGCCATGCCAATGCGCTCGTCGCGGCGACGCTCGCCGAGAAGACGTCGTAGAAACAAGTGAAGTCGCCGCCCACCCGCGGCGCAACGGATTGACCCGGAGGTTCCCATGCCCCTCGTTCCAGAAATCGACTTTGGCACTCCCGCCTCCCGCTCGGAAAGGATGGTGACGCTCACCATCGACGGGAACGAGATCACCGTTCCCGAGGGCACCTCCATCATGCGCGCCTCGATGGAGGCCGGCATAAAGGTGCCGAAACTCTGCGCCACCGACATGGTGGATGCCTTCGGCTCCTGCCGGCTCTGCCTCGTCGAGATCGAGGGCCGCAACGGCACGCCCGCCTCCTGCACGACCCCGGTGGCGCCCGGCCTCGTCGTCCACACCCAGACGAGCCGGCTCAAAGACATCCGCAAGGGCGTGATGGAGCTCTACATCTCCGACCACCCGCTCGACTGTCTCACCTGCGCGGCGAACGGCGACTGCGAGCTGCAGGACATGGCCGGGGCGGTCGGCCTGCGCGACGTGCGCTACGGCTACGAGGGCGACAACCACGTCAAGGCCCGCAACAACGGCGAGATCAACGCCCGCTGGATGCCGAAGGACGAATCGAACCCTTATTTCACCTACGATCCGTCGAAATGCATCGTCTGCTCGCGCTGCGTGCGGGCCTGCGAGGAGGTGCAGGGCACCTTCGCGCTGACCATCGAGGGCCGCGGCTTCGACAGCCGCGTCTCGCCCGGCATGCATGAGCATTTCCTCGAATCCGAATGCGTCTCCTGCGGCGCCTGCGTGCAGGCCTGCCCGACGGCGACGCTGACCGAGAAATCCGTCATCGAGATCGGCCAGCCGGAGCATTCCGTCGTCACGACCTGCGCCTATTGCGGCGTCGGCTGCTCCTTCAAGGCGGAAATGCGCGGCGAGGAGCTGGTGCGCATGGTGCCCTGGAAGGATGGCCAGGCGAACCGCGGCCATTCCTGCGTCAAGGGCCGCTTCGCCTATGGCTACTCGACCCACAAGGAGCGCATCCTCAACCCGATGATCCGCGAGAAGATCTCGGACCCGTGGTGCGAGGTGACCTGGGAAGAAGCCAATGCCCATGTCGCCGCCGAGTTCCGCCGCATCCAGTACCAGTACGGCCGGGATTCGATCGGCGGCATCACCTCCTCGCGCTGCACCAACGAGGAGACCTTCCTCGTCCAGAAGCTGATCCGCGCCGGCTTCGGCAACAACAATGTCGACACCTGCGCCCGCGTCTGTCATTCGCCGACGGGCTACGGCCTCGGCCAGGCCTTCGGCACCTCCGCCGGCACGCAGAATTTCGACAGCGTCGAGCACACGGATGTCGTCATCGTCATCGGCGCCAACCCGACGGACGGCCACCCGGTCTTCGCCTCGCGCCTGAAGAAGCGCCTGCGCCAGGGCGCCAAGCTGATCGTCATTGATCCGCGCCGCATCGAGCTCGTCTCCTCGCCGCACATCAAGGCGTCCTATCACCTGCCGCTGAAGCCCGGCACGAACGTCGCCGTCGTCACGGCGCTCGCCCATGTCATCGTGACGGAAGGCCTCTACGACGAAAAATTCATCCGCGAGCGCTGCGACTGGTCGGAGTTCGAGGACTGGGCCGCCTTCGTCGCCGAGCCGCGCCACAGCCCCGAGGAAACCGAAGCCTTCACCGGCGTGCCGGCGGAGACGCTGCGCGGCGCCGCCCGCCTGTTCGCCACCGGCGGCAACGGCTCGATCTATTACGGCCTCGGCGTCACCGAGCACAGCCAGGGCTCGACCACCGTCATGGCGATCGCCAACCTTGCCATGGCGACCGGCAATATCGGCCGCGAGGGCGTCGGCGTGAACCCGCTGCGCGGCCAGAACAACGTGCAGGGCTCGTGCGACATGGGCTCCTTCCCGCATGAACTGCCGGGCTACCGCCATATCTCCGACGACGCGACGCGCGAGATCTTCGAGAAGCTGTGGGGCGTGACGCTCAACAACGAACCGGGCCTGCGCATCCCCAACATGCTGGACGCCGCCGTCGAGGGCACGTTCAAGGGCCTCTACATCCAGGGCGAGGACATCCTCCAGTCCGACCCGGACACCAGGCACGTCTCCGCAGGCCTGGCCGCCATGGAATGCGTCGTCGTGCAGGACCTCTTCCTCAACGAGACGGCGAACTACGCCCATGTCTTCCTGCCGGGCTCGACCTTCCTCGAAAAGGACGGCACCTTCACCAATGCCGAGCGCCGCATCAACCGCGTGCGCCGCGTGATGACGCCGAAGAACGGCTATGCGGACTGGGAGGTCACCCAGAACCTCGCCAGGGCCATGGGCCTTGCCTGGAACTACAGCCATCCCTCCGAGATCATGGACGAGATCGCCGCGACGACGCCGAGCTTCGCCCTCGTCTCCTACGACTATCTGGAGAAGAACGGCTCGGTGCAGTGGCCCTGCAACGAGAAGAACCCGCAGGGCTCGCCGATCATGCACATCAACGGCTTCGTGCGCGGCAAGGGTAAGTTCATCCGCACGGAATATGTCGCGACGGACGAGAAGACCGGCCCGCGCTTCCCGCTGCTGCTCACCACCGGCCGCATCCTCAGCCAGTACAATGTCGGCGCCCAGACGCGGCGTACGGAAAACGTCGTCTGGCACGAGGAGGACCGGCTGGAGATCCACCCGCACGATGCGGAAAACCGCGGCATTCGCGACGGCGACTGGGTGCGCCTCGCCAGCCGCGCCGGCGAGACGACGCTGCGGGCCCTCGTCACCGATCGCGTCGCGCCGGGCGTCGTCTACACGACCTTCCACCACCCGACGACACAGGCAAACGTCATCACCACCGATTTCTCCGACTGGGCGACGAACTGTCCGGAGTATAAGGTGACCGCCGTGCAGATCTCGCCGTCGAACGGCCCGTCCGACTGGCAGATCGAATATGACGAACTGGCCCGCCGCTCGCGCCGGATCAGGGGCAAGCTGGAGGCAGCGGAGTAGGATAGCGGCGTGCCGGATTTTTCCACCACGACCAAGGTCGCCGAGATCGCCCGCCGCAACGGGCGGCTCGCGGAGGGCGAGCGCTTCGTGCCGGAGGAAACCCCGGTCGCCTTCTCCTATGCCGGCTCGACCCATGCCGTGATGATGGCGACGCCCGCCGACCTCGATGATTTCGCCGTCGGCTTCAGCCTGACGGAGGGCATCATCACCGATCCCGGCGAGATCGAGACCATCGAGGTGCTGGCCGAGGACAAGGGCATCGACGTGCAGATCCGGCTGGCGGACACGCAGAACGACGCGCTGACCGCCCGCCGCCGCCACATGGCCGGCCCCGTCGGCTGCGGGCTCTGCGGCATCGAATCGATCGAGCAGGCCGTGCGCGTGACGCCCTCGGTGCGTGCCTCCTCCCTTACGCTCAGCGAAGATGCGGTCGTCGAGGCGGTACGCCTGCTGAACGGCCAGCAGCCGCTGCACATGGTGACGCGCGCCGTGCATGGCGCCGGGTTCTACGTCCCGGGCGAAGGCCTCATCGCCGTGCGGGAGGATGTCGGCCGGCACAATGCGCTCGACAAGCTCGTCGGCGCCGCGCGGCGGGCGGGCCATGCGGGCAGCACCGGCGCCGTCGTGGTGACGAGCCGCGTTTCCGTCGAGATGGTGCAGAAGACCGCGATCATCGGCAGCCCCTTCATCATCGCCATTTCCGCGCCGACGGCGCTCGCCATCCGCACCGCCGAAGAGGCCGGCATGACGCTGATCGCGCTGGTGCGCGGCGAGGAATTCGAGATTTTCACTGGCGCGGAGCGCATCGTCTCCGGCACGCAACGCCGGATCGGCAACGGTTAGGAGACAGGAATGTCGGAAGGCAACAAGCTCGTCAGGATGGCAAACCAGATCGCCACCTTCTTCCACTCGCAGCCGGCGAGCGAGGCGGCGAACGGCGTAGCGACCCATATCAACAAGTTCTGGGAGCCGCGCATGCGCCGGCAATTCTTCGACATCGTCGACAACCATGGCGGCGAAGGGCTCGACAGCCTCGTCCTTGAGGCCGCGCCGCTGATCCACCGCCCGCCGCCAGCCGAAGTGCCGCCGGCAGCACGGGCCGGCAACGCCGCCGCCCATTGATTCCATCCCGAGAACGCGAACGGCCGGCATTGCTGCCGGCCGTTTTCATGCCGCGGTGCCCTCAGAACTCTTCCCAGTTCTCCGCTGCCGGCGCCGTGGAGCCGCGCGGCGCACGCAGGGCGCGCGCCATGGCATGAAGCTGCGATACGGGGGTGGGCGACGGCGTGCGCTGCACCGGCTGGGCGGGGTTGCCCGCAAGCCGGAACCGGCGGATGAGGGCATGCAGCGCCTCCGCCTCGCGCGCCATGGCGTGGCTTGCCGCCGTGCTCTCTTCCACCATCGCCGCATTCTGCTGCGTCGCCTGGTCCATCGCATTGACCGACTGGTTGATCTCGCGAAGCCCGGTCGATTGCTCCCGCGAAGCCTCGACGATCGCCACCACGTTGGCGTGCACGTCCTGCACCTGCACCAGGATCTCCTGAAGCGCCCGCCCCGTCTCGTCGACCAGTGCCACGCCGCTCCTGACCTGCTCGCCGGAGGTGGTGATCAGCGCCTTGATATCCTTGGCGGCGCTGGCGGACCGCTGGGCGAGCTCGCGCACTTCCTGTGCCACGACGGCGAAGCCCTTGCCCGCCTCGCCCGCCCGTGCCGCCTCGACACCGGCATTGAGCGCCAGGAGGTTGGTCTGGAAGGCGATGTCATCGATGACGCCGATGATGTTGGAGATCTCACGCGAGGACTGCTCGATCTGGCCCATCGCGTCGATCGCCTTCTTGACGACCGCGCCGGATTGTTCCGCGCCCGCCCGGGTCTTGCCGACCAGCATGCCGGCCTCGTCGGCCCGCCGGCTCGAATCGCCGACCGTCGTGGTGATCTCGTCGAGGGCGGCAGCGGTTTCCTCGACGGAAGCCGCCTGCTGCTCGGTGCGCCTCGCCAGGTCGTCGGCGGCCGAGCGGATCTGCTGCGCACCAGAGGCGATCGCATTGGCGTTGCTCTCGACCGTGCGCATCGCCTCGTGCAGGCCGGCCACCGCCTCGTTGAAGTCCTTGCGCACCGTCTCCATCGACGGCACGAAGGCCGTGGCGAGGGTCTGCGTCAGGTCCCCCTCGGCCAGCGCCTTCAGCGCACCGCCGAGCGCGTTGATCGCCGACATGCGCTCAGTCACATCCGTCGCGAACTTGACCACCTTGTAGACCCGGCCGGAAAGGTCGCGGATCGGGTTATAGGCCGCCTGGATCCAGATCTCGCGCCCGCCCTTGCCGTAACGCACGAATTCGTTGGAGATGAAGCGGCCCTCGGCCAAGCTTCTCCAGAAATCCGCATAGGCCGCGGTCTGCACATAGGCGGGGTCGCAGAACATGCGATGATGCTTGCCGCGGATTTCGGAAAGGTCATAGCCGAGCGCCGCGCAGAAATTCTCGTTGGCGGTCAGGATCTCGCCGGTCGGCGTGAATTCGATCACCGCCTGCGAGCGGGCGATCGCGTCGAGCTTGCTGGCATCCTCCGCCGCCCGCTTCCTCGCCTCTGTGATGTCGGAGGCGAACTTGACGACCTTGTAGGGTTTGCCACCGCGGAAGACCGGATTGTAGGTCGCCTGGATCCAGATCTCGCCGCCGTCCTTGCGCAGACGCTTGTAGCTGTTCGAATCGTATTCGCCCCGCGCCAGCCGCGCCCAGAACTGGCGGTATTCCTCGCTGGCCGTATAGGCCGCCTCGCAGAACATGCGATGATGCTTGCCGACGATCTCCTTCAGCTCGTAGCCGAGCGTCCGGCAGAAGTTCTCGTTGGCGGTCAGGATCGTACCGGTGAGATCGAACTGGATCACGGCCTGCGAGCGCGACAGCGCGTCGAAGATATGGCCCGCATCCATGGATTTTGCGAATGAAAGCATGACCTGTCCCTCTGTGCGATGCCGCGGCCGGGATTGCGCGCATGGCGATCCTCATGTGTTGACACTCAGGCGCGGACGCCGCGGCGATCGCGCACTGGCAGCGGTGAAAACAATCTTCGCGAGAGGCTTCATGCCGGAGCGAAGAAATGCGCATCTACAATCAAAGATGGCATTGCAGGCTTAAAAATCCATGAAAATCGAACGGCAAGATTATGAAGATACTATATAACAATGCCTTACGCCTGATCCTGGAGCTCGGAACTCAAGTTACGTTAGGTGAGCTCCATCCTGCGCATAAGCAAACTATCGGTAAAGTTGCATAAAAAACCGGCAACAAAAAACCGCCGGACAATCGCACGGCGGCTCTTTATTCCAACGATGTTCGGGACGGGTCAGGCCGCCATGTCTTCCACGTCGCGCTCCTTGAACATGCGCGCCAGGTTGAGGAAGCAGATCATGCCGTTCTCATGGGCGATGATGCCTTCCGCATAGACCTTGTCGAAGGAGGTCGTCACTTCCGGCACCGGCTGGATCTGCTCGCTGCGGATGGTGAGGATGTCGGAGACGCGATCGACGACGAGGCCGACGACCATGCTGTGCACTTCGGCAACCACGATGGCGCTGCGCTCGTTCGCTTCGGTGCTCTTCATGCCGAGCTTGTGGGCGAGATCGATGATCGGGATCACGGTGCCGCGCAGGTTCATCACGCCGATGACATCAGGCGGGGAATGCGGGATCGGCGTGGACGGTGCCCAGCCGCGGATTTCGCGGATCGTCGTCGTCTTCACACAGAATTCCTGATCGTGCAGGCGGAATGCGATGATTTCGAGCGTGTCGCCGGCAAAGCCGGCCGTCTTGATGGAGGTCATCGGGGTCTTTCCAGTTTCATCTGCTTCGTGCCCCGATCCTATGCACGGCCTGGTTAAAATCTTTCAAACGCGCCGCGGTTTGTTGCGCCCCGCATGCAAAAGGCCCCGCGTCACCGCGAAAGCACCCGGCAGCCTCCGCCGTGCCCTCAATATTCCTTCTCGTAGAAGATGCCCGCTCCCGCGCTGCCACCGCTGCCGGCCTCGCCGCGCAGCTTCAGGCCGCGGCCGACATCGAGGTTGATGACCGCCTTGGCGCCGTTCGTCTCCGGGTCCTGCTTCAGCTCGATATAGGTTCGCTCGTTGAGATACTTCCCCGCCGAGACCGCCGCCCGGCCTTCCGCATCCGTCGTGATGTCTAGATCGTCAACGCCGAGCTTGCTGCGCAGGCTGTCGAGCAGGCCGGTCGAGCTGCCGCCGGCAAGCTGGCTGGCAGCCGAGGCGAGCTGGGCGATCTGCACCGCCGAAAGGTTCGACATCGAGCGGTTGAAGATGAGCTGCGCCAGGATCTCATCCTGCGGCAGCGAGGGCGAGGAGGCGAAAGTGACCGTCGGGTTGTTGGCAAGGCCGGCCACCGTCACCGTGATTTCCGTCGAGCCGACCGTGCTGCCGGCCACCAGATTGACCGTCGGCACGAGCCCCCCCGCAAAGCCGATATGGGCGCTGGTGAAGTCGAGGCGGCGCGTCAGGATCTCCATGCGCCCGCGCTCCAGTTCGAAACCGCCTGACACGACCGGCGCGGCGGAGGTGCCGGTGATCTTCAGGCTGCCGCCGAGTTCCGCATTGATGCCCCGGCCGCGCACGAAGAGCTGGCCCGGCGCCTCGATGGTAAGGTCCAGCGCGATGCCGCGCGAGGCGCCGCTGCTGCCCTGGTCACGCTGCACGTCCGCCGTCATGCGCTTGACATCGGCGGGCGCGTTGCGGTGCTTGATGTCGATTTCGGAGAGCGAGGCCGGCAGTTTCTGCGGAATGGTGATGTTCGCCTTGTTGATGCGCAGCTTGCCGCCGAGCGAAAGTCCGGCCACCGGCCCCTTCAGCGTCAGGTCGCCCGCGACATTCGCCGTCACCAGCGTGCCGTCGACATAGGTGATGTCGCCGAGCTTGACGGCGACATCCACCGGAAAACCGCTCGCCGGATCGATGCCCACGCGCCCGCTGGCCGAAAGCTGGCCGCCGCTGGCGAGCCGGCCGGAAACCGTCTCGATCACCGCCTGCCGCCCGTCCATGGTGACGCGGATCGTCAGGTTCTCCACCGCGAGGTTGCGGCGCACATCGACGAGCCGCGCGCCGCCGGCCGTGATGCTGCCGGTGATCGAGGGCGCGGCCGCCGTGCCGCCGATGGAGACATCGACATCGGCATTGCCGGTCAGGACGAAGCCCTGGGCGGAAAGCTGGCCCTGCAGCAGGCCGAACGGCACCGTACCGTTGAACTTGAGCCCGAGCGGCGTCGCCCCACCGATGCCGACGGTGCCGCCGCCGCGGAAGGAGAGGCCGCCGCCGCCCGAAAGCACCGTATCGAGCCGCACCTGGTTGTTGGAATATTCACCCTTGGCATTGATGGAAAGCACCCCGATGCCTGCGCCGCGGGTCTGGCTCGTCGCCGCCCCGTCCCAGTCCAGCGCATAAGTGACGACCGGCGCCGACGCGCGGCCCTTCACCGTGACCGTGCCGTCGATCGTGCCCTCCGCACCGAGGCCGGCGGCGAAATTGTTGACGAGCGCAGCCGGCAGCGCCGTAAGGCGGGCGGACAGATCCAGCGTCTCGCCCGCCCGGCCGGAGACCGCGATGGAGCCGCGGCCGGCCTGGATCGTCAGCCCGTCGAGCGCGGCGACACCGTTGACAACACCGATCGTCGTCGGCTTGGCCAGTTTCAAGGCGATGCCCCGCGGTGCCGCCTCGAAGGCCTCAAGGGCGACATCCAGCCCGCCGTCGCGCTGGATGACCTTGCCCTTCGTCAGAAGCGGCGCGTCGTCGAGGCGGCCGGTCAGGTCGAAATTGCTCGCCTGCCCTTCGCGTGAAAAGTCGAGCTTCAGCGCGTCCAGCCGGTTCTCGCCCGAAGCGACCCGCTCGGCGCGCACCGTGCCTGATATCGCGGCGGTGGCGAGATCGGCAATGGTGAGATCGACGACCGGCCTGGTGATGCTCAGCGTATCGCGCCGGATGGCGGAGCCCGAAGCCTGGATGGTCGCGGACGTCCTGCCATTGCCGGTCGCGATTTCCACCTGACCGGAAAGATCGCCGGCCGCCTGCTGCCCCGCCATGGCGGCGAGCAGGCCGAGATCGGGGAAATCGAAGCGGATCGTGCCATCAGGCATGAAGTTCTCCGCCAGCGCGAGCGAGCCCTTCAGCGTGTTCGGGCCGATCTCCGCCTCCAGTACCGGCACGGAGATGCGCCCGCCCTGCGAGGTGATGCTGGAGCGCACATTGATCGGCTGGCCGTCGAGCGCACCGGTCGCCGTCAGCTCGCCGGACGGGCTGTCGGCGACGGCCTTGCCGGTCAGCGTCACGACGAGGTCGCTGAGCGTGCGGCCGGAGAGGGTCGCCCCGCTCGACGTGACCTTGGCGGACACATCGAGCCCCGCGACGGGGCCGGTGGCGGAGAGTTCGAAGGCCGCCTCACCCGCCGCATCGGCGAGCAGCTTGCCGAGGTCCAGCACCTTGCCGGTCAGCGCGGCATCGAGCGTGCCGTTGCCGAGCGAGACCGTGCCCGCCGTCTCCAGCGTGCCGGACTTGACCTGGAGGCCGGAAACCTGAACGGCGCCGTCACCCGCCACCTGGACCCGCCCCTCCATCGCGATCGTCGTGTCGAACTTGCCGGCCAGCGCCGGCGGCAGCACGGCAGGCAGCGCGAAGAGGCGGAAATTGACGTCGGCCTCCCGGCTCGCCAGCCCGTAGCGGCCGGAGAGCGTGCCGCCGATGCTGGCGCTTTCGAGCGTCGCGGGATCGAAGGCGATCTCATCCGGCGAGATATTCAGCGTCGCGATCAGCTTCGCCGGCCCCTTCACCATGCGGTCGAGATCGGCGTTGGCAAAGGCCGTCAGCCCGGTTTCGAGCGTCGCGTCGATGCGGCCGGACTGGCTTGCGACGTTGAAGGCATCGCTCCTGGCCGTCAGGCGGATGTTCTCCACCCGGCCGGCCGGCAGTTCGGCGGAAACCACGGTGGCATTGGCCTCAAGCGCCGCAGCGCTCGCCTCGCCGGTCAGCGAGATATCGGCGCCCTCGATCAGCACGCGCGCATCGCCCTCGGCAAGCGGCCAGCGGAAATCGATCGGCCCGTCCTTGCCGGAAAGCTTGACGTCGAGATCGTTCGCGCCCTTGGCACTGACGGTGCCCGAGGCGGCCAGCGTCATGGCGCCCGTCGAGATCGAACCCTTCTCGATGCGCAGCATGTCCGAACCATCGAAGGCGGCCACAACATCGATGCCCGTGTCGCCGGCAAAGAGCGGGCGAAGCTGCGGCGGCATCAGCGCGTCGAAGGTGCCGCCGCCAATGAGGGCGATCGTGTGCAGGCCGTTCGCCGAAAGATCGTGGCGGCCGTCGACCCTCAGCATTTCCGTGCCGTCGAGCGATGCGGACAGCCGGCCCGTCCATTGCGAGAGCGGGCCGTCCCCCGTCAGGCGGATCGCCACGGCGGGGTCGTTCGGCAGCTTGAGCAGCGCTGCGAGCAGCCCGCCCTGCGGCTCGGCGACGTCGGCTTCGAGGCGAAGCTCGTTACCGGCCGGATTGAAGACGATGTCGGCGGCGACCCGGGCATCCGGCCGCGCCTTCTCGGAAGCCGAAAGTTTTATCGCGACGCTCTCGGCGGTCGCATCGCCGCTGCCGGCAACGACGATGCGCTGGTCCCGCCCGGCGACCGTGCCGGAGACGAAAAGCTCCGGGATCGCCAGCGCGCCGACATGCACCTCCACCGGCAGGGTGAACGGTTTGTCCGATGGCTCCGCATCGGCCTTCGGCTCCGGCAGGCGCAGCAGGGAAACGGAAGAGGCGGAGACGCGCTCGGCCTCGAAGCTGAAGAACAGAAGCTCCCAGGGCGACCAGTCGACGGCAAGGTCGCGGATTTCCGCATAGGTGCCCTTCGCGTCCCCCACCGTGATCGTGCCGGCCCGGAGCTTGCCCGTGAGCAGGCCCGAGGGCTCGCTGATCGAGATCACCTGCCCGCTCGCCGCGGCGATCTTTTCCACCTGCGAGACGGCAAAACGCGCGCCCGCATCGGTAAAACCGACGAAACCGATGACCGCGACAAGAAGAACCAGGAGAATGGCAAGGCCATAACCGAGATAACGGAGCGTGGCGCGGAGAATTCGGGACAGCCTGTTCATGCCTTATCCATTTCGCGTGCGAAGAGCGCAAGGAATCGCTCCGGTCCGTCTTGAATCTGAATCGCGCGGCCGATCAAGAGTCTAGACGAAAATTGAGGCGACAGTCAGAAGGATTGGCCGATGCCGGCATAGACGCCGAAGGAGGTGCCGCCGGGATATTTCTTCAGCGGCACGGCGACATCGAGACGCAGCGGCCCGAACGGCGTCGCATAGCGCAGGCCGATGCCCGCACCGGCCCGGATGTCCTTGAAATCGGGCACTTTGTCGGTCGAGACCGTGCCGACGTCGATGAAGGGCACGACGCCGATCGTCTCGGTGACGCCGATGCGCGCCTCGGCCGTGGCCGCGACATAGGAACGACCGCCGAGCAGCTTGTTGCGGCCGTCGCGCGGCGAGATCTCCTGGTAACCGTAGCCGCGCACCGTGCCGCCGCCGCCGAGGAAGAAGCGCCGCGTCGCCGGAATGTCCGAGAGTTCGTCGCCGCCGATGATCGTGCCGGCGGCAAGCTTCCCCGCCAGCACGAAGCGTTTCTCCTCGCCGAACGCCTGGTAACCGGTGATCGCGCCTTCGAAGCTGGAGAAGAAGGTGCCGCGCTCGATCTCGTAGCTCGGCTTCGCACTGATCATCGCGCGATAACCCTCGGTCGGGTTCAGCTTGTCGTCGCGCGTGTCGCGCACATATTCGATCGGGATGGCGAGCGTGAGGTACTTGTTCTTGCCGAAGGCATCCTCGACATCGCTCCACATAACCTCGCCGCCCGCACTGACCGTGTCCCTGTCGGAAAGCTCGACGCTGACGCCGGCGGCGGCCGTGGTGGTGAACGCCTTGTAGGCATCGGGATCGACGATCGAGGCCTTGAGGCTGGCATTGAAGGTCGAGGCCGGCCCGAACGCCCCGGGCTTGGAGAAGAGGATGCCCACCGAATAGTCGAGATTGCCGATATCCGACTCGCCGATCCGGTTGACCGACCCTTCGAGGCGCAGGGATTCGGCCTGGCCGAAAAGATTGCGGTGGCCCCAGTAGCCCTGCAGGCCCAGGCCGTCCGTGTTCGAATATTGCGCGCCGACGCCGAAATAGCGGTGCTTGCCTTCGGAGACCTCGATGGTCATCGGCAGCGAACCGTCCGGCGCCAGCTTGTCGGCCTCGCGGATCGTCACGCTGGAGAAGACGCCGAGCGTGCGAAGCCGCTCGGCCGCCTTGGTGAGCGCTTCCGGCGAATAGGGCTGGCCGGCATTGATGCGCGAATAGCGCTGCACGAAATCCGGATCGACCGTCTTGGTGCCGGAAACGCCGACCTCGCCGACGGGCGCGACCGGCCCGCCCTCGGCCGCGATCACCACGTCGACGGTCTGCGTCTTGTGGTCCGCCGTCGCGTTGCGCTCGGTGAGCCTGGCCAGCGGCCGGCCTTCGGCCTTCAGGTCGACGACGACCTTTTCGCCGGCCTTCAGGATGAGGGTGGAATCGGCCCGCGCGCCGGGCACCAGCCCGTAATCGGCCGGATTGCGCCCCTCCGCATCGCCGGAAAAGGCGACCTCGCCGAAGGTGAAGGCCGGACCGGGCTCGACGCTGATCGTCACCGGAACGGCGCCACGCTGGTTGAATTCGGGGTTGGGCGGCAGCGAATCGAGGTCCCGCCCGCCGACCGTCACGGTCACCACGCCGCCGTAGCGGGCCTTTTCATAAAGCGCGGCGAGGATGCGGTCGCGGTCGTCGCGCGCCTTGATGACGAGGCCGAGATCGCCGGAGACCGGCGTTCCCTCGTCCTGCTTGAGACGCGCGGTGTTCTCGATCGCTTGCTTGAGATCGTCGTCGTCCGTGCCGGGATCGAGCGTCAGCGTGTAGTTCACGGGATCGATGACGGCGGCGGCCGCCTCCTCGTCGTCACCCTCGAAGAACTTCATGCCGAAGAGCTCGAAGGCAGAGGCTGGCGGAGCCGACAAGGGACCGCACACCAGCGCAGCAGCAACCGCGAGCGCGGTGCCAGCTCTCAGAAACGCAATACTCTTTTCCGGCCGGTTCACTTTATCCCGCATCCGCAGCTATCCGTCGCCTTTCTCCTTCAGGTGCGGTGCGCGCGGCGGACCGACAGCTTTCCGTCACAGACTTCAGGCGCCCCGTCTCATACGGAGCTTTCAGGCAGGAAAAGACCCTAACGCGTTAGGTTTTCCGTAATGTTAACGGCGGTTTTACACGGATGGAGACAAGATTTGAAGCACCGCAGCGGTGATTTTACGCCACACCCGTAAAAGCAAAAGCCCCGGAGACACTCCGGGGCTTCGCATAGGTTGCATGAACCGACTATCAGTAACCTGACGGGCAACGGTCGATGTAGCGGCGGCCATAGCGGTCACGGTAGTAGCACTGGCCCGGCTGTTCGGAGACGCTGCCGATGACAGCACCCGAGACACCGCCGATGGCCGCGCCGACGGCGGCACCGCGCACGTTACCCGTAACCGCGCCACCGATGATCGCGCCGGAGACGGCGCCGATACCCGCACCCTTTTCGGTCTGCGTGCAGCTGGCCACGGCCAGGCCGACCAGAACGAGCGCAATGACTTTCTTCATGAAGATGTTCTCCAAAGTTGAGCGGCGGCCACGTTTGCCGGGTCCGCCCTATCCCCTTCTACTCAGGCAACATACCCCGGCCGTCTTCAACGGTCAGGTTTGTCCAAGGTCGAAAATATACCCGGAAATCGGGAAGTCCATGGCATTGAAGTATTTTTTTGGCGTGCGAATAAATATCGTTTCCATTTCGTTTGATTGGCCCCGACACTTCGACCGGTCACGAGAAATTTCGCGGTTGCCTGAAAGTACCGGTTGATCGCCGCCGCAAAAAGTCAAATGATATGACTGTTGATGCCGCACCGGCGGTCGGAGGAACGGCCGGCGGCATTCCCGCTACGAATACAGTGCAGACAATGCTGGTGTCGTTTGATCCCAGGCCCGCGTCGTGAGGACGCCCGCTGCATGTGACGTCGGATCGATCGCCCCAGCGGACAATGAACCGCCAGGGAGGAACGCATGGCGAAAGTGGCAATGACCGTCAACGGCCGGAAGGTGAGCCGCGAGTGCGAGGACCGCACGCTGCTCGTTCATTTCATCCGCGACCAGCTCAGTCTTACCGGAACCCATGTCGGCTGCGATACGTCCCAGTGCGGGGCCTGCGTCGTGCATATGGACGGCAAGGCGGTGAAGAGCTGTTCGATCCTGGCAGCCCAGGCCGCCGGCGCCGAGATCCTCACCATCGAGGGCCTTGCGGCCAATGGCGAGCTGCACCCCGTCCAGGCCGCCTTCAAGGCCAATCACGGCCTGCAATGCGGCTTCTGTACGCCCGGCATGGTGATGAGTGCGGTCGACATGATCAACCGCTACGGCGCAAGGCTCGACGAGAAGACGGTGCGGGAAAACCTCGAAGGCAATATCTGTCGATGCACCGGCTACCACAACATCGTGAAAGCCATCCTGGCCGCCGCCGCGGAAATGGGCGCGGCAGGCCGGCAGGCAGCGGAATAGGCGTTAGGCAATAGGCAGTAGCCAGCAGGGCGGCCAATTGCGCGACGGTGAAATCCCCAGCGCCTATTGGCTAAAGCCTACTGCCTCACTTCTCTGGAGGAGATGAAGATGGGTGTCGAAGGCATCGGCGCGCGTGTCGCGCGAAAGGAAGACAAGCGGTTTCTCATGGGCCAGGGCCGCTACACGGACGACATGTCCGTGCCGGGCATGCGTTATGCGGCCTTCGTGCGCTCGCCGCATGCGCACGCGAAGATCAGGAGCATCGATACGTCGGCGGCGAAGGACATGCCCGGCGTCATCGCCGTGCTCACCGGCAGAGAGATGCTCGACGACGGCATCGGCAACCTGATCTGCGGCTGGATGATCCATTCCAAGGACGGTTCGCCGATGAAGATGGGCGCCTGGCGGCCGATCGCGCACGAGACGGTGCGCTATGTCGGCGACGCCGTCGCCGTGGTTGTCGCCGACAGCATGGGCGAAGCGCGCGATGCGGCCGAGGCCGTCCTCGTCGACTACGAGGTGCTGCCGGCCGTCACCGACGCCGTCAGGGCACTTGAAGCCGGCCAGCCGCAGCTCCACCCCGAGGCGCCCGGCAACCTCATCTTCGACTGGCAGCTCGGCGATTCCGACGCCACCGATGCGGCCATCGCCGCGGCCGCCCATGTCACGGAGATGCGGATCGTCAACAACCGGCTCGCGCCGAACCCGATGGAACCGCGCGCCGCGCTCGGCATCTATGATTCCGCCGAGGACCACTACACCTGCTACACGACCAGCCAGAACCCGCATGTCGCCCGCCTCGTCATGAGCGCCTTCTACAATGTCGCGCCGGAAAACAAGCTGCGGGTCATCGCCCCGGATGTCGGCGGCGGTTTCGGCTCGAAGATCTTCATCTATCCGGAGGAGATCGTCTGTCTGTGGGCGTCCAAGCGCGCGGGCGTGCCGGTGAAATGGACGAGCGACCGCACCGAGGCCTTCCTCACCGATGCGCACGGCCGCGACCATGTCTCGACCGTCAAGATGGCCTTCGATGCCGACAACCGCATCACGGCCCTGAAGGTCGACACGATCGCCAATTTCGGCGCCTACATGTCGCTCTTCTCCTCCTCGGTGCCGACCTATCTCTATGCCACCCTGCTCTCCGGCCAGTACGCCATCCCGGCCATCCATGCCAATGTGCGTGCGGTCTACACCAACACCGCCGCCGTCGACGCCTATCGCGGCGCCGGCCGGCCGGAAGCGACCTACCTGCTCGAACGCACCGTGGAGACGGCCGCGCGCGAACTCGGCGTCTCGCCGGCGGAGCTTCGCCGCATCAATTTCATCCGCGCCTTCCCCCACCAGACGCCCGTCATCATGAATTATGACGCCGGCGACTACGAGGCCTCGCTGGAAGCCGCCATGGCGGCCGCCGACTGGAACGGCTTTCCCGCCCGCAAGGCGGAAGCCGCAAGCCGCGGCATGAAGCGGGGCATCGGCATGAGCTGCTATATCGAGGCCTGCGGCATCGCGCCGTCGGCGGCGGTCGGCTCGCTCGGTGCCGGCGTCGGCCTCTGGGAATCGGCCGAGGTGCGCGTCAACGCCGTCGGCACGATCGAGGTTCTGACCGGCTCGCACAGCCACGGCCAGGGCCATGAGACGACCTTCGCCCAGCTCGTCGCCGAACGCTTCGGCGTGCCGATCGACAGCGTCTCCATCGTGCACGGCGACACCGACAAGGTGCAGATGGGCATGGGCACCTACGGCTCGCGCTCCGGCGCCGTCGGCATGTCCGCCATCGTCAAGGCGCTCGACAAGGTGGAGGCCAAGGCCAAGAAGATCGCCGCCCACCTGATGGAGGCCGACGAGAGCGACATCGTCATCGAGAACGGCGCGCTGAAGGTCGCCGGCACGGACAAGTCGGTGCCGTGGTTCCAGATGGCGCTGGCCGCCTATACCGCGCACAACCTGCCCTCCGGCATGGAGCCGGGCCTTAAGGAAGGCGCCTTCTACGACCCGTCCAACTTCACCTTCCCGGCCGGCTGCTACATCGCGGAAGTCGAGGTCGATCCGGAAACCGGCAAGACGACGATCGTCCAGTTCGTCGCCGCCGACGATTTCGGCAACATCATCAACCCGATGATCGTCGAGGGCCAGGTGCATGGCGGCATCGCCCAGGGCATCGGCCAGGCGCTGCTCGAAGGCGTGCACTACGATCCGGAGACGGGCCAGCTTCTCACGGCGAGCTACATGGACTACACCATGCCGCGTGCCGACGACCTGCCCTCCTTCAAGGTCTCGCACCAGGTGACGCCCTGCCCGGGCAATCCGCTCGGCATCAAGGGCTGCGGCGAGGCCGGCGCCATCGGCTCGCCGCCGGCGCTGATCAACGCCATCACCGACGCCATCGGCAACAATGACCTCACCATGCCGGCAACGCCCCAGAAGGTCTGGGCGGCGGCGCTGGCCGCCGGCAACTGACGGAGGACGCCATGTACGCCACGAATTACCATCGCCCCTCCTCGATCGCCGAGGCCGTCGCCCTGCAGTCCGCTTCCAATGAGGCGAAATACGTCTCCGGCGGCATGACGCTGATTCCCACCATGAAACAGCGCCTCGCCGCCCCGTCCGATCTCGTCGATCTCCGCCACATCGCGGAGTTGAAGGGCATCTCCGTCAACGCCAGCCGGGTGCGCATCGGGGCCGGCACGACGCATGCCGAGGTCTCGGCCTCGCCCGAGCTTGCGGCCGCCTGCCCGGCGATCTGCCACCTCGCCGCCCATATCGGCGACCCGCATGTGCGGCATATGGGCACGATCGGCGGCTCCATCGCCAACAACGACCCGGCCGCCGACTACCCCTCCGCCATGCTGGCGCTGGGCGCGACGATCGTCACCAATGCCAGGGAGATTCCGGCCGACGACTTCTTCACCGGCCTCTTCGAGACGGCGCTGGAAGACGGCGACATCGTCGTCGCGGTGACCTTCGACATGCCTGCGAAAGCCGCCTATTCCAAGTTCCCGAACCCGGCCTCGCGTTATGCCATGACCGGCGTCTTCGTGGCGAAGGCGCAGGACGGCAGCGTGCGGGTGGCGGTGACAGGCGCCGGCGCCAACGGCGTCTTCCGCCATGCCGGGCTGGAAGCCGCGCTTTCCGCCGACTGGTCAGCCGATGCCGCAGCGGGCGTGACCGTCGATGCCGGCGACCTGCTCTCGGACATCCACGGCAGCGCGGAATATCGCGCCAATCTCGTGAAGGTCATGGCCAAGCGCGCCGTCGCCGCCGCCTGACCCCTCGAAAAACTTGAAACTGTTCGATTAAAAGGACGGTTGAGGCCGTCCTTTTTTCATGCAGACTTGACATGCATCAACAGGAAATGGCCTTTGGGGGCTTAGGATACATTGGAATGGTTCAAAGGTGGCGCCGATTTGCCGCAGCGGATACCGTTGCGGGAAAAGGGCGCCTGATATAGCCGATTGAACGACCGCCAACGATGATGATGTCCGGGTTTCCGCCGGACAGGAGACTCTGGATGGACTTCGAGACCTACTTCAAGAACGAGCTGGACGGCCTGCATCAGGAAGGCCGCTATCGCGTTTTCGCCGACCTGGAGCGCCAGAAGGGCAATTTCCCGAAAGCGACCCGCCACACGGCGAACGGCCCGCAGGACGTCACGGTCTGGTGCTCGAACGACTATCTCGGCATGGGCCAGCATCCCAAGGTGACCGAGGCGATGAAGCTCGCCATCGACCAGTGTGGCGCCGGTGCCGGCGGCACTCGCAACATCTCCGGCACCAACCACTATCACGTCATCCTTGAGCGCGAGCTCGCCGACCTGCACGGCAAGGAATCGGCCCTGCTCTTCACCTCGGGCTACGTGTCAAACTGGGCTGCGCTCGGCACGCTCTGTTCCAGGATCCCCGGCATCATCTGTTTCTCCGATGCCGGCAACCACGCCTCGATGATCGAGGGCATCCGCCATTCGAAATGCGAGCGGGTGATCTGGAAGCACAACGACCTGAAGGACCTCGAAGCCAAGCTTTCCGCGGCCGATCCGAAGGCGCCGAAGCTGATCGCCTTCGAATCGGTCTATTCCATGGACGGCGACATCGCCCCCATCAAGGAGATCTGTGACCTCGCCGACAAATACGGCGCGATGACCTATCTCGATGAAGTGCATGCCGTCGGCATGTACGGCCCGCGCGGCGGCGGCATTGCCGAACGCGAAGGCCTGATGCACCGCCTGACCCTCATCGAGGGCACGCTCGGCAAGGCCTTCGGCGTCATGGGCGGCTACATTGCCGGCTCGGCGGCGCTCTGCGACTTCGTGCGCTCCTTCGCCTCCGGCTTCATCTTCACGACGTCGCTGCCGCCGGCGATCGCCGCCGGCGCGGCCGCGGCCATCCGCCATCTCAAGGAAAGCCAGGTCGAACGCTTCGCCCACCAGGAGCGCGTGCGCAAGCTGCGCAGCCTGCTCGACCGCAACGGCATTCCGCACATGCCCAATCCGAGCCATATCGTGCCGGTCATGGTGGGCGATGCGGCCAAGTGCAAGTGGATCTCGGACCTGCTGCTCGACAATTTCGGTATCTACGTCCAGCCGATCAACTATCCGACCGTGCCGAAGAAGACCGAGCGCCTGCGCATCACGCCGACGCCGCTGCATGACGATGCCGATATCGAGCACCTCGTCAGTGCCCTGCATTCGCTCTGGTCGCGCTGTGCGCTCGCCCGCGCCGTCGCCTGACGGATCGGCGTAAGCCAGCACTATCCGATGAGCCCGGCGGCCACCCGCCGGGCTTCTTCGTCCGCGGCGAAGACGTCGTCCATGGACGCGGCCGGCGGCAGATGCGTGAGCCTGTCCATCACCGCCTCGGCAATATCGGCCATTGCGAGGAAACCGATGCGCCCGCCGACAAAGGCATGGAACGCCACCTCCTCGGCCGCATTCATCACCGCGCCCTGCAGGCCGCCGCGCTCCAGCGCCGTGCGGGCCAGGCGCAGCGCCGGGAAGCGCTCTTCATCCGGCGCCTCGAAATCGAGCCGCGACAGTTTTGCGAAATCCAGCCGGTCGACATTGAGCGGCGAACGCCCGGGATAGGTCAGCGCATAGCCGATCGCCGTGCGCATGTCCGGCGCGCCGAGCTGCGCCAGCACCGAGCCGTCGACATAACCGACCATCGAATGGATGATCGACTGCGGATGCACCACCACCTCGATCTGGTCCGGCCTGACATCGAAGAGGTGCTTCGCCTCGATCATCTCCAGGGCCTTGTTGAACATGGAGGCGCTGCCGATCGAGATTTTGAGGCCCATCGACCAGTTGGGATGAGCCCGGGCGATATCGGCGGTGACATCGGCCATCTGCGCGCGGCTCCAGGTGCGGAACGGCCCGCCGGAAGCCGTCAGCACGATGCGCTCGACCGCGTGGCGCTGGTCGTCCTCCAGCGCCTGGAAGATCGCGCTGTGTTCGCTGTCGACCGGGATGAGCCGCCCGCCGCCCGCAGCGACGGCCCGGACGAAGAGGTCGCCGGCCGAGACGAGGCATTCCTTGTTGGCGAGCGCGATGTCCGCGCCCTTCCTCGCCGCCGCCAGCGTCGGCGCAAGGCCGGCCGTGCCGACGATCGCCGCCATCACCCAGTCCGCTTCGCCGGAGGCCGCTTCCAGCAGCGCCGAGCGTCCCGCCGCCGCTTCGATGCCGCTGCCGGCAAGAGCCTCCTTCAGCGCGCCGTAGCGGCTCTCGTCCGCCGTCACCGCCATCCTCGCCCCGCAGTCCTTCGCCTGCGCGGCGAGGAGATCGACATTGCCGTTGCCGGTCAGCGCCAGGACCTCGTAGCGATCCTGCCCGCCGAGCTGGCGCACCACGTCGAGCGTGCTGGTGCCGATGGAGCCTGTCGAGCCGAGAATGGTGATGCGGCGCTTTTGCCGCGCGTCGGGAGCCATGGTGAAGTCCGCGATTTTCTTGTTATCGACAGAAGGCTCTACAGGCGAAAGGCGCCTGCAACAAGTCATGGAAATGCTGTAAAGCGAAGGCTGCGCCCGTCTTCGCAACCCCGCGGCTTGACCTTTTCGCCCGGACGGCCATAACGTCCCGGCAAAGCGGTCTTCCGCGCTGACGCGATTGGAGAAATCTGTGCACCGACGCCTGAGAGTATGGACCCTCGCCTGCCTCGCCTTCATGGCGGCAGCTCCGGCCTATGCCGACGAGCCGGTCCCGGGTGGTCTCGGCGGCACCTGGCTTGCCGAGGATATCGGCGGCAACGGTGTCATCGACGACCTGCAGACGACGCTGGAAATCAAGCCGGACGGCTCCTATGGCGGCAATGGCGGCTGCAACACCTATCGCGGCAAGCTGAAGGTGCAGAACGGCAACATCGCCTTCGCCCCCGCCGCCGCGACGCGCAAGATGTGCGCGCCGGCCATCATGGACCAGGAGCAGAAGTTCTTCGACGCGCTCGGCACCGTGACCTCGTGGAAGCTCGAAAACGGCATCCTGCACCTGACGGGCAAGGAAGGCGCACCCGCGATCCGCCTTGCCGGCCTCAAGAACAACACCGACATCGTCATCCGCCTGCCGGGCCCCGAACAGAGCGTGGCGCGCGAAACGATCAACTACCAGTGCGACGCTGAGCAACGCGTCGTCGTCGAATACATCAATGCCGGCGCCAATTCGCTCGCCGTCCTGAGGATCGCCGAAGAGACGGTCATCGCCGCCAACGTGCTCTCGGCCTCCGGCGCCAAATATGCCGGCGGCCAGTATGAATGGTGGACGAAGGGCGACGAGGCGACGCTCTACGACCTGACCGGGGGCGAGAACGCGCCGGGCGTCAGCTGCCGCAAGACCGGCTGAGCCGGCCGGTCATTGGAGGGGACATCGCATGCCCACATTCCGCGTCGGACAGAAGGTCGTCTGCATCAACGACCGCTTCAAGAACGTCTCGATCGACCAGGGCATCCGCAAGGGGCAGGTCTACACGGTCCGCTGGACCGGCCACTACCGCCACTATGTCGACGGCGACTTCTACGGCATCAAGCTGATGGAGCTCTACCGCGGCAAGGACGACGGCCCGGAAGGCTACGGCGCCGACGACATGCCCTTCCGCGCCAGCCGCTTCCGCCCGCTCGTGTCCGATCGCATCCGCAGCCTCCTCGGCCTCAAGGCCCCGCAGCCGAAGGTCGTCACCAAACCTTCGATCGTGCCGTCCATCCGCACCAAGCCCCGTGTCGTCACGCCGGAGCGCGAGAAGGAAGACGTCTGACGACATTCGGGGAACGGTGACCCCCGCCGCGCGATCCGGCTCCACGACGTGGGCACGCGAGGGAGCAATATCCGCACGATGGAGACCCCCATGCGCCACCTCATTCTTGTCGCCGCCCTCGCCTTGCTCGGCGCCTGCACCGCCGGCCGCCCGGCAAACTGCGTCGTCACGCCCGCCGACCTCGTCGAGTGCGAGGCGAAGTAAAGGTGGTGCACAGGCTGAAGGTATCTTGGACGAAAGGCCACAAGCGTGGCGGCCGCACCGCATCCTCTGCGCTTGCGAACAGCGCGCCGCGACTCAGAAGCAAGTGGTGATCCCGCCGCGATTCGAACGCGGGACCCCCAGATTAGGAATCTGGTGCTCTATCCTGCTGAGCTACGGGACCACTGACTGCACCCATACAAAAGCCGGGGCTTTTAGCCAAGTGGTTTTCAGGCCGCGAGGCGGCTTTCGGCGAGCTTGACCCAGTAGCTCACCCCATGGGGTATGGCATCGTCGTTGAAATCGTAGGCCGGATGGTGCAGGCCCGCGCTGTCGCCGTTGCCCAGGAAGATGAAGGCGCCGGGGCGGGCGAGCAGCATGTAGGAGAAATCCTCGCCGCCCATCATCGGATCGAGCGACGGGTCGACCGCGGCCTCGCCGGCGATCTCGCGCGCGACGGCGACGGCATGGCCGGTCTCCTCGGGGTGGTTGGCCGTGACGGGATAGTTGCGGTGGTAGCCGACCGTGATCTCGGCGCCGTGGGCGGCCGCAAGGCCATCGCAGATCTGGCGGATGCGGGTTTCCGCCTCCTGGCGCATCTCGGCGCTCAGGGTGCGCACGGTGCCGGCAAGCTGCGCCGTCTCCGGGATGACGTTGTGGGCGAAGCCGGCGTTGAACTTGGTGACGGAGACGACGAGGGACGCGATCGGATCGGCGACGCGCGAGACGATGGTCTGGAGCGCGGAAACCACCTGGGCGCCGATGACGATCGGATCGACCGTCTTGTGCGGCAGGGCGGCATGGCCGCCGCGGCCCCTGACCGTGATGCTGAACTCGTCGGTCGCCGCCATGATCGGGCCGGGGCGCGTGCCGAAGGAGCCGACCGGCATGCCCGGCAGGTTGTGCATGCCGTAGACCTCGGCAATGCCGAAGCGCTCCATCATGCCGTCCTTGACCATCTCGTTGCCGCCGCCGCCGCCCTCTTCGGCCGGCTGGAAGATGACCGCGACATTGCCGGAGAAATTGCGCGTCTCGGCAAGGTATTTCGCCGCGCCGAGCAGCATGGCCGTGTGGCCGTCATGGCCGCAGGCATGCATCTTGCCCTTGGCGGTCGAGGCCCAGGGTTTTCCGCTCGCCTCCTCGATCGGCAGCGCATCCATGTCGGCGCGAAGGCCGATCGTGCGCCCCTCGCCCTTGCCGCGGATGAGGCCGACGACGCCCGTGCGGCCGATGCCGGTCACGATTTCGTCGACGCCGAATTCGCGCAGCTTCCCGGCCACGAAGGCGGCGGTCTTTTCCACGGCGAAGAGGATTTCCGGCTCCCGGTGGATCTGCCTGCGCCATT
Source organism: Shinella granuli (assembly GCF_004341885.1). GTDB lineage: Bacteria > Pseudomonadota > Alphaproteobacteria > Rhizobiales > Rhizobiaceae > Shinella > Shinella granuli. Next base: position 73,356 of record NZ_SLVX01000007.1, on the reverse strand, counting down.
CAGCGATTTCGTCCTGCATCTCTGCGGCGCGGTTGAGGATGGGCATGCAACACTTCCTGTCATTTCGGCCGCAAAACCGGCCATCTGCATTCGATGGCTTTGCCATCACGGTGCCATATAGGTTAAATAGGGCGACGGTTCGAGACAACTCCCGATTTCGAGGACACAGCCTTGCAGATGAACGGACGAACGACGCGCCGGAGCGCATGGTTTTTGGGCTCCAGCCTGCTGCTCGCAGCCACCCTTCTGGCAACCGCGGCAACCGCCGCCCCGCGCATCCTTGTGGACGTCAACACGCTGAAGGTCATCGAGCACGAGGATGCCTTCCAGCGCTGGTATCCGGCCTCGCTGACCAAGCTGATGACCGCCTACACCGTCTTCCGCGCGATCAAGGCCGGCGAGGTCTCGCTGGAAAGCACGGTGACGATGACGAAGAACGCCGCCGCCGAGCCGCCGAGCAAGATGTACTACAAGCCCGGCCAGAAGATGACGCTCGACAGTGCGCTGAAGATCATCCTGGTGAAATCGGCCAACGACGTCGCCGTGGCGATCGGCGAATCCGTCGCCGGCTCGGAACAGGCTTTCGTCGCCCGCATGAATGCCGAAGCCGCCCGCATCGGCATGAGTTCCTCGCATTTCATCAATCCGCACGGCCTGCCCGGCAAGGGCCAGTACACGACGGCGCGCGACCTTGCCGTGCTTGCCGTGACGCTGAAGCGCGAATTCCCGCAATACGCCTCCTATTTCGCGCTGGAAGGTTTCACCACCGGCAAGAAGCAATATCCGAACTTCAACATGCTGATCGGCCGCTTCGACGGCGCGGACGGCATGAAGACCGGCTTCATCTGCGCCTCCGGCTTCAACCAGGTGTCCTCGGCCACCCGCAACGGCCGCAGCGTCGTCTCCGTCGTGCTCGGCTCCGACAGCCTCGGCGCGCGCGCGGACATTTCCGCCGGCATGCTGGAAAAGGGCCTGACGAAGCAGGCAGGCAATGTGCCGACACTCGGCCAGTTGCGCCCCTATGGCGAGACGCGCGACATCGTCGCCGACGTTTCGCAGGAGATCTGCTCGAAACACGCGGCCAAGGTGCGCAGCGAAAGCCGCGACGAGGCCGGGCGGCAAAAGCTCGTCTCGCCCTATATCCATGAGCTGAACCGGCCGCTGAAGCTGGTCTTCGCGGGCCTTATCGGCGGGGACACGGCCAAGCCCGCGGGCAACGAACAGGTCGCCGTCGGCGACACCGGCGGCCTTGCCAACGTGCCGATCCCGATCCCGCGTCCCACCACCTTCTGATTGGCCCCATTCGATTGGCCCCATGTGATTGGAAAGACCATGACCCCTGCTGAGCGGCGCGTGCCGGTTTCCGTGCTGACCGGATTTCTGGGCGCGGGCAAGACGACCCTGCTCAACCGGCTGCTGAAGGACCCGACGCTCACCGACACGGCCGTCATCATCAACGAATTCGGCGAGGTCGGCATCGATCACCTGCTCGTCGAACAGTCGAGCGACGGCGTCATCGAGCTTTCCGACGGATGCCTGTGCTGCACGATCCGCGGCGAGCTGGTCGATACGCTCGCCGACCTGATGGACCGCATGCAGACGGGCAGGATCCAGCCGCTGAAGCGCGTGGTGATCGAGACGACCGGCCTTGCCGATCCCGCGCCGGTGCTGCAATCCGTCATGGGCAATCCGGTGCTCAGCCAGTCCTTCAGCCTCGACGGCGTGATCACCGTGGTCGATGCCGTCCACGGCCTGTCGACGCTCGCCAACCATCCCGAGGCGGTCAAGCAGGTCGCCGTCGCCGACCGCGTGCTGATCAGCAAGATCTCGCTTGCCGATGCCGCGGCGGTGGAAGCGGTGCAGCGGGAGATCGCCGCACTCAATCCGCGGGCGAGCGTCTCGGACATCGACACGCCCGGCCTCGTCGGCCCGGCCCTCCTCGCCAACGGCCTCTACGATCCCGGCAGCAAGATCCCCGACGTCCGCCGATGGCTGCACGAAGAGGCGCACGACCAGCATGATCATGGGCACGATCACGCGCATCACCACGATCATGACCACCACCATCACGGCCATGACCACGGGCATCATCACCATCATGCCCACCAGCACGCCCATGACGTGACCCGCCACGACGCGACGATCCGCTCCTTCAGCATCGTGCACGACCGGCCGGTCGATCCGATGGCGCTGGAGATGTTCATCGATCTCCTGCGCTCCGCGCACGGGGAAAAGCTCCTGCGCATGAAGGGCATCGTGCTGATGTCCAACAATCCGGAGCGGCCGCTGGTGCTGCAGGGCGTGCAGAGCGTCTTCCATCCGCCGGAGCGCCTTTCCGCCTGGCCCGACCCGGCCGACCGTCGCACGCGGCTGGTGCTGATCACCAGGGACCTGCCGGAAGCCTTCGTACGCGATCTCTTCGATGCCTTCACCGGCACGCCGAAGATCGACCGGCCGGACCGCGCCGCGCTGTCCGACAATCCCCTCGCCATTCCGGGCCTGCGCCTCTGATACCGGGCGGGGCAGGCGCTTACGGCATCCGCTGGAAGCGCCTTGCCATGCGCACCGTAAGCGCAGTGGCGTTGCGCAGGCATTCGGCACCGCAGCCGTTGTCGACCGCCAGCGTCGCCAGAAACGGCAGAAGACCCGAATGCAGGGGACATCCGGGCCTTCGGGGAGGTCAGCGGGAAAAGCGCTTACTTGCAGACCTTGACCGTCTTGAAGATGACATTGCCGTAGTAGTCGTAGGCCTTGACCTTCTTGATGAAGCAGTGCGGCTTGTAGCCGTAGCTGTAGTAGCCGGCCTGCGAGGGGGCGGCGAAGGAGACGGCGGCAATGAGGGCGACGGTGGCGGAAACGATGATCTTGCGCATGGGGTCTCTCCTGATCTCTTGTTGGGGATGAGCCTCTCTCATCCGGTGATCAGAAGATCTCACATCGTCCCGCCTGCCGCTGTTTCGCAGGAAACAGGCGGGCGCGGCCCCGAAATCAGAAGCGGGCGCCGGCGAAATGGGCGATCTGCGCGCCGAGTTCGTAATAGCCCTCGCGCATCGAGCGGAAGGACTGCGCCTCGGGCGCGCTCACCGGCAGCGGCAGGTCCGTCTCGGCGATCTCACCGGAAATGAGCTCCGCCAGCGTGCGGCCGAAGACCGTGCCGGGCGCGATGCCGCGGCCGTTGTAGCCGGAAAAGCCGATGACGTTCTCGGCAAGGCGGTGGAAGCGCGGCAGGTTGTCCGTCGTCATGCCGATCTTGCCGTACCATTCCGCCTCGAAGGGGACATCGCCGATCGCGGGGAAGAGCTTTTTCAGCGCGCGCCGCGCCCAGGCCTTGTGAACGCCGGTGCCCGTGCCGCGCAACGCGCCGACGCTGCCGAACACCAGCCGGCCGCGCTTGTCGAAGCGGAAGGAGGAGAGGACTTCCTTCGTGTCCCAGGCACCCTGCCGCTCCGGCAGGATCTTCGCCTGCATCTCGGGCGAAAGCGGCGCGGTGGCGAAGTTGAAATAGGGCAGGTGCACGAGCTCGCTGCGCACCTCGTTCCAAGGCGCCACCGTATAGGCATTGGTGGCGACGACCACCCAGTCCGCCGTGACGGAGCCGCGCGCGGTCGTCACCGTCCACCGTTTTCCCGTCCGCTCCGCACCCGTCACCGGGCTTGCCGTGAAGACCGCAGCGCCGGCCGCAATCGCCGCGCGGGCAAGGCCGCGCGCATAGGCGAGCGGCTGGATCGTGCCGGCGCGCAGGTCGAGGAGCGAGCCCGCATAGGCCTCCGTGCCCACCTTCGCCGCCGTCTCGGCCGCGTCCAGCAGGCGCACCAGCGCGCCGCGGCGGGCCCATTGCTCGGCGCGCTGCTTCAGTTCGTCGAGACCGGATTGGCCGACGGCGCAATGCAGCGTGCCGGCCGGGTTGATCTCGCAATCGATCGCATGCTTTTCGACGAGGTCGAACACGGCACGCGGCGCATTGCCGAGAAGTTCCAGCAGCCGGCTGCCGTACAGGTCGCCGAGCACGCCGGGCAGTTCGTCGGGCATCACCCACATGCCGGCATTGACGAGGCCGACATTGCGGCCCGAGCCGCCGTAGCCGATCTCCGCCCCTTCGAGCAGGATGACCCGCGTGCCGCGCTCGGCCAGATGCAGCGCCGTCGAGAAACCGGTATACCCGCCGCCGACGATGACGACATCCGCCTCCGCCCTGCCGGAAAAGGCGACGGTTTCGGGGGCGGGCGGAGCGGTCATCTCCCAAAGGCCATGGGAGCGCGGGTCGTTGAGCATGGGCGTCAGTCTTTTCCGGAGGAGAAGGATTTCTCGCCGCACAATCGGCCATGCGGCCCGACGACTAAAGCAAAAAATGAGAACGGGGTCATGCCCCCGCCGCATGATCGGCCGCGAAAATCCTATGCCGGGACCTGCCGGGAAATCCAGGCGCGAAACGCCTGGCTCAGCGGATTTTCGAGCTTTCCTTCCGGCACGACGAGATAATAGCTGTTCTCCGTCTCCATCGGCCGGTCGAAGACGACGGCGAGCCGGCCGCTCGCCAGCTCCTGCTCGATCAGGTAATGCGGCAGCAGCGCGAAGCCGAGCCCCGCGACGGCCGTCTCGATGACCATGGAGAACTGGTCGAAGCGATGGCCACGATAGGCCGTATCCGCCGAGCCGCCGTTCAGCTCGAACCATTGCGCCCAGAGCTTCGGGCGCGTCGCAAGATGCAGGAGCGGCGCCCGCTCCAGGTCCTTCGGCTCGGCAAGGTTCCAGGATTTCACCAGCTCCGGGCTTGCCGCGGGGAGAATGACCTCGCTGCACAGATAGGTACAGGCCGCCCGCGCCCAGACTGGCTGGCCGTAGTGGATCGCGAGGTCGAAATTCTCCTCGTCGAAATCGAACGGCGCCGAGCGCGAGGCGATGTTGATGATCGTGCCGGGATTTTCCGCAAGGAAGCCCGGAATGCGCGGCGTCAGCCAGCGGCTGCCGAAGGTCGGCAGCGTCGCGATGGAAAGGCTGTGCTCGGAGGAGGCCGATGCCATGGCGCGCAGCATGGTCTCCTCCGTCTGGTGCAGCAGCTTGCGCACTTCCGGCAGGAAACGGCGGCCATCGTCAGAGAGCACCACGCGCTGGCGCACGCGCTCGAACAGCAGCACGCCCAGCTGTTCCTCCAGGTCCTTGATCTGGCGGCTGACGGCGCTCTGGGTGAGGTTCAGCTCATGGGCCGCCTGCGTGAAGCTGCCGTGGCGCGCGGCGCATTCGAACGCCTGCAGCGTGGTGACGTCGGGGATCAGCCTTCGACTGAGCTTCATTCTTTCCTCGCATCAACATAGTCAGAACGGTCGCAATCGCGGCAAGAAACGATCCGGTATGATCCGTTTTGAGAATGATCAGGGCCTCCCACCCTTCTAAAGCAATTCCAGGAAAAGTGTGAAGCGGTTTTCCATGCGGAATTGCGCAACATCGAGATGAGACCGCTCGCCATGAAAGCAAATTCGCACGTTTCCGCCGACAAGATCCGCGCGGACTTCTCCGCCGCGATGTCCGCCATGTACCGCAACGAGGTTCCCGCCTATGGCACGCTGATGTCGCTGGTGGCCGAGGTGAACGCCGAGACGCTTGCCGCCGACCCCGTCCTCAGGGAGCGCCTGGAGGCGACAGACACGCTGGAGCGCATCTCCGAGGAACGCCATGGCGCCATCCGCCTCGGCACGCCGGGCGAGCTTTCCATGATGCGCCGCGTCTTCGCCGTCATGGGCATGTTCCCGGTCGGCTACTACGACCTCTCCACCGCCGGCGTTCCCGTGCACTCCACCGCCTTCCGCCCGGTCGGCGCCGAAAGCCTCAGCCTCAACCCCTTCCGCGTCTTCACCTCGCTGCTGCGCCTCGATCTCATCGCCGACGAAAAACTGCGTGAAGAAGCGGCCGACGTGCTCGCCGCACGAAAGATCTTCACCGACGAGGCCGTCAGGCTCGTCGAGAAGGCCGAGCGTGACGGCGGCCTCGATGAAGCCGATGCCGCCCATTTCGTCAGCGAAGTGCTGGAAACCTTCCGCTGGCACGACCAGGCCATCGTCAGCGCCGACATGTACAAGCGCCTGCACGAGGCGCATCGCCTGATCGCCGACGTCGTCTCCTTCAAGGGTCCGCACATCAACCACCTGACACCGCGCACGCTCGACATCGACAAGGTACAGGCCCGCATGCCGGAAGAGGGCATCGCCCCGAAGGCCGTCGTCGAGGGCCCGCCGACCCGCACCTGCCCGATCCTCCTGCGCCAGACCTCGTTCAAGGCGCTGGAGGAGGCCGTCTCCTTCATCGGCGCCGACGGCGCCTGGCAGCAAGGCTCCCACACGGCCCGCTTCGGCGAGATCGAGCAGCGCGGCGTGGCACTGACGCCGAAGGGCCGCGCGCTCTACGACCGGCTGCTCACCGAGACGCGCGCCCGCGTGCGCCCGGCCGCCGACGGCTCCAATGCCGCCGAATACGAGGCCGCGCTCGCCGACGTCTTCAAGGCCTTCCCGGATGACTGGGACGGCATCCGCAAGGCGGGCCTCGGCTATTTCACCTATTGCCTGACGGAGAAGGGCAAGTCCGGCACCGGCCGCAACGCCGATCTCGAAACGGCGATCGAAGCCGGCCTCATCCGCTTCGACCCGATCGTCTACGAGGATTTCCTGCCGGTCAGCGCCGCGGGCATCTTCCAGTCGAACCTCGGCGACGACGCGACCCAGGACTTCGTCGCCAGCCCGAACCAGGTGATGTTCGAGCGCGATCTCGGCCATGCCGTCCTCGACGAATTCGCCCACTATGCCGCCATCCAGCGCGCGTCGCTTGAAATGTGCCTCGGCATCGTCAACATGGCTGCCGCTGCGGAGTGACGGAAGAGCGCATGATCGAGGCACGCCATATCGAAGCGCTGAAGGGCCTTGCCGGCGAGAAGGGTCTTCTCACCGAAGAAGCCGACATGGCCGCCTACGAGACCGGCGCGCGCTACGACAGGGGCCGCGCCGCCTTCGTCGCCCGCCCGGCCACGACGGCGGAGGCCTCCGCCATCGTCTCCTATTGCGTGCGGAACGCCATCGCGCTCGTGCCGCAGTCCGGCAATACCGGCCTCGTCTCCGGCTCGACGCCCGACGGGAGCGGCCGACAGGGCGTGCTCAGCCTCGACCGCCTGACCGCCCCCTTCGACCTCGACCGGGTGAACCGCTCGGTCAGGGCCGGGGCGGGCCTGCGCCTTTCCGACCTCAACGGCAAGCTGGAAGACAGCGGCCTCTTCTTCCCGATCGACCTCGGCGCCGACCCGCGCCTCGGCGGCATGATCGCGACGAACACCGGCGGCTCGCGGTTCCTGCGCTACGGCGATGTGCGCCGCAATGTTCTCGGCCTCACCGTGGTGCTCGCCGACGAGGCCGGCACCGTGCTCGACCTCTCCTCGGACCTGCGCAAGAACAATACCGGCGTCGACTGGAAGCAGCTCTTCATCGGCACGTCGGGCGCCTTCGGCGTCGTCACCGAATGCGTGCTGAACCTCGAACCCGCCCCGAAACAGTCCGCCACCGCCCTGCTCGTGCCCGCCTCGGCAGACCAGGTCGCGACGCTGCTCGTCGCCATGGAAGACGCGCTCGGCAGCTATCTCTCGGCCTTCGAGGGCATGTCCGGCAACGCGGTCGCCGCCGCGCTCGATCATGTGCCGTCGCTGCGCAATCCCTTCCAGGGCGGCGTGGTGCCCGACTTCGTCATCCTCGCGGAAATCTCCCGCTCCACTCCGCCGCGCGCTGGCGAGCAGCCGCTCGACGCGGTGCTGGAAGAGGTGCTCGCCGCGATCTGGGAGCGCGAGGACGCACCGCTCGCCGACGCCTTCGTCGGCCCGCCGCACGAGATCTGGGCGCTGCGCCATGCGCTCTCGGAGGGCGTGAAGCATCGCGGGCGATTGATCGCCTTCGATCTGTCCTTCCGCCGGGGTGACATCATGCCCTTCCTCGCCCATATGAAGGCGGAAATGCCTGATCACTTCGAGGACGTCACGATCTGCGACTTCGGCCATATCGGCGACGGCGGCGTGCACTTCAACCTGGTCGTCGCGAAGGACGACCCACGGCTTGCCGATCCCGATTTCGAGGCGGACCTGCGCGAATGGGTCTTCACCGTCGCGGTCGAGCAATTCGGCGGCAGCTTCAGCGCGGAACACGCCATCGGCCGCAAGAACCAGGCCTTCTACGACAGATACACCCCGGAAAAGCTCCGCGCGCTTGCGGCCGGGCTGAAAACCATCACCTCGCCGGGCCCGCTCGGCACCATCACATTCTAAAAACAGACAGGGAGACACCCCATGACGAAAGTCGACGTGAAACAGGAAACCGAAACCCTTCTCGACAAGCTCGGCGTCGCGCGCAGCGCCTGGCAGGGCGGCGACATGGCCTCCTACAGCCCGGTCACCGGCGAGGAGATCGGCAAGCTGAAGACCGTTTCGGCCGCCGAGGCCGACAAGGCGATCGACGCCGCCCACGACGCCTTCAAGGCCTGGCGTCTCGTTCCCGCACCGAAGCGCGGCGAACTCGTCCGCCTGCTCGGCGAGGAACTGCGCGCCGCCAAGGCCGATCTCGGCCGCCTCGTCTCCATCGAGGCCGGCAAGATCACCTCCGAAGGCCTCGGCGAAGTGCAGGAAATGATCGACATCTGCGATTTCGCCGTCGGCCTCTCCCGCCAGCTCTACGGCCTGACGATCGCCACCGAACGCCCCGGCCACCGCATGATGGAGACCTGGCACCCGCTCGGCGTCGTCGGCATCATCTCGGCCTTCAACTTCCCGGTCGCCGTCTGGTCGTGGAACGCCGCGCTGGCGCTGGTCGCCGGCAATTCCATCGTCTGGAAGCCGTCCGAAAAGACCCCGCTGACCGCCCTTGCATCGCAGGCGATCTTCGAGCGCGCCCTCGCCCGCTTCGGCGACGCCCCGGCGAACCTGTCGCAGGTCCTCATCGGCGACCGCGCCATCGGCGAAGCCCTCGTCGACAATTCCAAGGTCGCGCTCGTCTCGGCCACCGGCTCCACCCGCATGGGCAAGGAAGTCGGCCCGCGTCTTGCCAAGCGCTTTGCCCGCTCGATCCTCGAACTCGGCGGCAACAATGCCGGCATCGTCTGCCCCTCGGCCGACCTCGACATGGCGCTGCGCGCGATTGCCTTCGGCGCGATGGGCACCGCCGGCCAGCGCTGCACGACGCTGCGCCGCCTCTTCGTGCATGACAGCGTCTACGACCAGCTCGTGCCGCGCCTGAAGAAGGCCTATACCAGCGTTTCCGTCGGCAACCCGCTGGAAACCTCGGCGCTCGTCGGCCCGCTCGTCGACAAGCAGGCCTTCGACGGCATGCAGAAGGCGCTGGCAGCAGCCAAGGCCGAAGGCGGTTCCGTCACCGGCGGCGAACGCGTCGCGGAAGCCGGGAAGGACACGGCCTACTACGTCAAGCCCGCCATCGTCGAAATGCCGAAGCAGGCCGGCCCGGTTCTCGAAGAGACCTTCGCGCCGATCCTCTATGTCATGAAATATTCCGACTTCGACGCCGTCCTGGACGATCACAACGCCGTTTCGGCCGGCCTCTCCTCGTCGATCTTCACGCTGAACATGCAGGAAGCCGAACGCTTCCTCGCCGCCGACGGCTCGGATTGCGGCATCGCCAATGTCAACATCGGCACTTCGGGCGCGGAAATCGGCGGCGCGTTTGGCGGCGAGAAGGAAACCGGCGGCGGCCGCGAGAGCGGCTCCGACGCGTGGAAGGCCTATATGCGCCGCGCCACCAACACGGTGAACTATTCGAAGGCTCTGCCGCTCGCCCAGGGCGTCTCCTTCGACATCGAGTAGGCCGTGATGGACAACCGGACCAAGACAGAGGAGGCGGGCTTTACGCCCGCCTCGCGCATCGCCGCCATCGGCGTCTCGAAAATCCTGCAGATCGGCGCCCGCGCCGCTGCAATGAAGAAGGACGGCCTGCCGGTCATCATCCTCGGCGCCGGCGAACCGGACTTCGACACGCCGGACAATGTCAAGGCCGCCGCCAAGGCCGCCATCGACCGCGGCGAGACGAAATACACCGCGCTCGACGGCACGCCGGAGCTGAAGAAGGCGATCTCCGAGAAATTCCGCCGCGAGAACGATGTCGACTATGCGCTCGACGAGATCACCGTCGCGACGGGCGCCAAGCAGATCCTGTTCAACGCCTTCATGGCGACGATCGATCCGGGCGACGAGGTGATCATTCCGACGCCCTACTGGACCTCCTATTCCGACATCGTGGAGATCTGCGGCGGCGTGCCGGTGCTGATCCCCTGCGACGCCGAGGCCGGTTTCCGCCTGAAGGCCGAGCAGCTCGAAAGGGCGATCACGCCGAAGACACGCTGGGTGCTGTTCAACTCGCCGTCGAACCCGTCAGGCGCGGCCTATGGCGAGGCCAACTACCGCCCGCTCCTCGACGTGCTGCTGAGACACCCGCATGTCTGGCTGATGGTCGACGACATGTACGAACACATCGTCTACGATGGATTCAGGTTCGTCACCCCCGTCGCCATCGAACCGCGCCTGAAGAGCCGTGCGCTGACGATCAACGGCGTCTCCAAAGCCTATGCCATGACCGGCTGGCGCATCGGCTATGCCGGCGGCCCGAAGGCGCTGATCAAGGCGATGGCCGTGATCCAGAGCCAGGCGACCTCCTGCCCGTCCTCGGTCAGCCAGGCCGCCTCGGTCGAGGCGCTCACCGGCCCGCAGGATTTCCTCAAGGACCGCCAGGCGAGCTTCAAGCATCGCCGCGACCTCGTCGTCTCGGCGCTGAACGCCATCCCCGGCCTTGCCTGCCGCACCCCGGAAGGCGCCTTCTACACCTTCGCCGGCTGCGCGGGCGTGATCGGCAAAGTGACGCCGAAGGGCAGGCGCATCGAAGCCGACAGCGACTTCACGGACTATCTCCTGGAAGACGCCCATGTCGCCGTCGTGCCCGGCTCGGCCTTCGGCCTTTCCCCCTATTTCCGCATCTCCTACGCCACGTCGGAGGCGGAACTGACGGAAGCGCTGAAGCGCATCGCGGACGCCTGCGCAAAGCTCGCCTGAGCCGCATCACCAATCGGACAAAAGAAAAGGGGCCTCGAAAGAGGCCCCATTTTTATGGATCCGCGCCTTGTGGCGTTCTCTACTTCCCCGCGGCCGAGCCACAGATGCGAAAACGCCCCGGTCCGAACCGGGGCGTCTGAAGGGTCTGGAAGGTCAGGCGGCGCGGGCGCCGTGGTTTTCCTGGGCGTAGTAGTGACCGAAACGGTTGGCGAGGAAGGTGTCGAGGGCGATTTCCTCCTGGCGGACGAAACCCTCGGCGCGCAGCGAACCGTCGGCGAGCATGTCGAGCACGGCGCAGATCGAGCCGGCCGTGGTGATCTGGATGGCGGAATGCAGGCTGCCGGCGACCGGGGCGCTGTAGACCTTGTTGGCGTAGGTTTCCTGGATCAGGCGGCCGCCCTTGCGGCCCGAGACGGTCACGAAGATGATGACGACGTCCTGCGTGGTGGTCGGCAGGGCGTTTTCGAAGATGTCCTTGAGGACTTCGCGGCGGTGGCGCAGGCCGAGGTCGTTGAGCAGCGCCTTCATGATGGCGGCATGGCCGGGATAGCGGATCGTCTTGTAGTTCAGCGTGCGGACCTTGCCCTTCAGCGATTCACAGAGCGTGCCGAGGCCGCCGGAGGTGTTGAAGGCCTCGTAGGTGACGCCGTCGAGCGAGAATTCCTCGCGCTCTTCGAGGGCCGGAACCTCGATCAGCGCGCTTTCGACGATGGCTTCGCAGGGCTCGATATATTCGTTGATGACGCCGTCCGTGCTCCAGGTGAGATTGTAGTTCAGGGCATTGGACGGGTACTGCGGCAGGGCGCCGACGCGCATGCGCACGCTTTCGAGCGAATCGAAGCGGCTGGCGAGGTCGTTGGCGACAATCGAGATGAAGCCCGGTGCAAGGCCGCACTGCGGGATGAAGGCCGTCTTGGCGTTTTCCGCGATGCGCTTGACCTGGCGGGTGGATTCGACGTCTTCCGTGAGGTCGAGATAGTGCAGGCCCGCATCGGCGGCAGCTTCCGCGATGGCGACAGTCAGGTGGTAGGGCGCGGCGGAGAGAACGGCGAACTTGCCGGCGAGGAGCGCGCGCAGGGCAGAGCCGTCGGCAATGTCGACGACGGCGGTCGAAACGGTCGCGTGACGCTCGATGGCGGCGAGCTGCTCGTCCGAACGGTCGGCGACGGTGACGCGGTAATCCCCGCTGTGAGCCAGCATGCGGGCGATGGTCGAGCCGATCTTGCCTGCGCCGATGACAACGATGTCCTTCATGTGATTTCCCTCCGGCATGAATTGATGCACTAATTTTGAGGGCGATGGGTGTCGATTTAAAGCGCCATATCCGGCATAATACACTATCGATATCGGCAGAATGACGGTGAAAATGAGCATTTCGACGCTAGGCGCCAAGGATCGCGAACTTCTCGCCATCCTCAGCGAGAACGCCCGTGAACAGACCGCGACGATCGCCCGCAAACTGGGTCTTTCCCGCACCACCGTGCAGGCGAAGATCGACCGGCTGGAGCGGGACGGGGTGATCGCCGGCTACGGCGTCAAGCTCTCGGATGCCTATGAGAGCGGCATGGTGAAGGCGCATGTGCTGATCACCATCGCGCCGAAGACCTTGGCGCGCATCACCACGGAGCTGCACGCCATCTCGGCCGTGCGCACGCTGCATTCGGTGAGCGGCAGTTTCGACCTGATCGCCGTGGTCGAGGCGGCATCGATCGCCGAACTCGACCACCTGATCGACCGCATCGGCGCGATCGACGGCGTGGAGCGCACGCTGTCGTCGATCATCCTGTCGACGCGGATCCGGCGTTAGGAAACAGCACAGGACCATCGGGCGGCCAATCGCGGCTCATCCTCCCCGGAGCAAGGCCGAGGAGGACACGTGTCTGGAGGAATGCTTGTCGTCAAAACACGGCCGTCTTCAGAGGCCGAAGGCATCCTTGAACTGATACCACCACGAACCGATGGTGGAATATTGCGCGCGGAACAGGCGCCCGCCGGGGAAGGGGATCCAGGGCAGCTTTTCGAACTGGCTGAAGCGGGAGAGGTCGCCGTCGATCGCCTCGCTGAGGATGCGGCCGAAAAGGTGCGAGCCGGTCACGCCGTGGCCGCTGTAGCCATGGGCGAAATAGGTGTTCTTGCCGATCTTGCCCATCTGCGGCACGCGCGAGAAGGAGAGGGCGAAATTGCCGCTCCAGGCATAGTCGATCTTCACGCCCTTCAGCGACGGGAAGACCTTTTCGAGGTTCGGGCGGATCTTTGCCCTGACGTCCGCCGGGTCGGTGCCGCCGTAGACGGTGCCGCCGCCGAAGATCATGCGCTTGTCGGCCGACAGGCGGAAATAATCGAGGATGTAGCGCACGTCCTCGACGCACATGTCGCTCGGGATCAGCGCGTCGGCGCGCTCGGCGCCGAGCGGTTCGGTGGCGACCATCTGGGTGGAGACCGGCATGACGCGCGAGACCAGCTTCGGCACGACATGGCCGAGATAGGCATTGCCGCAGAGCACGGCGACATTGGCCGTCACGCTGCCCTTGGCCGTGTGGATGACCGGCTTTTCCGCCTCGTGCTCGACGCGGGTGACGGGCGACTGCTCGTAGATCACGCCGCCGAGCGATTCCAGAGCCTTCGCCTCGCCAAGCGTGAGGTTGAGCGGGTGCATGTGGCCGCCGGTCGTATCCAGCATGCCGCCGATATAGGCGTCGGTGTTGACGAGCTTGCGCATCGCCGCCTTGTCGAGCATCTGGTGGTCGTCCATGCCGTAGCTCTTCCACAGGGCCTTCTTGTGTTCGAGGTCCTTCATGTGGGCGGGCGTATAGGCGGCGTAGATGTTGCCGGTCTTCAGGTCGCAGTCGATATCGTACTGGGAAACGAGGCGGCGGATGATCTTGCCGCCCTCCTGCACCAGGCCGCCGACGAAGGCGCCGGCCTCAACGCCATAGCGGCGCTTGATCGTGTCGAGGCTGGCATTGAGGCCGTTGACGATCTGGCCGCCATTGCGGCCGGACGCACCCCAGCCGATGCCGGCGCCCTCGACCATCACCACCTTGTAGCCCTTTTCGGCAAGGTGGATGGCGGTCGAAAGGCCGGAATAGCCGGCGCCGAGCACGGCGACGTCCGCCGTCACCGCGCCTTCCAGCACTTTCGGCGTGCGGACGATGTTGCGGGAGGCGGCGTAGTAGCTGTCGGGGTAGGCACCGTTGCCGGCATAGGAGTCTTGCTTGGCCATCAGACGATTTCCAGGTAGGCGCTGAATTCGAAGTCGGTCACCTGTTCGGCGAAACCGGCGATTTCCTGCCGCTTGCAGGCGATCAGCATGGAGCGAAGGTCGGTGTCGAAGATTTCGGAGACGATCGAGCCGTTCTCGAAGGCAGTGACGGCCGAACCCCATTCGCTCGGAATGCGCGGCAGTTGTGAGAGATAGGCCCGGCCCGAGACCGGCGCCGGCGGCTCCCATTTGTTGCGGATGCCGACGAGGGCGGCGCCGAGAATGCCGGCCATGACGAGGTAGGGATTGGCGTCCGCGCCGGCGACGCGATGCTCGATGCGCCGCGCCTTGTTGTTGCCGCCGGGGATGCGGATGGCGGCGGTGCGGTTCTCGTAGCCCCAGGAGATCGAGGTCGGCGCGTGGGTATCGGGGCGCAGGCGCCGGTAGGAATTGTAGTGCGGCGCAAAGAGCAGCGTCGATTCCGCCATGCCGCGCATCAGGCCCGCCACGGCGTGCTTCATGATGTCGGAACCCTCGGGTGTGCCGTTGTCGAAGACGTTGTCGCCCTTCTCGTCGACCAGGCTGAAATGCATGTGCATGCCGCTGCCCGAACGCATGCCGTAGGGCTTTGCCATGAAGGTGGCGGCAAAGCCGTGCTTGCGCGCGACGCCCTTGATGATGCGCTTGAAGAACAGCGCGTCGTCGGCAGCCTTCAACGGATCGTCGGTATGCATCAGGTTGATTTCGAACTGGCCGATGCCGTTTTCCGCGACGGCCGAATCCGCCGGCACGTTCTGCCGCTCGCATTCCGCATAGACGTCGGAGAAGAACTGGCCGAAATCGTCGAGTTCGTCGATGGAGAGGATGGCATCGGAATCGAGACGCTTGCCGGTATAGGGCGAGATCGGCGGCTCGGCATGATCGGGCTCGGCGTCGATCAGGTAGAATTCCATCTCCGAGGCGACGACGGGGCGCAGGCCCAATTCGTGATACTGCCGCACGATATGGGCGAGCGCCTGGCGCGGATCGGCGAGGAACGGTTCACCACCCTCCTTGAACAGCCAGAGCGGCACGACGGCCGACGGTTTCAGCGTCCAGTTGACCGGGAGCGCGCCGCGGCCGGTGGGGCTGCAGATGCCGTCCATGTCGCCCGAGGCGAAGACGTGGCTGGAGCCGACGATGTCCTCACCCCATACGTCCACGCCGACGATGGACAGCGGCATGCGGATACCGCCCTTCAGCACCTTTTCCGCCTGTCCGACGGGCACGCGCTTGCCGCGCAGGATGCCGTTCAGGTCGCAGACCACGGCCTGGATGCTCTCCACGCCGTCGGCATTGATCAGCCAATTGGCATCATTGTTCGCAGTCATGGTTCCCTTCCGTATCACATAATTATTTTTGTGATCACATTTTCAAAATATGCACACTTTCTTGTCGGGGGTCAAGCTGCTAGAACCTGTCACAAAGCATAGGATAGCATCTGGCAGCCTTTCGTGGAGGGATGGATTGGGCAACTTGGCGCTTGAGCCACTGGACCGGCCGGAAGGCATGACGACGCATGAATATGCGCACCGGCGCCTGCGCCAGGCGATCATGGTCGGCTCGATCCGGCCGGGGGAATCGCTGACGATCCGCGGCATCGCCGAAGCGATGGAGAGCAGCCCGACGCCGGTGCGCGAGGCGTTGCGCCGCCTCTCGTCGGAAGGCGCGCTGCGCGTGCTCGACAACAGGCGCATCATGGTGCCGCGCATGACAGCGGACCGGTTCAGCGAACTCGTCTCGCTGCGTTCCGTGCTGGAGCAGCATGCCGCGCGCCGGGCGGTGCCGCATATCACGGAGCGCCGGATCGACCGGCTGGAAGAGATCGACAGGGCGCAGGACGAGGCGATCGCCCGCAAGGACAATGCCAATGCCCTGCTCCTGAACCAGGAATTCCATCGCACGCTCTATACCGCCAATCCCGAGCAGGTGATCATGCCGATGGTGGAGAGCATCTGGCTCCAGCTCGGCCCCTTCCTCGGTATCGCCATGGAGCATGTCGCCCAGCTCTATTTCGTCGATCGCCACCAGGAAGCGATCGCCGCGCTGCGCAAGCGCGACGAGGACGCCGTGGCGTCCGCCATCAAGGCCGATATTTCCGAGGGCATCGGCGGCTTCGAACACGCGGCGATCGAAAACCTGCTGCGGCTGGCGGGACAATGACGCGCCTTGCCTTGGCGCGAGCCCGCATGCATTGATGCGCAAACGAAAATCTCCTGGGGCAGGCTCATGAAGACGGATGTCATCGTTCTCGGCGCGGGCGTGGTCGGCATTTCGACCGCGATCCATCTCCTCCGGCGCGGCAAGTCGGTGGTGCTCGTCGACCGCCGCGGCGCGGCGGAAGAAACCTCCTATGGCAATGCCGGCCTGATCCAGCGCGAGGGCGTCTTCCCCTATGGTTTCCCGCATGATTTCGGCGCGCTCTTCCGCTACGCGCTGAACAACACGATCGACGCGCACTACCACCCCTCGGCGATCCCCGGCATCATTCCGTTCCTTGCCCGCTACTGGTGGCATTCCGGCTTCCGCCAGCACCAGAGCATCGCCCATCTCTATGCGCCGCTCATCGAGAACTCGATTTCCGAGCATGCCGACCTCATCGCCGCGTCCGGCGCGGACGACCTCATCCGCAAGGACGGCTGGATGAAGGTTTTCCGCACGGAGAAGGAGCGCGACAAGGCCTATGCGGACGCCGAAAAGCTGTCGGCCAATTTCGGCGTCAACCACCAGAAGCTGACGACGCGGGAGGTGGCCGAGGCCGAGCCATCCATCCGCGCCGAGCTCACCGGCGGCCTGCGCTGGACCGACCCATGGTCGATCCTCGATCCGCAGGGCCTCCTGAAGCGCTACCTCGCCTATTTCCAGTCGCTCGGCGGCGAACTCAAGTCCGGCGATGCAGCGACCATCGAGCATGTGCTGGAAGGTGAAGGCTGGCGCATCGCCACGCCGGAAGGCCCGCTCGAAGGCAAGGAAGTCGTCGTCGCGCTCGGTCCCTGGGCCGATACGGTGACGCGCAAGCTCGGCTACCGCTTCCCGCTCGCCGTCAAGCGCGGCTATCACATGCATTACGGTGCGGAAGAGGGCGCGACGCTCAACAACTGGGTGCTGGATGCCGAACGCGGCTATTTCCTCGCGCCCATGCAGCGCGGCATCCGCCTCACCACCGGGGCCGAATTCGCCAAGCGCGACACGCGCAAGACGCCGGTGCAGTTGCGCCGGGCCGAAAAGGTGGCGCGGGAATTCTTCCCGCTCGCCGAACGCCGCGACGAAGAGCCCTGGATGGGCGCCCGCCCCTGCACGCCGGACATGATGCCGATCATCGGCAAGGCTCCGCGCCACGCCGGCCTCTGGTTCGCCTTCGGCCACGCCCATCACGGCATGACGCTCGGCCCGATCACCGGCCGCGTGCTGGCGGAAAAGATGCTGGGCGAGCGGACCGTCATCAATATCGGCCCCTATCGCCCCGAGCGTTTCATCGCGTGACCGAAAAGAGGTAGGCAGCTTTTTGACAGGTCGGGGCCGGCGCTTTCGCCGGCCTTTTGCTTGCCGCCACCCTCTTGCGCCCCGCCGCAAGCGGGATTATGCCTTGCCTTGCTCTAACGGGGTGCCCGCGGGTTTCGATCCGCTGGCTGAGAGGCGGTTTCGCCAACCCGAAGAACCTGATCCGGCTCGTACCGGCGGAGGGATTAGACGGCACATCCAGCGCCCTACTCCCGTTTTGTGAACAGCAAGGAGGCGCGGATGCGCAAGACACTTTTCTCCACCATCGCGGCACTCGCCGTTTCCCTCGCCCTTCCCGCGCTGGCGCAGGAAAAGACGCTGACCGTCTACACCTATGAGAGCTTCGTCGCCGAATGGGGACCCGGCCCGAAGGTCAAGGAAGCCTTCGAGAAAACCTGCGGCTGCACCGTCGAATGGGTCGGCGTTGCCGACGGCGTGGAACTCCTGACGCGCCTGAAGCTCGAAGGCGAGGGCACGAAGGCCGACCTGGTGCTCGGCCTCGATACCAACCTGATCACCGAGGCCAAGGCGACCGGCCTCTTCGAGGCGCACGGCCTTTCGCCGGAAGGCCTGACGGTGCCGGGCGGTTTTTCCGACGACACGTTCCTGCCCTACGACTACGGCCATTTTGCCGTCGTCTATGACAGCGAGACGCTCAAGACCCCGCCGACGAGCCTGAAGGAACTGGTCGAGGGCGACCCGTCGCAGAAGATCGTCATCGAAGACCCGCGCACCTCGACGCCGGGTCTTGGCCTGCTGCTGTGGGTGAAGTCGGTCTATGGCGACGAGGCGGCCGGGGCCTGGGGCAAGCTGAAGGACCGTGTGCTGACGGTGACGCCCGGCTGGTCGGAAGCCTACGGCCTCTTCACCAAGGGCGAGGCGCCGATGGTGCTGTCTTACACGACCTCGCCCGCCTACCACGTCATCGCGGAACAGACCGAGCGCTACAAGGCCGCCGCCTTCTCCGAGGGCCACTACGTGCAGATCGAGGTCGCCGGCCTGACGCGCACCGCCGACGACAAGGATCTTGCCCGCCAGTTCCTGACCTTCATGACCGGCCCGGACTTCCAGTCGATCATCCCGGAGACCAACTGGATGATGCCGGCCGCAAAGACGAAGGATCCGCTGCCTGCAGCCTTCGACGCGCTGGTGAAGCCGGAAAAGACCTTCCTGATGTCGTCGGACGAGGTCGCGGCCAACCGCAAGGCCTGGATCGACGAATGGCTGGCGGCGATGAGCGCCAGGTAACGTGATCTTCGCCCGCACTGAGCGACGGACGCTGCGTGTCGCCGGGGGCCTCGCCCTCGGCACCGTGCTCGCCTTCGTCGGTGCGGCGACGGCCGTGCTTCTCGCCCATGCCGGCCCCGGCGCCGGTGCGCCGCTCCTCGATGCCTATATCGGACGCGTCGCGCGGTTCACGCTGCTGCAGGCGACGCT
Source organism: Shinella granuli (assembly GCF_004341885.1). Taxonomy (GTDB): domain Bacteria; phylum Pseudomonadota; class Alphaproteobacteria; order Rhizobiales; family Rhizobiaceae; genus Shinella; species Shinella granuli. The sequence goes on along the minus strand of NZ_SLVX01000007.1, from coordinate 54,103 downwards.
CTCCACGCTGCTGTCCGTCCTGCTCGCCATTCCCGTCGCCCGGGCGCTCGCCCGGCAGCGGGACTTTCCGGGCCGCGTCTGGATCATCCGGCTGTCCGTCGTGCCGCTCGGCCTGCCGGCGCTGGTCGCCGCGCTCGGCGTCATCGAGATCTGGGGCCGGCAGGGCGTCGTCAACGACCTGCTCGGGCTTGCCGGGCTGCAGAACCCGGTCAGCGTCTACGGGCTTGCCGGCATCCTGATCGCCCACGTCTTCTTCAACCTGCCGCTCGCCGCGCGCTTCCTGCTGGCGGCCCTCGACCGCATTCCGGCGGAATACTGGCTGACCTCCGCCAATCTCGGCATGGGCGGCGGCGCGGTGTTCCGGCTCGTCGAATGGCCGGTAATCCGGCGGGTCCTGCCGGGCATCGCCGGCCTCGTCTTCATGCTCTGCGCAACGAGCTTCACGATCGTGCTGACGCTCGGCGGCGGACCGGCCGCGACCACGATCGAAGTGGCGATCTACCAGGCGCTGCGCTTCGATTTCGACCCCCAGCGCGCCGTGCTGCTCGCCTTCCTGCAGATCCTCGTCACGGCAAGCCTGCTCTGGCTGATCTCGCTGTTCGGCCACCCGCCCGAGGAAGGCATGACAGCGGGCCGCGCCATCCGCCGTTTCGACGGCCGCAGGCGGCGCGTCCCCGACGGCCTCGTCATCCTTCTCTTCACCCTCTTCACCGCCGCCCCGCTCGCCGCCACCCTTGTCTCAGGCCTTTCCGCCGATCTCGGCCGGCTGGCGCTCGATCCGCTGCTGCACCGGGCGCTCCTCACCAGCCTTGCCATTTCCTTCGCCTCGGCCTGCCTCAGCCTCGCGATCGCACTGCCCATCGTGCTCGTGCCGCGGCTTGCCGAAACGGGCGATGCGGGCATCGCGACACGGCTGATGGGCCGCGCACTGCCGGCAGTCGGTTCGCTCATCCTGCTCGTGCCGCCGGTCGTCGTCGCCACGGGCTGGTTCCTCGTGCTGAGGACCTTCAGCGAGACCGGGCGCTTCGCCCCTGCCGTCATCACCGTCCTCAATGCGCTGATGGCGCTGCCCTTCGTCGTGCGCGTGCTGGAGCCGGCCTATCGCACCCACCTCTCGCGCACCACCCGGCTCGCGCTCAGCCTCGGCGTCACCGGATTGCATCGCCTGCGATGGATCGACCTGCCGGCCCTGAAGAAGCCGCTGCTCACGGCCTTCGCCTTCGCCATGGCGCTGTCGCTCGGCGATCTCGGCGCCGTCGCCATCTTCGGCGCGGAAGGCTTCATCACCCTGCCCTGGCTGCTTTTCTCCCGCATGGCGAGCTATCGCACGGCGGACGCCGCCGGCATCGCGCTGCTGCTCGGCGTGATATGCCTTCTCCTGACGCTGCCCTCGACCACGGCGGAGCGCCCGACCGAAAGACAAAGCGCCGATGCCTGACCTTGCCATCCGCCTCACCGATGTCATCGTGCGCTTCGAGGAGAAGCGGCTTTCCTTCGACTGCGCCATTCCCACCGGTGCCGCAGTCGCCGTGGCCGGCCCCTCGGGCGCAGGAAAATCGACGCTGTTCAACGTCATCGCCGGCTTCCAGGCGCCGGCCTCAGGCGATGTCCGGCTGCTCGGCGAAGACATGGCGGGGCGCGATCCCGCGGAACGGCCGGTCTCGATCATCTTCCAGGACAACAACCTCTTCGCGCATCTGACGATCGCCGACAATGTCGGCCTCGGCATCGATCCGGCACTGCGGCTCGACGCACCTGCACGCCAGCGCGTGTTCACGGCGCTCGCCCGTGTCGGTCTCGGCGGTTACGAGCGGCGGCTGCCGGGCTCGCTTTCCGGCGGCGAGCGGCAGCGCGTGGCGCTCGCCCGCGCCCTGGTGCGGCGCCGGCCGATCCTCCTGCTCGACGAGCCCTTCGCCGCGCTCGATCCGGCCATGCGGGCGGAGATGGCGAAACTTCTGGCGGAACTGCGGAGCGAGACGAAGAGCACGATGCTCTTCATCACCCACCAGCCGGAGGACATCCGCCGGCTGGCCGACCGGGTGATGTTCCTTGAGGCGGGCGCGATCCTTCTCGATGAGCCCGTCGGCGATTTCCTCTCGCGTCGGGAACCACCGGCCGTTGCAAAATTCCTCGGTCATTCCGCGCTTTAGCGGCGCGACCGGCGGGGCGTTCCGGCGGCACGCCACAATTTGGACGCCCCCCTGTGTCACCGGAGCCACAAGGGAAGCGTTTGTCGAATCGGGAGTTGCCGGCCAGGTATGGTGCGTCTATCTCATCCATTCGAGGACCCGGTTCGGGCTGTGGGCAAGAGATATGGCGAGAGCATCGCAGGAAGCTGCAATGGTATGCGGACGCGGGGTTTTGAAGCCCCTTGCGGCGTTGATGCTTGCCGGCACGCTGCTGTCAGGCTGCCAGTCGATCATCGAGCAGACCTATGAGCCGACGATCTCGCCCTCGTCCAATCCGCAGATCGTCGAAGAGGTGCAGAAGAACGACCCGCGCGCCCAGATGGGCGCCCGCGAGCACCCGCGCATCGTCGCGAGCTACGGCGGCGAATACAAGGACGCCAAGACCGAGCGGCTCGTCGCCCGCATTGCCGGCGCGCTGACGCTCGTTTCGGAAAACCCGAACCAGTCCTACCGCATCACCATCCTGAATTCCCCCGCGATCAACGCCTTCGCGCTGCCGGGCGGCTATCTCTACGTGACCCGCGGCCTGCTGGCGCTTGCCAACGACGCCTCGGAGGTCGCCGCCGTGCTCTCGCACGAAATGGCGCACGTCACCGCCAACCACGGCATCGAGCGGCAGAAGAAGGAAGAGGCCGAGGTCATCGCCAGCCGCGTCGTGGCCGAGGTGCTTTCCAGCAACATCGCCGGCAAGCAGGCCCTGGCGCGCGGAAAACTGCGCCTTGCCGCCTTCTCGCGCAACCAGGAACTCCAGGCGGACGTGATCGGCGTGCGCATGCTGGGCGAGGCGGGCTACGATCCCTATGCCGCCGCCCGCTTCCTCGATTCCATGGCGGCCTATGCCCGCTTCACCGCGGTCGATCCCGATTCCGACCAGAGCCTCGACTTCCTGTCGAGCCACCCGAACGCGCCGCAGCGCGTGGAGCTGGCGCGCCTGCATGCCCGGGCCTTCGGGGCGGAAGGCTCGATCGGCGACCGCGGCCGCGATTACTACCTCGCCGGCATCGACGGCCTGCTCTACGGCGATGCGCCGGAAGAAGGCTATGTGCGCGGCCAGACCTTCCTGCACGGCAAGCTCGGCATCCGCTTCGACGTGCCGGCCGGCTTCCAGATCGACAACAAGGCCGATGCGGTGCTGGCGACGGGTCCCGGGGATGTCGCGATCCGCTTCGACGGTGTCGCCGACAGCCGCAAGCAGAACCTCGTCAACTACATTTCGAGCGGCTGGGTGACCGGGCTCAAGCCGGAGACGATCCAGCCCATCACGATCAACGGGCTGGAGGCGGCGACGGCCAAGGCGGCGGCGGACCGCTGGGAATTCGACGTCACGGTCGTGCGCATCGACAACCAGATCTACCGCTTCCTGACGGCGGTTCCGGTGGGCTCGACGGCGCTGGAGCCGACCGCCGCGATCCTCAGGACCTCGTTCCGCAAGCTGACGCCGCCCGAAGTCGCCTCGCTGAAGCCGCTGCGCGTGCGCGTCGTCACGGCCCGAGCAGGCGACACCGTCGCCTCGCTGGCCGGGCGGATGATGGGCACGGACCGCAAGCTCGACCTCTTCCGCCTGATCAACGCGATGACGGCGGCAAGCACCGTCCGCCCGGGCGAAAAGTTCAAGATCATCAGCGAATAGGCATCTTGCCAAACAAAAACCCCGCTGGAAACGGCGGGGTTTTTGTTTGTTGGCGAACCTCGCCTCACCCCCGACGTCATCCTCGGCCTTGAGCCGAGGATCCACCGACGGCCCGGAGCGTGGGTAGTCGGTTCAAGCCCGACCATGGCGGAGGAGAGGTTTGGCGGACTGTCTCTCTTCGAAGTGAGACCCCGCCGTCTCCGGCGGGGTTCTTTCATTCAACCCTTCATCCGGCTTGGCGTTACTCGCGGTTGCCGAGGAAGCGCAGCAGGAACAGGAAGAGGTTGATGAAGTCGAGGTAGAGCGTCAGCGCGCCCATGATGGCCTTGCGGCCGGCAACGGCGACCTCGTCGGCTTCAAAATACATTTCCTTGATCTTCTGCGTGTCCCAGGCCGTCAGGCCCGCGAAGACCAGGACGCCGATCGCGGAGATCGCGAAGTCGAGCGCGGAGGACTGCAGGAACAGGTTGACGAGCGAGGCGATGATCAGGCCGAACAGGCCCATGATCAGAAACGAGCCGATCGCGGAGAGGTCCCGCTTCGTCGTGTAGCCGAACAGCGACAGCGCGCCGAAGGCGGCGGCGGAGACGAAGAAGGTCTGCGCGATGCTGGCGCCGGTATAGATCAGGAAGATCGACGACAGCGACAGGCCCATCAGGCCGGCATAGACCCAGAAGGTCGCCTGCGCGGCCGAAACGCTCATCTTGTGGATGCGGAAGCTCAGGAAGAAGACCAGCGCCAGCGGGGCGAGCATCACGACCCACTTCAGCGGGCTCACATAGATCGCGTAACCGAAGCTCGTGAGCTGGCCACCGGCAAAGGCGGCCTGCGAAGCAAAATACGCCACGACCCCGGTGATCGCGAGGCCCAGGGCCATCAGGTTGTAGACCCGGAGCATATAGGCGCGCAGGCCCTCGTCGATGACGGCACCGGCCTGAGCGCCGGCATGGGCCGTTCGGGTCTGGTAGTTGCGAAGATCAGCCATGTTTTCCTCTCGTAAAGCCCCCTGTGGTGACGGTGTCGGGTTCCCGTTTATTCGCCGATGGTCGGCACGGAATCCGGGCATCCGCTGCGGGGCTCCAGCTTGCCTGCGTTCAATATGCGCATGAATTGTGTCTCGTACAAGACCCGCGGCCCCTACGGGGCCCCGGATCCTGCCGGTCTCAAAGCTCGCGCAGCACGGGCGCGGCCTTCTGCCCCAGGATGCGCCAGGTGCCGGCAAGGCCGATGCCGACGGTCATGAGGAGCGCCGTGACAACCGTCATGACGGCCACGTCCGGCAGGAAGCTCGACGGGAGCGTCATGATGCGGCTCACCACGAACCAGGCCGCCACCCCGCCGGCAAAGAGCGCGAAGACCGCCGTCGCCAGCCCCAGCATCAGATATTCGTAGCTGAAGGCGCGGATCAGCGTGGCGCGCGTCGCACCCAGCGTCTTGAGGACCACGGCATCGTGCACGCGCGCCCGGTTGCCGGCGGCGAGGGCCCCTGCGAGCACGAGGATCGAGGCAATGAGCGCGACGGCCGCGGCGGCGCGAATGGCGGTGGCGAGCTGGCCGACCAGTTCGTTGACCACGTCGAGCGCATCCTTGACGCGCACGCTGGTGATCGTCGGGAAGGCATTGGTGACGGCCTTCAAGGTCGCCGCCTCCTGCCCGGCCGTCGCCTGCGGGTCGATCACCGTCGCCAGCCACGCATGCGGCGCGCCGGCAAAGGTGTTCGGCGAGAAGACCATGACGAAGTTGATCGACAGCGATTCCCATTCGACATTGCGGAAATTGGCGATGCGCGCCGTGATGTTGCGGCCGAGCACGTTGACCGTCACGCTGTCGCCGATCTTGAGGCCGAGTTCGCGGCCCTCCTCTGCAGCGAAGGAGACGAGCGGCTCGCCGGAATAATCCTCCGGCCACCATTCGCCTTCTGCAAGCGTGGAGTTTTCCGGCGTGCGCTTGGCATAGGTGATGCCGCGGTCGCCGCGCAGCACCCATTGCCCCTCCGGCGGCACCTTGACCTTCGAGACCTCGACACCGTTCAGCTCCATGACGCGGCCGCGCAGCATGGGCACCTCGATGATCTTGCCGTCGGGCATGTTCGCCTGCAGCACGGTGCGGAACCCGTCGAGCTCGCTGCCCTGAATATCGACGAAGAAGAAGTTCGGCGCGCGCTCCGGCAGGTTGCCGGTGAGCTCCCGGCGCAGATTGCCGTCGATCAGCGTCAGCGTGACGAGAAGCGCAAGGCCGAGGCCGAGCGACAGCACGACAGAGGAGGTCAGCGCGCCCGGCCGGTGGATATTGCCGACCGCCAGCCGCAAGGCCGGCGAATTGACGCGCGGGCTGCGTTTCGCGACCGCGGTGATCAGCATGGCGACGGCGCGCAGCACGACGAAGGCGAAGGCGATCGCCCCGAGGAAGACGACGGCGATGTAGCGGTCATAGGCCGTGGCGATGGCAAGCCCGGCGAGCGCCGCAAGAAGCAGCGCCGCGCCCGCGACATAGGGCCAACTCGGCAGGCGGCCGGCCTCGAAACCCTGCTCGCGGAAGAGCGCTGTCGCCGGCACCTCGCGGGCATGGCCGAGCGGCATGATGGCGAAGGCCAGCGCCGTCAAGAGGCCGAAGACGGCGGCGAGCAGCAGGGCCGCGGGATAGATCGTCGCCTCCGCCGGCACCGGCAGCACGCCGTCGAGGAAGCCCATCGCCACCATGGGCATCAGCGCGCCCGCCACGAGGCCGATCAGGATGCCGACCACGGCGATCAGCGCGATCTGCGCAAGATAGACCAGCGCCACCAGCGAGGCCGGCGCGCCGAGGCACTTGAAGGTGGCGATGACGGAGCGCTTGGAATCGAGATAGGCGCGCACCGCATTGGCAACGCCGACGCCGCCGACGATCAGCGCCGTCAGGCCGACCAGCGTCAGGAACTGCGAGAAGCGCGTGATGTTGTTGGTGAGCGAAGGCGCCGCGCTGTTGGAGGTGCGGATCGACCAGCCGGCCTGCGGGAAGGCTTTCGTGGCGTCCGCCCGCACCCTGGACAGCGACATGCCGGCATCGGCAAGCCGGATGCGGTAGGCGTTCTCCACGAGGCTGCCGGTCTGCACGAGACCGCTCGCCTGCATGGCCTCTTCCGAGATCATCAGCCGCGGCGCGAAGCCGAACCCTTCCGAAACCGCGTCCGGCTCGCGCACCAGCGTCGCCGTCACTTTCAACCGGACCGTGCCGAGCAGGATCTCGTCGCCGACGGCAATGCCGAGACGGTCGAGCAGCAGCGGCGCGACGACCGCGCCGAAGGCCTCGCCGTCCCTGGCGAAGAGGGTCGCGGACGGTTGCTGGGGGCTGGTTTCCAGCGTGCCGTAGAGCGGATAGGCGCCGTCGACGCCTTTCGCCTCGACCAGCGTCTGGTCGGACCCGTCGGGCAGGCGCGCCATGGAGCGCAGGCTGGAAGAGAGGGAAACATCACCCAACCCCTGGAAGTGCTTCAGCTCTTCCGGGGTCGCGAAGCGGTTGTTGAATTCGAAGCGCACGTCGCCGGCAAGCAGGGTCTGCCCCTGCGAGGCGATCGCCTGGGTGATGGCGCTCGACACCGAATTGACGCCCGCGATCGCCGCCGTTCCGAGCGCGATGCAGGCGAGGAAGATGTAGAACCCCTTGAGGCCGCCGCGCATTTCGCGCAGCGCCAGGCGAAGCGCCAGCGGAAACTGTCTCAGGACTGTGCCGATCCTCATGCCGGCACCGCCTCGGCCAGCGTCGCCTTGATCGGCGCCGCGCCGGAAACGATCTCGCCGGAGCGCATGGCGACCTGCCGGCTGCACCGGGCGGCGAGCGCGGGATCATGCGTCACCAGCACCAGCGTCATGCCGCGCTCGGCCTGCTTGGCGAAGAGAAGATCGGCGATCTGCCGGCCGGTCTCGGTGTCGAGGTTGCCGGTCGGCTCGTCGGCGATCAGCAGTTTCGGCGAGGGCGCGAGCGCCCGGGCGATCGCCACGCGCTGCTGCTCGCCGCCCGAGAGCTGGCCGGGATAATGCGACAGGCGCTCGCCGAGGCCGACCGCCGTCAGTTCCCGCCGGGCGATCTCGAAGGCGTCCCGCACATTGGCGAGCTCCAGCGGCACAGCGACGTTTTCCAGCGCCGTCATGTTGGGAATGAGGTGGAAGGACTGGAAGACGATGCCGATATTGCGGCCGCGGAAATCGGCCACCTGGTCCTCGCTCATGCCGTGCAGGCCCGCGCCGTCGATATGGATCTCGCCGCTGTCCAGCCGTTCGAGCCCGGCCAGCACCATCAGGAGCGTCGACTTGCCGGAGCCGGACGGGCCGACGATGCCGACCGATTCGCCCCCCTCGATCGAAAGGTCGATCCCCTTCAGCACATGAACGGAGGCGGCCGCCCGGCCGAGGGTGAGATCGGCTTTTTTGAGATCGATGATGGTTTTGGCCAAGGAATTCTGCCCTATATGTCTTGAAGCAACTGGAATGCCAGCAATCTAGGATCAGCGACATGTCGTTTAAAGCGGCGCTTGGATTTTTCGCCTCACTTGCAATCACAGCTTTGTTATCCGTGAATGCCGCCCGGGCGGAGCCCGTGAAGCTCGTCGGCTTCGGCGACAGCCTGATGGCCGGCTACCAGCTACCCGCGACGGACGCCTTTCCGGTGAAGCTGGAGAAGGCGCTGCGCGAAAAGGGCTACGAGGTCGAGATCGCCAATGCCGGCGTTTCCGGCGACACGAGCTCCGGCGGCCTTGCCCGGCTCGACTGGTCGATCCCCGAGGGCACGCAGGGCGTGATTCTGGAACTCGGCGCCAACGACGCGCTGCGCGGCATTCCTCCGGAACAGACGGAGAAGAACCTCGACGCCATGCTGACGCGCCTCAAGGAGCGCGGCATCGCGGTGCTGCTTGCCGGCATGCTGGCCCCACCGAACATGGGCCCCGACTACGGCGAGCGCTTCAACGGCATCTACCGGCGCATGGCGGAAAAGCACGGCGCCGCGCTCTATCCGTTCTTCCTCGACGGGGTCGTCACCAAGGCGAACCTGCAGCTCGACGACGGCATGCATCCGAATTCCGAGGGGGTTGACGTGATGGTCGCGACGATGCTTCCGGCCGCCGAAGCGTTCATCAAATCGATACCGGCGAAGGAGTAGTTTTCGCGGGTGCGAAATAAGGGTTGCGCAAAAATCCATTGCGTGATTCGCTGACAGTACATTCCAGCAGGGAGAAGTCGCCATGCCGAGACTTTTCGTCGCCCTCGAAGTGCCGCGCAATGCTGCCATGAGCCTCTCCTTGCTGAGAGGCGGACTTCCCGGAGCCCGCTGGATCGATGTCGAGAACTTCCACATTACCTTGCGTTTCATCGGCGATATCGACGGCCGCACCGCCGACGAGGTGGTCGACAAGCTCGACCGCATCGAGCGCCCGGAATTCCAGCTCGCCCTGTCGGGCCTAGGCTCCTTCGGCTCGAAGAAGCCGCATTCCGTCTTCGCCGGCGTGACGCAGGCGCCGGAAATGTACGCCCTCCAGGGCGAAATCGAGCGCATCTGCCAGCGCCTGGGCCTTCCCGCCGATCCGCGAAAGTTCACGCCCCACGTCACGCTCGCCCGCCTGCGCAACGCCCGCATCGAGGACGTCGCCCACTACCTTTCCGGTCGCGGCAATTTCCACACCGCCCCCTTCACGGTGAACCGCTTCGTGCTGATGTCCTCGAAGGAATCCGTCGGCGGCGGGCCATACCTCACGGAAGAGGTTTTCCCGCTTTACGAGTCCGGCGGCGGCTGGGACGGCGCGGACCTGCGCGACCATCCGGTTTGACCGGCGATACGGCGCACATCTCCAGGAGAGGACCGCCCTAACCGGGCAGCGGCGGCAAATCGGGTGCGTTCAGGCCCTGAAAGGGATCGCGCCACGCATCCATCTTTTCGAGCCGCTCGTTCCAGCGTTCTATCGCGGGATATTCGGCGAGCGGCAGCCGGGCGGCGTCGTTGAACGGCAGAAACGTCGCCATGCGGAAATCCGCAAAGGAAACCGCATCGCCGACGAGCCATGCGCGGTTTGCCAGTTCGCTCTCCAGCATGGCGGCGGCCTTGTGAAACTGCTGCAGTCCCTCTTCAACCATCCGCTCGTCGCAGGGCCCGAAGCCGTAACGCTGTTTCGTGCCGCGCTCCCAATGCACGATGTCGCATGCCTTGACGAAGTTTTCCTTCGCCCAGCTGATCCAGCGGATCATGTCCGGTTCCTCGTCGTCCGTCCGCCAGAAGTTCGAACCGGCGCTGCGCGAGAGCCAGCAGACGATGGCATCGCTCTCCCACAACGTCCGGCCGGGCAGCTCCAGAATTGGCAACAGCAGGTTCGGATTGAGTGAAATGTAACGCTCCGCCTGGCCCGGAGCGCGGGGAGCGGCGAACTCGAATTCGACGTCAGCGTCCAAGAATCGGGCCGCAGCGACCGTCAGGCGAGGGTTGGGATTACGGCTGAAATGGATCTTCATCTGGCTTGTCTCCGCTTGTCACCCCTCAAGGACGAACGAAGCGGTCACGGTCCGACACGGGAAGATGGAATCATGGCCGCTCGCGACTTCGCTTCGCGCCGGTCGGCCCATCAGGGCGCAGCCGCATCGCGCTTAATCCTTGATGCGATTCGGTATTTTGTGGCGCCGCAGCCAACCCCACCAATCCATTGTGGTGAACAAACCCTGAATCATCCCATGTCAGCGATTCGTCTCCGATTTGTTCGCAGACTGTTCCAGGCACCGTTCAATGCTGGAGAAAAGCGGCGCTTTTCGCCTTGCCCCTTGCCATTGTCCGCCTCGATGGGCATCTGTTGCCTGCCGGATGCGTCCGGCGAGAGTTGAAACCTGCCGGGGCGTGACTTGTCGCAAGCACCCATGATCTTGAGCGGCCGCGGGGTCACCGCGGTGCTCGGCCCGACCAATACGGGCAAGACCCACTACGCAATCGAACGCATGGTGGCACATGAGACGGGCATCATCGGCCTGCCTCTGCGCCTCTTGGCGCGCGAGGTCTATACGCGCCTCGTCGACAGGGTCGGCCAGCACAATGTGGCGCTCGTCACCGGCGAGGAGAAGATCACGCCGCACATGGCGCGCTATTCGGTCTGCACGGTGGAGGCGATGCCGCGCGAGACGCGCGCCTCCTTCGTCGCGATCGACGAGGTGCAGCTTGCCGGCGATCTCGAACGCGGCCACATTTTCACCGACCGGGTGCTGCATCTGCGCGGCCGCGACGAGACGCTGCTGCTTGGCGCCGCCACCATGAAGCCGATCCTCGAACAGTTGCTGCCGGGCCTCAACGTCGTCGAGCGCCCGCGGCTTTCCCAGCTCTTCTATTCCGGCTCCAAGAAGATCACCCGCCTGCCCCAACGCACGGCTATCGTCGCCTTCTCGGCCGACGAGGTCTACGCGATCGCCGAACTGATCCGCCGCCAGCGGGGCGGGGCGGCGGTGGTGCTCGGCGCACTTAGCCCCCGCACCCGCAATGCGCAGGTCGCCCTCTATCAGGAGGGCGACGTCGAATATCTGGTCGCCACCGATGCGATCGGCATGGGCCTCAACCTCGACGTCGACCATGTCGCCTTCGCCCAGGACCGCAAGTTCGACGGCTACCAGTTCCGCAACCTCAATCCCGCCGAGCTCGCCCAGATCGCCGGCCGCGCCGGCCGGCACCTGCGCGACGGCACCTTCGGCGTGACGGGCCGCGTCGATCCCTTCGACGACGAGCTGGTCAAGCGCATCGAGACGCACCAGTTCGACCCGGTGCGCGTCCTGCAATGGCGCACGCCCCGCTTCGACTATTCGTCTCTTGCAAACCTGCGCAAGTCGCTCGATGCGCCGCCGCCGATAGGTGGGCTGACGCGGGCGCTGCCGGCCGTCGACCAGCAGGCGCTGGAGCACCTGTCACGCTACCCCGACGTCCGCGATCTCGCGACGACGCCGGAACGCGTCGAAAAGCTCTGGGAGGCCTGCGCGCTTCCCGACTACCGCCGCATCACCCCCGCCCAGCACGCCGACCTCATCTCGACGCTCTATGCGGACCTCATAAAACGCGGCACGGTTAACGAAGACTTCATGGCCGACCAGGTGCGCCGCGCCGATAGAACCGATGGCGAGATCGACACGCTTTCGGCGCGAATCGCACAGATAAGGACATGGACCTATGTGTCGAATCGGCCCGGATGGCTTGCCGATCCGACACACTGGCAGGAAAAGACGCGGGAAATCGAAGACCGATTGTCCGATGCGCTACATGAACGGTTGACGAAACGCTTTGTTGATCGCAGGACATCTGTGCTCATGAAGCGCCTGAGAGAGAATGCGATGCTGGAAGCTGAAATCAGTGTGAATGGCGATGTCTTCGTAGAGGGACATCATGTCGGGCAGTTGGCCGGTTTCCGGTTTACGCTGGCCTCCGGAACGGAAGGTCCCGATGCGAAGGCCGTGCAGGCGGCTGCGCAGAAGGCGCTCGCGCTGGAGTTCGAAGCCCGCGCCGCACGCCTGCACGCCGCCGGCAACAGCGATCTCGCGCTCGGCTCCGACGGCACCGTGCGCTGGCTCGGCGATCCCGTCGCGCGCCTGGCGGCAAGCGACCACGTCATGCGCCCGCGCGTCATCCTGCTCTCCGACGAGCAGCTGACCGGCAATGCGCGCGACCACGTCGCTGCCCGCATCGAGCGTTTCGTGAACCATCACATCGCGACCGTGCTGAAGCCGCTCGACGACCTTTCGCGCGCCGAAGACCTGCAGGGCCTCGCCAAGGGCCTCGCCTTCCAGCTCGTCGAAAACCTCGGCGTGCTCTTCCGCCGCGACGTGGCGGAGGACGTGAAGTCGCTCGACCAGGAAGCCCGCGCCTCGATCCGCAAGCACGGCATCCGCTTCGGCGCCTACCACATCTTCATGCCCGCGCTCCTGAAACCGGCCCCGGCCGAACTCATCACCCTGCTCTGGGCGCTGAAGAACGACGGCCTCGACAAGCCGGGCTACGGCGACCTCATCCCGGTGCTCGCCGCCGGCCGCACCTCCGTCGTCACCGATCCGAGCTTCGAGCGCGCCTTCTACAAGCTCGCCGGCTTCCGCTTCCTCGGCAAGCGGGCCGTGCGCATCGACATCCTGGAGCGCCTTGCCGACCTCATCCGCCCGCTACTGCAGTGGAAGCCGGGCACGCCGCGCCCCGAGGGCGCCTATGACGGCCGCCGCTTCATGGCGACGACCGCCATGCTCTCCATCCTCGGCGCGACGCCGGACGACATGGAAGAGATCCTCAAGGGCCTCGGCTACCGCGCCGACAGCGTGAAGGCCGAGGAAGTCGCCGCCCATCTCGCCGCGCAGGCCCCGGCTCCGGCCGATGCCGCCGCCGCAGCGCCGGCCGAAGCAAATACGGAAGCGTCCGACGAACACGACGCCGATGCAGCGGAGGGCGAAGGCGAAGCCCCGGCTGCCGCCGTCGAGGCATCGGTTGCCCCCGTCGAAGCCCCGGCCGCCGAGACCGTCGAAGATCCGGCACCGGCAGAAGCCGCTGCAGAAGGCGAACCGGTCGAAGCCAAGCCCGTGCTGCTCTGGCGCCCGGGCTCGCGCCACGACAACCAGCGCCAGGGCCACCGCCACGGCGGTGAGCGTCAAGGACAGGGCGAGCGTCGCGGCGGTGATCGCCATCGCGGCCAGCCGGCCGGCGAACGCGGCGAGCGGCGTGACGGCGGCCGCGGCCGGCCCGACCAGGCCAAGGGCCGCGACGGAAAGCCGCAGGGCGGCAATCGCCCGGATCGGAATGAGCATCGCCCCGATCGCAACGATCGCGGCGGCAAGCCGCAGCAGGCGAAATTCGAGGCCCGGCCGCCCCGCAAGGAAAAGCCGATCGACCCGGATTCCCCCTTCGCCAAGCTCGCAGCGCTCAAGGAGCAGATGAAGAAGTAGGCCGATGGCACGCGACGAGGAACAGCCGGCAGGTCAGGCGCGACAGCGCATCGACAAGTGGCTGTTCTTCGCGCGGCTGCGCAAGTCCCGCTCGCTGGCGGCGAAATCCGTGGAAACGGGCGATGTCAGCGTCAACGGCCAGAACATCCGCCAGCCCTCGCACATGGTGCGTCCCGGCGATGTCGTGGTGCTCTCGCTTGACCGGCACGACATGGTGGTGAAGGTGCTGCAGCCGGGCGAACGCCGCGGGCCCTACGAGGAGGCCCGCCTTCTCTACAGCGACATGACGCCGCCCCCGCCGCCGCGCGAGGAGCGCTCGCTCTTCGAGCAGGCGACGCGCGAACGCGGCGCCGGCCGGCCCACCAAGCGGGAACGCCGCGAAACCGACCGCCTGCACGGTTTTCCCGGCGACGACGAGGATTAGAATTCTATACCTCGCATGCGCCTGGCAGCGCATGTATTACGCTTGCAAACCGCCCGCAAAGCCTTTACCTCAGCCTCCGGATGGCCCTTTACGCGCGCGGTCTCTCCTGTCCGGCAAGCCGATCGCGTGACGGATACTGCGGTGACGGATGGTCTCGTCCGCACCCGCCTTATGACGATTCTGGAGTTCCTCATGACGTATGTCGTGACCGACAACTGCATTCGCTGCAAGTACACGGACTGCGTGGAAGTGTGCCCCGTCGACTGTTTCTACGAGGGTGAGAATTTCCTGGTCATCCACCCCGACGAATGCATCGACTGCGGTGTCTGCGAACCGGAATGTCCCGCCGAGGCGATCAAGCCGGATACCGAGCCGGGGCTCGACAAGTGGCTGCAGGTCAACACGGAATTCGCCGCCATCTGGCCGAACATCACGGTCAAGCGCGATGCGATGCCGGAAGCGAAGGAAATGGACGGCGTGGAAGGCAAGTACGAGAAGTACTTCTCTCCCAATCCGGGCCAGGGCGATTGATCGCCGCATAGCGCGGCAAGCGAAGCTGGGGAAAAAAGCATGCTCCCGTCAAAAGGCGATGGGACAGGCTTGATGACCCATGCGAAGCAAATTATTGATTTCGGCACTTTTTTGTGGTAGGGTCCCGATACTGATCCACATCGCGGCATTTTGCGTGCCCGAACACCACCACGAAAGCAAACGATCCCTCGACGCCGCTCACCTCCCATAGGCAGCTCCGGTTGCTCAAATGTGAACGCGTCGCCGGGGACCTTTTTGCGCATGGCGGACGGACCAGAGTGGTGACACCGCAACGGTGCCCCCCGTCTTTCCCGGGTCCCCGGACCCACCCGGCCATGCCGGG
This sequence comes from Shinella granuli, assembly GCF_004341885.1. Taxonomy (GTDB): domain Bacteria; phylum Pseudomonadota; class Alphaproteobacteria; order Rhizobiales; family Rhizobiaceae; genus Shinella; species Shinella granuli. The sequence continues at coordinate 39,078 of NZ_SLVX01000007.1, read as the reverse complement.
AGCGTAACAGGGAGTATTTGAACAGAATGACGACCCAGCAGAAGAAATCTTCCACGCGCCAGGGCTTCAAGACCGGTGAATCGATCGTCTATCCCGCTCACGGCGTTGGCCAGATCGTGGCCATCGAGGAGCAGGAAGTCGCCGGCATGAAGCTTGAGCTTTTTGTCATCGATTTCGAAAAGGACAAGATGCGTCTCAAGGTGCCGGTTGCCAAGGCCGTTTCGATCGGCATGCGCAAACTGTCGGAGACCGATTTCGTCGACCGCGCGCTGAAGGTTGTCCAGGGCAAGGCCCGCGTGAAGCGCACCATGTGGTCGCGCCGCGCGCAGGAATACGATGCCAAGATCAATTCGGGCGACCTGATCTCGATCGCCGAAGTGGTCCGTGACCTCTACCGCGCGGAAAACCAGCCGGAACAGTCCTATTCCGAGCGCCAGCTCTATGAAGCCGCGCTCGACCGCATGGCCCGTGAAATCGCCGCCGTCAACAAGATGTCGGAAACCGAGGCCGTCCGCCTCGTCGAAACGAACCTCGCCAAGGGTCCGAAGCGTGGCAAGGCCATCGAAGAGGACGACTCGCAGGACGAAGCGGCCTGATCTAGGGCGGCACGCTCGATTTTAAAGCCCGGCTGGCAACAGCCGGGTTTTTTTATGGGAACTTTTCCGGTCGTCGGCCGTTGCTCACGCGAGGACGACCGGCTTAGGGCGCCCGGCGGTGTGGCTTGCCCACTTTATTTTCTCGGAAACCGTTTTCGAGTGATCCGTTGGTCTTTCCGAAACGTCATCGTCAAGCAGGGCGCAAGGCCAGGAGCAGGAATGGGCCTGCTTGCGCCGGTTCGGTTAACGTGGAGAGACCCCCATGGCTACGACGACCGCAGACCGCCGCATGATCAAGCTCGCAATGTCCGCGCCCTATCTCGAACGGGACGAGGAACAGGCGCTGGCCCAGGCCTGGAAGAACAACAAGGATCAGGAAGCCCGCAACCGCATCGCCATGGCCCATATGCGCCTGGTGGTCTCGATGGCCGGGAAGTTCAGGAACTTCGGCCTGCCCCTCGGCGATCTCGTACAGGAAGGCTATATCGGGCTCCTGGAAGCCGCCGCCCGCTTCGAGCCGGAACGGCAGGTGCGCTTTTCCACCTATGCCAGCTGGTGGATCCGCGCCTCGATCCAGGACTATGTGCTGCGCAACTGGTCGATCGTGCGCGGCGGCACCAGTTCGGCGCAGAAGGCGCTCTTCTTCAACCTGCGGCGCCTGCGCGCGCGCCTCGCCCGCGGCGACACATACCTCACCGCCGAGGCGATGCACCAGGAGATCGCGGCCGCGCTCGGTGTCAGCACCGCCGACGTGCGCACCATGGATGCCCGCCTTTCCTCCTCCGACGTCTCGCTCCAGGCGCCGATCTCCTCCGCCGAGGGGGAGGGCTCGAACCGGCTCGACTTCCTGACCAGCGATGCCCCCCTTCCCGACGAGCAGGCGGAAGGCAGCATCGACGGTGAACGCCGCCATCACTGGCTGCATGCCGCGCTCGGCCAGCTCAATGAGCGCGAGATGAAGATCATTCGCGCCCGGCGGCTGGCGGAGAACGGCGCGACGCTCGAGGAACTCGGCGCCGTGCTCGGCATTTCCAAGGAGCGCGTGCGCCAGATCGAGAACCGGGCGCTGGAAAAACTGCGCGCCGTGCTGGTCAGCAAGACCACGGATTTCGCCTACGCCTGATACGCCTGACGGTGAAGCAGCCCGCAGGGGCCTGGGTTCAACCCGGGCCTCTTCATCGGCGTCGTGCTAAAAAACCTTACCGTTTCGTCCGGCAATCAAACGTGATCATCCCCGTTCATTGACGTTTCTGCCGATTCATGCGCATTGCTACGCAATCATGCATGATTGGATTCGGCAATGTCGGGACAGGACCTTCTTCTGCTTGGCGAACGGCAAGACCTGATCCGCGCGCGGCTCGACCTTTCGGGGCGGGTGATCGCGGCGGAGCTGGCGCAGGAACTCGGCGTATCGGAAGACACGATCCGGCGGGACCTGCGTGAAATGGCGGCCTCCGGCCTCTGCCGCCGGGTCTATGGCGGGGCTCTCCGCATGACGCACGCCTCCACCACGATGAACGAGCGCATGGCGATTGCCGGCGAACGCAAGGCGGCGCTCGCCCGCGCGGCCGCCGGGCTCATCCCCGCCGGCGCCACCGTCTTCCTCGATGCCGGCAGCACCAATGTCGCGCTCGCCCGCGCCTTGCCGACAGGCGCCGGCCTTACCGTCGCCACCAACGGGCCGGCCATTGCCGCGGCGCTTCTCGAACGCGACATCGCGACGATCCAGCTCGGCGGACTGATCGATGCCCGCTCGGGCGCGGCGATCGGCGCCAAGGCGATGCGCGACGCCGAGGCTTTGCGGCCGGACATCCTGGTGCTCGGCGTCTGCGGCATCGATCCGGAGGCCGGCGTCACCGCCGACACGTTCGAGGAGGCGGAATTCAAGCGCTTCGTCGCCTCGCGCAGCCGGACGGTGATCGTCATCGTCACCAACGACAAGCTTTTCACCGCAGCCCCCTATTCTGTCATCCCCTTGCCGCGCGTGGCCAGCGCCGTGATCGAGGCGGATGCGGGCGAGAGCGAAGCCGCCCTGCTCGCAGCCACCGGCATCGACATCCTGCGGGCCGGATAGGCGCCCCTCCCAGCATCCCGAAACGGACCTCCCATGACGACGCCCGAAAATGCCATCAAAGGCACCACTTTCGCGAAAACCGCCTTTCCACCGACGCGGCTTGCCGTCTCCGGCCTCTTCCTGCTGAACGGCACCTTCGCCGGCGCCTGGGCACCGAAGATCCCGGAATTCGCCAGCCGCCTGTCGCTCTCCGAATCCGGGCTCGGCCTGATGATCATGTGCTTCGGCATCGGCTCGCTCGTGCTGATGCCGATCGCCGGCATCCTGATCGCCCATTACGGCACGACGCGCACGGTCAAGGGCGCCGCGATCCTCTTCCTGTCCACCCTGATCCTGCTCTCCCTCGCCCCGACCGTTCCGCTGGGCGCCTTCGCCATCTTCCTCTTCGGCGGCCTGATGGGCGCGATGGACGTCGCCATGAACGGCAATGCCGTCGAGGTCGAAAAATCCATGCGGCGCGCGATCATGTCGTCCTGCCATGCCTTCTGGAGCCTCGGCGCCTTCCTCGGCGCCACGACCGGCGGTTTCCTCATCGAAGCCCTTGGCGTGATGGGCCATGCGGTGCTGCTCACCGGGCTCGGCGCCGTCGCGCTCGGCCTTGCCTGGCCCTTCGTGCTGCACGATGCGCCGCACCCCAGCGAGAAGCGCCAGAAGGTGCGCCTGCCGACGACGCTGCTGCCCTGGCTGATCGGCCTCATGGCGCTGTTCTCCATGGTGCCGGAAGGCGCGATCCTCGACTGGGGCGCGCTCTACATGCGCGACGAACTCGGCGCCTCGCTGGCGGTTTCCGGCTTCGCCTTCGGCGCCTTCTCGCTCACCATGGCCACCATGCGCTTTGCCGGCGACCATGTGCGCGACCGCTTCGGCGCGGTGAGGACGCTGCGGTTCTGCACCGTCATGGCGATGATCGGCATGGTGATCTCGGGCATGGCGCCGAATGCCTATGTAGCGGTCCTCGGTTTCGCCATCTGCGGCATCGGCATTTCCAACATGGTGCCGATCGCCTTTTCCGCCGCCGGCAACCTGCCCGGCTTCGCTCAAGGGGTCGCGCTCTCCGTCGCGACGGTCATGGGCTATTCCGGCTCGCTCTTCGCCCCCTCCGTCATCGGCTTCATCGCCGAGCATACGGGCTTTTCCATCATCTTCGCCCTGCTGCCGGTGCTTTTCATCGTCGTGCTGCTGCTCTCGCACCACGCCTTGCATGCGGATGTGCGCGAACGCCCCTGAACGCGGGACGGGCGGCGATCAAATCGTCGCGCGTTCCCGTCCCGGCGGTTGACAAGCCCCGTTTCCTGATCCACCTGAGGGCAAGGGCTGCGCGAGCGATGCCGTGCGCGGCCGGTTTTCGAGCAAGAGGCTCCAGAATGTCCTTCTCCTTCGACTTTGAACCGAAGCCGCGACGCCGGTCCGTCGGCGTCGATGTCGGCGGCGTGCTCGTCGGCGGCGGTGCGCCGGTCGTCGTGCAGTCGATGACCAATACGGATACGGCCGATATCGACGGGACGGTGGCGCAGGTCGCCGCCCTCCACCGCGCCGGCTCGGAGATCGTGCGCATCACGGTCGACCGCGACGAGAGCGCGGCGGCCGTGCCGAAGATCCGCGAACGCCTCTTGCGCCTCGGCATGGACGTGCCGCTCGTCGGCGACTTCCACTATATCGGCCACAAGCTGCTCGCCGACCATCCGGCCTGCGCCGAGGCGCTGGCGAAATATCGCATCAATCCCGGCAATGTCGGCTTCAAGGACAAGAAGGACCGGCAGTTCGCCGCCATCGTCGAGACGGCGATCCGCCACGACAAGCCGGTGCGCATCGGCGTCAACTGGGGCTCGCTCGACCAGGAGCTCCTGACCCGGCTGATGGACGAGAACCAGGACAAGGGCTTTCCGCTGACCGCCCAGCAGGTGATGCGCGAGGCGATCTGCCAGTCGGCGCTGCTGTCCGCCAAGCTTGCCGAGGAGATCGGCCTGCCGCGCGACCACATCATCCTCTCGGCGAAGGTCTCCAACGTGCAGGACCTCATCGCCGTCTATGCGATGCTCTCGGCGCGCTCGGACCATGCGCTGCATCTCGGCCTGACGGAAGCCGGCATGGGCACGAAGGGCGTCGTCGCCTCCTCCGCCTCGCTCGGCATCCTCATGCAGCAGGGCATCGGCGACACGATCCGCATCTCGCTGACCCCCGAGCCCGGCGGCGACCGCACCCGCGAGGTGCAGGTGGCGCAGGAACTGCTCCAGGTCATGGGCTTCCGCCAGTTCATCCCCGTCGTCGCCGCCTGTCCGGGCTGCGGTCGCACCACCTCCACGGTCTTCCAGGAACTCGCCCAGAAGATCCAGGACGACATCCGCAAGAACATGCCGGTCTGGCGGGAAAAATATCCGGGCGTCGAGGGGCTGAAGGTCGCGGTCATGGGCTGCATCGTCAACGGCCCGGGCGAAAGCAAGCATGCCGATATCGGCATCTCGCTGCCCGGCACCGGCGAACTGCCGATCGCTCCCGTCTATGTCGACGGCAAGAAGGCCATGACGCTGCGCGGCACCAACATCGCCGGCGAATTCGAGACGCTCGTCAACGACTATATCGAGAAGCGCTACGGCCAGGGCCAGGCGGCCGCCGAGTAGGGGCGGCCCTGGAGGGTTTGTCGCATTTCCACATGGAAACCGGGATCCGCTTTCCTGGAAATGCTCCAAACCTCAGACGATCTCCTCGACAGCGGCGATCAGCCGGTCGCATTCCTCGGGCGTGCCGATGGTGATGCGCAGGAAATCGGAGAGGCGCGGCTTGGCGAAATGGCGCACCAGCACGGCGCGCTCGCGCAGACCCTTCGCCAGCGCCTCGCCGCTCACGGCCGGATGACGGGCGAAGACGAAGTTCGCCTGCGAGGGCAGCACCTCGAAGCCGCGCTGGCGGAGCGCCCCGGTGACGCGTTCGCGTGTTTCGATGACCTTGCCCCGCGTCTCGTCGAACCATTCGCGATCATCGATGGCGGCCGCGGCGCCGGCCTGCGCGATGCGGTCGAGCGGATAGGAGTTGAAGCTGTCCTTCACGCGCTCCAGCGCATCGATCAGCGGGCGCTGGCCGATGGCATAGCCGACGCGCAGGCCCGCCAGCGAGCGGGACTTCGACAGCGTGTGGACGACGAGCAGGTTGTCGTATTTCCTGGTCAGCGGGATCGCGCTTTCACCGCCGAAGTCGATATAGGCCTCGTCGACCACCACCGGCTGGTCCGGGTGCCCGGCAACCAGCGCCTCGATGGCGGCAAGCGGCAGGCCGATGCCGGTTGGGGCGTTCGGGTTCGGCAGGATGATGGCCCCGCAGGGTCGATCATAGTCCGAGAGGTCGATGGTAAAATCGTCCTTCAGCGCAATCTCCTCCGCCTGAATGCCGAAGAGCCGGCAGTAGGTCGGGTAGAAGCTGTAGGTGATGTCGGGATAGACGAGCGGCTTGTCGTGCTTGAGGAGCGCGACGAAGGCGTGCGCCAGCACCTCGTCCGAACCGTTTCCGACAAAGACCTCGTCCGCGTCCACACCGTGGAAACGGGCGATCGACTGGCGCAGCGCCAGCGCGCTCGGATCCGGGTAGAGCTTCAGGCTGTCGGCGATAGCGGCCTGCATGGCGGCGATCGCCTTCGGTGACGGGCCGTAGGGATTTTCGTTGGTGTTGAGCTTGATGAGGTTTTGGATGCGCGGCTGTTCGCCGGCGACATAGGGCTTGAGCGTGGCGACGATGGGCGACCAGAATTTGCTCATGGCGTCAGTTCCTGCGATTAGCGATGAAATGGGCGGTCTCGATCAGGATGCCGGCGCGATGGTCGAACGGCGCAAGAAGCGCCTCGGCCTCCGCAACGAGTTCGCGCAGGCGGTTCTCCGCCCAGGCCTGGCCGCGCCGGGCGACCAGCGTCGCCTTGCCGCGATCGGCATCCTTGCCGGTCGCCTTGCCCATGGTCGCGGCATCGGCGGTGAGGTCGAGCAGGTCGTCGGCGATCTGGAAGGCAAGGCCCACCGTTTCGCCATAGCGGCGCAGCGTCAGCCGGTCCCCCGCCGAGGCGCCCGCAACGATCGCGCCGGCCTCGCAGGCAAAGCGCAGCAGCGCGCCGGTCTTCATCTTCTGCAGCGTCACGATGCCCGCCTCGTCCGGCGCATCGGTCTCGGCCGCAAGGTCGAGCGCCTGGCCGCCGGCCATGCCGCCGATGCCGGCGGCGCGGGCGAGCGCCAGCACCAGCGCCGTCTTGGTGGCATCGGGCAGGCGCGTCTCGGGCGCCGCGACGATGTCGAAGGCGAGCGTCAGCAGGCTGTCGCCGGCAAGGATCGCTGCCGCCTCGTCGAAGGCGATGTGCACGGTCGGCTGGCCACGGCGCAGGTCATCGTCGTCCATGGCCGGCAGGTCGTCATGCACGAGCGAATAGCAGTGGATGCATTCGAGCGCGGCGCCGACGCGCAGCGCCGCCGTGCGCTCCACGCCCGGAAAGAGCGCGGCGGATTCGATGACGAGGAAGGGCCGCAGCCGCTTGCCGCCGTTGAGCACGCCGTGGCGCATGGCGGCGAGCAGCCGTTCGGGGCGGGCGATCTCGTCCGCCGCGACGCTGCCGGACAGCAGCATTGCCAGCAGTGCCTCCACCGCCTCGGCGTTGCCCTTCAGCAGGGACTGGAATTCCTGGTAACGTTCGCTCATGGCCGCTCTTTGGCATGGGCTCCGGGCCGAAGCAACGGCCATGCCCGGGCTGCTTCAAAGAATCGCGCCGCAGACTGGTTTTTGGCGAGCCGTGACGGTATGAAGGCGCAACGACGGAAGGACGGACGCCGGCTCTTGGACATCGTACCGGAAACACGCGCAGATACGGTCAACACGGAGACAGAAGCCGGTGAGAAGGACGGTTGGATGAGCCGGCTTCGCCGGAACTGGCGACGCCTCGTGCTGGTGGTCCTGGCCATCGTCGCGCTGCCCTATGTGCTGATCCTGCTCTACACGATCGAATTCGTGCGCCCGGTTTCCACGCTGATGCTGCGCGATCTCGCGCTCCTGCGCGGCTACGACCGGCAATGGGTGGCGTTCGACGATATCTCGCCCAACCTGGTGCAGGCGGTGATGATGTCCGAGGACGGTCAGTTCTGCCGCCATGCCGGTGTCGACTGGGGCGAGATGCGCGCCGTCGTCAACGAGGCGCTGGCCGGCGAGCAGACGCGCGGCGCCAGCACGATCCCGATGCAGACGGCCAAGAACCTCTTCCTCTGGAATGGCCGCTCCTTCGTGCGCAAGGCAATGGAACTGCCGCTCGCCGTCGCGGCGGATTTCGTGTGGAGCAAGCGGCGGCTGATGGAGATCTACCTCAACATCGCCGAATGGGGCCCCGGCATCTACGGCATCGAGGCGGCGGCGCAGCATCATTTCAAGGTGCCGGCCGCCAAGCTCTCGCGCCGGCAGGCCGCCCTTCTCGCCGTCTCGCTGCCGAATCCCTACGAGCGCAATGCCGGAAAGCCGGGCCGCGGCCTGCAGCGCCTCGCCCACCTCATCGAGCGGCGCGCCAGCCGCTCGGGCGAATATATCAAGTGCCTTTATGAGTGAGTTCAGGCCTTTTCATTGGTGCCGGCCCCGGTGAAGTCCTAGGGTCTCCGCCATGTCAAAAGCGCGCGGGAGCACCATGTCGGACCTCATCCTCTATGTCGGCAACAAGAACTATTCCTCCTGGTCCTTCCGGCCCTGGATCGCCATGGCGGCGGCCGGCGTGCCGTTCACCGACAAGGTCATCCCCTTCGACTTTCCCGCCGGCAACCCGGAATTCATCAAGATCTCGCCGACGGGGAAGGTGCCGGTGCTGCACCATGGCGCGGTGCGGGTGTGGGAATCGCTCGCGATCATCGAATATGTCGCCGAGCTCTTTCCCGATGCCGGCATCTGGCCCAAGGACGGCGCGGCCCGGGCCGAGGCACGGGCAATCTCGATGGAGATGCTCTCCGGCTTCCGGGCGCTGCGCGGCGCCTGCCCGATGAACATCCGCCGCAAGCCGGGCGAAATCGACCTGCCGGACGGCGTGACGGATGACGTCGCCCGCATCGAGACGATCTGGAAGACGGCGCTCGCACGCTCCGGCGGACCGTTCCTGTTCGGCGCCTTTTGCGCCGCCGATGCGATGTATGCGCCTGTTGTCAACCGGTTCGAGGCCTATTGCCTGACACGCGACGAAACCGTCCTGGCCTATATGGCGCGCATGAAGGCACATCCGGCCTGGCGGACGTGGCAGACGGCGGCGCTGGCCGAGCCGTGGATCGTGCCCGAAGACGAGGTCTGACCGGCGGAATCGAAAAAAACCGTCCGGGGACTGGTCAAGCGGGTTTTTGCTGTGTATAAGCCGGCCCAATTTCCGAGATAAAGACATGTCCCTGTCGCCCATCCGGTGGCCCGTGGATGTGTTTGCCCGATAAGTGGAGTTAGTGAAATGGCTGTACCGAAAAGAAAAACGAGCCCGTCCAAGCGCGGTATGCGCCGTTCCGCAGACGCTCTGAAGGGTTCGACCTACATCGAAGACAAGAACTCGGGCGAACTGCGCCGTCCGCACCATATCGACCTGAAGACCGGCATGTACCGCGGTCGCCAGGTTCTGACGCCGAAGGAAAACGCATAAGCGTTTTCGGCATCAGCAGAGATCGGGGGCCGGCTTGCCGGCCCTTTTCTTTTGGGCCATCCGCCCCCGGAATGCCTGGCCGCCGCCGCGACGACATTTTCTTGTGCCGATTCTTGGGCTAAGAGGGCCATGAGGCCGCTCGTGCGACGATGATCGTTAGGGTATTTCCGCTTTTCTTCGAATCGCGAAAACGCCCTATCTGTTTGTTTTACGCAGTTCCGGGCGCAGGACCGCTTCGCACTTTTGCTGGAATTGCCCTAGGAGACCGCCGCCCATGCTTCTGGCCATACCGCTGCTGATCATCCCCTTCGCCCTCTACAACCTCGCCATGACCGGCCTTTTCGGGGACGGCGGCGTCGCCGTGCTCGACAGCGAGGTAATGGCGGTCAACATGCTGTCCGGCACGACCTGGACCATGGCCTTCGGCGACCTCCTCATCCTGATCGCGCTCGTGCTGCTCTTCGTGGAGATCCTGAAGGCCACGCGCCCGGGTTCGCGCGCGCTGCTCGATCACATGCTCTCCATGGTGCTGTTCGTGGTGTTTCTCGTCGAGTTCCTGCTGGTGCAGGGCGCGGCGACGCAGATTTTCTTCATCCTGATGACGATCACCTTCATCGATGTCATCGCGGGTTTTGCCGTGTCGATCCGCACGGCGAGCCGGGATCTTTCGATCGGGCTGTGACGGGCGCGGGCCTGCCCGCGCCGGCCCGTTTTCAGCTGAGGTTGTCGAGCTTCGTCTGCAGCGCGCGTAGCTGTTCCTTCAGCTCGTCGAGATCCTTGGCCTCGGCCTTGCGCGTCTCCTTCGGCGGCGCGGCATTGGCGAAGGGCGAGAACATCTTCATCGCCTGCTGGAACAGTTCCGTGTTGCGCCGCGTCGTCTCCTCGATCAGCGCCATCGGCACCTGCAGGTTCTTGCCGAGCGGCGTGTCGCCGAAGGTCTTGTTGATCTGCTCGCGCATCTGCGACTGCTGCTCGGTGAAGGCCTGCATGGAGTGCTCGAGATAGCTCGGCACCACCATCTGCATCTGGTCGCCATAATAGGAGATGAGCTGGCGAAGGAACGAGATGGGCAAAAGCGTGTTGCCGGTCTTCGATTCCTGCTCGAAAATGATCTGCGTCAGCACCGAATGGGTGATGTCCTCGCCGGATTTGGCATCCTGCACGGTGAAATCCTCGCCCTTCTTCACCATGACCGCGAGATCGTCCAGCGTCACATAGGTGCTCGTGCCCGTGTTGTAGAGCCGCCGGTTCGCATATTTCTTGATGACGATCTGACCGTCGTTCCTGGCCATTAGGGTCTCCTCATCCCCGTATTTCCATTTCTTTTTTGGTCCCGGCGAGTATCGGCAAAAAGACGCGCGCTGACAATCGAATTGTGCGATGCGGCGAGCAATGCTGCGCAACATGGTTTTTCATGCTGCATGCCGCTTCCATGAAATTTTAGCGGCACCGGATATCCCGTTTGACTCTCCCCCTCCGCTTTGCCAGTTTTGATTTCGGGAGAACCGCCAAGCTCGCGCCGTTCGCGCGCCGGGCCTGGTTCCAAGGCCGACCGCAAGGTCGTCAGAACTGAGGAAGCACACATGAGCACCCCATCCATCGTCATCGCAAGCGCCGGCCGCACCGCGGTCGGTTCCTTCAACGGAGCCTTTGCCAACACGCCTGCCCACGAGCTCGGGGCGGCGGTCATTTCGGCGGTTCTGGAGCGCGCGGGCGTGGCAGTGGGCGAGGTGGACGAGGTGATCCTCGGCCAGGTCCTGCCGGCCGGCGAAGGCCAGAACCCGGCCCGCCAGGCCGCCATGAAGGCCGGCATCCCGCAGGAGGCGACCGCCTGGGGCATGAACCAGCTCTGCGGCTCGGGCCTGCGCGCGGTCGCGCTCGGCATGCAGCAGATCGCCACGGGCGATGCGAACATCATCGTTGCCGGCGGCATGGAATCCATGTCCATGGCGCCGCACTGCGCGCACCTGCGCGGCGGCGTGAAGATGGGCGATTTCAAGATGATCGACACGATGATCAAGGACGGCCTGACCGACGCCTTCTACGGCTACCACATGGGCATCACCGCCGAGAACGTCGCCAAGCAGTGGCAGCTTTCGCGCGACGAGCAGGATGCCTTCGCGGTTTCCTCGCAGAACAAGGCCGAGGCCGCCCAGAAGGACGGCCGCTTCAAGGACGAGATCGTCCCCTTCATCGTCAAGGGCCGCAAGGGCGACGTCACGGTCGACGCCGACGAATATATCCGTCATGGCGCGACGCTCGATTCGATGGCCAAGCTGCGGCCCGCCTTCGACAAGGAAGGCACCGTGACGGCCGCCAATGCCTCCGGCATCAATGACGGCGCCGCTGCCGCCCTCCTGATGAGCGAAGCCGAAGCCTCCCGCCGCGGCATCCAGCCGCTCGCCCGCATCGTCTCCTGGGCGACGGCCGGCGTCGACCCGAAGATCATGGGCACCGGCCCGATCCCCGCCTCCCGCAAGGCGCTGGAGCGCGCCGGCTGGAAGATCGGCGACCTCGACCTCGTGGAAGCCAACGAGGCCTTCGCCGCCCAGGCCTGCGCCGTCAACAAGGACCTCGGCTGGGATCCTTCGATCGTCAACGTCAACGGCGGCGCCATCGCCATCGGTCACCCGATCGGTGCCTCCGGCGCCCGCATCCTCAACACGCTCCTCTTCGAGATGAAGCGCCGCGGCGCCAGGAAGGGCCTTGCCACGCTCTGCATCGGCGGCGGCATGGGCGTGGCGATGTGCGTTGAGAGCATGTAAGCATTAGCTTACGGACTGCTTTGCCATGACCCGCCGCCGGCGGGGCGACGGGTCGACTCGAAAAACAGTTTCAGGGGAGTGAGCCACATGAGCAGGGTAGCATTGGTAACGGGCGGATCGCGGGGCATCGGCGCGGCCATTTCGGTGGCGCTGAAGGCCGCGGGATACACGGTGGCCGCGAACTATGCCGGCAATGACGATGCCGCGAACGCCTTCAAGGCGGAGACCGGCATCCCGGTCTACAAATGGGACGTTTCGAGCTACGAATCCTGCGTCGAGGGGATCGGCAAGGTGGAGGCCGACCTCGGTCCGGTGGACGTCCTCGTCAACAATGCGGGCATCACCCGCGACGCGATGTTCCACAAGATGACCCCGGACCAGTGGGGCGCGGTGATCAACACCAACCTCACCGGCCTCTTCAACATGACCCATCCGGTCTGGTCCGGCATGCGCGACCGCAGCTTCGGCCGCGTCATCAACATCTCCTCGATCAACGGCCAGAAGGGCCAGATGGGCCAGGCGAACTATTCCGCCGCCAAGGCCGGCGACCTCGGCTTCACCAAGGCGCTCGCCCAGGAAGGCGCCGCCAAGGGCATCACGGTCAACGCTATCTGCCCGGGCTACATCGGCACCGAAATGGTGCGCGCCATCCCGGAAAAGGTGCTGAACGAGCGGATCATCCCGCAGATCCCGGTCGGCCGCCTCGGCGAGCCGGACGAGATCGCCCGCATCGTCGTCTTCCTCGCCTCGGACGATGCCGGCTTCATCACCGGCTCGACCATCTCGGCGAATGGCGGCCAGTTCTTCGTCTGACCGCCTTTCATCGCAAACGGAACACGGCGCCTTCGGGCGCCGTTTTCCATGGTCGGATCGACCGGAAAGGAGCGCGCCATGAAACAGGAAACGTTGAGCGAAGAGGCAATCGCCGCGGCGATCGCGGCCCTTGACGGCTGGACCCGCTCGGATGACGGCATCGCCATCAAGAAGACATTCAAGTTCAAGAACTTCCGCGAGGCCTTCGGCTTCATGACCGAGGGCGCGCTGGCGGCGGAAAAATTCAACCATCATCCCGAATGGTTCAACGTCTACAACCGCGTCGAGGTGCGCCTCACGAACCACGATGCGGGCGGTCTCACCGAGCTCGATGTCAAGCTGGCGACGGCAATGGACAAGGCGGCGGCCCTGCGCACGAAGAGTTGAAGACCCGTGAAGCCGTTCCCATATCATTCCCGCCGGGTTTTTTCCGGCATCGCCACCTGAAGGAGGCCGTGCATGGATGATGTGAAGATCGGCGAGATCCTTCTGCCGGGAGACGAGGACGAGCAGGAGCGTCAGGAGAACCGCGTGAAGAAGCGGTTCTGGCCGGTCCTCAAGCGCGCGATGCGGCAGGTGCCGTTCTCCCGCGATCTCGTCGCCGCCTACTATTGCGCGCTGGATCCCCGCACGCCGACCAAGGTACGCGGCATCCTGCTCGCCGCCCTCGCCTATTTCGTATTGCCGCTCGACGGTATCCCGGATTTCTTCGCGCTGGTCGGCTTTTCCGACGATATCGCCGTGCTGACGGCCGCCTTCGCCGCCATCCGCGGGCACATCCGCGAAGACCACTACGTGGCCGCCGACAAGGCGCTCGCGGACGAGCCGGATGCGCAGCCGGCCGGCTGAACCCGGCCGCCGCCCTTCCCGCGCTCGACCTCAGGGCGAGAAGTCAAATTCTTGCCCTATTCCTTGTGCCTTAAATGGCCTCGACGGGTTCTATCTCACCAAATGGGGACTGGGCACGCGCGCCTTTCTCAGCAGTTCCGGCAAACAGGCGAAGCGGAATTGCACCGACGAAGAGCGGCGGCGTTTCTGGAAGGCAGCGGCGTATTTCGACGCAAATTTGTCCCGGTGCGGCGCGGCAGACCTTTGTAAAATGAATGCATGTTGACGGTTTGGTAACCTGAATTAAGTCAAAATAAATCAAATCGTCATCATGCGTGGCCGACACCGGCATCGAGGGCACCGCCTTCGGCCGGGCAATCACTGGCAAGACAACCGGCAGGAAAACATGTTCGTAAGAAAGCTCGCAACCGCACTCGCCCTCGTCGTCGTGACCGCAGGCGTTGCCTCGGCCCAGACGCCGACGCGCATTCAGCAGTTCAATGCCTGGGGTGCCTATTCCTACCAGGCAAAGGGCGGCAAGGTCTGCTACGTGCTGTCGGTGCCGAAGGAGAAGAACCCGGCCGGCGTCGACCACGGCGACGTCTTCTTCCTCGTCTCCCAGCGCCCGGGCCAGAACATCAGCTACGAGCCGCAGGCGATGATGGGCTATCCGCTGCAGGAGGCCTCCAAGGTCAACGTCGTCATCGACGGGCGCACCTTCGTGATGTTCACCAAGGGCAATTCGGCCTGGGTGGAGAACGCCGCGGAAGAGCCGGCCCTCGTTGCGGCCATGAAGGGCGGCAGGGACATGCAGGTCCAGGCGAAATCCCGCCGCGGCACGGGCACGTCCTACTCCTATTCGCTGTCGGGCATTTCGGCGGCGCTGAAGCAGATCGAAAGCTGCCGTTGATCCGTCGTGCAGGCAGAAACGGAAAAGGCCGGCGCCCCGCCGGCCTTTTCGTTTTCAGCGGCCGGGCGGACAGGTGACTTTGTGCCGGAACAATGCTAAAGGGCCGGCAACCGGGCCTTGCGCCGCATCGAGCGGCACCGGCAGGCCCCCAATGAACTTCTATCGAGCATGGACCGCTTGCGGCGCAGGAACCTGCGCCGGCGTGCCATGATCTTGAGGATGACCCGATGGCAAGCATGGACTTTCTCAACACGGCCGAGCCCATCAAGGCGCCGCTCGTGCGCACCCTTCCCGCCGCTGAAAAGCCCTCGCTGATCGGCCTTTCGCGCGAGGAGATGGGCCGTGCGCTCGTCGAAAAGGGCGTCAACGAGCGCCAGGTGAAGATGCGCGTCAGCCAGCTCTGGCACTGGCTCTATGTGCGCGGCGTTTCCGATTTCGACGACATGACCAATGTCTCCAAGGACATGCGCGAAATGCTAAAGACGCATTTCACCATCGCCCGTCCCGAGATCGTCGACGAGCAGATCTCCAGCGACGGCACGCGCAAATGGCTCTTGCGCTTCCCCCCGCGCGGCGCCGGCCGGCCGGTCGAGATCGAAACCGTCTACATTCCCGAGGAAGGCCGCGGCACGCTCTGCATTTCCAGCCAGGTCGGCTGCACGCTCACCTGCTCCTTCTGTCACACCGGCACGCAGAAGCTGGTGCGCAACCTGACGGCCGAGGAAATCCTCTCGCAGTTGCTGCTCGCTCGCGACCGGCTGGGCGATTTCCCGGACCGCGACACGCCGGCCGGCGCCATCGTGCCGGCGGAAGGGCGCAAGGTCTCCAACATCGTCATGATGGGCATGGGCGAGCCGCTCTACAATTTCGAGAGCGTCAAGACGGCGCTGCTGATCGCCACCGACGGCGACGGCCTGTCGCTCTCCAAGCGCCGCGTGACGCTGTCCACCTCGGGCATCGTGCCGGAGATCTATCGGACCGGCTCGGAGATCGGCGTCATGCTGGCCATCTCGCTGCATGCCGTGCGCGACGACCTGCGCGACATGCTGGTGCCGATCAATAAAAAATATCCGCTGAAGGAGCTGCTGGACGCCTGCCGCGCCTATCCGAGCCTGTCGAACGCCCGGCGCATCACCTTCGAATATGTGATGCTGAAAGACGTCAACGACACGCTGGAGGATGCCAAGCTGCTGGTGCAGTTGTTGAAGGGCATTCCCGCGAAGATCAACCTCATCCCCTTCAATCCCTGGCCGGGCACCAACTACCAGTGTTCGGACTGGGAGCAGATCGAGCGTTTCGCCGATTTCATCAACCAGGCCGGCTATGCCTCGCCGATCCGCACCCCGCGCGGCCGCGACATCCTCGCCGCCTGCGGCCAGCTGAAATCGGAATCCGAGCGCATGCGCAAGGTCGACCGCATGGCCTTCGAGGCGATGATGATCGTCGGGCACGGCGAGGACGACTGAGGGGCCTTCATCCGGTCGCGCCGGGGGCCGCATCCTCCCGAGGTTGAGAACCTCTCTTCCGTCATGCTCGGGCTTGACCCGAGCATCCACGCCGCGGGTGTCAGGTAAATCCTCGGCTCGGGGCCGAGGATGACGAAGTGGGTGGGGCAATGCCTGCTGGCCATCCTCCCCGTGCGAGACGCTTCTCCGAGGGGCCGGGCGCGGACAATGCCCCTTGTTCGGCACTTTGCCGCACCCATCCCATCATGAATTGTGATTGAAGCAGTCGATTCCGAGAATTGATTTGAAGGGCTGTTTTGCCTAGAACCAGCCTAAAATCATTCTAGGGAGACCATCCATGCGCCACCTTCTGCTCGCTTTCGCGGCGACGCTCGCGATTTCGCTGCCGGCCAAGGCCGAGGACGTCACGGTTGCCGTGACCGCCATCGTCGAACATCCGGCCCTCGACGCCGCCCGTGACGGCGTGAAGGAAGCGCTGGAGGCCGCCGGCTACAAGGAAGGCGAGAACCTGAAGTTCCTCTACGAATCGGCGCAGGGCAACCCCGCGACGGCCGCGCAGATCGCCCGCCAGTTCGCCGGTGAAGACCCCAGCGTCATCGTGCCGATCTCCACGCCGTCCGCCCAGGCCGTCGTTTCCGCGACGAAGGACATCCCGGTCGTCTTCACGGCCGTCTCCGACCCGCTCGGCGCACAGCTCGTCAAGGACATGGACAAGCCCGGCGGCAATGTCACCGGCCTGTCCGACATGTCGCCGGTCGCCGAGCACCTGGCGCTGATCAAGGAAATCCTGCCCGAAGCCAAGACGATCGGCTACCTCTACAATTCGGGTGAGGCGAACTCCGTGTCGCTGCTCGCCGTCTTGAAGGAAGAAGCCGAGAAGGCTGGCCTGACCGTCGTCGAATCCGCCGCCACCAAGTCCGCCGAAGTGCAGGGCGCCGCCCGCGCGCTCGTCGGCCGCGCCGATGCGATCTACATCCCGACAGACAACACGATCATCTCCGCGCTGGAAGGCGCGGTCGCCGTTGCCGAGGAGGCGAAGCTGCCGCTCTTCACCGCCGACACGGACTCCGTCTCGCGCGGCGCCATCGCGGCGCTCGGCTTCAACTACAAGGACGTCGGCCGGCAGACCGGCGAAGTCGTCGTGCGCATCCTCAAGGGCGAGAACCCGGGCGACATCGCCGTGAAGGTTGCCGCCGGCACCGACCTCGTCGTCAACAAGGGTGCTGCCGCCAAGATGGGCGTCACGCTTCCGGAAGCCGTCGTCGGCCGCGCGACCCGCGTGATCGAATAAGCCCGGGTTTCCCGGACATTTCCAATCGGAATCAACCGCTGCCGGATCGCCCGGCAGCGGTTGATCTGTTAAGAAGGCCCTTCCCGCGGAAAATGCGGAACGGGTGACAAAGAGAAAGCCGAAACCGTGAGCCTGATTGCCTTCTGGGGTGCCGTCGAACTGGGGCTGGTCTATGCCTTCGTCGCGATCGGCGTCTACCTTGCCTTCCGCGTGCTGGATTTTCCGGATCTCACGGTGGACGGCTCGTTTCCGCTCGGCGCGGCCGTCGCAGCCGTGCTGATCATCGCAGGCGTCAATCCTTGGATCGCCGCCGCGGTCGCCATGGTGGCCGGCGCCATTGCCGGCCTTGTCACGGCGATGCTGAACGTGCGCTTCCGCATCCTCAACCTGCTCGCCTCGATCCTGACCATGATCGCACTCTTCTCGGTCAACCTGCGCGTCATGGGCAAGCCGAACGTCGCGCTGATCAATGCCGACACGATGATCAGCCCGTTCTTCGGCCATGGGCTGCGCGATTTCTACGTCCGCCCGCTCTTCGTCGGCATCCTGGTCATCGTCGCGGTCGTGGTCGTCTGGCGCTTCCTGGAAAGCGATGCCGGCCTCTCGATGCGCGCGACGGGGGCGAATGCCCGCATGGCCCGCGCGCAGGGCGTCGACACCAACCGCCAGATCTATCTCGGCATCGCGCTCTCCAATGCGCTCGTCGCACTCGGCGGTGCGCTCTTTGCCCAGACGAACGGCTTTGCAGATGTCACCTCGGGCGTCGGCACCATCGTGGTCGGCCTTGCCGCCGTCATCATCGGCGAGACGCTGTTCGGTGCCAGGGGCATCCTCATCGCGCTGATCGGCTGCGTGCTCGGCTCGATCCTCTACCGCATCGCCATCCAGCTCGCGCTCTCCTCCGACGTGCTCGGCCTCCAGGCCTCCGACCTCAATTTCGTGACGGCCCTGCTCGTCACCGTGGCGCTCGTCCTGCCGCGCCTTCGCCGCGGGGGAGCCGCCTGATGATCTCCGTTTCCGATATCAAGGTCGTCTTCGGCAAGGGCACGCCGCTGCAGAAGCAGGCGCTGAACGGCGTCAGCCTCACCATCGAGGAAGGCCAGTTCGTCACCGTCATCGGCTCGAACGGCGCCGGCAAGTCGACGCTGCTCGGCGTTCTCGCCGGCGATGTCATCGCCACCGAAGGCCAGGTCAAGATCGGCACAACGGACGTGACCCGCCAGGGCACCGCCGCCCGCGCAGGCCGCGTCGCCCGCGTCTTCCAGGACCCGCTGACGGGCAGTTGCGGCGCGCTCTCCATCGAGGAGAACCTTGCGCTCGCCGCCCGCCGCGGCGAACGGCGCGGCCTTGCCTCCGCCCTCGGCCCCCAGCGGCGCGCACTTTTCCGCGAGCGCATCGCCGAACTGAACCTCGGCCTCGAAAACCGCATGCGCGACCGGATGGACCTGCTCTCCGGCGGCCAGCGCCAGGCCGTCTCGCTCGTCATGGCGACGCTCGCCGGCTCCGACGTGCTGCTGCTCGACGAGCACACCGCGGCGCTCGATCCCGGCATGGCCGAGTTCATCATGACCCTCACGCAGAAGATCGTCTCCGAGCGCAAGCTGACGACGCTTATGGTGACGCATTCCATGCGCCAGGCGCTGGACTACGGCCACCGCACCGTCATGCTGCACGGCGGCGAGATCGTTCTCGACGTCGCTGGCGACAGCCGCAAGACGCTGCAGGTCGAGGACCTGATCGCCATGTTCCGCAAGATGCGCGGCCAGACGCTGGACGACGACGCGCTGCTGATCGGCTGAGGCGCCAACAAAGCGCCCGATTCCCTGCGCAGCGTGCCGCCTCGGAGAAGGAGGCGCCCATGCTGTTTCGTCGCACGCTGCTTGCAGGCGGCCTGGTCTCGGGAGCCGCCCTCGTTTTGCCGGCGGGCTTGCGGGCACAACCGGCCGAAGGCGGCGCGCAAAAACTCGTGGTCGCGGCGCGGCGGCAGATCGGCGTCACGCTGACCTATGATCCCGCCTATTCCCGGCTGGACTATCCCGGCGGCGACGTGCCGCGGGAGCGGGGCGTGTGCACCGATGTCATCGTGCGCGCCTATCGCGACGGCCTTGCCATCGATCTCCAGGTCCTCGTGCACGAGGACATGCGCAAGGCCTTTTCCGCCTATCCGGCGCTCTGGGGCCTGAAGCGCACCGACCGCAACATCGACCATCGCCGCGTACCGAACCTGCAGACCTTCCTGAAGCGGGCGGGTGCCGCCCTGCCGGTCAGCAGGGACGGCGCGGACTACCGGCCGGGCGACATCGTCTCGCAGATGCTGCCGGGCAACCTGCCGCATATCGGCATCGTGGCGGACGACCGCAGCGCCGACGGCGCGCGCCCCCTCCTCGTGCACAATATCGGTGCCGGAGCGCGGCTGGAGGACGTGCTCTTCGCCTATCCCCTCACCGGTCACTACCGCTACCGGGTGTGACCCCGCTCAGCGCGCCTGCGTGAACAGGATCTTCGCCGCGAAGACGGAGAAGACGCCGGCAAAGGTATAGTCGATGCCGCGCAGCACCCTGGGGTTCCGCTGGAGCCAGGATGCCAGCTTGTCGGCGGCGAGGATCACCAGGATGTTCACGGGTATACCGACGACGATGAAGAACAGGCCGAGGAAGATCAGCTTGCCGGTGACATCGGGATCGCCCGCGCTGATGAACTGCGGCAGGAAGGTCATGAAGAAGATGATGACCTTCGGATTGAGCAGGTTCACCCAGAAGCCGCGGGAAATATTGGCAAGCGCCGTCCCGCGCGGCCCCGCCGTCGCCTTGACGGAGAGGCTGGAGCCGTAGCGGATCGCCTGGATGGCCAGCCACAGGAGATAGGCGGCGCCACCGGTCTTCAGCATCAGGAAGGCGGTCGGCGAGGCCGTGATGAGGGCGGAGATGCCGAAGGCGACCAGCAGCGTGTGCACCACGATGCCGAGGCTGGTGCCGGCCACCACATAGAGCGCCGGCCCGCGCCCCTGCGAGAGCGCACGGCTGATCGACAGCGTCATGTCGGGACCGGGCGTCATCGCGAGCAGCAGGCTCGCGGCCGTGAAGGCGAGAAGCGTCGGAAGCGTGGGCAGGAAGTCCATGGCGAAGCCCTGAAAGCCGGAGGAGGTGAAAAACCTCTAATCCGGCTTTCCGGAAAATGCCAATCAAAGTCTATGATCGGCTGTAACGGCAATCCTTTGTCCCCTCACCCGTCGCCCTGTCGGGATGCCTGGGCAAGGCTCGCCGGCATCAGGCGCCTTCGACGAAGGCGCGGAACTTTTCGGCATAGTCCTTGTGCCAGCGCGACAGCGGTGGGCGGTTCTCGATGACATCGCCGATCGCCCAGGCCATGCGGCGCTCGTCAAGCGCGCGCGGCACGTCGTTGTCCGGGCACAGGATGTAGAAATCGCCGCGCTCCAGGCTCTGCATCATGAAATCGACGGTCTGGGCCGGCGTCCAGGCGGCATCCGGCTTTTCCGTCCGCTCGCCCTTCGTCAGCTCGGTGAAGACGAAGCCGGGGATCAGGAGATGGGCCGAGAGCCGTGCCCCCGCCGTGTTGCGCAATTCATGCTGGAGCGCCTCGGTGAAGACCTTCACACCGGCCTTGGAGACATTGTAGGCGGGGTTGCCGGGCGGCGTGGTGATGCCCTGCTTGGAGCCGGTATTGATGATGAGACCCGGTTCGCCATGGGCCAGCATGTTCGGGCCGAAGACCTGCGTGCCGTGGATGACACCCATCAGGTTGACGGCGAGGATATGGTCCCAGTTCGCCTCGGCGCTGAAGATGGAGGTGTCCGGCTGGATGCCGGCATTGTTCATCAGCACATGCACGCGCCCGAAACGCTGCAGCACGGCGCGCTCCAGCGCCTCCAGCTCATGCCGGTGCGCGACGTCCGTCTCCACGGCCATGACATTCGCCTCGCCGGCGATGGTTTCGAGCTCGACGCGGGCTTCGCCCAGCCGGTCGACATTGCGGTCCGCGATGGCAACGCACATGCCGGCCTCGGCGAAACGTTTTGCGGCGGCAAGGCCGATGCCGGCGGCCCCGCCGGTGATGACGGCGACATTGGATTCCTTGAGAATGTCTTGAACGTTCGTCATGGGATCATCCCCTTCCATGGTCCACTCGGGAAGATATGGGGTCTATGCCGACAGGGTCAAATCCGCCCGCGCGCCGCCATGCGGCGGCACGCGCCCTTGCGTCACGCGCCAATCTCGCTAAAAGTGCCGCGACACCGGGCTTTCGCGGGTTTGCCGCGTCCCTCCATGCAACGGACCTCATCACCATGGCATCACACAAAGACGTGAAGAAAGTCGTGCTGGCCTATTCGGGCGGCCTCGACACCTCGATCATCCTGAAATGGCTCCAGACCGAACTTGGCGCGGAAGTCGTGACCTTCACCGCCGATCTCGGCCAGGGCGAAGAGCTGGAGCCGGCGCGCAAGAAGGCCGAGATGCTCGGCATCAAGGAGATCTTCATCGAGGACGTGCGCGAGGAATTCGTGCGCGATTTCGTCTTCCCGATGTTCCGCGCCAATGCCGTCTACGAGGGCGTCTACCTGCTCGGCACCTCGATCGCCCGCCCGCTGATCTCCAAGCATCTCATCGAGATCGCCGCCAAGACCGGCGCCGACGCCATCGCGCACGGCGCGACCGGCAAGGGCAACGACCAGGTCCGCTTCGAGCTGTCCGCCTATGCGCTGAACCCCGACATCAAGATCATCGCGCCCTGGCGCGACTGGTCTTTCAAGAGCCGCACGCATCTCCTGGAATTCGCCGAGCAGCACCAGATCCCGGTCGCCAAGGACAAGAAGGGCGAAGCGCCGTTCTCGGTCGATGCGAACCTCCTGCACTCCTCCTCCGAGGGCAAGGTGCTGGAAGACCCGGCCGTCGAGGCACCGGAATATGTGCATATGCGCACCATTTCCCCGGAATCCGCACCGGACAAGGCGACCGTCATCAAGGTCGGTTTCGAGCGCGGCGATGCCGTCTCCATCAACGGCGTGCGCATGTCGCCGGCGACGCTTTTGGCGACCCTCAACAATTACGGCCGCGACAACGGCATCGGCCGCCTCGACCTCGTGGAAAACCGCTTCGTCGGCATGAAATCGCGCGGCGTCTACGAGACGCCCGGCGGCACGATCCTGCTCGCCGCGCACCGCGCCATCGAATCGATCACGCTCGACCGCGGCGCCGCGCATCTCAAGGACGAGCTGATGCCGCGCTATGCCGAGCTGATCTATTACGGCTTCTGGTTCTCACCGGAGCGCGAGATGCTGCAGGCCCTCATCGACAAGAGCCAGGAACATGTCGAGGGCGAAGTGACGCTGAAGCTCTACAAGGGCAATGTCATGGTCATCGGCCGCGAATCGGACAAGTCGCTCTATTCCGACAAGCTGGTCACCTTCGAGGACGACCAGGGCGCCTACGACCAGAAGGATGCCGCCGGCTTCATCAAGCTGAACGCGCTGCGCCTGCGCACGCTCGCCGCCCGCAAGCGCCGCGGCTGATCGCCGGATCGCGACCAGACAAGAGGCCCGCTGCCGTTCCCGGCAGCGGGCCTTTTCGTTTCCGGCAGGCGTTATTCCGCCGGCTCGGCGGCGGCAAGCTGCGCATCGCGGCTGCAGATCGCGTGATACCAGGCGTAGGACAGGATCCCCATCAGGCCCATGGCGGGAATGATGGTGCCGAAGGCGAAAAGCGGCATGCCGATGGCGGCGGCAAGCAGGCCCGCAAGAAAGCCGGCCCCCATCTGGATGAAGCCCATGGCCGCGGAAGCCGAACCGGCGATCTCGGGGAAGGGCTCCATGGCGGCCGTCATCATATAGGGCATGACGAAGGCGATGCCGAAGGCGTAGATGCCGACCGGCCCCATGACGCTGAGGAAGCTCGGCGTCAGCAGATGCGACGTGAGCGCGATCAAAATGCTGGCAAAGCCGATGAAGCAAAGGCCGGGCAGGACGATACGGGCGGGCGCGACCGTGCGCATCAGAAGGCGCACGCAGACCGTGCCGGCAAAGAAGAAACCCGACTGCATGAGCATGCCGACGCCGAACTCCGTCGGCGTCAGGCCGACCGTGCCGATCAGGACGAAGGGCAGCATGGTCGCCTCGCCGTAGAGCGCCCCGACCGCGCCGGCCATGACGAGCGTGGCGGAAACGAAGCGGCGGCTCGTGGCAAGCGCTGCGTAGCCCGCAAGGATCGGGCCGATGCGGCCCTTCGCCGGATCCGGCACCGTGGTCTCGGCCATAAAGAAATAGACCGCGCCGCAGGCCGCCAGCGCAAAGCCCACCATCAGGAAGAAGATCGACTGCCAGCCGAACAGGCCGAGCGCAAAGCCGCCGAGCGTCGGCGAGACGGCCGGACCGACGGCGAGCATCATGCCGACCATGTTCATGATGCGGGCGGCCTCGGTGCCGGTGAACTGGTCGCGCACGATGGCGCGCGAGACGGTCATGCCGACCGACGCGCCGATGCCCTGCACGAGGCGGCCGGCCAGGAGCACGCCGACGCTCGGCGCGAAGGCCGCCATCAGGCTGCCGGCGAGATAGACGGTCATGAAGACCAGCGTGGTCTTTCGCCGGCCGAGCACGTCCGACATGGTGCCGGAGACGAGCTGCGACAGCGCGAAACCGGCGAAATAGAGCGAAAGCGTCAGCTTGATCGCCGATTCCGTCGAGGAGAAGGCGCGCACGAGCTCCGGCATGGCCGGCGTATAGAGCGCCATGGAAACGGGACCGAGCGCGACGAGGAAGGCGGCGATGATGCTGGTGCGGCGCTCGCTCATGCGCGGCGTCGTCATCGGCCGGCGTCCTTTGCGAGCGCTGGGGCGGCGCTGTCCTCCTCAAGGGCACAGAGATTCGCGCGCAGCCGCTTCAGCCGGTCGCGGATCAGTTCCAGCTCCTCCGGGCCGATGCCGCTCGTCACATGCTCCATCAGCTCGACCTGCTCGGTGCGGATACTGGCGATGAGGGCGCCGGCCGCCGGCGTGGTGAAGATCAGCTTGGCCCGGCGATCGGCCGGGTCGGGACGGCGCTCGATGAAGCCGAGGCTCTGCAGGCGGTCGAGATAGGTCGAGAGCGTCATCGGCTCGATGCCCATGCGCTGGGCGATGTCGAGCTGGCGGCTGCCCTCCAGCGTGGCGATGCGCACAAGGGTGCGCGCCTCGCCCGGCGTGAGGCCGAGACCGGCGGTGGCGATGCGGCGCTCGAAAGCGCTGCGCAGCATACGGGCAACGTCGATGAGGACGAAACCGAGGGCGTCGGGATCGGGTCGAGAGGACATGTTCACTTTCTGGCTTATTGTAAGCGTAGCTTACTATGCATTGCCGGAAGGAACAACCGCCAAGCCACGACTGCGGCGCATGGCTGCCTTGCGAAACGGCAAATTTTGCTGGGCATCCCCGGATAGAAATAACTAGTATCATGAAAATTCAATAGGATAGATAAGCAGCCCGGTTGCTATTCGGCACGGTCATGGCTGCCCCGCACTGCGGGCCGATGTCTCGGCAAGCGTGAGCACTGCTATTCATAGCGTCTCCCGCACACCAAAAGGCCGCCGGCTGAAGCGTCGGCGGCCAGATGTTTTAGGGCTAGCTTATCTTGCGGAGGAGCGCGATTGCGGCCTCTTTCGAACCGCTGTGCTTCTCACCACGGAACACTTCACCGAGGCGGTGAGTGTTGGTGCCGAGTTGTTGGGCGATGATGTTGTACTTTACGCCCTGCATTCGCATGATATGCGCAGTCACCGCTTCATCGAACGTCAAAGACTTCCGTTCGATGATCACTGGATTAATTTTTACCCCGGTGACGGGGTGCATCAATGTAGCCATATCTGGCCCTTCCATCGTTAAAAGGGCCGGCACGGTCTTGACGTCTCCCACGACATGAATCATGGTGCCGTGGTGATCACAACGCAGCCGCACCGGCTGTTTCCACTCAAGGTCCATGCGTGTGCAAGACGCATGGACCTTTTCACTTTGAGCGATTCGTGGGGCTCTTGTCGAATCTTCTGGTTGAGTGCCAACAATTTTTTCGCGGCAATCCCCAAGCGGTTTCGTCATACATTTAGCTATCGCATATTTTGCGAAGGCCCAGCCTTATCGCTGAAAACCCGTTGTCACACCGCTTACCCACATAGCTAGGAAGAATGTACACCTAGGGATTTACCGCGGGGAAGCGGATCGTCACGCAGAGGCCCCGGCCGTCCGCACCGCTGTCCAGCACCATCGTCGCATCGAACAGGGCGGCGATTTCCTCCACGATGGGCAGGCCGAGGCCCATGCCCGGCGCATCGCGATGCTCGCCGCGGGAGAAGCGCTGGCGCACGAGGCCGCGGCGTTCGGGCGGAATGCCGGGACCGTTATCCTCCACGCCGAGAAGCACGGCACCCGCGGCGCGGCGCACGCGAACCGTCACCTCCGCCCCGTTGCCGGCATAGGCGATGGCGTTTTCCAAGAGATTGCGCAGGAGCTCGCCGAAAAGCAGCGGCTCGGCGCGGGCGAAGGCAGGTCCCTCTCCCTCGAAGCCGAGATCGATGCCGGCCTCGGCGGCCGTGGGCACGCGGTCGGCGGTGAGCTGCTGGGCGAGCGCGGCGATATCGACTGGCGCCGTTTTCTGCGGCTCGTTGGAGCCGGCGGCATCGATCTTGGCCATCAGCAGGAGCTGGGCGAGGATGCGCTCGGCATGGGCGACGGCGGCATCGCCCTTGCGGGCGGCCTCCTGCGCCTCCTCCAGCGTGCCGGCGCGGCTCGCCAGCGCGAGCTGGGTGCGGATGATGGCGAGCGGCGTGCGCAGCTGGTGGCTGGCATTGCCGGAAAAATGCCGGAGCGCGTCGAGCGCCGATTGCAGGCGCACCATGAAGGAATTGACCGTATCGACGAGGCCCTGCACCTCGCTCGGCACACGCTGCTCGATCGGGTGCAGGTCGTTCGGGCTGCGTTCGGCAATGGCGTCGCTGAGCCTGTAGAGCGGCCGGAGCGACACGGTGACGGCGATCCAGACGATGAGGGCGGCCCCCGCGATCATC
Source organism: Shinella granuli (assembly GCF_004341885.1). Taxonomy (GTDB): domain Bacteria; phylum Pseudomonadota; class Alphaproteobacteria; order Rhizobiales; family Rhizobiaceae; genus Shinella; species Shinella granuli. The sequence continues at coordinate 12,675 of NZ_SLVX01000007.1, read as the reverse complement.
ATGGTAAGGCGCAGCGCCGACCGCAGCAGGATCGTCTGGGTCAGCTGGCGGCGGGCGATGGTGGTCTCGGCGACGGTGACGGCGAAGGGCACGGAATTGATGCCGGTAGACGCCGAACGCTGCAGCACCGCGATGCGGATCGGCTCGCCGCGGAAGGTCGCATCCCCAAAGCCCATCGGCTGGCCCGCCGTCTCCGGGATCGTCGGCAGGGTCTGGTAGCCGGTGATGAACTGGCCGGGCGGCCCGTCGACGCGGTAGAAGACCCGGTCCTGCGCGGCCGAGGTCAGCATTTCCAAGGCGACATAGGGAATGTCCACCTCGAGCGTGCCGTTCTCCGTCACCACGACCCGCTCGGCAATCGCCAGCGCCGACCCAGCGAGCACCCGGTCGGAAACCTCGTTCGCCGTCTTGACGGCCTCGTGATAGGTATCGACGAGCGCGACCGTGCCGATCACCGCCGTCGAGACGAGCAGCCAGAGCAGCAGGCGGCGGCGCAGCGATGAGGCCGGAAGGAGCGTCAAGCGGCGGGCGCCTTGTCGAGATAGTAGCCGATGCCGCGGGCGGTGCGCACGGTCAGCCCGTGCGGCGCCAGCCTCTTGCGGAGTCGGCTGACATATTGCTCGATGGCATTGGCCGAGAGATCGTCGTCGAAGGCGGCGAGCGATTGCATGATCGCTTCCTTGGCGACCACCTTTCCGGCGCGCATGAAGAGGATTTCGAGCAGGCCGAGTTCACGGGCGGGAATGTCGAGCGGCGCGCCGTCGGCGGAAAAGCTGCGCGAATTGAGATCAAGCACGACACCGCCGAAGGTGATCGCCGCCGAGCGCAGCCCCGCCTGCCGGCGCAGCAGCATGCGCACGCGCGCCTCGAATTCCGAGATGTCGAAGGGTTTTATCATGTAGTCGTCGGCGCCGAGGTCGAGGCCGCGCACCCGCTCCTCCGGCGCGCCGCGGGCGGTGAGGATCAGGACGGCCGCCTTGCTCCGGCGCGCCCGCATGGCGCGCAGCACGTCGAGGCCGTCCATTTCGGGCAGCGTGAGGTCGAGGATGACGAGGTCGAAGCTCTCCGACGCGATGGCGGCATCGGCCGAGGCGCCGTCGCGCACCACGTCCACCGCATGCCCGGTGCCCTTCAGGATGGCGGACAGGCCATCCGCCAGGGCTTCGTTGTCCTCGACCAGCAGAATGCGCACGCCGTTCGTCCTCCCGCCGTGAACTTAACGGCGGGCGGCGCACTTGTGAACGGCCTCGCGCTTTGGCAAGGTCGCCCCATGCGTCTTGTCCTCATGCTTCTCGCGCTCCTGGCAGCGCCCCTGCCCGCATTTTCCGAGCCGGCCTTCTTCCCGGCCCGCAACGGCGATGCGGATGCGCCGGTGCTCGTCGTCTATTCCTCGCTGGACGAACCGCTCGCCCGGCCGATGATCGAGGGCTTCCAGCAGGCCAATCCGGATGTGGCGCTGCGCTATGACGAGATGCTGACCGGCGAGGTCTACGACCGCATCGTGCGCGAGACGGATGCCGGGGAGAAGACGGCCGATTTCGCCTTCTCCTCGGCGATGGACCTCCAGGTCAAGCTCAGCAATGACGGCTATGCCCAGCGCAGCGACCTGCCGATGAGCGACCGCTGGCCGGCCTGGGCCAACTGGCGCAACACCGCCTATGCGCTGACCTTCGAGCCCGCCGTCTTCGTCTACCACAAGCCGAGCTTCAAGGACGAAAAGCCGCCGGCCTCGCGCGCCGAGTTCGTCGACTACCTCAAGCGGCAGGGCGAGACGGTCTATGGCCGCATCGGCACCTACGACATCGAGCGTTCCGGCGTCGGCTTCCTCTTCATGGCGCGCGACCAGGAGCAGTTCGGCGACATCTGGACGGTGATCCAGGCCATGGGGGCTGCGGGTGTGAAGCTCTATTCCACCAGCTCGGCCATCCTGGAGCGCGTCGCCGACGGACGCTTCGTGCTCGGCTACAACATCCTCGGCTCCTACGCGGCGGACTGGGCCTCGCGCCATCCCGATGTCGGCATCGTGCTGCCGAAGGACTATACCGTCGTGATGTCGCGCATCGGCCTCGTGCCGCAGGCCGCCGCCTCCCCCGAACTCGGCCGGCGCTACCTCGCCTTCTTCATGTCGAAGGAGGGCCAGACGATCATGGCCCGCGAACTGCAGATCGCCGCCGTCAGCCCCGAAGTGTCGGGCACCAACACGGCGCGCACGATGAGCGCGCTGCTCGGCGCGCAGCTCAAGCCCGTGCCTGTCAGCCCGGGCCTGATGGTCTATCTCGACCAGGTGAAGCGGGCCCGGCTGATCGCCCGCTGGAACGAGGTTCTGCGCACGCAGTAGCGCGAAGCGCGACCGTGCGGCAGCGCAATGTCAGGTAGATGTCAGCTTCCTGTGGTGCCTTTGGGCTCTTCATCGTCCGTGGAGGCGGACGGAAGACCGGGAGGAGAATTCTGCCGAGATCGCGCCCGCGGACAGCCGTTCGCGCCGCCACCGGCCGCCCATCCTCCCGCCAGAGGCAACGATGCGCGCAAAGCCGCGCCTGACGGAGGATACACTCTTGAAACACTTCTTCCTGGCATCCCTCATCGCCGGCGCGATGGCGCTTCCGGCGCTTGCCGCCGATTACACGATCATCGCCCCGGCCGGCCCGGGCGGCGGCTGGGACCAGACGGCCCGTTCGCTGCAGACCGTCCTGCAGGACGAGAAGATCTCCGGCAGCGTGCAGGTGGTGAACGTTCCGGGCGCCGGCGGCACGATCGGCCTTGCCCAGTTCGCCAGCCAGAACAGCGGCAACCCGAACGCCCTCATCGTCGGCGGTTACGTCATGGTCGGCGCGATCCTCACCAACCAGTCGCCGGTGACGCTCAACGACGTGACGCCGATCGCCCGCCTCACCGGCGAATATGAAGCGATCGTCGTTCCGGCCGCCTCGCCGATCCAGACCATGGGCGACCTCGTGACGGCCCTGAAGGCCGATCCGGGCGCCGTTTCCTGGGCCGGCGGCTCGGCCGGCGGCACGGACCACATCACGGCCGGCCTGATCGCCAAGGCCGCCGGCGTCGATCCGACCAAGATCAACTACATCGCCTATTCCGGCGGCGGCGAGGCGCTTGCCGCCATTCTCGGCAACCAGGTGACGGCCGGCATTTCCGGCTATGGCGAGTTCGAGGCCCAGGTGAAGGCCGGCACGCTGCGCCTGATCGCCATCTCCAGCGCCGAGCGCGTGGACGGCATCGACGCCCCGACCATCAAGGAAGGCGGCCTCGACGTCGTCGTCGAGAACTGGCGCATGGTCGCCGCAGCGCCCGGCCTTTCGGCCGAGCAGGTGGCAGCCATCAACACCGATATCGAGAAGGTCGTGAACTCCGCCGCCTGGCAGGACACCCTGAAGACCAAGGGCTGGCAGAACACCTATCTGGCCGGCAATGCCTTCAAGGAGCAGCTCGAAAAGGACGTCGCCGCGACGGAAAGCATCCTCAAGGACATCGGGCTCGTCAAATGAGCGGGGTCCCCTCCAACGAAAGGCGCCGCCCCGACCGGGCGGCGCTGGTCATCGCCCCCGTCCTCTTCGCCATCGCCGCCGTGATCTGGTGGGATGCCGGACGCCTTGCGGAGATGAGCAACTATTCCCGCATCGGCCCCGCCACCGTGCCGCATGTCGTTGCCATCGGCCTTGCCCTGCTCGCCGTCTGGACGGCTTTCGAAGCCTGGCGCGGCGACTTCCCGGAGCGCGAGCCGATCGAGGTCAAGCCGGTCGTCTTCATCGTGGCGGGCCTTGCCGGGCAGATGCTGCTGCTCAAGACTGCGGGCTTCTCGATTGCGACGGGCGTGCTCTTCGCCCTGACCGCCTTCGGCTTCGGCCGGCGCAAGCTGTGGATCTCGCTGCCGATCGGCATCGCCTTCAGCTTCGTCGTCTACATCATCTTCGGCCGCTTCCTGCAGCTCTCGCTGCCCGCCGGGCCGCTGGAACACCTGTTCTTCTGAGGAGCTGACGATGGGTACATTCGAATTCCTGCTGCAGGGCGTCACCATTGCCGCCCAGCCGATGAACCTGCTCTATGCGCTGATCGGCGTGACGCTCGGCACCGCCGTCGGCGTTCTGCCCGGCATCGGCCCGGCCCTCACCGTGGCGCTCCTGCTGCCCGTCACCTACAAGCTCGATCCGGCCGGCTCCCTCATCATGTTCGCGGGCATCTACTACGGCGGCATGTATGGCGGCTCGACGACCTCGATCCTGCTCAACACGCCGGGCGAAAGCGCCTCCGTCGTCACCGCGCTCGAGGGCAACAAGATGGCCCGCGCCGGCCGCGGCGGGCCGGCGCTTGCGACGGCGGCGATCGGCTCCTTCGTGGCCGGTCTCATCGCCACGCTCTGTCTCGCCTTCATCGCGCCCTTCGTGGTCAAGTTCGCGCTCTCCTTCGGCCCGCGGGAATATTTCGCGCTGATGGTGCTCGCCTTCGTCACCGTTTCGGCGGCCTTCGGCGATTCGACGCTGCGCGGCCTCACCGCCCTCTTCGTCGGCCTCAGCCTTGCCGTCATCGGCATCGACCAGCAGACCGGCCAGGCGCGGCTTTCCTTCGGCATTCCGGACCTGCTCGACGGCATCGAGGTGACGACGCTCGCCGTCGCCATGTTCGCCATCGGCGAGACGCTCTACGTCGCCTGCCAGGGCGACCGCATCCCCGACAAGGTCGAGGCGGTGAAGGGTTCGATCTGGATGAGCGCGCAGGACTGGGCCCGCTCCTGGAAACCGTGGCTGCGCGGCACCTTCATCGGCTTCCCGATCGGCGCCATGCCGGCCGGCGGCGCCGATATCGCCAGCTTCCTGTCCTATTCGACGGAAAAGCAGTTCTCCAGCCACAAGGAAGAGTTCGGCAAGGGCGCCATCGAGGGCGTCGCCGGCCCGGAGGCGGCGAACAATGCGTCCGCCGCCGGCACGCTCGTGCCGCTGCTCTCGCTCGGCCTGCCGACCACGGCGACGGCGGCGATCATGCTCGCCGGCTTCCAGCAATACGGCCTGCAGCCAGGCCCGCTCCTGTTCGCGACCAATCCGCAGCTCGTCTGGGGTCTGATCGCCAGCCTGCTCATCGCCAATTTCATGCTGCTGGTCTTGAACCTGCCGCTGATCGGCCTCTGGGTGAAGCTGCTGACGATCCCGAAACCCTGGCTCTATGCCGGCATCCTGCTCTTTGCGACGCTCGGCACGATCGGCGCCAACCCGTCGGTCTTCGAACTCGGCATGCTGCTCGTCTTCGGCCTGCTCGGCTTTGCCATGCGCATCTTCGGCTATCCGATCGCGCCCGTCGTCGTCGGCCTCATCCTCGGGCCGATGGCGGAGCAGCAATTGCGCCGGGCGCTGGCGATCAGTCAGGGCGATGTCTCCGCGCTCTTCCTGTCGCCGATCGCCGCCGTACTCTTCGTGCTGGCGATCCTCGCCGTCGTCGTGCCGCTCATCCTGCGCGCCCGCGGCAAGGGCGAAGTGCTCTCGCAGTTCGCGGCCAACGAAGACTGAACCTTACCGACGGTCCCTCCCAAGGCCGAACAAGACGCAGGCCGGAAACACCCGTTTCCGGCCTGCGTCCGTTGCATGGCTGGGCTGAGATTCCGTTACTTGTCCTTTGAGGCCCGAGACATCATCTTCTGCTCGTAAGCTAAAACAGAAAGCGAGCAATCCAATGACCACCCTCCGCAACTCCTTCGCCCAGGGCTTCTTCGGCCGGGCCTTCGCCGTACTGAGCGCTGCCAATGCAGCCGCCGCGGCTGTCGAAGGGCACCGCCGCCCGAAGGAACGCGACCTGAGAACGCTCGGCATCAATCCCGCCGACTTCCCGCGCATCTGACGCCGTAGAGAGAATTCCTTGAACGAAAGGCCCGCTGGTCGCAAGACCGGCGGGCCTTCTATATTCAGGGCTTCGTCTTCTTCTGAAGAAGAAGGAAGCCGGCCGTCGGAACGGCCGGCCCATGGTGCCTCAGGCGCGTTCGCCGAGATGGGCCGCCACGCGGTCGGAGCCGTGCAGGTCGCCATGGATTTCCCGCGCGCGTTCCCGCTTGTTGTAGCGGATCGACGACCAGAGCGAGATGCCGATCAGCGTCGCGCCGCCAAGGCCGGTGATGACTTCCGGAATGTGCACCAGCGTCTGGCAATACATGACCACCGAGAGGATGAGGATCGCGTAGAACGCGCCGTGCTCCAGGTAGCGGTATTCGGCCAGCGTGCCCTTGTCGACGAGCATGATCGTCATCGAGCGCACATACATGGCGCCGATGCCGAGGCCGATCGCGATGATGAAGAGGTTCTGCGTCAGCGCGAAGGCGCCGATGACGCCGTCGAAGGAGAAGCTGGCATCGAGCACTTCCAGGTAGATGAAGGCGCCGAGGCCGCCCTTGGCCGCTTCCGACATCGCCTTCTGCGAGGCATCGAGCAGGCCGCCGACGACTTCCACCGCAAGGAAGGTCAGGAGGCCGTAGATGGCGGAGAAGACGAAGGTGTTGGCGTCCTCGCCCTCAAGCAGGTTCGAGAAGACCAGGATCAGCAGCAGCACGAAGGCGATCTCGATGCCCTTGACGGTGGCCGAGCGGGCCATGTGCTTCTCGATGAAGCCGATCCAGTGCACGTCCTTCTCATGGTTGAAGAAGTAGGTAAGGCCGACCATCATCAGGAAGGTGCCGCCAAAGGCAGCGATCGGCAGATGCGCGTCGTTCATGATGCGGGCATATTCCGCCGGCTCGCGGGCCGCCAGCAGGATCGCCTCGAACGGGCCGATGCGGGCCGCGATCACCACGATCAGCAGCGGGAAGACGATGCGCATGCCGAAGACGGCGATGATGATGCCCCAGGTCAGGAAGCGGTGCTGCCACACCGGCGTCATGTCCTTCAGCTTGTTCGCATTGACGATGGCGTTGTCGAAGGAGAGCGAGATCTCCAGCACCGCAAGCACGGCGCAGATGAAGAAGACGGTCGCCATGCCGGAAAGCGTTCCGGTCGTCTGCCAGCCGAGCCAGGCGCCGAGCACCAGGCCGATGGCGGTGAAGATGAACGCCCACTTCAGGTAGGAAAGGGTGGATTTGCCTTCGCCGTTGCCGATCATGACAGCGCCTCCATGCTGGAGGTACGGGAAAGCGAAAAACGCATACCGCGAAGGGCATGCGGGTCAGGCATGGTCAGGATGTTCATGTGCGTATGAATCCGCCGGCTAATTGCTGGCGGTACCGACATCACGAGAGCGCCGTAAAAACTCTCGCCAGAGGGGCCCGGCACCAAGGTTCACCGCGGCAACCCGATGTCAAAGGCCGCGGATGGCCATCTTTTCACCGAAGTTGCCCTCCGCGTCAAGAGGCGGGCCGCCGCTCGTGCCCTAACGCCGTGATCGCCCAGCGGTTCCCGTCTATTTTGCGCGGCCGCCCTGTACCAAAGCCCTCCTCCATTCCTATATTCGCCGCACGCTGATTTGCCAGAAAGGACCAGACTCCCATGACCGAAACGCGCATCGATCCCGCCCTCGTCGAGTGGACCGGCCTCAACGGCCTGCCGCGTTTCGATCTCGTGAAGGACGACGCCTTCGCGGACGGGTTTGCCGCCGCGCTCGCCGCGCACGAGGCGGAGATCGACGCCATCGCCGGCAATCCGGAGCCCGCGACCTTCGACAACACGATCGCCGCGCTCGAAATTGCCGGCGACGAACTCTCCCGAGTCTCCGCGCTCTTCTGGAGCCGGGCCGGCGCCAACACCAACGACACGATCCAGGCCCTGGAACGCGACATCGCGCCAAAGATGTCGCGGCACTATTCGAAGATCGGCACCAATGCCGCGCTCTTCGCCCGTATCGACGCGCTCTGGGAGGCCCGCGAGACGCTGAACCTCTCGCTGGAACAGACCCGCGTGCTGGAGCGGCACTGGAAGGGCTTCGTCAAGTCCGGCGCCAGGCTGGCAAAGCCGGAACAGGACCGGCTCGCCGCGATCAACGAGACGCTGGCCGGGCTCGGCGCGAAATTCGGCCAGAACGTGCTGGCCGACGAGAAGAACTGGGCGCTCCTGCTCGACGAGGGCGATGCGCTCGACGGCCTGCCGGACTTCCTGAAGGACGCCATGGCCGCCGCGGCCCGCGAACGCGGCGAGGACGGCCGCTTCGCCGTCACGCTGTCGCGCTCGATCATTGAGCCCTTCCTCACCTTCTCCGCCCGCCGGGACCTGCGCGAACAGGCCTTTCGCGCCTGGGTGGCGCGGGGCGAGAACGATGGTGAGACGGACAATCGCGGCATCGTCAGGGAGACGCTGGCGCTGCGCGCCGAAAAGGCCGGCCTGCTCGGCTATACGAATTTCGCCGCGCTGAAACTCGACAACACCATGGCCAAGACGCCGGAGGCGGTGAACGGCCTCTTGATGCAGGTCTGGGAAAAGGCCGTGGCGCGGGCGCGCGAGGAAGAGGCGGAACTCGCCGCCCTCGCCGCTGAGGAAGGCCACAACCATGCGGTCATGCCCTGGGACTGGCGCTATCATGCCGAAAAACTGCGCGCGAAGAAGTTCAGCTTCTCCGAGGCGGAGCTGAAGCCCTATCTGCAACTGGAAAAGATCATCGACGCCTGCTTCGACGTCGCCGGGCGGCTGTTCGGCATCCGCGCCGTCGAGAAGACCGGCGTGCCGGTCTATCACCCCGATGTCCGCGTCTTCGAGGTCCGCGACCGCGACGACCGGCTTGTCGCCATGTTCCTCGGCGACTACTTCGCCCGCGCCTCCAAGCGTTCGGGCGCGTGGATGAGCTCCTACCAGAGCCAGCACCGCCTGCCGCTCAAGAACGGCACGGTCGGCGAACTGCCGATCATCTACAATGTCTGCAACTTCGCCAAGCCTGCCGAAGGCAAGCCGGCGCTGCTTTCGCTCGACGATGCGCGCACGCTCTTCCATGAATTCGGCCATGCCCTGCACGGCATGCTCTCCGACGTCACCTACCCCTCGGTCTCGGGCACCGGCGTCGCGCGCGATTTCGTCGAACTGCCCTCGCAGCTCTACGAGCACTGGCTTACCGTGCCGGAGATCCTGACGCGCTATGCGGTGCACTACCAGACCGGCGAGGCGATGCCCGCGGCGCTGCTCGACAAGGTGCTCGCCGCCCACACCTTCAATTCCGGTTTCGCGACGGTGGAGTTCACATCCTCCGCCCTGGTCGACATGGCCTTCCACACGCGCGGCGCCGTCGAGGACCCGATGGCGGTGCAGCAGGAGGTGCTGGAAACGATCGGCCTGCCGGCATCCATCGTCATGCGCCACGCCACGCCGCATTTCCAGCACGTCTTCTCCGGCGACGGCTATTCGGCGGGCTACTATTCCTACATGTGGTCGGAGGTGCTCGACGCCGACGCCTTCGCCGCCTTCACCGAGACAGGTGATGCCTTCGACCCGGCCATGGCCGCGCGGCTGAAGACCTATATCTACGCCGTCGGCGGCTCGGTCGATCCGGAAGACGCCTACAAGGCCTTCCGCGGCAAGCTGCCGAGCCCGGAGGCCATGCTGGAAAAGAAGGGCCTCGCCGCCTGATGGCCATTCCGGCCGGGCTCCATGGCCCGGTCGGCGGCCTGCCTCAGCCGGCCTGCGCCGGCGTGCCGAGCGCCTTTTCGATGGCGGGATAGAGCCCGTCCTTGAGGCTCCTGTCGTCGAAGGGGCCGACCTTCTTGTAGAGGATCGTCCCGTCCGGCCCGACAAGGTAGGATTCCGGGATGCCGTAGACGCCCCAGTCGATCGCCATCTTGCCGACGGGGTCGAGGCCGATGGCGGAGAAGGGATTGCCGAGCTCGCCGAGGAAGCGCAGCGCGTTCTCGCTGCCGTCCTTGTAGTTGACGCCGACGACGTTGAGGCGCGGGTCCTTGGACAGCGCCAGGATGACCGGATGCTCCTGTCGGCAGGGCACGCACCAGGACGCCCAGAAATTGACGAGCGTCAGCTTGCCCTTGCCGCTCTCGGCCGTCAGCGCCGGCACCTGCGCGCCGTCCTTCATCGCCCCGACCAGCGGCTCCAGGTCGCGGTAGGGCGCCTTGGTGCCGATCAGCGCGGAGGGGATTTCGGACGTGTTGCGGTTGGGATCGGTCAGCATGGTGAAGAAGATCGCCGCCATGCCCGCGAAGATCGCCAGGGGAAGCGCCGCAAGGACGAGGCGCGTGCGCTTGCCGCCGCTCTCCGCATTGCCGTCGGTGCTGCTCATGGCTTTTCCCCGCTGCGCGCCGAACGGCGGCGGATTCCCGCCGCTTCGAGCTGCGCCAGCTCGCGGTGGCGCGCGCGATGGTCCAGCCAGACCCACAGGACGAGGACCGCCACGACGGCGAAGGCGGCGACATAGGAGGCCGTCACATAGAAGGCATGGCTCATGCCGCATCTCCCGGACGGCCGGCGGAGCGGGCGGCATGCCGACGCAGCACGGCGATGCGCCGGCGCAGGATCTCGTTGCGCATGGCAAGGACGTGCAGCGTGAAGAACAGGAACGTGAAGGCGACCGCCATCACGAGGAGCGGCCAGAGGAATTCCGGGTCGATGGTCGGCCCGTCGAGCCGCACGACGCTGGCCGGCTGGTGCAGCGTGTTCCACCATTCGACGGAGAACTTGATGATCGGGATGTTGACGAAGCCGACGAGGATCAGCACGGCGCTGACCTTGGCCGCCCGCGTCGGGTCGTCCATGGCCCGGTTGAGCGCGATCAGGCCGAGATACATCAGGAACAGCACGAAGACGGAGGTGAGCCGCGCATCCCACACCCACCAGGTGCCCCACATGGGCTTGCCCCAGAGCGAGCCGGTGATGAGCGCGACCAGCGTGAAGCAGGCGCCGATCGGCGCGGCCGCCTTGGCGGACACATCGGCGAGCGGATGGCGCCAGACGAGCGTGCCGAGCGCCGAAAGCGCCATGACCGTATAGCACATCATGGAAAGCCAGGCCGCCGGCACATGCACATACATGATGCGCACCGTCTCGCCCTGCTGGTAGTCGCCTGTTGTGGTGAAGGAGAGATAGAGCCCCGCGGCGAAAAGACAGAGCGTCAGCCCGGCAAGATAGGGCCAGACGATCGCGACCAGCGCCAGGAACCGGGTCGGGTTGGCGAGGTCGCTGAATTTGCGGATGGCAAGGCTTGGTTCGCTCATGATGGTTCTTTAACGCGGAAGCCCCCCCGCTTCAATTGATCTGCCGCAATCACATTCCCGTCAATTCGTCGCGTCAGTCGCTCGAAAGCCGAAGCGCCGCCGCCGCCGCCACCGGGCCGATGACGGCGAAGAACAGGTTGAGCGCGACGAGGACGAGGAAGGGCGGCAGGAAGGGCGCCGGGTCCTCAATCGCCGCATGGACCGCGCTGACGCCGAAGATCAGCACAGGAATGGCGAGCGGCAGAACGAGGATCGACACGAGCAGGCCGCCGCGCGGCAGCGCCACGGCAATGCCCGCCCCAGCCGCCCCGATGAAGGTGAGCGCCGGCGTGCCGGCAAGCAGCGTCAGCGTCGTCGCCCCGATCGCAATCTCGTCCATGTTCATGAAGAGCCCGAGCAGCGGCGAGGCCATAACGAGCGGCAGGCCGGTCGCGATCCAGTGCGCCAGGCACTTGACGAACACCGTCAGCACCAGCGGCGTCTCCTGCATCAGGAGAAGATCGAGCGATCCGTCCTCACGCTCGGCCTGGAACAGCCGGTCGAGCCCGAGCAACGCGGCGAGCAGCGCGCCGATCCACAGGATCGCCGGGCCGATGCGCGAGAGCAGGTTGAGGTCCGGCCCGACACCGAAGGGAATGACCGCGACGACCGTCATGAAGAAGAGGACACCGATCAGCGCGCCGCCGCCGGCACGCACGGAGAGTTTGATGTCGCGCAAGAGGAGGGGAATCATGCCCAGCCTCCCGCGTCGACCGACACGAACCCCGCCAGCCGCAGCTCCCGCGCACCCTCAAGCCCGAGCGGCTGGTGCGTCGCGGCGATGGCGAGGCCGCCGCGGGCCAGATGCGCCATGACGAGGCCGGAAAACATCTCCTCGGCTGCGACGTCCAGCGCCGCCGTCGGCTCGTCGAGGATCCAGACCGGCCGCCAGGCGACGAGCAGCTTGGCCATCGCCATGCGGCGCTGCTGGCCGGCCGAGAGATAGCCGAACGGCAGGTGGGCGATGCCGCCGAGGCCGACGGCCTCCACCGCCGCATCGACGGTGACGCCCTCGCCTCCGGCAAAATCGCCGAAGAAGGCCTTCCAGAAGGTAAGGTTCTCCTCCACCGTCAGCTCGCGCTTCATCGCATTGCGGTGGCCGAGATAATGCGCGGCCTCGCCGACGCGCTCGACCGGTTGCGCTGCAGCAAGAAGTTTCGCCGTTCCCGATTCCGCCGGCAGAAGGCCCGCGAGCACCCGCAGCAGCGTCGACTTGCCGGAGCCGTTCGGCCCCTTGACGACAAGCGCCTCGCCGCCGGCGATTTCGAAGGAAATATCGTGGAAAATCAAATCCTCGCCGCGCTTGGCACTCAATCCTTCGGCGACGAGCCGCATGATGTTTCACTTTCCCTTTACGACCTTGGTCGCAACGCAAAAAATTGTCCCGATTTGCCGGCCGGCACTCTGGAACGTTTCTTAGAAATTATCTATAACGCCGGCGACACGCCAGCGGTCGGCGTGAATTTGATGTTCAGCGCCGAACACGGGAGTGAATTCCGGGTACGGACAGCGGA